>JAFKMU010000018.1 GCA_017305195.1 Verrucomicrobiota bacterium | reverse complement strand
GCCGAGGAACGGGAGCAAAACAATCTTCTGATTCTTTTCGCCGACGAGGGACAGGAGATCATCACCGGGGCGGAATCCGCCTTTGCGGATCATAGAGCCGCAGGCGTTATCCGCGAGGCCCGCGCAACCATCGTGCTTGCCACGCAAGCTTATACATCCATTCACGGTTCGCTTGATAAACGGTATGCCGACGTTCTCTTGCTGAATCTCAGCAACGAATTGATTTTCACCGTGGCGAATCACGATTCGGCCGTCATTGCTTCCAAAAATATCGGCGAGCGGGAAGTCGTGGAAAAATCGTGGGGCTGGTCAGCCGGGAAACGCTCCTACAACTATCAGCGAAAAATCAAACCGTTCTTCGAGGCATACCGCCTGCGCAAGCTGCCGAAGTTCACGGCCATCATCCGGCATTGTGAAAAGCCGTTCCGCAAAAAACTCATCCCGCCGATCAACCCGGACGGCAGTTTTCCAAAATGGTTCACCTGCTTTCGCCCCGACTACGGTTTACGCCAGTGGTTCAGGGGCAAACCTCAACCCGTTACCCAACCATGAATCATCTCATTAAAAAACTCACCGATCTTGAGCCTCATCTTGCTTCCAAGATCAAAGGCCAAGGCCATGTCATTCCTCGTGTGTGTTCTGTGCTGGAACGCGGCCAGCTTGGTTTGCAGCCCACCGGCAAGCCGCTTGGCTCGTTCCTGTTTCTCGGGCCGACCGGCGTAGGAAAGACGGAATTGACGCTCGAATTTTCCCGTTACCTTTTCGGGGAAAATTCCGTGTTCCGGTTCGACATGTCCGAATTTCTCCACCTGGACGCGGTGAAGTTGTTCATGGGAGACGAGACCGGCAGCCCCGGACGCCTCGGCAAGGTGCTCGCCGAACACCGGCAAGGTGTTCTTTTATTCGATGAAATCGAAAAAGCCCATCGGCTGATATGGGATCTCTTTTTGCAGATGCTCGATGCAGCTCGCATCACGCTGGCCGATCACCGAACCTACGACCTCTCCGGGTTTTACATCGTTTGCACCAGCAATATCGGCTCGCAGCAGCTTTTGCGCCCGACCCGCTTGCCATTCGCCACGCTCGAACGGGCAGTTTTGGCGGAACTCCATCGCTTTTTTCGTCCCGAATTGATTGGAAGGTTTGACGAAAAAATCGTCTTCAAACCTCTTTCCCCGGATTCACAACGCGAAATCGGGCAGCTTGCCATATCGGAAGAACTTGCCCGCTTCCGTGCGCAGGGATTTGAACTGACCGTTTCGGAACCTGCTGTTGAATTCCTTGTCAGGCGCGGCATTCACAAGGCTCTGGGGGCACGAGCTATGAAGAGGACTGTGCAGAAATTCATCGGCGATGCTATCTGGGACGCTCTTAAATCCGACGCCCCCCTCTCGGGGATACTCGCCGTTTGTTCGACCAGCGACCGCCTGAGAATTTCCACCCCCGTTGAAGGGTCGCATTTTTCCTCTCAGTCATGTCTGCACCGACGAGTAGTAGCCTTGACAAAAAACGCGATATATCGGTAATTACCGATATACAGATGCATGACCTCATCCTGCTCTCAAAGGCATTCGCTGATCCTACACGAATCAGAATATTGAACGTTCTCCGCAAAACCGAATCGTGCGTTTGTGAGCTGTGCGATGCATTGGAGATTAGCCAATCGACACTTTCGACCCATCTGCAAGTCATTCGGCAAGCTGGTATTGTCGATACCCGTAAAGAGGGCACTTGGGTTTATTACCGCATTGATGATCGGGTCATGCCACTTTTAGAGACTTTCTTCGCCTACGATCAGGACGCCATGGGCGCCGACAAGCGAATGAAACGAGACAGAGAACGAATCGAGAAACGCCTCGCCCTGCGTGATGCCGGGCGCTGCCACCTTGGATTCGATCAACTGGATGAAGAAAGGAGGTGAATCCGATGATTAAAGCAATGCGATGGATCGTATGCTGTGCTGCGCTTGTTTGGACGGTCAATGTTCAGGCTGGCGAGAACTGCCCGCCGACAAAAGATTGTCCGGGAACCAGCAACTGTCCTGATCAACAGCAGAAATGCCCACCCTGCAAAGAGTGTTGAGGCATTCATTCAAAGCACGGGGGAGGGTGATACCCTCCCCCGTGTCATTATCGAAAGCGGGAGTCCGCACCGCCACGCCAAGCAATGCAATGTTGACAGGCTTGGACCCCTGAGATATGGAGGACAACCCGTGGCAATAACCCGCAAAAATGGACTTCTCGCATTGTGCCTTGGCACCGTGCTCATCTTTTTTGCGCAGTCGATGCTGTGTTTTGCACAGGAGATCGGAGCCCTTCCGTGCTGCGATCAAGCCGAGCAAACCGAATCGCCTGATGGCGGCCACAAGCACGATTCAGCCCCCTCTTCGGGTTGTGGCGGCTGTGTTTGTTTCCACGGAACCGTCATGCCGGGCGAAGACCCAGCGTTTTCCTCTGGAAGCTCTGTCGCAGTCGTCTCGTTGCGACCTGATGAAACCGCGCCCGATGGCCCGGTTTACGAGATCGAATATCCTCCTCAGTTGTCCTGACGAATCGTGGGCGTAGTGTGCCCGCGATTCTTTGCCTGACCGGGCTTATCGCCCGGTGTCGTCCGAACTCGCTGTTGGGACGCTAGTAATCCCTGCCTCGGAAATACCGTATTTCCGGCAAGCACCTCGGACACACATGAACTTCTCGAATCTCGACCCGCTTACCCATCTGCTCTCCACCCATTTTTTTGCCAACTCTCAATCAAGAGTAGGCCAAGGCTAAATCCATGCGAACATCCATCACGCTGACTATCCTGCTTTGCGCGGCGGGACTAGCGGTTGCAGAACCGTCAAAACCATTGCCGCCAGTAGCTATTGAAACCCTCGTCGCACAGGCGCTCACGGAAAATCCGGAACTGCGCTTCTATGAGGCTGAAATTACCGCTGCCAAGGGAGAAAAGCGCACGACGGGCGCTTGGCAGAACCCGGAGATTACCGGCGAATTAGGCGCGAAAAGAACGGTTGGCGACGGACTTGACGCTGCCGGAGTCGTATGGGCGGCGTCTGTTCAGCAGACATTTGAATGGCCTGGTCGTGTATCCCTGCGGAAGGCTATCGCAAACCGGCAAGTAAAGCTCGCCGAGCATGGTTTACAACAGTTCCGTTCATCGCTCGCCGCAGCGGTCCGGCAAAAGGCATATGCACTCCTCGCAGCTCAGCAAAAGGAAGTGGCGGCTCGTCAAGTCTCCGCACGGGGTGAAGAATTGGTTGCCACATTGGTTCAACGCGAACCGGCAGGGGTAGCCCCGTTGTTGGAGACACGGGCAATCGAAGCGTCAGTGCTAAAGCTTAAGCGCGTCGGCATTCTGGCGGCCAAGGAAGCACAGGCGGCGCTCTTTGAATTGAATGCTCTTCGTGGTCGGCTCCTTGCAGAACCGGTAACAGTTGCTCCTCCCTCAACTGAGTTTCCGGCTCTCCCTTCCTTGGGCGAACTCCTGAAACGGTCCACTGTTGGGAATTTTGAATTGCTTCAACGGCAAACCGAGCTTGAGCAACAGGGCTTCAAAGTCCGTCTCGCGAAAAACGAGACATGGCCCAGCATCACGACCGGGCCAGTCATTGAGCAGGAAAATGCAGGGGATCAAGAAACCCGTGCCGCACTGGTTGTTTCCCTGCCGTTGCCGCTTTGGAATCAAAACAAAGGGAATATCGAAACGGCAAAAGCGCGCGAAATTCAGGCGCAAGCCGTCCTGCAACTCAGTCAGCGCGAAGTTGAACGCAATATCCGAAAAGCCGCGACAGCATACGAGCTGCATCGAAAAGAAATGCAGCGGTGGAATCCCAAGGTCGCGGACGAATTGCGCGAGGCCGCGGAATTGGCAGATCGCCACTATAGGTTGGGAGCCGTTCCGCTCGCCACCTATCTCGAAGTGCAATCCAGCTACCTCGAAGCCCTCGATGCCATCTATTCCACGCGGGCAGACGCCTTACAAGAACTGGCCGAACTCGAACTTCTAACCGGAACGCAAATTCCCAACACCAAACCATGAAACACTTTTTTCTGACCATCATCATCGTGGCCACCCTTTCCGGTTGCAGCAAGCAACCCACCACAAACGCACCTGAATCAACGGCCAAGGCAACCGAATCCGATGGCGACGGAGCCGGAGAAGCCATTCAGCTAAATGAAGGTCTTGGCCTCTTTCTTCACCCAAAACTTCGGAAAGCCATTGCCCTTGAAACTGCGGAAGTTGCGGAGGAGCAAGTTGAACCGGAATTCACCGTTAATCTCCATGTCATTCAAGGAGCGGATACAAGCATCAAAAAAATATCCCTAAACGCCGGAACGGGGGTTGAAGCCAACGGTTGGTTATCGGCAGAAAAAGCCGCCCGCATCCAACCCGGACAGAAAGTATTGCTGCGAAAGGATTCCCCTGCCAGCGAGGTTCTCGAAAGCGGTGTGGTGAAGCGAATTGAGAAATCACCGTATGCCATGCTTGGTGATTTTGAAATCGTGGTGGAAACAGCCACGCCCTTCGATACCGGAACGCGGCTAGTCGCCACGATTCAATCCCCGGCTGGCGAGGCCGGACCGGTCGTGCCCCGATCCGCGTTACTCAAGACCGCAGAAGGATTTTTCGTTTATACCATCAACGACGATTCCTTTCTCCGCACTCCGGTCACGGTAGGGGCGATGAACGATAAGTTCGTTGAGATCAAGGACGGCCTATATAGCGGCGATCAAATTGTCAGTTCGCCGGTGAATTCGCTTTGGATGGCCGAACTGCAGCTTCTTCGAGGTGGGAAGTCCTGCACCTGCGGTCATTGATTTCCGCAAGGCATTCCTATGTTGAATCACTTTCTTGAATTCGTCATGCGGCAGCGGGCCGCCGTTTTGCTGGCGACCCTCGTTGTTGTCGGTGTCGGCATCTGGTCGGCCCTGCACTTGTCAATTGACGCGGTGCCGGACATCACCAACCCGCAGGTTCAAATCAATACCGTGGTCCCGGCTTTGGCACCGGAAGAAGTGGAAAAGCTCGTTTCCTTCCCGATCGAAAGCGAGATGGCTGGCCTCCCCGATATGGTCGAATTGCGGTCGCTGTCCAAGTTTGGACTGTCACAGATCACAATGACCTTCCGCGATGGGGTGAATCTTTATCTCATGCGTCAACTCGTGACCGAGCGCCTGCAAAGCGTGCTGGATGAATTGCCTCCTGGTCTCACGCCCAAGTTGTCGCCCATCGCAACGGGATTGGGCGAAATCTTCTACTACCGCCTCGACTACGCAGCCGACGCGAAAGAGAAGCCAGCTTCACGAGAAGAGCAGTTAATGGCGCTACGTCAGATTCAGGAATATACGGTTAAGCCCTTATTGCGTGCCACGCCAGGAATCGCAGAAGTAAATACCAGCGGGGGCTATGAAAAACAGTTTGTCGTTCAGCCAGACCCGGCTCGCCTCGCATCCGCAGGACTTTCCCTCGACACGCTGGCCGCAGTAATCGAGCAAAACACCCGAAATGCCGGCGGCGGTTTTGTGGAGATCGGCGGCGAGCAACTTATCCTGCGCGCTCCCAGCCGCGTTACGACTTCCGAGGAAATTGCGAAGCTTCCCCTAAAGTTTGCCGGAGCCGTACGTCCCATCCTGCTTGGTGAGGTCGCCACTGTTGGGATCGGCTCCGCATTCCGAACGGGAGCGAGCAGCTTCGACGGGGACGAAGCACTCGTTGGAGCGGCAATCATGCTTGCTGGCGAAAATTCACGCCTCGTTGCGCAGTCCGTCCGCGAAAAACTGACCGGCATTCAGAAAAAGCTACCGGTCGGCATCGTTATTGAGCCTCTTTACGACCGCTCCGATCTAGTGAATCGCACGATTCAAACCGTCGAAAAGAATCTGGTCGAAGGAGCAATTCTTGTGGTCGTCGTCCTTTTTGCCCTGCTCGGTAACTGGCGCGCCGCCATTATCGTTGCCCTCGTTATACCACTTTCGATGCTCTTCGCCATGACAGGCATGATCCATCTCGGACTTTCCGGGAACTTGATGAGTCTTGGCGCAATCGACTTCGGCCTGATCGTGGATGGCGCTGTTGTGATGGTGGAAAACATCATTCGACACCTTGGGGAAAAACAACATCAACTTGGACGAAGACTTACGGCTGTTGAACGCACGAGGGAGGTCTTGAGATCGGCGAAAGAAGTGGCGAGTCCAATGTTCTTTGGAGTCGTCATTATTACGGTGGTGTATGTGCCGATTCTCGCGTTGGAAGGAATCGAGGGCAAAATGTTCAAGCCAATGGCGGTGGTAGTCATGCTGGCGCTTGGTGGAGCACTTGTATTTGCGCTGACACTCATGCCGGTTCTCTGCTCATTCCTTCTTGGTGGCAATATCAGGGAAAAAGACAACTGGCTCGTTACCTTCACCAAACGGATCTATACCCCTCTACTCCATTTCAGCCTCCGATATCGTTGGGCAACGGTAGTCCCCATGGTGGCGCTTTTTGCGTTCTCCATTTTTCTCTTTTCACGATCAGGGGCGGAATTCATCCCGCAACTCGATGAAGGGGACTTTACTTTCCAATTCATCCGAAGCGCGAGTGCCGGGCTGTCAGCCTCTATTGAAATGCAGAAGCGGTCCGAAAAAGTCCTCCGAAAAGAATTCCCCGAAATCCGGCACATCTTTTCCCGCATCGGCACAGCCGAAGTCGCAACTGATCCGATGGGGCCGAATGTTTCCGATACCTACGTCATGTTAAACCCGCCGGACACATGGCGGTCGGTGGATGGACGGCGTATTCAGAAAGCGGAACTCGGCGCTCTTATGCGTCAGAAGCTCATTGAGGAAATTCCGGGCCAAAATCTGCTTCTCTCGCAACCGATCCAGATGCGTTTCAACGAAATCATGGCGGGAGCACGGGCCGACCTCGTATGTAAAATCTTCGGCGAAGATTATGACGAGTTGGAAAGAATAGCGGGCGAGGTGCGCGGCGTGATTGAAAACACACCGGGCGGTCGCGAAGCAGAATTCGACGCCATCGGAAAGGTGCCGATGGTCGAAATTCAACCAGATCGCGAAGCGATGCGGAAATTCAATGTTCAGGCAGAAGATTTGAACCGCATCGTGGAAACTGCTCTAGCAGGAAGCGAAGTTGGAATGATAATCGAAGGCAATCGCCGCATAGAAATCGTTGTGCGACTTGCCGAGGATCGCCGCGCCGATCTCAAAGAATTGGAGCGCCTTGCGGTTCCCACACCGGACGGCGGGTTGCTTGCCCTGGGACAAATCGCAAAGCTCAAGATCGTCGAGCAAGTTAACCAAATTGCTCGTGAGGATGCGCAACGGCGCGTCTCCATCTTGGTAAATGTCAGGGAGCGTGACACGGCGAGTTTTGTCGCAGAGGCGACACGCAACATTCAAGAAAAGGTCAAATTTCCTGACGGCTACTATTTTGAATTCGGCGGTCAATTTAAGAACCTCATCGAAGCCAAAAAACGACTCTATATCGTAGTCCCGCTTGCGCTTCTGTTAATCTATATTCTGATTTTCATGAGTTTCGGATCGCTGCGGCAGGCGACGCTCATTTTTATATGCGTTCCTCTGGCGGTGACGGGCGGGATTTTGGCACTCTATATTCGCGGCTTGCCATTCACGATATCCGCCGGAGTCGGATTTATCGCGTTGTCAGGTATAGCTGTGCTCAACGGGATCATGCTGATTTCGTTCATTAATCAACTTCGTGAGCAGGGACGAGAGCTTCGAGAAGCGGTAGTTGAAGGCGCATTAACCCGGCTCCGCCCAAAGCTAATGACCGCCCTTGTTGCGTCACTCGGATTCGTGCCTATGGCACTAGGAACGGGTGCGGGCGCTGAGGTTCAGCGCCCGCTTGCAACCGTCGTTATCGGCGGGGTGATTTCCTCCACTTTCCTCACCCTCGTCTTGCTTCCCACGCTTTACGAATGGATCGAGCGAAGAACCAACCGAAAAAACAAACACACAACAACCATCACCGAACCCGAAACTCCTGAACCCGTAACACCATGAAAAAACTCATCACATCACTTGTCGCCATCGCAATAATCGTCAGCCCTGCTATTGCAGCCAAAAATATCGAGGCAGGCCCGCGTAAGGGGCGAATTCTTCACCTTGGAGACACCAGTGCCGAATTCTTTGTGGAACCAGACCGCACTGTTTCGATTGCGTTTTACGACACCGAAAAAAAACCGCTGGCTCCCACCGATCAGGTTGTTGTTGCTACGGCAGAAGCGCCGACTGGAAAGAAGAAGCTCGAGTTCTCAAAGAAGGACAACCTTCTTGTATCGACGGAGGCCCTTCCCGAGGGAGAGCACTACAATGTCGTGGTTCAAGTGAAGGAAACCGCCGACGCGAAACCGAAAAATTTCCGTATCAAGCTCGATCTGAGCAACTGCAAAGGATGTTCCAACCCGGAATATGCATGCACCTGCGACGAGTGATCCCCTTTGAAGGATTTAGCTCCGCCTCCGCCATGCCATGAGCGAAGAACTAAAAACAGGCTGCGGCTGCCATGCAGATGAGAAACGCGCCACCCACGATCCCGCTTATCGGCGAGCTTTGTGGACAGTCGTCGTCCTCAACATCGGTTTCGGCGTCATCGAGATTGTCGGCGGTTTCCTTGCTCGCAGCCAGGCACTCAAGGCGGATGCCCTCGATTTTTTGGGCGATGGCTCGATCACCCTCATAGGCTTGCTTGCACTCGGTTGGGCTGCGCATGTCCGGGCGAGAGTGGCATTGTTGCAAGGAGTGTTCCTGCTGGCACTCGGCGTCGGTGTCATGGGCATGGCGGTTTGGCGCGCCATGAACGCGATTCCGCCGGAAGCCGAACTCATGGGCGGTCTTGGCGTCGTTGCCCTGCTCGTCAATGTCATTTCTGCACTTATGTTAGTGCGGTTTCGCGAGGGCCGCGATGCCGCTGCGCGTGCCATCTGGCTATTCAGCCGCAACGATGCACTCGCCAATGTCGCAGTAATTATAGCGGCCGGGTTCGTCGCTTGGTTCCGAAGCGCTTGGCCAGATCTGATTGTGGCAGGAATAATCGCTGCCCTATTCCTGCACTCGGCTTGGGCTATTATTCAGGATGCTCGGACCGAACTACGAAAATTGCAACCGAAGTAGGCTCATTGTCCAATCAAATGAAGCAGTACACAGGTGGAGGAAATTGACAGAGTGTTCGATACCCCTTGCATCAGCGTGCGACGACCTCATGATGGTGTCCGAAGCCAAGAAAGCCAGCGTCATCCTCTACGTAAGCGACACGCAGAGCCGCCAGCAGCAAGGAGGCGACCATAAGTGTCATGTGCGGCAGGCCAAGACTGTCGCCTTCTAGTGAAATGAAAGGAGTTCACCATGTAAAAAGCTGAAGACATGTAGCCGAGCAGGCGGGGCGTTCCGCGAGGGACGTTTCGAAGCCCTGCGGAGGCGAAGCCGCGAGCCGTAGCGCAAGCGAACCCGTGAATCAACCCCGAGAGTTATTAGCCCGGGAGCGGCCAGACTTTTATGACGAGTTGAAGCCAGGACGGGCGGACGCTGTTCAGCAGAGGCGTATTGCCTGGTTCCCCGGGGTGTTTGGGGATGGCGCGTGGCGACAGAAGGTACAGGAACCTGCGAGGCCCCGTGTTTTGAGGTCGTGCCTCGAACCTGCCGAGGGAAGCCATAACCGAGGCGGGGGAGCACGGGGAGTCGGAGAGGCCCATAGTAGCGGGGAAGCGGCGTAATGGCCGTGGAGCGAAGGGGCCTTGTCCTGGTGGAGAAGAAGTCAATAAACGAAAGGAGCCGCTTGTCAGAAATGACCACTACGGGAGAAGGGGAGTTCGAATATCCGGAAGCCTTCAAGGCGAACTGGAAGGGACTGCCCCTGAAAGTCTTTGAGTTGAGACGGAGGCTATATCGGAAAGCCAAGAATGAGCCGGGGTTTCGGTTTTACGCATTGTACGACCGGATCTATCGGCGCGACGTGCTTGAGGCAGCGTGGAAACAGGTATCCCAAACGGGGGAGCACCTGGGGTGGATGGGGTCAGCATCGATGCCCTGAAGTCCACGGAGGGAGCGATTGAAAGGGTCCTGGGGGAAATCGCGGAAGCCCTTCGCGGCAGGAGGTATCAGCCTCAAGCCATCCGAAGAGTATATATCCCAAAAGCGAATGGCGGGCAGCGGCCGTTGGGCATCCAGACGGTGTGCGACCGCATTGTTCAGATGGCGGTCTTGTTGGTGGTTGAACCCATCTTCGAGGCGGACTTTGAGGAGACATCCTACGGTTTTCGACCGAGATGCTCGGCCAGGAACGCCCTTGAGGCGATTCGGGCTGGTCTCAAAAGCGGTCGGAGACAGGTGGTGGATGCCGATTTGAAGGCATGCTTCGACCTGATCGATCACGAGAAGCTGCTGAAGTGCGTGGAAAAGCGCATAGCGGACCGGTCAGTGATCGGTCTGATCAGGCAGTGGCTCGGAGTCGAGGTGATCGAAAGAGATCGGGATGGGAAGGAAAACCGAAGCCGCCAGAGGCAGGGAACGCCGCAGGGAGGAGTGATCTCTCCCCTGTTGGCCAACATCTACCTGCACTGGCTGGATCGTTCGTTCCGGAGCAAAACGGGGCCGGGAAAATGGGCCGATGCAAAGATCGTCCGCTATGCGGATGACTTTGTGATCCTTATGCGCCGGCACCCGGAGAAAGTCATGGAATGGCTTTCGCAGCTCTTGGAGGGACGGATGGGTCTGGTCATCAACCAGCAGAAGACGACGATCCGCAACGTTCAGCTCGGAGGGGAGTCGCTCGACTTCCTGGGCTACACGTTTGCGTGGGAGGGCTGGAGTCGAAAGTGGGGCAAATGCCCGTGGCTTTCGATGAAGCCCTCCCGGAAAGCGCAAGAGCGGTTCCGTAGTCAAATGCGTGAACTCACCCAAAGCCGTTACCGGGCGCTGCCCATCGCGGTATTGGTAGAACGAGTCAACGCCTATCTGCGCGGTTGGAGACAATACTTCGGGCAAGGGCACCGGGGGACCGTCTTCAATAACATGAACAGCTTCGTTTACGGAAGAATGCTCCGACAGATGAAAGGTCGCAGTCAGCGCCATCTGCGTCCATCCGCAGATCTTACCTACTACCGGTTCATTTACGAGCGGCTGGGCGTGGTGAGGCTCTGACCTGTTCGAGTCGCGAACCGATGAACCGCCATGAGAAAGCCGGATGCGGGAAATCCGCTTGTCCGGTTTGACGAGGGGCGGGGCACAGGCGGTCATTGGCATTTTGCCTCTCAACCCGCCGTCCCCCGCCTACTCTACATCGAGTGGGTATGAGAAATATGGAGAGCGGTGGAATTGCTGAGGGTGGACGCGAAGGGGGCGTGGCGGAGGTGCTGAGGCATAATAGAGTGACGGCCGAATACGTGGGAGTATCGTGTCACCGCATTGCGCGAGCCTCAATATTTCCCGGCAATCAACATAGCTACTGCCATCGCCGCCATTCCAAGATCCTCGACGAGGGCGACGGTTGAAAGTGGAACACTCAAGACGCTGCCCAGGCAGGCGCATTCTATGTCGAGCCCCTTGCGTAACGCGCTTACCACGCCCATTGCTCCAAAAACCATCAATACGACCGTGGCTCCTGCGATGACGGTGGGTTGCCACTGAGCCAAGTAGCCAAGGCCCAGCCCTAGCTCTAGAAACGGATAAACGTAGGCATAGGGCCGAAATGGCTTGGCCAGCAGGTCATACATCTGGAATCCGTCCGCAAATCCTTCCAGGTTGAAGAACTTGAACATCGAGAAGACCACGAGGAAAAGCCCCATAAAGTCGCGCATCCATGACATGACAGACCCGTCGGTGCCGTAACTCACTTGTTTGGCTCCAGATGCGAGCACCGTAAGCGCGACGATAGTGATGAGCGGAATGTAATCCCGCCAATTCGACCCGCGGCCTTTCTGCCGCTTTTTCGTATCGTCACTCATGCCGTTCTTCCTGATGGAACATTACGGAAACCGTCTGCACCTCGTGATAAGGCATTCAGGCAAGAGTTCCCTCATGCTCCTCCAGGTAAACGAATCGAGGCTCGAACCCGTCCCGGACGTTGCACGGCCTCGAATTAACATTAACCCGCCGATCGGTTGAAAAGAACTCAGTGATGAGAGAATCTTACTGTTGGGTATTGGCTTAGCCGCAGCAGCCGCCGCCCATGCTCATGGTTTTAGAGCCGGATTTCCCGTTCTTGAGGGAGCCGCAACCGGGCATGCTTTGGCCCATGTAGGGATTTTGGACTTTCTTCGTTTTCTGCACCCATTCGGCCTTGGCCATCGGGCAGGTGAACACGTAGTAGCCATCTTGGCCGGAAGCGAGTTTTCCGGCTTCACTACTCGCCAGCTTGAAATGCTCGCGGGCTGTATCGAGAGAATCGCTGGAGGCGATCTCGGATGCGTGATTCGCAAGACTCGTGAGCTTTTCGGTGGTTGCTGCTTCGGACAATGTGGAAGCGGCCTTCTTGGCCGCAGCCAGGTCGTCTTTCGCTAGAGCCTCGGCGACAATCACATAGTCGTCGAGAACGGGATTGGAAGATGCCGCCTGTGATCTGTTCGCCAGCCCGAAGAGGGCGACAGCCAAGGTGAGCAGGAGTGAAAAATTTTTCATACAGGAACGTTTCGAGTTTTTATCGCCTTCGATGTCTCGCCTGCCAGTGAGCGAATTCAAGGAACCCGCCCACTATCGGCGATTTTGAGGGTTTAATACCTCGGAGACATGCGGCCAGTCACTTGGACGGTTCTGGCCGATTGGATTTTCGGGTTGGGGTTGGGAAGCTGTCTCACTTCCACCTTGGTTTCCTTGGCCGCAGGCGCCCGGAAAAGAGCGATTTGCACGGATTCAGTCTTCTTTGCCGGTTGATAGGCAAAGGAGGGATGGGCATCGCCCGGTCCGGCGACAGCCGATCCCGCGAAGATTCCACCGATGGCGAGAACCGCCAGGGATTTGATCAGGGGTTTCATTTTATTGGGTCTTTCTGTTGAGTTTCTCTTTTAAGCCATCTGGCAACTTCATCGTGAAATCACCGGGCTCTAGGAGTTCAACGCCGCTCGAACGAAAAACCCTCAAAAAAGATTGAGGAGCTACTTGCTTGCCAGCAGGAGGCGACCGCCCGGAGTGTCAATCGTGACGCAAAATCGGGCAAGCAAGGCATTTCCCAGTAACCCGGCTTCTCCGGGGAACATCTGCTGGTCATGAATTCCCGCTTTCACTCCCGGAAGCGTATGGCTGCCCAACTGAACATCCGTGATAAGCGACCGGGTGCGAGTATTTGTCAGACCGATGGATGTGCCGGCATGGCGTCGATCTCCGGCCCCATTGATGACCCACTCCAGAGTGGAATCGCAGCCGGTATCCACGCGCATCCACCGCGAGGGGTTTCCGGCCACTCCCACCGGCACACAAAACGTGCCGTTGCGCTGCTTCATCGGAAGCACCGCACAACACTCGCTCACGGGCGCCCGATCCAAAATCCGGAGCTTCCCGGCGGCAAAGTCAATTTGGACGATTCGCCCATGGAAAAAATCCGCCCCCAGCAAACCGTCGATCGGGCGATCACACGTCCGGCTGACCATGCTCAGATCAAGGGCCAAAAGCGACTTGGGCAGCGTGATGCCGCTTGCCTGGGCATTGAACCGTTCGATGTAGTGAGCGGTTGTGCGCGAATGGACGCCCTGCACCGGCACGCGGCCGCCAAGCCTCAGAGCGAGGCGTCGCGCCGCGTTGAGGTCCAAGACACTCGAGGCTGCGCCTGAATCGAGGATGAAGTTGAGCGTTTCACGCTGTCCGGCAGGCTGGACTTTCAGCCAGAGATACCCGCTGGAATATTCCACGGGAATCTCCGCGACGACTCCGGCCTGCGCCTGCGATGAGACCAGCAGGCCCAATGCCGCAAGAGAGCAGAGAAATAAACGGGAAAGCACGGAGAGTCATGAGCAATTTCCGTTCCATATCTTGACTTCGCTCTCAGGAGGCCAGCCAGTGCCGGAGTTTTTCCCGCAGAAGGGCTCGGGCTCGATAGAGGCGGGTTTCCACCGCCTTCTTCGAGCACCCTGCGATTTTGGAGATCTGCTCGTGCGACAGATCCTCGTATTCAAACAACAGAACAGCCTCCCGCAGTTCAGGCGGCAGGGCCGTAACGGCGTCCTTGACGATCCTAGCTCTCTCGTCCCTTTCGACATTGTTGGAATCTTCGGCGGGCAGATGTGCGCTCAATGGCGGGTCGTCGCAGCCTGGCTCCACGGAATCCATGGAAACGGTGGGATGGCGCTTGAGCCATCGAAAATGCTGCCGGAGGAGATTTGTCGCGATGGCGAAAAGCCAAGTCGAAAATTCGCCCTTGGGTTGGTATTTTTCCCGGCTCTGATAAACGCGGACGAAAGTCTCCTGCGCAAGATCAACGGCAACGGTCTCGTTGCCAATGGCGCGAAGAAGATAGCTCGTCAATCTCCGCTGCCATCGGTCCATGATTTCGTTGAGCGCCAGATCATCTCCCTCCCGAAGGCGACGCATCGCGGAAATATCCGCATCAGTCGGCAAGACGCTCATTGGCGGTGCATTCCACCCATTTCCCCCGGTTCGAGAACCGTTGGGAGCACCATATCCAGGTAGCTTTGCTTTTTTGCCGGAGGCAATGTCGCGGCAATTTTATAGAAATACTCCAGCATGTTGGCGCGGCATTCCGTGCGCACGGTGTCCGTTTCGGCGATAGCGGCCCGAATTTCGGGTGTCATCCCATTGCCGGTCTGAATCGCTTTCGCGAGCCGTGCGTCAGCCTGTGCGATGCGGGCGCACATTTCGGTGCAGGAAACCTGATATTCCTGATGGAGAGCGGCGGCTTGCTGAGCCTGCTGTTCGGTTAGATCGAATTTTTTTCGGAACCAATCTTCTGGAGAAGAACGTTGCGAAAACCAGCAGGCCGCAGCAGCGGCGACCAGCCCCAACACGATGGCAGTAACCAGAACAAAGATGCCCTTTTTCATCGCAGTTGAGCGTAAGGATTCACCGAACGAAGATAGTCAGAGGTCTGACTGACAGCGGAAACTTCCCGACCGACTACGCCCCCAACCACTATCGCAAACGCGACCATCGCAAAAGCGATCCGTGGCCGGGCAAACAACACAAACAACTCAGCCAGCCAACCCGTTTCCTTTACGGGACGGTAACGCTCGATTTTTTTCCAGACATTGCGCCGAAAATCCGACGGTTCAGGAACCTCCGGCTGCCAGCTTTTCAAGAGATCATTTAAGTTGTCTTTCATTTTCCCCTTTCTCCACCAACCGGGAGCGGACTCTTCCGCTCCCGTTCGGCGTTGTTAAGTTGTCGAAGCTTAACTTAATTTGAATCAGCGTGCCACCTTGACGACTACGGGGGTGTGGGTCTTCGGATTCACGAAGAGCGTGACTTCCTTGAGGTTGGCGTTCTTCTCGGCAGAATTCACTCCGCCGCTCCGAAAGAGAGCGATCTGGGTCGCACTATCCTTCTTGGCGGGAAGTGTGCCGTAAGGTGCATACGCATCTCCGGGGCCGGCAAGAGCCGCTCCGGCGAAAGCACCGCTGATGGCCAGGACACTGAGGGTTTTGGTGAGAGTTTTCATTGTATTCTTTTCGTTTGGGTTTCTTTTCAGCCTTTCGGCAGCTTCGTCGTGAAATTGCCGGGCACTCTCGTAAATGCCCGCAAGCACGCGAAACCCTTGAAAAAGTTGAATTTTTTTTCGGTTATGCGGAAGGGGGGTGGATTTTTTCATCACCTCTCCTGCTGGTGACCCGAAGCGCACGAGACGACGAGGCATCGTGATCGATTCAGGGAAAGAATTAGCCATCGCCCTTCACAATTTTGATCCAGAGAAAAGGGGAGGAAACATTTGTTAAAGGGATTTTCAGGACTTCGGCGTTCAACGAATTGTAGGCCGGGAAACCCGAAAGCAGAGCGGTCCGGCCAAGTTAAACCTCAACTAATACATAGCATGAAAACACCGACAAAAAGATGCAAACTTCTGCTTTTGGCAGCAGCCATGTTGCCAATGGCATTCCCACTCTACGCTTCACAACACTCGCCGCTGGTGGGCCCTCGTCCACCAAAGGCAGGAGACGAAAAGATCATCAAGTCGTCCTCCCAAGGATACCTGAGAATCTTCACGCCAGAGAGGAAGGTCGTCGAGGGGGATAATAATAACGTCTGGATTCAAGACAACTATCGCGTCCGCCTGGATTCGGACGGAAAGGCCAAAACCGGTTATTACCGGCGACCGATGGAGCTCGATCCCGGCACGTACACCGTCAGCGTCTCCGGCGAAACCTACAACGAGGAAATTAGGGTGTCCATTCATCCCGGACAAATTACTACGGTATGGTTGAACGACTCGGATCGCCCAAAATTTGAGACCACGGATCGTTCCCTCCTCGTGCGTGATGCCTACGGAGACTACATCGGTTATCGACCCTGATGAGAAACCGGCCCCCAAAACTGCATCGGAGAGGATCTCTCCGATGCAGACAGGGGTTATCGGTTCTTTGTCATCGACGAGTCGGCATTGCCGAAACAGCGAGGATTCTTCCCACAGAGGCTTTCCGTTCGATTCGTGCTTAGAGTTTCGTTCGCTTCAGCCGCAAGGCATTGCTAATCACCGAGACACTGCTCAGCGCCATGGCCGCACTGGCAATGATCGGGCTGAGCAGCAAGCCAAAGAACGGGTAAAGAACGCCGGCGGCGATAGGAATGCCGAGCGTATTATAAAGGAAAGCAAACGCTATGTTCTGACGGATGTTTCGCATTGTGGCGCGACTTAAGGCGATGGCATGGGCAATCCCCCGAAGATCTCCCTTTACCAGAGTTATTCCGGCGCTGTGCATGGCTACGTCCGTTCCTGTGCCCATGGCGATGCCTACATTGGCGGCAGCGAGGGCCGGAGCGTCATTCACTCCGTCTCCCGCCATCGCAACGACATTGTGGGCATTCATCAGAGAGGATACTTTTTCCTGTTTATCCTGCGGAGTCACCTCGGCGTGGACTTCATCGATCCCGAGCTTGGTTGCGATGCGCTCGGCAGTTTGGCGATTGTCTCCGGTAAGCATGACGATCTTGACGCCAAAGGCGTGGATGCCGGCGATAGCCTCAGGCGTGGTCTGCTTGATCGGATCGGCAAGAGCAAGAATGCCGCCTAAGCGTTCGCCAATAGCTATCCATATGACCGTTTGACCATCGCCTTGCAGGCGGCTTGCCTCGGAGTCCAGCGCATCGAGGCCGGAAAATCCACGATCCGACAGCAGGCTTCTTTTTCCCACGATGATCGGCGTGGAGTCCACTCGACCAACCACCCCGCCACCAGTTACCGCCTGAAATTCCGATACCACTCCGATTTCCAGTTCTCTCTCGTGGGCCGCACGCACGATGGCTCCCGCCAGCGGATGTTCGCTCTGACCCTCAAGTGCGGCGGCAGCGGCCAGCAATGCGTTCTCTTCGATTCCTGCTGCGGGCACGATCGTTGTGACGGAGGGCTTTCCCTCCGTTAACGTTCCGGTCTTATCCACCACGAGGGTATCGACCTTTCCAAGGTTTTCCAATGCCTCGGCATCCTTGACAAGGACACCGAGGGAAGCGCCTCTACCCACCCCAACCATGATGGACATCGGGGTTGCCAGGCCAAGGGCGCAGGGACAAGCTATGATGAGCACGGCCACGGCATTGACCAATCCAAAGATCAGAGCGGGTTCCGGCCCAAATCTTGCCCAAATGATAAAGGTGAGAACTGCCACAAAAATCACGGCAGGTACGAACCATCCGGAAACCACATCGACAAGTCTCTGAATTGGAGCCCGGCTGCGCTGTGCCTGAGCGACCATCTGAACGATCTGTGAGAGCATCGTATCTGCACCCACACGTTCCGCCCGCATGAGGAAACTACCTGTTCCGTTAAGTGTTCCCCCAACGACTTTTGAGTCGGTTTCCTTGACCACGGGTATCGGCTCGCCGGTGAGCATTGATTCGTCCACCGGACTGCGACCTTCGAGCACCACTCCATCCACGGGGATTTTCTCGCCGGGTTTTACGCGTAAGACATCCCCGGCGTTAACCGCATCTAGCGAAAGATCCTCCTCCACCCCATCTCGAACCCGGTGAGCGATCTTCGGAGCGAGTCCGAGGAGTGCGCGGATTGCCGCGCCCGTCCCAGCTCGGGCTCGCAATTCAAGCACTTGGCCGAGAAGCACGAGCACTGTGATGACAGCGGCTGCCTCGAAATAGATCGGAAGTCCACCATCATGCCGAAACGAATGTGGAAGAACCCCCGGATCGAACAAGACGAATACGCTGAAGAGGAACGCCATTCCCGTTCCCAGCGCAATCAGCGTAAACATGTTCAAATGTCTGTTGATGACGGATTGGACGCCTCGCACAAAAAATGGCCATCCCGCCCACAGGACCACCGGGATTGAGAGCAGGAACTGAATCCACGCCGAGATTCGAGTCGGAATCATATTGAACGGAGGCAGGTGCGCTCCCATAGCCAGAAGCACGACAGGAACCGTTAAACACGCGCCGACCCAAAATCGGCGTGACATGTCTCGCAGCTCGGAATCCTCCAGCGGTTCGGCTTCGCTGGTAGCTGGCTCCAACGCCATGCCGCAAATCGGACAATTCCCAGGGTGATTCTGTCGAACCTCCGGGTGCATCGGGCAAACGTAGGTCATCGAACGGCGAAATGTGGGATTGCGTTCCAGAGCCATGCCACATCGAGGGCAGGAGCCTGGCTTGTCAGACTCGACGC
>JAFKMU010000042.1 GCA_017305195.1 Verrucomicrobiota bacterium | reverse complement strand
GCGGTGATTTTAGCATCATTGGCCGCGGCCTTTGCCGGCGACCATACGAGGGCGATGTTCAATCAGGCCATAAACGAAAAAAGCACATCTCCGCTGTACATCTTGATCAACGTCCCGAAATACGGGAAAGACGACATTTGCGTCCCCGCGCCGTTTTTGCTGGGTGCGATCGCTATGGATCGGAACCTCGCTTATGATCGTGAAGGAGAAAAGAAACAGATCGAGCTTGCGGAGGCCAATTTTGGCCAAGCCTTCTCGTTTTCCAGTTCCAAAGCCCTGGCAAATATAAAACCTCGATACCGACAGGACCAACTGGCAGCGGTGGCAAGGTTTGCCGGAAACCTTTCCGACAAAGAAATTGTAAAGCAATTGCGCTCTGCTGAGTCACCGCTGCATCAGCTATACGCGAGATATCCCGATGCGTCCCGTCAAATGGCTTATCGTGATGCGCTGGCTTGCATCTTGCTCAAACGGGGTATTCTTGTCGGGATTCAGGATATATCAGGAATGCTATTTGTTCCCTAGGTGCCCTATCTTGGCTGGCTTAGTAAGATTACGATTTGACCAACCGGTCCTGAAATACCTTTGGAGACATACGAGGAAATGCGGGACAAGGAGCAAGATATTGCACCCTGAGCGAGACTGCTCGAAGGGCGAAGGGGCGGCGGCACTTGGACCAGCTTCCTTTCGTTGGCAGGCAGGAACCTTTTGATTTATGATGTCTGCCAGAAAATGAACCGCGCTTTTGCTATTCTTATCGCAATAACTCTCTTTGGTCTGGCGGTCCTTGTCGGAGCGACTGAGCAACGCTGCGGAAGTCAGACTTTCGATATGACCCTGTCGGTGATCTCTTCGATTGCACAGACGGTGTGTGTGCTCGGGATGGTGTGTTATTGCGGGTTTGCTGCCATGCATTCCACGCAGTATCTCACCTCGCCGAAGGACCGTTCCATCTGGCTGATTGTGATTCTCGGCATGAACGTGGTCGGAGCCTGCTGGTATTTTCTGACGCGATATCAGGCTTTCCGAAAGGAAGGAAAAGGGCGGTTGATGCCCCTGTCTTGATGGGGCTTGTACTAGAGATGATTAATTAATAGCGTGGGTCTCTTTGAAATAATGGATATTGCGCAGGTAGCGAGAGAACACCTCAAGCTTGAGAGAATATTTTGCCGACACGAGCAGGGCTGTGATTTGGTGCGCCTGGAGTCAGTGGATTTTCTCTTTGAAGGTAATGTCAGGTTGGCTTTGGGGGTCGACTTGGATAGCGATGAGCTATTTTGGGATGAGAACTTATCGGGAAACAACGTTGATGCTTCCGATATTATCCCATGGCTCGCGGAGGCTTATGGCTTGCGCGTCATATGGTGTTGGGAAATGAAAAATCATCAGGGATATTTTGACGCTCTACAGATGGAGTTATCGAGTGCAGACCTTTCAAGGTCTGTGATTTTGCAATTTAAAGCTATGGCATCTGGAGTGTTTGTTTATGTGGTGAATGAAGTTCCTGTTGCAGGATTGAAATAAGGGAGCTGTGAATGTCAAATTTTCCAATTTGATATTCGAAGAAGGGGCTGCGTCCCCATGGCTGAGCGCTTGGAATGATGGATTTGAGAGCTGGCCGGAGACTGCTAGCTCCCGAGCCGGGGGAGGAGTTGCTGCCTAAGGCGCTTGTTCGTCCAGAGGAGCATGGCTCCGCTGAGGGCGAGGAGGAGGTAGGTCGAGGGCTCGGGGACGACGTCGATGTTCAGCTTGGTCACGCGGAAGCGGCCGTCGGTGTCGGCGTGGGTGAGGACCTCGGTGATACCCGTGGGAGTGTAGTCTCCCTCGTAGTTCAGGAAGTAACTGTCGATGGTCGTGCCGACCGGGGCTGTGGCGAAGTTTGCGATGTTCGCGGCGTAGACCTCGATGTAGGCGACGCGTTCGCTATTCGGAGTCTGGAAGGTGACCGACGGGGACACCTTGATGTGCATGTCGGTAATGGTGCTGCCAGACCGGTACACTTCCACGATATTGCCGGGATCGGCAAAGCCCGTGGTCCCGGTGGTCGAGCCCATGGAAACGGATTGCCAGAGCAGGTCGGAGAGGGTGCCGTTCCAGATCACCTGGTTGGCGTCGGCCTCGTCGGCGGTGTTCGTTCCGAAGGCCTGGAACTGGAAGATGACTTCCTGGTCGAGGGTGAAGCCGAGCGCGACGGCGCTGGCGGTGGCGGTTGTATAAAAGGTGAACAGTGTGGAGGCAAAAGCTCCGCCGGACATCAACAGCACCATCACCCCTGCTAGTATGAGTCGCTTCATGCTGCGGTCGGTCTAGCGTGGGGAATTGGGGGCGTCAATTGACAAAAGCGGGATCAGGAAAATTGCCGGGACTCGGCTGGAATGGAGGGTGGTACGCGGAATCCTGACTGGCTGGGACCACGTGGAAAACGGGGGATGACTGTCAGTGAGTTTTGCTTAGTCTCTTCGAGTTATTTTAAAGTGCCACTCAGGTTGCTTTGATAATGCGAAGACATCGGGATCAGGAGATAGCCCCAATAGGCGCATCGTTAAGCTCAGGGCCGTTTGGGAGAACTCCGCGACCGCCGGTGTTGGGTCTTGGTCGGGTGCCATGATATGGCGCGGCGGAAGAGCGAGAGCTCGGGATCGGCTTCCCAGGCCATGGCCATTTGCTCAAGCTGGAATTCCAGTTCCTCGATCAGTCCGGAGAGCGCGGGGCTCACGCGGTCCCTCCGCCAGGTGATGCCGACCTGGAGCAGGGGCGTCCTGCCGCTGATGAGGACGGGCCTTTGCGGGCTCGACTTCTTTTGCGATGGCTCCCCGGTGGCGCGATTCAGGTGAAAGCCGTGGACGATGCCGATGCCGGCCTCGGATTCCACCATGGCGAGGAGGACGTCGAGGTCTTCGCAATGGACGGTGGTCGCCGGATCGAAGTAGCGCGACTGACGGCAGAATTGCAGGATCTCGCGGCCCATGTGGGTGGGATTGGACAGGCCGGGGAGCAGCAGCGGATACCCGGCGAGGTCCTTCATGGTCACCTCCGGGCGTTTCGCCATGGGATGGGTGTCGGGCACGATGGCCTGCAGTCTGATCTCGGCCCACAGGATGGAGTCAATATGCGCGTCGGGGGCGACATAGGCCCCGATGTTGGCGTCGGCCTCGTCGTTGGTGAGGAAATCGCGGGAATTCCTGTTTGATGACGGAACGAGCGTGAGGTGAACGTCGGGAAATTTCGTGCGGAAGGCCTTCATGGACGGGGGGAGAATCGGGATGGGTCGCACAAACCCGATGCGAAGGACCTCCTTTTTCTGCTGCAGCAGCTGAAGCTCTGTCCCCGTGCGGCTGATTTGCGCGAGGATGCTCCGGGCGCGGGAGAGCAGGAACAATCCCGAGTCGGTCAGCTCGACCTTGCGGCTCGTCCGGTTAAAGAGGCGGGTGTCGAGTTCCTCCTCCAGCTCCTTGATGGCCTGGCTGAGCGGGGGCTGGGAGACGTTCAGCCGCCGGGCCGCCCCGAGAAAGCTCAGCTCCTCGGCCACGCTGACGAAATAGCGGAGGTGCCGGAGTTCCATATGAGAGCTGATCTATCTGAAAATCAGAATGATGAAAAGATAATGGTAATTTTCAAAATACATCGGGTGGATTTAGTTGCGAGTGATGACTACCTATCACCCGCCCGGGGCGATCCGCGCTTCCGGCGTTTTGAGCCTGATGCATTCTGATCTGATGGAGGCGAGGAAAAGAGATCGCGCCGCCGGATGCCGCCAGCAGGGACGAGTTTTTATCCCGCAGAAACGAATTTGAAAATCCATCCCACAGCGATCGTCGGCTCCTCTGTTCGATTGGGAGAGAATGTCGAAATCGGCCCCTACGCCATCGTGGAAGATGGGGTGACGCTCGGCAGCGATTGCGTCGTCCAGGCGCACGCCGTCCTGACCAGCAATGTCACGATCGGCGATCGGAATCTCATCGGGTACGGGGCCGTGATCGGATCGGCTCCCCAGGATCTCGCGCATAACGCCTCGATCTCCAGCGAGGTCGTCATCGGAAATGACAATGTCTTCCGCGAATACGTCACCATCCATCGCGGATCGAAGCAGGGAACCAAGACCAAAGTGGGGAATGGAAACCTGCTGATGGCCGGAGTGCATCTCGGGCACAATGTTTCCGTGGGTGATCGCAATATTTTCGCAAACAACTGCCTCCTCGCCGGCTATGTGAACGCGGCGGACGATATCGTGCTGGGCGGCGCATCCGTGTTTCACCAGTTTCTGCGCATCGGCTCGATGTGCATGATCCGGGGCGGCACGGCATGGAGCAAAGACATCCCGCCCTTCACGGTCGGTGTGATCCTGAACACGGTGTGCGGCATCAACGCCATCGGAATGAAGCGCAAGGGCATCACCACCCAAAACCGGGCCGACGTGAAACGCGCCTACAAGCTGCTTTATCGGAGCGGACTGAACGTGACGCAGGCGATCGCCGCCGGCCAGACCGAGGAATGGAGCCGGGAGGGCAGGATGTTCATGGATTTTGTCGGCCACCGGACCAAGCGGGGCCTGTGCGCGGCGGAGAGCGGGGAAGCAGTCGATACTCTCTGAGGGCTGGTTCTCGCGTTGGCGCGGCTCGTCGCGAGGCGCGCTCTTCGCCCTGTATTTTCATCGCGTCCGAGCGAGGAAGGTGGCAAGTCTGCCGTCTGCATCTCTTGATGCAGGGCGATGACGAAAAACCTTCAGATTGGGGGCGGCCTCGTGGTCGTGGCGGTGGTGCTGAGTGCGTGGCTTTTCCCCGGAGCGATCTTGTTCCCGGTCTTGATGGCTGGGACGGCGTGGGGTGTTTTGTTGGGACCGCTCGTCGCGATGCTGGCCAGCTGCGGACTGTTGATTCTTCGCGGGCGGGCGACTGTTTGGGATTGGGTTTGGATTGGTGCGAGCGCGGGGGTGTGGGGCGTTGCGAGCTGGTGGAATCTTCATGCGATCTCGGCGGGATATAATATTCGTGTGGATTTCCTCGCGTTGGTTCCGGCGATGTGGGCGGCGCTGGTTGCTCCCATGGTTGTTTTGGTAAACAGGATGATGTCGGGGAGTTGAGGCGACGAGACAAGGCTGGCAGCGGTCGCGGTTGACTGATCCGCAGGTCGCGCCCTCGCGGAAGCGGGTGCTCCGGTCGTGACCAGGAATGGCTGGCATTCCGGGCGGGCGATGTCGCTCGTTTTTGTGACGTATTATGCAACTGGTGGCGTTATCTTAGCCAATGGTCGTGAAATTCACGAAACGGCGGATTTCTCGAATGAAACGAAATCGGGCGCGATTTTCCCTTAATTCCCCGTGACGCTGGGGGGCGAGCTTGCTTAATGGCGCACTTAAAAATCAAACTATGAGCCGCCTATTCTACCGTACAGCTAGCATCGTTGCCTCGGCCGTCGTATTGACGGCTTCTCTTTCTCAAGCCGATCCGACCTACGATACCATCCTGAACGTTAACGACTCGGCCACGGGCGTGCGAGGCACGGATACCACCAACACCGGCAATGTCATTCTGACAGGCAGTCAGCAGACCGGCGGAGTCACACAGGGGCTTCTTTGGAGCGGGAATCTTTATTCCAATATCGGCACCTACTACACGATCCTGCCGCAGGTTGCGGGCACGCTGAGCAGCTCGATCTATTACGGGCCGGATACGCACGCCTTTAACTCCCTCATTCCGGAGGGGGAAATTCGCGCCGTGGGCACGTATCAGCTCGAGGGTGAGACGGGCACCTATGGTTTCCTGTACCAGGGGGCGCTGCAAAATGGCACGTATGCCGTGACTGCGATCAACGTCCAGGGAGCGGTCAACACGATCCCGCACAGCACGGCGGGGAACATCGTCGTCGGCGCGTATGACAATGGATCGCCTACGACAGGCAACTCCTTTATTTTCGACCTCACGAACGGCTCCTTCAAGTCGCTGACCCTCGGCAATGAGTCGTCGCTTTACGGAGTGTGGTATGCCGGAAACGGCAAGTACGTCGTCGTCGGCGGCGCGCGCAATCCCGGCGCGGCGGATGCCAACCAGGCGTTCATTGCCAACTACGACCTCGCGACAAACACGATCTCGGACAAGACGTTTTACACCTTCAATGATCAGGGCGGCATCATCTCGCACTTTGAGGGCATCACCGCGGTGGACGGCGGTTACAACGTGATCGCCACGGTGACAAACACTGGCGATGGATCGGCGATCGGCGCGGCTCTGGCCTTTATCTCCGTCACGGATGGCGTGTTCAATCCCAACGCTGCGTGGACGGCCATCGATGTCGCTGGCTCCGATCTCACCACCGGCAATACGGTTTATGAGAATGTCGGCATCGGTGTCTACGCCGACTCGGGATCGGCCAATGTGAATACCTACACGGCAGTCGTTCCGGAGCCCTCGACCTACGCGCTCGTGGCTCTCGGCCTCGGAGCGCTGCTCCTCGGCTTGAAGCGCCGCGCCACCGCCTGATCAGCGGATCGTTTTGAAACCATAAGGCCGGTCGGGATGGGGGCCCTCATCCCTTCCGGCCTTCTTCGTTTCTGGGAGACTATCCGAGTTCCCGGCCAGAGGGGATGAGATCAATCGGCGGCCGGTGTTTTGCGCTTTTTGCGCGGATGCCGGCAGGGTAGGCTGAGAGGCTGATCCATGACCTCGTCCGGTTTTCCTGAAAGGCAGACGACAGATGGCTTTGCGATTGCGTCCCTCGCGCTGGCCATCCTCTCGCTGATATTTGGTCCTTTGACCTCTGTACCCGCGATCATCGCAGGGCATATCGCGAGGAGGCGCATCCGCAGAAAGCCCGGGCTGCAAGGGCTGGGGCTCGCTTTGACCGGCCTTATCGTGGGATATGCCATCACCCTTTTCACCGTGGTCATGGTCGTGCTGTTTACGATCAGCGTGCTGTCCGGGAATGCGGCTGCGGCGGAGTTTTCCGGGGGCTGATTCGCTAATCCGGCGCGATCCGGAAGTCGGGTCGGGCAGGAGTAAGTCATGAGAATCCTCTTTTTCCTCGCGGCGCTATTTGTCTGCCTGCCGGGATACGCTGGGGAGGCCGCCTGCGGGATCAGTCTCGGGATACGGGACAATGCCTGGGTGGACGCCGGGATGCGAAAGGACTGGCGGCTTCTGCCGCCGAGCGATGGCGATAAGGTGAGACATCCAGCCGGGAGTCTGGTAGGCCTAAGCAAAGAATATGATGAGAAGCCTTGCTCTTGGGGTATGCGCCATTGTCGTCGGTTCGTTCGGAGTTTCCGCCCGGGTGAATGCCCATGAAATCACGACGGCGGAGCTGGCTTCCTTTCTCGATGTGCGAGGCTGGTCCACGCGGGTGACCTTGCCGCCGGGGACATACACGCTGGACATCTGCCCGATCGAGGATGGCAAGGTCGGCGAGGGGCTTTTCGGCAACCAGATCGATTGGTCGAAAGACCCGACGGGAGACTTCGTCATCATGGCGGGGCCGGAGGGTGAAAATTACAAGATCAGCCTCTCCAGCAAGACCGCCGGAATCATGACCATCTCGACCAGCGGGCGGCGGTTCAAGTCGACGTTCAATCCTCCCTTGCCGGAAACCATATCCGAAGGCGTCTATCCCCTCATTGTCGACCTCAAGGACCGCAAACCGGACGGCGCGGAATACGATCCGGCGACCTACAAGCGGGGCTTTGTGCTGAAGGTTTCCAAAAAAGGGTAGGAGCCCGCGCTCGTGTTTCCCTGCGGTAAAACGGAGGGGTGGATTCCCGCGCGAGGCGCGGGAGAAAATGCTTTGCTTGTCGGTGGCCGGGAGATAGACGGCATTCGCGCATGAAGGAAGTTCTCGGATAAAGGGAGCGGCGCGTTTTGTTATGAATCCATATTTTGTCGGCTTATTAAGTGTAAGCTCCATCTTTGGCG
The DNA here is from genome assembly GCA_017305195.1 of Verrucomicrobiota bacterium. Taxonomy (GTDB): domain Bacteria; phylum Verrucomicrobiota; class Verrucomicrobiia; order Chthoniobacterales; family Terrimicrobiaceae; genus Terrimicrobium. The sequence continues at coordinate 150,284 of JAFKMU010000042.1, read as the reverse complement.
GTGCGCTGCTCGGGATGCGGCTGCAGCTCATGCTGCCGGGGCACCATCTTTCCAAGGAGATGCAGGATCTCGTCAAACTGTGCGCGGGCATCGTGGCGACGCTGACGGCGCTGGTGCTCGGCCTGCTGGTGAGCTCCGCAAAAACCTCTTTCGATGCGATCAATACGGGCATCGTGCAGGCGAGTGCGAACGTGATCTTTCTCGACCGGACGCTGGCCCGTTATGGCCCGGAGACGAAGCCCGTGCGGGATCAATTGCGATCCACGGTGGCCTCGGATATCAACACGGTCTGGCCCGACGAGGAAAACGTTGAGCAGGGACTGCCCCCGGTTGAGCGCAAGAATGCGATGGAGACTGTCCAGGACAGGCTCAATGCGATCGAGCCGGATAGCGAGGTGCATCGGGAGATGTTTGTCCAGGCTCAGCAGGTGGCGTCCAGCCTGGCGCAGTCGCGCTGGCTGCTCATCGAAGAGACGCACAACGTCCTGCCCCACCCGCTGCTGATGATCCTCGTTTTCTGGCTGACGCTTTTGTTTATCAGCTTCGGCCTGTTTGCCCCGCGCAACGTGACGGCGCTCACGGTGCTCTTCGTCGGGGCGTGCGCGATCTCGGTGGCGATTTACGTCGTCCTAGAGCTCAATCATCCCTTCGATGGCGTAGTGAGAATCTCCAGCGTTCCCTGGCGCAACGCCCTGCAGCACCTCGGGCGGTAGAGGTCGCGCGAACGGAGCTTATCGTACCTCGATGAGCGTGTCTCCGGCCTGGAGGCGCTGATCGATGGCGGGCATCAAGGGCAGGAACCATGAGAGCAGGGCGGCGGTTGTCGCATTGCCGATGCGCAGCCAGATCACGATGGGCGGATGGGGGCTGCAAAGGCTGCGTTCGGCGAAGTCCTCGTCCTTGGTGAGGATGGCGGCATGGTTTTGCAGCGCGTAGTGCCAGATCTCGGAATCCTTCGCGTCCCTCAATCCGATTTCCCGGACGCAATGGCATCGTGGCCTCTTTGCCTGAGCGCGGCAGCCAGTGAAGGCGGAAGCTGGGCGTCGACGATCGGCTTCACGCGGCTTGCAGCACGGCGTGACTGGCTTGGGCGGCGGCGTATTGCAGGCAGGCGCGAATGTCGGCGACTTCCAGATCAGGGAAGTCTTCGAGGATCTGGGCTTCGCTTGCACCGCTGGCGAGCATTTCCAGCACGTCCTTGACGCGGATACGCATCCCCCGGATGCACGGACGGCCTCCGCACTGCTCGGGATCGAACGTGACGCGATCAAGGTAGTTCATGGGGAGAAAGGTGCGCCTTTCCGGAGAGGGGTACAACAAGCCCGGCTTCAGGTCGCTGCTCTATGACGGGAATTGATCAAAATCGCTTCGAGCTGCGGATGGGAAATCTATGTCACCCCTCGTTCACGCGCGAAAGGTCGCCGCAGGCCACCCAGACGCTGAGGAGGGCGATGTGGGTGAGGGGCTTTTTTGGTGAACAGATCGATTGGTCGGGCTCGTATGCAGCTTTGGGTTTTGCCAGGGATGGCTGACAGACCTCGTTAGTCCTGCCCATCAATTGCCGGAGTTGAACGCCTTGCCGGTGGATTCGCCTATAAAGAGAACGGTTTCTTGCGGTTTGACGAGCAAGGGGCCGGACCACTTTCGTTTTTTCGACTTTATCCAGTCGAAGCAGGGCCGCAGCAGCGTGGCAACATCGGGCATCTGCAAAGACGTGAGAGAGGGGGTCGAGTACCTCGCTCCGCCGAAATCTCCGATGGCGCAGACTGAGATATCCCTGCCAATCTCAAGCCCATGTTCCGAGAATGCCCTCATCGCGCCATTGGCTGTGGATTCATTGGGGCAGAAGACGGCCGAGCCGAACTTTTCGCCCTTCTCCAGTCGCCGGCTTACGACCTCATAAGCGCGGACGATGGGCCGTTCATAGGACCGGACCGGATCGTTGATCAGGCTGCCCTGCATTTTCCGCTCCTGCGTCCCCTGCCGCCAATACTCAATCCGGGCTGCCGTTTCCTGGCAAACTGGCTGGGTGTTGAGGCAGTCCACATGACAATGTCCGAGAGACTGCAAATGGTCCAGGAGGTGCCGGATATTTGAGGCACGAAACAAGGAAAGACACGGAATGCCCCGGGCTGTCAGGTCGTAATCCACGGTCATCAAACAGGTCGGCGCCGCGGATAAGGCATCCAGCACATTCGGAGGGATCTCCTCCGTCGAGGCCAGGAGAATGACGCCATCGAAGTTGTTCAGCGCTTCCTCGATGACGAGATCATTCCAATGGACGTAGTCCATCGGGCGCAATAGGGAACGGCTCTCGGCAGCGACAATCTGAGCGCCGATTCGCACCATGGACATGTATTGCGAGTCAAAGGCCGGAGCGAGAAACGCCACTTGCAACCCCTCCCGCTCGGCTCGATGACGAGGCACCTTGGGCATCAGTCGACCATTCGGATACTGGACCAGCAGATCGTCCTTGATGAGCACCTCCACCGCCTTGCGTGCGACGATATGGCTTACGCCCATTTTGGAGGCGAGTCTGCGCAGCGATGGGATCTCATTGACTATGTAGTCCCCATGCAGGATGCGCTCGCGCAGAACATCCGCGACTTTTTTATACTGAGGCTGTTGGGGCCATGTTTGCATCATTTACCGAGCATGCTGTGACAGACGTCATTTCCTGGGAGATTGTTTCATAATCCGCATGCGGAGGCGTTTTACTGGGCGACCGCCGTCCACAGAGTATTACCCGATATGGGAAAATTATCCGTGATATCGGAGAGTCGTAAAGCTTCCACGTGTCCGTCGACAAAAGCATAGTTGATCGCGGGATCATGGATGGTTTTTCTGTTTGGGAGAACGGGCTCCTGCCCCTTCCATATCCAGATGCTGGTCAGGGCGCTGTATGGCAGTTGATTCTGGTAATTGGCGAGAGTCTGTCCGTTGGGATCAGTACACCATTCTGACAACATGATGCATTTTGTAGGCCGGGATACTTGAGCGATCCTGCGCACCGGCGTCGGCACGCCCTCGCTGGTGTCGGTGGAGATAAGGCCGTTGCCCGGAGGAGGTCCGCTGCTGGTCGAGGTGTAAAATGCGCTCAACGAGTAGCTGCGCGCGTAGTTGCCGCTGGCGTCGATATATGGCCGGGGGTCCGACGGGCATTTGAACAACTTGCCGGGTTGCTCGGAGGCCATCGCCAAATAAGGCTTGATGACGTAATCCCAGGATCGATACATGCTCCAGGGCTGACCATTGGCGGCTGTGATATAGGGAGGGAATCGTCCTTCATTATCCCCCGTATACATGATGATGCCACTCGCGATCGTGCGCATGTTGCTGATGCATTGCGCGGCATTCGCAGTCTTTCGGTACTTTTGCAAGCCAGATATCAGGAGGGAAGCCATCACGCCGACGAGAGCGATGACGACCAGCAACTCCGCAAGGGTGAACGCCCCGGACGAGAGCCGTAGGGATGGGGCTCTATCAGCTCTATTGCGCATGGTTCATGGGAGGGCTGACCGGTGGCGGAGAGAAAACGAACCCAGACTTCAGGTGCGTCCCCGGATCGATGATTGCATTCCCTTCCACCGTAACATCGCGGCTGTTTACGATCCACCCCAGGGCTCCCTCAGGGGCATTGAACGGGTAAGGCTCAAGGTTTCTTCCCGGGGAGACAAATCGGTTGTTTATGATCGAAACATTTGTGGCGGATGAGACCAATACGTTCAAACCGTCGTTTTCCTCAAAGATGTTTCCGGAGATGGTCACATTCTGATGACCTCCGGATGGGGTGAAGCGATCATATCCACGACCCCACCAGCAGCTGATATTGACCGCTCCTATCTGCGTCCATATCCCCACGTTCCTAAACACGTTGTCCCGGATCGTCAGGTTGCGCGCATAATCTCCCTCGGCCCAGAAGTGCATGTCGGGAGCCACGATGATCCCGCCGATCGCGCTGCCTTCCACGGTGCAGCCCTCGATTATCCCGTCACCGGCCTGAATCAGCATCCCCCTGGGACGATTGAAACCCACCCTGCAATTACGGATTGCAAATCCGCTGCCCTGGGTGTGCGCATTGACGGCAAACCACGGAAAGCGCGCTGGAAAGGCCTTGTCCAGCACCACCTTGTAAACCCTAAGCGTGCCGGACTTGCGCTCGTTCTCATATTGACTGAAGGGACCCAGATCCTGGGTGATCTTGTAGCCGGGCATTGGGGTGATTGAGATGATTTTCCCCTCATCCACGGAAGCGCCATTCTCGTCATAGATACGCAGAGTATCTCCCGCCCCGCTATAGTAAGGATGCGACTGGGGAGCCGCCGCCACGGTCAGCGTCCTGTCCTCGGCCTCCAGGACCAGGTAGGATACCCCGTGAATCGCGACACAATCGTCATTCATATGCTCGAACCGGCAATCTACCAACTGGGGTCCCCGCCTCACGCTGACGCTGTGAAATCCATCGGCATTTGCGGAAAAGAGCGGGCGTTCCGTGCCGCCTTTCGGCGCAGGTCCGCGCTCGATGCGACATCGGCGGTAAACATTGCCGCCATTGCCTCCGGCTTCATAGATCACAAAGCCCGATCCGCTCTGGATCACCACGTCGGTGAGCTGCAATCCCTCACACTCGATAAAGAACAGATCCGGTGCCACGACTCCCCGCCAACCGGCAAGATCTCCCTCCTTAATCTGGAATCTCTGGGCCAGAGGCTTTGCGAAAATGAACCGGAACAACCCGGTCTCGATTCGCTGCACCTCGATGAAGAACAAATCGTCGAGGCCGGGCTTCAGTTCATGGGTATTTGGATCGAATATGTTTACAAACTTCGGCGTCCCCGGACGAAAAAAATACTGCGGGTTGTCGATGTCCTGCAGGTAACCTTTGTCGATTCTTACATCGAGCCACTTGCGCCCTTGGTCGATGTGCTCGATACGACCTTGGGAAAAGGGGGGGATCTCATGCCGAAATACCCCGCCCTTCAGGGTAACATTCCGGCACCGCTCCAGCCGGATGCTCTGAGCGTTTCCGCAAATAAGGAACGTCACATCAGTCGCGTCGATCTCGAAGTCCTCTAGTCCCTTAAAGAAGAGACACGCTTCACCATCAGGAAGTCTGGCCAGCCTGTACTCGCCGCGCGGAATCACGACCCGCTTCCGCCCCGCCCGATAGGCATCGGAGATGTAGGACTGCAACTCCACGGCATTCATCTTGGGGTCTGCAGCATGAAATCGTGGATCTTGCTTTTGTCCACAGGACGACAGGACGAGTAAAAGTGCTGGCGACAGGCATACCGCGACAAATATCCTCTTCATAGAGTATCTCCCTTTCAACTTGCTTGTCCGACCGGACGCATCAACAGGAGCCCTTCCTTCCAGGAAGAGCCGCCGCGTCCCGCGACCGGCAGGTCTAGCTCCGGAGGCAGCCTCTCCGCAGAATGAGCATTCCCAAAAGCAGACCCGTCACAACGAGGAGCTTCGGAGAAGGTTCAGGTACGGCGACAACGGAGAAGTCCTCGACCAGTGAGCTGGTCGTGGCGGTGCCGTTTCCATAGATGAAGAATCCGGAAGAACCTATCGAATTCGATAACGTCACGGACCGATCTCCCGACACATTGATATCATTGATGAGCAGGTCGGCGATGGCCGTCGTGGGATTGTAAACCAGCTTAAGAGTGTAGGGGTTGGTGCTGGTAAAGTTGGACAACACTCCCGATGCGATAAGCGTCGCTCCGCTTTTCAACTGCCATCCGCCGGTAGGAGTCAGGAGACCGAAGAGAAGGCTGTTCGAGGAATCAAACCAGTTCGAGTTTGAGCTGCTGTGCTGGAAGCCGACAGATATCCAGCCGGATGTCACCGTGATCACGCTGGCTTGTGCCGTCAGAGCGGCGCCCGGGTTGGTGAAAGAAATCAGCCCGAAGGTATCAACCCCCGTGTTCTTGACGGTAACCCCTCCATTGGCGCCAAACTTTGCATTGCTGTACCATGTGCCGGAGCCAACCTCGGGAGGCAGGCCATTCAGGTTTCCGCCCGCTGTTCGGGTCGTTCCATTCAGATCAAACGCGTCCGATATCAGCGTTTGGGCATGCATTAGTCCGATGCTGCAAAGTATCAGCAACATCGAGAATCCTGTTCGTACGATTCGGGGGTGGGTTTTCATTGGTTTTTGTGGTCTTGGTTTTCGTTTTCTCTGCCAGGAATTTCGCATATCACAAAATGTGCTATTTATTGAAATGGCGTTTTCGCTGAACGCTTCGGGAAAAGATTAAGGCAGGGAGGTAACGGAGAAATCTCTTAACGAAGCCGCTGTCGTGGCGACGCCATTTCCGTAGAAGAAGAATCCGGCCGATCCGATGAGATCGCTCAATTGCACCGCCCGTTCGCCGGAGACATTGATATCGTTGACGAACACGCTGGCTGTGCCGGACGCGGGATTGTATCGGAGTTCCAGTTTGTATGCGTTGCCCGGCTCGAAATCCGTCAATGTCCCGGAAGCCAGCAGAGTAGCTCCTGCGCTTTTGAGTTGCCACCTTCCATTGGGTTCCAGCAATGCAAACAGAAGGCTGTTGGCGGGATCGTACCAGTTTGACTTGGAACTGGTCTTCTGAAAGCCGACCGAAATCCAGCCCGAGGTGGCTGTAACAACATTCGCCTCAACCGCGAGGGTTGTCTCGTTGGTCGGAAGGGAGATTAGTCCATACGCATCTGCGCCAGACTGCCCCACGGTGATCCCGCCCATCGGGCCAAACCGCGCGTTGCTTTTCCATGCATCGGATCCCGTTTCCGCAGCCAAACCATTCAGTTCCACTCCCTGAGTTCGCCCTGAGGCGTTTAGCGCAAACGTATCCGCGACTATCGTCTCCGCCCGGGCAAACTCCGCGCCGCCCAATGCCAATAGTGCGGCGGCGCTGATTTGCGTGGCTAATACAAGTAGCTTCATAATGTCGGTTTTGGCTGGAGTGTGCAGGGATTTGAATGCCGTGTGCGCTCGGGAGGTGCCGTCCAAAAATCATCAGCCATCCACTTTCCTTCGATCGCGGAGAGGTGACATCTGGCTTCAGTTCGATGCGTGTCAGAATTCATTAATGGGGGGAGACAACTTGTAGCTCAAATTGTGCTATAAGCTATAGCTAATGGATTTTCCTGGTGTCAAGAGAGAATCTCGACCGCTGACAACGATATCTCTCCGATGCTATCGAGTCAGGAGAGCGGAGAGCGGTTTCGTGGAGATGCTTGGCAGTCTTCGCTCCGTCCCAATGTCGGGGTGTCTAGTGGCTTTCCTGGCTGAAACTCCCGTCTTGCGGGGAAGGCGTTCCGGTACGGAGAGATGGCTCCGATCCCAATCATTATTCCTACCCCTCGCTCGCTTTCGACAGGTCGCCGCGGGCGACCCAGACGCTGAGGAGGGCGACGTCGGCGGGGGTGACGCCGGAGATGCGGGCGGCCTGGCCGAGGGTCTCGGGGCGGATCCTGGCGAGCTTCTGGACGGCTTCGGCGCGGAGGCCGTTGATGGCGGCGTAGTCGATGGCGGTCGGGATGGTTTTTCCCTCCTGGCGGACGGTGCGGGCGATGCGGTCCTCCTCGCGGCGGATGTAGCCTTCGTACTTGATGTCGATTTCCACGCCGTCCCAGACCTCGGCGGGGAATTGCGCGTAGAGGTCGGCGGGGAGTTTGTGCGGTTCGCCTTCCGGGCGTTTTAGCCAGGTTTCCAACGAGACGCCTTCCAGTCGGGTGGTGAGGGCGAGGGCGCGGAGGGCGGCGATTTGCTCCGTCTTTTGCTGGAAGCGGCGGGCGCGCTCGGAGCAGGCGAGGCCGAGGGCGATGGCCTTGCCGGTGAGGCGGAGGTCGGCGTTGTCCTGGCGCAGGAGGAGCCGGTGCTCCGCACGGCTGGTAAACATCCGGTACGGCTCGGGCGTGCCGCGCGTGACGAGATCGTCGATGAGCACGCCGATGTAGGCCTCGTGGCGGCCGAGGACAAAGGCGGGCTGGCTGAGGACCTTCAGCGCGGCGTTGGCTCCCGCCATGAGGCCCTGGGCGGCGGCCTCCTCGTAGCCGGAGGTGCCGTTGATCTGCCCGGCGAAGTACAGGCCGCCGATGAGCTTCGTCTCCAGCGTGGTGTGGAGTTGCGTCGGCGGGCAATAGTCGTACTCGACGGCGTAGCCGGGGCGCAGGATCTCGGCATTCTCCAGCCCGCGCACGCTGCGGATGAAGCGGTACTGCACCTCAAAGGGCAGGCTGGTCGAGATGCCGTTGACGTAAATCTCGTCGGTCTGGCGGCCCTCGGGTTCCAGGAAGAGCTGGTGGGCGTCCTTTTCCGCGAACTTCACCACCTTATCCTCGATGCTGGGGCAATACCGGGGGCCGACGCCCTCGATCACTCCGGCGTAGAGGGGCGACTTGTCGAGATTGGCGCGGATGATTTCATGCGTCGTCTCATTCGTGTGCGTGATCCAGCACGGGATCTGGCGCACGTCGAGGCGGCCATCCTTCCAGCCATTGAGGGTGAAAATGTCATCCGGGCCGCGCTCGATGGTGTCGGCGAGATAGCTGAAGACCGGGGCGGGTTCGTCGCCGTCCTGGCGTTCGCATTTCGTCAGGTCGATGCTCTTGGCGAGCAGGCGGCAGGGCGTGCCGGTCTTGAAGCGTCCGACCTCAAAACCGAGGTCGCGCAGGCTGTCGCTCAGGGTGGAGACGGTGTCGCCCATGCGGCCGCCGGTCTGGTTACGTAGCCCTACGTGAAGCAGCCCGCGCATGAAGGTGCCGGTGGTCACGACGACCGAGCGGCCGTTGAAGCGCAGCCCGAGGTTGGTCTCCACGCCGGTGATGACGCCGTCCTCCGCGATGAGGCTGGTGGCGTTGCCCTGCTTCAGGTCGAGCCGGGGCTGGCGCTCGAGGATGGCCTTGAGCCGAAACTGGTAGGCCTTCTTGTCGGCCTGGGCGCGGGGGGCGCGCACGCTGGGGCCCTTGCGGGCATTGAGCATGCGGAACTGGATGCCCGTCGCGTCGGTATTGATCCCCATCACGCCGCCGAGGGCGTCGATCTCGCGGACCATGTGGCCCTTGGCGAGGCCGCCGATGGCGGGGTTGCACGACATCTGGCCCACTGTGTCGGCATTTTGCGTGAGCAGGAGCGTCTCGCATCCCAGTCGCGCAGCCGCGAGGGCGGCCTCGATCCCGGCATGGCCGGCGCCGAGGACGATCACGTCGTAGGTCTTGGGATAGACAAAGTCGCTCATGGGCAGCCGTGTACTGTAACGGTTCTGCGGCGGCCCGCAATGGCGGTGAGGGGCGGGATTTTCCCTCGGGGCGACACTGATGGGGCTATCGGAGAAACGAATTTCTGTTGACTTGGCGTGTAAATGCGGCACGCTCCGCCGGTCATGGATCTTTGGGCCTTCATGTTCCTATCTAGTGCGGTGCTTGGTGGAGTCTGGTGGGTATGCCGCCGGGACTCCGACGCATCGTAGTTTTTATTTGCATGGCTTCACATTGGTTAAGATTTGAATGGGATCTCTCGGGAGTCCCGCAGAACGCAGACGAAATCCCCTCTCCCTTGGTGGTGCGAGACGCCACCAAGGAAGAGGAGGCTGCCGTCCTCAAGGTCATTGCCAGTTCGTTCTCGATGGACACGGGCTGGGCGGATATTCACAAGCCCCTCCTGGCCCGGCTCACGGGCGAGGTCGAGAAGGCTTTTGAAGACAAGGACACGCCCTCCTGCATCGTCCTCCAGTACGGCAATCGCATCATCGGCTGCTCGGTGCTGAACCTCGAAGAGGATGCCGAAAATCACCTCGTCACCGGCCCGTGCGTGCTCCACGAGTACCGCAGCCGCAGCATGGGCAGCGGGCTCCTCGGCGCCTCGCTCCTGCGCTTGCGCAAGGCGGGTCTGCGCAAGGCCTACGGCGTCACGCGCATCAAGACGATCTCGGCGCGCTTCCTCTATCCGAAATTTGCCGGCAAGTCCGCCGAGTGGGTGACGGAGTTTGACGCCACGCCGAAGCTCGCCGCCTAGGACGTTCCCCTTCCGGGCATTTCGTTTTTCCTGCGGGGTCGATTTCAGGCGCAATCGCGTCTTTTCGGCCCTGGGTTGGCAACGATTCAAATACTGGCCTGAGAACTGCTAGTATTCTCGCATGATGAACGAGTTATGTACTCTCCCCTCGTTTCCGCTCATGCCGGAAAAAAGTTGTATGAGCAGAAACCGGCTTTGCACTTGCAAAAACCCGCTTCCGTGGCACTAAAGGACTGCGAGTTGATGAAAGGGCTGTTCAAGGATTACGAAGTCGGTGACTTTTTTGACGAAATGTTCTCCGCGCCTGGGCAGGTGCGGCCTCATTACGATCTCCTCTATCAACGCTTCCAGGAGATGGAAGTGGATGAGTTTGAGCGCAAGTGCGCGCTCGCGGAAAAGTCGTATCTGAATCAAGGCATCACCTTCACCGTGTACTCCGGTGACGAGGGAACGGAGCGGATTTTTCCCTTCGATCTCATCCCCCGCATCATTCCGGGCAAGGAATGGGAGCATGTCGAGCGCGGCCTCGTGCAGCGTCTCACCGCGCTGAACATGTTCCTGCACGACGTGTACCACGATCAGCGCATCGTGAAGGAGGGTCTCATCCCCTCCGAGATCGTGAACAGCGCGAAGCACTTCCGGCCCGAGTTCATGGGCTTCGACGTGCCGCGCAACATCTACATCCACGTCTGCGGCACCGATCTCATCCGCGACCGCCAGGGCAACTACACCGTGCTCGAGGACAATGGCCGGTGTCCCTCCGGCGTCTCCTACGTGCTGGAAAATCGCCAGGCGATGAAGCGCGTCTTCCCCAAGCTTTTCACCAAGTACGCCGTGCGTCCCGTCGACCGGTACGCGCAGGATCTGCTAGCTGCGCTGCGCTACTGTGCGCCGGGCGGCAATCCTGACCCGACCGTGGTCGTGCTCACGCCGGGTATTTATAACTCGGCGTACTTTGAGCATTCCTTCCTCGCCCGCTCCATGGGCATCGAGATCGTCACGGGCAATGACCTCGTGGTGCAAAACTCGCGGGTCTACATGAAGACCACGAAGGGCCTCAAGCAGGTCGACGTGATCTACCGCCGCATCGACGACGATTTCCTCGACCCGACCGTGTTCCGCAAGGATTCCGTGCTCGGCGTGCCCGGCCTCGTCGAGGCGTACAGCAAGGGGTACGTGGCGCTCGCCAACAGCATCGGCACCGGCGTGGCCGATGACAAGGTGACGTACTACTACGTGCCGAAGATGATCAAATTTTACCTCGGCGAGGACCCGATCCTGCCGAACGTCGACACCTACCTCACGTCGGACGACACCGAGCGCAAGTACGTGCTGGACAACCTCGAGAAGCTGGTGGTCAAGGCCGCCAACGAAAGCGGCGGTTACGGCATGCTCATCGGGCCGCACGCGACGAAGGAACAGGTGGAGAAATTCCGCGCTGCGATCATCGCCGATCCGCGCGGCTACATCGCCCAGCCCGTCATCAACCTCTCGCGCTCGCCGTCCTTCTGCGACGGAGCCATCGAGGGCCGTCACATCGACCTGCGCCCGTACATCATCTCGGGCGAGAAGACGAGCATCATCCCCGGCGGTCTCACCCGCGTCGCCCTGCGCAAGGGTTCGCTGGTGGTGAATTCCAGCCAGGGCGGAGGCAGCAAGGACACCTGGGTGCTCGACGGTGAGGAGGAGGATTAAGTCATGCTAAGCCGCGTCGCCGATTCCTGTTACTGGCTCAGCCGCTACATTGAGCGAGCCGAGACCAGCGCCCGCATCCTGGATGTGAACATGCAGTTGCTCCTCGACCTTGAGGACTCCAGCCCCGAGGCGATCCAGCGCCACTGGCAGCCCGTGCTCGCCACCCTGGAGGACCAGGAGCTTTTCACCAAGACCTACGACACCATCACCGCCGACGCCGTGATGGAGTTTGTGACCTTCGACAAGAAGAACCCCAGCTCCATCGTCTCGTGCATCGGAAATGCCCGGGAAAACGCCCGCACCGTGCGCGAGCAGATCTCCAGCGAGATGTGGGAGCAGCTCAACCGCACGTACCTCTATCTGCGCGATGGGGGCGGACGTCATGATTTCCAGGACAGCCCGATCGACTTCTATCGCCGACTGGTCGACATCCTGCACGGGTTCCAGGGAACCACGGATGCCACGATGACGCATGGCGAGGGCTGGGATTTCCTTCAGCTTGGGAAGTACCTTGAGCGGGCCGACTCCGCCACCCGCGTGCTTGACATCAAGTACCACATCCTGCTGCCCAAGGGCGAGCAGGTGGGCGGTCATGTCGACGTGACGCAGTGGATGGCGGTGCTGCGCTCCTGCAGCGCGATGGAGGCGTACTTCAAGATCAACGTCGGCCACGTCTCTGGCTGGCAGGTCGCGGAGTTCCTCGTCCTGCATGACGAATTCCCGCGCTCGATCCGCTTCTGCGTGGATCGCGTCGATGGCGCCCTGCATCGCATCTCCGGGTGCGACCGCGCGCACTTCAGCAACGAAGCCGAACGGCTCTCGGGCATGCTGAAGTCCAACCTCGGCTACACCACCATCGAGTCGGTCTTCCAGCAGGGACTCCACCAGTTCCTCGACCAGACCCAGGCCCGCCTCAACGAAATCTCCGCGGCAGCGACGAAAACATACTGCTACTGGATGGACGAGAGCGCGCAGACCCAGGTGCAGGCGTAGCGAAGTCGGAAGTGGGATCGCGGAAGTCGGAAGTTCCTCGTCGGGTTTGCTGATGGGGGATGGGGAGGCGTTTTCGCCATCTTGTTCGGCTGGGGCAGGGAAATTTTCGGGTGAGCGCCGTGAGGTCGATTGCACCTCTTTCATGGGGGGCGGATCGGTCGCATCGGCGACATGCCGGGCATGCTCGACGCGCACTTGTCCGAAATTTGGAGAGCGATCAGATCAAGGATGGCTTCTGGCACACGCGATGTCGTCGGGAGAAACGCCGGGCGGATTTTCCCGGCCGGGCCGTTCTTTCCGTCCAAAATGGCAGGGGCCTGGCATCCTGCCGAAAGGTCCTCCCGACGAAAAACTTCCGACTTCCGCGAGCCCACTTCCCCCTTCGTCAACGTTGACACGCGCGGGCGGGCACCGCATTTTTCCCCGGTGCATTCCTTTTCGTATCGTGACCAGTCCCTCTTTTGCGAGGGCGTGAGCCTGGAGAAGATCGCCGACGAGGTCGGGACTCCGGCCTACGTGTATTCCAGTGAGACGATCCGGCAGAATTTCCGCCGCCTCGACGAGGCGCTCAAGCCGCTCGACCATCTGATCTGCTACGCCGTCAAGGCCAACTCCAACATCGCCATCCTCGACCTCCTGCGCAAGGAGGGGGCCGGGTTTGACATCGTCTCCGGCGGCGAGCTCTTCCGCGTGCAAAAGGCGGGCGGCGATCCGGGTCGGTGCACCTTTGCCGGGGTGGGCAAGACGGAACAGGAGATCGAGTACGCGATCCAGGCGGGAGTGTATTCCTTCAACGTCGAGAGCGAGCCGGAACTCGAGCGCATCAACGACGTGGCGGGACGCCTCGGCGTGAAGGCCCCGGTGGCCGTGCGCGTGAATCCCAACGTGGACGCCAACACGCACAAGTACATCTCGACCGGCAAGAGCCAGAACAAGTTTGGCGTCGGCCTCGACCGTGCGGCGGAGGTTTACGCCCATGCGGCCACGCTGCCCAATCTCATCCTGCGCGGTGTGCAGACGCACATCGGCTCGCAAATCCTCGACCCCGCGCCCTTTGCCGAGGCGGCGGCCAAGCTGGTGCCGCTGGTCGAGCACCTGCGCGACACCTATAAGATCGAGTTTTTCAGCATCGGCGGCGGCGTCGGCATCGTCTATGACGCGGCCCTGGCCAGCGGTGATCCCGCCTGGTGGGAATCCGTCGACCACCCGAAGCGCATCACGCCGGAGGCCTATGCCGCCGCGATCGTACCGATCCTTCAGCCGCTCGGTTTGCGCATTCTTTTCGAGCCCGGCCGGTTCATGGTCGGAAATGCGGGCGTGCTCCTGAGCACGGTGCAGTATGTGAAGAAGACCCCGGCCAAGACCTTCACCGTCGTCGATGCGGCGATGAACGACCTTATCCGCCCGGCGCTTTACGAGGGCTACCACGAGATCGTGCCGCTGAAGGAAAGCGCCAGCGAGCCCGAGCCGATGGATATCGTCGGCCCGGTCTGTGAGAGCGGCGACTTCTTTGCCCAGGATCGCACGGTGCCGACGCTCGCCCAGGGCGAGCGCATCGCGCTTATGAGCTCGGGCGCGTATGGCTTTGTCATGTCGTCGAACTACAACTCGCGGCCTCTCCTGCCCGAGGTGCTGGTCGATGGCGAGAAGTCGGCGGTGATCCGCCAGCGCCAGACGCTGGACGACCTCATCGCGGGCGAGGTGATTCCGTAACGGAGTTCGCCCACAGAAACGCCAACGACGAGGGATTTCCCGGCGGGTCGTGTCCACAAGGCGCGGCCCGCTTTTTTTTGCCGAGCGGCGACTGCTGCAGGGAGTCTCATCATGGAAAGAAACAGGGTGCTTTCTTTCCATATGGGGGTTAACGTGTATATAAATACGCGGTTATCTATACATTTCACCCTATGAATGCTCAAATTTCCAGCCTTCTGGCCCTTTCTCCGGCTCGATTCGAGACCCCGGCCATCTTGAAGAAGCTGGCTAGTGCCAGCCGTCAGCTGGCCGAGCTGAAAGGGGTTGCGAGTTCCATTCCCCAGCAGAGCATTCTCATCAACACGCTTTCTGTTCAGGAGGCCAAAGACAGCTCAGAGATCGAGAATATCGTCACCACGCACGACGAGCTTTTCCAGGACGATCTCAGCCCGGGGAGTTCGCTCAGCCCGGAGGCCAAGGAGGTGTTGCGCTACCGGCAGGCCTTGTGGGTGGGGTTCGAGCGCGTCCGCGAGGCGGGCTTCATCACGGCCAACCATATCCTCGAGATCCAGGCCGTGCTGGAGCAGAACAATGCGGGTTTCCGAAAAGTCCCGGGTACGGTGCTGAAGGATGGAGCCGGGCGCGTAATCTACACCCCTCCGCAGGCTCCCGATGACATCATCTCATTGATGGCGGACTTGGAGCGTTTCATGAATGAGGCGGCTCTTTTCGACGCCGACCCGCTCATTAAAATGGCCCTCATCCACCATCAGTTTGAGAGCATCCATCCCTTCTACGATGGGAATGGCCGTACGGGCCGCATCCTCAATGTCCTCTATCTCGTCAGCCAGCGCCTGCTGGACAGCCCGGTGCTCTACCTGAGTCGGCACATTGTTCGTACCAAGGCAGATTATTATCGATTGCTCCAAGCCGTTCGCACCCAAGGCGCCTGGGAGGAATGGGTGATCTATCTGCTCACTGCCGTGGAGGAGACTGCCACGGAAACTGTCAGCACGATCCTGCAAATCAAGGCCGCCCTGATGGACTACAAGCACCGCATCCGGGCGAAGTACAAATTCTACAGCCAGGATCTCATCAACAACCTCTTCAGCCATCCGTACACGAAGATCGAGTTCATCGAGCGCGACCTCAAAGTCTCGCGCCTCACCGCCACCCGCTATCTGGAGCTCCTCACTACTGGCGGATTTCTGAAAAAACAGAAAATCGGACGGACGAATTACTTCATCAACCCTGTTCTCACTTCAATCCTGGTGAGCGAGCATGGGCGCGCTGCCGACTCTTGATGTCATGGGAGCTTCAATCTGGTGTGACGTGAATGCTCGATTCTCGGTGTGGTGCATTTTGCCGTCAGACACGGCGTCGATCACAAGCCCGGTGGAGAGGTCGTTGGTTGCCGAACCGGCGCGGCCCCAAGGAGGCCTGTGTCCGGCGCTGGGCGCGGAGCCCAAGATGGCCTAACCCTTCCTAAACCGCTCTAGAAAAACTTCAGCGCTCGGCGCTCGACCTCGCCGCTTTGGATGAAGTGCTGGCCCTTGAGCCAGCGCTCGATCTCCGAGAGATGCGCTGCGCCCCACGGAACGATGATGCGCTGGAAGTCGGGGAGGGCGGACTGAATCTCCGCGATGAGGCGGCGGTTGCGGGCGTGCAGAATGTCGTCCCACACTTGGGCCTGGGCGTCGGAGTCATTGATCGGCGACGAGGGGTTCTGGAGTTCCACCAGAATATCGCGCCACGTCGGGGCCTCCATCAGGCGGGAGAGCGTGATGATGTAGGCGATGGTCTTGGGCCGCAGGTTGCTGATGTCGACATCGGCGTGGCGGTACTCGTGGCTGGCGAAGTTGTCGTCGCCCCACTCCTCGATGTCGCTCGTGGCCTTTTCCTCAGGATGATCGTGGAGCCTGGCGCGGGCGTAGGCCCGGCGGGAAAACGAGCTCTCGCTTTGCGCGGTGAGCTGGAAAAGCCGCGCGACGCGGGTGTAATCGAGGTGATTGTCGTCGAGGAGGTTTTTGTCATCGGTGACGCCCTCGAGCAGGACGACGGAAGGGTGCTTCGGGTCGGCCTTGGGCAGCACCTCGTCGTAAAAGTCCTCGGTGGCGATGTGCATCATGCCGGAGAGGCGCACCTCGCGGTCGCCTTCCTTGAACTGCCGCTCGACCAGATACAAGCCATTGGGCCGCAGGCGCACATACCCGCCGGTGGTCGCGCTGATGAGCGCGGAAACCTCGAAAAAGATCGCCACAAGCGCCACCAAGCTTGCCACCTGGAGGGTGAACCATCCGATGACGGTGTACTGCCAGCGGAAAAACTGCCCCTCGCGCGCGGCGAAAGGCGCTTTCCATGTGCGCCCGGGGGAGCGGAATTGCCACGCGAGGAACGCGCCGAGCAGGAGTTGGAACACGTTGGCTGACCCGGAAATCCAAGGCACGACGTCAGCAGGGAAGGGCCAGAGCGAGATGTACACACCCGCCCAGAGGTAGCCAAGCATCGGGAGTACGATGCGCTTGGGCACCAGTTCGGTCGCCAGCACGAGGGCGAGCATGGGGAAGGACGCGAGGAAAAGGATGACGGCGAAGAGCGCCGAGAGGACGGCAAACCCGGAATGCGGCGCAGCCATCGAGATAACACCCAGCACCCCGGAGGCCATGAAGGCCACCCAGAAGCCATTGACGACGACGCTGAGCATTTGAGGCATCACGTTAGCAGAACTTTACCAGATCACAATGAAGGGATTTAACCCCGGAAATCCGATTTCGTTCCTCGTCTTGGCACGTTGCACGCTTGCATGAGGGGAAACCTTCCCATTTACTCCACACCCATGTCCACGGAATCCGCCTCGGGGTACTCCCGCAAAAACCCATTCCCTGCCAAACTGACGGTCAACCAACGCCTTACCGCGGAAGGTTCGAACAAAGACACCCGCCATTTTGAGATTTCTCTCGAGGGTTCGGGGCTCACCTACGAGGTGGGCGATTCGCTCGGCGTGTTTGCCACCAACGACCCGGAGCTGGTCGAGCTGATCCTGAAAAACCAGGGCTTCAGCGGCGACGAGCCGGTGGTGAATCCCGACGGCCAGACCGTCACGATCCGTCAGGCCCTCACGAAGGATTACGTCATCACCGAGCCGGCCAAGCAGATCCTCCAGGCCATGCCGCTCAAGGATGAATCCGCCGCCTTTCTCAACGACCTGCTCGATCCCGGCCAGAAGGCCTCGCTCGACGACTACCTCTGGGGCCGCGACATCCTCGACGTGCTCGAGGAGTTCCCGGCGGCGAAGTTCACGCCGGAGGAATTCGTCAAGGTCCTGCGCAAACTCCAGCCGCGCCTGTACTCCATCGCCTCCTCGCAGAAGGCTGTCGGCGAAGCCGTGCACCTCACGGTGGCCGTCGTGCGCTACAACTCCAAGGCCAGCGACCGCCTCCGCAAGGGCGTCTGCTCCACCTTCCTCGCCGAGCGATCCGAGGCCGGACTGCCTGTTTTTACCCACACCGCGAAGCATTTCCGTGTGCCCGAGGATCTGAATGCCCCGGTCATCATGGTCGGCCCCGGCACCGGCATCGCGCCGTTCCGCGCGTTTCTCCAGGAGCGCGCCGCCACGGGTGCGACGGGCAAGAACTGGCTCTTCTTCGGCGAGCAACATGCCGCGACGGATTTCTTCTATCGCGAGGAGTTTGAGAAATACCAGGAGTCGGGCGTGCTGACGAAGCTCACCACGGCCTTCTCCCGCGACCAGGCCGAGAAGATTTACGTCCAGCATCGCCTCATCGAAAACGCCGCCGAGATTTACGAGTGGCTGGAGGCAGGCGGGTACTTCTACGTCTGCGGCGATGCCAAGAACATGGCCAAGGATGTCGAGGCGGCTCTCCACACCATCGTGGAAAAAGCAGGCGGCAAGACGCCCGAGCAGGCCAAGGAGTACATCGAGGAATTCAAGAAGGCCAAGCGTTACCGCAAGGACGTTTACTAGGACGTCTCACGGCATTCCCCGAGCGCTCGCGTCGTACCCTCTCCCTTCATGCAGCAACATCAGCATGTTCATTTCCTCGGCATCTGTGGCACCGCCATGGGCGCCGTGGCGGCCGCGATGCGCGACCGGGGCTATGTCATCACCGGGCAGGACGATAACGTCTACCCGCCCATGTCCACCTTCCTGGAAGGCAAGGGCATCACGATCACCAAGGGCTTCCGCCCCGAGGACATCCCGGCGGCGGATGTGATCGTGGTCGGCAACGCCATGACGCGCGGCAACGCCGCCGTCGAGGCCGTGCTGAACCGCAAGCTGTATTACCTCTCGCTGCCGGAGACGCTGAAGCAGTTCTTCCTGCGTGGCCGCCACAATCTCGTGGTCACCGGTACGCACGGCAAGACCACGACCACGTCGATGCTCACGTGGATCTTTGAGAGCACGGGTCAGGAGCCCAGCTACCTCATCGGCGGCATCCCGGCCAATCTCGGCCAGGGATCGAAGCTGCGCGACTCGAAGTATTTCATTCTGGAAGGCGACGAATACGACACGGCGTTTTTCGACAAGCGGTCAAAGTTCATCCACTACCTCCCCGAGCTGGTGATCGTGAACAACATCGAGTTTGACCACGCCGACATCTACAAGGATCTCGACGAGATCAAGACGAGCTTCCGCCGGCTGCTCAACATCGTGCCGGGCAATGGCATGGTGCTGATCAATGGCGACGACCCGAATTGTCTCGATGTCGCGAGCAAATGCCACGCGCCCATCGTGGAGGTCGGGTTCTCGCCCAACGCGGGCAACCACATCGCCAACCCGCACCAGAAGGGCGGCGAGTCGTTCTTTGAGCTCTTCGGCACGAAGTTCCAGATCCCGCTCATCGGCGACTTCAACATCCGCAACGCGGCCATGGCGGCCTCGGCGGCTCATTTTTACGGCATCCCGGTGCCGCAGATCCAGGAGGCGCTGGCCACCTTCAAGGGCATCAAGCGCCGCCAGGAAGTGCGAGGCATCACGCGCGGGATCACGGTGATTGACGATTTCGGCCATCATCCGACCGCCATCAGGCAGACGCTCGCCGGATTGCGCGAACGCTACGGCAGCGCCCGGCTGTGGGCCATCTTTGAGCCCCGGTCGAATACCACGCGACGCGCGGTGTTCCAGGACGATCTGCCGCGGGCTTTCGTCGATGCCGACGGAGTCTTCATCGCCCGCGTCGCCCGTCTCGACCAGCTCCCCGAGGCCGACCGGCTGAACCCGGAGAAGGTCGTGGCCGATATCGCCGCGCAAGGCAAGCCCGCTTTCTACGAGCCAACCGCCGACGACATCGTGGCGAAACTTGCGCCGCTCGCGCAGGAGGGCGACGTTGTGGTGGTCTTCAGCAATGGCGGCTTCGATGGCATCCACCAAAAACTCCTCGACCGGCTCTAGGCCGCAGGCGACTTTCGCGGAAGCCGTCTCGCGGGCTCTCGGCCCCCGTGGCGGCGTGCTCCTCATCGACGCGGAGTGCGTGCTCTGCAACCGCTTCGCCCGCACGGTCATTCGCGCTGACAAAGAGGGGTTGTTTGTCCTGATCCCGAATCACTCCGAGACCTCCGCGCGTCTCCTCGCCGAGACCCGCATCCCCGAGTCGCCCACCGGCACCATCGTGCTGCTCAAGGGCGGGCGTTCGTACACGTACAGCGACGTCTCGCTCAACGTCTGGGCCGATCTGGGGTTTCCGTGGTCGTTAACAAAGATCGGCTTCCTCATCCCGAGCGCGCTTCGGAATTTCGTCTACAAGCTCGTCGCCGACAACCGCTACCGGCTCTTTGGCAAAACCACCGCCTGCGGCCTGCTTAGCGCCGAGGAGCGCAGGCGGGTGTTGATGGGCTAGCGGGGATTTGCTAAGCCAAGCGGGTGAGAATCGCTCCCGCCGGAGGCAGTCGCCAGCTTTTGCTGAACCTGCTGGCGTATGTTCTTTTTGTCGTGGTGAGCTATGGGGTGGTTCTTCTGCATAGCTCCGTGCTGAAATGCGCACCCTTGGAGGCCTCGCTGGCGATCTTCAGCAAGCTGCTGCTGCCGCTCTGGATTTTTCGCTCGCGTTCGATCAAGGGGATTCTTGGACGCGTCGTCCTATGCTGGATCATTGGGTTCGTCCTCTTTGAGGCTTATGTCGCGTGGATGCGTTCCGAACACTTTCCGCACGCATGGCTCGACGCCCAGTCTCAGGAATGGCTTCACAGGCAGGATGAACTTTCTCAAAAGCTCCGCGACAACGCCTCCGCCTTTCCATCGACGAACTAAGCAATTTTACGGTAAGCTGATCTGACGATGCGTGGGAAAAAAGAAAAGCTTCTCCCTCTGGTCACGCCCGGAGAAATCCTGCGGGAGGAATTTCTTGTTCCGCTGGGGATCACTCCGTACCGGATCGCCAAGGACATCCATGTGAGCGCGACGGCGATCAGACAGATCCTCGCAGGGACGCGTGCGATCTCGCCGGACATGGCCTTGCGTCTCGGCGCCTACCTCGGGACGACCGCAAAGTTCTGGCTAAACCTGCAAAGCCACCACGATCTGCGCAAGCTGGAGCGGGAGGCCTCGACCCGCCCGGACATCACGCCATATGCCGAAAGGCCGAAAACGGCCTGACGTTTGTATCAAGGTATGGACTTATCCCTGCTCATTCTCGCGATTGTCGCGACTGTAATAAGCCTGATCTTCTGGATCGGTTATTTCATCGAATGGTGGAATTTCCTGCGGGCGCGGGGTTGGGAATCTGCTTTGGCAACAATCGTCAGCAGTCGAGTTGTGGGCGGAAGGACGGCCTCCGGAACTATGACTGGCCGGGTTTTTCCCGTCTATTTTGACCAGGGCAACCCGGAGAAATCTGTGCTGCTGCCCAGGGAAATCAGCGGTTTGTTGATGGTGGGCGTTATTCTTGTCGCCGCGTCCTTCGTGCCCGCGTTTCTCTGGATGTTTTTCTATTTGGCGAGGTAGGAAGCGCCGGGGCGGAGTCGGTCTTCTTCGGTGAATTGACCTATCCTACTCATCAATTCGCCCCCGGGTCGTACACGGCCTGCTGGAGCCGGGCCTTGGCGACCGTCTCGATGTGGCCATCGTAAAAGAGCGCGTTGCATTTGTTTGTGCCGTGGCGGTTGTAGTCGGGGAAGTCCAGCAGCGCGCCGGACGAGGTCATGTTGATCTGCCATTCGATGGCGTCGCAGAGAAACAGGCGCTTGCTCGGAAACGTGATGGCGGCTTGTTGAAATGAGCCTTTGGCCAGGGACGATGGCACGGCCACATTGGTCTCGTCCCAGTTGTAGCGGTACATGGGCGCGACGGTGGAGGCTCCCTCGTAGCCCGGGCGGCTGTTCATGCCGTAACCCCAGGCCCAGAGGTTGGCCCCTTTGGTATAGGCGGGGCAGCGGAATTTCGCGTCGAGGCGGGTGTCGGTGGTGCTCTCCGCGCCGAGGTAGGGCCGCAGGATATTCACCCAGAATGTGTAGGTGCTGCCATTGAGGAGCTGGGCGGGGAGGCTTCGGCCATTGTTCTCGTTGGCATAGGCCATGGAGGCGACATAGATCTGGCGCAGGTTGTTGGCGCACTGCGATCCCTGGGCCCTGGCGGTGAAGCTCTTGAGCCCCGGAATGAGCAGGATCGCGAGGACGGCGATGATCCCGATGGCGGCGAGGAGCTCGATCAAGGTAAAGCCGGTTTGCCGACGGCGAGGCATTGCGGAACTCGCGGCAGCGGAGGGAAACGCCAGGGAAACGCGCGGGGGGAGGCACATGGGAATGGGGGAATGAGGGGGAGGTGTCGGGAGCGGCGCAATGCCCCGGGCACGGGAAGCCGGGGCAAGGCGACGCGCTTGATAGTCTCTCCTTCCCATAGCGGAAGCGAGCCGGAATGCGGAAGACCTCCCGCATAGGAACAATAGAACCGCAGTGTGGGCGCAGCCGCACTGCCCGGGCCGGGAGAATGCGAAAAGCCGCCCGGGAAACGGGACGGCTTTCGGCTGTCTGGCAAAGGGCTTCTAGAGATCCTTCATCAAGGGGGAAACGCCTTCGGAGAGGGCCTCCTTGATTTTACGCGGGAGATTCTTTTGCGCGAAATAGTAGGCGCCAAAAGCGGGGCCATACATTTTCAAGTCCTGCACCTTGGAGGAGGCGATGAGCTTGCCCTTGATGTCGTAAACCTCGAAACCGATGGTGTAGCCAAATTCCGTGCGGAGCTGGCTGTCGCTCTCAAACTCGTATACACGAACGACGAGAATGCGCGACGGGACGGGTTTGCTGGATTTTCCGGCGGCGAGGGCCGCGTCGAGGTTCTCGATCGACGGATTCGGCACGCTTTGGGCGCGGTAGCCGGAGTCTTTCAACCCGAGCGCGACGTCGTTGGCGAGAATGTCGGCCAGAGGCGTGCGTCCCTTGGTGTAGATGAAATAGGGAACCGCGATCATGATGTCGCGGAAGAGCCCGACGTAGTACGGCTTGAACGCGCCGGGCTTGTCGCGATTGCGGTCATCCACGCCCACGACTGTGACGACGGACTTGCCGGGCTGGCCCTTTAGTGTCGGAGTGACATTGTAATCATAGTGATAAATCCCGCACCCGGAGAGGGTGACTGCAATAAGCAAAAGGGATGAGGCGATCGCTCGGCTAAGGAATGGCATCGCGGGTGTGTGCCAGACTTAGTGTATGTTGGCGAGGAGAATGTCGGGAAAATTTGAGCATGCGGGATTTGCGTGCGGTGCGAGCATTTATCAGATACGCTTCTTACCGTGAAAGCCGTCTTCACCGACCGGGAGCCAGCGCGCGTGGGGTATTTTCAATCCGTCCTCGAGAACGCGGGCATCCTGACGTATGTGAGGAATCAGGTGACGAATACGACGGTCGCCGAGATGCCGAGCGGGATTTTCTTTCCCTCTCTTTGTGTGGTGAATGATGAGGATTACGACCGAGCCATCGCGTTGATCATTGAGGTGCGGGATGGCACTCCGGCGGACCTTCCTGAGTGGACGTGTGCGTCATGTTCCGAAGCAGTGCCCGGTGGTTTTGACATTTGCTGGAAGTGTGGCGCGGAACGTCCTGTTCAGAATATCGACGTGTAAGTCCGGCAGGGCGATTCGGATTGTCCGGTCTTACTTTCTTAGCAGTTTCAGATAGCTCGCGGGATTAAGCAAAGTCTCGCAATACCCGCGGTCGCCCAGGGCGATGTCGGCGACGAAATCGGCGAGGCGCTGGCCGTGGCGGCGGAAGGCCCAGTTGCGCAGACGCGGGTGTTGATAAAGGAGGCGGGCGGCGCGGAGTTCGTTGAGGATGGCGGGGCGCAGGAGGCCGAGGTAGCGCCTCGCGGCAGAGGCGGGATCGAAGCGAGATTCCAGCAGCGCGGCGGCGGCGAGCTGGCCGCTGAGGAGGGAATTGGAAATGCCCTCGGCGGTGATGGGGTCGACCAGCCCGGCGGCGTCGCCGACGAGGAGGATGCGGCCGCGGGCGAGAGGCTCGCGACGGGGAGCGAGGGGAATCATCCAGCCGTGGCGCTCGACCTTGACAACGGTCCCGAGGGCGAGGCGGGCGAGGTATTCCTCCAGGCGCTTTTGCAGGTCGCGATAGCGCGGGGTGATGCTGAGGATGCCGACGGAGAGGTGATCGTGCTTTGGGAAGACCCAGGCGTAACCGGCCTCGATGACGCCGAAGTCAAACCGGGCGTCATTCCGGATGCGGGCAAAGTCCTCCGGGGCCACCGTCACCTCCCACTCCAGCGCGGGCGCGAGATGCGGCAGCTCGGACCAGCCGCCCGCCTTGGCCACCGCGCTGTGGATGCCGTCGGCCCCGATGACGAAGCGCGCATGGAAGCTGCGCGTGTCGCTTTCCAAAGTGACGCCATCGGCGTGCTCCGTGATGCGCCGGATCGGGCACGACTCGACGAGCTCGGCTCCCGCGTCGCGGGCGGCGAGGGCGAGGCGGTGGTCGAGTTCCGGCCGCATGGTCATGTGAACGAGCGCGTCCTGTCGCGTGGCGGAGAGGGTCGGGCCGCCGTCGAGGAAGTTCAGCGCGATGGTGCGGAATTCCCGCTCCACCGCCCCATGCGCAGCGTCGGGCAGCCTGCGGTAGGCGCGCCCGAGCACGCCGCCGCCGCAGGTCTTGTAGCGCGGCAGGGCGGCTTTATCGATGAGGAGGACGCGCGCGCCCCCCGCGGCGAGGAGCCGTGCGGCTGTGCTGCCGGCGGGGCCTGTGCCGATGATGGCGACATCGCAGGATGCGGCGGGTTCTGGATGCTCGGGTTGCAAGATGTCGCTACCTAACGGGGGGAACATCCCCCCGGCGAGGAAATTTGCCGGGCCGAGCCGGAGAATCGGGGGTTCCCCGCGAACGCCGGGCCGCGGGGTCCTTCTCACGGCGGCCAGCTGTTTCGGAATAGGAAATCTCCGGCAAAATTAGCGGCTGACTGGAGGAAGGTTATTCCGTATTCCTGAAGGATGCAGCGCTCTCCCGAAACGCGGCGAAAGGTTTTGTTGCTGGATGATCATCCCATCGTTTTGCTGGCGGTGAAAACCATGCTGTCGGACTGCGCGGATCTGGAACTCTGCGAGTCGCCGAAGCCCGGCCACCCGCTTCTCGGCTGGGTGGAGCGGCAGACGCCGGATCTGGTCATACTCGATCTCCTGCTCGACGGGCGGAGCGGATTGGACCTGCTGCCGGGCATCCTGCGCGTCGCCCCCGCCACCCGCGTGGTGATTTACTCCAGCCTGGACGAGACCCGGCATGCGCTCCGGGGATTTCGCCTGGGGGCAAAAGGGTACGTGATGAAAAGTGCGCCGCACGAGCATCTGCTGGACGCCCTGCGCAAGGTGGCGTCTGGAGGGATATATGCCAGCGAGGGGGTGCGCCATCTCCTGATGAACGAGGCTGATGGTGGAGGGATGCCGATCGAGGGGCTGGACGGGCTCTCCAACCAGCAGCTGCATGTCTTTCGCCTGATGGGCGAGGGCTACGACGCGGCGCAGATCGCGGCCCGGCTGGGAATCACCCTGGATACGGTGTACTCCCATCGCGAGCGCATCAAACAAAAGCTCCATCTCCTCTCGGGCGTGGAACTCGAGCGCAGCGCGGAGGCTTATTGCCTGAGCGAATCCTCGCAATGGCGGCAACCGTGAAAGCGATCCGACAGGGCTGGGGCGAGGCCTCCCCGGAAAGCCGCCGTCAATTCCTGGAGGAGATCACCCCGGGGAACCTGACCCGCATGGCCTGGGTGGCGGGAATCTATCTGCCAATCAGCGTCGGCGGGCTGGTTTACAACGCACTATTCACGCATCTGCCCGACCTGGTGCCGTGGGCGCTCTTTGACATCGGGCTGGCGATCGTCTCGCTCGCGCTGGCGCTGGTCTTGAGAAAGACAGCGGGCTTCCTGCCGGCAAAGCTGTGGGTGATCCGGACCTACTACGCGTATTGCCTCATCTCCATGACGGGGTATTACTTCAGCACGCTGGTATCGTATCCGAACAACCCGGTGTACGTGCTGGGACTCCTGCTGCCCGCCCTGGTCTTTCGCCTGCCGCCGAGGGAGTTTCTGATCCTCCTCGGGGGGACGCATGTCGTGTACCTGGCGGAACTCCTGCTCACGAATAACTCGGAGGGGGTTCGACCCGCTGCGGCGTTCCTCGGCACGGACAGCCTGGTGCTGGCGATCATTGCGGCCTGGACGCTGTTTTCCAAGGACTGGCAGTCCTTCCTGCGCAGCCGGGCCCTGAGGAAGGCAAACGAAAGCCTGCTCAAGGCGACAGAGGATCTCAACGAGGTGATGCTCCTCGCCGCCCATGACATCAAGGGGCCGCTGCTCAACATCCGCAGCCTGTTTCGCATTCTCGGCACGAAGCCGGAATGGCGGGCGGAGCCGTACCGCGAGGTCGTCGCGGAGTGCGACAAGGCGCTGACCAATCTCGTCGAGCTGGTCGGTGACATGCTCGAGACGCACGAGCTCGAGCAGGGGGCAAAAGTCCCGGTGTTTCGCCCGACCCGGATCAGCGAATTGCTCCTCACCGCGCGGGACAACCTCGCGGCCTCGGCCGCGGCCAAGGGGTCGGATATCGTCATCGACAACCCGGCCGAGGAGGAACCCTGGCCGACCGATCCCACCCTGTGCCTGCGAGTGGTGGAAAATCTCCTGAGCAATGCCATCAAGTATTCGCCGCCGGGATCGACCGTGCGCATCGAGTGGCGGCGGGAGGCGGATGTGTGCTGCATCGACGTGCGGGACTCCGGCCCGGGGATACCGGGTGAGGAGGAGCCGTATCTGTTTCAGAAATTTCAGCGCACCGGGAATCAGCCGACGGCCGGGGAATCCAGCAACGGCCTCGGGCTTTTTATCGTGGCACGACTGGCTAAGCTCCTGAACGGAGAGGTCTCCTGTTTCCCCAATGCCGGAGGAGGTTCGGTCTTTCGGCTGGAGTTGCGCGCTTCGCGCGATGCGGAAGGTGGCGGGTTTTCCTCGCTGAAGGATCACGACGCCGGGCAATAGCTTGTGTCGACGGGGGTTAGCTGTTCGTATGGAGGAATGAAGAAGCTCCCCCTACTCTTGGCGGCGTGCGTGGGCTTGGCGGCCCAGGTTTCCCCGGTCCCGGCCTGTACGCGTGCAGTGCTCAAACTCGATGACGGCACGGTGCTCACCGGGCGGTCGATGGACTGGATGGATGACATCCAGAATAACCTCTGGGCCTTCCCTCGGGGCATGAAGCGCGACGGCGCGGCGGGCGCGGGGTCCATCAAATGGGAGTCGAAGTACGGGAGCGTGATCACGACGATCTACGAAATCGCCACCGTCGATGGCATTAATGAAAAAGGCCTGGTGGCCAATACGCTGTACCTCGCGGAGTCCGACTACGGCGCGGTGGGCGACAAGCCTGCGATGTGCATTTCCATGTGGGCGCAGTACGTCCTGGATAACTATGCCTCGGTCGCCGAGGCGGTGGCGGCGCTGGAGAAGGAGCCCTTTCGCATCATCGCGCCGAAGCTTCCCGATGGTTCGCCCGCCACCGGGCATCTCGCATTGACTGATCCCTCGGGCGACTCGGCCATCTTTGAATACATCGACGGCAAGCTCGTGATCCACCACGGCCCGCAGTACACCGTGATGACCAACTCGCCTGAGTATTCGCAGCAGCTCGCCATCGAGAAGTATTGGAGCGGCGTGGGGGGAACCAACTTCCTGCCCGGCACCGCGCGCGCGTCGGATCGTTTTGCCCGCGCGTCCTTTGGCATCAACTCGGTGCCGCGCGGCATCGACAAGAGCTTCATCAACGCAGTGCCGGGGAAGGACCTCGCGGTGCAGGGCGTGGCCTCGGTGATGAGCGTGATCCGCTCTGTAAGTGTGCCGCTCGGCCTCACCACCCCGGGCGAACCCAATATCGCGTCGACGATCTGGAGGACGGTCTCGGATAGCAAAAACCTTACGTATTATTACGATGCGGCGACGGTTCCGAACACGTTTTGGGTCGACCTGACGAAGATGGACTTTGCTCCGGGAGCGGGAGTGAAGCGCCTCATGCTGACCGGAGGCAAATACTATGCTGGCGAGGTGTCGAAGCAGTTCGAGCTGGCGCAGGCCTTCACGCCGCTGGCGGCGACGACGGGCAAGTGAGTCATCAATACACGTCGCGCGTCGTCTGGACGGGCAACCGCGGCGAGGGCACGGCGACCTATCGCGGGTACGACCGCACGTGGGATATCGCGGCGCCGGGCAAGCCGGTGATCCCGTGCTCGAATGATCCGCTGCTCGGCGGCGATCCCGCGAAGATGAACCCGGAGGACCTGCTGCTCTCCGCGCTCTCTGCCTGCCACATGCTCTGGTATCTGCACTACGCCGCCGATGCGGGCATCGTGGTGCTGGCCTATGAGGATGAACCGGTGGGAATCGGCGAAGCCGGACCGGGCGGCGCGGGGAGGTTTGTCTCGGCCACGCTGAGGCCGCGCATCACCGTGCGCGTCGGGGCCGATCTGGAAAAGGCCGAGGCAATACACGGGCGCATCCACGAGGTGTGCTTCATCGCGCGGTCGGTGAACTTTCCCGTGACCTGCGAGCCGGTTTTTGCGGTGGCCGGGTAGCTGGTTAACAGGTGTGCCTAATCGGGCTTCCGGATAGAAATCGTCTCCGGTGCGGAGGAGGCACTGCCTGTCCAGACGCCGAGTCTTTTGGTGTCTTCGTCTTCCTTGATCGTGAAGTGCGCCTGCACCGTGGCGGGGCCTTCGCTGAACTTCTCGGGGAAGCCTTCCAGTCGCGAGTTTCGATCCTTGGAAATACTGGCGGTAAGGACGAAGCTTTTTCCTGGTTCGACGATGGTGAAGCTGGGCATGTTCCAGGTCCATAACCGAGTGTGGGACGGCTCGAGGTTGAATGATGGTCCGTCAGCTGGCTTGACCGAGAACGAGATCGTGTAGGTGCCCCAGCTATTCCACTGCTGCCAGACCCTCAGGTTGCGGTTGGTCCTGTTTGTCGTGATAACGAAGAAGTCTCCTGTGATGTGCTTGGTCCCATCTGCTTTCACCTGAGTGGGTACGATTTCCACGCTCCAGTCCTCGGCGGCGCGGATGAGAGTTGGAAAGGACAGAATCGCGAGGATCAGGGGGAGCAGGGGTTTCATTTGGACGAGGTCTGGTTGAGGGAGGGAGGGTCATTGCTGCCGACCTTTCGGAGATACGCCATGGCCTCCGGGGAGAGGGCGTCCGGGTGCTGCGAGAAATGAGTGAAGGCCTGGTGCAGGTAGTTCTGCCGAACCTTCGCCTGATCGAAAGGAGCGGCGAAAGGAAACATGGACCAGAACGTCATGGCCAGAGATTCCGTTTCCGTGGCCTGGCAGGCGCGGATCTCGCAATCGGCAAACGAACTGGCCAGGGACTTTGCGGCGGCGAGGTCTCCCTCCCCGAGACGCTGGTGAATGGCGGAGAGAATCATCGCCGAGGTGGCGTGAGCATTCCGGGCGACGAGCGTTTCGCCGTGGCGGAAACCCAGGAAGTAACCCAGGAACCCCGAAAGGACTACGAGCGCCAGACAGCCGACAACTCCTGGAATGCGGGACCGATGGAGGCCGGGAGGCTCGCTTGAGGACATAAGCTAAATTTGAAGTGCGGAAACACCGCCCTGGATGCAGGGCGGCGCAGCACCTAAATCTAAGCTTACAGAGGCGAGTCTGAGGAGGTTTTTCTCCGGCTGCTTGCTCCCTGCAATGTGCGGGGCGTGTCTGCTACATCGCGACGATCTCGACGCGGCGGTTCTTGGCGCGTCCGGCATCGTCGGTATTTGGCGCGATGGGGGCGGCCATGCCGACGCCGACGGGGATGATCGCGGCGGCGGGGACGTTGTACTTTGCGGCGAGAGCGGCGGCGACGGAGGCGGCGCGGCGCTTGGAGAGCTCCTGGTTGGGGTCGAGCCCGCCCTGGTTGTCGGTGTGGCCGACGATGAGGAATTTCTTGCCCGGCGCGGCATTGATGGCGGCGGCCATTTCGGTGAGGGCGGCTTCGGATTCCGGCTTGATGTCGGCCTTGTCGGTGTCGAAGTACACGCCGTAGATGGCGATGCGGCCGGTCTTGGCGATGGTCTGCTCGATCTCGGCGGCCTTCACTACGGACATGCGCTGGTCCATGGGCTTGGTCTGGAGGACGTCGACGCGGAGGATGCAGTTGCCCTTCTGGATGTCGTGTTCCGTGGCCATGGTGCTGTAGCCGCTGCCCGATCCGTCCTCGATGATGAAGGCGTAGAGGCTGATGTAGATCGGCGCTCCGTTCGGTCCCGTGCCCTCCAGGGCGGCGTACCGCTGCTGGCTGTGGTTGAACTCATGCAGGTACTGGAGGCTGTCGGTTTTCTTGGCCTGCGGAAAGATCTGGGCGACGAAGCGGTTGTACCCGTCGTCGAGATTGTCATCGGCGGCAGTGAAGAGCGTCTTGTAGCCCGCCTCGCCGAGCATCTCCTGGTATTGACGCACGGCTTCGAGGGTGGAGGCGTCGCCGGGGAGCTTGTAGTAGATGGTGGTGCGCTGGCCCTCGACGACCTGCTTCTTCGTGTCCTTGAAGGCCGAGGCGCCGTAGTCGTACTGCACCTTCTCCAGAGCGATCGGCATTTCGTCGAACTTCGCAAAGCCGTACCAGATGATTTCCGAGCCGGTGATGCGCTTGAGAAAATCCGGGTCTTTCGCGCCTTTCACATCGGCGGCGGAGGCGGGGAGCGTGGTGAGAAGGCCGACGGCGGCCGCGAGGGAGAATACAGTGTGGAGCTGCATAGCGCCTCCTGTGGCGGATTCCCCGCCGGGCGTCAAGGCTTGGGGTGGGGATTCCGGCTAGGGCCTGACCTTCAGGCCTTCCGCCTCGGCGACCTTTCTCTGACGAGCGTCTGTCGAAAGAAACAGCGTGGCTCTGCACAGGAGCGCGGCGGCGATGTGCATCAAATCCAGCGACCGGGCGAAATGCGCAGGTGTGTGGCGGTCGGAAAGCTCCCCCGCGCGGGCATAGATCGCCGCCTGGCTGACCTGTGCCACCTGGAAAAAACCATTGGCGATTTGCAGGTCGATCTCGGCCATCACGGCATCGCGTTCGGCGATACCGATCTCGCCTCGTGCGATGGCCATGTTGAGTGCATTGCGGATTTCCAGCAGCGAGAGCGGGGAAATCAGGATCGGGGCGGGCGCGCGTTTGATCTCGCGCCGTGCGACGCGCGAGAGGGATTCCGTCGGGCGATAGAGCGAGACGACGAAGCCGGAATCTGTGTAGGTCAAAATCGATACCCCTCGCGTTCGGATTCCGTCGCGTCGTTTGAAAAAGTGCGGCTGCCGAAGATTCTCCGGGAAATGGCGTCAAAGTCGGGAGCGGCCATCTTTTTCACCTTGGGCGCAGGCTCGGGAACCAGCCGGGCGACGATCCGGCGGCGCATGGTCACGGCGACGGTTTCTCCGTCGGCAATCCATTCCATCACCCGGGGAAAGTTCTGACGAATATCCCGTACGCTGGCTGTTTTCATGGTTCACATAAATGTTTCACGAATGGGGCGGGAAGTCAACGGGCGGATGACTGTTCAAAGCCGTGACATGGTCGTGGCCCGAAGTGACTTTTTCCTAGCGGAGCGGGGGAAAACGGGGGACATTTTGAGGCATCCCCCATCGTGAAAATCTTGATTGTTGAAGACCAGGAGCGGCTCGGGCGGTTTCTGAAAAAAGGCATCGCCGAGCATGGCTACACGACGACGTGGGTGCGGACGTGCGCGGAGGCGCGGGATGCGCTGGCGGAGGCTGCGCAGGATGCGATCATCCTCGATCTCGGGCTGCCGGATGGCGACGGGCTGGATTTGCTGCGGGAATGGCGGCGGGCGGGGTTCAACGAACCCGTGCTCATCCTGAGCGCGCGTGATGCCGTACAGGATCGCATCCGGGGTTTGGATCTCGGCGCGGATGATTATCTGGCCAAGCCCTTCAGCCTGGAGGAGTTGCTCGCCCGCGTGCGTTCGCTGCTCCGGCGGCAGTCGCCGTCGAAGGACACCGTGCTGGAGCACGGGCCGCTGCGCATGGACCTCGTGGGCCGCGCGGTGTCGCTCCATGGCAAACCGCTCGACCTGACGAACCGCGAGTTTGCCCTGCTCGAGACTTTCCTGCGCAATCCGGGCCGCACGCTCACGCGCACCCTGATCTGCGAAAAGATCTGGGAGTCGAACTACGACGTGGATACCAATCTCCTCGATGTCTACATGAGCAAGCTGCGGGCGAAGCTGGAGACGCCCGGCGGCGAAGCGCTCTTCAAGACCCTGCGCGGCGTGGGGTATCAGCTCCTATGAGAACGCTGGGGGCCCGCCTCGCGCTGTGGTATTCCCTCGTCTCAACGGTCACGCTCTTCGGCCTGCTCGCGGCTGGGTATTTCCTGCTGAACCGCCACCTCGTGCGCGGCGTCGACTTGCAGAATGCGGCGGAGTTTCACCGCCTCGTCGCCAATGGATCGCTGCCTCAGCCGGGGGCGGAATCGCCGGGCTTCCTCGTCGAGGTGCGCGATGCGCGGGGCGCGGTGGTTTACCGCTCGGCGGCGCTGGGCGTGACGGTGCTGCCGGAGTCAGGCAATACCGTAACGATCGGCGCACTGGGGCGGCATCGCGTGGGGGTGTTTCAAAAGGAAGGAGCGACGGTGAAGGTGGCGGTGCCGCTGGAGCCGGTGCGGCAGGTGATGCTCGGGTATGCGGAGATCAGTCTCGTCCTCATCTGCCTCGTGCTGCTCATCAGCCTCATCAGCGGCCTGGCCCTGAGCCGGGCGGCGTTGCGGCCGGTGCGGGCGATCCAGGAGACAGCCAACCGCATCCGCCTCGACAACCTGAGCGAGCGCATTCCGGTCGGCGATTCGCAGGATGAGATCGCGTCGCTGGGGGAGCTGCTTAATGAGATGTTTGACCGGCTGGAGACGGCCTTTGAGGAGGTGCGGCGGTTCAGCGCCGAGGCGTCACATGAGCTCAAGACCCCGCTCTCCCTGCTGCGTCTCCAGGCGGAGAAGCTGCTCAGCGATGGACGCCTCGGGGCGGAGCAGGAGGAGGCCGTGCAGGAGCAGCTTACCGAGATCAACCGCATGCAGCACATCATCGAGGACCTGCTGTTTCTCTCCCGCGCGGAGGCCCAGGCGATCAAGCCCCGGCTGGTGCGGCGCAATCCGCGGGAGTTTCTTGATGAGTTGACCGAGGACGCCACGCTGCTGGCCGAGCAGGCGGGCGTGCAGTTCCGCGCGAACATCGAGCCGGAGGGCGAGGCGGCATTTGATGCGCAATGGATGCGGCAGGCCTTGCTGAACCTGCTGACGAACGCCTTTCGGTACTCCGGTCGCGGGTCGCTCGTGACGCTCGACTCGGAGTTCACCCTCGAAGCGTGGAGGCTGACCGTGGAGGACGAGGGGCCGGGTGTGCCGGAGGCGGAACGTGGGCGGATCTTTGAGCGGTTCGTGCGGCTCGACGATGCGGCAGAGCGCGGGACGGGTTCCGGACTCGGGCTGGCCATCTGCCGGAGCGTGCTGGCGATGCACGGTGGAACGATCCACGCCGAGGCGGGCGGGCGAAAAGGCGGCCTGCGTGTGGTCTGCGAGGTGCCGCTGGGCGGCGCACCGCGTGTCGCCGACCGGCCGCCCGAGCGCGAGCAGGCGGCGGATTAGGCTTCCGGTGGCGTATCAGAATTGCTCCCCGTGCACGGATATCCTATGATCGCTGCGTTTAGCTCACCATGGATTTGAATCTCCTGACCGCCCTGGACTGCCTGTTAACGGAGGGAAGTGTCGTTGCTGCGGCGGAAAAGATGCACCTTAGCCCGTCCGCAATGAGCCGGACCCTCGGAAGGATACGCGAGGAGTTGAATGATCCGGTGTTGGTGCGCGCAGGGAGAAAGCTGGTTCCCACCCCGCGGGCCGAGGCCTTGCGCGAGTCCGTTCGCGAGGTCGTGGAGCGGGCGAATTCCCTGCTTCAATCGCGTCTTCCTCTTGATCTGAAGGCGTTGGAAAAGACCTTCGTCGTTCGCGCCAGCGATGGATTCGTGGCGCAATTTGGCTCCCTTCTGCTGGAGCGCCTGCACGAGAGTGCGCCACTGGTGCGCGTCGTTTTTGCCCCGGAGGGCCGGGAGGATGTGGAGGCTCTGCGCGAGGGCCGGGTCGATCTCGATATCGGCGTGGCCGGGCACACCGGACCGGAGATTCGGATTCAGCGGTTGTTTCGAGATCACTACGTCGGCGTGGTCCGCAACGGTCATCCGCTCAGTCGCGGACGCATGACCCTCCGGAAGTATGCGGAGGCTGGCCACATCGGAGTCTCCCGGCGCGGGCGGCTGGAGAGTCCGATCGACCGGGAGCTTGAGTCGCGCGGATATCGGCGGAGGGTGGTTGCGGTGGTGGCCTCCTTTGGCGAGGTGATGAGCATCGTTCGAGCCTCGGATCTGGTGGCGGCTGTGCCCTACGTGCTAGCGGGAGTCGGGAATGGCGGAGTATATTCCTTCCAACTGCCGGTTTCCACGGACGTCATCACCGTGTCGCACATGTGGCATCCTCGCTTGGAGGCCGATCCGGCTCACATTTGGCTGAGGCAATGTGTTCGCGAGATAGTCCGCTCGGTGGAGCTGCCCGGTTGACGGTGGTGTTCTTTGCCGCCGCCCTTGGGTTTTTCGCCAGCCACAGGATGCCCAGGCCGGACAGGAAGGCGAAGCTGGATAGATAGAAGAAATCATTCAGCGACAGCATATGCGCCTGAATATCGAGCTGGCGGGCGATCGTGGCCCAGGATTGATCTGCGTCCAGGCCGAGC
The DNA here is from genome assembly GCA_017305195.1 of Verrucomicrobiota bacterium. Classification (GTDB taxonomy): domain Bacteria; phylum Verrucomicrobiota; class Verrucomicrobiia; order Chthoniobacterales; family Terrimicrobiaceae; genus Terrimicrobium. Next base: position 115,641 of record JAFKMU010000042.1, on the reverse strand, counting down.
GATTGGAGATTTGTGAGTATTGACTGAGCGCCGGTCCCGGTTCCGCCCAGAGCATCGACCAGATGGTTCTGGTGAAATCGCGACCTTTGATCCCAGAAGGTCTGGGCTAGTGATGCGATCAGGCTGCCGGACATCATGCGAATGGCGGTTTGCAAACCCGAGGCCGCAGCGACTTTCTCCGGGGGCAGTCCGGCGAAGGAAAGACTGACCACGGGGGTCAGAAAGAACCCAATGCCGATGCCCTGCGCCAGATGAATCCAGGCGATTTCCCCTGCATCCACGGAGGTCGTCATGGATGAACGCCACCACGCTACCAGGGCCCACGCGGCGAATGCGATGCTGGCATACCAGCGGGCATCGGAGGCGGCCACCCAGCGCCCCAACAGCGGCGCGAGCAGGATTCCGAAAATCCCCATCGGAGCGGTAACCAAACCGGCCCACGTCGAGTTGTACCCCATATTGGTCTGCAGCCAGAGGGGGAGCAACACGAGCGCGGCGAAATATAGCCCAAAGCCGAGAGCCACGGCGACCGTGCCGACGGCGAAGTTGCGGTATTCGAATAATCGCAGATCGACCATGGGATGGGTCTCGCCCAGTTCCCAGATGACGAAGAGAAGAAAGCAGATTAGCGAAAGCCCCGTGGTGAGGCAGATCAGCGGGGAAGAGAACCAATCGAGGGTGCGGCCCCGGTCGAAGCTGACTTGCAGGCAGCCCACCGCGACCATCAGGAAAATCAGTCCCGGGAGATCCATCGGAAGCCGGGCAGATGGCGTGTCCTTTCCTTTCAGGACCGACATGGTGGTAAGAACGATACCGATGCCGACGGGAGCATTGATCAGGAAGATCCATGGCCAGCGAAACTGATCGGTGATCATGCCTCCGAGAAGCGGCCCCGCCACGGGACCTGCCATGTTTGTCATCGCCCACATGGAGACGGCGAGCGAGCGCTTCTCCGGCGGGAAGATGGCGACAAGGAGCGCCTGGCTCAAGGGAACGATGGGGCCGGCCACGGCCCCCTGTAAAATCCGGCTCGCGAGGAGCGTTTCAAAGGTCGGGGAGAGTCCGCACAGTACCGAGAAGAACGTGAACGCCGCCACGGACGCGATGAACAGCCGCACCTGACCAAATCTGCGGCCCAACCATCCTGTGAGGGGGATGCAGATGGCATTGGAAATGGCAAAGAACGTGATGACCCACTCGCCCTCCTCCGGGCTTACGCCAAGGTTTCCGGAGATGGTGGGCACGGAAACATTGGCGATGGTGATGTCGATGACCGCCATGAAGGAGGCGAGCCCGAGCGTTGCGGCTGCCAGTGCCCGGGTCTTTCCGCTCAGGGGAGTGATCGGCTGACTGGCGCTCATGGCGATGTCTCCTGCAATCCCGCATCGAGTGTCTCCCGGACCACGGCATCAGCGGCCCGGGCTTGAGCGTCGTAAAAAGCCGTGACATCGCCGACAGCGGCACGTTTCGGCGGAGAGGCGGAAGCGGCTTCGCCTGTATCGACTGATACGTCGGCAGACATGCCGACGCGGAGCGGGTGGCGGCGGAGTTCCCCGGGATCGAGGAGGATGCGGACAGGCGTGCGCTGGACGACCTTGATCCAGTTGCCGGTTGCGTTTTGGGGAGGCAGCAGCGCGAAGGCGGACCCTGTGCCGGCCTCGATGCCTGCGACCTTTCCATGATAAATGACGGAACTGCCGTAGATGTCCGCCGTCACCGTGGCAGACTGGCCGGGGCGGATGTCCTTGATCTGCACCTCCTTGAAGTTTGCATCCACCCAGAGCTGATCGAGAGGGACAATCGTCAGGAGCCGTTCGCCCGTGCCGACCCGCTTGCCCACCTGGGCGTTTCTCTGCGCGACCATGCCGCCTGCGGGAGCGAAGACCCGGGTGCGCTCCACGGCCAGCGCTGCGGCCCGCAGGCGCTCGGCGGCCATTTGCACGGAGGGATTGGACGTGATCGTGCTCCCGTCCGTCTGGGCGATAGCCTGAATACGCATCTTCTCGGCAGACAGCAGCGCCGCCTGCGAGGCATTGAAGGCGTCCTGGGCATGACGGAGTTCTTCCTTGGAAATCACGCCGGAGGTTGCCAGGGACTGCCGCACGCCGAGGTCGGCGCGGGCTTTGTCCGATTCCACCTGCCGCAGACGCACATCGGCGGCGAATCGCTCGGTATTGGCAAACAGCCCCCGAGCGGAGCGAATCGCCTGCAATAGTTCCGCCCTGGCGCGTGCCAGATCCATGCGAGCGTCCGTCGGATCGAGCTCGATCAGGAGCTCGCCTGCGGAGACCTCCGCCGTGTTGTCAGCGAGGATATGGGTGACCGTGCCGGGAATCTGGCTGGCGACGGGGAGGATGTTCCCGGCGATATACGCATCGTCGGTGGATTCGATCCCGCGAGGGGAGAGTTCGTTCCAGATCAAGGCGACGACGACCAATGCGGCCAGACCGGAAAAAAATCCCCAGAGCCGTCTCCGGCGCAATAATCGTGCGGGGGAGAAAAGTGCGACGTTTTGCGGTGGGGAATGAGTCGTCTCAGTGAATGCGGGCGGAGAGGCAGGCGATGAGCGGCTGTCGGTCATGCATCTCCAGATAACGCAATTTCGACGTGTGCGGTTAACGCATTGTTTGCACTTTATAAGTGCTTATAACGCAATCCATGCGTCGGGGTCTTTTGGAGGAGAAGAGCGGCGGGTTGCTTCGCCCTGCCGGGTACCCGGGAGCGGAGTTCGTCGGAAAGGCGATACTACCGCAGGATGACGAGATTCCACCAGAGCGGGCCGATGCCCATCCAGATGGCGAGATTCACCACAGAGATGATGAAGCCGATGCTCCACCACGTATTCTGCGAGACGTAGGCCCCGGTGAAGTAGACCGGAGCGCAGCCCGTGCTGTAGTGCGTGAGCCCGGCGTTGAGGTTGGACAAGACCGCCAGCGTCCAGGCGGCAAGGGCGGGCGGCACGCCGAGGACGACGGCGGCACCGAGAAAGGCCGGGTAGAGCGCGGAAATCTGCGCCGTGAGGCTGGCGAATCCATAGTGCGCGTAGAAGTACAGCAGCGCCAGCACCGCCATGGCAAAGGGCCATGGCCAGCCCGCGAGGTGCCCGAAGGCATCGGCGAAGAGCACCTTGAACGTCCCCTGCCGGCTCATCTCGTCGGCCATCATGAGCAGAGGGGCGAACCAGACCAGCACCTCCCAGGCGCGGCGGTTGCCGAGGAGTTCGTCCCACTTCAGCACCTGCGTAAGCAGCAGGGCGGAGACGCCGGTGAGGGCGACGACGGTATTGCCTACGCCATGCCAGGGCGAGGTGATCCAGCCGAGGATGACGAGGAACAGGATGACGAGGAGCGTGATCTCCTGCCGGGTGAGCGGGCCGAGGTCGTCGAGTTTTCCCCGGGCAAAGGCCTGCGCGTGGCCGGTCTCCCGGAGCTGGGGAGGGGTGAGGTTATACAATACCCATGGGATGAGGGCGAAGGAGATGAGGCCCGGCACACAGGTGGCGAGCGCCCATTTCATCCAGGTCAGCTCGACCCCGGCGATGTCGAGGGCGAACTTCGCGATGAGCGGATTGCCCACCATGCTGGTGAGGAAGAGCACGGAGGCGAGGTAGTTGGTATGAAAGCCGACCAGCGTGAGATACGCGCCGATGCGGCGCGAGGTGGGGCCGGGTTCCGAGCCGAGCACCTGGGCGACATTGCGCAGGATGGGGGCGACGATGCCGCCGCGCGCGGTATCCGACGGCACGAAGGGCGAGAGGACGAGATTCGACGCGGCGGCGGCGTACCCGAGCGAGAGCGACGTGCTGCCGAGACGGCTGATGAAGAAATAGGCAATACGCAACCCGAGCCGCGTCTGCGTGACGGCCTGGGCGAAGAGGAAGGCGGAGAAGATGAGCCAGACCGTGGGGCTGGAGAAGCCCGAGAGCGCCTGCGAGAGCGGGAGCGTGCCGGTGAGGGCGATGAGCGTCATGGCGATGAGCACCACCACGCCCATGGGCGCGGGCCGCACGACGAGGGCGAGGATGGTGGAGACAAAGATCGCCAGCAGCTGGCGCTGGTTCGACGCGAGCTCCGCGACGGGCGCGAAGTAGAGGACGATTCCCGGGAGGAGGATGATCGCCCATCGGAGGACTGCTGGGGTTGGCCGCGCTGCCGCCATGCGTCTGATGAGAATACTCTAGCCCGTGGCGGGCCGGGAGCAATGAGAGCGTTCCGGGAATTTGCACCCGGAACGCTCCCGGTTCTGGCGGTTGGAGCAGATCAAATCAATCTGTAGCCACTGCTCGGCGGCGGCGAGGGCCGTCCTGGCGCACTGGCCGCTTGGGCAGTATGTATCCATACAGCCTCGTCGCAACCATCCCACCATGCCGACCCCCGGCGCGCACCGATCAATTGCCACATCTTTATTTGGTCAGCTCCTAGCTGGCGGGGGAAACCACCAGGCGTTCCTCCGGAGCCTTGACGGCGGGGAGGGGCGCTGGTGCAGCAGCTGCCGGGGTGGGGGAAACGGAGCCGAGGACGCGGCGCATCTGGGTCTCGTCGACCTCTTTGCACCACTTGCCAACGATGATGGTGGCGACGCCGTTGCCGACGAGGTTTGTCAGCGCGCGCGCCTCGGACATGAAGCGGTCGATCCCCAGGATGAGGGCGATGCCCGCCACCGGTACGTGGCCCACGGCGGAAAGCGTCGCCGCCAGCACGATGAAGCCGCTGCCTGTGATGCCCGCCGCGCCCTTGGAGGTGAGGAGCAGCACGGCGAGGAGCGTGAGCTGGTGGGTGAGGTCGAGCGGGGTATTCGTGGCCTGGGCGATGAACACGGCGGCCATGGTCAGGTAGATCGCGGTGCCGTCGAGGTTGAAGGAATACCCGGTCGGGATGACGAGGCCGACGGTGGATTTCTTCACGCCGAGGTTTTCCAGCTTGGTCATCATGCGAGGGAGCACGGACTCCGACGACGAGGTGCCGAGCACGATGAGGAGTTCTTCTTTTATATACTTGATGAAGCGCCAGACGCTGAAGCCGTGCAGCCGGGTGATGGTACCGAGTACGAGGAAGACGAAGATGAGGCACGTGAGGTAAAACGACCCCATGAGCTTCGCCAGGGAGAAGAGCGACTCCGTGCCGTACTTGCCGATGGTGAAAGCCATCGCGCCGAACGCGCCGAGCGGGGCGACCTTCATGATGATACCCACGATGCCAAAGAGGACGTGCGAGGTTTTCTCGATCAGCTCAAAGACGATCGAGCTGCGCCCGCCAAAGCGATGCAGGGCGAAGCCGAAGAGCACCGACACGAGCAGCACCTGGAGGATCTCGCCCTTGGCAAACGCGTCGAAGACCGTCGTCGGGATGATGTGCAGGATGTAATCGACCGTGCCCTCCATCTTGCCGGGAGCGGTGAATTGCGCGATGGCCTTGGTGTCGAGGCTGGCGGCGTCGATATTCATCCCCGCGCCGGGGCGTACGACATTGACGATGACGAGGCCGACCACGAGGGCCAGCGTGCTGACGATCTCAAAGTACAGCATGGCGAGGCCGCCCGTCTTGCCGACCTTCTTCATGTCCTCCATGCCCGCGATGCCGATGACCACGGTGCAGAAGATGATCGGGGCGATGATCATCTTGATGAGCTTGATGAAGCCTTCGCCAAAGGGCTTCATCGCCTCGCCCGTGGCGGGGAAGAAATGGCCCAGCAGCACGCCCAGGACGATCGCGACGATGACCTGAAAATAGAGCGACTGGTAAAATTTGCGGGGCTTCGGGGGAACGGCGGATGCCGACGACGCAGACGCGGAGGGAGTATTCATAGGGGAGGTGTCTGCCTCGCACCATGACTCCCGATGCTTAAGGGATTCTGAACGGAACCTGAATTTTTCTTCAGGTTTCTCCGGGCGGGAACCGCGATCCTACGCCGAGATGCCGAACAGTCTGCCGATGAGAGCCGTCAGCCCCATGGCGAAGCTGCCCCAGAAACAAACGCGCAGTGCTCCGCGCCACATCGACGCGCCGCCTGCGGCTGCGGCGACAGCCCCGAGGGCGCAAAGCAGCGTGATGGCGGTCGCGGGGACCAGCCACACCACGATCCCGGCGGGAGCGAGGATGGCGGTGACGACGGGGACGACGGCTCCCGAGGCAAAGGCGGTGGCCGACCACATGGCGGCCTGGATGGGACGGGCGCTCAGCTCCTCGGTGATGCCGATTTCGTCGCGCGCATGCGCGCCGAGGGCGTCCTTTTTCATCAGCTGGCGGGCGACCTCGAGGGCGAGATTTTCATCGAGTCCGCGATCCCGGTAGATGGCGGCGAGTTCGGCCTCCTCCTCCTCGGGGTCATTGGCGAGGGCCTCGGCCTCCAGTTTCAGGTCGGCCTTCTCGGTATCCTCCTGGGACTTTACGGAGACGTATTCCCCGGCCGCCATGGACATGGCTCCGGCGACGAGCCCGGCCACGCCGGCGAGGAGGATGCTGGACTTGGTCGAGTTGGCCGCCGCCACGCCTACGATGAGGCTGGCGGTGGAAAGAATGCCGTCATTCGCGCCCAGCACGGCGGCTCGCAGCCACCCGGAGCGATTGATCCGATGATGTTCCTCATGCGCCATGAGCCGGACCGTAGCGGGACGCCGTCTTTTGTCGACCCGGAATCAGGGAGACTCCGTCTCAATCACAGACTTCCCCATCGATGCGGCGAAAACGCCTCGCGATTTCATCACGTCGAGCCTTGGACAGCTCTGCGTCTTCCGCCCATTGCGGCCATTTTTGCAAAGCGCCTCGCACGGCGGAGACGATGGAGGAAAAGCCGTCTTTTTTCAGGCCGGCGCCGAGGCAAAGCGCCTCGATGGTGGAAAGCCTCGGCCAGACTTCTCCGGCCACCTGTGTGCCGCGCTGCAAATAGCCTTCGCCGTAGGTCAGGTCATAGGCCGGAGTCAGGCTCCAGCGGCCGGTGTTTTCGTCGAGTTGAAAGGCGTGGTTCTTGCCGTGATCGTCGTGATTGGAGGCCAGCACATTGAAGATCATGCGCCGGGCCAGTTCCTCGATTTCGGAATGCTCGACGTGCAGGCGAATCGCGATGCGGAACAGGTCGCGATAGTCGAGGGCGTCCGGCGTTTGGTGGAGGAGGCCGCTCGACGTATGAAAGTGAATGCGTCGCTCGCAGGGGCCGGTTTCGGGAATATCGAAACGGGTGACCATGAGGTGGCGACGCGGCGACCTGGAGGATTCCGCGATCAGCGCCGTTTGGGTGGTGCGGATTCCGGCAGCCCTCGCCATCAGGGAATACGCATATTCGCTGCGTGCGAATTCGCCCCGCGCGGAGAGGTCAAATTTCAGCAGGCTCGGCACGCCATGGCCGTCGGGTTCGCCGACTTTCAAGGTTCCGTCCGGATATGCCAGGACGAGGGCTTTCGGCCAGACGCCCCCGGCGGTTCCTCCGCGAGCGAGCTGCGGAAGCACGACGGAGGGCTCGCCGCGGTCGATCTCGGCTGCTCCGCGAGCCAGCGCCGCCGCGCTGACGGCTTCCAGTTTGTTTTCCCCGGAGTCCATGGGCGGCAGGAAATGGAGTGCTCCGACGCCTCGCCGTCCTCGCCAGGCCAGCAGGGTCATGGTGGAGGGTTCGCGCCACCCGTTCCGGGCGAATTCCGTGCGGGCCACCTTGCGGCCCCAGGCGTCGGGCAGGCAGTCGGCGATCAGGCCCGGTAGGCCATCGATTCCCTTGGAACCATTGAAGGCGAGATCGGAGAAGGGAAGACTGATGGGCGAAAGATTCCAGCCCCGCCGCAACCAGTCCTCGTCGTAGACGAAATAGATCGGACCTTTTTGGACGAGATGGCCGATGGTGGAGCCGTCCCACCAGCAGACGCGCAGCCCGGGTTTCATGCGCGGCGCGGGGAGGCGTGTTTGCGTTCCGGCGCGAGCAGGTCTTTCAGGCGGATTTCCGGCTGCGTTTCGGGAATCAGTTCGCCGAGGGCTTCGCTGTAGCCCAGCACGCCGAGAGCCTTGGCCACGTGGCGGAATTCCACCGATCCATCTCCGGCCTCGATCTTCCGGTAGGTCGGCAGAGTCACGCCCAGGGATTGCGCGAGGTACTGCTGGGTGAGGTTGCGGCGCAGACGCTCCGCCTTCAGGCGCGAACCCAGCTTTTGCATCGCCTCAATGTCTCCAAGTACGGAAACCATAATTTCCATTCTACGGATCAAATCGGCAAAATGGAAATTATATTTTCAATACGAAAACTGCACGCTGCCGCCGCCCCAGAAGGTGCTGGGGGCGGTGCCGCTGATGTCGGTGAGGGCGTAGCTGTAGGCGCCGTAGACGGCGAAGGTGATATAGCGGTTCACGCGGATGGGGAGCGAGAGGCCGCACTCGAGGTTGTTTGGCCCGGTGAAGGGCGTGACGTCGTCGTCGGGGGCGGGCGAGGTGTTGTAGCGGAAGTTCACGCCAAAGGCGCCCCAGAAGTCGAGGGCGAGGATGTCGCGGTAGAGCGGCAGGTTGCCATCGAGGCGGAGGTTAAGGAAGCTGGAGCAGGCCTCCACGAACCCGCTGCCGCTGTCGGAATCCGGCCCGAGGGCGAACCAGTAGGTGGCCGAGGGCGTGAGGGTGAGCGGCCCGAGGGTGAAGTCCCATCCGACGGAGGCAACGAGTTCGTTGGAGTAAAAGTTGCCGTCGCTGTAGCCGTAGTTGAAATCATACGCGAGGCTGACGAAACCATCGCCGACGAGCTGGGTGAAGGTGAGATCGGCGTCGGTTTCGCGGTACGACGGGCCGCTGGTGGCAAAGGCCTGCCAGACCCCGGCGGTGAGGAAGTTCGATTCCGAGATGTTCCATGTGAGCGAGAGGGCGGTCCAGTAGATGCCCGAGCCGTAGCGATTGCTGTCGTTCAGCCCGTTGGCGCCCTTGTCCATGTAAAGGCTGTCCCAGCCGGTGGAGAGGCTGGCGTTGAAGGTCTGGCGGTCCTCCTCGAAGTCGGAGAGGCTTTTGCCGCCGGAGACCCAGGCCTCGACGAGCGGCCACCAGTCGTTGTCCACCTGGTTGAGCGTGCCGGTGAAGGTGACGCCGCGCTGCGGCCAGTAGTAGGCGAAGGAATTGCCATGTCCATCGTGGCCCCAGACCTCGCCGAGCCCGCCGTCGAGCTTCACGCGGTAAAGGCCGAGTCCATACGAGATGTCCTGCTCGCCCGTGGGGACAAAGGTGAGCATGGCCTGGAGGGTCTCGGGATTGCGGAAGAGCTTCCCATCGGCCAGCCCGCGCAGGAAGCGCTCGAGGTCGCGCGCGGTGCTCACGAGTCCGCCGCCCGCCCAGTCGGCGCTCTGGCGGGGTACGTCGGTGAGATCCTCGCTGCCCTCGTAACGATGCGACTGCGGCGCGCCGCGGCGGGATTCGTGATAGGTGAGCCACGTCGAGTCCATGCCGAGCGGGCGGAAGATTTTCTCGCGGTAAACGGTGTGGAGCGGCTGGCCGGTGACGTGCTCGATGAGGAGGCCGAGGAGGACGAAATTCGTATCCGAGTAATGGAATCGGCCCGGGCGGCGGGAGGGAATCTCGCGGGCGTAGGAAAGGATTTCATCCGGCGTCCAGTTGTGCCCCGGGTCGGCGAGGAATGAGCGGAGGAAGGCGTTGTTGCCCTCGCGGTCGCGCGCGCCGTCGGTCCAGTAGTGGAGCAGGCCACTGGTGTGGGAAAGGAGCTGGCGGATGGTGAGGGAGCCGTCAAAACCCTGTACGGTTTTCGCCGGGAGGAGCTTGCCGATGGGGGTGTCGAGTGTGAGCTTTCCCTCCTCGGCGAGGACGAGGATCGTCGCGGCGGTGACGGCCTTGGTGATGCTGGCGATCTCAAATGGCCTGTCCGGCGTCATGTCGGGCGAGCCCGGACCGGCGAATTTCCCCGCCACGCCCTGGCAGAGCACGCCCGTGCGGTCGGCGATGCGCACGATGCCTCCGCCGTGGCCGTCGTTGTCGGCGACGAGCTGGTCCAGCTCGGTCAGGACAGCCTGCGAGGCGGTCTGGGCGGAGACGGTGGAGGACGCGATAACGAAAAGGGCGAAGCTGCAGGCGAGCAGCCGAAGGGTGGGGGTATTCATGGCGCGGCCCCTGCGTAATAACCATGAAGGCGGCTTTCGTCAATTCCGCCCGGCGCGCGTCAGCGGGCGTGCGGCGTTCCGTGTTCTCCGAGATGGGAGATTCCGCGCAGGATGCGGCATCGGCCCACGGTCGATTTGCTCTGGCATTCCTTGCGCAGGGCGAGGAGCTGGTCGCGCAGCGAGCGAAGCTCGCGCAGCCGCGCCTCGACGTCGGCGATGTGCTCGTCGAGGACGGTATTGACGGAGTCGCAGTCGGCGGAGGGGCGCTGCATGAGGACGAGCAGCGCCGCGATCTCGGCCTGCGAGAGATCGAGGGAGCGGCAGTTTCGCACGAAGCGGAGCCGCTCCAGATGGTCCGCGCCGTAGGTGCGGTAGTTGTTGCCGCCGCGCTCGGGCTTGGGGAGGAGGCCCTGCTTTTCGTAATAGCGTACGGTTTCCGTCGTGCAGTCCGCTGCTTTGGCCAGGTCGCCTATCGTCATGGATGGAATGTCGTTTGACCTTGAAGTAACTTCAAGGTGTTTACTCGGATCATGTCCGAGTGTTGCCATCATGATTGCTGCTCCAAGGAACAGCCCGCGTCATCCGCCGTGCAGATCCCGGAGGGCGCGGCGGCGCGGACATTTCGCGTGCGAGGGATGGATTGCCCCGATGAAATCGCCGCCATCGAGCGCGAGATGAAAACCGTCCCGCGCGTGGTCGGCGTGACGGCCAATCTCATGGCCTCCTCCGTCACCATCCATACCGACGGCGCGGTGCCCGACGAGGAACTCGTGCGTGCCATCAACCGCAGCGGCGTGACGGTCGAGAGCGGGGAGGGAGAGAAGCGGCGACGCATTTCGCTTCCCACGTGGCTGGTGGCGTTGTCCGGTTTCGGGACGGGCCTCGGCATTGCGCTCCAGTGGGCGGGATGGCGGGAGACGCTCTGGCCGGATATGGCGTTTCTCATCGCCATCGTGAGCGGCGGCGCGCTGGTTTTGCCCAAGGCGCTGCGGGCGGTGCGATCCCGGTCGCTCGACATGAATGTGCTCATGACCGTGGCGGTGATCGGCGCGGTTTCGATCGGCGAGCATGCGGAGGGTGCTGCGGTGGCGTTTCTGTTTTCGCTTTCCGAGCTGCTGGAGTCGTGGAGCGTCGGGCGCGCGCGCCGGGCGATCCTGGCGCTGATGGAACTCGCCCCGGAGACGGCGCTGGTGAAGCGCGAGGGCGACTTTACGGAGGTGTCGGCGGATTCCGTGAAGATCGGCGAGCTCGTGCTGGTGCGATCCGGGCAGCGCATTCCGCTCGACGGGCGGGTGGTCGGCGGCAGCTCGGCTGTCAATCAAGCGCCCATCACCGGGGAATCCCTGCCGGTGGAAAAATCGCCGGGCGACACAGTGTTTGCCGGGACGATCAATGGCGACGGTTCGCTCCAGATCGAGACGACCAAGGCGGCGGGAGACACCACGCTGGCGCGCATCATTCACATGGTGGAGGAGGCGCAGGCGACGAAGGCCCCGGCGCAGCGATTCGTGGACAACTTTGCCCGCATCTACACGCCAGCGGTAATGGTCTTTGCCATCGCGCTCGCCCTCGTGCCGCCGCTCGTGTTTGGCCAGCCGTGGATGGACTGGATTTATCGTGCGCTGGTGCTGCTCGTCATCGCCTGCCCCTGTGCGCTGGTCATTGCCACGCCAGTGAGCGTCGTCTCCGGCCTCGCGGCGCTGGCTCGTGCCGGGGTGCTGGTCAAGGGCGGCGCGTACCTGGAGGCTCTCGGCGGATTGAAGGCGCTGGCCCTCGACAAGACCGGAACGATCACCGAGGGCAAGCCCAAGGTGGTCGACATTCAGCCGGTGGGCGAGGCGTCGGTCGCCGAAATCCTGCGCATCGCCGCCTCGATCAATGCGCACTCCACCCATCCTCTCGCCGGGGCCATCGTGGACCGCGCGCAGACCGACGCGCTCGACTTCGACGAATGCTCCGATTACCGGAGCGTCCAGGGGCGCGGGGCCGAGGGATCACTCGGCGGGCATGAGTATTTCGTGGGGAACCACCGCTTCGCCCATGAGATCGGGGTTTGCTCACCCGGCCTTGAGAAAAGGCTGGCGGAGATCGAAGCGGCGGCGCGCTCCGTGGTGGTCGTCGGTCATCGTCCGCATGGCGACTGCACTGGCGAGGTGCTGGGCGTCATCGCGATCGCGGACACGATCCGGCCCGAGGCGAGGAACGCCATCGCCCGCATGCATGAGGCGGGGCTCCGGCATGTCGTGATGCTGAGCGGGGACAATACGAAAACCGCCCGGGCCATCGCGAAAGAGGCGGGCATCGACGAGGCGTATGGCGACCTGCTGCCCGACGACAAGATCGCGAAGGTGAAGGAACTCGCCGCCAAATACGGCAGCGTGGGAATGATCGGCGACGGCGTGAATGACGCCCCGGCGCTGGCCGTGGCCAATGTGGGAATCGCCATGGGAGCGGCGGGCACGGATGCCGCGATCGAGACGGCCGATGTGGCTCTCATGCGGGATGACCTCGGCATGGTGCCGGAGGCCATTCGTCTCGGGCGCCGCACGCTCGGGATGATCCGGTTCAATATTGCCTTCGCCCTCGCGATCAAGGCGGTCTTTCTCCTGCTCGCGGTCTTTGGGCTGACCAGCCTGTGGTTCGCCATCCTGGCGGATACCGGGGCGACACTGCTCGTGACGGCGAATGCCCTGCGGCTGTTGCGCGGCGTAAAGGCGTGAATCTCCCCGGGTTCGGATCGAATGGCGGAGCGGGAAAGTCTGGAGGGGCGAGGCGGATTTGGCGTATTCCGGGCGGATGAATCCATTCGCCGCCGTAGGCCTCTACATCCTGACCGCGCTGGCGGAGATCGCCGGATGCTACGCCATCTACGCATGGCTGCGTCTGGGCAAGCCCGTGTGGTGGCTCGCGCCTGGAGCGATGGCGCTGTTTCTTTTCGGCTATCTGCTCACGCTGCATCCGGGGCAGGCCGGGCGCATCTATGCCGCCTATGGAGCGGTCTATATTGCCTCATCCATCGCCTGGATGTGGGTCGTCGAGCGGCATGCGCCGGATCGCTGGGACGTCATCGGCGTCGCCGTGTGTCTTCTCGGCGCGGCGATCATCTACTTTGGCCCGCGGGGGTGACGATGGAGTACGAAACCTCCTGCTCGCTCGCGGGAGCGAACTGGCGAGCGGAGAGGGAGGGCGGCACGGCGTGGTTCGCCCTCCCCTCCTGGCAGGCAGCAGATGGGAGTTTCCTCGGGGCCGGGGTGGGGGCGTCCGGCGGCGGGGAACTTCAGAAAATCTAGATGTCGTCTTCCCAGACGGCAGGCTCCACGAACCGGGCGTACCCGACGATGGAGCGGCTTTCGAGATTGGGAAAGGTCAGGACCGATAGCGGCGACACGCGGTGACGGGACAGATGGGTGGCGCGATCTTTCTCGGGGTTGAGCGACGTGGGGGAGCCGCCTCGATTGGAACCGCGAAGATAAACATTGGATGTGTTTTTCATGGGCGTGGAATGGTTTCGCAGTGAGCATAGTTTGCCCGCCGGAATGCGATACCCGTCCCTTGGCACGGATCGCCCATGTATTGCCTTTCGTTGATCAATCGGCGGTGAGGAAAACCGGCGGAGGGCGCTGACAGCTCACCCTCCGTCGGGGTACGGCTAATTATCCATCCAGACTCCGGCTATCGGCTTGGAATACGGATTCATTTCCTGGATCTCCGACGGGGCGTTCCACAGCGGGCCGGGTCCGATCAGGGTCGATCCCTTCCTTACGGTCGGGTCGTAGATATAGACGCCGCCATTGTGGGCGTAAGCGGTTACGGCATGCTTCGAGCCGTCGGCGAAGGTCATGGTCATCACCTTGGCGGGGACATGGTTCTCCACCAGGAGCTTCTGCGCGGCGGCCACGGCATAGACGTGGCAGGCGTTGGGAATCTTCCGGGTGACGGTCTTTGTACCCGCGCCCGTGCTGGTGCAGGCGGTGAGGATGGCTACCTCGAGGAGAGCGAGGAGCGTCTTCACCGGTCCTCCCTCGTGCTGGCAGCGGTGTGGATCCGGAGCGGGGTCATGCTGACTGGTCCGTAGGGATCGGCAGGCTGGCGGCGCGAGGAGGCAGAGCGCGGGTTGTTACGATTTGTTAGTTTTATTAACTGCCTGGACTGAGGCCATCCTGGGGGGAGGGCCAGCAGGCTTGCTGACAGGGGGGTGCTAATCATTGGACTACTTGGGGAACAGCTAACAAAATAAGCAGGAGTCCAATATTCGCTAATGATTTTTTGCTAATAACTAGGCCAAAATTGCCCTTTGTTGGCCAAGGGATGGCAAGCCTGTGGTATGGAGCTATTCCACGGCAGGTTTGCGGCGGGTGGCCGGGGGATGGATGGTGCGTCCCTCCTCCAGCATGGCGATGAATTGCACGAGGAGACGCTGGCGGGTTTCCTCCCGCTTGGCATGAGTGAGGCGATAGAGGATGGCGTAGCGATTGCGGCTGTCCAACCCGGCAAAAGCCTTGGCGGCTGCGGGGGACGAGTCAAGGGCGAGCCTGAGGATGTCGGGGACCTCGATGACGGTCGAGGAGGCGTAGGCATTTTCCCAGCGTCCATCGGCGCGGGCGGCCTCAATCTCGCGGAGTCCGGAGGGTTGCATGCGGCCGCTGGCGATAAGGGCCTCGGCCTTGGTGCGGTTGATCCGCGACCAGAGGCTGCGCTTGCGGCGCGGCGTATAGCGTTGGAGATAATGGGTTTCGCTTAGCGAGGCGGCCTGCCCGTCGATCCATCCGAAGCACAGCGCCTCCTCGATCACCTCGGCGTAGGTGACGGAGGGAATACCGGCGGATTTCTTCGCGTAGCAGATCCACAAGGCGTCGTGCGAGGCGTGGTTTTCTTCCAGCCAGCGCCGCCATTCCGCCTGCGAGGCAAAGGGAAGGACCGGCTCGTCCTTGTAGGTCTTGGGGAGTTTGGCGGGCAAGAGCGAGCCTAGGCTGGAGTGAGTTCCAGATGCAGACGTTTTCCGAGCACCGTGGCCGCCTTGGCCAGGGTCTTGAGGGAGAGCGAGTCGTTGTTCTCGTCGAGGAGGCGCTGAACGGTGGCCCGGCTGGTTTTCATCTCCTTGGCGAGCTGGGCGATGCTCTTGTTTTGAGCCTGGAGGGCCTCGGCGAATTGCGCGGCGATGGCTCGCTTCGCTGCGGCAGCGCATACCTCTTCGTAGATGTTTTCCTCCTTGAGGAAATCGTCGAAGTCACTTCCGCGATGCTTGTTCTGCTGCTTTTTCATAATCTCGTTTTCTTTGCTGGGCCAGTCGGATGGCGTCTTCCGGCGTTTTCTGTGTCTTCTTCTTGAACCCGTGGAGGAGGATCATCTCCCCGCGATGCTCGAAGAAAAGGACACGGGCGATCCCGCTGGGAAGCGTGGATCGAACCTCCCACAGTCCATTGCCGAAGGAATCGACGAGCGGTTTTCTCCATTGGAGGGTGGCTTGGACGGTTTTGACATCCTCGCCGATGATTCGCCGCTCCTCCTTGGCCAGTGCTTTCAACCACTCCCGGACCGGTTCATTTCCTTCGCCAGTGGCAAAGAACCGGATGGATCGGGGAAGGTGACGCATGACATGGGGTAATGTGTATCAAAAATGATACATCGTCAACAAAAGGAGAAGCTTCCTTTGGTATCTGGTGCGTCTAGAGCGCGGGAGGCGCAGTTTCCAGCACCTTGAAGGCCTCCCCGGCGTCGCCGAGTTCCACGGGCTGGCCCTGGGCGGAGAGGAAGTGCGCGAGGGTTTGCGCGGGGCCGGGGGCGCGGAGCCACTGGCGGAGGTCGGTGAAATTCACGTCCACCGTGAGGTCGCGCTTGCCGAAGCCGATGTAGGCCTGCGGTCCCTCGATGCGCTGGTGGTGGGCGTAGGCGCGGAGCGAACCGCGCAGGCGGCGGTGATACAGCTCGGCGACCTCCTCGCCGTAGTCGATGACGAGCATGGCCCCGGCTTTCCAGAGCGGACGCCATGCCTCGTACCATTGGCGAAAGGCCTCCTGCGTCTCGACGCGCTGGCCGTCGGGCCAGGGGTGGGTGAGCGAGGAGGAGTCGGGGAGGGTTGCGGGTTCCGTCCAGTGTTCGACCCAGCGCGATCCGCCGATGCTGAGCGAGAGCTCGCGCCAGCGGTCGTCCTGTTTCTGAAACACCCGGCAGGGGAAGGCGTCGACGAGTTCGTTCGAGTAAATCACGGCCTCCCCGTCGCAGGCGGCGAGGGCGTCGGCCATGGAGTCGTGCCAGCGCGTGCCGCGCGGGAGGACTTTCCTTTGCGCGGCGCGCAGGACGGGCGAGACGTCGACGATGTGGAACTGCGGGCGGCCGAACCACCCGAGCGCCTTCCACACGCCCGCGCCGAGCGCCCCGGTGCCCGCGCCGATCTCGATGAGATGCCATTTGCCGCGCGGCTGGTGCGAGCGCGCCCAGCGGGCGATGGCGCGGGAGAGATTGCGCCGCATGACGGGCCAGGTGGTGAAGTCGCCGCCGCGCCCGATGTCGCGGATGTTGGCCGTGTAGTAGCCGTGCTGCGGATGGTAGAGCGCCTCCTGCATCCAGCGGTCAAACGGGATGCTGCCGCCGTGGGCGGCCTGGAGTTGCTCCAGGAACTCGATCGTCGAGCCGCTCACCGGATGGCCCGGTTCAGGAGGAGCGTGAGGTCTGCGGTGAAGTCGACCGCGTTCTGGAGGAGTTCGCGCAGGAAGCTCAACCACGTGATCTCCGGCGCGGCCAGCACCAGCATGATCGAGAGCAGGATGAGGTTGAGGATGTAAATGACCGTCAGGGAGAAAAACGTGCCGCCGTAGTAAAGGTCGGGCTGCCCTTTGGTAATCATCCAGACGGTGAAGGTGAGGTGAAACCCCCAGGTGACGCCGATGACCATGTAGAGAATCCACCGGTACGGCGCGACATCCCAGAAGATCCCGCAGATGCCATACGCGATGATGGCGAGCAGGCTGTAGATGGGGAAAAAGTACGGGGCGAGGGCGATCCAGGTATTCGTGCGATCGGCCAGGATATGGCCGCCCTGGCGGGTGACCTGAAAGCGGTGGACTCGTCCGCCCATGAGCATGACCCAGATGGCATGGGTCAGCTCATGGCCGAAAACGTAGAGCCAGATCGGTCGCGGCAGGCCAAAGAACGTGACCAGCCAGACGAGCACGCCCAGCGAAAAGAACCAGAACTCTTCCGTGATCCAAAACTGGTTCCGGATCGTCGTCCGCGCAAACGCCATGAAAAACGTCTGCGTGAGCACCCAGGCGGCGGGCAGGAGAAACAAACCGACGAGGAGCTTGACGAAGCGCTTCGGCACAGTGGCCGGCAGCACCCCGGTGGCGGAAACGTCGAGTCTCCGCACGGGCCTGCGTCTGGAAGTGGTTTTTCGCCTCGCCACCGTGGGGATGGGCGGGTGCCGGACCTAGGCGCGGCCCATGTAGGAGCCCGAGCGCGTGTCGATCTTGATCAACTCGCCTTCCTTGATGAAGAGCGGGACCTGAACGACGAGGCCGGTCTCGAGCGTGGCTGGTTTCTGCACGTTGTTCGCGCTGTCGCCACGCACGCCCTCGGCCGATTCCGTGACCTTGAGCACGACGGAGGAGGGGATTTCCACCTGGGCGGGCCGGCCCTCGATGCTGAGGACTTCCACCTTGAGATTCTCGACGAGATAATTCTTCACCTCGGAGACGAGATCAGGCTGGAGCGTGATGGTCTCGTAGTCGTCGGGATTGATGAAATGGTAGCCCTGCGGGTCGGCGTAGCTGAACTCGAGCTCCTGGCGGTTTACGTCGACGAGGTCGACTTTTTCCGTGGATGAGAAACGCACGTCGGCGGATTTGCCGGTATTGATGTACCGGATGATGACCTGCACGAAGGCGCGGAGGTTGCCCGGGGTACGGTGCTGAACTTCAAGAACGATGGCCGGGTTATTGTTATACCGGATGGCCATACCTTTGCGGAGATCGTTTGCGAGTGCCATGAAAGGAAGAGAATGGGTCAGCGTAGTCCTGCGGGCGGGGGGCTGGCTAGAGGATTTTCAAGCGGGATAGGTCCTGCGAATCGACGAGCCCGATGGCGCGGCCGTCGTCATCGACCACCACGAGGTCGTCGATCTTGTGCTTTTGCAGGATATTGAGCACCTCGGCGGCGAGGCGGTCGGCCCCGATGGTGATCGGGCGGCGGGTCATGTATTCGCCCACGGGCTGGCTGCCGATGTCGGGGTGGTTTGAGAAATGCCGGGCGAAATCCCCGTGGGTGAAGATGCCGAGGAGGACGCCCTCGTTGTCGGCGATCACCGCCGCGCCGGTGCGCCGGGAGTTCATCACCTTGATCACCTCGATGACCGGGGTGTCGAGAGAGACGACGGCGAGTTGGTCGGCCTCGCGCATGATCTGGCGCACCTTCAGCAAGAGAGCGCGGCCGAGCGTGCCGCCGGGATGGAAGCGGGCAAAATCCTCCTTTTCAAACCCGCGCGCCTCAAGCAGCGCCATGGCGAGGGCGTCGCCGAGGACGAGCATCGCGGTGGTGCTGGAGGTGGGGGCGAGATTGAGCGGGCAGGCCTCCTGGGAAACCTGGGCGTCGAGCACGCAATCGGCCGCCTTGGCCAGGGTCGAGGACAGGCCGCCCGTGAGGGCGATGAGCTTCACGTCGAAGCGGGCCAGGGCGGGGAGGATGTTGAGGAGTTCGTCGGTCTCGCCGCTGTAGCTCAGGGCGATGATGATGTCGCCATCGCTGACGACGCCGAGGTCGCCGTGGAGGGCGTTGAGGGAATTCAGCACGACGGCCGGGGTGCCGGTGCTGGTGAGGGTGGCGGCGATTTTTTCCCCGATGTGGCCGCTCTTACCCACACCCACGACCACGACCTTGTGGCGATTGTCGGCGGCGGCGCGCACGAGTTCCACGGCCTCATTGAAACTGCCGTTGAGGCGGTCGGCCATGGCTTTGATTTCAGCGAGCTCGATCTCTACGACTTTTCGAGCACGGACGAGATGATCCATGCCGCATTGTGGAGTTTCCGGGCGGACGATTCAAGGGGAGAACCCCAGGGCAGGGTCGGAACAGAAGGAAGCGAAGGAAACGAAGGGGAAGGCAGAAGACGGTTTTACAGAAGGACGCAAAGGACACAAAGGTGGGCTTTGCGCACAGGCGGTGCGGCGATTTTCACAGGAAGGGCGACGCAGGAAAGACGTTCCGCCGGTATATCTTTTTCCGGAAAGCTCGCTCGGCGGCGACCGAGGTCTTTCCGAAAGAGGGCAGCGCAGCTGTTCTTTGTGTCCTTTGCGACCTTCTGTAAAAACTTCTTCTGTCTTCCGTTGTCCCGATTTTGTCTTGGTGTACGGGATCTCACCGATGGGCTGCTCGGGATTCTGCGGTCTTGCGGGGCGCGGGATACGATACTAGAGTAAAAATATGCGCAAGATTCTCACATCGCTGTTCCTGGCGGCCTCGCTTGCGCCGCTGGTGGCTCAGGACTTTTCCGCGGAGAAGCCCCGGGATGCCCGATACCAGACCCAGACGATCGTGATCCAGCAGGGTCCGTCCATCGAAGGCATCGTTGCCGATATTTTCAACACCAAGAAGCCCTGGCAGCTGATCAATCCAGCTGCTCCGGCGAAGTACGGGTCGGGCCAGAAGTTCGTTTCCAAGGACTTCGGACCGGGCACGCCTTATCATTCCACAGGAGTGGTCGTCGCAGGTGTCGAGTGGTAAACGGCCGGGGGTCGGGCTTTTTTGCGCGACCTTCCTGAAGCCGGAGATGCTCCACATTTACCGGCACGTCACCGGTTTGCGGGAATTTCACCCCGTCGTGCTGACCCAGAAGCTGGAGGGCGACTGGGTGGCCGAGACGGTCGAGGTGATTCCCCGTTCCTCGTTCCGGTTTCTCGGGCGGTTTTTTGAAAAGCGCACGGGGCGACCCTGGCAGATTTCGCCCGGCGAGGTGCAGGCGTTTTGCGCGGCACTGGAGCGTCATCAGTGCGAGCTGCTCCACGTCTTCTTTGGGAACGTGGCGGTGCACATGATGCCGCTCTTTCGCAAGCTGGAGATTCCCTTCGTCGTTTCCTTTCACGGCTCGGACGTGGCGGGGTCGATGGCGTCGCCGGAGTACACCGACACGCTGGGGGAGATTTTTGACCGGGCGGCCTTCGTGCCCTGCCGGAGCGAGCAACTGGCCCGAGCCGTGCACAAGCTCGGCTGCCCGCAAGACAAGCTGCGCATCATGCGCACGATCGTGCCGGAGTTTGCGGGGATCGTGCGACCGCATCCGCCCGCCGATGGCACGTGGCGGCTGGTGCAGGCGGCGCGGCTGGTGCGCAAAAAGGGCATTCCCACCACGCTGCGGGCCTTTGCCGAGTTCACGCGAGTGCATCCTTTTTCCACCCTGACGATTGCCGGGGAGGGGCCGCTGGAGAATGAGCTGCGGGCCCTGGCCAGCGAGCTGAATGTCGAGGACCGCGTCGAGTTTGCCGGGTTTCTGGATCAGGAGTCGTTGCATGGGCTTTTCGCCGGGTCGCACTTTTTTCTCCAGCCCAGCGAAACAGCGGGCGGCGACGTGGAGGGCGTGCCCAATGCGATGCTGGAGGCCATGGCGATCGGGCTGCCGGTTTTCGCTACCCGCCACGGCGGCATCCCGGAGGTGGTTACCGAGGGGAGGGAAGGCCTGCTCGTCGACGAGGGAGACCATTCAGGGCTCGCGCAGGCCATGGTGCGTGTGGCGGGCGATCCGGCGCTGTATGAGGAGCTTTCCCGGCACGCCTCGCAAACGATCCACGAGCGATTTTCGCCTGCCCGGCAGGTCGCGGCCATTGAAGCGATGTACCGGGAGGTCATCGCAACACCATAGGGGTATTCCCCGAGGCTAAATTCGGGTGAGAAAGTGCGGGACTGTTGGCGAAAAGCCGATTAGTTACTGCCGCGCATGAGCATCGAAATTCTCTTTGAACAGAATCGTCGTTGGGCAGCTCAGATGATCGAGGAGGAGTCGGATTTCTTCTCCAAACTGATCGACGTGCAAAACCCGAAGTATTTGTGGATCGGGTGCTCCGACAGTCGCGTGCCAGCCAATGAAATTCTCGGTCTCAAGCCGGGTGAGGTTTTCGTGCATCGCAATGTGGCGAACCTCGTCAACCACACCGATTTCAACTGCCTCTCGGTGCTCCAGTACGCCGTCGACGTGCTCAAGGTTGAGCATGTGATGGTGGTGGGTCACTACGGCTGCGGCGGCGTGCGCGCGGCACTGCTCGACCAGGAGTTTGGCCTCATCGACAACTGGCTCCGCCACGTGCGCTCGATCTATCGCCGCCAGCCCGAGCGTTTCACCGGGCTCGACGAGGTGGAAAAGGAAGACCTGCTTTGCGAACTGAACGCCGTCGACCAGGCGCGCCACGTGGAGGAAACCACCATCGTGCAAAACGCCATCCGGCGCGGCCAGAAGCTCAGCATTCACGCCTGGTGCTACCGCCTGAACAACGGCCTCATCAACGATCTCGGCTTCAAACCCACGCTCCCTCCCGCCCTGCCCCCGCAGGCCTGAGGAGACGCATCAACGATTCCGACGCCGCTTTCAGGGGCGAGGGGATGGGCGGCGTCGTAGGTCGGCTGCGTTCGGAACTTATGACTCTACAATCACCCGGCCCAGCGCGGCGGCGAATTCGCCGGGGCGGTCGGGGGAGACGACGATCTTTCGTTTTGGGAATGTCAATACGACGGCCTTGCTGCTGTCGGTGAAGTAGGCGCGGTAGCGGCCGAGTTTCGGCGAGCTGAACGTGCCGGTGAAGGAATAGAAGCCGCCATTGCCAAAAAGGCGGTAGCTGTCGGCGATGAGGGAGGAGTCGGCCACGACGGATTGCAGGTCGTCGAGCGGGATGCGGGTTTTCCATCCGATGCGATGGATGAAGAGCGTGCGCCCGTCGATGGTGTAACCGCGCACGGCAAAGGGGATACAGCCGATGGTGAAAGCGACGAGGATGAGGGAAAGGATGGGCTGCCGCGCGAGTCCGCCCGTGGCCAGGAGCAGAGCCAGGCTCAGGGTGACGACGGTGCAGACGATGGAGAGCACGACCAGCATGCGGCTCCATGGGGCGCGATGATATGTGCCGCTGGATGACATGCAAGGAACTATGCCGCACAGACCGGGGGCGGGGAAAGCGTGCTGTTGGATGGGGAGTCAGTGATTGATGAATTATTGACGGCCAGTTCGCTTTTCCGAGCTTATGCGCCTGGCGTTTAGGCGCTCAAGGGATCGATCAAGATTATGGGCGACGAAGCTCTTGAGTTTGTCTTGAGGCGCATCCCGAATGGCTTCAAAGGGAATCGCGAGCTCCGGGCGAATGCTTTCCCGATGATATGCAGCGAGGCCGTCATCCGAGGTTGCGATTTGGAGAATATGCTGACAAGCAGTCAGGGCGGCTCTGCCATTATCACCTTCCGCGATCAGCTCATGCACGAAGCAGGCGCAGAAGCATATCGCCATGTTCACATGTTTTTTATCCTGGCGGTCTTTCTGGTCGAGTCCCCTCAAGCAATGCAGCTTCGATTGCAGGAGGTAAACCGGGTGGATGACTCGGATAATTGTCTGATCGAAAACCTCAAATTCCAGAGCTGCCTCCACGATTTCACTGTCCTTTATTCCATAAGACCCCTTCATGAACTGGACAAAAAGTTCTCCCTCTCTCGCTGTTGAGAGCGTGAGCGCCGATCGGACAGGGGAAGGGTTTCTTCGAGGAGCCTTATGGAGGCTTGCGTGGAAGTGTTTCGCAATCGTTT
The DNA here is from genome assembly GCA_017305195.1 of Verrucomicrobiota bacterium. Classification (GTDB taxonomy): domain Bacteria; phylum Verrucomicrobiota; class Verrucomicrobiia; order Chthoniobacterales; family Terrimicrobiaceae; genus Terrimicrobium. Next base: position 92,810 of record JAFKMU010000042.1, on the reverse strand, counting down.
CCGGAGCCCTGTCGTCTGGGGTAAATATGTCAATATCGTGACTCGTGAAAGGCAGAAACAGAGACAGCTCTTCGTTATCGCGGGAATACAGCGAAGAGTAGAAATTGCATGCCTGACCGCCGATCAGGATAGCCCGAGGTTCATCCTGAAAGACTGCTTTTAAGACCGGATGGAACTCATCGAGTCGCCGTAGCGAGCTCTTGTTCGAATTGTGCAATGATTCGTTCCGGATAAGCGTCATTGCGCCGTTTCAATGTGGCAAAAGGTATGGTTGCCGGAAAGCAGGACGCTTCCAGTTGAGCGACCTCTGGAGGAAGAGACGAGAGGCGAATCCTCATCTGGCGCTCAGGTTCGAGCATGGAACTCCACTCGGACGCCAACGTCGTCCGCTCTTGGGAATCGGAATGATATCTGGCCTTTTTCGCTTTCATCCGGATGGAGCTTCCAGAGGAACGGTCATTCAGGGCATGGCTAATTGCAATGCAAAAAGGATGAAGTCTGCCTGAGGCGCATGATTCCCAAGCCCCTTGCGCCAACCAGCGACGGAATCGAGATCGGCTCCAGAGAGCGGGGGCGGTCATTCACGAGCACCACCGCCGCCAGGAGTCGGATAGCAATTTTTGCGAGATACGGGAATCTGGGGCCATGGTGGGCTATGGGGGTGTTGGGTCGTTGAGGCTGATAAATACAGGAGCGGTGGGTGTTTTTTTCTTTCGCCGGGAGGGGGATTCCGGGGAATTGCTTTGCGTCCTTTTGGCCCATTTCTAGAATGGGGTGACGATGCCAAAGGGCATTTTGCGATGCCTAACGTCCTTCTCCTTTATCCTGAAATCCCGGACACGTTCTGGAGTTTTCGCCACGCTTTGAAGTTTGTCTCGAGGAAATCCGCGTTTCCTCCCCTCGGCCTCCTCACGGTGGCTTCCCTGCTCCCTTCCCACTGGGGGAAGCGGATGATCGACCTGAATGTCGCGGACCTGCGGGAGTCCGATCTGGAGTGGGCGGATTACGCGCTGATCAGCGGGATGACGGTGCAGCGCAGTTCCTCGCGCCAGTTGATCGCCCGCTGCAAGGCGGCGGGGCTGAAGGTCGTGGCGGGCGGCCCGCTTTTCAGCACGGAGTCGGAGAGCTTTCCCGAGGTGGATCATCTGATTCTCGACGAGGCGGAGATCACGCTGCCGCGCTTCCTGGCCGATCTGGAAAACGGCACGCCGCAGCGGCTTTACAGCGCGAATGGCGAATTCGCCGATATCCGCACCACGCCGGTGCCGATGTGGGAGCTGGCCGACCTGAAGAAATACGCCTCGATGAGCCTGCAATACTCGCGGGGGTGTCCGTTCCAGTGCGAGTTTTGCAATGTCACAGCGCTCTTCGGGCATCGCCCGCGCACGAAGTCTCCCGGGCAGGTGATCGAGGAGTTGAACCTGCTGCGCCGCCTCGGCTGGCGCGGCAAGGTGTTCTTCGTCGATGACAACCTCATTGGCAACAAGAGCCACCTCTCCCGCGAACTGCTGCCCGCCTTGATCGAATGGCAGAAGAACGGCGGCGGTATGCCATTTTACACCGAGGCGTCGATCAATATCGCCGATGACGTGCCGCTGATGGAAAAGATGCGGCAGGCGGGCTTTGAATCCGTCTTCATCGGCATCGAGACGCCGAATCCGGAGGCGCTGGAGGAGTGCAACAAGAAGCAGAACACGAGCCGCGACCTGATCAGCGACGTGAAGCGCATTCAACGCGCCGGGCTGGAGGTGCAGGCGGGTTTCATCGTGGGCTTCGACAACGACACGCCCACGATTTTTCAGCGCCAGATCGATTTCATCCAGAAAAGCGGCATCGTCGTGGCGATGGTCGGGCTTTTGCAGGCCATTCCGGGCACGCGGCTGTACAAGCGCCTGCAGGAATCCCAGCGCCTCCTCGGCGAGATCACGGGCGACAATGGCGACGGAACGACGAACATCAAGACCACGATGGACTGGCCGACGCTACGCGACGGCTATCGGCGGATCGTCGAGACGATTTACTCACCGGGAAATTACTACCGGCGTGTCACGACCTTCCTGCGGGAATACCGTGCGCCGGAAATCCGCGAGCGGCTGGAGTCGCGGCACATCGCGGCGGCCTTTCGCGCGTTTTATTCCCTGGGCATTCTCGGCCCGGAGCGGGTGCATTTCTGGCGGCTGATGGTCTGGACGATGTTCAATCGCCCCGACCTGCTCCCGCAGGCGATCACGCTCTCCGTCTTCGGGTTTCACTTCCGGGTCAGCGCGCTGGCGGCCCGGGAATAGAGCTGCTTAAAAAATCTGTAGCCGCTGCTCGGCGGTGGCGAGGGCCGCCCTGAAGCGTCGGTCGCTCGGGCAGTATGTATCCATACAGCCGCATCGCGCCCACCGATCCCTGGCTGCCTGTTTTTTAAAGCCGCTCTAACAAAAAAAGGCGGCTCGGGCATTCGCTGCCGGAGCCGCCGATTGAGAGAGAGGGAACCGCCTAGTAGCTGTGGCCAGTGAGGCGGGTCTTGCCTCGGAAGATCCAGTAGATGCAGGCGGTGTAGGCCAGCACGATCGGCACGCCGATGAGGGCGATGATGAGCATGATGCCGAGCGTCTTCTCGGTCGAGGCGGCGTTGTAGATGGTGAGGCTGTTTTCCGGGTTGGGGTTGGAGTACACCATGTACGGGAACGAGGTCGCGCCAAAGGTGGCCATCATCGCGATCATGCCGAGGCAGGACGAGAGGAAGGCGTTGAAGCGGCGGCCCTTGTGAATCTCGCGCGGGATGTTCATCACGATGAGCACGCCGAAGAGCACGATGGCGAGGATCCACGGGCGGGATTGCACGGTCTTCAGCACATGCGGCACGTAGACAAGGGTGAGCATGTTGAGCACCACGTAGGCGGTGATGAAAAAGCCGATGAGGCGGGGAATCCAGCCGACGATGATGTCGTGGAGTTCGCCGTCGTTTTTCATCGCGAGGTAGATCGCGCCGTGCATGACAAAGAGGAGCACGGTGGTGATGCCGACGACGAGGGCGTAGGGATTGAGCAGGCTGAGGAAGGTGCCCGCGTACTCGTGATCCGGCGTGAGCGGGAGGCCGATGACCATGTTGCCCATGGCGACGCCGATAAGGAGGGCGGAAACGAAGCTGCCCAGCGAGAAGGCGGTGTCCCAGAGTTTGCGCCACCAGCCCCACGGCTCCTTGCTGCGAAACTCGATCGCGACCGCGCGGAAGATGAGCGCGCAGAGCAGGAGCATGAAGGCGAGGTACAGGCCGGAGAAGACGGTCGCGTAAGCCTCGGGGAAGGCGGCAAAGAGCGCGCCGCCGCCGGTGACGAGCCACACTTCGTTGCCATCCCATACGGGGCCGATGGAGTTCAGGAGGAGGCGGCGATGCTCGTCCTTTTTGACGAAGAGATGGAGCGTACCTACGCCGAGATCGAAGCCATCGAGCACGGCGTAACCCGTGAGCAGGACTCCGACGAGGATGTACCAGACGATGTTCAGGTCCATAATGTTAAGCCCTCGCCTCCTTGGTGCGGATGATGGCCTTCCAGCTGTCGGGCATCTCGAGATCCTCCTCGAGATGATCCGGGCCGTGCTGGATCTTGCGCGTCAGCAGGAAGATGAAGACGAGGAAGAGCAGCAGGTAGACAAAGGTGAACATGATGAGCGAGGCCAGGATGTGGTTGGCCGTGACGACCTTGGACAGCGCCTCGGAGGTCTTGAGCAGCTCGTAGACGATCCAGGGCTGGCGGCCGATCTCGGCGGTGAACCAACCGGCCTGATTCGCGATCTGCGGACCCAGCACGCTGAGGACGAGCACCCAGAGGAAGCCCCGGGTGAGCTTGCTGTCGGTCTTGAACAGCCGCCCGCTCCAGAGCATGAAGAGCGCGATGATGATGATCACCAGCAGGGCGACGCCAATGCTGATCATGATGTGGTAGAACTGGAAGGTCGCGGGCACGGGCGGCCAGTAGGAGCGGCGGATTTTTGTAATCTCCTCGGGCGAGGCATTGGGATACCGGGCCTTGAGGAAATCGTCGCTCGGGATGTTGTGCAGGCCGGTGACGGTGGCATTCACATCCTCGTAGCTGAGGAAGCTCAGGAGACCGGGGATTTTCAGGCCCTGGACCGTTTCGCTGACGGGATCGACCCAGCCGATGACGGTCATCGGGGTGCGGGCCTCGGTCTGGTAGACGCCCTCGAGGGCGGCGAACTTGGCGGGCTGGTTCTTGAGGACGCCCTTGGCGGTGAAGTCGCCGCTGAGCATCTGGAGGAGCGTGGCGACGGTGCCGACGATGAGGCCGACTTTCATCGAGGCCTTGGCAAAGTCGAGGTGGCGTTTGCGGAGCAGGTAAAATGCGCTGATGCTGATGACGAGGAAGGCTCCGGCCATCCAGGCGCCGAGGACGACGTGGATGAGGCGGTCGACGGAGGAGGGGTTGAAGACCATGGCCCAGAAGTCGTCGATGACGGCGCGGACGGTGCCGAGGTCGGCGGCGGAGAGGACATGCTCGGGAGGCAGGCGCACGGCCTGGCCGTTGACGGTGGTCTCAAGATGGTACCCGGCGGGGGTTTGCATCCAGGAGTTGGCGACGACGATCCAGATGGCGCTGAAGTGCGCGCCGAAGCACACCATGCAGGTGGCGAAGAAGTGAAGCTTAGGCCCGACCTTGTTCCAGCCGAAGAGGAGGATGGCGAGGAAGCCGCTTTCCAGGAAGAAGGCGAAGATGCCCTCGGCGGCAAGCGCACTGCCGAAGATATCACCGACGAAGCGCGAGTAGGTCGCCCAGTTCGTGCCAAACTCGAACTCCATCACGATGCCCGTGGCCACGCCGATGGCGAAGGTGAGGGCAAAGACGCGCGTCCAGAAGCGCGCCATGTTGTGGTAGAGGGGATTGCCGGTCTTGAGCCAGATGGCCTCCATCACCACAAGAACGATACCCAGGCCGATGCTCAGCGGGGGGTAGATGTAGTGGAATGCTACGGTGAAGGCAAACTGGACCCTGGCGAGTATCTCTGCGTCCATGATGAGGACGTAATACTATGCGGTCACGCGGATTGTCTATTAGAATGTCTTATTCTTTCTGTAAATTTCGGGCCTTCCGGACGAGCCGCTGATGGATTCCAAATCCGACGATGAGGAGAGGAGGGAAGGCGAGTACGGGCCAGTATGCGAGGACGGGGGGCTGGGGCGGTCCGGCGTTGAGCTGGCAGGTCATGGTGTAGGTTTCGCCATTGCGGGTGACGCGCACGAGGAGCTTTGAGGCGCCCTGCGACTTCACCGGCATGATGGCGGAGTAGAGCATCTTGTTTTCCGAGTGGTTGCGGGTGGCCTCGGCCTTGTCGGCGGTGCCCATGCTGCAGCAGGGCGGGAGCCAGGCGGGAAAGGCGTCGGCCTCCGCCGACCAGGCCATGGCGACCTCGGCATCGAAGTACGGGGCGCGGGTGGCGGGGTCCTGGACGAGGACGCTGAAATCGACGGGTCCGGCGCGAATGGGCGCGGGGGAGGCAAAGACGGTGATGTCGTAGGGGCCGACGACTTTGCGGTCGAGGATCACGCCGCCATCGGCGCGGGCGCTCGGGATGGGCGCTATGATCGCGAGGAGGCAAAGCACGCACAGCGCGAGGACAAGGCGGGGCGTTGACGGTGGCTTGCTCATCGGTCAGTGCATCATGGTGCCGCGCATTTGCATCGGTTGGAAGATAATCCAGACTCCGGCGGCGTAAAGGGCCACGGCGATGAGCCCCCAGGGCAGGAACCCGGGGAAGGGGCGCGAGGGCCGTAGAGAGGCGGCCAGACGCCAAAGAATATAGAGCGAGGTGAGGAAGCCGAGACCGAGGAAGGCCAGCTCCAGCGCCGGGAGGTCGTAGAAAGCCCACGACGGCACGGCCCACTGCACCTCGCCATGGGCCAGCCCGAGATCGCGCAGGACGCGGTGGATGACGGGTATGGGCGTAAGCGCGGCGGTGAAGAAGTGGAAGGTGAAGTGCGCGAGCCACATGCCGAACCCGAGCGGGGCGAGGGCCATGGAGAACCGGCAGAAGGTTTCCCTCTGGGTGAGGCCGAATTGCTTTTTGCTCAAGGCGGCGGCCCACGAGGCGAGCAGGGCGGGGAGGACGACGAGGCTGAGGATGCCGAGGATGGCGGTGGGCAGGTGGTCGGTGGAGAGGCCGAGCTGCTTGTTCAGGGCGTCGAGCCAGTTCAGCACGGGCACGACCATGCCGGCGGCATTGGCAAACGCGCCGAAGGTGAGCACGAGGACGAGCGAGGCGAGGTCGATGCGCTTCGCATAGCGCCCGACGGAGGAGCGCGGCAGGTCGATCGAGAGGTCGGTGGCGATGGGGGTGGCGAGGATGCCGACGTTGTCGTGCGGGCAGGCCTTGATGCAGTCGAGGCAGAAGGTGCAGTCCATGTTCCCGGCCTTGCGGGGCTGGAAGAGCTTCAACTCGCACCCGCGCTGGGTCGAGTTGCCCTTGATGCAGTCATACGTCCGGCAGCTCGCGCAGACATCGGGCTCGCGCACGCGCACCTGGAGCGGCGAGACGAGGGACTGGACGAAGTGGAACTGGCCGACCGGGCAGACGTATTTGCAGAAGCTGGCGTCCTTGAAGAACCCGTCGATGATCAGCGCGCCGAGGAAGTAGAGGATGAACACGCCGGAGGTGGCGGCGGGGTTGTCCCAGAGGTCAAAGGCCTCGTAGGCCCAGAAGTAGACGACGAGGATGCCGACGGCGATCCACTTGGACCGCAGGGCGCGGGGCCAGGCGAAGCGCGCGGGGAGGACTTTTCTCCCGAGGTCGCGCACGAAGGTGAAGGGGCACGCCATGCAGAAGAAATTGCCCGCGACGAGGAGGGCGAGGACGGTGGCGGCGCGCCAGTGGGTCCACGGCAGCACGCCCGCGAGGTTCATCGGGCTCATCTGCGGCCCGAGCAGTCCGTCGAGGATGATGGCGAGGGCGAGGCCAAACATGATCAGTTGCAGCCCGGTGCGGAAGTACCGCGAGCGGATGAACGCCCCGAGATACGGCACGCGCAGCAGGTCAAACGGCCCGGAGCGGCGCGCGGTGGCGGGTGGTCGCGGGGGAGGCGGCGGTTCCGCGTAGCGGCGCTTGGGCGAGAGGAACTGGATGGCGATGTAGGCGACGGGGAAGAGAAAGACGATGGACCCCGGGACCCACATGATCGCGCCCGCGCCATTCTGATCCTCCAGCGGCGAAAAGCCGCCCAGCCGGGGCGCGGCCTCGTAGGTGGGGTAGATGACCCTGGTGGAGAAGGAGAGGAAGGCAGCGAGGGCGGTATTCTGGAGATCCGCGCCGAGCAGATACGGGATGACGGTCCAGCGAGGGTATTTTGACCGACTGGGCCAGGGGAGGATCACGTACCACCAGAAGAGCAGCGAGGTGGCGAGGAAGCAGAAGTGCTCAAAGTCGTGCCAGCCGCGGTGGCGCAGCGCGAGGTCGTAGAGCTGCGGGATGTGCCAGATGACGTTGCTCGAGACAAAGAGCACCCAGCAGACGATCGGGTGCGTCACGCGGTCGACGATGGCGTGAAAGACCGGCCACCGCAGGAAGGGCCCCAGCCCCTGGCTGACGAAGCGGCGCGGCAGGCCGAGGAGGAGGGGGAGCTGCGGGATGCCCAGCAGGATGAGCGGCGGGGCGACCATGGTGAGCAGGAGGTGCTGCACCATGTGTGAGATGAGCAGGAACGACGCAAAGGCATCGAGCGGCGAGGCCAGCGCGATGTAGATCGTGACGAGGCCGCCGAGGAAGCTCAGCAGCCGGTACGGGGTAAAACGATGCGGGGCCTGACGGCGGAGACGATTCCAGCCGAGGATGTAGATGAGGGCGGTCGCAGCGAGACCGAACGCGGGGACGGGTTGAAACGTCCACGACGTCGCTATGGCAGTCTCCAGATTCACTGCCCCGGGCGGTGCGGCGCTCGCGCGCCGCTGGGATGACCGGGATTAGTGAGCACCCACGGCGGCGTGCTGCTCGCCTTCCTGGACGGACATGGGCGCGGGCGTGGCCGGGACGGCCGAGTCGCGCGCAGGCTGTTCGCCACGGGGATGCAGGGAGACCATGTAGGCAACAAGGGCATCGGTCTCATACGGGGAGAGATTCTTACCGTAAGCGGGCATGTTGCCGCCACCCTGAATAATCTGGCGCACGAGCTGGTCCTTCGTGAGGCGGGTGCCCACGTCGGCGAGATCGGGGCCGCGATGACCACCGATGCCGTCGATGGCGTGGCAGTTGCGGCACTGCTTGTTTTGCAGCACGGCGAGACCCTGGAGTTCCAGCGGCGAGCGGCCCTCGACGAATTCGCGGGGCGTTTCCGCGCCGGACCATGCCTTCATGTCGGGCGACCACGGGGAGGTCTGGCCGAGGTAGGTGAGGAGGCCGAGGGCGAGATAGATGAGGATGACGGAGAGGACCGCGATCGGGCGGCGGCGCCAGCTCTTTTCCCCCGTGTTGTTGATGAACGGCAGGATGAAGAGCAGACCGATGATGATCGGCGGAGCCACCAGGAGCATGAACGTCTCCATGTAGTCCGGCATGAGCGCCGCGATGGCGAAGATCCAGAGGAAGAAGAAGTCCGGGCGGGGCACCGTGTCGATCTGCGTCGGATTCGGCTCACCGAGCGGCCCCTTGGGACCGAACATGAGGACGCAGAAGAGGATGCCGCCGATGACGATGGAAGCGGCGACGAGATCCTTCCAGATGCCATGAGGGAAGAACGGGATGCCCTCCTTCTTGATGATCGTGGCGTATTCCTTGTCGTAGGTCTCCTTGCGGACGATCTGGCCGGGCTTCGGGTATTCGTTGATGCCCTTGGTCAGGACCATGCGGAGGTGCAGGGCGACGAGGGCGAGGACGGAACCCGGGAGAACGAAGACGTGCAGGGTGAAGAAGCGCGAAAGCGTCTCGCTGGCGATGATGGGACCGCCGAGCATGAAGTTCACCACCTGCTGGCCGATCATGGGCGAGCGGCCCGCGATGGCCGCGCCGATGCCGAGACCCCAGTAGGCGTCCTCGTCGAAGCGCATGACCTGACCGGTGAAGGCGAGGCCGAGCGTGAGGAGCATGAGGACCACGCCGGACATCCAGGTGATCTCACGCGGGTACTTGTAAGCGCCGAAGAGGAAGACCTGGGTGACGTGGATGAGCATGATGCCCACCATGAAATTCGACCCCCAGTAGTGGGTGGCGCGGAGGAACCAGCCAAGCTCCTGCCGGAAGGTCAGGTACTCGAGGGTGGTGTAGGCCTCGGCGGCCGAGGGCACGTAGACGAGCGCCAGCAGGCAGCCCGTCAGGAGCTGGATCATGAAGCAGAGCAGCGTGGCGCTGCCGAAGACGTAGAACCAGCTCGCGGAGCTTTTCGGGATCGGGTGGCCGGCGGTGTGATTAAAGAGGTCCGTGACGTGGAGTCGCTTGTCGACCCACTCGTACACACCGTTCAGAGCCTGGATGAGAGCCTTGCCGTTCATCGCGTGTTAGTGCCGGGGCTTCTTGTCGTCCATGGGATTGGCGAGCGTCGGAAGGATGCCGCCCTGGATGAACAGTTCGTTGTTTTCCACCTTGAAGGGGTACTCGTAGAGGCCGCGCGGCGGCGGGCCAGCGGCGTGCTCGCCATTCTCGTAGAAGGCGCCGCCGTGGCAGGGGCACATGAAAAGCTTGGACTCCTCGAACCAGCGGACGGGGCAGCCGAGGTGGGTGCAGTTGATGGCGAAGACCTGGAAGTCATTCTCCTGGATGCGGCGCACCCAGCACGGGATCTCGGCGGTCTGGCCGTCCCACTCGCGGTGGTCGGGGTTCAGGTAGCTGGCGAGGCGGGTGGCTCCCTCGGGGAACTTCGTCACCGGGCCGAGCGAGATCCACTGGAGCGGGTAGCTCTTGAAGAAGGTGGAGAGGAGGTAGCCGATGAGCGGGATGCCGATCATGGCACCGGCGATGGCGTTCAGACCGAAGCCAAGCAGGAGCAGGAAGTCGCGGCGCGAAGTCTTCTTCGGCTCCGGCGTGTGGTCACACCCGCAGGGTTTGTCGTTATTCGTCTCGGTGGTCATTTCCTGTGCAAAACTGATTACTGCTGGGCCGGGGCCAGCTTCTGGCCAAATTCATTCTCGCGGTGCGACGCCAGCCAGGCGACGACATCGCTGATTTCCTCATTGGTCATCGCCTTGCCGGGGACGCGGCTGGCGAAATCGGGGCACCCGAGATCGTTGCGACCGGCGATGGTGATGGTGCGGAGATACTGGTCGGAGACGAGGCCGAGGTAGGCCGGGTTGATGACCGAGCCCGCCTTGTCCTTGAGGCCCTTGCCGTCCGCGCCGTGGCAGCTCGCGCAATTCGCGGCGAAGACCGCGGCGCCGCGGGCGACGTCGCCGAGCGGGGCGCTGTAGGCCGGGGCGTTGGCGGGCGGCGGGTTCTTGGCCCACGCGTAGATGTTGTCGACGATGATGCCGATCTGCTCGTTGGTGAGCGAACCGCCGTTGGCGAGCGAGAAGGCGGGCATGCCGTTCTGGGCGCGGCCGCTGGTCACGATCTGGCGCATCTGCTCCTTGGGCAGGATGGACAGATAGAGCGGGTCGTTCATCGAGATCACCGGGCCGACCGACTGGCCGTTGCCATGGCAACCGGCGCAGTTCTGGCTGTAGAGCGTCTTGAAATCGGTGACGTGGTGCGGCTCGGGGCGGCGGTCTTCCTTCTTGGGACGGCCGGGCACGTTGTCACAGCCCGAGAGGGCGATGGCCGAGAGGCAGGCTAGGGAAAGGGCGGCGATTTTCACTAGTGGGACTCCTCGTCGCGATGTTGGCTTTCCACGCCCATTTTCTGGGCCAGCGACCATGATTGCATCGTTGCCATTTTTCCGGATTTGAAGACGACCCAGCCGCAGACCGCGCCGAAGGCGATCTGGCAGAAGATGAACCACGGCCAGTTGATGCCCTGCGAGAGCATCGGGGAGACCCAGTGGAGGGTCGACCAGACGAGCGCGGTCCAGAGCAGCGGGGCCACGATGGCGCCCAGGACAAACTCGGTTTTGCGCGGGAACATCGGGACGATGACCGCGTAGAGGAGGCCGACGAGCACTGAGAGAGTGACGTGCGCGATGGTGCCGACGATGAGACCGGCGGCACTGAAGTCGTGCATGGCCTTGAGGGTGGAGGCGCCCAGCTCCGGCACGCCGGTGGCGGCCATGAGGTTGATCGGATACCAGAGGCTCTTCTCGAAGACGACGCCCCAGATGCAGGCGAGGACGGCCATCACGAGGCCGCCAGCGAGGCCGCCGATGACGCCGACGCGATAGGGATGAAACTCCGTCGGGACATGGGCGCGGTGCGGGATGTTGCCCTGCTTGAGCATCTGGACCACGCGGCCCTGCGTGCGGATCGGCGCCGGGCGGGCGCGGTCGGGATTCACCGGCACGGGTTCGTGCTTCGGATGCGGAAAGACATCGGAGAACCAGCCGACGGCCCCGAGGAGGCCGACGAGGAAGCCGACGGCGGAAACCAGGAGGCTCGTCACCAGACCGGCGAAGAGAAGGGTAAGACCGAACGCGGACACGATCGGCCACGCCGTGGGCGTGGGCAACTCGATGGTGTCAGGATCGTGATGTGGGTGCTGCTGCATTGCCTAGTAGTTGACGCTGATGAAATAGACCAGGGTGAGGACGACGACCCAGATGGCGTCGACGAAGTGCCAGTACCACGCGATCATCTCGACGTGCTCGGAGTGGCCGGGATCGAGCTTCCCGCGGAAGCTGGAGATCACGACGATCGAGAGGAGGATGAGACCGACGATGACGTGGCTGGCGTGGAGGCCGACCAGAGAGTAGAAGGTCGAGCCAAAGACGTTGGTGCTGATCGTGAGGTTTTCCTTGTAGATCAGGTGGTACCACTCGGCGCCGGTGAAGTAGACGAAGTACGCGCCGAGCGCGATGGTGACGAGCCACCAGACGTGGAAGAGCGCACGGTTGCCCTTGTGCAGGAACTTCTCCGCGATGGTCACGGTGAAGGAACTCCCAAAGAGCGCGATGCTGGCGAGCCAGGGGATGTGCAGGACTTCCTTGGGGAAGGGCCCGTTGAGGCTCTTGCCCATGTACCAGACGTAGGCGACGACGAAGATGGTGAACAGCGCGGATTCGGTCAGAATCAGGCAGATCATCCCGACCTTGCGCTGGGATGGCAGCTTCCAGTCGGAGTCGGTGTTGGTCAGTTCAGCGGAGCTCATTCGAATTTCCAGTCGGGATCGTCGGGGTGCTTCAGGTCCCAGAGGGGACGGCGGCTGCGCACTTCCGGCAGTTTCTCAAAGTTGTATTCCGGCGGGGGCGAGGTGGTGGCCCACTCGAGGGTCCACGCGTCCCACGGATCGTCGCCCGCCACCTCACCCTTGTAGTACGAGTAGATGAGGTTGTAGACGAAGAAGAGGATGCCCGGGATTTGAATGATCACGCCGATGGTGGAGAGCTGGTTCCAGATTTCCCAGCCGCGGCCCGCCTCGTAGGTGAAGATACGGCGAGGCATGCCGAGGAAGCCCGAGATGTGCTGCGGGAAGAAGGTGAGGTGGAAGCCGATGGTGAAGAGCCAGAAGTGCCAGAAACCGAGCTTGCGGTCGAGCATGCGGCCGAAGGCCTTCGGGTACCAGTAGTAGATGCCGGCGAAGAGGGTGTAGAGCAGCGCGCCGATGAGCACGTAGTGGAAGTGCGCCACGACGAAGTACGAGTCGGTGAGCTGCCAGTCGAAGGGCACCACCGCCAGCATCACACCAGTGAGACCGGCGATGAGGAACTGGAAGAGGAAGGCGAGACAGAAGACCATCGGCAGGTCGAAGTGGAGCTTGCCGCCCCACATGGTGCCGAGCCAGTTGAAGATCTTGATGCCGGTGGGCACCGCGATGACCATGGTGGAGATGGCGAAGAAGGTGTTGCCCAGCGAGGTCATGCCGACGGCGAACATGTGGTGAGCCCACACACCGAGGGAGATGAAGGCGATCATCACCGTGGCCGCGACCATGATCGGATAGCCGAAGATGGGCTTGCGGGAGAAGACCGGGATGACTTCGTTCGCGATGGCGAAGCCGGGAAGGATGAGGATGTACACCTCGGGGTGTCCGAAGATCCAGAAGAAGTGCTGCCACAGGACCGCGTCGCCGCCCGCCTGGGTGTCGAAGAACTTCGCCCCGAGGTAACGGTCGAGCGTGAGCATGATCTGGCAGGCCGAAAGAGGCGGCAGCGCGATGATGACCAGGAAGGCCACCACGACGAAGAGCCAGACAAAGAGCGGCATGCGGCCCAGCGTCATGCCCTTGCAGCGCAGGCAGAAGGTGGTGACCAGGATGTTGATCGAGGTCGCCAGACTTCCGATACCGCCGAGCAGGATGGCGAGGGTCCAGTAGTCCGTGCTGTGCCCGCGGGAGAACGCCTTGGCCGTGAGCGGCGAGTAGGCGAACCAGCCGACGTCGGGAGCGGAACCGGCATTGTACAGGCCGGGCGCGCCGAAGTAGCTGAAGTACAACAGGAGGCCGGAGAAGAAAAACACCCAGAAGCCGAAGGCATTCAGGCGGGGGTACGCCATGTCCCGCGTGCCGATCATGATCGGGATCAGGTAATTGGCGAAACCGAAGATCATCGGCATGCCGACCAGGAAGACCATGGCCGTGCCGTGCATCGTGAAGAAACGGTTGAAGACATCCGGGTCCAGGAAGGTGCTGCGCGGGAAGAACAGCTGGATGCGGATGAATGTGGCCATGATGCCCGCCACGACGAAGAAGAGCAGGCCCGACCCGATGTACATGAGGCCGAGCTTCTTGTGGTCGACGGTGAAGACGAGGTTCTGGATGACGTGGGACCACGTCTTGCCTTCCTCGCCCACGCGCTCGGGCGCGGGAACCTTGAAGTCCGGATCTACGATCGTATCACTAGCCATGATTATTTCAGCGTTTCGAGGTAGGCCGTGATGGCCTCGGCCTCGGTATCGAGGAGTTGCATGTTCGGCATGAGGCAGCCGACCTTGAGGATCTGCGGATCGCGGACCCAGCTCAGGAGATTTTCATGGTTCAGGGGAGCGACGCCCGCGCCGATGGTCTGGCGGGTCATGAGCTTGGTGAGGTCGGGGCCGAAGATGCCCTTGGAAACGCTGTCGCCGATGGTGTGGCAGTTTACGCAGGCGTTGGCGTAGTAGAGGCGGCGGCCTTCGATCTCCTGGGCGGTCTGCGGCGGCGGGACGGGGGCCTTCTGGTCGGCGACCCATTTCTCGAAATTCTCCGGGGTATCGACGATGACGCGCAGGAGCATGTTGGCGTGCTGCGTGCCGCAGTACTCGGCGCAGTTGCCGAAGAAGGTGCCGATGGTGTACGGGTCGACCCACATCTTGTTGGTGCGATTGGGGATCAGGTCCACCTTGCCCGCGAGCTGAGGCACCCAGAAGGAGTGGATCACGTCGGCGGACTGGAGGATGATCTCGGTCGGCCGGGCTTTCGCCGGGTCCTTGCTGCTGACGGGGATGTGAATCTCGTTGGCGGTGATGATGCCGTACTGCGGGTAGTGAACCTCCCACCACCATTGGTGGCCGACGACGCGGATCTGGAGGGCGTCCTCGGGCAGCTTGGCATTCTGGATCTCGCCGATGGTGCGGCTGGTGACGAGGATCAATACGACCGTGATGAGGATCGGGATGACGGTCCAGGCGAGCTCGATATTCGTGCTGCCGTAGATCTGCGGCGGCTCCTGGGTGTTGTCGGTCGGTTTCTTGCGGAAGCGCAGGACGATGTACAGGAGCAGGCCTGCGACCACGAAGAAGATCACCGCGCAAATGACCAGCACGAGGAGCGATGTCTCATGGATCATCTCTGCCGGACGTGACAGAGGCTTGAACATGTCCGCGACCATGTGGGTCGGAAGATCGGCGCCCGCGCCCTGCGCATGGGCTCCGGTCGCCCCGACGGCCATCATTAAACAGGTCGTCAAAAAACTATAAAAAGATAGACCTCTTGCTCTCACCGGGGATGTGGTTAACCAAGCATTCCAGTTTGGGGAACTCATTTTTTCAAAAAACCCAACTTTTTGACCGCTCCCGGAATTTTTTTGCGAAGGGAGCGGGGCTGGGGTGGCGTGAAAGTTGCTAGGAAATGGCCCGAACGAGAAAATATTTTGCGTTTGGCCAAAGTGTGTTTTGTTAGCGGCCAACTCCGAATAATGAGCACTTCTGACGTTACACCTCATACTGCGGAGCCTCTCGGGGCACAGTTCGGCCGGCGCTCGGCGCTGCGGCTGCTTGCTCTTGCCGGCGCGGGACTCTTTGCCGGCACATCGCGATCTGAGGCTTTCATGGGTTTCTTCTCCAGTTATACGAACGCATCGCCCTCGACGTTGCGTGCTTTGCAGATTCCCGCCGACTGGCAGGCGACGCTCGGGCCGATGCTGCCCTCGTATGCCGAGTTTTTGCGCAAGGCGCATCTGAAGTTCGTATCCGTACGGCAGTTGATCGAGCCGCACACACATATGCGGGGCAAGGTGCATAACTCGCTGCCGCCGAGGTCGATGTGGAACAATGTCCGCTCGACGCTCAAGGTGATCGACTCGCTGGCGGATCGCCTCGACCTCCAGGTCAAGGACGTCGTATCTGTCTATCGCAGCCCGGCTTACAACGCGAAGTGCCCCGGTGCGAAGAGCAATTCCTTCCACATGCGCAACAATGCGATCGACATCGTGTTCCCTTGCGCTCCGGGGAAGGTCTCGGCCATGGCTCGCGCGATGCGCTCGGGTGGGATGTTTGCGGGTGGAGTGGGCCGGTACGCCGGGTTTACCCATATCGACACGCGCGGAAACAACGCCGACTGGTAGGCGGCGGGTTTTGGTGAAAATTGACCATCGCGGCGTTATTTTGTTGCCTGTGGAAACTTTATGAACGATTATAGTTTCCATGGTTTCCGAAATGCCGAATTCGACTGAGGGGAGAATCCTCGATGCGGCGGAGCGGATTTTTCTCTCGCGGGGGTTTCATCGTGTCTCGATGGATGAACTGGCTCGCGAGCTGGCGATGAGCAAGAAGACGCTGTACGCGCACTTTGCCAGCAAGGATGACCTGGTGGCCGGGATCATGCGCCGCCGGGTGCGGCGGGTGGACGCGGAGTTTCAGGCCGTGCTGGCGATGGAAGCGGGTTTTGACGAGAAGGTGCGCGGGCTCATGCTGGGCATGCAGCGGCGGCTGGGCGAGGTGAGTCCGGCCTTCATCGACGATCTGCGGCGGTACACACCGGAGATTTTCCGCATCGTGGAGGAGTACCGGGCGCAGGCGATACCGAAGTACCTCGGCGGGTTGCTGGAGGAGGGGATACGCGAGGGGTTCATCCGCGAGGACGTGAAGCCCGCGATGGTGGTGCGGATGCTGGTCGCGTGTGTGCAGGGTATCCTGCGGGTGGATCATATGATGACGCTCGACATGCCGCCGGTGCAGGCGCTCGACACGATCCTGCGCGTGATTTTCCAAGGGGTCTTCACCGCGAAGGCCCGGGAGGTGCTTTCATGAAAAAGAAGAAACCGGCGACGGTGCTGCGGCCGCTGATCCTCGTGCTGCTGATCGGCGGGGGCGCGGCGTATTGGCTCACACACAACCGCGACAAGGCGGACGAACACCTGTCGGGCTATGCGGAGGGCGAGATGGTGTACGTCTCCTCGCCCATCGCGGGCCAGCTCCAGGACCTGAAGGTGCAGCGAGGGGACCAGGCGCAGGCGGGGGCGGAGTTGTTCGGCCTCGAGCGCGAGGAGGAGCGCGAGGCGATGCAGCAGGCGGAGGCGTCCTTGCGGGAAAGCCAGACGCGGCTCTCCAAGGCCAAGCTCGACTACGACCGGGCCAAGAGCCTGCGTGACAAGCGCGTCATCGCGTCGGAGGACTTTGACACGGCCGAGCAGGGATATCTCGCGGCCCAGCATAATGTGAATGCCTACGAGCGGGCGCTGGCGCAGGCGAACTGGAGGTTTTCGCAAAAGGTGCAGCCGGCCCCGGCGGGCGGGCTGGTGTACGATACCTATTACCGTCCCGGCGAGTGGGTGGCGGCGGGTTCGCCCGTGGCCTCGATCCTGCCGCCCGAGTATATGAAGGTGCGGTTCTTCCTGCCCGAGTCGAGGCTGGGGGAATACCAGATCGGCACGCCGGTGGAGATTCGCATGGACGGGCTGGCGGGTCCGCTGGAGGGCAGGGTGAGCTTTGTCTCTCCCTCGGCCGAGTACACGCTCCCGATCATCTACAGCCGCGAGAACCGCAACAAGCTCGTCTTCCTCGCCGAGGCAAGGCTCGCGCCGGAGCAGGCAAAACAACTGCACCCCGGCGCGCCGGTCGAGGTCGTGCGCAAGCAGCCGTGACGGAGGAGCTGGCAATCGACGTCGAGGGTATCACCAAGTCCTTCGATGGCCGCGTGGTGGTGGACAATCTCGCCATGCAGGTGCGGCGCGGGGAGATATACGGCTTCCTCGGGCCGAACGGCAGCGGCAAGACGACCTTCCTGCGGATGCTGTGCGGCCTGCTGCAGCCGGACTCCGGCAGCGGCACATGCCTGGGCTGCGACGTGCTGACGGAGAGCGACCAGATCAAGCGCCGCGTCGGGTACATGACGCAGCGATTCAGCCTCTACGAGGACCTGACCATCGCGGAGAACCTGCGATTTGTCGCCGATATCTATCAGATCAAGCACGCCCGCGAGGCGGTCGAGCGCACGGTGGCATCCATGGGACTGGAAGGGCGCGGCAACCAGCTGGCCGGGACGCTCTCGGGCGGCTGGAAGCAGCGGCTCGCGCTGGCGGCGTGCCTCATTCATCAACCCGAGCTGCTGCTCCTCGACGAGCCGACGGCGGGCGTGGACCCCAAGGCGCGGCGCGATTTCTGGGAGGAGATTCACCGTCTTTCCGCCGACGGGCTGACCGTGCTCGTGACGACGCACTACATGGACGAGGCCGAGCGCTGCCATCGCCTCGCCTACATCGCCTACGGCAAGCTGCTGGCCATGGGCACACTTCGCGACGTGCTGGCCTCGGCGGGGCTCGTGACCTGGGAGGTCTCCGGGCCGGAACTCGGCGCGCTGTCGAAGGAACTGCGCGGGCGCGATGGCGTCGAGCAGGTCACGGCCTTTGGCAACAAGCTGCACGTGAGCGGCCGCGACGAGGCGGCGCTGGAGCGGGGTGTCGCCTCGCTGCGGACGGGCGGCAAACAAACCTGGCGGCGGATCGAGCCGGGGCTGGAGGATGCCTTTATCGGCCTCATGCAAACCTCGGAGGATAATTTTCGATGAACGGTTTCAGCATTCACCGCTTCTTCGCCATCATCCGCAAGGAGTTCATCCAGATGCGGCGGGATCGGCTGACGTTTGCCATGATGTTCGGCATCCCGATCATCCAGCTCATCCTTTTCGGATACGCGATCAACACGGACCCGAAGCACCTGCCGATGGCGATCCTGTCGACGGACAACAGTCCGTTCGTCCGCTCCTTTGCCCATGCGCTGGAGCAGAGTCAATACTTCACGGTGGTCGGCCAGTTCGAGCACGAGGAGGAGGCGCGGCAGGCGCTGGCGCGGGGCGATGTGCAGTTCGTGCTCAGCCTGCCGAGCGATTTCTCGCAGCGGCTGGTGCGGGGTGAAAGGCCGCCCATGCTGCTGGAGGTGGATGCGACGGACCCGTCGGCGGTGAGTTCCGCCGTGCAGGTGGTGAACGAAGTGGCTCGCTCGGCCTTTGACCGCGACCTGGAGGGGCCGCTGCAAAAATTCACCGCCCAGCCCGGCCCGGCGGAACTGCGGATTCACCTCATGTACAATCCCGACCGACTGACGCAGTACAACATCGTGCCCGGCCTGATGGGCGTGGTGCTCACGATGACGATGGTGGTGATCACGGCGCTGGCGGTGACGCGCGAACGCGAGCGCGGCACGATGGAAAGCCTGCTGGCCACGCCCGCCGTGCCGATCGAGGTGATGACAGGCAAGATCATTCCCTACATCGTGGTCGGCTACGTGCAGGTGACGGTGATCCTGCTGGCGGCGCGGGTGTTGTTCCAGGTGCCGATGGTGGGCAACCTCGGGCTGCTTTACCTCGGGGCGCTGTGCTTCATCGCGGCGACGCTGGCGGTGGGTATTACCATTTCCACGCTGGCGACGAACCAGCTCCAGGCCATGCAGATGTCGTTCTTCTTTTTCCTGCCGTCGCTGCTGCTCTCGGGCTTCATGTTCCCCTTCCGGGGCATGCCGGAGTGGGCGCAGACACTGGGCCAGATGCTTCCACTCACGCATTTTCTGCGCGTGCTGCGAGGGATCATGCTCAAGGGCAACGGCTTCGCCGACAGCTGGCCGGACCTGTGGCCCATCCTCGCCTTTGGCGTTGTCGTGATGGCGTTTGGGGCGATGCGGTATCGGCGCACTCTCGACTGACGCTAAGTCGGAAGTGGGATTTCGGAAGTCGGAATTTCTACCGCCACGCCACTTGTGTGGAGGTACGAAAACAAGAGTTCTAAACAGAAGGAAGCAAAGGGAACGAAGGGAAGGCAGAGGAAGTCTCTAAAAATGTTTGTTCTGGAGACGGGCAGATCTGACCGCCCAAAGAGCGGCTATCTTTGCCGCAGACCATTGAGGTGGGGTGGGCGGTCCGCCCGTCAGACTTCTTTCTGTAGCGCCGCGACTGGGCGACCAAATTCGCAGGCCGGCAGGATGCCAGCCCTACGCCACCTCGCAGCAAGGGCATCCACACACAAAAGGCGGGGAGCCACTCGTTCCGACTTCCGGATTCCCACTTCCGACTTTGCCTAGTTTTTTCCTTTGTAAACGAGCAGGCGCAGGCCGTTGAGGCAGACGAGGACGGTGCTGCCTTCGTGGCCGACGACGCCCAAGGGCAGGGGCAGGGCGAAGCCGAGGCTGGCGGCGAGGAGGACGAGGATGACGCCGGAGGCGAAGGTGAGGTTCTGAATCAGTACGCGGCGGGAATGGCGGGCGATGCCGACGAGGAGCGGGATGTTGTCGAGGCGGTCGCCCATGAGGACGATGTCGGCGGTTTCCATCGCGATGTCGGTGCCGGCGGCTCCCATGGCCACGCCGAGATGGGCGGTGGCGAGGGCGGGCGCGTCGTTCACGCCGTCGCCGACCATCATGACGATGCCCTCGGTTTTCAACTGACGGATGGCGGCCACCTTGTCGGCGGGGAGGAGGGCGGCGTGGAATTCGTCAATACCGGCTTCCTTTGCGATGGCGGCTGCGACGGGCTGCTGGTCGCCGGTGAGCATGACGACCTTGCGCACGCCGAGAGCGTGGAGCTTGCGGACGATCTCGCGGCCTTCCGGGCGGAGCGTGTCGGCGAGGCCAAAGATGGCCTCCACGACGAGCGAATCATCGGCGAGGCGGCGGCCCAGCCAGATGCAGGACTTGCCGGAGGATTGCAGATCGAGCGAGGCGGCGCGGAGGGCGTCCATGCCGGAGGCGGAGGATTCCGCGAAGAGGCGTTCGCTGCCGACGACGTAGCGCGCGCCGTCGATGAGGGCATCGGCCCCGCGGCCGGGCGAGGATTGGAAATTCTGCGCGGGCGAGAGCGTGAGGCCTGCCTTTTGCGCGGCGTGAACGACGGCGGTGGCAAGCGGATGCTCGGATTTCGCCTCCAGGCTGGCGCAGGTGGCGAGGAGTTGCTCGCCAGCGGCGGGGAGAGGAGCGGTCAATGCAAAGTGGTTGCCGCCGACCGTGACGATGTCGGTGACGGTGGGCTTGCCCACGGTGAGCGTGCCGGTCTTGTCGAGGCAGACGATGTCGACGCGGGTGGCGGTCTCCAGATGTGCGCCGCCCTTGATGAGCACGCCGCGCCGGGCCGCGCCGCCGATGGCGGAAAGCACGGTGGCCGGGGTGCTGATGACGAGGGCGCAGGGCGAGGCGACGACCATCACGGTCATGGCCCGGTAGAAGGCGACGGCGAAACTTTCGTGCCAGAGCAGCCAGGGGACGAGGAGGACGAGCGCGGTGAAGGCGATGACGCCTGCGGCGTAACCCTGCTCGGCCTTTTCCAGGAAGCGCTGGGTGTTGGACTTCTCCGCCTGGGCCTCGGCGACGAGGCGCACCATGCGGGCGAGCGTGGAATCCTCCGCGCGGTGGTTCACGCGAATCTCGATCGCGCCCGACTGGTTGAGCGTGCCGCCAAAGACGGGCGAACCGGCGGCTTTTGGCACGGGTATGGACTCGCCCGTGAGGCTGGATTCGTCGATGTTGCTGGAGCCCTCGACCACGTCGCCGTCGATCGGGATCAACTCGCCGGGGCGCACGATGACGACGTCGCCCACCTGGAGGGAATCCACGGGCACGCTCTCGGTGGTGGCGCCGGTTTTGCGCAGGGCGGTCTCCGGGCGGAGGGTGAGGAGGGACTCGATGGCATTCTGCGTGCGCTCGAGCGCGTGGCGCTGGAGGACATTGGAGAAGCTGAAGAGGAAGAGAAGCAGCGCGCCCTCGAAGGGCGAGCCGACCGCCGCCGCACCGAGCGCGGCCAGCACCATGAGCACGTCGACATCGAGCGTCTTTTCGCGCAGCGAGGCGATGGCGGAGCGGACGCCGTATTGACCGCAAAAGATGTAGGCGCCGAAGTAGAGCCAGTCGGCGAGCCCGTGCTTCGCCACGGCGCGCTCGACGATGAAGGAGGCGATGAGGAAGACGAGGCCGACGGCGCAGGAGATTTCCTCATTCAGGTCGCCCGACTTGGCGCGCTGCCAGAGGGTGGGCTTGGCGGCGCGACGGGATTCCAGCGGACGCACGTCGGCCCCGGCGGCGCGGGCTCCGGCGAGGACGGAGGCTTCGCTGGCGACGGATTTGTCAAAGGTGAGGCAGAGCACGCGCCCGATGTAGGTGGCGGTGGCGCGGCGGACGCCGGGGACATTCTCGATGCGGCGCTCCAGCTTGGCGGCGGCGGCTTCGCAGGCCTGCCCGTCGAGGCGCAGGGCGAATCGCTGCAACGACGCATCCGGCTGGATGTGCTCGAGAGCGATGTTGCGGACGTCATTCTCGGAAAGGCGGGCGGGGTCAAAGGCGATCTCGACGCGGCTGGCGTCACGTGGCACGACCTCGACGATGCCGGGGTGGTCGGTGATCGAATGGTGGGAGGGCGCGGGGTTTTCGGATGGGTTGGATTTGCGAATCATTCTCAGCTCCCGAGTGTGAGGTTGAGGGTCGTCAATACGACCGATGAAAGAGCCGCTGCTGGTCGGAGCGGTGGCATGGGCAGCGGGAAGCTAGGGCCTCGCGCTTAGCCGACGCAAGGCTGAGTTTGCTAATGCTAGCAAATGAGACGGGGTCTTATTATCGAGAGTCCGCGAAGGCTTGCCAAAAGCGGCTCGCGCCGGGATCGGGCGTGCTGGTGCTACCTGATCCCGGAGAGGGAGTTAGAAAATGCGATGGCTTCCAGAGCGGAGGGGGGTTACCCGCTTTAGCGCGACTTGCGGCGGAGGAAGGCCTCGACATCGGCGCGGGGCGGCATGCCGGGCTGCGCGCCGAGGCGGGTGACCTTGAGGCTGGCGGCGTGGACGGCGCGGCGGAGGGCGTCGCGGATGGGGAGGGACTCGGCAATACCGACGGCGAGCCAGGCATTGAGGCAGTCGCCCGCGCCCACGGTGTCGCGCGGTTTCACCTTCGGTACGGGGACGTGGAAAAACCCGTCCTCATCGCAGAGGAGCGCGCCGCGAGTGCCCAGCGTGATGACGACGCGGCGGCAGCCCTTCTTGCGCAGGGCGAGGGCGGCCTGCTCGGGATCAGTCAGGCCCGTGAGGAGGGCGGCCTCATGTTCATTGGGCGTGAGGGTGTCGACGAGCCGGTAAAGGGCGGCCGGCAGGGTAAAGGCGGGGGCGGGGTTGAGGACGAAGGGGATACCGGCCTCGCGGGCGATCTCGGCGGCGCGGCGCACGGAGGGAATGGGTGTTTCCAGCTGGGCGACGATGACGGCGGCGTTTTTCAGGACGGGGGCGGCGCGGTCGATGTCGGCGGGCGTGATGGCGTTGGCGGAGTCGGCGACGACGATCTGGTTTTGGCGGTCCTTTTTGCCCAGGAGAATGAGGGCGACGCCGGAGGGGAGTTTTTCCGAGGCGCGGAAGTGGCGGACATCGATGCCCTCGGCGCGGAGTCCCGCCCGGGCGGCGCGGCCAAAGTCATCCGCGCCATGGCCGCCGATGAAGGCGACCTTTGCCCCGGCGCGGGCTGCTGCGACGGCCTGGTTGGCCCCCTTGCCTCCGGCGTAGCGGTGGAGATCGCCGCCGAGGAGGGTTTCGCCCGGCTGCGGCAGGCGGGCACAGGTGATGACGAGATCGGTGTTGGAACTGCCGACGACGGCGAGGCGAGGGGCTTTCACGCCCGGGAGACTGGCAAAATCTGCCGGTGAAGGAAAGCGGGACGCGTTATTTCAGGGTGGCGACGGCGTGGCCGTCGGCATAGAGGCGGTTGCAGCGGTTGAAGTGGACTGCCTCAAAGTCGATGCACAGGCGCATGCGGGCGGGGTTCACGCGGCGCGCGCCGCGGCGGCCGTAGACCTGGGGGTTGATCTTGCTCTCGCCGTCGATGATGGGGACCCACTGGTAGCTGGAGCCGGTGGTCTTGATGTAGGTATTGTCCTCGGGGCACTTCAGCACCTTGGAGGTCACGCCGTAGGGCTCCAGCTCCGCGAGCATGGGCTTGGCCTCGTCCTCGCCGGTGTAGACGGGGTCGTTCGGGTTGGGCTCGACGAAGGGGAAGGTCTGGTCGTTCTCGATGACGTAGGTATTCACCGAGGCGCCGATGGACCGGAGGTTGCCCATGCAGGCGACGCTCTTGGCGCGCTCGACGGTCTTTTCAAACTCGGGCATGGCGAGGGTCGCGAGCATGGCGATGATGGCGATGACGACGATCAGCTCGAGGAGCGTGAAGCCGGAGCGGAGTGAGGTGCGGCGTTGCATTTAGCGGGTGCCCTGGGTGCTGCCTCCGGTGTTGTTGGCGGACTTGGCGGCCTCGCGGCGCTCGACATAGCGGCGGAAGCGCGCCTCGCGCTGCTGCGGGGAGCTCTGGGATTCGCGCTGGGACATGCGTTCGTCCATGCGGTCCTGGACGTCGGAGCGGTTGAAATACTCCTCCATCTTGGCGCGGCGTTCCTCCTCGGTGAGATTGCGCAGGCTCTCGCGGAGGGCGCGCATTTCCTCCATGTCCTTTAGCACCTGGGCCTTCTGGTCCGGCGGGAGGAGGGCGATCTGGTTTTCCGAGCGCTCGGTCATCCACTCGGGGTGGAACGGGCGGGCGGGCCCGACGGAGCCGGGAGAAAAGATGGTCACGGGGCCGCGGCCGCGCGGGGCGCCTTCCTCATCGCCTCCCACGGGAGCATCGGGACGGACATAGACGAGAAAGACCTCCTCGACCTTGCCCCGGGAGGCCTTGGCGATGGCGCGGGCCATGTCGGTGACGCGGGCGCTGGAGGGGAGCCCGGTGACGACGGGGTTCCAATCCGCAGGGAAGGCAAAGAGCGCCCCGGTCTTTACCGAGCCCTGGTAGAGGGCGGACTGAAGGCTTTTGTCCTCCTCGACCGAGAATTTCCAGAGCACGAGCCGCGGGTCGATGAGACCGTCGGTGAGAGCGCCAAATCCGCCGAATCCGCCGCCGAAGTTCCCTCCGCCGCCTCCTCCCGGGCCTCTGCCGCCGGGGTTTCCTCCGCCGGGCTGGGCGCCGGCGGTGTCATTCTGGCTGCCGCCATTGAGATTGCTGCGCGGGCGGCGATTCCCGGCGGTTTGGCTCGCGCCGTCGGGCGGGTTGCCACCGGGTTGGGCTCCGGGCGCGGCGGGCTGAGCGTCGGCCGGGGGCTGGGCTGCGGGTTGACCTCCGGGTTGTCCGCCGTCGGCTTGCGGTCCGCGCGGGCCTCCGCCGCCGAAGCCGGTAAAGGCGGTCCAGCCGCCGGGATTGCCGCCGGTCTGGTAGGCGACGATGGCCTCGGTGATCTTGCGGGAGTCGGGCGCGGCGATGTAGGCGAGCCGGGCGTCGCCGCCGAGGCGGATGGCGACGGTGTTGATGGCTTCGAAAGTGGGGGCCTTGCGGATGTGGATCGACATCGGCTTGGACAGGTCGGCATTGGTGACCATGCGGATGCCGGTCTGGCGCTCGAGGGACTTGACGACCTTGGAGGCGGGAGCGTTGTCAAAATCGAGGGTGACGCCGTCGTGGACAAAGAAAAGCCGCCAGACGAAAAACCCGGCGACGAGAATGATGACGGCGGTGAGGGCGTTCTGGCGAGTGAGCATCGAGGAATAAACCTCCTACGGGCGAGGAAGTTGCGAGAATATTCCGCGGTTGTGGAGGAGAAATGCCTCTTGCCAAGGGCGGCATTCTACGACAGCTTACGCAAGCCTCAGGCGTCTAGCGAAATGCAACAAGGAATCGCCCCCAGTATCTGGAAGTTACTCATGGGGGCCGCCTTGTGCATGGCTGTCTTTTTGTTTTCCGCTGCCCGTTTATTTCGGGTGCGTGTGGAAAAAACAGCCCCGCCCGAGGCTCCAACAGATGGACCTCGCGTCCGGAAGATGAAAAATTCCGGGTCGGCGTCCTCCCACGTAACACAACATAGTAATGTCATCCGAATACACACCCACCCGCGGTCGCCGTTCACCCCGGCGAGGCGATCGCCGGTCGAGCCGCAATCGTGGCGGCTCCCGTCCGCGCCAGGAAACCCCAGCGAAACCCCAGAAGAAAACCCTGTGGCAGAAGATCGTCGGCTTTTTTACCGGCGGAGACTCGGCGAAGAAGCCAGCCTCGAGCCGCAGCACGGTCAGCAGCAGCAGCGCCAGCAGCACCACGGCCGCCGCGAAGAGCGAGCGTCCGGCGAGGGCCGCGAAGCAGCCCGTCGAGCGTCCCAGCGGCTTCCGCAAGCCGGAGCTCGTCGAGGTCACCAGCGCTCGCATCTACGTCGGTAACCTGTCGTTTGATGCCTCGGAGAGCGACCTGTTCGAACTCTTCAACGGCGTCGGCTCCGTGCAGAACGTCGAGGTGGTGGCGAACAAGTACACCATGAAGTCCAAGGGCTTCGCATTCATCCAGATGCAGAGCGTCGACGAGGCCAAGCGCGCCGTCGCCGAGCTGCATGACAAGGAGTACATGGGCCGCAAGCTCGTGGTCAGCGGAGCCAAGGCAGTCGACGAAAAGCGCCCCGAGCGCCAGCGTCAGCCTGAGCAGTAATTTACCCATAATCGTTGCCGGCCCCACTGCGGTCGGCAAAACTCTTCTCGCCGCCGAGCTGGCTCACCAGTTCGGCGGCGAAATTGTTGGTGCGGATGCCTATCAGGTCTACGACGGCCTGGCGGTGTTGACGAGCCAGCCCGATGCGGAGACGCGCGCACGCGCGCCGCATCATCTTTTCGGTTTTCTTCCGGTCTCGGAACCCTTTGACGCCGCGCGATTTGTGCAGCTGGCGCGGGAGACGATGGCCGATATCGCCGCCCGGGGGAAAATTCCCGTAATCTGTGGCGGATCGGGGCTTTACATCAAGGCGCTCACCCACGGCATCGCCGACCTGCCCGCGCCCGATCCCGTGTTGCGCCGGGAACTCGACGCCCTCCCGCTGGAGGTTTTGCGCGAACGGCTGGAAAAGGCCGACCCGACAGCGGCGGCGAGCATCGACTTGAAAAACCCGCGCCGGGTGGTGCGGGCGCTGGAGATTTTCCTGCTGACCGGACGCCCGGCGGCGGAATTGCGCAAGGAATGGCAGAACCCGGAGGCTCCGGGTTTCCGGGGGATCATCCTCGAGCGCGAGCGCGGGGAGCTGGAGGCGCGCATCCGGGTGACGGTGGACGCGATGTTTGCCCGCGGCGCGGTCGATGAAGTGCGGGCGCTCGGGCCGGTGGGTCCGACGGCGCAGATGACGATCGGGCTGCGCGAGATCCAGGCCCTGCTGCGGGGGGAGATGACCGAGCCGGAGTGCCGTGAGGCGATGGTCCTCGCGACCCGGCGGTATGCCAAGCGTCAGTTGACGTGGTTTCGGAACCAGTTTAGCTTTCCCCACGTCGACTTGACCGGTTCCCTCCCCATCTCCGAGTCCCTTTCCCTTGCCCGGCAGGCGCTGGGTACGAGCGCATGACCGACGCCCGGCGCGCTCCTCACGAAAAGACGATCCTGGTCGGCTTGGAGCATGAGGGCGTGACGCGCTGGGATGTGGAGGATTCTCTTGCCGAACTCCGCCAGCTCGCGGCCACGGCCGGAGCCCAGGTGGTCGATACGGTGGTCCAGAAACTCGACCGCCCCACTGCGCCCTACTACATCGGCAAGGGCAAAGCCGAGGAGGTGGCCCGCAAGTGCGGCGAGGCGCAGGTGACGGCGCTGATCTTTGATGACGAACTCTCGCCCGCGCAGGGGAGAAACCTGGAGATGCTCACGAGCCGCAAGGTGCTCGACCGCACACAGCTCATTCTCGACATCTTCGCCCGCCGGGCGCGCACGCGCGAGGGACGGTTGCAGATCGAGCTGGCGCAGCTGCAATACCTGCTCCCGCGCCTCACCCGCATGTGGACGCACCTTTCCCGGCAGTCCGGCGGCATCGGCACGCGCGGGCCGGGTGAGACGCAGCTCGAGGTCGATCGCCGCCGCGTGCAGGAGCGGATCGCGCGGCTGGAGCGGGATTTGAAAGAGGTGCGCCGTCACCGCACCGTACAGCGCGAGGGGAGGCTCCGGCGCAACTGGCCGGTGGCCGCGCTCGTCGGCTACACGAATGCCGGCAAGTCCTCGCTCCTCAACCGCCTGACCAATGCGGGCGTGCTTTCCGAGGACAAGCTCTTTGCCACGCTCGACCCGACGACGCGCCAGATGATGCTGCCCAACCGGCAGCGCGTCTTATTGACTGATACGGTCGGCTTCATTCGCAAGCTCCCGCACACGGTGATCGAGTCCTTCAAGGCGACGCTCGAGGAGGTGCAGCTGGCGGATTTGCTGATACACGTGGTCGACCTGAGCCATCCGCAATGCCGAGAGCAGATGGCGGCAGTCGATGCAACGATTGCGGAGCTGGGCGCGCAGGGGAAGCAGACGCTCGTTGTCTTCAACAAGATCGATGCCATCGGGGATCGGGAGGTGGTCGAGGGCTACCTGCGGTTTTACCCCGGGAGCGTGGCCATCTCGGCCCGGACGGGCGAGGGAATGGACGAGTTTTTCCAGGAGCTGGAGCTGCGGCTCTCCTCCTGGCGGATGCGGGCAAGGTTCCGCATTCCCAATACGGAGTCGGCGGTATTGGCGGAGCTCCATCGAGTGGGCCATGTGCTCTCGACGGAATACGAGGGAGACGACGCGCTGGTGACGGCGCATGTGCCTCCGGAGTTGAAATCCCGGCTCGCGCCGTATGATATTGAAACCTCGCCGTTAGTCTGATCCCCTAGGCCCCCCATGCTACGACTGGTCATCCCCACTCTGGCCGTAATGCTGCTCGCGTCGTGCTCCTCGCTGCCGACGCAGCCGCCCGCGAGCAGGCACGTCAAGACGACGCTGTACGACTCGAAACCTGTGAAGGTGGAGACGGGGATCGCCTCGTGGTACAAGGACAAGCGCACGGCGAGCGGCGAGCGGTTTGATGTCAATGCGCTGACCGCCGCGCACAAGAAGCTGCCCTTTGGCACTAAGGTGCGGGTCATCGACCTGAAGACCAACAAATCCATCATCGTGCGCATCAACGACCGGGGGCCGTACAAGAGGGGTCGCGTCATTGACCTGACGATCGGCGCGGCGCGGAGGCTGGGCATGTATGATCGCGGCATCGCCAAGGTGCGCCTGGAGGTGCTCAAGGAAATCCCGATCATGGACAAGCCAAACCTCCACTGGAAGCCCGTGCGCGTGGATGAATATGTCGAAGCCGACTCGTCCACACCGAGGCAGGTGATACGGTAGTTTCCTCCCCTCGCTTCGGGATTAGTGCATGCCAGAGGCGTTGCGCCTGCGGTAGTCGGACGGGGTGCAGCGGGTCTCGATGCGGAAGCGGCGGGAGAAGTACATGGCGTCCTCGAAGCCGGTTTGCGCGGCGATTTCTCCAATGGGGAGGCGGGTTTCGGCGAGGAGGCGGCAGGCCTGGCGGATGCGCAGATTCAGAAGGAACCGGCCGGGGGATTCCCCCGTGGCCTCAAACCAGCGGCGGCGCAGGGTGGAGGCGGACATGCCGTGGCGGCGGGCGACCGTGGCGAAGTCCCATGGCTGGGCGAGATCCTTTCGCAGTTGCCGGATGATTTTTTCCACCACGGTGTCGCCGGTGTGAGCGGTGGGCAGCAGGGTTTCGAGGACAAGGCGTTCGCAAATCCGGTCGACGCGATCGACCGTGCTCTCGGGCTGGGCTGCCTTCATCACAGCTCGCAGTTCGTCGACATGGACCCGCACCTCGGCGAGGTTGTGGATGCTCCACAGGGGGCGGTCGGTATTGACCAGTCTCATCGACCGGAATGCAGCCATATGCTCCGGACCGTAGATGAGATAAAACTCCTCCCAGGTGGAGCCGGTGGAGGGGCCGTAACGCACGTGCTCGCCAGGCCATTGGGTGATCACGCAGGGGGCGATGACCTCGCGGCGTACTCCCATGCGGTGAAACTCGCCCTCGCCCGAGAGGATGAGGGAAAAGTTGCACGAGAGGAACGCGCGGTCGATCCAGTCCTCTTTGGCCGGGAGATAGCCGGTGTTTTGCACGGGGACGGGGGAGGGAAACCGCCTGGGAAAGGCGGCCCAGTGCATGGTAATTAAATCCATATTTTCGGAAAATCAGTCTATTCCAACCGAGGAGTGAGATCGGGTAAGGTGGAAAAATAATCAAAATATCAGGCAATGGCGAAAACAATCTCCTCCAGGCTTCCCCTCCGCGTCGGTGTCATCGGCTGCGGGGCGATCAGCGATGCGTACTTTACCAATATGGCTCCCTATGCGGGCTACGCGCGGATCGTTTCCTGCGCCGACCTGAACCCGAAGCAGGCCGAGGCCAAGGCGGAGAAGCATGGCGTGGGGAAGGTTTGTTCGGTCGCGGAGTTGCTGGCCGATGACGGGGTGGACATCGTGCTGAACCTGACGATCCCGCAGGCTCACGTGGAGATCAACCTCGCCGCGCTGCGGGCGGGGAAGCATGTGTATTGCGAGAAGCCCTTTTCCCTTACGACCGCGGAGGGCCGCAAGGTGCTCGCGGAGGCGCGGAAGCGGGGCCTGTACGTTGGCTGCGCGCCGGATACCGTGCTGGGCGGCGGCATCCAGACGTGCCGGAAACTGATCGCCGGGGGCGTCATCGGCAAGCCGCTCGCGGCGACGGCCAACATGGTGTGCCATGGGCACGAGGGATGGCATCCCAGCCCGGCCTTTTATTATCAAAAGGGAGGAGGTCCGCTGTTTGACATGGGGCCGTATTACCTGACTGCGCTGGTCACGATGCTGGGAGCAGTCAAGAGGGTGGCGGGATTTTCCCTGACCGGATTCAAGGAGCGGGTGATCCGGAGCAAGCCGCTGCAAGGCAGGAAAATCAAAGTGGAGACGCCAACGCACATCAACGGCGTGCTGGAGTTTGCCAGTGGCGTGCAGGCGACGCTGACGATGAGCTTTGATGTGTGGAAGCACAACCTGCCCCTGCTGGAGGTTTACGGCACGGAGGGTTCTCTCTCCTGTCCCGACCCGAATACTTTTGGAGGAGCGGTGCGGCTGTTCCGCCAGGGCGAGAAGGAGTGGAGCGACATGCCTCTGGCCTTTGAGGACAAGGTCGGACGCGGGTTTGGCGTCGCGGAGATGGCCGTGGCGATCGCGAAAAAGCGGCTCAACCGCGCCAGCGGCGAACTCGCCCTGCATGTCGTCGACATCATGGAGTCGATCCTGCGGTCCGGCGAGACCGGACGCAGCATCACGCTGAAAACCAGCTGCCGCCAGCCAGCGGCGATCCCGGCGGGTCTCGCGCTGGGTGAACTCAAATAACGAATTATGAAACGCGCCCTGATCGTATATGGAGGCTGGGAAGGCCATGAACCGGAGAAGACCGCTGCGCTCGCGGCGGAGGATTTGCGAGCGGCGGATTTTGCCGTCGAGCTGTTTGACTCGCTGGACGTGCTGGCGGATGAGGCAGCCTTGCAGGCCTACGACCTGATCGTACCCAACTGGACGATGGGAACTCTCGCAGAAAACCAGCAGAACGCCCTGCTGGCGGCGATCAAGTCTGGCGTGGGGCTGGGCGGTTTCCATGGCGGCATGGGCGATGCTTTCCGCAACAGCCCTTCGTACCAGTACGCGGTCGGCGGCCAGTGGGTGGCGCATCCGGATAACATCACGGACTACACGGTGCAGATCACCCGGCCCGACGATCCGATCGTGGCGGGGCTGGGGGATTTCGCCGTCCACTCGGAGCAATATTACATGCACGTCGATCCGTCGAACGAGGTGCTGGCCACGACGGTGTTTCACCCGCAGAGCGATCCGTGGGTGGATGGCACGGTGATGCCGGTGGTGTGGAAGCGGCGGTTCGGCCTCGGCCGGGTGTTTTATTCCTCCATCGGCCACACGGCGAAGGAGTTTGAAATTCCCGAGGTGCGCGAGATCACCCGGCGCGGGCTGCTCTGGGCGGCGCGAGGCTAGGGCGGATAAATCAGTCTTTAGCCATTGCTCGGCGGGGGCGTCCTGACGCGTCAGGGCGTGCCCACCACGAGGCCGGTCTCGGGATTGAAGGGGAGGGAGACGTGCTCGTGGGTGACGAGCCAGCGGCCGTGTTCCCGGCGGAGGGTGACGGTGAGGCGGATATGGAGGTTCTCCATCGGATGCCCGGCGGGCGCGCCGTCGAAGCGCTGCACGCGATGCATCACGGCGAGGTCGCCGCTCGACTCGATCTTTTCATCGAAGACGGAGTAGGTAATTCCCGGCGGGAAGCAGGAGAACGCCTCCTCCCACACGGCGCGGATATTTTCCAGGCCGCGAATCTGGAATGGCGGCTTCACGTCGTACATCACGGCGTCGGCTGCGTAGGTGGCCATGAGGCTCGGGAGATCGCGGCGGAGAAAGGCGTCTTTCCAAAGGCCGAAAGCCTGCTGGAGCGTGGGATCGGTGGGGTGGGTGGACATGGTTCGCGTGGGGTTTTTGTAACATACCAACTGGTATGTTTCCTTGTAAAGGAGCAGATGAGAGAGGGGAGGAAAATCGCGGGCATGGAATTTTCCTGCGGGATGTGATTAATTTTGCGGAACTACCCATGCACGATCCTCGTTTTGACAAGCTCGCCAAGGTCCTGATCGGTCACTCCACCAAATTGCAGAAGGGAGAGCGCGTGCTGATCGAGCTCTTTGACGTGCCGGACGAGATGGGCGTGGCCTTGGTGCGGGCGGTGCGCGAGGTGGGCGGAGTGCCGTTCGTGGGGATTCATCACGCGAAGCTCTCGCGTGAGATCGCGATGGGCGTGACGGAGGATCAACTCACAGTCACGAGCGGGGTGGAGCTGGCCCGCATGAAAAAGATGCAGGCATACATCGCCCTGCGCGGCAGCCACAACATCACGGAATTCTCCGACGTGCCGGAGGAAAAAATGCGCCTCGTGGCCGGGAAGATGCGACAGGTGATGGACTGGCGCATCAACAAGACAAAGTGGGTGGTGCTGCGCTGGCCGACCTCGTCGATGGCGCAGCAGGCGCAGATGAGTACGGAGGCTTTTGAGGATTATTATTTCAAGGTCTGCACGCTGGACTATGGCCGGATGATCCCGGGCATGAAGGCGCTGAAGGATCTGATGGATCGCACGGATCGCGTCCACCTGAAGGGGCCGGGTACGGACCTGCGCTTCTCGATCAAGGGCATCGGCGCGGTGGTGTGCGGCGGCGATCGCAACATCCCGGACGGCGAGGTTTTCTCCTGTCCGACGAAGTACAGCGTGGAGGGTCACGTGACCTTCAACGCGCCGACGATTTACCAGGGGACGGCGTTTGACAACATCCGGCTCGAATTTGAGCGCGGCAAGATCGTGAAGGCCTCGGGCAACAACACGGAGAAGCTCAACGAGATCCTCGATAGCGACGAGGGCGCGCGCTACATCGGCGAGTTCTCGCTCGGGTTCAACCCGTACATCCTGCACCCGATGCGCGACATCCTCTTTGACGAGAAGATCGCGGGTTCCTTCCACTTCACCCCGGGTCAGGCCTACGAGGTCGGCGGCAACGGGAACAAGAGCCGCATCCACTGGGACATGGTGAACATCCAGCGCCCGGACTACGGTGGCGGCGAGGTGTGGTTCGACGGCAAGCTGATCCGCAAGGACGGGCTTTTCGTCGTGCCCGCGCTGAAGAAGCTGAATCCCGAGTATCTCGGGAAGTAGGGCGAAGTCGGAAGGGGGAGGCCGGAAGTCGGAAGTATTGGCTTCGGCCTCGGGGCCGCTTGGTTAAGGAACGCAGGGTTGCATTTGGCAGGCAATGCGTATCTCAAGGCGTAGGGTCGGCGTCCCGCCGACCTATTCGCGGGGTGTACTGAAAAGGAAAAACAGCCGCCTCTGAAATTTCGCGCCGGACTTGCAGGCGGGCGGGACGCCCGCCCTACGCCGCAGTGCGAACGCCTCTATGGTAAAGTTGCCGCCTCGCCAGGGCGAAAAGCAAACCTTCGCGGCCTTTGCGTCCTTCTGTGAAAGGCCTTCCTGCCTTCCCTTTGTTTCCTTCGCTTCCTTCTGTTTGAAGGTCTTTCTCCGGGTTGTTTATCCGGGGGTGTCTTTTTTCTGGGCGGCTTCGTAGAGGGAGCGCCAGTAGTCGAGGCGTTCCTTGATGCGTTTTTCCAGGCCGTTCTCGGTGGGTTCGTAGTAGGTGCGGCCCTCGGGGAGGTAGGCTTGCGGGACGTAGGCGCCGTCGTAATCGTGGCTGTATTTGTAGCCTTCGCCGTGGCCGAGGTTTTTTGCGCCCTTGTAATGGGCGTCGCGCAGGTGGGTGGGGACGGCGAGGGTGCGGCCTTCGCGCACCTCGGTGAGCG
This sequence comes from Verrucomicrobiota bacterium, assembly GCA_017305195.1. Classification (GTDB taxonomy): domain Bacteria; phylum Verrucomicrobiota; class Verrucomicrobiia; order Chthoniobacterales; family Terrimicrobiaceae; genus Terrimicrobium. The sequence goes on along the minus strand of JAFKMU010000042.1, from coordinate 58,899 downwards.
CCTTGCCGATGGCAGTGGTGCAGCGGTTGCTCTTTGGCGCGGTGGCGACGTAGATGGTGGCGTGGGAAAGGATGAGCTGCGCCTCGGGGAGGCCGACGAACTCGATGGCCTGGAGCGCAGATGTGGCGACCACGAGGGCGTTGGAATCCGCCATGCCGACATCCTCGCTGGCGCAGATGATGATGCGGCGGGCGATGAAGCGGATGTCCTCGCCAGCGTGCAGCATTTTCGCGAGCCAGTAGAGGGCGGCGTCGGGATCGGACCCGCGCATGCTCTTGATGTACGCGCTGATCGTGTCGTAGTGCGCGTCGCCGTCACCATCGTAGACGACGGCTTTTTTCTGAATGCTCTCCTCCGCGACGGGCAGGGTGATGTGGATGACGCCATCCGGGCCGGGCGGGGTGGTGCGGGCGGCGATTTCCAGGGCGTTGAGGCACTTGCGGCCATCGCCATCGCTCACGGTGGCGAGGTGGCGGGCGGCGTCGTCGTCGAGGCGGACGTTGAATGGACCGAGGCCGCGCTCGTCCTTCAGCGCGCGCTGCATCATCTCAAGGAGGTCGTCAGTGTTGAGCGGCTCCAGCTGGAAGACCTGGGAGCGCGAGACGAGCGGGCTGTTGACGTAGAAAAAGGGATTGTGCGTGGTCGCGCCGATGAGGCGGAGCAGGCCGCTCTCCACATCGGGGAGCAGCACGTCCTGCTGGGCTTTGTTGAAGCGGTGGATCTCGTCAATGAAGAGGATCGTCTTCGCGCCACCATTGCGCAGGCGGTTTCCGGCGGTGGCGACGACGCGGCGGATGTCGCCGACATTGCTCTCCACGCCGCTGAGGCGCTCGAAGTGGGAGTTCGTGGACGCCGCGATGATCTGGGCGAGGCTGGTTTTGCCTGTTCCGGGCGGGCCGTAGAGGATGACGGAGCTGATGCGGTCGGCCTCGATGGCGCGGCGCAGGAGCTTGCCCTCGCCGAGGATGTGCCGCTGCCCGACGTAGTCATCCAATCCCCGCGGCCGCATGCGGGTGGCGAGCGGTGCGTCGATCGGACTGGCCTGCGTCTCGGGCTCTGTCCGGAAAAGGTCGTCCATGCCCTACTATAACAAAACCGCCCGAGCTCAACAGCAGATCGCGCAGGACGAGACGCGCAAGAGGGCGGCGAGATGCGAAAAATGGTGAGGAACCCTTCGAAACCTGCTAACTCTTTTGCCATGAAAACCCTCCTGGTGCCGGTTGATTTCAGCGAGTCGACGAAACTGTTGGTGGAAAAAGCGACGGCCATCGCGGGAGATCTGGGCGGGCGCATCGTGCTGCTGCATGTGACGGAGCCGATGGCGTCGTACGTGCCGGTGGGCGCGTCGATGGACGTGCTGACGCCCGCGCCGCCGCCGACGGAGGTGCTCGACGTCTCTGTGCTCCAGGAACGGCTCGACGCCATGGCGGCCGATCTGCGCGCCAAGGGGTGCGAGGCGCAGGGCAAGGCCATCTCGGGCCTCGCGGTCGACGACATCCTGGAGCAGGCGGTGATGGAAAAGGCCGACTACATCATCCTCGGTTCGCACGGGCATGGGGCGCTGTTTCACCTTTTCAGCGGTAGCGTGGTGACAGGCGTGCTCAAGCGCGCGACTTGCCCGGTCATCGTGGTGCCGGTGCGCCGCGAGAGCTAAGGCGGATTATAATAATCTATAGCCGCTGCCCGGCGGCGGGGGCGCCCCGGCGCTTTTCGGGATCGGTGGCTGCGGCTCGATTTCGGACGGTTGCGTGGCCTTTCAACGCCATCGCCAGCCGGTTCCTTGCGGCGGCCGGGGGGCTGCCTTTGCTTATTGGGTTTCTGGCGGGCAAAAAAAAGCCGACGGGTCGCGATGGCAACCCGCCGGACTGGAAAGCTCGGCTTTCCGGTGAGGTTATTTCTTCTTGGCGCGGGCCTTGGGAGCCTTGCGGGTCTTGGCCGGGCTCTTGGCGGAGCGCTTCGCCTTCGGGGCGGGAGCTGCTTCAGCCGGGGCGGAAGCCTCGGGCTTGGAGCCGTTGTGGCCGTTGAGGCGGAAGATGCCGGGGCCGACCTTCTGGATTTCCTTGATGGTCTTGCCGGTGGTGGCGAACCAGACGTGGATGTTGCCGGGCTTGACGCCGAGCTGCGAGGCGAGGTCCTTCACGGCGACACCGGCTTCCCCGGCGGCGTGGAGGGTGTCGAGGATGAAGCCCTTGATGGCTCCGCGCTTGCCGCTGGACTTGGCCGGGCGGCCGACCTTGGCGGAAGCGGCCTTGCGGCCGGGCTTGCCCGCGATCGAGGCGACGCTGGCCGCCGACGGGTTGGCCTTGAGCGCGGCGCTGAGGCGCTTCTCGATGGCCTCCAACTCTGCGGTTAGCTTTTCACGTTTCTCCGCCAGGACAATTAGCTGGCGCAGTGTTGCGACTGATGGTGTTGGCATGGCGTGTTTATACGGATATTTTTTTTGGTTGCTAGCGGTTCTTTGCCTCACATCGGGCGCGAGGCCCGGGGAGGATGCCTTTTTGCCGTAATTTTCAAAAATAAATCCCGATGGCGCGGCAAAGCCTGCGGAGGCTGATTCCAAGAGGGTCGGCGGGGGGATAGGGAATTCCCGCGCCTGAGCTAATGGCGGGGCTGGAGGACTTACGAAACCTGTTACGAACACCCGAATCCTATTGCAGCGCCAATTTTCCCTAACACGCCTTGTTACGTGTCGATACGTGGCAGGGGGCGCTTGTTGGCGGCGCGGAAGAAGTTGCCGAAGTGCTTTTTAAGCGCCTCGGCAAAGCTGAGGTAGCGTCCTTCCGGCGTTCCGCCGCGTCGGATGGCGGCGAGGAGGGCGGGCACGCTTAGCTCGTCCATTTCAAAGGCGGTGCAGCTCACGCCGATGGCCGAGGCATGGTGTGCGTCGCTGGCGGCGGTCATGGAAAGGCCGCGTTTCGTGGCGTAGTCGGCGGCGTGGTCGTTGTATTTGCGAGAGGAGACGGCGGCGTTGAAGACCTCGATGGCATGGATGTCCATCGTATCGAGCACCTCGGTGCAGATGCCGCTGCGCCAGCGGTCGTAGGGATGGGCGGGAATGGCAATGCCACCGACATCGTGGATCGCGGCGGCCACGGCGGCGGCGGGCTGGCCCTGGAGCTTGGGCAGCAGCGCCCCGATGCAGAGCAGATGGCCGTCGGCGGTGGAGACCTCGACCCCGGGGACGACGAGGAAGCCGTCGACAGGCTGGCCGTCGGCGCGTTCCAAGCCTTTTTCGCGGAGATACTTATGAACCTCGCAGGAGTCGTGGTCGGTGATGGCGATGCCGCTCAGGCCGCGGGCTTTGGCCTTGGCGATGAGGTCCTCGGGCGCGTCCGCGGCGTCGGCGGAGTAGAACGAGTGGCAGTGGAGGTCGAAGCGGTAGCGCATAGGACAAATATCATTTCGTTTTGACGGATGCACACTGTAAAGCATGAATATCCAAGTATGAGCGCAGCCTTCAAAGAATGGGCCGTGGTGTGTGAGGCCCTCGGCAGCGGACGCCAGAGCGTGATCATCCGCAAGGGTGGGATCGCCGAGGGGCGGGAGGGATTTGCCTTCCGCTTCAACGAGTTTCTGCTTTTTCCCACCTGGTTTCACGAACAACTGGGCAAGACGATCCTGCCCGCCGGGACGCCGATCCCCGCCGAACCGGGCGAGGACCTGGAAATCCGCTACCTCGCGACGGTCGAGTGGACGCAGCTCGTGACCGACTGGCCGATGGTGCAGCGGCTGAAGGACTACCATATCTGGCAGGAAAACGTGCTGGAGGAGCGGTTTCACTATGATGACCTCAAGGGCGTGCATGTCGCCTTTGTGCGCATTTACCGCCTGGAGCCCGCGCTGAAGCTCAAGAACGAGAAGAAATACGGCGGGTGCCGGTCCTGGCTCGACCTGCCGGATCTCGACGGCAGCGCCCTTGTTTCCGTGCTGAGCGACGAGGAGCACGAAAAGCGCCGCGACGCGCTGCGGGCCCTGCTCGGGCTTTAGTAGCGAATTAGGAAACCACCGTGGCGGGGTGGTTAACACCCTGCGCTGGTCCGTGCGGGAATGCGCCTGCGCGGCGGGAATACGGGCGGAAATCGCATCCGGGTGCGTCCCCTATTCTCCGGAGAATCGTGCGACAGGCGAAACCAAAGCTTGCGCGAGGGGCCTAAATTCTTCATTCCCATGAACCGTTATGAAAATTTTGCGCTTCGCCGGGATCGTGCCGTTGATCGGGTTGCTCGCAGGCTGCGGGAGCGGCGCTCCCTCGGCGAAGGTCGGACTTAACGTCGAGCTGACCGGGGAAATGCCGGCAGTCGGCGCGTCGGCCAAGAACGCGGCGGAGTTGTTTATTAGTCAACAAAACGCGGCGGGCGGTATCCCGATCGGCGACCAGAAAATCCCGCTGGAACTCGTGGTCGGCGACAACGCGGCCAAGGCCGACCAGGCCGCCTCGGTGGCCAACAAGCTCATCGCCCAGGACAACGTGATCGCGATGGTGGGCCCGGATGCGAGCGCCTGCGCCATCCCGGCCTCGGAAATCGCCGAGGCGCTGAAGTGCCCGATGATCTCGCCGTGGTCGACGAACCCGAAGACGACGGTCGACGTGACCACGGGCAAGCCGAAGGAATATGTCTTCCGCGCGTGTTTCACCGATACCTTCCAGGCCCGCGTGCTGGCGAAGTTCGTCCTGAATAACCTCAAGAAGACCTCGGCGGCCGCGCTCTACGATGTGGCCTCGGAGGCTCCGAACGGGCAGGCCAACCTCTTCCGCGAGACCTTTGAGGCCAATGGCGGCAAGATGGTGGCTTTTGAAACCTATACGACGGGCGACCGCGACTTCTCGGCGCAGTTGACCAAGATCAAGGCGGCGAACCCGGAGGTGATCTTCCTGCCGTGCTATTATAATGACGTGCCGCTCATCGTGCAGCAGGCGCGACGCCTCGGCATCACGGCGGACTTTGTCGGCAGCGACACATGGAGCACGCCGGAGATCATCAAGCTCGGCGGCGGCGAGATCAATGGCTCGTACTTCTGCAACCACTACTCGACGCAGATCGCGACCGACGTGGCGCAGAAGTTCATGACCGATTACAGGGCCAAGTACGGCCAGGACCCGGACGACATCGCCGCGCTGACCTATGATTCCTTTGGCATCCTGACCGAGGCGATCAAGGCGGCGGGCAAGCTCGACCGGCAGGCCGTGCGCGACGCGCTGGCGAAAATCTCGGCCTACAATGGCGTGACGGGTTCCTTCAAGTTTGAAGGCACGGGCGACCCGGTGAAGAGCGCGGTGATCCTGCAGATCAAGGACGGCAAGTTTGTCTGGGTGGCCAACGCCACGCCGTAAGGAAACAAGGGACGGCGGCGCGCTCGGATGGATTATTTCGCACAGCAGGCGATCAACGCGATCCAGCAGGGATCGATTTATGCGCTGATCGCGCTCGGGTACAGCATGGTTTACGGCGTGCTGACCATGATTAATTTCGCCCACGGCGATCTGTTCATGGTGGGGGCGTTTGCCTGTCTGCTGATTGCGTCGTTTTTTCCGCTGCCCTTCATCGTCATCCTCATCCTCGTGATGCTGGCGACGGGGTTCCTCGGGGCGCTCCTGGAGCGTCTTGCCTATCGACCGCTGCGCAATGCGCCGCGCGTGTCGGCCATCATCACGGCGCTGGGCTGTGGTCTGGTCATTGAAAATGTGGTGCTGAGCCTTTCTCCCTATGCGAAGCCGATGCCGCCGCTCTTCACGGTGACGGGATATCATATCGGTGGGCTGTCGGTTTCCACCCTCCAGCTCATGATCATCGGCGTGTCGATCGCGCTGATGCTCGGGCTGGATTTCCTGATCCGCCGCACGTCCTTTGGCATGGCGATGCGGGCGATTTCCTTCGACGCCAAGACGGTGCCGCTGCTGGGCATCCCGCTGAATCGCATCATTTCCGTGACCTTCCTCATCGGCGCGGGACTCGGCGGCGCGGCGGGCATGCTCTACGGGCAGGCGTATCCCGTAATCGCGGCCTCGATGGGCATCCTGGTGGGCTGGAAGGCCTTTGTCGCGGCGGTGGTCGGCGGTATCGGGAGCATTCGCGGCGCGGTGCTCGGCGGCTACATCCTCGGCACGGTCGAGGTGATGACGGTTGCCTTCCTACCCTCCACGTACCGCGACCTCGTGGCGTATTCCCTGCTGCTGGTCATCCTGATTTTCAAACCCTACGGCCTGCTGGGCAAGGCGCCGAACCAGAAGGTCTAGCGCATGGCGGCGATGGCGGCATTTTTCAAGAAACTCGGGGCGAATCGCTACGCGCTGCCGGTGCTGCTGGCGGTGGGCTTCGTGCTGAGCCTCGTGATTCCGCAGTATGGCCTGCTCAATGGCTATGTGCAGTTTGTCCTGATCATGATCGGGATCAATATCATCCTGAGCGCGAGCCTGAACCTCGTAAATGGCTACATGGGCGAGTTTAGCGTGGGTCACGCGGGCTTCATGAGCCTGGGCGCGTATGCGTCGGCGGTGCTGACGGTAAAGCTCCTGCCCGACCTGCCGGATGCGTTTTTCTTCCTGCCCGTGATCGTGGGCGGACTGGTGGCGGCGCTGGCGGGGTTTCTCCTCGCGCTGCTGTCCTTCAAAACACGCGGCGACTATCTCGCCATCATCACGCTGGCCTTCCTGATGATCGTGAAGTCGGCGCTGGAAAACATTCCGTACGTCGGCGGGCCGCGCGGCATGCTGGGCATCCCGAAGCTGACTACGATGGCATGGGCGTTCTTCTGGGTGGTCGTGACGATCTGGGTGCTGCGCAATCTGCTGTATTCCAAGTTTGGCCGGGCCATCGCGGCGATCCGCGAGGATGAGATCGCGGCGAACTCCATGGGCGTGCGCGTGCGCGAGGCGAAGATCCTGGCTTTTTCGGTGTCGGCCTTTTTTGCCGGAGTGGCGGGAGCACTGCTGGCTCATCTGCTGGTATTCATCAACCCATCGTCCTTCGATATTTTGAAATCCACCGAGATGCTGGTGATGGTCTACCTTGGCGGCATTGGCTCGCTGGCGGGATCGATCCTCGGAGCTGTGATTTACACACTGCTGTCAAACTGGCTACAGGATTTTGGCACGTGGCGCATGGTCATCATGCCGCTGATCCTCGTGCTGCTCATGCTGTTCCGGCCCAAGGGCATCATGGGCTTTCGTGAGCTGCCGTGGTTCCTGCCGAAGCGCGAGGCGAGGAGGAAGGACTCATGAGCGCGCTGCTGGAGGTGCGAAATGTCAGCCGGCACTTTGGCGGGCTGAAGGCGATCTCGGAGTGCGGCTTCTCGGTGACGGAAGGCCACGCGCACGGCATCATCGGGCCGAACGGAGCAGGCAAGACGACGCTCTTCAATCTTATCACGGGCATCTACAAGCCGACGTCGGGCGAGATCGTCTTCGCGGGCGATCGGCTCGACGGCCTGCGTCCGAGCCGCATCGCGCTGAAGGGCATCGGGCGGACGTTTCAAAACATCCGGCTCTTCAAGCAGCTCACGGTGCTGGAGAATGTGCGCATCGCGTATGATTCGCAGCTGCATTATTCGCCGCTGGAGGCCCTGCTTACGCTGCCGCGCATGGGGCGCAACGAGGCGGAGTCCATCGCGAAAAGCAGCGCGCTGCTGGAGGCCTTCGGGCTTGGGGCGCTGAGCGAGAGCCTGGCGGGCGACCTGCCGTATGGCTTGCAGCGCAAGCTGGAGATCGCGCGCGCCATCGCCCTGAACCCGCGCCTGCTGCTGCTGGACGAACCGGCGGCGGGGTTGAACTCGGGCGAGACGGCGGCGCTGACGGAATTCCTCCGCTGGGTGCGCACGGAGTACAAGGTGACGCTGCTCCTCATCGAGCACCACATGCATCTCGTGATGGGCCTCTGCGACCGCATCACGGTACTGGACTTTGGACAAAAGATCGCCGAGGGCACGCCGGAGGAGATTCGCGGCAATAAGCGGGTGATCGAAGCCTACCTGGGAGCCGACGAAGAATGAACGCACTGGAAGTCCACGATCTGACGGTTGCCTACGGAGACATTCGCGCGGTGAAGGGCATTTCCTTCACGGTGAAGCAGGGCGAGATTTTCACCCTCATCGGAGCCAACGGAGCAGGCAAGACTTCCACGCTGCGCGCTCTCTCGGGCATGCTGAAATACGGCGGCAAGGTGGTTTATCAAAGGGCGGAGATCGACGGCATCGCGGCGGACAAGCGCGTGGGCCTCGGGCTGGCGCATGTGCCGGAGGGACGCGGCATCTTTGGCAACCTGACGGTGATGGAGAATCTCAAGCTCGGCGCGTGGCTGCGCAAGGACAAGGCGGGCGTGGCCGAGGACCTGGAGCGCGGGCTGACGGCCTTTCCCCGCCTGCGTGAGCGCAAGGACCAGGCGGCGGGGACGCTCTCCGGCGGCGAGCAGCAGATGCTCGCGGTAGCGCGCGCCCTGATGAGCCGCCCAAAGACGCTCCTCCTCGACGAGCCCTCGATGGGCCTCGCGCCGAAGCTCGTGCAGGACATCTACCGCGTGGTGCGAGAGATCAACGCGCAGGGTGTGACCATCGTGCTGGTCGAGCAAAACGCCAACCTCGCCCTCAAGATCGCCCACAGCGCGGCAGTGCTGGAAACCGGGTCGATTTCGCTCGCGGGCACGGGCGCGGAACTCCTGAGCGACCCGCGCGTGCAGGCCGCGTACCTCGGGGCGTAGGACGGGAAGTTTTCAGATTTCAGTGTTCAGTTTTCAGACGTCGTGCCGCAGTGCCGATGGGCGGGAGGGAAGGGCTCCGGGTGCTTCCATGCCTTTTGCCTTTTCTTCGTTTCCTTCGCTGCCTTCTGTTCAATTTGCCGTCCAGACCGTTGCCACGCAGTCGCCCGACTAAGGCCGAGGCGCAGCGGGATCAACGTCTACCGGCCCAACCCTTTGCGGTCTTTGTGATCTTCTGTAAATGCCTTCTGTGTCCCGCGTTTTCCCGGAGGAAATCGTTTGCCGGGTGTGATATGCTGTTTTTCCTCCGATGACCCAGCCTGACCACCAGCTCAAGCTCCGCGACGTGCCGCACAAGCCGGGCGTGTATGTGATGCGGGATCGTTTCAAGAAGGTGATCTATGTCGGCAAGGCCCGCGATTTGCGCAAGCGGCTGGCCAATTACTTCACCCCGTCGCGGCAAAACAAGGCCGACCTGAAGACGCGCGCGCTCATCGACAGCATCTGGGATTTCGAGTGGCACATCGTACGCAGCGACGCCGAGGCGGTGCTGTACGAGGGGCGGCTGATCAAGGAATTCCGGCCCAAGTACAACATCAGCTTCCGCGACGACAAGCGGTTCCTCCTCGTGCGGGTGAATATGAACGAGCCATGGCCGCGGTTTCAGCTCACCCGCCTGCGCAAGGACGACGGGGCGAAATATTTCGGTCCCTTCGCGCATTCCGGTGCGCTGCGTTCCACGCTGAACGCCGTGCGCAAGCGCTTCGGCCTGCGGTCATGCCGGCCGCCGGAGCCGAACGAGCGGGACTACAAGCACTGCCTCGACCACGTGATCAAGAACTGCACCGCGCCGTGCATCGCGCGCATCACGCGGGACGCCTATCTCGCGAAGGTGGCGGAGGCGTGCGACTTCCTCGATGGCGAGTCGCGCCACATGATGGAGCAGGTCGAGGCCGAGATGAAGGCGGCGGCGGAGAAGCTGGATTTTGAAAAGGCTGCGCAGCTGCGCAATCTGCTGGAGGACCTGAAGCAGACGACGAAGCCGATGACGCGCTTCACCCGCAAGACGCTGCCGACGACGATCAATCCCGAGGAAGACCTCGCCGCCCTGGCCGACGCGCTCGGGCTGAAGGCTCCGCCGCAGACGATGGAGTGTTTTGACATTTCCAACATCTCCAACACGCACATCGTCGCGAGCATGGTGCGATTCAAGGACGGCGTGCCGGATCGCGCGAACTACCGCCGGTATCGCATTCGCGGCACGGAGGGGCAGGACGACTTTGCCAGCATGGCCGAGGTGGTGCGGCGACGCTACAGCCGCCTGCTCATCGACGGCGCGGCGGCGGACCCCGACGCGGAATTTTCGCAGGAGCCGCAGATGGAGGCGATGGAGCGCGCCACCGCCGTGCGCGGGAACCGTTTCGTTTCGCTGCCCTCGCTCATCATCGTCGATGGCGGCAAGGGCCAGCTCTCCAGCGCGTGCAAGGAACTCCAGCGGCTCGGCATGTACGACCAGCCGATCATCGGGCTGGCCAAGGAATTTGAGGAAATCTACCGTCCCGGGCGACCGCTCCCGCTCCAGTTGCCCGAGGACAGCGGCGCGCTGAAGCTGCTCCAGCGCATCCGCGACGAGGCCCACCGCTTCGCCAACGGCTACCACAGCCTGCTGCTGAAAAAGCGCATCAGCGAGAGCGTGCTCGACGACATCCCCGGCGTGAGCGAATCCCGCAAAAAAGCCCTCCTCGCCGCCTTTGGCTCCGTGGATCGCATCAAGAAAGCCGCGCCCGACGCCATCGCCGCCGTGACCGGCATCGGCCCCCGTCTCGGCGAGCAGATCGCGGAGTATTTTTCGCGCGGCTTATGACGTCGGACGAACTGCTTCGTAAAATCGAGTCGCTGCCTGCTGAAAAGCGCAGACTCGTTGAGGAATTGGTCAATACGCTGATAGGCGAGGATGCCGCTCCGTCATTTGAAGAAGCTGCAGCCAGAGTCTTCGCCAAACACGAGACGCTCTTTCGCAAGCTCGCTGACAGCTAACTCTCCTCTCCGCTCAGTTTCCACCGGCTATGGAGGAACTGGACGGTGGGGCCGAGGAGGAGGCTGGTGACGACGGCGAGGAGGACGACGGCGACGAAGATGGGCGGCGAGATCAGCCCCGCGCCCAGGGCGACGGTGCCGAGGACGATCTCCTGCCCGCCGCGCGCGGTGAGGCTGAGGCCGGTGGCATAGGCCTGACGGCGCGGAAGTCCGGCCCAGATCCCGCCGAGGCTGCCGCCGATGAATTTGCTCGTGATGGCGAGGGCGAAGACGAGCGCAACGAGGGGCAGGTGAAAGTTGGTGACAAAGTTCACCTTCAACCCGATGGCGACAAAGAAGAGCGGGGCAAAGATGGAGGAGATGAATCGGAGAAACTCCTCCTTGAGTTCACGGGTGACGACGGGGGAATCGCCCAGCGCGACCCCTGCGATGAACGCTCCGAAGACAGCCTCCAGGCCGAGGAATTGCGTGACGGCGGCGGCGACGAGGCCGAAGCCGGTGGCCAGCCCGAGAAAGCTGGCGGGCCAGACGAGATGGCGGTTCACGAGCGGAAAGATGCGATTGGCTGCTCCGCGCACAGCGGTGAGCATGAAGATGGCAAAGACGACGGCTCCGGCGAGGTTGAGAAAGACGTTGCCTTGCATGCGGCCGTCGATGAGGCCGAGGGTGACGGCAAAGAGGATCCAGCCGATGATGTCGTCGATCATGGAGGCGGAGATGACGACCATGCCAAAGCGGGTGCGCAGCAGCCCGGTGTCGAGAAAGGTGCGTACGGTGACCGAAAGCGCCGAGATGGCGAGGGCGGTGCAAAAGAACAGGGCAAACGCGAGTTTGTTGGGATGGACGGCGTTTTCTCCGAGGAGCTTGGGCACGAGATAGGCGGCGGCAAAGCCCGCAAGGACGGGGATGGTGATGCCGAGCGCGCCGATCTTGATCGCGGCCGGGAGGTTGCCGACGACGGTGCGGAGATTGATCTCCAGCCCGGCGGCAAACATGAGCAGCACGATGGAGATCTGGATGAGGACGCGCATCATGTCCCCGGCTCCGCCCGCGGCAGGATAGATCGCCGCGGTCACTTGCGGGAAAAAGTGGCCGACGACGCTCGGCCCGAGCACGATGCCGAGCAGGATCTCGGAGACGAGCGGACTCACCCCGACCTTGCGCAGCGGATCACCAAGGAGCCGCGCCAGCAGGATGATGGTTCCCACGGCAAAAAACACCTTTGCCAACTCGATGCTCTGCTGATCCATGCGGCGAGGATGGTAGGTAGGAGGCTACGGGCGGCAAGTCCCGTTTGGAGAGAGGATTCCGAAAAGAATCAGCCGATGATCCGGACGGAGGGCTGGGTTCAGGTGGGGGCGGTGCTTTTTTGCTCAGGGAAAAGCATAGCGGCAGCCCCGCGCTTGTTCCCGGCTTCTCGATTCAGGGAGCTCTCCCACTCCTGCAGCACATTTTTGGGACACTGGCGGGAGTTTCGGCGGAGATGCTTCTCCGGGGAAAGACTCTGCGGGCGGGCATTTTGTCAGCCAGACATCGAGCGCCCCCGGGGCGGAGACGAGATCGGGCTGAAAAATAGCAAGGGCCGATGTGGTGGCATCGGCCCTGACTGAGGAAGGAATGAACGCGCGTTTTGCCTCAGGCGAGGCGGGCGCGGCGGCGGACGCAGAGGAAGGCCGCGCCGATGCTGCAGAGGACGAGCAGCGCAGAGTTCGGCTCGGGGACGGCGGCGCCGGTGAGCTGGATGTTGTCGATCGCCTGGCTGCCCTGGGTGTTTGCGCCCGTGTAGGTCATGCGCAGGTAGAAGCTCGACTGGTTATCGAGAGCCGATCCGCTCAAGGTCGACAGGTTCAGGGTTTGCGTGTTGAAGGCGCCGGTTGCCTGCGGACTGAGGGTGGTGAGACTGAAGTAGTTCGTACCATCGAGGCTGTAGCTCCAGACCTGCGAGGAGGTGACGCCATTGGTCAGGCGGGCGGCGTAGGTCAGTGAGAGCGAGGTGTAGCCCGCGCTGCTGAGGGAAAACGTGATGTATTTATTGAGCGCGTTGCCCGAGGTGTTGAGGAACAGGAGGGAGCCGCCGGTGGTGGAGTCGGTCGCTGCGCGATTTACCGTGGAGTCCAGGAATGCTCCGTAACCGGCCGCGCCAGTGGTTGTCGTTGAGGGATAGGTATAGCCTGACGTACTCGACAATCCATTGATCGTCCCCGAGGCGATCGTGCCGTAGTTGGTGAAGTCGATATAGACCGAGGACCCGTGATAGACGGCGCCGTTCGCGGAGTTGCCGGCGAGTTTTCCCGGAGTAGAGTTGTTCGTCTGGGAGTACGCCTCTCCGTATGCCGCCGCCGTCGTACTGAAGGAACCGAGCAGCCCCGAGGTGCTGTTGTACGCCGAGCTGACGTTGTTGAAATTCCAGTAGCTCAGGAGCGTTTGGGCGTGCGCGGCGGGCAACGAAAGAAGCGTCGTTGCGGCCAGGACGAGTGCGCCTTTCAAGGCGATGTGGCGAACGAGGTGTGTGGGGATGGTTTTCACGGGCTTGGACTTTGGGGGATTGTTAAGGATGCGCGGGGTGAAACGGCTATCGATTACCCGTCAGCTTACCAACACACCTGGAGAACGGTTAGGCACATCCCGACTAAAAATATGTCAAAACCCTACATTTCGAAGGCGCGATAAAACCGGAAAGGTCGGTGGAGGCATCGACTGGATGCGCTCTGGTTCAGACCGGGCGAGGCTGGCTCGCAATATGTTGCGCCTGTGGGCCTTCCGCAGACTCTCTATCGCTGGGTCGGACTATCGATCCTCGGCGCGATGGCAAGGATGGCACCGAAGTAGTTGCTCGGCTCGATGTCGCCGGGGTTGACGAACATGCGGCTGATGTCGCCATCGAGGAAGAGGGCATCCGGGCAGCCCTGGGAGCGGAAGAACTCGGCGAACTCGTGGAGATTCGCATAGCGCGGCTGGCCAAACTCCGTGATGGCAAAGACGACCGTGCCGTCCGGGCGTACGCCCACGCCATTGCGATGGAGGTGGTTTTTGGAATCGGCACGGAAGGCCGGATGAATTTTCCCGTCGCGCAGCAGGAGCGGGCCGGACTGGATGGCGAGGCGCGCGTGGGGTTGCCGCCTGGCGTATTCCTCGGAGGTGACGACGTGCGCGCCACGGGCATCGATATAGAAAACACCGTTGGGCTTGAGGAAGAAATTCCCCGCGCCGGGCGAGAGGTTGAGGGGATGCAGTATCTTGCCATCGATGACGCAGAGGCCCGAGGGCACGCCGCCCTCCTCGAAGATCCCGGCATTCATGATGAAGGCCACGCGGCGTCCCTCGGAGCGGAGGTGCTGCTGGAGTTTGCTGAACTGGCCGAAACGCTCGCCCGAGGCATCCTTCCAGAACAGGTCGATCTCGGCGGGCTTGGCCTCGTAGGTGAGGAAAACGGTGCCTCCGCGCTCGACGCGCTGCTGGGCGGGGAGGAGTGAGGCGGAGGAGATCAGGAGGGCGAGAGCGAGCGTGCGCATGGGAGGGAGATCAGAGGCGGATGGCACGGTATCAATCTCAGGGGCGGATGGCACTCGCTAAGATTTCCGAAAGGAGGCAGAGTGGGCTTTGCTATGAAACTTCGTTTTGCTTGTCTCATGCGAAAGGTCTCGCTGGCCGCCGCGGGTGCGATGTTGGTGGGTGCGCCGTTTCTTGCTTCGGTGAACGCAGCGACGATCGATCTGCCTCAATACGGATTTTCCATCGACGCTCTGGATGCGGCCCCGTCCGGTGTGGCGGCCACGACGGCGCTGATGACCTTTCTGCCGCCCTCGGACGGATTCGCTCCGAATATCAATGTCAACATCCAGCCTTACTCGGGAGACATCGCGAGTTACGCAGCCATGTCGAAGGGGCAGTTTGAAAGGATGCACTGGAGCATGGTGTCGGAAAAAACGGTGAGCGCCACGGAATGGGCGGTCGAGTACACTGGCGCTACGCAGGGTGCGAACCTGCACTTTTATGCGCGTGCGATTTCAAAATCCGGCAAGGTCTATCTGGTGACCGCCACCGCGAAGGAAACGCAGTGGAGCGCCGTGTCGGAGGTGTTGCGCAAGCATGTGGATTCCTTTCAGGTGAAGTAGCGAGAGCGGGCACGCTTTCGTCGGCGGGAAAGTACGCCATCGAGGGTGGGGCAGGCGGGCTGAGAAAGGACTCGCGCTCGGTGGTTTTCCCTGTTTCCTTGGGCGCGAATGATCTGCCATGAACGCCGGTTCATATTCGTGCATATCCCGAAAACGGCGGGCAGCAGTCTCGGCGACGCGCTTGGCTGCGAATGGCAGAACCACAAGGACATCCGCCGCTATCGACGCGAACTGCCCTCGGAGCAGTACCTGACGTATTTCAAGTTTGCCATCGTGCGGAACCCCTGGGCGCGGCTGCTGTCGGATTATAACTTTCAGCTCCAGAAGAGCAGCCGCAGCGCGGAGCGTCTCCAGGTCCATGACGAGAGGGGGAGGCAGCGCCCATTTGGCGAATGGGTGCGGCTCGTGCTCGGCGGGCCGGTGACGGGTGATGCGCGATGTTGGGGCGGCTCGACCTCGTCGATGATTCATCGCTGGAGCCCCCAATACGACTGGATCTCGATCGACGGCGAGAACGTCATGGACTACGTCGGCCGCATCGAGACGCTCGACGCCGACATGGACGTGATCTGCGATCGCATCGGCATCCCCCGCGTGAAGCTTCCCTCCAAAAAACGCCGGTTTCACCTGCACTATTCGCACTACTATGACGAGGCCTCCCGCGACCTCGTGGCCTCCTACTACGCCAAGGACATCGCCGAGTTTGGCTACACCTTTGAACAAGCCCGCCCGCTGGCCGGCTGGCAAAGGGCGCTGCTGGCGCGGTTTCATCCGAGTTTGCGGTAAGGCTGAGAGAAGCGAATTCGTTTTTCGTCGTTGCCTCAGGGTTCAGTCATTTGGAGCTTCTCCCGTTCTGTTTTTTTAGGTATCCAAACGCGCATAGCTCTTTGTTGAGGGTATATGAAAATGCGTTGGTTTTCTCTATTGGTATTTTGTTGTCTTGTCTTGGTTGCCTGGGCGGATACTCCCATGGCTCCCTATGCCTACGTGGCTGTTAATGATAGTGGGAAGTGTTTTGCCTCGGTTGTCCCGCCTCTCGCGAAGGGGCCGGACTGGCATATAATTCTTCGGAAGCCTTATATCGCGCTCAATCAGTGCCAGGAAGATGGCTCTTTTAAGGAGTTGTGGAGGATTGAGAACGCCTATTCATTTGGAGTCTATCTTACGTGGGATGCCGAATTTCTCGTTGCGATTGGTCCGTGGAACACGGGGGATAAGCCAAGCAAGGAGGATGTTGCACTCTCCTTTTATAGAGATGGGAAATTGGTTCGGGAGTTCTCTACGGCTGAACTTATTGATGATCCGAAAAAGGTGTCAGTATCCGTCAGTCACTATGATTGGCGGGATAATTCAGATGCTCAATACCCTAGGATAGAGGGTCATCTCTTTGAGATTAAAACAACTGAGGGACGAGTGGTTGCCTTTGGTATGAGTGATTCCGGAATTACGATAAATAAGGATTACTCTCCATAGATTCTAGACGGAGACTGAAAGTCTGTGTGGATGGGGAAGTCTTATGTTGAGAGTATCTCTTTTTGGGGGCTGTAAATTCTGGCCAGCTCTTCAGGGGCGCTGGATATCAGCGGAGGATGGTTCTTTGGCTTCAGCGAGAGATGCTACAATCCCGAGACGCTGCCATTTTCGGAGAGGCGGGATACGCTGGCGTTTTCGTTGACGGCGGCGTCGAAGTAGCCTTGGGGGGAGGTCGCTGAGCTTTCCCAGAGGACTTTGCAGACGCCCTGGTTGTTCTCGTAGAGGAGGAAGGAGCCTTTGCCTTCGTCGAGGGTGACGTTGTATTCGCCATTGGGGATGGCGCGGGTTTCGCCCTTGCGGATGAGGTAGGTCTGGCCGGGCTTGTTGGTCGTGCTGGCGACTTCGATGGAGGGGCAGTCGACGTTGATGAGTTTGCCCTGGGGCCGGGCGAGCCCGTTGAAGATGCCGAAGCCGACTTGCGCCGCGATGCAGAGGATCACGCCGGTGAGGATGAGGAAGATGTTGCGCATACAAGTTGATTTCCAATGGTCTGGAGAGGATGGGGGAGGGTATTGGACGGAAAAGGTCGATGGGAAATCACGGGAGTCTACAGGGTTGAGACGCTGCCGGTTTCGGACAGGCTTGAGACGACGGCGTTTTCGTTGATGGAGATGCGGAGATAGCCCTGTGACGGATTTGATGCGGCCTGCCAGGAGACTTTGCAGATGCCCCGGTTGTTCTTGAAGAGGGCGAACGAGCCTTTCCCGCTGTTCACGGAGACAGTGTATTCGCCATAGGGAAGGAGTCGGCTTTCGCCCCGGTGCAAGGCAAATCGGGCTTCGATTTCGGAAGTGGGGGTGAGGGAAGTGACCTCGATCAGATCGCAATCGGTGTTGACGATGGGCCCGAGGGGATGGGCGATCTTTCGGTAAACGTCGATGCCGAATTGAGTGGCTAGGCAGAGGAACGCTCCGGCGAGGATGAGAAAGACGCTGCGCATGGGAGGAGAGCTGATGCCGAGATTTTCGTGGTGCTTTACTTGCCTGTCAGATTGGGATTTGGGAATCCATGCCAGCCGGGGATGTTGCCGTAGAGGAGGAGGGCAAGGATCTCCGAGGGGCGCAGGTGCCAGCTGCCCCACGTCAAGGGAGAGTCTCCGTTGGTGTCTTTGGCGGCTTTGTCGGCTCCGGCTTCGATCAAGGCCGAGATCATTTCGACGTCTCCGTAGGCTGCCGCCCGGTGGAGCGGAGTCTCGCCCCGGGTGCGGATGTCTCGCATGAAACACTCGGTCGGTGCGCCGGGAATGGTCGCTCGATTTACGTCGGCTCCGTGGGCGATCAGGCTCTTGACGATCCGGGTGCGCTCTGGAGCGGAGGTTGTCTTGGTGATGACTTGATGGAGGACCGTCTCGCCCGTCGGTTCGTGGGCTGTATTGGGGTCGGCTCCGAGCTTGAGGAGGAGATGGCAGGCCTCGGGTTGGGCGTTGTATGCCGCTGCCTCGAGCGCGCGCCCGATGGCGCGTGACGGGAGGTTTTCGCCGGAGTCGAGGATGGATTCTATCTCCTGGAGTCGGCCATTCCAGGCGGCGTCGAATAGCTGGTCAGGCAGGTTGCTCATGGGTGGGGCTGGGAGATTTGCGGAAAGAGACAGGGAGAAAATCCGGCAGGGCTCATAAGGGTTAATCCCAGAAAACGAGCAGGGCGGCTCCGGCGGCGGCGATGAGGGCGAAGGCGGTGGCGACGCTGCGGGTCAGGCGTTGGGAGCGGACGGAGGAGACGATGAGGAACTTGAAGAGGAGATTGGCCAGCGCGGCGATGAGGATGGCGCGGGAGGCGGTGCCGGGATCGACCTCGCCCCGGGCGGCGAGCTGGGAGGTGGAGAGCGTGATGGCGTCCATGTCGGTAAGGCCGGAGATGAGCGCCACGGCGTAGAGCCCGGCGTCGCCGAGCTGTTCCTTGGAGAAGGCGACGGCGATGAGGACGAGAGCATACAGCGCGCCGAAGACGAGGGCCGACTTGAGTTCGGCGGGGTTTTTCTGGGCGGGCATGCGTTCGTCGGCCTGGCTGTTGCGGAGGTAAAAGACGGCGGTGACGGCGCAACTGACGAGGGCGAGGATGGCGACGGGGGCGGCGATGGGGAGGAAGCGGGCCGGGGCCATGACGGCGATCTCGACGAGGACGCGGCCGAGCGAGACGCAGGAGGCGGTGAGGATGACGACGGTGGCGAGGCCGGCGAGGTGGGGCTGCGCGCCGCGCTTGGCGAAGCTTACGGTGGTGGCGGTGCTGGAGATGAGCCCGCCGATGATGCCGCCGAGGAGCGTGCCCGCGCGGCTGCCGAAGATCTTGTACGCGACATAACCGCCGAGGCTGATGCCGACGATGAGCACGACCATGAGCCAGAGCTTGAAGGGGTTCCAGACGCCATAGGGGCCGAAGTTCGCATTGGGCAGGATGGGGAGGATGACGAGGGTGAGGAGGACAAACTGCATGATGGCATGCATGTCCTTTTGCCCGACGGCCCCGGCGAAGCGGTGCAGCGGCTCCTTCATGTGCAGGACGATGACCATCACGCCCGCGAGCACGACGCCGGTGGTGATGTTGACGACGACGAGGAGCGCGCCGACGGCAAAGAGGAGCAGGGCGGCGATCTCGGTGGTGATGCCGGGATCGGGTTCGCCGGTTTTGTTCTTGGCGAGGTTCGCCAGGATGAGGACGGCGGAGAGGGCGACGAGGCCCACGGCAACGATCCACCCGCCAAGGGGACGGCTTAACTGGGCGCAGACAGTTCCAAAGAGGGCGATGAGCGGAAAGGTGCGGATGCCCGCGATGGGGTCTTCCTTGCGCTCGCGTTCCAGCCCAAGGAGGAGCCCGAGCCCGAAGGCCACGGCCAGTTGCAGGATGACGTCGGGGGTCACGGGACTACTTTAACGGATTTTTGGGGCGAATGCGTGGAAAAAACGCCGAAGTCGGAAGTGGGATTCCGGAAGTGGGAAGGTTCGTTGGAGGGACTGGTTTTTGTGACGGGAGGTTACCCTTGGTCGCCGGGTTTAAGAATCCCGGCGTTCCAACCGGAGTTGAGTCTGGTAAAAGAGGGTCTCATTGCTTCGAGCGGAATTTTCCGGACTGCCAGTCCGCTTCGGAAATCCGGTCGGAAAATGGATATGGCATGTAAGCTGAGTCGAGCCGCCATCCGTGATGACGTGTGGCCGGGTCGGTGGCACCGAAATTCACGATTACCTTGCCCCCCGATTTCAGAACGTCTCCCTCCATATGGCAGATTTCGAATTCCATTCTTCCGTACGTGACGACACGAAACGTGTCGTCAAAGAGCACCAGAAAGCCATGGCCTCTTGCTGGAGGATATTCACTGCCTTTTGCCGATGATCTCAGGAATTGCGCAAGCGCGACTGTGTATCGCCGTCCGTCGCGCTGGACGGTTCCGAGATAATCAATGGTCTTCAGGTGGTAAGAAGAACTTCCTCCTTCGGAGGTTCTGGATGTGAGTTCAGCGATCTCTGAATTTGCGAGGCCTTTGACCACCCTTGCGATGACATCGGGTGTATCCGTGGCCTCGCCAGCGGACCCGGCGATGGCGAGGGAACAACTCGCAAGCAAGAGTGTAATCAGGAGACGCATGGTCGTTGAGTGGGAGGGAGGCTGCCTATTGGGCTTTCACTTGGTGGGGATTCGGACTTTGGGTAAATCCAAAGTTCCACTCCAATCGAAATGCGGGTGATCGCCTTCCTGTTTGGGAATCGTCAGCACCGCAGAAAGAAAATAGTCCTGATCGTTTGGAACCGCCCAGCAAGCCTCCGGGCCTAAATCAATGAGGATGACGTTTTGGTCCTGCCGGTAGCCCATGCCGGGAAAGCTGATGTTGAATTTTATCGTTCCCTCGTACGGGAGGAGTAATGGCTCCCATAGGGGCGCGGTGCCATCATATGCGCCAATCGGGGTATGCAAGGGGTCTCCGTTTTTATTGACGACCTTGGCGTGGATTGTTTGGGGATTGAATCGGATCTTCCTCATCCCAGCTACTCCCGAGGTATTTTGAAATTCAATGTAGACCTTGAGAAAGGGCGAGTCTTTCTGACTCTCCAGCGAAAGGCGTGCTCTCATCCCGTTTTCCGGTTCGGACCATGGCTGCTCGGCGGCTCGCAGTGGAATGAGGGAGATGAGGAGAGCGGCGGCTATAATGAGATGTTTCATTTCTGGCAGGCTGATCCATGCGGCGGGGCTAAATCCTGCCTAGGTCATGATTGAGACTTCGAGGCGGAGGTTCAGGCGGGAGAAGATGGCGAGGAGGTCGGGCGGGAGGCCGAAGCCGCAGTGGTCCTCGTCGCAGCAGTAGGATATGTAGATGTCGGCGGTTGCGCCCTGGGCGGTCCAGCGGAGGATGTCGGCCTCAAAGGGCTGGAGGAACTCGACGATCCAGCGCAGGTGGTCGGAAATGTCCTGCATCTCGGGTACCTCCGAACTTAGGAGCCAGATGTCATTGGGCCATTTCTTGCCCGGACTATTCGGTCTGTCGTCCCCTTTTTTGTGGCATTCGTCGCCGGGGCCAAGGGTGGCGATGATTTCCGGGTGGAGATGGGGCGCGCCGTGGATTCGGAAGGACGCGGAAAACCAGAAAGAGGCCATTGCGCTTAGGCTTAGCGCAAACGGGGCGGAATGTCTGTGATGAACTGATGAGTGATTTCGCAGGTCTTGAGACGCTGATTTATGGTTTGGGTTTATTGTTGGAAATTCGATAATTCCTCAGGGTGTTGTCTGGCTCGTAAATCAGGGTGAGTTCCCGGGTTCTTGGGAAATACTGATCGATGAGCGCATAGGGAACCCAGAAGAGTTCGCTCGCGCCCCATGTCATTCCGGCCATTTCGGCGGTGCCGGAACCCTTGCCATAATCAGCGATTCTCTGCCGCGTGTAATATCGGTCGACTCGAAGTTGGGCATTGGTTCCGTTTTTCTTCTTACCGTATACGCTGTCCAGTATGTAGGTGGTGCTGGAAGGCGGGCCAAGGACGGCGACGATTTCCTTCCTCGGGGTTCCGTATCGCAGGATGTTGCTGTACTTTCCGTTTGCGTATGTATTCCAAGAGCAGCCGCAAAGCGATCCGAGCAGGAGCACGCTAAGGATCTGCGAGAGATATTTCATAAGGTCAGTTGGAGATGTCGTGTCGCGTAGCTTAAAAAATCGGCGAAAATCCTTCCGACTTCCCCACTTCCGAAATCCGACTTCGGCTCACTCCGTCATCCGGCGGTGGTGGAGCCACCATTCGAGGAGGATGAGGGTGGCGGCGGCTAGGGCGAGCCATTGCCAGAGTTGGAAACCGGCGAAGCGGGCGGCGGAGAGGAGGAGGCCGCCGGAGCCGGTGGCGGCGCGGAGGTCGGATTCGGCGGCGTCGGCGGTATTGACTGACAGCCAGGAGGATGAATGGGCGTCGGTGCGTTCGTAGAAGCCGACGCGGTCGAGGAGCGTGGGGGTGGTGCTCCACGTGTCGTGTTTTTCGCCGGGGGTGGTGGCGATGGATTCGCCCTCGGCGGGGAGGTAGACCTGCCCGGCGCGAAGATTGGGCAAGGCGGCGGGTCCGGCGGCGAGCCAGTGGACGGTGTTGCTAATGAAGAGCGGGAAGGCGGCTTTCAGCGGGAAATTTGACCCGGCGACGGGGAAGGCGGTGGCGACGACGCGGCGTCCCTCGGGGGATTCCAGCGCGAGGACGAGCGGACCGGAGGCGGAGGTGACGGCAGGCGTTATCCGCCATCCGGCGGGGGCGGGCGGGAGCGGCGTGGCGTTGGCGAAGCGTGTGGTGGTGAAGTCGACATTCCACAGCAGCGGGCTGCGCGGATCGGCGGTGAGGTCGGCGACGGGGAGCGGCTGGCCGGTTGCGCCGGGGACCTTGCCAAAGAAGAGGACGCCGGAGGCGGGGAGGTTCGCGAGGGTGAGGTCGGCGGGGAGCCAGTCGTCGAAGACCACGACGCGGAAGCTGGCGGCGAGCGAGGCGCGCCAGGCGTCGGGGGTGAGGATTTCCAGCGCGATCGACGGGTCGGCCTTCAGCGCGCCCTCGAGGTAGGGATTGCCTGCGGAGATGAGGAGGACGGGCGTGCGGCGCTGCACGGGGAGCCAGGTGCGGGCGGTGTCGTCGACGGGGAATTTGTCGCCGGAGGTGAGGCGGGCTTCGAGGAATCCGGTGAGGCTCTGGAGCGACTCGGCGGGAACGATGGAGGAAAAGTCGCGCTGTTCGCCGGGAGCGAGTTTTTGCGACTGGAGGTCGATGGTGCGTCCGTCGAGGCGGAGTTCCCACTCGATGTCGCGGGGGGCGGCGGCGAAGTTGGCGACCTTGACGAAGACCTCGGCGGATTGCGGGCTGGCGGGGAGCGGGGCCTGGGCGAGCTCGAGGATGGCGGCGTTGTCGAGCGGCGAGCCGGTGAGGATGACCTGCGTTGCGGGGGCGTTGGCGGCGGAGCCTGCGGGCGTGGCGGAGTTTTCCGGGAGCGGGCGGTCGGTGATGACGAGGAGGCGGGTCGCGCCGGGGCGTCCGGCCAGGAGGTCGCGGGCGAGGCCGAGGGTTTCGTCGAGAGAACCGCCGCCATCGGATGGCGTGAGGCTGGCGAGGCTCTGGCGGAGCTGGATGGGATCGGAGGAAAAGGGCGAGATGATGCGCGGCGTACCGGCGGCACCGAGGATGGCGATCTGTTCATCCGCTCCGGCCCCGGCGGAGGCCTGGCGGGCGGCGGCGATGGCGTCGAAGAAGGTGTTGCCCGCCTGCATGCGGGCGCGGAGGTCGAGGACGATGACAGTGGAGCGCTGGCCCTGCGGACGGAAGAAATCGGGCCGGGCGAGGGCGAGGAGGAGGAGCAGGAAAATCAGGAGCTGGAGGAGGAGCGAGAGCCAGCGGCGGAGGCGGCCGAGGAAGCGCTTGCGGGGTTCGCGCTCGAGCACGCGCTGCCAGAGCATGAGCGAGGGCACCTCGTGGAGGCGCTGGCGCGGGCGCTGGAGGTACAGCGCGATGATGGCCGGGATGAGGACGGCCAGGAAAAAGGCGGCGGGGAAGAGGAAATTCATCGCAGCAAGCCGTCGCGGCGGAAGAGCCGCAGCACGACATCCTCAAAGGTCTGGCGGGTGTCGATGAAGGAATAGCCCGCGCCCGCACGCTGGCACCAGGTTTTCACCCCGTCGCGGAAGCGCTCGACCTCGGCGGCGTAGGCGCGGAGGAGGGCGGGGCTGGCGGTGACGGCGATCTCCTCGCCGGTCTCGCTGTCGCGCAGCCGCAGGTCGCCCGTTTCGCCCAGGGTGGTCTCGGCGGGGTCCATGAGCTGGATGACGTGGAGGGCAAAGTGGCGGCCGAGGATGGCGGAGAAGCCGCGCTCGAACCCGGCGGGGTCGAGGCAATCCGTGAGCACAATGGCGAGGCCGGGACGGCGCTTCATGCGGGCAAAGCGCGTGAGGCTTTCGCCCATGTCGGTGGCGGTGCGCGCGTCGGGCCGGTAGTTGCGCAGGAACCGGATGACGCTGTGAAAATCGGAGCGTCCGCGAAAGATCCCGCTCTCGGCGCGGAGGGTGGAGTCGAAGACCCAGAGGCCCACGCGGTCCAGCCCGGTGAGGCCGAGGTAGGAGAGCGAGGCGGCGAGCTCGCGGGCGAGGGTCCACTTTTGCGAATCCGCCTGCCAGCGCATGGAGGTGCTGGCATCGAGGAGGATGGCGACCTCGAGGTCCTCCTCCTCCTCGTAGAGCTTCGTCATGAGGCGGTCGATGCGGGCGTAGATGCTCCAGTCCACGCGGCGCAGGTCGTCGCCGGGGGCGTAGTTGCGGTAGTCGGCGAATTCCAGGCTGGAGCCGGTCTTGCGCGAGCGGCGCTCGGCGCGGAGGCTGCCGGAGAGCACCTTGCGGACCTGCAGGTGCAGATTCTCGAGGCGGCGCAGGAACGCAGCGTCGAATACTTCGGTCAGTTCAGCCTCGGCCATCTGAGGGGAAACGATAGCCGGGACGGCGGCGGTGAAAAGCGTTTATCCTCGACAGCCCGGCGGGCCGGGATTTGATGGCGGGCATGTTGCGCTGGCTGATTCCTACCGTTCTCTGCCTGGGTGTCGTGGCGTCGAGCCGCGGCGAGTGGGTGCTGGGCGAGCGCCGCGAGCTGGCAAAGCTGGCGGCGGGCGCGGTGGCGTGGGAGGTCGAGGCCCGCGACGGCTCGACGCGAGCCATCATCACCGGCGTGTCGTTTTCCTCGGCCAATGCCACCCTGCGCGTGCTGGATAATCCGCCCGACGCCCGCACGGGCTTCCTCGACCTGCTGCGCGGAGCGGGGGCCATTGCGGGGGTGAACGCGAGTTATTTTCACGAGGATTACCGTCCGCTCGGCCTCGTCGTGAGCGAGGGAAAGGTGATCCATTCCTTTGAAACGGCGAAACTCCTGAGCGGTGTCTTCACTGTGCGCGGCCATGGGTCGATGGAGCTGGTGCGTTCCTCCGCCCTCGGCAAAACCGAAGGCCTCCGCGAAGCCGTGCAGGCCGGGCCGTGGCTGGTGGAGAATGGCGAGGCGATTCCCACGCTGAACGCGGAAAAACTCGCGAGGCGCACCGCCGTGGCGACGAATGGCAAGGGCGAGTGGGCGCTGGTGATTTTTTCCCCGCTGACGCTGGCGCAGACGGGGGCGCTTTTGTCCCTGCCGCATCTCGCGGGAGACTGGAAAATCCAGCGGGCGCTGAATCTCGATGGCGGCTCGTCCACGTCGCTGATCGCGCTGGAGAATGGAGCGCCTGTCGTGCAGATCGCGTCCTTCGGGCCGGTGCGAAATTACCTCGCCATCGTGCCGTGCGCCCGATAAACCGTAGGGTAGATTTCTTCCCTAGCGAGTTCCCCTGAAATTGTTACTTTAGTTGTATGCAAATCCACCTGAGCCCGAGACACCTGACCCTGACCGCAGCCATCCATGGCCATGTCGCCGACAAGATGAACCATCTTGAGACGCTGGCTGACAATATCCTGGGTGCGCACGTGGTCCTCCTTCATGACGAGACCAAGACGAAGAAGTTCATCGTCAAGGTCCACGTCGCCCTGCCCGGCCCGGACGTGCATGCCGAGCAGGCGGCAGATGATCTTTACGCGGCCATCGACATGGTGACCGACAAGCTGGCGCAGCAGCTGCGCAAGCGCAAGACCCGCACCCGCGACGCGAAGAAGCATCGCACGCAGCTCGCAACGGAAAGCAAGAAGCGCGGGTACACCCGTCGCTAACCGGCAACCAGACCAGGGCATCCAAAGAGGGTGGTAGATTACAAGGTCAAACTCGAGGTCTTCGAGGGCCCGCTGGATTTGTTGCTCTATCTCATCAAGCGCGATGAGGTGGACATCTACGACATATCCATCGAGCGCATCACGAAGCAGTACCTCGAGTACATGGACGCCTTTCAGGTGCTCAATATCGAGCTGGCGGGCGAGTTTATCGTGATGGCGGCGAACCTGCTGTACATCAAGAGCCGCACGCTGCTGCCGAAAGACCAGCAGATGGCGGAGGAGGACGCCGAGGAGGATGATCCGAGGTGGGAGCTGATCCGCCAGCTCATCGAGTACAAGAAATTCAAGGAAGCGGCGTCGCGCCTGCGCGGGCTGGAGGCGTTGCAGGAGCAGATGTTCCCGCGCTTCCCGGTCACGCCCGAGCTGGCGCCGGCGGAGTCGCTGATGGTCGACGAGGTGGGCATTTTTGATCTGATCAACGCCTTCCAGAAGATCCTGAAGCGGCTGGAGAAGCAGAACAAGCAGGAGGACCTGCGCGAGATCTTTGCGGAGAACTTCACGGTCTCCGACAAGATGGAGTACCTGCTCAAGGTGATGGCGGCGGGAGTGCCGATGCGCTTCGAGGAGTGCTTTGCCGAGGCTGCGACCCGCGGCGAGATCGTCGTGACGTTCCTCGCCATGCTGGAGCTGATCCGCATGAAGCAGCTCAAGGTGCGGCAGGAAAATGCGCTTGCCGAGATCTGGATCGTGCCCGTGAATATGCCTGCCCCGGAGCCTGAAGAAGCCGTCGCATGAGCAAAGCCAAACGAAAGAAGAAAACCGAGGCCAAACCGGCCCCGGAGGAAGCAGTCGTTGCGCCCGAGACCACCGCCGAGGCGCCTGCCGAGCCGCAGCCCTTGAGCGATGTCCCCGTGGATGGGCAGACGGACGAAGCCGTCGTAGCCGCTGAGGATGGCGTGGCTCCGGTCGAGGCCGAGCAGATTGACGAATCCGAAAACCCTCCCGGCGAAGAAGCTCCCGCAGCCGAGGGGGAAGAACCCGCCGAGGGTGAAGCATCCGAAGCCGCTCCGGTGGAAGGAGAGGCTGCCGAAAGCGAGACCGCCGAGGGCGAAGTCGTCGCCGAGGGCGAGACCGTGGACGGCGAAGCCGCCGAAGAGGGTGCACCGCAGGGACCGAAGTGGGAACTCGCCCAGGTCGTGCAGGCGATCCTTTTCGCCTCGCAGAAGCCGGTGTCGCCGAAGGAACTCCGCAATATTTTGAAAGGCGCAGCCGAGGCCGAGGAGGAAAATCTCTCGGTGAAGGCCTTCGCGAAAGTGAAGGAAGACCAGCTGCGCGAGGCGATCGAGGTGCTGGAAAACCGCTGCGCCGATCCGCAAAACGCCTACGAGGTGCGCGAGAGCGCGGCCGGGTGGCAGCTCGTGACGAAGCCGGAGTACGCTCCGTGGCTCCGCCAGCTCTTCCCGGAGAACCGCCCGGCGCGCCTGAGCGCCCCGGCGCTGGAGACGCTCGCCATCATCGCCTACCGCCAGCCGATCACCCGCGCCGACATCGAGGCCGTGCGCGGCGTGGCCGTCGACGGCGTGATGCAGACGCTGCTCGATCGCGGACTGGTGAAGATCGCCGGTCGCGCGGAGATTCCCGGTCGTCCGCTCCTGTACGAGACGACGTCCGGGTTCATGGAGCACTTTGGCCTGAAGAATCTCGACGACCTGCCCAACGCGGGCGAGCTGCGCAAGATCGCGCTCCCGACCGCGCCGATTCCCGAGGCCCCCGGCGCGAAACCCGCCGAGACCCCGGCGGCTCCGGCTCCCGAGGCCTCTGATGCTCCTGCCGTTGCGGCGGAGACTGCCAGCGAGGCTACCCTGGAAGCACCCGCTGCTGAGGAAGCCGAGGCGTCCGCGACGGAATCCGCTGGCGAAGCGCCGGAGGCATCGCCCGAGCCCGCCGCTGCCCCGGAGCCGGTGGCGGAAATTTCCGAAGCAGGAGAGGTTGCATCCGAGCCCGCTCCCACCGATGCTGTCGAGAGCGACCAGCCTGTCGTCGAGGTCGCGGAAGCGGAAGCCCCCAGCGAGGCCTCCGTTGACGAAACTGAATCTTTCAACGATACCGACTCTGAATCTCAAAAGTGATGAACGACCTCGCCAGCCTGCGTGACAAGATCGACGCCATCGACACGGAACTCGTGCGCCTCCTCAACGAGCGCGCCGAGGTGGCCAAGGAAATCGGCACGATCAAGAACCGTGAAGGCCTGCCCATTTACTCGCCCGAGCGCGAGGACAGGGTGCTGCGCAGTCTCGTCCAGAAGAGCCAGGGGCCGCTGAGGCCCGAGGCGATCCGCGCCATCTACTGCGAGATCATGTCGGCCTCGCTCGCGCTGGAAAAGGACGTCGCCATCGCGTGTCTCGGCCCGGCGGGAAGCAACTCGCACCAGGCGGCGAAGAGCAAATTTGGCTCCAGCGTGCGGTATCTCTTCCTCAGCGACGTGGCGGATGTCTTCCGCGAAGTGCGCAAGGACGAGGCGGATTGCGGTGTGGTCCCGATCGACGACCCGGATCACGGCGTAACCAATTCCACGCTCGACCAGCTCGCGGAGTCCGACCTGGTGGTCTGCGCGCAGATCGCGCTGCAGACGGAGAACTCCGACAGCAACGTGTCGGCGGCGCGTTTCTTCGTCATCGGCAAGAACACGAATCCGCCGTCGGGCAACGACTGCACGATGCTGCTCCTGCGCATCGAGGACAAGCCGGGCGCGCTCGTTTCCGCGCTGGAGCCTTTCAAGACGCTGAACATCAACCTGAGCCACTTCGCGAGCCGCCATGCGGCCAAGGGCAGTAACGACGTGTTTTTCTTCGTCGAGGCGGCGGGCCACACCCGCGACCTGCAAATGGTCGACCTCTTCCGCGAGCTCTCCAAGCGCTGCCGCGCCGTGAAGGTCCTCGGCAGCTTCCCCAAGGCCCCGTCGAGCGAGGTCTGAGCTGGGGAGCGGCAATACATCTCTTGAGGAAGGGCGGGTGAGATTCCCGCCCTTTTTGTTTTCTCAATCCGCGAATATTTCGCGGTAGGCCTGCTCGATGTCGGAAATCTCGGTGTCAGTGAGTTCGGGGAATTCCGCTTCCCTTCGGCTCCGGGCAAGCTTTCCCCTGTTGTTGTGCAGTCGTTTCAACAACTGATCCCGCTTGCGGTCCGGCATGTCGACGATCTCCGTGATGGCGCGACGGGCTGTATCGAGTTTTTGCAGGAAACGAAGCTCCTCTGGAATGGCTACCTGAATGGTGCGCTCCAGCATCTGCGCGAGGAATTCGCATTGCGGCGTGAGATCAGGGTATCGATAGAACCCCTCGATCTCCCCGGGGTTCTTCACGGACAGAACTCCCGCTTCATCGAGCGAGTAGTCGGCGGCCGCCACCAGGGGGGTGGAAAACTTCTCCAGGCAAAGATCATAGAGATGCATGTGCTGAAGAATCTCTGCGGAGACTGGCAGCAGCAAACCGTTGCCGCCGATCTGCGAGCGAGCCAGTATGTCGTGAATCAGGTAACGATGGATGCGGCCGTTTCCATCCTCGAAGGGATGGACAAAGACAAACGCAAAAGAAATCGCGGCGGCGCGCAGGACGGGAGGGAAGGCTTCGCTGGCGTGAAAGAACTCCGCCAGCCCCTCCATGAGGCTTGGTAAGCTGGCCGGAGGAACCCCGAGGGAATGGATGATTTCTTGAAGATTGATCGTCGTCTGCCCCACGTAGTTTTGAGAGATGCGGAAGCCGCTTTCCCGGTAGCGCTCATCCACGATGGTGTTCTGGAGGAAAGTCAATACTGATTCGGTCAGAGGGTTTTCCTCAAGACCGGCCCGGTGCAGCGCGGCCACAAACTTCTCCGTGCGGGCGCTGCCGGCCTCTTCGCGTTCGATGGCGAAGGAGGATTTCGTTTCCTTGAAATAAAGATAGGAAAGGGCGCGATAGAGCGAATCCTGGGATGGCGTTCCCAGGGCATCAGAAATCATCATGCGCCAGTCGGTTTCCTCAGCCTTGCGAATGACAGGCGTTCTGCGAATGAGCGGCAGAAATCTGCGAGAGCCGATGGAGTTGTCGAGGATGCGCCAGCGCGGACTCCGAGCCGGGTTTTGCGCTGTGACATACGCCTCGGAGTCTAGGAGAGGTTCATAGTTGCCCATGACCCGAACGGTCAGGGGGACTTTCTGGCTGGTCAGCTCCTCATACCAAAACCCGATTTGCCGGGCGAATCGCCCCGAAGGCGTTTGAGCCACGAACTCAGCGATCTCGGATGGCGTGACATGCTGAAAAACCTTGTGGAAGATATCCAGGTCGACGCCGTCATATTTCAAGGCAAAAACGAGATGCTCCAGAGGGCTGTCGCCGGGCTGGTATTGGCGGATATAGTGCTCTTCCACCGTCCCGTCGGAATGCTCGCGCCGGAGCATTTTCGGGCCGATAAATGATCGATGAACAAGAGGCCGCGCTTTGAGACGGTATCGTTCGATCAACCAAGTATAGCCGACGGGGAGCATAAAAATCCTTAATCTGGGAATAAATTTATTACAAATCTCGTATTTTGAAATAAATTTATTATATCGCTCCTCCGATTGAGCGCGAAAAGTCCGTTTTGATGGCTCTGCGACAACATCCTGCCCATGTGTCAAATCATGAATCGAAAAGTAGTGCTTCTCGGCCTCCTCGCCTGTGTTGGTCTCGGGTGGCTCGGCTTCGGAGGGAAACGGGAGTTGGACATTTCCCATAAATATGGGAATATGGGTTTATGAAGACGACGCTGGAGATCCCGGATGAGCTTTACCGGCAGGCGAAGATTCGCGCGGCGAGCGAGAACCGGAAGATGAAGGATCTTGTGACCGAGGGGCTGCGGCTCGTGCTGGAGTCGTCTGGGAAGAGGGTCCGGGGACGTCGCATGACGAAGGCCCCGGTGAGCATTCGCAGGGGCAATGAGATTCCCGCGCTGAGCAATGACGAACTGGCGCGCATCCTGGAGCAATCGGGCGAGCGGCTACCGTGAGATTCCTGCCCGACGTCAACGTGCTGTTTCCGCTGATGGTGAGTCGCCATGCTCACCGGAGTGCGGCGCTGGAGTGGTTTGATGGAAGGAACGAGGGGCAGGTCGCGATTTGTCGGTTGACCAAACTCGGGGTGTTGCGGCTGCTTTGCACCCCGCAGATCATGGGGGCGGATGTGCTGACGCCCAAGGCCGCTATCGAGGCGTTTGGCGCATTGGAGGACGACGAACGTATCGTGTTCGCGGCGGAGCCGGAGGGCGTCGATGATGTCCTGAAGCGATTTGTCGCCCGATGCGCGACGACGCCCAATCTGTGGAGCGACGCCTATCTTGCCGCCTTTGCGAAGCAGGCGGGCTTAAAGCTGGTTTCGTTCGACCGGGGGTTTGCGAAGTTCCCCGGTTGGGAGTTTATTCGGCTTGAGGGGTAGGGGCTGCGGGCGGAGCCTTGCCCGACAGATCCTGCACGGGGACCTTGTCGAGGTCGATCTGGTCGGGGTTGGGGGAATACAAGATCCGGACGGCATCGCTCCGTGTGATGGTATTGCCTGCTTCATCGACAATGGTTTCGCTCTTTCCCGGGATGGTGTGGCGGGTGTAGACGAGCTTGCCCTTGGGCGTGTAGCAGCTTTCGGTGACTTCGTTGGTCTTTTTGTTGAGCCGCCAGCTTTGGTCGCAGGTGACGACGTTATTCTTGATGTGGAAGGACTGGGTCACGCGCTCGGCGTCGGTATCCGAAAGGGTGGCGGTGACGGTGCGGAACTTGAGGGCTTTGCTGTCTTTTGCGAAGAAGGACTCCTGCCGCAGGTCCGGTAAATGGCCTGGAGGATAAGGTCGCCGTAGTCGTAGTACTCCGTGCGAATTTCATTCGGGCTTTGCGGCAGGGGAGAGGCTGCCGGGGTGTCGCCGTCTGCGGGCATCTTGAGCAGCGTCACCTTGTCGAGGTCGACTGGCTCTGGTGGTTTGATGGAGAAGATCTGTCCCTGCTGACTTTCGGGGATGAGCTTTCCTTCCGCATCGAAGGCGGTTTGCTCCATCTTTCCAGCGGGAAACTTTCTCAGGACGGTTCCGCGAAGTTTTCCATCCGGGCCGAAGACCGACATCTGATAATCCCGCGTTCCGCGGGGGGTCGTCATAACTACGCAGAGCCCAGCATTGCCATCCGCGGTGGAAATGACTCGGGTGATCTTTTCTTTCTCATTGTCCGCAAGCGTCCGGGAAAGGTTGCGCAGCGATAGCATTGGGTCTTTCTGGAACACTGTATTTTCCTCGAAGGAGCTCATGGCAATCGACGTCGAAGAGGCTTTCCCCATGTCCATGCGGTGGACGCGGACCTCGTTGGGGCCGATGGGAGTGCTGGTGACAGCTGTCGGATTTTCAGCCAGCGCGGCCAAAGCTGCGAGCAGGAGGGAGGCGAGGAAAGGGCGCATGAGGATGAAGCACTAAGCTTCGTCCCTCCATCCTCAGCAGAGAGAAGGTGGATGTCAATCTGGCGCGGCGGCACGCCTGATGGCTTAGGGTCTGTCTGAAACTTGCCGACCGACGGCTTGCGGCGGGAAAATGGCGTTCGGGCGCGTTGCGGCTCCCTCACATATCGTAGCGGATACGCTTCGTCGCCGCAACTTGCCGCCAGCCTATCGTCCTTTTTTCGGACGGGTTCTTAGAGATCGGACTTTGTGATTTTGAGATATGGCCTATCGCTCAATGAAGCCCTGGGGTAGCTCGGGCTGGCTGGAGATTTCGTCGAGCATGCTGGATTCCTCGGAGGTGGAGATGAGGCCCTTGTAAAAGAGGGCGGAGGGGCGGAGG
Source organism: Verrucomicrobiota bacterium (assembly GCA_017305195.1). Classification (GTDB taxonomy): domain Bacteria; phylum Verrucomicrobiota; class Verrucomicrobiia; order Chthoniobacterales; family Terrimicrobiaceae; genus Terrimicrobium. The sequence goes on along the minus strand of JAFKMU010000042.1, from coordinate 26,531 downwards.
AGGCGGCGCTTGGTGACCGGGTCCATGCGCGAGAGGCCGAAGGGGGCCTTGTAGCCGTGGTGCCACTCGTAGTTGTCGACCAGCGTCCAGACGAAGTACCCGCGCACGTCCGCGCCGTCGGCCATGGCTTCCTTCACCTCGAGCATGTGGTTGAAGAGATAGCGCACGCGCTTGATGTCGCGGGAGGTGGCAATACCGTTCTCGGTGATGACGATGGGCTTGCCGTAGCGCTTGGCGACGATGTTGATCTGCTTGTAGAGGGAGTGGGGCTGGATGACCCAGCCGAGGAGGCTGTAGTTGCGGCCGCGCCGGGCCTTGAGGGCGAGGAGGGCGGTGAAGTCGGCGTACTCGGTGTAGTAGTAGTTGAACCCGATGAGGTCGCAGACGTCGTAGGTGCGGTCGAGGTGCGCAAAGTTGATGCGCTGCATGAAATTATAATACGCGCTCGTGGGGTCCCAGAAGGTGCGAATCCAGTAGGGCAGGGCGACGACAGCCATGACGAGGGCGTCCTTGCGGTTCTGCTTGATGATTTTCGCCGCCTCGCGGAATCCCCAGGTGCTCTGGGTGAGAGCGCGGGCGTGCATGTTGAAGTCGAGGAACATGCCCGGCGGCCAGACGGAGCTGATGTAGCCGAGAGCGAGGTCGCCGTTGGGTTCATTCTGCGGCACGTAGGTGCGCACGTAGGGCGACATGGCGCGGGTGACCTTGTCGACAAAGAGCGGCCAGCGTTCGCGATAGTACGGGCTGAGCCAGCGGGAGCGGCCGGGTTTGCCCTTCACAACCATCCAGTCGGGGAAGGTGAAGTGCCAGAGGGTGACGACGGGCTCGATGCCGGCGGCCTTGAGCTTGCGGGCAAAGTCGACGTAGCGGCGGAGGGCGGCTTCGTTGTACTGGCCGGGATGCGGCTCGATGCGGGCCCACTCGACGCCGAAGCGGTAGTGATTTACGCCGATTTTCTTGAGGGCCTCGAGGTCCTTGTCAAACTGGCTCCAGCTGAACGTGGCGTCGTCGCCCTTGGGCGGGACGCGCCCGGCCTCGGCGAAGAGGTCCCAGTCGGTCTTGAAGTAGTTTGGCGAACCGGGCTTCTCGCCGCGGTCCTCGGTCTGGAAGGCGCTGGAGGAAATACCCCACCAGAAGGGGCCTGTGTCGGGTTTGGCTCCGGGGTTGTTGCGCTTGATGCGCGGCGGGGTGGGCGGAGTGATGCAGCCCGTGAGCAGGACTGCTGCGAGAATACCGAATACCCAACGCCCGAAGTGCATGGCTCCGCCTTTAGCCGATACGCGGGTCTACGTAAATGGCGGAGTTTTTCTAAGCATGATAGCTGGATCAGGGTTGCCGTGCTGGACAAACGGCGGGGGTGGGCTAATGGAGAAGGAGAAATGAGCAAGGGTGAGCGGATCGAGGCGTACGTGCGGTCGCTGGGGCTGGAGGGGTCCGGCTATGACCCGTGCTATCTGGCGTACTTCGGGTGCTTCAATGCGCAGGATTACTATGAGGCGCACGATGTGCTGGAGCACCTGTGGCTCGGGGTGAGGGATGGGGATTACGCGTTTTATAAAGGGCTCATCCAACTGGCTGGGGCTTTCGTCCACCTGAAGAAGCAGCACGCGCGCCCGTGGCATCCCAAGGACGGTCGACGCATGCACCCGGCGGTGCGGCTTTTTGCCCTGGCGGAAGGAAACCTGCTGCCGTACGGGCGCAGCCACCTGGGCCTCGATCTCGACGAGGTACTGGCGCTCATTCACCGCCATGTCGGCGCGATCAAGGAAAGCGACTACACGCGGAATCCGTGGATACCCGAGGATGCGCCGGTGCTGAAGGTGCCGGGAAGCGGGAAGCGGAAGGTCGTGGTGTCTTAAAACTCCGCTATCGGGAGTTTTATTCCGCAGTGTGATCCGAAACCGGAATGCCCTAGACGGCGATGTCTTCGTTCCAGAGTTCCGGGCGGTCGGCGATGAACTGGCGCATCATGGCGATGCACTCCTCGTCCTGGGCGACGACGAGCTCGACGCCCTGGGATTTCAGCCAGTCCTCGGCACCGAGGAAGGTCACATTTTCGCCGATCACGATTTTCGGGATTTTATAGAGGAGCGAGGTGCCACTGCACATCGGGCAGGGCGACAGGGTGGTATAGAGGACGCACTCGCGGTAGACCGAGGCGGGCTGGCGGCCGGCCTGCTGAAAGGCGCTCATCTCGCCATGGAGGAGCGGGTCGCCTTTCTGGACGCGCATATTGTGGCCGCGGCCGATAATACGGCCCTGGTGGACGATGACGGAACCAATCGGGATGCCCCCCTCGGCGAGCCCCTGGCGGGCTTCATCGATGGCAGCCTGGAGAAACGGATCGCGCATGGTGGAGGGGAGAGTAGCGGGGGGAGTTTTCTGTTTCCAGTGTTCAGTTTTCAGACTCTGCGGCGTAGCGGCGTTCTGAGATGCGTGGCAGGCTTTTTCTGAGGGAAAGGAAAAAGGCTGAAATGGAGGATAGGACGGGGTAATATTGCCGCCAGTACCAGAGACGCTGATCATGAGTGCGATGGAAACGACATCATATTCCGAAAGGGCGTTGCCCCGGTTTCGGCTGCACAGCCGGTCTTTGCAGTCGCGCTCGGATCGCCGGGCGCTTTGGATGGCGTGTGTCGGCGTGGCCGCCTGTGAGGCGGACGCTGGTCGGCGAAGTGCCGCCGTGGCTCTTGCCCGGAGGTGGATCGAGGAACAGCCCTCGCGCGTGACACTTTTTGAAGATTGGCTGAGACTGCTGCGCAGCCAGGAGGAACTGGAGGGGATTCTCGAGCCGACCTCGCACAATCAGCAGCTTCGCTCCGTGTCTCCGCTGGCAGCGAGCATTCGGCCAAAGGAACACCGGGAGGCGCTCGTGTTTTTCCAAAAGAACCTCGCCGGGTCGTGAGAGTCGATCAGCTCGAACACCTCTTGCGGGCCTGTCAGGGTAACGCCGACGAGAGTGATTTTTACATTATCGGCACGGCGGCTCTCCTCGCGCAGCATCCCGAGCTGGCGGGAAACATCGTAACCTCGCATGAGGTGGATGCCTGGCCGTTGAGTGGAAATACCCGGGTGGCAGACCTGCTGGAAGCGATCGGCGAGATGTCGCCATTCCATGAGGCATTTGGCGTTTACGTCGATCCCTATCCGCCGTCGAGCGCCATCCTGCCAAAAGGCTGGGAGAGGCGCACGATTCCTTTCCGCTCAGAGGATACCCGGGGAGCACAGGGGCATTGTCTGGAAAAACACGATCTCGCCGTGGCGAAACTGGCTCGCGGCGAACCCAAGGACCTGCGATTTGTCGGGGAGCTGCTCCGACGAAACCTCCTCAATCCCAAGGAGATCGCGGAACGGATCGAGTTGGTTGATCCTGACCAGCCGCACTATCAGCACACTCGGGAGTCTCCCACCATGGACATCCGGCAGCGGATTTTGGCCAATTGGGAGAAAGCCGGGAAGCTGGTTTAAGAGGCGATACGCAAAGAGAGGCCCTCTATTGACAGTGGGGCACTCGCTCCGCATAGTGCTCCGCCCGTTCAATCCGGGATCGCCATGCAAAATATTCGAAATATCGCCATTATCGCCCACGTGGACCACGGTAAGACCACGCTGGTCGACCAGCTCCTTAAACAAGCGGGAACCTTCCGCGCCAACCAAAAGACCGACGAGCGCATGATGGACTCGATGGACTTGGAAAAGGAGAAGGGCATCACGATCCGGGCGAAGAACGCCGCCTTCCGCTGGCACGACTACCATGTGAACATCGTCGACACTCCCGGCCACGCCGACTTTGGCGGCGAGGTGGAGCGCATCATGAAGATGGTCGACGGCGTGCTCCTCGTGGTGGATTCCCACGACGGCCCGCAGGCCCAGACGAAGTTCGTGCTGCGCAAGGCGATGGAAAACGGCCTCAAGCCGATCGTGGTCATCAACAAGATCGACCGTGAAAACGCCCGTCCGCACAAGGTGCTCGACATGGTGTTTGAGCTTTTCATGGAACTCGAGGCGACGGACGAGCAGCTCGACTTTCCGCATATTTACGCCAGCGCCAAGGCGGGCTTCGCCAAGCGCGAGATCGACCAGGAGAGCGACAACATGGAGCCGCTTTACGAGGCGATCGTGAAGCACATCCCGCCGCCGCCCAAGTCGGACAAGGATTACTTCCAGATGCTCGTGTCGAACCTCGACTACAGCGATTACCTCGGTCGTATCGCCTACGGGCGCATCATCAGCGGCAGCGTCAAGGTGGGCCAGAGCATCGTCTGCGTGCACAAGGACGGCCGCAAGGAGCGCGGCAATGTGACGGCGCTCTTCAGCCATGAGGGCCTGGAGAAGGTCCAGATCGAGAGCGCGAGCGAGGGCGACATCATCGGCCTGACGGGATTTGAGGAAGTTTTCATCGGCGAGACCTTGGTGGACAACGAGGAGCGCGAGGCGCTGCCGTTCGTCGACATCGACCCGCCGACCATCGCGATGAAGATCTGCGTGAACGACTCGCCGCTGGCGGGCCGTGAGGGCAAGCTGCTGACGGCGCGCCAGATCAAGGACCGCCTCGTTCGCGAGACCCGTACGAACGTGTCGATCATCGTCACGGAGACGGAGACTGCCGGCCACTTCGACGTGAAGGCCCGTGGTGAGATGCAGATCGCGATTCTGGTCGAGCAGATGCGCCGCGAGGGCTTTGAGCTGCTCGTTTCGCGCCCCGAGGTCATCTTCCGCCGCGACGAGGCGGGCAACCTCCTTGAGCCGATGGAGACGCTTTATGTCGACGTGCCGCCGGACAACCTCGGCGACATCCTGCAGTCGCTCGCCAGCCGCAAGGCTGAGATCGTGAACATGCAGCACAACCCGCACAGCGTGCTCGTCGAGGCGACGATCCCCACGCGCGGATTGATCGGTTTTGAAACGGACCTCGTGAACGTGACGAAGGGTCACGGCATTGCGAGCCATCTCTTCAAGGCATACGGCCCGCACAAGGGCGACATCCCGAGCCGCAACAACGGCGTGCTGGTCTCCATGGAAGGCGGCACGAGCACGGCCTACGCGCTGGACAGCATCCAGGAGCGCGGCCGCCTGTTCATCGGGCCCCAGGAGGAGATTTACGAGGGAATGATCGTGGGTGAAAACGCCCGCCCGGATGACATGCCGGTGAATCCCTGCAAGGCCAAGAAGCTTACCAACATGCGAAGCCAGGGTGACGGCAAGGGCATCCAGCTCGCCCCGCCGCTCGTGCTCTCGCTCGAGCGCTCCCTCGAGTACATAGCCCCCGACGAATATGTCGAGGCGACCCCGAAGAGCCTGCGCCTGCGCAAGAAGATCCTCGACGCGAACGCCCGCAAGCGCGCGCAGACGAAGGTCAACGTGGCCGAATAAGGCCGCGTTTTAGAACATTCGAGAACGTCTTGTTGAGCGTCCCAGCCACCCGGCCGGGGCGCTCAATGCGTTTGTGGGGGGAGTTGAGTAATTTTCGAGCCTTCAAGCCTCTACCGGTAGCGATAGAGATGGGTCGTCCTTCCCGGGGGCATTGACCGGGCGGCTATGAGGTAGGATGTGGGAGCCGGGCGGAGAGGCGACAGCTTTCCACCAGTCGAACCGGACTCTCCCTCATCCCCCCACGGAGGAGACCAGCTATCGGGAAGCATCCTCCAAACAAGCATTTGGATGAAATAGGTGACCGTGAAGCGCCAGACCGAAAGATGGTGGCGCACCTTCTGAAGGTTGGGAATGCGGGAGGCGAGCGTATTGATCAAGTGCATGGCTTTGTCTCTGACTTGGTTGCCCTTTGAGGGGCGTTGCTGAAAAACGCCTGACCTACAACCCTCGCACTTTTTGGCGGGCATGCCAGCGAATATCTCAAGTCTGGCGGGCGGGACGCCCGCCCTACGGAGCGGTTACGAGGTTTGTTCCGAGCCGCCTGGCGTGGACGGTAGAGCGAGGTGATACCGTGCGCCCTTGAGTTCGCCTGTGCGGATGAGGGCGTGTTTTTCCACCAGGTCGACGAGGTCGCGGGTGGCGGTGGCGCGGGAGGTTCCGGTGAGGCTGATGTAATTCTCGGCACTGAGGCCGCCCTGGAATCCGGCGGGTCCGGCGCGGAACATGCGCAGCAGGGCTTTCTCCTGACGCGGGTTGAGCTGGTCGCGGAGGCGGTCGAAGAATCGCGTTTTCTCGATGAGGAAATCGACGTCGGCCTGCGCGCTGCGCTGGGCATCAAGCGCGGTCTGCGCGAAATATTGCATCCAGGCGGACACGTCGTTGGTGCGGTTGCCGAGTTCCAAAACATCGTAGTATTGCCTGCGCCCTGCGGCGATGGTGCGGGAGAGGGCGATGAGGACAGGCTGGTGCATTCCCTGCCAGAGGGCTTTCTCGGCGAGGGCGCGGGCGAGGCGTCCGTTGCCATCCTCGAAGGGATGGATGCTGACAAAATGCCAGTGCGCCAGCGCGGCGCGGGTGAGGGCGGGGAGCTGGCGGCTGTCGTTGAACCACGCGATGAAGCGCTCCATTTCCTGCGGGACTTGCGCGGAAGGCGGAGCCTCGAAATGGACACGCTCGCCGCGTTTGCCACGCGAGACGATTTGCATGGGATCGCCGCCCTGGCGATAGGCTCCACTGGCGGCAAGATCGGCTCGACCGCTCATAAGAAGGGCGTGCCAGTGGAAGAGATCTCCATTTGCCAAAGGCGCTTCGAAACGGCGATAGAGGTCGACCATCATGTCGGCGATGCCCTGCTCGGCAGGTGGGACGGTGCGCTGGTCGGTGGCGAGGCCGAAGTGGCGGCGGAGCGAGGATTGCAGGCTCGCGCGATTCAGCACCTCGCCCTCGATTTCCGAAGTGTGCAGGGCTTCATCGCCGATGAGGTCGACGAAAAGCTGGAGCCGCTCGGGGTCGGAAACATGCCGCACCGTGCCGATGAAAACGCCAGATTGGCGAAGAAATTCCGCCTCCAACGGGGCAAGCGCGGACGGGTCGAATCGGAAGCTCGGCCAGTCCGGCAGTTGCCAGTTCCATGAAGTTTCAGCAGGCATGAGCGATAAAATGGCGTCTTATTGCTCAGAAAATCGCATTTTATGAGCAATAACGCGAGGGGATATTACTCGTGGGAGGCTTTGGTCTTCGATGGAAAGGTTTTTCCCCTAAAAAAAGTCTGGCGGGCGGGACGCCCACCCTACGGATCTATTTTCGAGGTTTCGGGCCGCGCTTCCCTCGTTGGGCGGCGTAATTTGGCCGTGCTCGCAGGCTTCCTCACGGGCGACCGGCTTCCGAGGGACGCGATCCGCCCCTTTGTGTTCTTTGCGACCTTCTGTAAAAGGCTTTTCCTCGCCTTCGTTTCCTTCGCTGCCTTTTGTTCAAACGCCTTGAAAGCGGGAGGGCATCGCTGCCCTCCCTGTAAGTGTGTGAACTACGAGGCGAGTTTTTTCTCGAGGATTTCGCCGACGAGGGCGGGGTTGGCCTGGCCTTTGGAGAGCTTCATGACCTGGCCCTTGATGGCGTTGATGGCGGCGAGTTTGCCCGCCTTGTACTCGGCGACGGCCTTGGCGCTGTTGGCGATGGCCTGGTCGCAGAGGGCCTCGATGGCTCCGGTGTCGCTGACCTGCTCCATGCCTTTTTCCTTCACGATGACGGCGGCTCCCTTGCCGGAGGTGAACATCTCGGCAAAGACTTCCTTGCCCTGGCGGGAGTTGATCTTGCCGTCGTCGATGAGGTTCACGAGTTCGTCGAGGGCCTCGGGGGCGACGGGACACTCGGCGATGGACTTGCTGGCTCCGGCGAGAGCGCTCTGGAGGTCGTTGAGGATCCAGTTGGCGATGCTCTTGGGCTTCTTCGCGCCCTTGGCGGCGGTCTCGAAGTAGCGGGAGGTCGGCAGGTCGTTGGAGAGGACGGCGGCGTCGTATTCTGTGACGGCGTATTCGGTCACGTAGCGGGCGCGCTTTTCCCACGGGAGCTCGGGCTTGCGGGAGATCGCATCCTCGATGAGGTGGGCGGTCTTGACCGGCAGGAGGTCGGGATCGGGGAAATAGCGGTAGTCGTGCGCGCTCTCCTTGATGCGCATGAGGGTGGTCTCGCCGCGAACGTCGTCCCAGCGGCGGGTCTCCTGCTGGAGCACCTCGCCGCGCTCGAGGGCCTCGATCTGGCGCGGGATTTCAAAGAGGAGGGCGCGGCGGACGCCGGAGATGGAGTTGAGGTTCTTCAGCTCGATCTTGGTGCCCCATTTGTCGCTGGTGGACGGGCGCACGGAGACGTTCACGTCGCAACGGAGCTGGCCTTTCTCCATGTCGGCGTCGGAGATGCCGCCGTAGATCATGACCTGCTGGAGGACGGTGAGGTAGGCAAAGGCCTCCTCGGCGCTGGCGATGTCGGGCTCGCTGACGATCTCGACGAGCGGGGTGCCGGCGCGGTTGTAGTCGATACCGGTGGAGCTTTCCATGTGGAAGCTCTTGGCGACGTCCTCCTCGAGGTGGATGCGGGTGAGGCGGATCTTTTTGTCCTTGGTCGCGATGTTCTTCTGGACGTCCTTCGGGTAGGCGAGGTCGTGGAGCGGGACGGAGCCGCCGAGGCAGAGAGGCAGATCGTATTGGCTGATCTGGTAGTTCTTCGGCATGTCCGGGTAGAAATAGTTTTTGCGGTCAAACTTGCAGGTGACCGGGGTTTCGCAGCCGAGCATGAGTCCGGCGAGGGCGGTGAGGCGGAGGGCCTCGTCGTTCATGACGGGGAGCGCGCCGGGGAGGCCGAGGCAGACGGGGCAGACGTTCGTATTCGGCTCGGCGCCGTACTCGACCGCGCAGGAGCAGAACATCTTGGTGCGGGTCTTGAGCTGGACGTGGACCTCGAGGCCGATGGTGGCGATGTAGTCGGGCATGGGAAAAATAGGGTTACTTCTTCTTCGTGGCGGTAGTGGGTGAGGGTGCAGGAGAGGGGGAGGGTTTTTCCAGCGCGAAATTCATGGCGGCGCGAAGATCGACCTTGGCGAGCTGCTCGGCAAAGGCGGGGTCCTGCACGGCGGCGATGAGGGTTTTGTTGGTGATGAGGGCGGCGAGGTCTCGGCGCTGGGCGGCCTCGATGACGGACGGGTCGCCGAGAGCGGCGGCAAACTTTGGGTTCTGCACCACGCGCTGGATCTCCGGGTACTGGAGGAAGCGGAGCATGACGTCGGGATCGGTCGAGATGCGGGTGAGCTCGGCGAGGAGCTGGTAGGCGTCCTCCGGGATGGGGTCGGTGGCGGCGATGAGCCTCCCGGCGGGGCCCATCTCGAGGGATTCCTTGGTGCTGGCGAGGGCGGCGAGGAGGCCGGAGGGCGTGGGCTGGGGTTGCGCGCCGACGACATGGGGGCCGACGTGCTCGCGGGCGGTGTGCACGGGCGGGGCGGAGGCCTGGCTCTTCAGCGAGGACTCGGCGAAGGTGCCGAAGGTGCGAATGATCGAGACGCCGCCCCAGACGACGAGGAGGCCGAGGATGAGGCCGCAAACGCCGCCGCCGAGGCCCCAGAGGACGCGAAAGAGGAAGGTGCGCTGGTGTTCCGTGCGCTTGAAGAGCACCGCTCCGAGGATCCAGATGGCGATAAAGACGAGGAGGCCGACGGCGAGGCCGACGAGCGCCCCGGCGGCGAGGCCGGTAAAGGAATCCGTCCCGCCAAAGACGGACGCGGCGATGCGCCCGGCGACGAGGCCAAACATGGTGGAGGCGAGGATCGCGCAGAGATTCAGCCCGGCCCGGACGAGTCCCGCCCGCCAGCCGCGCCAGAACTCAAAGGCGAGAAACAGCGCGGCGATGCCGAGGAGGATGGCCTGGAGATTGGGCGACCCCTGGCTCATTATTCCCGGGGAAGGATGTCCTGCGCGCGCTGCCGGAGCAGGTGGTCGACGAGGACGAGAGCCGTCATGGCCTCCACCATGGGAACGGCGCGCGGGAGCACACAGGGATCGTGGCGACCGCGCGCGGCGAGGCTGGCGTTTTCGCCCGTGACGGTCACGGTATCCTGCGCCCGCGAGATGGTGGCGGTGGGTTTGAAAGCGACGCGGAAGACGATGGGCTCGCCATTGCTGATGCCGCCCTGGATGCCGCCGGAGAGATTCGTGGTCGTGCGGACCTGGCCGTCGACGATGCGGAAGGGGTCGTTGTGCTCGGAGCCGCGGAGCTTGCTGCCTGCGAAGCCGGAGCCGATTTCAAAACCCTTCGTGGCCGGGAGGCTGAGCATGGCCTTGGCGAGATCGGCGTCGAGTTTGTCAAAGACCGGTTCGCCCAACCCGCGCGGGCATCCTCGCACGACGCACTCGAGCACGCCGCCGACGGAGTCGCCGTCGCTGCGCACCTCTTTGATCCGCTCGATCATGGCGGCGGCGGTGGCGGCATCGGGGCAGCGAACGGAATTTGCCTCGATGGCCTCGGAGGTCACGGCCAGCGGGTCAATGGCGACGCTGATGTCGTGGATGGCCGTGATGTAGGAAAGGATCTCGATCTCCGGGTGCAGGGTGCGGAGGATTTTCTTCGCGACCGCTCCGGCGGCGACGCGGCCGATGGCCTCGCGCGCGGAGGAGCGTCCGCCGCCCTCCCAGTTGCGGATGCCGTATTTGGACTGATAGGTGAAATCCGCATGCGACGGGCGGTACATCGTCTGCATCTCGGTGTAGGCCGAGGGACGGGCGTCCGTATTGCGCACCATGATGGAAATGGGCGTGCCGAGGGTGCGGCCCTGGAAGACGCCGGAAAGGATCTGGCATTCGTCGGCCTCCTTGCGCGGGGTGACGATGTCGCTCTGGCCGGGGCGGCGGCGGTCGAGGTCGGGCTGGATGTCGGCCTCGGAAAGCGGCAGCCGGGCCGGGCAGCCATCAATCACCACGCCAACGCCCCCGCCATGGGATTCCCCCCAGGTGGAAATGCGGAATACTTCTCCGAAGTTGCTCGACATAAAGGGGTCTAAAATACCTCACCCGGGCGGGAGGGGATAGGGGAAAATGGGGGGCGATGTCTCCCTGGTCGACCGACCGGAGTTTCTGGTGGGATATGGCTGGATTTATGGCTGGGCGTACTCCGTCCTGTGAACAGGTTAACCCGTTGAGGAGGTGCTACTCGCGGATTCGCCTGAGAAACTCCTGCACCCATTCATAGGCTCGCCGTGCGTTCATCGCCTGTGTTTCCTCATCGGAAGGTGAGTGAAACTCTGCCAGTTGATGGGGGCCGAAGGCGTCTGGGGCGGAGAATTTTTCGCTCAAAATCTCGATGGCTTGAGCGACCTCCGGCTCATTCTGTCGAGTCTTCCACTCCTCAGCCAAAGACTCCAATCCTCCGGGGGAATATTGCAGGCAATAGCAAAAGTCATAGGTGTCTTTGGGCTTGTCTCGCCCCGCGAGGGCGTGAGCTTTCATCACCAAAAAATCCGCCAGTGACGCTACCTGCAATCGAACCGTATTTTGCGCTCCTCCCACATTGCGTCCCTGCAATTTCAACTGGTGAGGGTTTCTAAAAGCCGCTTCGCAGCCGTCCGCCTGGAGAACCCGGAAATCCTTTAGGAGCTTCGGCTTGTTTTTCTGCAACTTCACCGATTTGGGCGCAAGGAACTCCACTTCCACCTGAACCGGTTTTTCTCCATCCTTCAGATCCACATCGACAACAAGTTGAAACTCCTTGGTTCCCATTTGATAACGACGGGTGTTCAGTAATAGCGAAAGCAGTTCCGCGTATCGCCCTTCCTTCAACTTTCGGGCATCCAAAGCCAGATCAACATCGATGCTGCCGACATGGGGCTCATCGGCTTCTGGCAGCAGCAAGTCAGGAATCCACCCGCCGACCAGAACGAGACAGTCCGAAAACGAAGCGAGAATCTGTCCGACATCGACCAGGACACGGCGAGCGGCCTCGGTTTGCCTGTGTCTGTAATCATCCCGATGGCGTGGTTCCTGATCCATCAGCTTACCCCCTTCGCCTTCCAGGCAGGCTTCAGATTTTGCTCCAGCAACGCCGCGGCGGCTTCTTGTCCGCGGCCTCCGCTGTGCAACAGATCCACGTAAGTCTGAATGGGATTGGTGCAGGCAAGACGATCTCCCACGACCTCCTGCTGATAAAAGACGCCAGTGTCCTCGGGGATCAATACGACGAGATTCTCACCGGAATCCACCGGTTTAGCCTCCGTCGCTTCGGCAAAAGCCTCTTCGTATTCCGAAGCGACGAAAAGCCAGGTCTTCGGCTGCCGCACGTGAGGAGCTTGAAACTCTGCGGCTGAAAATGAGGCGTAGGCGGCGTGGGTGCCCGTGATAGCTCCCAGGGATTGGAGACGCTCGGTTAGCTGACGACCGGTTTTCAAGGTGAAGTAGCCGCGGCGCACTTGGCGGTCGAAGCGGTAGGCGGCCCGCCATGCCGTGAGCAGGCCTAGATAGTCCTGAACACGGAATCCGCCGTTGCGATCATCCGCAAGGAACGCCTGTTCCCGCAGGTAGAGCACGACCTTGTTGACCAGTCCGAGACTCACTCCCGGCTGGCAATGGTTTTGAAGCTCTCTCTGACTCCACCGTTTCCCGATGTTCTGGGCGACGAGCAACGCTCTGATCACTCTGGCCGACTCTGCCGTACCGAGATTGGCAGTCGGTTTAGGAGGCTGATGAACGGGAGGGTTGCCCCGCCGCTCGATCAAGAATGCTCCCGGAACGCTCAATCTGCAATTTCCCGCCAGATCAAACCAGCCCCAGCCGTGGCTTTCGCACACTTCAGCCAGCCGGTCAGAGATGTACGACGCCGCCAACACCGGGACTCGAACGGTGCGCTTTCCGTTTCCATGAAATCTATTGTTCAAGTTCACGCTTGGAATACGCGATGGCCGAGGCTGGGTTTGACATTCCACCCAGAGTTCCACCGTGTCACGATGCGGGATCGGTATCGTTGCGTGGATATCGAAGGCCCGGTCGGCAGGAGCAGGATTCTGGGATACTCTCCAATCGTGGAGCCATTGAACCCCGCTGAGCAATTCCCGGAGCATGGCGGAGAGAGCCTTCTCAAGGTCAGCCTTGCTTTGGATGTTCATGAATTTTCGTTGTTCATGTAACCGTGAACATATCTTTTTCTGTGAACAACGCAAGCGGGAACTATTGTCGGCTGCGAGTGCAATGCTGGGCGGGAGTTTCCAAAACTAAGCAAAATTTCTCTCGCGACATCGAGGAATGACTTCGCTAAGGTGCCGGGCGCGATGGCGGTTTGCATTTCGTTCATCAACTTCAAGGGCGGGGTGGGGAAGACGGCTTCGACGGTGAATGTCGCGGCCTGCCTGGCGGCGTATGAGCACAAGCGCGTGCTCGTCGTCGATCTCGATCCGCAGTGCAACTCGTCCCTCTGGCTCATGCAGCCGCAGGCGTGGCGCGAGCATGTGGGAAAGGGGCGGCGGTCGGTGTATCAGCTCTTCCGCGATCATATCAACGGGACGCATGTTTTTGATTTCGACGAGGCGGTGGTGCGCGGAGTGCCGCGGCGGGAGTTTCCGCTCATCGCGTCGCTGGACCTCCTCCCGGCCTCGGTGGAGCTGCTGAAGATCGAGGACCAGATCTACCAGAATAAATACGGGCAGTTTTTCTCCTATCTCTACAAGAGCCTGAAGCCGCATCTGGGCGAGTATGATTATGTGTTCTTTGACTGTCCGCCGAATCTCTATGCGGTGACGAAGAACGCGCTCTTTGCCTCGGAGTTTTGCGTCGTGCCGTATGTGCCGGACTTTCTTTCGCTCTCGGGCTTTCAGGTGCTGGCGGAGCAGGTGGACGCCTTCGCCAAGCGCATCAGCGGGTACACGACAGGGCGCAAACCGGTATCGATCGGCGCGCTGCTGGTGAGCCACTATCGCGCGATCGGCAATGTCTTCGGGCAGGCGATCAATGAGATGGAGATGCAGCTCAACAAATTCAAGGCGAGCGAGCTGCTGGCGGCGGAGGCGGAGATACTGCATCCGTACATCCGGTATTGCGTGGCGGTGGCGGAGTCGACGGACGAGCACCTGCCGGTCGTCCTGCACAAGGTGAACTCCATCGGCGCGCAGGACTACTTTCAACTGGCGAAGGCCTTCGACAAACACTTCCAATCTCTGACATGAGCTACGGCGAACTGGCATCACGCATCGAGACCCTGGCCGCGAAACTCCGCTCGCACGCGGACGACCTGGAGGGGGCGAAACTGGCAAAGGCCGCGCAGAGTTTTTCCAAGGCGGTGGCGACCTTTGAGAAGCATGTCGGGGCGGCCATCTCGGGATCGAGCCCCGACCTGAAGGAACTGGAAATACTCCTGGCCTCGCCTGCGAAGAAGCTGCTGAAGGCTCCCTTTTGGGACAAGGCGCTGCGCTCGCTCCATGGCGTGCGCGAGGAGAAGCCGACGGCGGCGAAATTTCTCAAGCTGGTGCGCGCGGAGGGCAATGCCGGGGAGGCGTTGGAGCTGGTGCGGAGTGAAATCGCGGCGCAGTCCGTGCCGGTGAAGCCGGTGCCAAAGGACAAGGCGGAGCTGCAGGCGGAACTCTGGCGGCTCGGCGGGCTCACGGATGAGGAGTTCGCCGCCGAGGTCGCGAAGCGCTGGAAGGCCGCCGGATTGAAGCGGCTGGCGAAGGCCAATGCCATCGCCGTGCCCAAGGAAGTGACGCTCGACCGGTTGATCCGCATGGTGGCCGACGCGGCGCGGCGGGCTCATGGAAACGTCCATCCTTAAGGCGCTACGGGCGGGCCGCCGTGAGCAGGCGATCGAGGACATGCTGTATGCGTACCCGGGTCTGATCGAGCCGGGGCTGTGGCAGCCGAGGCGGCAGGTGGCGCTCGCGCCGGATTCGCGCTCGGACCTGCTCTTTGAGGTGGGCAATCGCGTGGTGATCGTGGAGATCAAGCGCGACGTGATTACGCTCGCCGCCGTGCGGCAGATCGAGCGGTATGCGGCTTTAATAACGAAGAAATCCGCCCGCATCACGGGTTACCTCATCGCGCCCGAGCTGGACCCCCGGGCGGAGAAAGCCATGGAGAAATCCCGCCACCGCCTGAGCTTTCGCGCACTGGGAACCGACATCCCGACCCGCATCAAGGTCTGCCGCGACTGCCGCCGTCCCTATGACGAGCGAGCAGACCGCTGCCCGGCGGATGGCTCGCGGGTGGTGATATAATGAGAAAGAGGTGGTTGCTTGTCGTGATTGAGGAAGCTCACGGCACGATGTAGGTCTCGCCGGTATAGGGATTGCGAACCTCCAGTCCAGATGGGATTCCTCTCAGGTCAATGGGCGCTCCGCCATGGACGGGCTGGTAGATACCTGGTCGACCGGGAATGGGTTGCAACTGCTGGATGTTGCCGGGAGCGACTGGGGGCGGAGCGGGGCGCTGCGGTGGTGGGCTGGAGGCAGGCGCGTCCGCCGGCTTGTGGGCAGGAAGGCTGCATGCTGCGTGTGCCGGGGCTGCGGAAGATTGGCGGGATGCGCAGCCAGAGAGCAGCGATGCGAGGATGAAGGTGGAAATTACCGCGAGCGCGACTTTCATGGATGCTGATCGACAGAGGGCCGGGGAGGATTCAGGTGATGAAGGGCAAGGTGAGTGTCACCAACGTGCCGAGTACAGTGATCACACTGATCACCGCGAGGGTCGGACTTTTCCGCCGCAAGGGGAGGGCGTTGGCGAGGAGGAGCAGTGGGGCGATGTGCGTGCCAAAAGCGACGACCGTATTCAGTTCGGGACTGGTGTAATAGGCATATCGAGGGAGATAATAGGAGAGGACGGTTGAGCCGAGAACCAGCGGCTCGAAGATGCACCAGACGAAATGCTCCGGGCTGGTGGAGATGCGGTAGAGACTGGATGCGTCTTTTTCTAACGGGCCATCGAAGATGCGGTGGACGACGGCGTAGGCGATGACGCTGAAGGCAAAAGGCACGGGAATCGCGAGTGTTTGCAGGAGCTTTCCCAACCCCGGGAATTCCGGTCCCCAGGAGGTGGGCAAAAAGCTAATACCGACGGCAAAGAAGAAAAACCCTGCCAGCGGAGCGAGGATCTGTGCGAGGAGAGAAGGTTTTGCGGCTGGGGGAGGCATTTGGGGGCGTGTTTATTTCCGATAGCCGGTCTTTGCGCGGATGCGCTCCCGACGTGTGTCGGAAAGGGCGGCGAGATCGCCGGGGCTCAGCCAGGCTTTATGAAGCCACTCGGCGAGTTGATCCTCGGCTCTCTCGAAGTTGAGAGTGAAGGCGTGTTTGCGTTCTCTCCGCCATTCGCGAATCTGGAGTTCCAGACGCCAAAGATCATCGGCATTTTTGACGGGATAAGCTCGGAAAAGCTCGAGAACCTCGGCTTCGGCTTTTGCCTCGGCTCGGGCGGCGGCTTTGTGGGCGACGCTTTTATCGGTCGCTGACCAACCTTGTGACATCCACGGTGGGACTTAGCAAAGTGGGCGGTAGTCGTAAAGTTGCGAAACCAGGATGAAGGTGCCGCTGGAGTTTTCTGTTCGCCTCGGCTTCGGATTGGCGGTATGCAAGCGGTCAAGCTGATGCCCGGATTACCCGAAATACTCAAGGCGTTGATCGCCATCGTCGTGCTCATCAATCCGCTCGAGGGCGTGCCGATTTATCTCTCGCGGGCGGCGAAGCTTTCGGATGCGGACCGGCTGAAGGTGGCGCGCAAGGCGTCGATCACGGTGCTCGTCCTGCTGCTGGCGGCCATGGCGGGGGGCAAGGCGGTGCTGTATCTCTTTGGCATCCAGATCGCGTCCTTCACCATGGCGGGCGGTCTGATCATCCTGCTCATCGCGCTGAACATGGTGCTGTCGTCGCCGAAGGATGATCCGGCGAGCGGTGGGAGCGGGGATTTTTCCATCGTGCCGCTGGGCACTCCGCTGCTGGCTGGGCCGGGGCCGATCAGCAGTGTGATCATTTTTTCCAGCCAGGGAATCGGCGGGCACGACGCGCTCTGGATGAGCGACGTGGTGCTGCTCGCGATCATCATCGCGGCGTCGGCGATTACGTATCTGTGCCTGCGCGTGGCGATTCCCGTCGGCAAGCTGCTCGGCACGACGGGCATCAATGTGATGACACGGCTGGCGGGCATCCTCGTCGCAGCCATCGCAGTGCAAATGATCGTGAGCGGCGCGCTGAAGTCGTTTCCCGGATGGCAGTGACGGGCCGCAGGCTGGGACGGTAATATTGCCTGATCCCCTGCCCTTAGTGAAAAGCAAGTGCCGCCACCGGGACCGCGAGGGCGGTGAGGAGGCCGATGATGGCTTGCACGGGATGTTTGCGGATGAGGCCGAGGGCCGTGAGGAAGAGAAGCCACGGGGCAATACTGGCGCCGAAGGCCACGATCGCGTCGAGCGGTAGAACGATCCCGCGATTGTAGCCGGGGAAATGCGCGAGCAGGAGCGTGCAGAAGACCACCGGCTCCAGCACGCACCAGAGGAAGTGCGCGGGACTAGTGGCGATGCGGTGGGATGCTTTTTTCCCGATGGAGCGATCGAAGGCGCGGTGGACCACCAGGTAGGCGATGGCGGCCAGGGCCAAGGGCACGGACATGGAGAGCATCCTCAGGATGGCTGCCAGCCCGGGGTAATCCTCTCCCCTTGAGCGGAGCATCAAAGCATCGAGGCCGATGAAAAAGAAAAGCATCCCCGCCAGAGCGGCGAGGATTTGCGCGAAGATCGAAGGTTTTTCAGCCGGGGACACTTTGCGAGGGGGGCGTCCCGCAGCGTCGGAAATTCCTAAAGGTAAGGCGAGGACTAAGTGAAAAGGATGATGCGCCCGGCAACCTCATTCACGAGGGGAACGCCCTCCACCAAGGGCGCCCCGGCTCCTTCGGTCTCCGTCCCGTGTTGTTGACCGCTGGGGAGCCGGGGCGTTATCGGCAAAGGGGGGCGGCTATTTCTTCTCGGGGAAGGTGCCTTCCTTGGACTGGACGGTGTCGTTTTTCAGGACGATGACGACGTTGGCTCCGGTGGAGTTCGTATACGTGTAGGTGGTCTTGGTGCCGCCGACGACAGGAATTGGCTCTTCCTTGGATGCCGTGGGGGCGCCGAGGATGGTCTTCACCTGGGCGGCGGACATGCCGTCCTGGATCTTGTCGAGGTTGTCCTGCGTGAGGGTGACGGAGGAGGCGGCGTCGCAACCTGCGAGCACGGCGGCGCATCCGACAGCGAGAAGGGAAAGCGGGAGTTTCATCATGAGGGAGTTCGTGCCACGGGTTGAGCGCGGATGGGTGGAAGTTGCACGGGATGGCGGCAACTGGTTGCGCGAAATGCCGGGATGCGCCCGGGCGATGCGGGGAGGAGAGGTATTGACCATCCCAGCGAAAAAATCCGCATTGTTACGATCCTGACATAGATAGGGGCTTTGTTTTGAGGATGATGGGGTTGCGTGCCGCCCGGGGAGGGGGCGGGGGCGGATTGTATTGACGGCCTCCATTTTTTTGTGGCCTGACCGGCGTGGTTTGCCTAGACGTTCGCAGAACATTTTTAAGGGAGAGGCATTGCGATGGTGAGGAAGGTATTGTGTGCGGCGGCAGGCGCGGGAGTGTGCCTGGCATCGGCGGTATCCGCTGGGGAACTGACGCCCTCGGATGGGGTGGCGAGCACGGCCTTCGGCGTGAGCTCCGCGCTGTCGGGGCCGACGGCGATCTTTGGCGCAACGGGAGCGGCTGTGCCCAATGGTAAGGCGTACCTTTTCCGCGGACTCGATCCGGAGACTGGAGAGGCGACGCAGGCGGCGGTGCTTACCTCATCGGATGGCAAATCGAATGATCTTTTCGGAGCGGGAGGACGGGTGAGCATCTCGGGCATGATCGCCGTCATCGGTGCGACGCGCGGCACGGTGGGAACGAATACGGCTCAGGGAGCGGCCTATGTCTTTCGCGATCTCGATACGCTCTCGGGCACGGTGACCGAGGCGGCGAAGCTCGCGGCGTCGGATGGAGTGGACTTCAGCAGTTTTGGCTCGGCCTCGGGGCTCTCCGGCACGATGGCGGTGGTGGGTGCAGCTTCGCAGGGAGCTGCGTATGTCTTTCGCGGTCTCGATACGGCGACGGGCACGGTGACGGAGAATGCCAAGCTGGTGGCCTCCGACGGAGGGGCAAACAGTTTTTTCGGCAGCTCGGTCGGCTTGTCGGGTTCGCTTGCCGTGGTCGGCGCGTATGGCAATGCGCCGGGGGGCAACAGCCAGCAGGGAGCGGCCTATCTTTTCCGCGGGCTGGATACGGCGGCGGGGACGGTGAACGAATCAGCGAAGCTCACGGCCTCCGATGGAGCGGCGGGGGATCGGTTTGGGACGGCGACGAGCGTGGCGGGGACGCGGGCGCTGGTGGCGGCGGCGCGTGCGGCGGTGGGAGTCAATGCCCAGCAGGGAGCAGTCTATCTCTTCACCGGCCTCGACACGGTGGAGGGGAGCGTGACGGAAACGGCGAGGCTCACGGCGTCGGATGGCGTGGCCAGCATGAGATTCGGCGATTCCGTGGCGATATCGGGTTCCGTCGGACTGGTGGGCAGTACGGCGGCGGTGATCGGCACGACGACCGGGCAGGGAGCGGCGTACCTCTACCGCAATCTGGATGCGGCATCGGGCGCAGTGACGGAGAATGTGAAGATCTACGCCTCCTCCGGATCGACGAATATGAAATTTGGCGCCTCGGTTGCGCTCGATGGGGATCAATTTGTGATCGGTGCGACCGGAGCGAGTTCCCCGGAGGGTGCGACCTTTGTGGGAGCGGCTTTCACCGGCAGCGTGAGCAGCATGACGACGCTGGATGCAGGCAATACCCAGCGCACGATCGAGGACATCAGCTTTATCACCCGCGACGACTGGACGATCGGCGGCACGACGAGCGGCAACATCGTGGCGCTCTCCGCAGGCGACGCGGCTCAGGTCGTGGATGGGCGCTCGCTGTACATCGGCAAGAGCGCGGGATCGAACAACAACGCGCTGGCCCTGAGCGGTTCGCTCACGGCGGAGGAGGTGAATATCGGCAGCGTGGCGGGGAACGCCGGGAATGCGCTGGTGCTCAATAGCGGCTCGCTGCTCACGGTGGATACGATCCGGCTCGCGGGTGGCAACTCGATCGTGATCGAGGGCGACTATACGGACCTCGGCGCGTTCCTCACCTATCTCGGCAGTTCGGCGCTCAGCGTCTGGAATGGTGCGTCGTGGCAGACGGCGGACGGCGCGAATGTGTCGAGCCTGCTGACGGCTTCCCTGGATGCGGACTATACCCGCATCACGGCGGTGCCGGAGCCGGGTTCGCTCGCGCTCCTGGGCCTCGGGCTGTTGGCGGGGGCGGTCGCCTGGCGGCGCAAGGCGGCCTGAGCGGGTGTATTCACGCCGGGGCGCGGCGGCGGCCGGATGGCCCGGAGAGAAACTGCGTGATCGCCCGGGAGGCTTTCGCTAAGCTAAGCGAAAGTCGCTCGCAAACAGATCATGGAAAATTTTGTCCTCTGGGTCGGCTCGATCGGGGCGATCTGCCTCGGCATCATGGCGCTGTCGGTGTTTTTCTCCGCCCTCACTGCGGTCAACAGCAGGCTCGCGCCGGCGCGGTATGTAAAGCTGAAGGGCTTCCTCAAGGGCGCGGAGGTGGTCGATGTGCATCTGACCTCGGGAAAAGTGATGGAGGCGCTCAGCTTCGTCGGGTTCATGGATGCCGCCTCGTCGAAAGGCGGGCTCCCTTACCAGCTGCAGAACATGGTGGTCTTTGAGACACCCGATCATCGGCGCGTGATGCTGAGAAGCGATCTGATCAAGATCATCGAGACGCGGTCGCCCGATGGCGCAACTGGCCTCGAGGCATGAAAGCCGGACGGGAGACGTGCCGATGACGACCAAGATTCGCTATCTGCTCTTTGGAGTGTGGGCGGTGCTGGTGATCGGTTTTTTTGCCTTCCCAATTATGTTCAGCAGCAGGGCGAGCGGGCCCATGCTCGCGATGCCTGTCGAGGTGGCTCGGGATGGGGTCCTGATTCGGGCGAGGGATATTCGGTCATTCCAATACCGGTTTGCCGAGGTGGATGCTTTGCCGGGTAATGCCTCATCGGTGGAGGGCTTGCGGGATGCCAAGACTTGGGGGGACGGCTTTCTGGTGGAGGCACCTTTTACGGAGAGCTGGTCTTGGATGTTTGGCCGCAAGGCAATCTCGCCGCAGTACCGCTCGCTCCGCATCCGGCTGGTCTTCCTCGACGGGACCGCGCTTTCTCTCGCGCTGCCGGTGATCAGCGACACGGCGCTCAATCGTCCGATCCGCATCGATCTCTCGGGCGGCAAGGCGGAATAACCCGCCGGCGGGGCCGACGAGAAGCGGTTTCACCAAGGAGGGAGCCGGGGGATCGGTGAACGCGGCGGGCCGTCCGGGAGCATGGACTCCCGATTTTCTTTGCTCGGCGCTTCAGTGGCCGGGACTCCCGGGAAAGCTTTCACGCGGGACGAGGTAATATCCTGCTGGCCTGAGGCCTGAGCGTGTGACGAAATCGTTACAGAGGGCGGCTTTCGTTGCGAAAGCTTATCGGTGCAACTGGATGCATGGCGCCCCGTATTGCCTACCCTTTAGTAGGTACCATTTTTTCGTCGCCAGCGGCCATGGAATTTTTTATGTTTCGCGCATGTCTCCGCGAGGGGGCAGGGGCTTGGCGAAAAGGGCTGGATTTGGGCTGTGCAGTGAGGCGTTGTACCGGGAGGTGGCTTTTGGCTTTGGCGGCGGCGTGCCGTCGGGCGGGGGGGAATCTGCCGGAGGGAGGAGGGGCTAATCAATGGAAGACAGACCCTTTTTGAAGGAGTGACGAGATGGAGATATTTAAGAAGCTGGGGGAACGGTATGAGCGCGGCTCGTGGTTTGATGTTGCGGCGGTCTTCGCCGGGAGCCTCGTGCTGGGCCTGGGTTTTTGGTCGATCGGGAGGCAGGACCCGATGTGGGCGATCATCGCGTTTGTCCTGGTCTATGAACCGGGCGAGACGGAGGTGATGGACGCGGCGGTGACGCGGCTGTACTGGACGGTGATCGGCTCCGGGCTGGCGGTCATCGCGCTCACGCTGGGCGGCGTGCAGAAATGGGTGCTGCCTGCGAGCCTCACGCTCTCGATGCTGATCGGGATCTTTTTCACTCCGAGCCTTGCGGCCCGCCGGGTGCTGCTGGTGACGGTGGCGCTGATCGTGGGCTCGACGCTCATGCAGCCATCGGCGGATCTGTTCATCGCCATCACGCGGTCGGTCGAGGTCGCGGTGGGGAGCTTCCTCGCGGTCGGGGTTTCCGCCGCCTCGGTGCGCTGGGTGCGGCGCGGCGGTCCGCGCCGGCGGAAGCGCTTTGTGTGGACGGCGTAGCCTGCCGTCCCTCGAGGGGTGCGGTGAGGGACGGAGAGGAAACGGCGTCGCGGGATCAGGGAATAAGCGCGGCGCTGCGGAGTTTCGCCACGAGGGCGGAGGCGAGCTGGCGGGACTGATCGGGCGAGGCGCCGACCTTTTGCGTGAAGGTGGCGGACCAGAGGAGCGTGCCGGAGGGCGACTCAAAGAAGGTGGCCTGCGCGCCGATCACGTTGCCGGGCTGGGCCATCTCGGGGTTGGTGGCAAAGGCGGACGGGACGGTGAAGAATTCAAACCAGTTCTGCCACGGGGCGAGCGTCTTGCCGTTATTGCCGGAGGAGAATTGGACGACCTTGAGCGTGTCGCGGTCGACCATGCGCACGGCGAGGACGGCCTGGACGCCGAGGGCCTTGGCGCGCTCGACGGCGGCGGCCTTGTTGGCGACGATGGTCTGGGTGTCGATGAGCGGGTACGTCGCGCGGGCGTTGACTCCCTGCTGGCGGAGCTGGGCGACGAGGGTGTCCTCGAGTTCCCGGCGCACCTCGGAGCGGTAGGCGAGGACGGCGACGGCGACGGATTTCTTGGGCCCGCCGAAGTAATCGGGCCTGCGCCAGACATTGGCCGAGCTGTCGCCGCCGCTCTGGCAGCCGGTGAAGATCGTGCCGAGCAGGAGCAACGCCAGGAGGGCGGGGAGGGAGAGCTTCATGGCGGGACAGTTCCAGATTCCCGCGCGGCGGGCAATAGTGGTTTTTACGGTGGGAAGACAGGTTTTTACATAAGGTCGCGAAGGACACAAAGGGGAAGGCTGCAAAGGCAGGGGTTAACAGAAGGGAGCGAAGGAAGCTAAGGGGGCTGGACGTCGTGGCGGCGGGGCGCTGCGGGGCAGGGTTAGGCGGCGGGGCTGAGGAGAGGGAAGACAGGTTTTTCCAGAGCCGAGCTTGCGAGACAGGCGAAGCCAACGCCGCAAAGGACACAAAGGGAAGGCCACAAAGGCAGGAGATGAACAGAAGGAAACGAAGGAAGCTAAGGGGGGCAGCTTATTCAATGTTTCTGAGGTTCCCGCTATCCTTCCGGAAAAGCAGGCGGGCTTGCTTTGCCATCGACTCGGGCGGGACGATGTGCGATGGCATCGCAAATGCTCGATCACTTTGGCTTTTTCGTGGCAGATACGGGGAGGAGCTTTGCCTTTTATGAAAGCTGCCTCGCGCCGCTGGGCTTGCGGATTTCCGAACGGCAGCCGGAGTGGGGTTCGGTGGTGATGACGGGGGAGGCGGATGTGCCATCTCTCTGGATCGGCCCGGCGGAGCGCGACGGGGAAGGGAACCTGCGCCATCCTGCGCGGACGTTTCACTTTGCCTTCACCGCCGGGAGCCGCGAGGCGGTGGATGAGTTTTATCGCGCGGGTTTGCAAAGCGGCGGTCGCGACAATGGCGCGCCGGAGGCGGAGGGCGGGGTGTACCACGCGTTTCTCTTCGATCCGGATGGGAATAATATCGAGGCGATCTTTCGCGGGTGACGGGAGGTGAACCCCAGGCGCGAATCGGATATTCGCGGACGGAACCGCTCAACTGCGGCGCGGGCGGGCGGTGACCTGGGTGAGGAGGCCGACGAGGAGGGGGCCGACGGTCTGCAGTTCCTCATGGTGAGCGGAGGCAAGGCGGGAGAGTTTGTTGCGGCCGCGGGCGGTGAGCTTCACGAGGACGCGGCGGCGGTCGTCGGTGGCGGGGGTGCGCTTGACGAGCTTCCCGGTTTCCAGGCGGTCGACGAGGCCGACGGCGCTGTGGTGGGCGATGCGGAGGCGCTCGGCGAGTTCGCCGATGGTGACCCAGTCGCGGCCGGGGTAGCCCTCGATGGCGAGGAGGGCGAGGTATTGCTGCACCTCCAGGCCGTGCTCCTCGGCGGCCTCTTCGCTGAAGGCGAGGAATTTGCGGAGTTCGTACCGGAAGGCTGCCAGGGTCTCGTAGTCGCGCTTTTCCATGGATGCATCGTAATACGATAGGACGGCGGGGGGAAGGGGGGAGACTGCGAGTTTTCAGTGGTTCAGTTTTCAGACTCTGCCTGTAGGACGGGGCCGGGTGGTTTTGCCGATGGGCCGTGCGGTCCGGAGAAGAGACAGGTTTTTACAGAGCCGAGCTTGCGAGACAGGCGAAGCCAACGGCGCGAGGGACACAAAGGGGAGGGCGCAAAGGCAGGTTGAACAGAGCCGAGTCCGCGAGACAGGCGAAGCCAACGAAGCGAAGGAAGCAAAGGCGGGACGGAACAGCGGGGAGCGGAGGCGGCGGAGTTTTTAGGGGGAGGTTTTTTAGCTCTCCGGTTTTTTGCGGGCGTGGGTATCCGGGGCAGGGAGGACGAGGCGGGATGGTGCGGGTTTTCTGATATATCGTAGTACGATATTTATGGCTTGCGGCGGGATGGAGGCTGGGCGTTAAATCGCGGGCTCTCTTTTTGGACCTGATGTTTGTTGTATCGCGATTGGTGGAGTGGCTGGGCACGGAGCTTGATCCGGCGAGCCTGAAGGAAAAGGCGGTCTCCGGGGTGGGTGGCGTGCTGGGCATCCTGCTGGTGATGGCGGTGAGCCATTCCGTGCTGGGTCTGTCGGGCGCGGCCATGCTGATCGCCTCGATGGGGGCGAGCGCGGTGCTGGTCTTTGGCGTGCCGCACGGGGCACTTTCGCAACCGTGGCCGGTGCTGGCCGGGCATGGGATTTCCGCCGCGATCGGCGTGACTTGCGCGCGGCTGATGCCGGATGCGATGCTGGCCGCCGCCTGCGCGGTGGGGCTTTCGATCGTGGCGATGCGGGTGCTGAAGTGCATTCACCCCCCGGGCGGCGCCACGGCGCTGACGGCGGTGATGGGC
Organism: Verrucomicrobiota bacterium; assembly: GCA_017305195.1. Lineage (GTDB taxonomy): Bacteria > Verrucomicrobiota > Verrucomicrobiia > Chthoniobacterales > Terrimicrobiaceae > Terrimicrobium. The sequence continues at coordinate 1,441 of JAFKMU010000042.1, read as the reverse complement.
GGTCAGGCGGTGCACGATCTGGGCTATTCCTTCGTCGCCTGCCCGGTGCTGCTCAATGCCCTCGTGATCGTGGCCGCAGCGGTGGCAGTGAATTACCCCTTCGCCTGGCGGCGCTATCCCGCCGCGCTCGTGCGCCGGACTGCCCCGCCTACCGATCCTCGCAAGGTAACGCACGAGGATGTCATTGCCGCCCTGGAGCGGCTGGATACCTTCGTTGACATCACGGAAGATGATCTGCTTCGGCTTCATGCATCATTGACGAAGCGGGTGGAGGAGCGGGCCCGCGCGGGGCGGAGTGGGCGGGTGGTGGTTTAGTTTTTTTGGGCGAAGCGCTGACATTGCGCGATTTCTGCTTGCGAGCGCCGGAGGTGGGGCGGTTGCTGGATGACGTGATTTTCTCTGGCGCTTTCCTTCAGCGAGCTTGGTGTGCAGTTTAGGCTAGAAGAATTGCCTCTTGATAGTGGACTTTGGACTGATCTCAAATGGTGCGCGGCTGTGGACAACTTCTATTCTTGCTATTGCAAATGATTCTCTAGGAAGAACTTCTTTTGTAGTTTATTGGATTTCCGCAGTGAGACTCAATTGCTGTGATGAAGAAGCTGGATACGCTTTTTATTTGCTTTATTCTATGTTGAACGTCGGATCTTGAATATCGGCGCCCCACTTCGTCAGCGGTTTCTCTTCCGTGGGCGATGGCGTTTCGGTTGCCGACGATTTCATTTATTCTATGTAAATGAATTGTTCTGCGAGCAGGCATTCGATTGATGCCGAGCACCGCGAAGATGGTTTGTAGATGGGAGTAACGATAATGTGTTCCGTCGGTTGGGATGATTTGATTGTCGATCGTGGGAGTTGAATTAGAAAATACTTCCTCAAATAACTGAAGGCGCTTTTTCCAGATATCCTTGGTTCCGCAGTCTTTGAGTGATCGTAATTTTGAATCTAGGAAGAGGGATAGTAATGGCGGAGATAGTTCTTTTGTCTGGTGGTTTTTTGATGCGATGGTGTCGATAGCTAACTGCATTCCTGTGCGTATCGTATGTTCGTAAGCGGCATACATGTGCACAAAAGCTAATCCTCGAGCTGCCCTTTCTTCATTTTTGGGAAGTATTCTGGTGGCTCTAAAAAACGACTCAACTGCAGCGAATCTGCTTTCAGTTTCCGTCTTTAGTGGAAGGAACATATTTAATGCCTAGAAATCTATCGCGACAAAAGTGAATGCGTCCCTCTACGGCGGTTCTGCTGTTCGTTGCGCCAGTGGTATATTTCTTTAACTCATGACTTGCCATCCATTGATTGATGTCTCGAGTGGAGAGTTTTGGTGTTTGCCTTAGTGCTAGCGCTGCTCCGACTGAGATGCCTTCGAATAAATTAAGAGGTGTGGTTCCTTTTCTTCCGTGTCTGCTTAATCCTTGTGGAAAAAGGTGAGCGAGTTCGGTGA
>JAFKMU010000017.1 GCA_017305195.1 Verrucomicrobiota bacterium | reverse complement strand
CATGCGAAGGGCGTTGTCCGACCAAAATTTTCGGTAGATGGCTCGCAGACCGAGTGTAATCAAAAAGCCGCCACCGTCGCGGGCGGCGGACAATAGCAGAGCGCCACGAACGCTGCCTGCCATAGCGTATTTCAGCGGAAAAGCGGCAACCAAGAAAACTACCCAGCCGACGAGTTGGAACTTCCAAAATAAGGATAACGTTTGATTCCAACTTTTCATCGGGCGGGCTATGTGGGTATTTCCGATTCGCCCGCGAGTCGGCATGCGCCATGAAGACGCATGCGCTCGCAGCGGAACCGAATTTCACCGGCAACCTCAGCGGCTTTGATGCCTATTTTTTCGCCCAGCTTGCGCAAGGTGGAGCTAATTTCATCCGTTGGAAACGGGCGAATGGTGGAACAGTCCTCGCATATCCAAAAGACGGTCCTGGGATTGTCGGCTGGTTGAAAAAGGCGAACTCCGTTATTGAGAAGAATCTCCCGAAAAATCTCTTGGTCACACAAGAGCCTGAGCGTGCGATAAATGGTCGCCCGGCCAATCGTCGGCAGACGGCGACGTGTCATCAGATAAAGTTCTTCGGCGGAAAATACTCCGTTAGCGGCCAGCGCCGCCTCTACGACGGCGCGGCGCACCGCACGCTTTCCGATGAATCGCTCAAGCTCCGGTGACATTGGGATTGTCAATGCCCGTGCCCGTCTCCGGAGCAAACGCAGGCGTATTCTGCGCGGTTGCACTCCCCGCAGACTTCGGTGTGGTATTCGATGCGGACGTTCTGAGGCTTGACATCGGCTGTGTTACGGATTTGCAGAACGATGCGGTAACCGCCGCCATCTTCGGCAAAAGCCGTGGAGGCAATCGGGAATAGAGCGACCGCGAATTGGGGTGATTTTTGCACAGATGTGTGTTGATTTCGGTTTAGGTTGAAAAATCAATGCCTCCGTCTCCCAATCGTGGGAGCGTGGTTCTGTTGATCGGCGAGAAATCTTGCCGCTGCATCAGGAGGCATTTGTCTGCTGATTGTGATTTGATGATCCGCCTCCTCTTCATAAGTATGAGAGGGGCGGAAAAAGACTGCGCCTGTGCCGTGATATTTATTTTCAATTCCACGAATCGCGGCGACTTGGGTTTCGGTGAGCGAGTAGTTGACACACAACCGTCCAAGGTATTCTTCTCGCCCCCGTTTGGACTTCCAATCGCTAATGAAATTGAAAATGATAATAGCGCCGACGAACGCGACGATGCCAAAGACTGCGAAAATAATGGTCTCCTTCCGACTAAAGCGGGCTGAAGGGTCATCGGACGAACGAAGGCTATTTGACCAAGGGGGACGAAATCCAACCGCCGTGGGCTTGGTTCTCCGCCAAGCTTTTCGACGATATTTGGGAGGACGGTGCATGACATCATGGGCGGTTGGGTCGCAAGAGGCGAAGCGCGTTTGTGACCACAAGCAGCGTAGCGCCGGTGTCGGCAAGGACTGCAAGCCAGAGTGAAGTGTCGCCGAGCAGGGCCAGAACGAGAAAGACGGCTTTTACTGCGAGTGAAAAGATGATGTTGAAGCGGATAACTCCGACCACTCGCTTCCCCATGCGGATAGCCATGGCGACCATTAGAAGATCGTCTTTGATAAGCGCCACATCGGCTGTCTCAATAGCAGTGTCGGTGCCCGCCGCGCCCATCGCAAAGCCGACTGTCGCCGCTGCGAGCGCTGGCGCATCGTTTACACCATCCCCAATCATGCCGACACCGCCATGTGATTGAGCCAGGGAGCGAACCTTGTCTATCTTTTGATCGGGCAAAAGGTCGCCGTATGCTTCATCAATTCCGGCTTGTCCAGCAATGACCTGCGCCGTGCGGGTGTTGTCGCCACTTAGCATGACGACTTTGCTCACGCCTGCGGCATGAATGGCGGCGATAGCCTCGCGCGCTTCTGCGCGAATGGTGTCACCCACGGCGAGGATGCCGAGCACCTCACCGGCGCAGTCTGCGTGCGGTTGGTGCCCGACGACTACGACAGAGCGGGCGGAAGCCTCAATCTCTGCAAGTTTGGCTTCGAGTTTCGGCGAGCAGACTCCAAGTTCGTGGGCCATCCGATGATTGCCCACAAAGTATGCGTGTGAGCCAATGGTTCCCTTAGCACCGCGCCCTGTGACGGATTGGAAATCGGTCGCTGCGTCGAGCGCGAGTCCCTGCTCCTTGGCGTATGTAACAACGGCCTCCGCCAGCGGGTGTGTGGATTGTGCATCAAGGCTGGCGGCGATACGGAGGATTTCCGCTATAGCGGTTCCATTCCACGGAATGACTTCCTGAACGCGGGGCTTGCCTTCGGTAATTGTGCCGGTTTTGTCCACAGCGAGCGCACGCAGACTGGCAAGAGCCTCAAGGTAAGTGCCCCCTTTGATAAGGACGCCCGCGCGGGCCATAGCGGCGAGACCGGATACGACACTCACCGGAGTAGAAATTACGAGAGCGCAAGGGCACGCAATTACAAGCAGAACAAGTGCTCGATAAATCCATACATCCCAAGGTTGGGCAAAGAAAAGCGGTGGCAAAATGGCAAGAACAAGGGCAATCGCCATTACAATAGGCGTGTAGATTTTCGCGAAAGCATCAACAAACCGCTGGGCGGGCGCGCGCTGTTGCTGCGCCTCTTCAACCATCTTTATGATGCGGGCGACCGCAGTGTTTTGCGCGGCTTTGGTCACCCGAACTTCCAAAGCTCCTTCTCCGTTGATAGCTCCCGCGAACACCGGATCGCCGGGTTTCTTTTCCACGGGGATGGACTCGCCGGTAATCGGCGATTGATCCATAGCGGAAATTCCGACGCTCACCTCTCCATCAAGGGCGGATTTCTGACCGGGCTTGATTAAGATGATTTCACCGATTTGCACCTCCCGCGCATCCACTTCAATCCATGCGTCGTCGTGGCGAACTAACGCGGTATCGGGTGTAAGCTGCATGAGAGCCTGAAACGCCCGCCTAGCGCGTCCCACGCTCCACGACTCAAGCAGTTCGGAAAGCGCAAAAAGAAAAACGACAGCGGCCCCTTCTGCCGTTTCTCCTATGGCTACGGCACCAGTGACGGCGATGACCATGAGGACATTGATGTCAAGAGTGATGGAGCGCAGGGAGCGCAATGCTTTGGGCAAGATCAAGATGGCCCCTGCGAGAATTGCGACAAAGAACGCCAAATCGGCTTGCCAGATTGCCTCGAATTTCAGCCATTGCAGAACCAACCCGATTCCGGTTGCGATCCCTGAAGCCGCTACGATTGAAATCCTCCAATTTACACCAGACTCCGTTTGATCAGGTTCCTGAACGGTAACACCGGCTTTCTTGATTGCAGCAGCCACTTGCTCCCGCGTGGCGCTTCCGTCGTGATAGACGGTAACCTTCGATGAGACGATTTCAGCGCGAACACCCAGCACCCCGGGAAGAGGATTTATCGCGCGTTCGATGGCGAGAACTTCTTCAGAGCAGTCCATACCGCTGACCAAAAATTCCTCATTCGCCGCGTTTGTTGGAATAACAGGATTGTTCTCACGAGAAGTCTCCCGGTGCTTCTCATCGTGAGAATTACGGCGTTTAGTGCTCATGAGGGACTCCATGCCGGTGTGGATGTGAGTGCATCAGGTCGCCGTGACGGTGCTCGTGGACGTGGTAGTCACCGGGTGGATCGAAGGCGCTATGAGCGTGCCTATGGGCCGAATCGGGCGCTTTGGCATGCGTAGTCGCGAGGCGAATTTTAGTGATCCAGATCGGTAGCGCCACGATGGCGAGAAGTCCCGCAAACACATAGGCGCTGAACTCGAAATCGGCCGCCGTCACAAGAAAGCCCGCCAACGGGTAGCTGATCCCCCATCCGGCGTGACTTAAAGAGAAATGCGCCGCGTAAATATGCGGACGCTCGTCAACGTCGCTATTCGCGGCGAGAAGTTCGTTGCCACGGATGCCGAGAATACATTGTCCGGCACCCGCGAAAGCCCAGGCTACCAGCAACGGCTCGAAGCGATGAAAAAATCCCGCGCTCGCCAGTGCCAGCAGCATGGCCGGCGCGGCTGCATTCACGAGCGCGTTGTGGGTGCGCTGCCCGGCTTTTCCGTAAAGCCCCGCGCCTGCTACGGAGCCGATGCCGTAGGCGGCCATCGCCCACGCATAGGCGGTATCTGAGAGAGCAAGCTGGCCTTTGATAAAATCGACCGTTGCCACGAGGACGAACCCGCCTGCGATGCTGGTTTGGAGGGCGAGGTAGAGGGTTTCGCGAAGTTGCCAGCGGCCGAACATGGCCGCGATGCCATGCCCGAGCGAAGCCCGCGATTTGGTCGGTCCGCAGGCGGCGAGCCGGGGCAGACCGAAGAGGAGCGCGGCGCTGATGAGGAACGTCAGGGCGTTAGCGACGAAATTGCCGCGGAAACCGATGCATGCGATGGTCAGGGCAGCGAGGGATGGCCCAAGGATGTTGGCGGTATCGTAGGCGACCGAGCCGAGTGCGAGCGCGCGGGGATACTGTTCCGTCGAGGTGACGCCGGGGATCACGGCCTTGTAAACCGGCGTGAAAATCGCGGCCCCGAGATTGAGCAGAACGGCCAGCGCGTAGATATGCCAGACCTCTTCCACGAAAAAGAAGCCCAGCACTACTGCGGCGCGGGCGAAGTCGCTCGCGATCATCGTGGCTCGTGCTCCGAACCGATCGGCCACCATGCCCGCCCACGGCGCGCAGAGCACGATCACGACGATGCGGATCGCGAGAGTGACGCCGAGCACGGCGGAGGCCGACGCACCCACGAGTTGATGTGCGAGGAGACCAAGGGCGACGGAACTCAGTCCGCTGCCGACAAGGCTCACCACATGCGCCCAGAACAACCGCTGAAACGACAAGTTGCGCCAAAGGGTCGGTTCGGGAATGTTCATGCGTTGCGCTGGCCGAAGTAAATTTTCATTTCTTTTTCCAGATTTGCCACCGCTCCTTTCCGTCAAAAAGCGGCAGTGAATCGGTGACAGGCTCGTCCTCTATGCGCTCGAACGCATCCCCCAGCAGTTGCGCAAGTCCCTCCTCGCCGAGGGCGTGGGGCGGCGGATCGGGCTCAGGGCCGAGGAAAAAGAATCCCACGAGCCTGCCTTCGGGGCGCAGGCTATGCCAAACTTGTGCAGCATAGCGGGGCCACAGATCTGTCGGCAACGAGCAGAGGAAGGTTCGTTCGTAAATCAGATCGAAAGGTCCGCGCGTATTCGGCTCGAAGAAATCGCCATGCCGCACGAGGCCCGCATCGGCCTTTCCGAGACTGGCATGCGCGCACCGGACGGCCTCCTCGGAAAAATCGACGGCATCCACCTTCCACCCCGCAACGGAAAACGTCTTGGCTTCGTAACCTGTTCCGCAACCGGGAATAAGGACGCTTGCAGGCGGCTCGTGCGAAAGAAATTTGCGAAGTGCCAAAGGCACGCCGCCGAAGTCCCAAGGCGTGCGCTGTGAAGCGTAACGCTGATCCCAAAACTCCGGTCGGCTGCTATCGTTCATGGTGTTAAAGTAATTCAGGCGGCAACTGGATCTGATGTGGGCAGCCCGTTGGTGGCGGGAGATTTGTCGCGGTGGAAGATTCGGTAGATCACCGGGAGCACAACGAGGGTGAGCAGCGTCGAGGAGATGATGCCTCCGATGACGACCGTTGCAAGCGGACGCTGCACCTCGGCTCCCGGCCCGGTGGCAATGGCCATCGGCACGAATCCGAGCGAGGCGACGAGTGCGGTCATGAGCACTGGCCGCAAACGGGTAACGGAGCCGCGAAAGATGGCATCGTCGAGGGCCGCGCCTTCCTCCCGGAGTTTTTTGATGAAGGAAATCATCACGACACCGTTGAGGACGGCGACGCCGCTGAGGGCGATGAATCCCACACCTGCGGAGATCGAGAGTGGAATGTCTCGCAGCCAGAGCGCGAGGATGCCACCGGTGAGCGCCATCGGCACGCCGGTGAACACGAGGAGGGCGTCTTTCATCGAGCCAAAAGCTCCGAAGAGCAACAGCAGGATGAGAAGCAGGGCCACTGGAACGACGATTTGGAGCCGCTTGCTGGCGGAAATCAAATTCTCGAATTGCCCTCCCCAACTGATCCAATATCCGGGTTCGATTTTTACGTCAGCGTCGATTTTTTGCTGTGCCTCTGCCACGAAGGTGGCGATGTCGATGCCTCGCACGTTCGCAGTGACGACGACGCGCCGCTTTCCGTTTTCACGACTGATTTGGTTCGGGCCGGGGGCGATTTCAATGGTAGCGACTTCCCCCAGGGGAAGCGTGTCAGTAGCTCCCAAACCTCCGGCGGTGCGCGTCGAAACGGCCGTGATGGGTTCCGCCTCGGGAAGCGGGACGGGGATGCGGCGGAGCGCATCGAGGTCGGCTCGCAGGCTCTCGGGCAGGCGAACAAGGATGGCAAAACGCCGGTCGCCCTCGAAGACTTCTCCCGCTTCTTTGCCGCCAAGCGCAATCTCGACGACCTCTTGCACGTCGGAGACATTGAGCCCGTAGCGGGCCATTTTTGCGCGGTCGAGTTCGATGGTGAGGAGTGGAAGGCCGGTCGTTTGCTCCGTCTTCACGTCGGCGGCTCCCAGCACGGTTTTCAACACGGCCTCGATCTGTTCGGCCGTCTCGTTGAGAACATCCATGTCGTCGCCGAAAACTTTTACCGCGACATCGCTGCGGACGCCGGAAATGAGTTCGTTAAAGCGCATCTGGATCGGTTGGGTGAATTCGTAGTTATTGCCCGGCACCTTCTCCACAGCGGCTACCATTTCGGCCACGAGTTGGGACTTCGGTTTGTGGGGATCAGGCCATTCGCTGCGCGGCTTGAGCATCACGAAACCATCCGCGACGCTCGGCGGCATGGGGTCGGTCGCGATCTCGGCGGTGCCGATTTTCGCGAAAACGTCCTTCACCTCAGGAAATTCCTTGAGTCGGTGCTCAAGGATGTCCTGCATTTGCACGGATTGCGTGAGGCTGGTGCCAGGGATGCGCAGCGCATGCAGGGCGATGTCCCCCTCGTCGAGACTCGGGATGAATTCGCTGCCCATACGGGTGGTGATGAGGAGACAGAGCACAACCAGAGCGACCGCACCGGTAACGACCACGCCGCGGGCGGCCAGAGCCGCGCGGAGCGTCGGTTCGTAGATGCGCCGGGCCACACGCATAAAGATATTTTCCTTCTCAGAGATTTTTCCGCCGAGGAAAATGGCGACTGCGGCGGGCACGAAGGTAACGGCTAGAATCATCGCGGCGATGAGCGCGGTGATGACCGTGTAAGCCATCGGGTGGAACATTTTGCCCTCGACACCTTGGAGCGAAAGAATGGGCAGATAAACCACCATGATGATGAAGACGCCGAACGTGCTGGGCTTGATGACTTCTCGAGTAGCGTCGAAGACGACCTCGAATCGCTCGCCGACTGCGAGCAGTCGCTTGTGCCGATGTTGTTCCTCGGCCAGACGGCGGATGCAGTTTTCTACGATGATCACCGCGCCATCGACGATGATTCCGAAGTCGAGTGCACCGAGACTCATGAGGTTGCCGCTGATGCGCGTCGTCACCATGCCGGTGATAGTCATCAGCATGGAAAGCGGAATGATTGCGGCGGTGATGAGCGCGGCGCGGATGTTGCCGAGCAGCAGGAAGAGCACGACGATCACGAGCAACGCGCCTTCGAGAAGATTCCGCTTCACGGTGTCGATTGTGGCGTCCACGAGGTTCGTGCGGTTGTAAACCGTCTTTGCGACGACACCCTCTGGCAGCGTTTTGTTGATCTCCTTCATTTTTTCGGACACCCGTTCGGAGACGGTTCGGCTGTTTTCGCCGATGAGCATAAAGACGGTGCCCAGCACGACTTCCTCACCGTTCTCGGTGGCTGCGCCGGTACGGAGTTCCTTCCCGAGCACGACATCAGCCATATCGCGAATATAGATCGGCATACCATCGCGGCGGGTGACGATGATGTTCGCAATGTCGGCGATGGTTTTCACCTGGCCCGGCACACGGATGAGGTATTGCTCGCCGTTTCGCTCGATGTAGCCCGCACCGACATTCGAGTTATTCATTTCGAGCGCCCTCATGAGGTCGTTCATCGACACACCGTAGGCAACGAGTTTTTCCGGGAATGGGGTAACGTGAAACTGCTTCTCGTAACCGCCGATGGTATTGACCTCGACGACGCCCGGAATATTGCGGAGTTGTGGTTTGATGACCCAATCCTGAATCTCGCGAAGGTCGGTTGGCGTGAAAGGCTGGCCACTCTTCGCGAGGGCTCCCGGTTTGGCCTCGACGGTATACATGTAGATTTCGCCCAAGCCAGTGGAGATCGGACCCATGCTGGGCTCAATGCCGGGCGGAAGCTTGCTTTTGAGTTCTTGCAGCCGTTCTGCGATGAGCTGGCGGCCGAAATAAATGTCGGTGCCGTCTTTGAAAACCACGGTCACTTGGGACAGCCCGTAACGTGACAAGGAACGGGTGTAGTCGAGGTTCGGCAAGCCACCCATCGCCGTCTCGACGATGTAGGTGATGCGTTGCTCGGCCTCAAGCGGTGAGTAACCGGGGGCCTCCGCGTTGATTTGCACCTGGACGTTGGTGATGTCCGGCACGGCATCAATGGGGAGGCGCTGGTAGTTGTAAATGCCGAGCGCAGCGACGCCGAGCACGACGAGGAGGACCATCCAGCGTTGCCGGATGGAGAATTGAATGAGTGAGTCAAGCATGGTGGTGGGTCCGGTTAAAGCGCGTCGTTTTGCGCCTCGCCGGAGCGAATGCGAATGGTTTCGATGATCTCGGTGACAACGATGATGCCGTCGCCGGGGTTGCCCGTGCGGGCGTGGCTGCGAATTGCTTCAACGATGCCGGCGGCGGCTTCTTCGCTGGCGAAAATGGTGAGCATTTTTCGCGGCTGCAAAAACAGGCTCTCTTCGTTGATAACGAAAGCGCCGGACTGCCCTCGTCCCCGGCCCTGACCGAGCACATCGGAGATGGTAAAACCAGGGAAATGCGGCAATTCGTGAAGAGCCCGAACGACGCGACTAACGGCGTGTGGCTGGAGAATGGCTTTGATCTCTTTCATGGCGTGATCCCTCCTAGTGGTCGTGGCTTGCACCGGATTTCCCGATGTCCGCTTTGATGATGTAGCTGTTCTCGGCGGCGTAGTGGGCGCCCGCTTTGAGTCCCGCCTTGATTTCTACCCATTCGCTGTCGCGGCGTCCGATCTCGACGGGTGCCACCTCGAAGAGGTCGCCGACGTTGAGGAACACCACATCCCAATCGCGAAAGGTCTGGAGTGCGCTGGCCTTGACGGCTACCGGTACCTCTTCGGCGTCGATGATGACATCGCCACGCACAAAAATGCCGGGACGCCATTCGCCAGAGGCGTTCGGCACGAGGGCGCGGGCGAGCATCGTCTGGGAATTCTCCGCGCCGAACGGCGAGATGTAGCTGATTTTTGCCTCGGTTTTTTCCATGCCGGGGCCGCCGTCGAGCACGACGGTCTGACCGACGCGAAGCAGCGGAAAATCCTGCCGATACACATTGAAGTCGGCCCAGACGGTGCCGAGGTTTGCGATGGTGAAAATTGCCTCCTGGCCTGAGACGAACTCACCGAGCGTCACGTCTTTCGCGATAATGGTGCCGTCGATCTCGGCCTTGATTTCGTAGGGTTGGAGACTGTCGTTGCTCTCGACGACGGCAAGGACTTCGCCCTTCTTTACCGCGTCCCCGAGCTTCTTCTTTACTGATTTCACGACGCCCGGATAACGCGGCATAACGTGAGCGGTCTCCTCCTCGTTGGTCCGAATCTTGCCGTTCAACTCCACCTTCGTGTTGAGCTTGGCGGGACCGGCGGTTTCGATGCCGATGGCCGCCTGCTTGACGGATTCGGCGGAAATTTCCACGCGCCCTTCGTAGCTTTCGTATTCCCACTCGTAGTCCTTGCCGCCTTGCTGGGCGACAACTCGAACATCGAAGGAATGCGGCTCAAAAATCGCGAGGTCACCCGCGAGGAAATCGTCTTCTGGTTTGAACTTCACCGTGTCGGTCTGATTGATCCGGGTGAGCGTGATGGTGAGGTTGATGCCTGCGGGAGGGATCGGCTTCCCGTCATTGTAGAAATAGACGCGAAATTGTGGCTCGATTCCCGGTGGCTCGTAGATGGTCACTTCGGTTTGAAAACGTCCCTCGGTCAGCAGGCGTCCTCCGTGCGGCCCTTTCACGGGCTCCTCGCCCTCGCCGTGGGCTTCGGGACCGCCGTGTTCGGCGTGATCGCCATGTTCGTCTTTTTCGGCTTTTGCGGTTTCCGCGCCGTGACCGTGTTCATCGACTGCGGCAGGTGGTTCGGTTTTCAGGATGCGAAAGCCCAGAAAGGCGGCTCCCGCCACGAGGAGAAGAATGAGGATAGGTTTGAGAAGTTTTTTCATGAGAGCGAGGCGTTAGTTTTTCTTTTTTGCGGAAGGCTCCGGGGATTGTGGCGCGAGCGCGGCGGTTCCAATGAGTCGGTCGATGTCCGCGAGGTAGATGTGATAATTGAAGGCGGCTTCGAGGTTTGCGCGGTGTAGCTCGATGAGGCTGCGGCGGGCGTCAGCGAGTTCCAAATACGAGAACCGCCCTTGTTTGTATCCCTCCTCGGTGGCCCGCAGGACTTCGCGAGCGGCGGGCAGGATGTCCTTCGCCATCGCGTCGAGTTCCGTCACAGAATGAATGAGTTCTTGGTAGGTGCCGAAGAGTTGCGAGGCGAGTTGCACGCGGATCGCGATGCTAAGTGCTTCGGTTTTTCCCTGCATCTGGAGAGCTTCATACACGTCGGCTTGTCCCCGGTCGAAGAACGGGAGCGGCACCGATACGCCGAACACTCCCGCCCATTCGTTCTCGTCGGCGAATTGCCGCACTCCGGCACTCAGCGTCACATCTGGAATGCCTCGCGTGCGCGCGAGGCGGAGTTGACTGTCGCGGAGTTTTGCTTCCAGTGCGAAACGGGCGAGGTCGGGATTTCGGCCGATCCTCGCCATCAGGCTGCCGAATGCTTCTGGTCGCCCGTGCGAAAAGAACTCGGCACGCGCGGACGAAAAGACCGCGTTTTCGTTGCCCCACATAGCGACAAGTGCCTTCCTCGCGGCCAGCAGTGCGTGGGAGGCGTGCTCTTCGTCCAACTTGGCGCGAGCGACCGCAATTTCCGCCTTCTTCTGTTCGACCGCTGAGCTTCGAGCGGCCTGCACGCGCTGGGTGACAACCTCGCGCTCGGTCTCCGCCAGTGCGGTAGCCTCGCGGGCCAGAGCCAGACGCTCCTGCGCGGCGGCGACTTCGATGAATCGGCGGGTGGTGTTAGCGAGCACGTCAAGACGCTTAGTTTCGTAATCCCATGCAGCAAGTCCGCCGGCCAATCGCGCCTCATCGAGCCGCCGTGCGCGTTTGCCTCCGAGTTCAATCACCTGACTGAGGCGGAGGGTGGTTTCGGTAGCGTCCGCGCCGGAACGGCTACCGCTTCCCGGTAGATTTTCGACTTCGAGTCCGACTTCCGGGTTCGGGAAATAGCCCGCGCGGATACGCTGGGACTCCGCCGCCCTCACGTCGTAGCTGTAGGCTGAAAGCGACGGATTGTTTGACAAGGACAACGCGACCGCGTTGGCAAGGTTGAGCGGCCCCTTGGGTTCCGGCGCGGCTGGCATGGATTCCTGGGCGCGCAGGCTGGTGGTGACGGTCAACAGAGCGACCGTCAGCGCAGTTTGGATGATGTTCATAGAACCTTTAGCGCTGAAATGCGCCAGTCGAGCGAGAAGCCGTGTGCGACCTTGGATGATAACTCACCCGGATGCTTGCTGCCTGTCGGGCAAGATCCAACGGGAAGCTCGCGACGTAACTGGATCTGGGCCTATGACTGCGGCCTCCCGCCGTGCGGGGATGGGCGGGAGAGTCGATTTCATCCTGCTTTTCCGCGAGGATGTGGCCGTTCTTGTCGAGAAGCTGAATGTCAACGTGAGCGCCCGCGGGCGGTCGATGGCCGATGCTTCGGCGCATGCTCCCCGCGACATAAAGGCGGTCGGAGGTTTCAAAGGCCCGCGTGCTGGCGATTTCGCCGCCCGTCGCGTCCAAGGTTTTTATGGGCAGCGGAGAATCCGCTTTGCGGAAAAAACCATCGGTGGAGGCGCAACCTGTGATGGTAGCCAGACCAACGACAATGGCAGTATTTTTAGTGAGACCGGATATCCAGCCGGAAAGAGAGTGTAGATTGAGGAAGTTCATATTTGTCCTGATTGAGTTGAACGGCCCAAACGGGCGCGCGAAGTGATGGGAGTCCGGCCAAAGAGAGCCGAACGTGGGGAGCGAAAGCTCCCGATCAATCGTGAATCGCGGGCACAATACGCCCGTGATTCCTCAGGACAACTGAGGAGGGTAGTCGATTTCCTGAACCGGCGGCTCAGGAACGGAATCGCTCGTCACCGGCAACGTGCCGCATACGAGATGCGGGCTGGCAAAGCCGTGAGAATCCGGAGCAACGGAATTAGCGGGAGGATGCGTATGGCAGCAATGGTGCGTCTCTGATTGGCTTTCGCCGGAGTCGGAATGTTGGTGCTCCGCATGGGAGTGGCTGGCTTGACGGGTAGTTTCCCGAAAATCAGAATACGCATGCGCCACCTGGCCACCCACCAAAAGTAGGATGGCGATAACCCAGAAGGTCCGGGAGTATCGTTGAAGGCTCTGCACGGTCGAGAAGTAGGCGATGCCGAGGCTATTGTCAAATTTGATCCACATTTCTCTCAGAAGCGCATCGACAACCCCACGAAAGGATTGAAGTCCTCGGCGGCCTCGGTGACTCCGAAATTGCACCCGCAGTCGAGTTGAATGTCCTCGGTCAACGCATAGGTGAGTCCGACCATCCAGGGTGATAATCAATTCGCCTTCGGAGAGCTGGCTGAAAAATTCTCCGTAACCTGCCAGATTGCCGATGATGTCGTGGCTGAACGTGATCGAGTTGATGAAGTCCGGCCCGTAACCGCCGTCTTCGCGATAAACGATGTCGAATTCCGTCATCATTCCCATGCCCCAGCCATACGGCAATTCCACGGCCAGCGGAAAAATGACGCCGCCTTCCACCTGTTTATTACCGAGCCCGCCCGTGTTGGTGGGAAATTTTACGAAAGGCATTACCCCAAATGCTGTTTTGCCGCCGTCGTTGCCCCAAAGGTTCACCTTGAGGCGTGTAGTCAGGTCGCCAAAGCCGGATTTGCGTGTGGTAACGCCTTCGGCGCGGACCCGCTCATAAACGTAATTCTCGACGACAAGTTGGAGATCGACATTATTGAGGACGCCGACCTTGATGTTCACGTTTCCGGCATTCATGCCGAAACCGCGTTCGTTATCGGCGTTCCGGTTGTCGATGCCGAAACTGACGAGATCGGCCTCAAATTGGAAATGTCCGGCATCCACGGTGTAGGGGCTTTCGGTCTTGTCCGGCCGATCCGTGCTCATCTCGCGCATGAGCGCACGAGGGGTGGGATGAAAGAGGTTGTATTGCCACTTGTCCGGTTCGGACGCGGTAGTAGCTGACAATTCACCTCCGAACCCCGCCGGGATGGCAGCACCGAACAGAAACAGAATTCCAGCATTTTTCCAAAGTTTCATAGTTTTTGTAGCATAGGCTACATGTTGAAGTGAGAGCTAAAATATGGAGCCAATGTTTGTCAATGGCATTCTTTTATGTCAGTAATGAGCATGGCCTTAAAGAACCCGAATGGCTCCTCCGCAGCCAGACGCAAGCAGATGAACGCCCAGGTCAGCGGACCTGAGACCGCCGCTTATCAGCGCCGGACCCGCCAGCAGCACGCCCAGGAACGGGCGCAAGATTACGTAGAAGCTATCGCCGATTTGATCGCCGCCTGCGGTGAGGCACGCGCCACCGACCTCGCCAAATCCTTGGGAGTCTCCCACGTTACCGTGATCCGCACCGTGGAACGTTTGCAGCGCGAGGGACTCGTGACGACCCAGCCCTATCGTTCGATATTTTTAACCGACACAGGACGTAAACTTGCTGCGAAGGCCAAGGCGCGCCACGAAACCGTCATTGCTTTCCTAGAGGCTCTTGGAATTTCTTCGTCCACCGCACGAGCCGACGCAGAGGGCATCGAACATCATGTCAGTTCCGAAACATTGGCAGCTTTTGAGAAATTCCTGACTGCTGCCTCAGTTTCTCTACATACAGCCGATAAATAGTTCAAACGGACGCCAACATTCGCCCAAACGACACTAAGGTCAGCGAAATGGGCAGCGAGCGACGGGTGTCACGAAGCCGAATGAGTATGTCCACTATGCTGGACAACCGTAATTCTGGCAATTTGGGAAGGACTCCAAGGCACAAATGCAACATAGGATGCGCGGGGTCGCGGTTGAAGGTGAGAGCGAACGAGGCGATTACGGCTCACTTTATCGACCTTTTCCGTAAGCATCCTTCCATCAACGTCATAGACGGTCACATGAACGTGCGGGCTGGAAGGTGCCGCATATCCGAAGGAAGGCTGAAGTGAACCCGTGATATAGGAACCACCGGGAGCTTTGACGATACGAGCACTGCTGACCTTGAGCGCATTTCCGGACGAAGTGGCAATGGCGGGCTGGGCCGAGGCAAAGACGCTCGTGGTAACGAGAGCGGATAGTCCGAGGAGAAAATATTTGTAACTCATGATGGTATAATGCCGCAGCACGCTCAACCCCTTGGACGATCTGAGACTTTTCGAGATGCCGCACAAAATCAGCCGCCTATCGCCCTCCGAGCAACATCCCGACCGCCATGGCGGCCATACCCAAATCCTCGACGAGGGCAACAGTCGAAAGCGGCACGCTCAGCACACTGCCAAGACAGGCGCAATCCACATCCAATCCTTTCCGAAGGGCGTTAATGACGCCCAAGGCACCAAAAACCATCAAAACGATTGTCACCCAATAGATAGAGGTTGGTTGCCACATCGACAGATAGCCAAGTCCTAATCCCAATTCGAGAAACGGGTAAATGTAGGCGTATGGTCGAAAGGGCTTCGCGAGCAAATCATACATCTGAAAGCCATCGGCAAAGCCTTCAAGATTGAAAAACTTGAACATGGAAAAAATTACGAAGAAGAGTCCCATGAAGTTGTGCATCCAAGATACGACTCCATGGTTCACCCCATAGCTCATTTGTTTGGCCGATGCGGCGAGGAGAGCCAGCATGACAATTGTGATGAGGGGGATATAATCCCGCCAGTTCGTTCCTCGGCCTTTTTGTCGTTTTTTTGTTGTGTCGCTCATATTCAGTTGCTGCTTAAAAATATCGTTTCTTGTGTGGAAAATGACTGGCCGCTCTCAACTGTGAGTGTGGCCCATCGGCTGTCCAGATGGAGTGGCATCGGGAATTTTCCCGAGGTCGCGTTTCATATCATCATTACTGGCGAGCATGGCCTGAGTTCCCGGAGGATTCTAATACCAACCGCCGTATAGAAAATCTTCACCTTTGGCAGGGTCCAGGTCATCAAGGCTGTCCCGCACCTTAAGATTGGTGAAAAGTCCTCCCATGGTTATGTAATCATATGGCCCAGGCGCTCCGACCATTGGCGCACTGTTTTTTGGAATTTTCATACCCATGTCTCCCATATCACCCATGCCATTTTCACCCATCGTCATGTAGCCGGGAAGGAACTGACGCACATTTTTGTCGAGCTTGCCTGGCTCGATACCGATGAGATTGGGCAATCCGTGGCCCATTTGATTCATGACGTGATGCAGCATGTGACAATGCATCGCCCAGTCGCCTGGGTTATCGGCAATGAACTCCACTGTCCGTGTTGAGCCGGTCGGAACAAGAACTGTTGTCTCTGGCCACTGCCCCGCTTCCGGAATAGGGCCGCCGTCGGTTTCAATGACCTTCCATGCGTGGCCGTGGACGTGCATGGGATGGTGGTCCATCGAGGACAGGTTGCCAAACCGGACACGCACACGTTCCCCACGCTTGGCCAGCATGGGCGCCGTTCCTGGGAAAGCCTTCCCATTCAGAGTAAGCATGTTGAATTCCGTCATTTCATTGGGGTCAGGCCGGCGAGTGCCGGGAACGATTTTCCACTCGCTGAGCATGTAACTGTAATCTCTATCTGGCAGAGGTCCTTTCGGATTACGCGGATGCACGATGAACATGCCCAGCATGCCAAGCTGCATCTGAGTCATTTCGTCGTGATGGGAGTGATACATATAGGTCCCATGCTGCCAGATGGTGAATTCGTATTTGAACGTCTCCCCCGGCTGAATCGCCTTTTGACTCAATCCCCCGACGCCATCCATGCCGCTCGGCAAGAGAATGCCGTGCCAATGAATGCTCGTTGCCGCAGGCAGGCGATTCGTTACGTAAATGCGGACACGGTCGCCCTCCGAGCATTCTATGGTCGGACCGTGCACACTACCATTGAACCCCCAACAGAAAGCCTGCACCTCCTCGTTCCATTTGGTCTTCGGAATAAAGATGTGATCTACCTCCTCGCAGACAAGGTGAAAAACCTTCACGCCGTCAACGACCCTGAAAGGTAAAGCCTTCCCATTTAACGTCGTGGTTGGGCGATAGTCCTGCCCCGGAACCGATGGAGTCAGAGGCGGTTTTGTCCAAACCGGGGGCGGAACATCGCCCGGCGTCGTGGCGGACGAGGAGTATTCGTTTTGCGATGTGCTGGTGTTCTGTCCACGAAGAATGCCTGGAAGGCTGGCAAGTCCCACTGCCAAAGCTGTGCCACCTACAAATTTGCGGCGTGAAAGATTGTTTTCCTGGTTCATGGTTTTGTCTGTTTGGTTTGGACGGATCTATTCTCAGATTGAGAAGGGCGGGGAGAGAGACGACCGCCCACGGCTTGTTCGAGATGAACGCGGGTTACCCAGTAGTCGCGAAGGGTGTTGATATATCCCCGCTCTGCTCGAAGTTCCTCGGCTTTCGACATGAACAACTCGTAAGGGCTGAGTTGCATCGCATTATATTCCAGCAGCGATTGATTCAGGACGCGGATACGACCGGGCAACAGGACATCATGATAAAACGATGCCCTCTCCCGTAAACGCGCCAAAGTGCCGCGGTACTTTCGCACGTCGGAACGAATCTCAATGGCCAAGGCTTCATACTTCGCCGCTGCCCTTCGTAATTCAGACTGGCCACGAGAGAGTCGGGCCTGCCCTTGGTTGAAAATGGGCAACTCGATGCGGAACTGAGGTCCCATATTCAGTGCGCCATCCACATCCCTCTCTCCGGCGAAGCCAAAATCGAGAACGGGCACAAACCGAAACACCTTTGTCAGCCCCAAGGCGGATGCCAATGACGTGAGGTCGCGTTGCGAGGCTCGGAGATCCAACCGCTGGGTGACGGCAAGCGACTCCAGATGCCGCATCGAGAAGTCCTCATCTCCCGCCCGAGGAAGATCACCCTGAATTTTCCATTCCGTTTGAGTTCCCCAAAGACCGAGGAGGCCGGTCAACTCCTCACGGTGCTCTTCCAAGTTTGTTTCGGCCTCGGAGATGTCGAGACGGCCTTCGCTGTAGCTGGACTGCATTTGCAACAACGCGAGGTCGGTTATATTTCCCGCCTTGTATTGCTTCTGCCCCAAATCCAGCGAAGTGGCATTCGTTTCCTGAATGATTTTTAGCCGACCTAACAACTGCTGGTCGGCCTGCATCTCAAAGTAGGCAATTTTGACTTCGGCGACGAGTTCCAGAACTTCTGCTGCGACTCGCAATTCAGACGCCTCCAGCGCTTCTTGTGCGACTCGTTTTTTGAGGGGAATCATGAGCACTTGCACAAATTCCTGTGCGACTAGCCATGCATACCGATTCAGCGTGTCGGACGTGGCTGGAAACTGCACCTCGAAGTCGATAGTTGGGTTCGGCACCGTCACGGCTTCCAGCACATCGGATTGGGCAATGCCAATTTCTTCAAAGGTCGCCTGTAACCCGCGATTATTCAGCAAAGCAATCTGAACCGCGCTTGAAACAGTGAGAGGCTTGCGAAGAAGTTTACCGACGAGAGCGGAAGCCTGCTGCCGCGTGGCATCGTCTTTTTGCCAAAGCACCTCCGCATTGGTGCGTTTTTTTACTTCGGAAGTGGTTTTGTCCGTCGTCGGCGGTTTGGCATTCAAAGAAAGCACTCCAAGAAGACCGCTTGCGACTAGAAGGGGAAGAATTTTCATAGCGTCAGTGGTTCATTCCTGGCATGTCGCCCATGGCTGGTGTCGAAGAAGGCTCCGCACTTTTAAGGAGTTCATTGGTTGTTCGGGTCGGTTCATCGACCACCAATGAGGTTGTTTTCTCTGGCATGGGTGCCTCTGCGGCCGCCGGACTGGCGGGGTGGGAAACTGGTGGCGGCTGTAGCGGTGTCGTGGCGCACGCCGAGAGCGTCAGAATCACAAACAGAGAACTCAAATGGAGTAATTTCATGGTTTAGTGGTGGTGGTCAGAAGGAACGGAGGTTGAGGGCGGAATAAGGAGCGGGCGAAACTCAGTGTGGCGCACCAAACCACCCGGTTGGGCGATGTAGCCAGCAACGGCGGTGCAGCCAAGGGCAACAACCACCGTTACAATGCCAAGTGGAACGCTGGAGCGCGGCCAACGCAGGGGAATAATGGCTGCGGCGGCAGAAACACCGGCGAGCACATAAAATGCCCAGACTGTTCGGTCGGCTCGTTCCATGTGTTCATCGAGCCAATCAATGCCTGCATCGTCCGAGATTTTCCGAATCGATTTATAGGCGGCACTACCGGTCTCATAGACTGGCCAAGCGGAAAGTCCGGCAATGAATAGAATGGCCAAGCCCGGGATGAGCGCCCTGCGGTGCATCAAGAAAAGACCGATCAAAAGGCCAATTAATCCCATTACCGTCCCGATGATGGGAAGGTGGTTAATGAGCACATGCAAGTAGCCCGGTTGTTGTAACTCGTTAAGCATAGGAAGTGGCAACTCGGAGCACGGATTGACCGTGCACCGAGACTGCGGATTGGTTCCTTGAGCGAATTACTTCGCGTCCTGGATTTGCTTGATGAACTTCGCCGGGTCTTTATCAAACGAAGTTTTGCACTTTTTGCAACAGAGCTTCACCTCCTGGCCTTCGGTGAAGGCGATCTCGATGATGCGGCCGGGCACGGTGGAGGAGCCGTTGAGGAGATTGGCCTGCACCACGGCATCCTCCGAGGCAGGGTTCTCCTCGCTCGTGCGCAGATATTCCCAGCCGAGCGTCACCGCGCCGGCGATGATGGCGATGGCGACGATGCCGCCGAGCGACTTGCCGAGCCAGCCGGGCTTTTCCATGTTCAGCGACCGAAGAATGCGAGGGAGGTGGCGAAGGCGATCGCCGCCGCCAGGCAGACATAGAC
>JAFKMU010000016.1 GCA_017305195.1 Verrucomicrobiota bacterium | reverse complement strand
CCTGCTTGTCACCCTGGCCCTGCTTGTCGCCCTGACCTTGCTTGTCACCCTGACCTTGCTTGTCACCCTGGCCTTGCTTATCACCCTGGCTCATCTGTGAGTCGTTTGGCTGATTCCTGTCCCGTCCGGAGGGAGTGGCGCCATCTCGTTGTGCGGCGGCGAGGCGGCGCATGTTGGCGGCGCTTCTCTCGATGCGCTCGATCAGCTTTGCGATGTCCTCGGAGGAAGGACGCGGCGTGCCGGGAGCATTCGAGAGGCGCTCGGCAAGATTGGCCAATTGCTGGCTCACCTTGTTGGCCTGATCCTGATTCCGTGGCTGATCGTACAGCTTTTTCATCTCCTCGCGGAGCTTGCCGTCGTTGAGCGCTGCCGCAGCGGCGGCGAGGCGTTTGGCCGCTTCGGATGATCCAGAGTCCTGCTGCTTCTGTGCTTCCTCCGCCAGTTTTTGCCGCGACTGCTCGACTTGTTCCGCCGCCTTCTTTGCCGCATCACGAGCGGCGTCATCGGAAGTTGCCTGCCCGGAGCTCTTCGCATCGGAACTGGCCTGGTTGATCGCCTTGAGCGTCTCCGCCATGGCATCCTTTGCCGATTTTTCGCCCGCACGGAACATGATCTCGACGGCGAGCTTCAGCTCGTGCGCGGCATTTGCGGCGGGCCCTCGGGCCATCGGCACATCCTCGGTATCAAGCTGGGTGAGCGAGGCCTTGGATTCCTCATGCGCCTTCCCGAGATGGTCCATGATCTCGGCTTCGAACGGAGGAGGAGCGGCGTTGAGCAGGGAGGCGATTCGCTGGCTGACCTGCGCCTGGCGCTCCACGAAGGAGCCGTCAAAACGGTTCGGGTTGGCGGGGCGGCCATCCGGCATCGGCGTGGGAGGAGGAAGGTTGCGTCCCGGATCGGAGGCCGAGTCCTTCGTCTGGTCGAGATCCGATGAGAGGCGCTGCTGCTCCTTGGCGAGCAGTTCTAGGGTTCCCGCCTGCGTGTCGTAACGCTGCTTGAGCTCGACCTCCTTTTGTTTCTGGAAGGGATCGTTGATATTCTTTTTCTTGCTCACGCTCTTCCCGTCGCGCGCCATTTGCTTGACGAAGAACTTCTCGATCTCCGTGATCAGGCTGAGAGCCTTGCCCTGGAGCTTGGACGCCGGTTCGTTCTCTTTGTCACCGATCTTCCGGGAAGCCTGCTGCATCAGCGGCTGGGTCTGGTTGAGGAGATCGACGATCTCGGCGGGCGCACCGTCGGCGATGAATTTCTGGATGACTTCCCCGACCTTGGCGGCAAGCTGACCCTGCTCGCCGGAGACGCGCTGGTTTTCCTTGATCCACACTGGGTTCGTTCGAGCCAGATCGGCGTTGGCGAGAAAGAAGTTTTCCTTGAGCAGCCGCAACTGGACGACCTTGAGCGCGGTGATGATCGGGAAGAGATCATTGATGCCGGTGCCGCCCGGGACCTCCTGGATATCGTCGCGGAAGGGTTTCACCTGGACAAACTGCACGGGCGACACCGTGGCCGGGAGCGCCATGGGGGAGATGCGCTGGGCTTTGAGGTAATACGACACCATGTCGAAGGGCTCGGCGGCGACCTGATCGAGGAAGAGCGAGGTGATCACCTTGCTGCGGCCCGGCTTTTTCAGGGAATCAACCGGCACCGGAACGCTGAGACGGGATTCCCCGTTGACGGAAATCTCAAGCGAAAGATCCTTCAGGCCGCTGGTGGACTCGGCAAGAGCCTCGAGGGGCACCTCCTCGATGGGAGAAGCCTTTGTTTCCGACTTGGGAGATTTCCACGTAATGGACGCCTTGGGAGCTGCTGGGGCTGGGGTCGGGGTGGCCGCGGCCTTGGGCACCGCTGGTTTGACCCATGGCTGCGTCCAGACGATCAGGGTTGCAAAATGGGCCGCGATCAGGAGGACGACGAGCGTGCCGAGCACCGTCAGGATGCGGCTGGGCGAGCGCCGGGGGACATGCTTGAGGAAGTGCGCGGTCTCTTCCCGCTGGGCCTTGGCGATGGGATCATCGGTGCCGCGCAGGGCGGTAACGGTCTCGAGGCGATTCTTCGCAGAGAGCGTGTCGTCAAGCTGCCGGGCGGTCTTCAAAAGCGAGCGTCGCCGGAAAAACCACAGCCCGAGGCAGGCGACGAACAACCCGGCGAATGCTCCTCCCCACCAGACCGGCAGGATGCCCCATTTCTCGATGCGCGCGAAGGAGGGATGACAGACCCAGATGACCGCGAGAAGCAGGGCAAGGCCGCTGGCCGCGACGACCAGGGGCCAGCCCGATCGCATCCAGCGATATTGCTGATGCAGGAGCCGTCCGGTGGCTTCGCCGGGAGCGGATGAGGACGAAGGATGGTCGGGAGTGTTCATGGGATCAGGCGGACGTGCGGTTGGCCAGGGCGACTTCTGCGAGGAGGCCGAGAGCGCAGGCTGCGAGCAGCCACCACCAGAGACGCTGTTGGGATTCCGCGACCTCGTCGCTCAAGGCCGGTCCGCCAGCTGCGAGCTTCGGCGCGGAACCGTTCATCTGCGGCGATTGCAGGCGGGCGAGGAGTTCCGCATCCGGCCAGGGTGCGAGGTCGGACTCGGCGAGAGGGGTATTTACGGCGAATACCGTGCGTGTTTTCCCATCCGAGAACTCGTACAGTCCCGGCGCCTCGGGCTGGACGCCGCCGGAGATCTCGCGCGGCGGTTCCGCGCGGGGAGAGTCAATAGCACGCCATGTTCCCTTGGTTGCGGGCAGGGGAATGGTGTCGCCCACGCGCCAGTTCCTCCCGATGGAGTTCAGCGATGCCAGCCAGCGGACGGCCTGGTGAACGAAAGGAACGAAGGAGGGCTGAACCATCCAGTCGGTCGCCTCGCGGGTGGGAGGAAAACCACAGATGAGGAACTTCTGCCCGCCCGAGCTGACCGTCGCGATGGCGGCTGCGCCATTGGGCCAGTTTGCCACCGAGTTCACGCCGTCACCGGAAAGGTCATACCCCTGGTAAAACTCGACATTCATGAGCGAAAAGAGTCCTTCATTGCCAAAGGCGGAAAGCAGCGGGCTTTCCGTGTCCCAGTCACGTAGCGTCCATGGGTCGGTTTCCGGGGCTCGTTCGGCGATGTGGACGCCTCGGGCAGCCAGCCATTGGCGCTGCTCGGCCGAGCCGTCGACAAAGATCCAGAGTGCTCCGCCGCCCTTCGCGAAACGATCCAGGTTTGCGCGCTGGGCGTTGCTGAAGGTCTGGCCGTCCTGGACGAGAGCCACGGAGGCGAGCGGCCATTCAGTCGGAGGGAAGGCGACCGGCTCCAGCGGGTTTTCGCTGAGCTTGCGGGTGGACCCCAGGGCATGGGCGAGGAAATCGGTGCCGGAGGAGGGCGGTTCATTCAGAACCTGCGCGGCTGTCGGCGGCATCACCGCGATCCAGGCAGTGTCATCTGCGGCGAGATCATCCGGGGTCATGGTGACCTTGAGCCCATCGACGGCCAGGCCCGGGGGCAGGGTCACCGGTAGGCTGATCTTGTTCTCCGCGTTCTGGCTGAGTGTCACCTTTTGGCTCCCCAGTACGGTATTCCCGGATCGCACCTCGATCTGCCTCTGGTCGCTGGCCGGGCTGTACAGGCGGACGAAAACCTCCACTGCGCCTCCTTTGGCTGTCGGGAGCCAGCGGGCCGACGTAATGGCAGCCTGACGCTCCGGCGCGGGAGCCGTTTCGCCGAACTGGATATTTAATCCCGCGGGGAGCGGCTGGTCGAAAGGCGCGCCAAGCCATCCGAGACGCTGTTCATCCGCCATCCAGACGAGAATCTTCTTGTGCGCGGGTTGGGCGGCGAGGGCCTGACCGGCGAGGCGGATGGCCGCAGGATACCGGGTGGTTTCAAAGCCGGGCTTCATCTCCAGGAGTGCGGCGCGGATGGAGGCGAGGTCTGCCGTCATCGGGATCAGCCAGCGCGGGGCGGGATTGATCTGGAGGACGCCCGCCTGATCGCCCGGCACGAGCTGGTCGAGGGCCGATATGGCCTGCTGGCGAAGCTTCTCCCAGCGCTGGCCTGTCTGCATGCTCATGGAGTTGTCCACGGCCACGAGCAGCGCGGTCTGGTGCATGGATTGCGCATCCTTCCAGAAGGGACGGGAAAACGCCGCCGCCAGGAGCAGGATCACGAGCACGCGCAGCGCCAGTGTGAGCCACCGGCGCAGCCTGTGCTTGCGCGTGTCGCGGAGAGCGGATTCCCCGAGGAAGCGGAGGGAAGGGAAGCGGATTTCTGTTTTGGGCCGGCTGCGGAGAAAGTGCAGGGCGATCGGAAGTCCGACGAGGAGACCCCCGGCCAGGAAGCCAGGCAGGAGCCAGTTCATAGCCGGTTCTCCCTTTGGGCCAGGTAACGGGCAAGAAGGTCAGTGGGGGGCTTGTCGGTGCGGAGGCGCGAGAGCTCTCCTCCGACGGAGCGAAACTGTTCGTCGAGTTCGGAACAGAATGCGTTGAAGCGGCGCAGGTAATTTTCCTTCACCGACTCCGGGTCCAGCTTGAGTCGTGCGCCGGATTCCGCATCGATAAACGTGCCGCCGTCCTCGATGTCAAAATCGACCTCCAGCGGATCGAGCACGTGCAGGCCGATGAGTTCGTGGTGATCGTAGGCAAGTCGGCGCAAGGCCGACTCCAGCCGGGGAATGTCCTCGTAAAAGTCGCTCGCAATCACGACGAGGGAGCGCGATGGAATCAACTCGGCCAGGCTTTCCAAGGTCGTGCCGAGATCGGTTCCTTCCCGGGGATTAACCACGGTGAGCTTCCCGATGAAGCGCCGCCAATGCGCCGTGGAGGAACGGGCTGGCAGATAATCGACCAGCTCCTTGCCCGCGATAGCCAGCCCGAAGGCGTCCCGTTGACGCTGGGCGATCAGCCCGAGACCGGCGAGGACCAGCCGGGCGTACTCCACCTTGGTCATCGTCGCCGTGGGCGAGCGGAAGTCCATCGAGGCGCTGGCATCGAGCACGACGAAGACGCGCAACTGGGTTTCCTCCTCGTATTGCTTGATATGCAGCCGGTCGGTGCGGCCGTACAGCCGCCAGTCGGCCCGGCGAAGGTCATCCCCGAGCTGATAGTTGCGATACTCGGCGAACTCCACGGACGAGCCTTTTTGCGGGCTGCGATGCTGGCCGCTCAGAAAACCCTCCACCATGTAGCGGGCGCGCAACTCCAGGCTCGGCAGGTCGGCGAGCAATTGCATGTCCAGCGGAGGAAGGGCGGGCGGCGGCCCGGCCTCGACGGGCCAGGGGCGTCGCTGCGTGGCGGTGCTCATCGGGGCTATTTGATCGTTTGCAGCAAGCGGTCGATGATCGTATCCGCCGTCTCATGGTCGGCCTCGGCACGGTAGTTCGTGATGAGGCGATGACGCAGGACCAGCTTGGCGCTGCGGCGGATGTCTTCCTTGGCGACATTGAACCGCCCCTCAAGCGCGGCGAAGGCCTTGCCCGCGAGCGCCAGGTACTGCGAGGCTCGCGGACCCGCTCCCCACTGGAGATAGCGCTTCACGAAATCCGGAGCCGTGCCGTCGGACGGGCGCGTGGCCTGGACGAGGGATACGGCGTATTCGGCCACCGACTGCACCACCGGGATGCGGCGGACCGCGCGTTGCAGGGCGACCATTTCATGGCCCGACCACACGGTTTGCAGCGTCGTGTCATTCGTGCTGGTCGTTTCCAGCAGGATGCGCACCTCGTCGGCCCGGGAGGGATAGTCGATACGCAGGTTGAACATGAACCGGTCAAGCTGGGCCTCGGGCAGGGGATAGGTGCCCTCCTGCTCGATCGGGTTTTGCGTGGCCAGGACGAAGAACGGCGAGGGCAGGGCATACGTCTGGCCCGCGACGGTGACATGCCGCTCCTGCATGGCCTCCAGCAGGGCCGCCTGGGTCTTGGGCGGGGTGCGGTTGATTTCGTCGGCGAGCAGCAGGCTGGCGAAGATCGGGCCGGGAACGAAACGGAACGCGCGCTTGCCCGGCTCGGTCTCGTCGATGATCTCCGTGCCCGTGATGTCGCTGGGCATGAGGTCCGGGGTGAACTGTATGCGCTGAAAGGGCAGGTCGAGGATCTCGGCCAGGCTGCGCACGAGCAGCGTCTTGGCCAGCCCGGGCACGCCGATCATCAGCACGTGCCCCTGGACGGCGAGCGCGACGAACAGATCGCGAATGGTTTCCTCCTGGCCGATGATGCGCTTGCCGAGCTCCTCGGCGAGGCGGACATAGCGGCCTGGCACACTGCGGAGGATTTCCACATCGGTGTCCGTGGCGGGTTGGGGCGGAGTAAGGGCGGGATTAATCATGGGAATAGGAAATGCTTAGCGTGCGGCCACGGCGGCGTTCCAGGCGTGGAGCGCCTTCCGGACCTCGGCATATTCGGCCGCGGGGATGATCGGTTTCCTGATCTCCGCGATCGCCGTGCGCTCGACTGTATGGGCGTCGATCTGCTTCCAGGTCACGGTGAGATTCTGTCCGCCCACGGAAACCGCCAGCGGCGCGGGCAGTGGGCTCGGGGCGTCTCCGGTGTAGGTCAGGCGCACGGTCTGCCGGGTGGTGAAGGGCTGGCCGTCGTTGATCTGAAGAGGACGGTCCCGCTCCGGCGCGCTGAATCCCTTGAGCCACGGAAAATCCGGCAGGGGAAGGACTGCGCTGGATGAGGCCACGCTGGCCTGCACCTTCACGGCCTCGGTGAGCGAGCTGACATCGGAGACCTTTGCCTGGCTGGCATCGCTATCCGGCCACAGGGTCGAGAGAATGGAACTGACGACGGAGCGCCTCTGCGCCGGGCTGAGGCCATGGAATGTCTCGCGGAGCCGATATTCCGCGAGTCCCTTGCCCGTACGCTGGAATGTTCCGGTCCAGCCTCCCTCCGGATTTTGCTTAAGCTCCCAGCCATCCGCTAGCACGCTGGTATCCGGCGTTCCTCCGACGATTTTGAACTCCGCTTTGTCCTTGCTGAAGACGAACCCCTGGCGCCCCGCGTCGCCGGGAGGGACGAATCCGTACGGCGTCACGCTGTCCGTCGCGTCCAGCCACAGGTCGGGGGTATTGCCTTCTCCCGGGACGAGGCAGATGGCGTGGTTGAACTGCCAGCTTGGAAAGGTGATGTCGGTCGCGCTGCCGCGATTGAGCAGGACAAAATTCGCATCGATTCCGGAAGCCTTGAGCAGGGCGATGAGGAGGTTGGCCTTGTCCTTGCAGTCGCCGAAGCGGTTGCTCAGGACCTGGGCCGGAGTGCGGGGGCGGAATCCCTGGATGCCGATCTCGACCGCGACGTAGCGCATGGCGGAGACAAACTCAAACAGGCGCTGGATTTTCTCTTCGCGCGTCTTTGCCGTCGCGGTCAGGTCCTTGGCGGTTTTACGCACGGTGTCGTCGATGAAGTCCGAGCCGTTGGCGATGCGGCGATACCAGACGGCGAAATCATCCCAGGAGGGAAGGGAACTCACGCCCAGCCACGTCACCCATTCGCTGGGCGGAGGATCGCCAGGGAGGGACTCTGCGGCGGCTTGAGGGCCGATAGTCCAACGGGAAATCTTGCGGCCGTGATCTGTCGATTCCTCCGCGGTGACGTCGGAATTCTTGAGCACCACATGATAGATCTTCTTCTCGGGGACCTTGATCTCGACCTCCGTGGAGAGAACCGGGATCTCGCGCTGTACCTCCATCGTTTCCGTTACTTCTGGCAGGGAGGCGTTCAGCATCTGGCGGATGCGGTATCCGATTTCCACGATACAGCCGGGTTTTGCCTTGGGCAGATAAACCATGGCCATGGCCCCGCAGGTGCCGGAGGTGCAGTCGGTGGCTTCCGGGAGCTTGGCCGGGTTGAAGACGATGGCGCTGCCGTCGGGCTGGATCACCCGCGCCACCTCGAGCTTGGTGGTCACGAGCGGAGGCGACTGGGGGAGAAAGACATTGGCCCACGCGGATACCGCATCTTCCCGGGCCAGGTAGACCCTTTGAAACAACCGGCGGTCGGTCGTGCGATCCTCCTCGACGGTCAGGCCGATCTCCTGCTTGAGCATGATGGCCGAGTGCTCGTCGGGGTTGGGCAGCGATTTGGCCTCGGCGATGAGTTTCCTGGTCTCCTCGGTGGGGGGCTGCTCCTCCCATACGGCATTGGGATCCTTGACTTTCACCTCGATGTCCGCGATGTCCACCGCGGTCGGAGTGGTGTTGCGGGCGGTGGCGGCCTTCTCCGGCTTGGCTTCGAGATTTACACCGAATGGCGGCTCCAGGATCGTGCCCGTCACGGGATCGGCCAGCCGGGCATGCTCGGTCTGGGCCAGGCTCGCCTTTTGATATCCATCCGAAACGAGCTGGGAGGCGCGGGCGGCGATCCAGGGGAAGGCTGCCTTGGGATTTTCCGCGAAAGCAGCAATCCAGGCCGAGGGGAAGCGCGGCTGATCGGTCTCCGCCTCCTGCTTGGTGGCGGAAACGACGGTACGCCGCGGGCTTTTCAGGATGGGCAGGAAGCTCCCGCTATCGTTCGTCCCGATCAGGACAAACTGCCGGGCGGGAATGGCATCCAGCGCTCCCTTGAGATCATTCGCAGTCAGTCGCGGGCCGCTGACCTGAAAGGCGGGGACTCCTCCCTGCGAACGACCGCCATGACCATAAAGGACGAGCCAGAACTCCTCGTCGGCGGTCCTGGCTTCGCCAAGAGCCTTGAGGATATCCTCGCGGGTGGTTTTGCCACTTATCAAAGTGATGTTCTCCAGCGGGATGCCCCGCTCGACCAGCAGACGCTTGGTCTCCAGGGAGAGACGATTGAACTCCTCCGAGTTGGCCGATGATCCGGTCAGTCCGGTCGCCACTAAAGCCCGGGAGCTGGCGCTTGATGATGACGTGAAGACAGAGAGGCAAAGCAAGCTGACCCACACTGCGGTGGCGCCGACGCTCTTGAGGGAGATCACGAGGGGTATTTCTAGGGGAAACCTCCTTTTAAACCAAGCGGGAAACCTTATAAATATTTGCGAAGGTTAAAAATCTCATTTGGCGGAAGGAAAGAGCTTCAAATGGATGGTTTTTCGCTGTCTGACCCAATGAGGTTCGATGAAACACCCTTTATCGGGGAGGGGATTCGTATTGGTACGGTATCGGGGCGTACGAGAGGCTGGATCAAAAGCGGAAAAGGACATGGAAATACCGTGTGGATTTCCACCGCCAGGCGGCGGTGCCAGACGTCCTCGGCTGATCGCGAGAAACGCTATGGCGTTTCAGTCGTTGTGACTGGATCAGACGCCGCGAAGGATGTTCCGAGTCGGCGAGGTGCTGCTCGCACTCTTCACGGCAATTTCGTCTCTGCTCCAGACTCTAGTGTCCTGTCAGCCAAGAGATTTGCATAAATTGGCAGTCCTTTGAAGGATACGATCAGCGGTAGCGGTCCAGGCGAAGGGTTTGGGACGAGCATTGTGGTCGTCGAGATAAGCGCGTATGGCTGCAACCAGATCAGCCAGGCTTGGGAAGTTTCCCCGCCGGATGGTATCGGCAGTGATCTTGGCGAAAAAGCGTTCCACCTGATTGAGCCATGAGGCATGAGTGGGAGTGAAGTGCAGGTGCCAATGGGGACGTTTAACCAGCCATCGGGACACGGTCGCCGATTTGTGAGTGCAATAATTGTCGAGCACCAGATGCACGTGTTTGCCCGCGGCGACTTCCTCAGAGACATGGGCTTCGATGTCCTTGAGGAACGCGAGGAACTCTGCGGCGCGATGCCTGCGGTAGCATTTTCCCAAAACCTCCCCTTTCTTGACATCCAGGGCGGCAAAGAGCGAGACCGTGCCGTGCCGGAAGTATTCGGGAGTGTGACCTTCGGCTTTGCCAGAGCGCAGCGCCAGCACGGGCTGGGTGCGTTCCAAGGCTTGAATCTGGCTCTTCTCATCGACGCAAAGCACCAGGGCGTTTTCCGGCGGACTCATGTAGAGTCCGACCACATCACGCACCTTGTCCACGTAATACGGGTCGGTGGAAATCTGAAAGGTCTGCGCCCGATGAGGCTTAAGGCCAAATGCTCTCCAGATGCGCGATACCGAGTCGCGCGAAATGCCCATTTCCCTCGCCATTTTCCGCGTGCTCCAGTGCGTCGCCGCTTTGGGCTTGCTGTGCAGGGTCTTCTCGATCAACTCCTGTAATCGGTCATCTCCTATGGTGCGGGGCGGACCGCTGCGCGGCATATCACTGAGCCCTTCGAGTCGCATCTGCAAAAACCGCTTCCGCAGCGTCCCCACCGTTGCGTTGCAAAAACCCATTCCCGCTGCAATCTCGGTATTGGCCTTCCCTTCGGCCATCATCAAAATCGCCTTCGCTCGCCTTACCTCATTGATCGGCGCACTCCTTCTGCGCGCCAGTTCCTCCAGAAATTTCCTTTCCTCTTTATCCAGTTCAATCTCTGCCACCGGCCGCCCTCGACGTCTCATGCCCTGATCGTCTCATAGTTCCTTTCTTTATTCAAAGAACTTATCTGACAGGACACTAGTCCAGATCGCTGAACTTACGGCGCAGGACTTTGAGAGCTAGCGCAAGTTCGATGTCGGTCAGAAGTCGACGACCCGCCTCGACGTGTCCCCAGGTGCCTTCGGATACTTCCCAGCCTTTGGCCTCCAGGCGGGCAGCCATGTCGCGCAAAGCGATGCCCTGCGCAAGGCGAAATGCCTTGAGCTTGGCTCCGAAGAGGTTTTTACGCTCTCCAGCCTTCGCGCCTTTACGACCGGCCATTACGTAACTATACGAATCTTGCATGTCTTGCATCCTATAGCAGTATACGATTTTGCTGGAGTTTTTTCTCGTGCCGGATCACGATTGAAAAACTCAAATGAAACTCCCGGTGCCCCTCACACTAGTCTTGGTTGTTGCTGTCGCTACGCTGATAGCGTACAGCGCTCTGCGGTCCTATACCGGTGCCAAAGAGCAGCGTATTCATGACCTGCAGGCATCTTCTGACGTACAGATCGACGTCCTCGCTCCGCTTCTGCAAAAGTACAAGCTGGGGAGTGGAATCGGTACGACGGAAAGGACATTCTCCGAGTTTGTGTTCGCTCAGGTGGCGGCTGGCAAGCTGCCCGAGGCTGAGGCGAAGCAGGCTTTGGATTCGATTTCCCGGTCCGGGCTGGGGGAGCCTGTATTGACTTCACGTGGCTGGGTGATGCCGGTCCTTGCTGGAAATTGATATGCGCTCGAGCAAGGCATTTACTCTGATGGAGCTGCTGATCGTGATAGCGATCATTGGCATCCTGATGGCACTGTTGTTCCCAGCGGTCGGGTCGGCTATCAACGCGGCCCGCAAGGCCCAGGCAAGAAATGATGCCACCCAAATTGTCAACGCCTGCATTGCTTACGAGACTGAATTCGGCAGCGGACCTTGGGGAACAAACACCTTAACAGAAGTGAAAGATGACCTGCTCGCCAGGCTCATGGGAACAAACGCTCGCCAGATTATCTTCTTGGAGGTTCAAGATACGAAAGGAAAACGGAAACCCGGATTCACAAACGGGGCTTTTCAGGACCCTTGGGGAGCTCCCTACCAGATTGCCTACGACACAAGCTACTCCTCCGACATTCGCAACGCTGGCACGAATGGCTCGGAGAAAGTCCGGAAAAACTACGCTGTCTGGACGGACCCGAGTAAACAAAGATGGTTTACTAACGTAAAGCCTTTACAAAGGTACGTTGAGTCGTGGTGATCAGCCGCTACGGGACAGAGATATGATCCTGTGAGCCGTGTCCGAGCTTCTGCGAAAAGCCGAACGCGACCAACACGGTATTCCGCATCGTCACGGGCTTAAGGAGATGCGACTGGTGAAAACCAAGGCTGCCCCGAAAGGCAGTGGTAGAATACACCAGCGCCGATAACCTGGACAAGCTATCCGAGGAAACAGGCGAGCAAAGAAACCCTCCGTATCGCGGTCGATAATTTCTCGAATACCCACTTGGCTTCAATCGAGGGACTTCGATGTATGCCAGGCGTTTATCGCGTCGTTCTTGCCATTGTCTGGCTACCAGTAGCGGGAACATGTTCCCGTATCCCCGGGGTTCAATACGATTCGAAAAATTCTCTCTTCACGGCATGAAGAGCTTCCCTGGCCTCCAGGGCTGCCTGATCGGCAGCGCTGGCAGAGGGTGACGCTCCATCGAAGGAACAAAAGGCGATGAAAATTGCCTGCGGAGTCCTCTGATTTGCGGATTACTCTACAGATGCCGGGAGTCCCGGCTTTCCAGGTGGGCTGGGGCAAGGTTGTGAATCACGACCGCTTGAACCCCATTCAAGTGCTCAGCGGTTTCACATTTTTCATCAATGTGTCATGAAAAAGAATATGGATATCAGTCGAAATATGGCGACCTCAGCATATGCCTTGGGGCTGATCTGGTTCCGCCACTCGAATGAGTGGCGGAGTCTACGGGGCTCGAACCCGCAACCTCTGCCGTGACAGGGCAGCGCTCTAACCGATTGAGCTAAGACTCCTTGCGCGAGGGAGGGTAAATATCTCTGGTTTCTCGGATTTGCCAATCCTTTTTTCGGGAAAATTTTCAAGCCCGGTGGAAATCCGGTTGGGCTTGCTTGGAGGAGGGCCTCGCGGCAGAGTAGAGAGCTCGCAGCCGACCTCCCGGTTGCTTCAAAAACAAACGAACGACGATGATCAAAAATACCGCTTCCGCCCATTGGGAAGGCAATCTCAACGATGGCAAGGGAACCATCACCACGAACAGCAAGGTGCTCAATGAGACGCCTTATTCCTTCAAGGCTCGTTTCGAGAACGGTACCGGAACCAATCCCGAGGAATTGATTGCGGCTGCGCACGCCGGATGTTTCACGATGGCTCTGAGCCTCTTCCTGGGCAACGCTGGCTTTACCCCAAAATCTCTCAATACCTCCGCCGAGGTGATCCTGGAGCAGGTGAAGAGCGCATGGGCCGTGACCAAGGTGCATCTCTCTCTGGAGGCCGAGGTTCCCGGCATCGATGAAGAGAAGTTCGACGAGCTTGCGGCTTTCGCCAAGGCGAACTGCCCGATCTCGAAGCTCCTCAACGCGACGATCACGCTCGACGCGAAGCTCGTTTCCTGAGGCCCTGTCGAGGGCCTGCGGAGAGCGGTGATGCGGTCCATCGCCGCTTCCGGGGCTCGTCTTGATTTTTCAGCGGCGCATCTCGCAAGGTGCGCCGCTTTTTTTAGTTTGCCGACTTGGGCGTTTGCCGGTTGGCTGCCTCTTCGGTGCCTCGCACGATGGGGCGGGACTCCGCGAAGAGATTCTGGTCGAAGAAGTCGGCGCGGATCGATGCCTTGGTGGTTCCGGCGGGACAAGCAAACTCCTGCCGGGCGACAAACCGCCCCGGCTGACCGGAGGAATCCGCCTCCACCTGATTGCTCAGCAGGCGACCCTTTCGTTGCTTGGCGGGCAGGGAATCGTAGCTCACCGCCACATCGAGATGCCGGGAGGCTTCATCGGCGGAGAGATTCACCGCGCGGAGGCTCCAGGAAAGGGTCAGCTTGCCCTCCTTGACCTCGTCCGAAAGCAGGGCGATGGATGCCGTCTCGTCGGAAAGGGCTGGGTTCGGTTGGGGCAGTGCAGCGACTGCGCTCTGGATGGCGTTTTTTTGCTGCTGTACCTCTTCGGTCTGCCACTGTGGGCGGGCTGCCGCGAGTTTGGTGATTCCTTCGAGGGCCTGCTGGTAGTAGAGCGCGGCCTGGGTGGCATTTCCCTTACCGGCGTAGGCTTCGGCGGCTTTCCGTAATTTGCCGACACGCTCAAGATAGTCCTGCAACTGCTGGGGCGTGGCCTTGGCGAGACGCAGGTAGTTTGCCCGCATCTCCTGCAGGGCGATGGGGGCCTCCGGGATCGGGTCTTCCGGCACGATGACCTGCTGGGCCACCAGCGATGTTCCCGCCAGGACGAGGGAACAGCCGAAAATAGCGAGGCGATGCAGGGTCGTACGAGGCATGAAGACAGAGGTTATCCGAGCGAATTAACGCACCTGCGGCGTCCGGTCAACCCGGGCGTACATCTCAGGAGGCCGGAGTCGGTGTCGGCGAAGGCTTCGGAGTCGGCGAGGCCGTTGCTTTTGCGGACGGGGTAGGAGAGGCTGAGGGCGCCGCCGTCGGAGTGGCCGACGGTGAAGGCTTGGGCGTCGGCTTGGGACCGAGGGCCGCATCGTAGGCTCCGGCGATTTGAAGCGCCAAGGGCTCAAGGTTCACATTTTCACGATTGGCGAGGACCGTCACGCAGAGAAGATCCTTGGGATCGGTGAAGCGGCAGAGGATGGAGGAAAAGCCATCCGCGCTGCCCGAGGCAATCATCAGGCCGGGACGACCGGGGAAACGCCAGGGACCCGAGGTGGGCACCGCTGCCTTGGTGCTGGCCGGGGTGAAGATCAGCTTTTTGAGATCGGCATTCTTCAGCAGCAGGTCGCCAGCCAAAGCCATGTCCCAGATGCTGATATCGGAGGCGGAGGAGTAGATGGCAGCCCGGAAAAGGGCCTCGGAGAGTGCGACCGGTTTGAGATCGTCATCGCGATAACCGACTGCGGGCTCCATCGGGTTGATGAAGACGGCTTCCTGCAGGAATTTCTTCGGCTTTTCACCGCCCTCGGGAAGGTCGCGCGGGAGCTGCGGGATTTCTCCGGCAAAGAATGTCTCCTTAAGGCCGAGGCGATCGAATTGCCTGGCCCGGACAAAGCTCTCATAACTCTGACCACTTGCGGTCTCGACGAGGAGTTGCAGGAGCAGATAATCCGAGGCGCTTGGCGCATATTGGGAGCCCGGGGGGAAGATGGGGCCCTGCTCGGCGACGGCCTGGAAGAGCTGGGCTGGCGGATCGCCGGGGTTTCTTGGCGTTGCCTTCGTATAGTCCGGGAGCCCGGACTGATGCTGGAGCAATTGGCGCACCGTCACCCCATGCCAGGGGGCGGGCGTGAGGGGCACGTACTGCTCGATGGGATCGTCCAGCTTCACCTTGCCGTCCTCGACGAGCTGCAGCACGGCCACGGCGGTATAGGCCTCCGCCATCTGCCCAATCTGAAACAGGGTGCGGGAGGCGCTGAGCAGCTTACGGGCGGAGTCCGAGTACCCGTAACCGGTCACTCGCGTGATATACGGTGCCTGGACGATGGCTACGGCCACGCCCGGGATTT
The DNA here is from genome assembly GCA_017305195.1 of Verrucomicrobiota bacterium. Lineage (GTDB taxonomy): Bacteria > Verrucomicrobiota > Verrucomicrobiia > Chthoniobacterales > Terrimicrobiaceae > Terrimicrobium. Next base: position 4,266 of record JAFKMU010000016.1, on the reverse strand, counting down.
TGTTCTCGCGCATGTACTCGACCACCATCTGGTCGACCGATTTTCCCTGGAAAAGGAGTTCGGAGTTTCCGCGTTCAGCAGCCGGAGCTCCGGGAGTTACGAATGCGGCGGATGCCGCGATGAGCCATACAAGGCCGGATTTTTTCATTTGGAAGGCAAGCCTGAGCAATAGCACAGACCTGCGATAAAGCCTAGAGGGCAGTTCTTTCCCCGAGCGGTGAACAGGGGAATTTTCCTATTCAAGCCACAAACTTCTGCGCGATAGGCATGCGTCGTCCCATGCCAAAAGCCCGTCCCGTGACCTTCAATCCCGGAGCGGCCTGCTCGCGTTTGTATTCATTGAGATCTACCCGCCGGACGATCCACCGCACGGTTTCGGCATCGAATCCCTGCTTGATGATATCTGCGCCCGAAAGGTTTTCCTCCACGTAGAGGGACAGGATCGTATCGAGGAGATCGTAGGGGGGCAGGGTGTCCTGGTCCTTTTGGTCGGGCCGCAGTTCGGCGCTCGGCGGTTTGACGATGGTGTTGCGGGGAATGATATCGCCGTTGCGGTTGATGTACTCGGAAAGCTGGTAGACGACGGTCTTGGGGACGTCGGATATCACCGCCAGCCCGCCGCACATGTCGCCATAAAGGGTGCAATACCCGACAGCCAGTTCGCTTTTGTTGCCGGTCGTCAGGAGCAGGCTGCCGAATTTGTTGGAAAGCGACATCAGCGTCAGCCCACGGAGGCGCGCCTGCATGTTCTCCTCGGTCGTGTCCTCCTTCAACCCCTCAAAAACCGGTTTCATCTGCCCGAGGAAGGCCTGGAAGCTCTCCTGGATCGGAATATTCAGGTATCGGATGCCGAGATTGCGAGCAAGGAGCTCGGCATCGTCCACGCTGTGCTGCGATGAGTAGCGCGACGGCATGGCGACGCCCAGGACATTGCTGCGGCCCACGGCTTCGGCGGCCAGCACAGCCGTCAGGGCCGAGTCGATGCCGCCACTCAGCCCCAGCACGCAGGACTTGAAACCGCATTTCCCCATATAGTCGCGCAACCCGAGGACGAGCGCGTCGTAGAGGTCGGCCATGTCGGAGCGCGAGGGTTTCAGGCCCTGCTGGATGTCGTCTTCGTTGACGATGGCGAGTTCCTCGGTAAAGGAGGCGCCGCTCCAGATGGTCCTGCCGCTGGAGGAAACCGCCAGAGAGTTTCCGTCAAAGACGAGCTGATCGTTTCCGCCGACGGCGTTGCAGTAGTAGAAAGGAACGGCGTATTTCCGTGCCAGTTCCTCGATCATCGCCGTGCGCTGGCGGGGTTTGCCCAGGGCAAAAGGCGACGCGCTGAGATTCAGGATGGCCGTCACGCCTGCGGCGGTCAGCTCCCGCACGGGATCATGCGTATAGAGGGGGCGGGGGAGGTATTCCCCGGTCCAGATATCCTCGCAGATCGTGAGGCCGAAGCGTTGCCCGGCGATCTCGACCGGGGCGTGGTGCGTGGCGGGCTCGAAGTAGCGAGCCTCGTCAAAGACGTCGTAGGTCGGGAGCAGCGTCTTGTGGACGATTGCGGGCGCCGTCCCGGACTGAAGGACAGCGGCGGCGTTGCGAAATGGCCGGCCATGGCTGGCCGTATTGGCTGCGACAAAACCCACCACCAGCGCTCCGCGGGTTATTGCGCCTTGCAGTTCCGCGAGGGCCTCCAGATTGCCCGGTACGAACTGCGACTTGAAGAGCAGATCCTGCGGGGGATAGCCGGTGATCGAGAGCTCGGGCGTGAGGACGATATCCGCGCCCTCCGAGGTGAGCTTCTCGTAAGCGGAGAGAATACGTTCACAGTTCCCGGCGAAGTCGCCGACTGTTGTATTGAGCTGGGCAAAACCGATCTTCATTTTCCTACCAGAATCCCCACTGCCGCGTCGTCATGATGTACAGGCCCAGGCCGAGATTGGCCACGGCATGGGCTGTCACGCAGGCAAACAGGCTTTTCGTCTTCACGGCAATGGCGTTGAAAATAATACCAGAGAGAAACGCGGCAGGCCAGTCCGCCTGACTGTGGACCAGCATGAACAGCCCGGCGACTCCGAAAAAAGACAGGTGGGAATACGCGCCGAACGGAACCTTCTGAAAATCCTCTTTGATCAGGTAGCGCATGAGGAAACCCCGCCAGAATATCTCCTCCACCAGCGGCACCACGATGACCAGCCGGGCAAAGCGGGCCGCGATCATCAGTGCCGGGACCGCACCCTCAGTTCCCAGTGCATAAGGGTCGAAGCCGCCGGTCTGCCGAGGTGAAAACCCGAGGAACGCCTGGGGGGCGACCCAGACCGCCAGAATCAATAGTCCGCCGAGGACGCCGATCCAGCCCGGAGCGAGCGGGCCAAACTGATAGTGCCTCCAGTAATAGAGGAGCAGCCCTCCGCAAACCAGGGTCTGGAGCGGGAAGACCCAGTACTTCGGCGTCGCCAGCCACCATTGGCCGGACTCCGCTCCCAGCGAGGCAATTCCCTGCTCCACGGCCAGGAACAGCATGAACGCGACGAACGGAACCGTATAGGCCAGGAGCAGTGGCGGGAGGGATTTGCGGCTGGACATGGGCGGACACCCTAGACGGCGACTGCGCCCGGAGCCAAACAGTTTTCCTTTCCTCCTTGCTCCCGGGTTTGTTAGCGTCCCCGGCGTGTCGAGCAATCCGGTGTATCTTTTCTTTCGGACCCCGCCGAGTTTTGGCCCGTTTTTCCTCCGGATGGCTCTGGTGGCGATCTTTCTCTATCAAGGCGGCCAGAAGGCCTTCGGCTGGTTTGGCGGGGAGGGATGGTTGGCTACCGTGCATGCCTGGACGTCGGCGGAGGGCGTGGACATGCCGGTCATTCTGATCTCCTCCGCCATCGTGGCTGAGCTCGTCGTCGTGGTGCTTCTCTTTTTCGGCCTTCTCACTCGTCTCGGCGGGCTGCTGGTGGTGATCCTGATGGGAGCTGCGATCTTTTACGTCCATGGCGGGACGACTTTTGAGAATGTCCAGCTCCCCCTGACCATCCTCGCATCAGGCCTGGCCTTACTGTTTCTCGGCGGCGGGCATCTCTCGATCGACCGCGTAATCGGTTCCAATCTCCTGCCAAATATTGGATAAATTGCCGTTGACGGCAGGGGCCGCGGTCGAGATACTGCCTGACCCATCGCGGGTATAGCTTAATGGTAAAGTTCCTGCCTTCCAAGCAGGCCATGCGGGTTCGATTCCCGCTACCCGCTCCACTTCCTCAGTCACCTACCCCGAAGGGGGATTTTCTGGAGTACTCAGAACAAGAGTCGGAGCATAGTCTTCAATGGGAATGAGCCGGGACGGCTCTCCGCCAAAAAATGGGGACGAGGTCATTTGTTGATGTTTTTGTGTTAGCCGCATTGAGCGATGACGCGCAAGCGGTAGTTGTGGAAGTTTCTGAAGCCGAAGGCCCGGCGTTGGATGAGTTTCATCTTGCGATGGAAGCCCTCGGTGATGCCATTGTTTCGGGTGAAGCGCCACATGGTGACAAGCGCCTCTCTCCATCTGTGGAGGGTCGTGCCCAGGCGAACGAGGGGTTCGAAGGCACTTTGCCGCAGTTCGTCAATGAGGCGTAAGAGCTTGGGGATGTGGTGGCGGCAGGTGCGGGCAGCCTGGTGCTTGAGCCGCAAGAGGTCCCAAAGTTCGACCATTTTTTCGTAGAGGGGCGCCAGGGCGGGATGATCGACCAGGAGCTTCTCAAGCTTGTCCTGATGCCGTTTCTCCAGCCGGCTGGGATGGCGCCGCAACACGCCTGGAAGGCCCCGATGGGTTCTGAGTTCCGGAACGATCTGGCGGGCCAGATCCAGGAAGTGATGCTGGAGGAGGCGGATGACGTGGAACCGATCAGCCACGATACGCGCGTTGGGGAACCAGCGCCGCACCAGGGCCCGGTAGGAACTGGAGAGGTCAATGCAGACCACCTTGACCTTCTCGCGGCCCTGCAATCGGCTCAGGAAGCCCGCCAGTTCGCGTGCGCTGCGCCCCGGCACGATGTCGAAGATCCGACGGTTCTTTAAATCGCAGAAGGTCGTCGCAAAGGGCAGGCCTCGGTGCACTCGATGCTCGTCGATGCCCAGAACCTGCGGGCATTGCAGGCTCTCGCGCTCCCGCGCCTTGCGCCCCGTAAACTCCGCGTAAATGCGCCCCACCGTCGCGCTGCCCAACCGCCGCATCCTCGCCATCGCCGAGGCGCTGATGCCCTCATGATGGTCGCGGTAAATGCTCTCCCTCCACGGCTCCGTGCTCCG
>JAFKMU010000041.1 GCA_017305195.1 Verrucomicrobiota bacterium | reverse complement strand
TGGTGTGGCGGTTGGTGTGGCGGTTGGTGTGGCGGTTGGTGTGGCGGTTGGTGTGGCGGTTGGTGTGGCGGTTGGTGTGGCGGTTGGTGTGGCGGTTGGTGTGGCGGTCGGCGTGGCGCTTGGCGTGGCGCTTGGCGTGGCGCTTGGCGTGGCGCTTGGCGTGGCGCTTGGCGTGGCGGTTGGCGTGGCGCTTGGCGTGGCGCTTGGCGTGGCGCTTGGCGTGGCGCTTGGCGTGGCGGTCGGCGTGGCGGTTGAAGCTCCAGACTGGAAGGCAAAGTCCCACGGAGCCTTGGTCAATCCGCCCTTCGCCCCGACAAATCCAAACGATACGCGCCCGTTGGGTGGAATGCTCCGGTTCCAGTCAAATGACTGGGCGTCGAAGGTGTAGAGCTCGCCGGAGTTTTTGGCGATCCGCGCATTCCAGAGATTCGCAGGAGCCTGCTCGATCCGAAAGGAAAGCTGCCAGTCGGGGATCACCTGCGCAGTCCGGTTCTCAATCGTTACGTCGGCCTGGTAGCCGGCTCCCCAGTCGCTGTTCAGTTTGAAGGTGACGATCACCTGGTCATTCTCGAAACGCGCATCCTTTTTCTCCTCGCCCCGCCCCGTAGAGGACAGAAGCGAGGAAAGCGCCAACATCACCGAGGCAAATCTCGCGAGGGACAAACGGGAGGGCGCTTTCACGGAATTCTTGCTGTTGATTTCGGGAAACGTCCTGCAAAAGCACGCTTTTTCATAGCGCAATTGGTTGGATTTGATGACTTTTTCGTCCGGCCCCGCTCCCGTGGAGCAGCCACCTCCTGCTTGCCTGCCGTGCGCGGATACGATTGTCTTCCCGGATGTCTGCTGTTCGCATTTCTGATCTCTGGCAAAGCCTCTGGTCGTTTCTGGACAAACTTCCAGCCAAGCGCGCCCTCGTCGCCGCGCTCGCCATCTGGATCGTCTACGGCACGGTCATCTCGACCATCGTGGCCATCCAGCCGACCCGCCGCAGCGCCACCATCGAGTATCAGCGGGCGACCGACAACTGGTGGGGCGGCGAGAAAAGCCTGTATCGCAAAAAGAATGGCTACCTCTACCTGCCGCAATTCGCGATCCTCTACACTCCGTACGAAATCCTCCCCGATCGCGTCGGAGAACCTCTCTGGCGCCTGACCTGCCTCGGGTTGCTCGCAGGTTCGCTCTGGGCTGCTGCGGGACATTTTACTCCCCGGCGTAAGGAACTCATCTTTCTTATCGCCACTCTGCTCGTCCTGCCTGCGTCGTTCTCCAGTGCCCGCAACGGCCAGGTCAACATGCCGCTGGCCGGACTCTTCCTGCTGCTGGCGGTCACCCTCGCCCGGGAGAAATGGTGGACCTCCGCCATCCTGCTCGGGCTGACCCTGATCCTGAAACCGATCGCCATCGCGCCGATCCTGGTCTGCGGCGTTCTTTTCCCGCGTTTGCGCGTTCCGCTCGCCGCCACTCTCGCCGCGATCATCGCCATGCCCTTCCTGCATTGGAACCTCAGCTATGCCGCCGGGGAATACCCCGCGTTCTTCAAAAACCTCACCCAGGCCGGCAAGCCGACGGGACACTCGTGGTGCGATTTTGCAGGGATGTTCAAATCGTTCGGAATGGAGCTTCCTTCCCCCGTGCAACTCGGCATCCGCGGCCTCGCGGGCCTCGGTACGCTCGCCCTCTCCTGGCTCGCGCTCCGCAGGTTCGATCCTGTCCGGGGGGCTTTTGCCGTGCTGTTCCTCAATGTGACATACCTGATGCTCTTCAATCCTCGGACGGAGACCAACTCCTACATCATGCTGGCCGCCTTTGCGGCCGTCATGGGGGCATACACCGGAGCGTTCCTCAAACGCATCGACTACGCCGCGTGGTGGACTGCTGTCGCGATCGTTCTGGGGTCAGAAAATTACGGCAACCCGATTTTTCCGTGGACGAATCTTTGGCTGAAGGCGCTCGTAGCCTCCGCCATCTTTGTGTGGCTGGCCCGGCAGATCCTTACGCTGCCCAAGACCACCTCGCTGCCCTGTCAGGCAGCGACGGAAGCAGCCTGACGCCGTTCCAAGGCGATGGTGACGGCCTGAAAGACCTGATCCACCGAGATGCGCCGCATGCAGACATTGTCGCGGCAGTTCGTCTGGCGGTTGTTCAGCGCGCTCACGCACGGGCTGCAGGCCAGCCCGGCGGTGATCGACTGGGTATTCGGCGAAAGGGTGCCGAAGAGCTTCGGCGTTTCCGGGCCGAAGAGCACCACGGTTTCCACCGAGGTCAGGGCGGCAAAGTGAGCCGGACCGCTGTCATTGGTCACCAGTACGTCGGATTCGTTGTAAAGAGCGAGGAGTTCGCGCAACGTCGTGCGACCGGCAAAACAAACCACGCGCGGGTGATCGAGCTGGGCAACGATATCCGCGACTTTCTTGGCCTCGGCGGGGCCGCCGGTGAAGCCGACGTAGTAGTGCTCGGAGAGCGCCAGGACACGGCGGGCAAGTTCCAGGTAATTCTCATTGGGCCAGCGGCGGAGCGGAAGCAGGTCGCTGGCATTGGCATTGAGAAGCACGAGGGCCTTGCGATTCGGGCCGGTCGTCTCAGCGACCAGCGACCGTACGGAAGCCACCTCCTCCGGCGTCGGCTGAAAATGGGGCAGCGGGAGGAGTTCCTCATCCGCATGCCAGTCAAAGCGAGGCATAAGCTCCGGCTCACGATCATCGACCGCGGCTACGAGAGAGCGAAAAGTGACGCTGCTGTGCAGGTGGGGATTGTACCGCAGGCGGCGGGTGAAAAGATCGCCCCGGAATGGCCCCTCTCCCGCGTGCCAGGCATGGAACCCCACGCGAATCGGGATGCCCGTGAGATAACAGAGCACCGCCGTGGACCGGGCAAAAAACTCCATGTCCACGCACGCCGCGAGCTTCATCCGGCGGATGCGCCCCACGACATCGAGGGCGCTCGTGATCATGGTGAGGGCGTTTTTCGTGTTCACCGTCAGGACGTTCTCCGGAGGAATGACGTCGAGCGCATCAAGGATGAAGCGGTTTTCCTGAAAAACGAAGAAATAGACGTTTTCGCGCCCGTGGCGTTGCACCGCGTCGCGGATGGCGGCACTGGCGAGCACGGTGGACCCCTGCTCCGCCAGCTTCATGAAGAGCAGCCCCCTGCGCTCGGGACCAACGATCTCCCTGCCGCCAAACAACTTGCGGAAAACGGTAAGCACCGCGCACGCGGTCCCTCCACACCACCGATCAATGAAACCGAGGACTTTGGGATTGGTGGCGAGTTGGCTCATCTACAGATACAAACCGCCAATTAAGCGCGCCGGGAACGCCGGAGGCAAGGCGATTTACTCGCCACCCGCCAGCCTCCGGACAGGCGCGGCTCGAGCTGCCGTCGGCAGCAGTCCGGAGGCATCGGGGGTAAGGCCGGATCGGGCAGGAGCTATACCATCTTCTCCCGGAGGCCGCCGAAGGCGTGAGTGAGCTTCTTCATCCCGAGCTCGATACGGGTTTTTACGGTACCGAGAGGCGTGCTGGTCAGGGCCGAGATTTCCCGCTGACTGCGATTTTCAAAATAGGCCAGCCGGATGACCTGCTGTTGCTTCGGCGGGAGCGTCGCGATCTGCTGGTGCAGAAGCTCGCGGATGTCATCGCGGAAGGCGTCTCGCTCCACCACATGCGTTTCGTCGATTGCCTTGTCGGGGTGGTTGCATGACACCTCGTAGCGATCCGTGGCGCGACGATAGGCGCTATGCTGCCGCAGGCGGTCGATCGCCCGGCGGCGGGCCAGCGTGCACAGCCAGCTTACGAGCTTGCCCTTGCGGGCGGAGTAGCTGTGAGCGCGATCCCACACCTGGAGAAAGACCTCCTGTAGGACGTCCTCCGTCTCAGCCTCGTCATGCAGCACCTGCATGATGATCGATCTTAAAACCGTGCGGTATCTCTGGTGCAACCGCTCCAGCGCCTGGGGCACTTTCTTGATCAGGCCCTGCATCAACTCCTGGTCTTCTCCCATCTCGATTTGATCCATTGTGATTTCCATAGGTTGTCTTGGGTTCGAGAGCAGGCTAGCGCGGCATGCGTTTTCCTCCAATCGGTGCGCCCTACGATTGGCCTATCGGCAAATCTCCTACCCTCCCGGAATACCCCGAGGTCTGTTTAGGGGCATTCCCTCACTCGCAAGACCGTTCCGCGTGCGATATTTAGCCGTGACGATGACACAACGACTCGGTGCGACATGGACGGGAACACAGGTGCTCTACCGCGTTTGGGCGCCCAAGGTCGCCTCGGTGACAGCGGAAATTCACCGGGACGGGGCCACGCGGCTCGTCCCGCTTTCCCCGATGGAGGATGGGTATTTTGAGGGCAGCGATCCCGAGGGCCGACCCGGGGACGCCTATGGCTACCGGCTCGGCGGAGCAAGCCAGCCGTTGCCAGATCCGGCATCGCGGGCGCTCCAGAGGGACGTGCATGGCCTTTCCCTGGTGGTCGATCCCTCCGCCTTTCCCTGGACGGATCATGACTGGAAAATCCCGAGCCTGAGAGATGTGGTCATTTACGAACTGCATATCGGCTCCTTCACGCCGGAGGGCACCTTTCTCGCGGCCCGCGAGCGCCTGCCCTACCTGCAATCCCTCGGCGTCTCCGCAGTGGAGATCATGCCCGTGGCGGATTTTCCCGGCGCCCGCAACTGGGGCTATGATGGAGTCCAGATCTATGCTCCGGCCTCCGCCTACGGCTCACCGGATGACCTTCGCTCCCTGGTGGATGCAGCCCACGCGGCGGGAATCGCCGTGATTCTCGACGTGGTCTACAACCACCTCGGCCCGGATGGAAATTACCTCACGGCATTCAGCCCGTACTATTTCCACTCGCGGCACCATACGCCGTGGGGTAACGGGTTCAATTTCGACGCCCCGCACTGCGGGCCGGTGCGCGAGTATTTCGGCAGCAACCCGGGCTACTGGATGGACGAGTTTCACATCGATGGGTTTCGCTTCGACGCCGCGCACGAGATTCAGGACGACACGACGCCGCACATCCTCGCCGAGATGACCGACGCAATCCACCAGCGTGGGGGGTTCGCCGTTGCGGAGGATGATCGCAATGAGGCCCGGATGCTTACGGCCACATCGGAAGGCGGCATGGGCTTTGACGGAGTGTGGGCGGACGACTTTCACCACAGCCTCCGCGTCACCCTCACCGGGGAAAGCCACTCCTATCTTGGAAACTTCTCAGGAGGGACGGAGGAGCTTGGTGCGATCCTCGGAGAAGGCTGGCTGTATCACGGCCAGAAAACAAAAACCACAGGGAAGCCCCGCGGCACGCCGGGTGGTCAGCTTCCGCCCCATCAGTTCATTCACTGCCTCTCCAATCACGACCAGGTCGGCAACCGGGCGTTCGGCGAAAGGATCAGTCAACTCGTCACCCCCTCCTCCTACCGGGCTGCGTCCATGCTGCTGTGCCTCTCGCCCTACACCCCCATGCTGTTCATGGGTCAGGAATGGGCTGCAAGCTCGCCGTTTCTCTTCTTCACCGACCATCATGACGAACTCGGGAAGCTGGTCACCGCAGGGCGGCGGAAGGAGTTTGCCTCGTTTCCGGAATTCGCCGATGCCCGGGCCCGCCAGCACATTCCCAACCCGCAGAACGCGGAGACATTTCACAACTCCAAGCTGCGCTGGGAGGAGATCGAACGCGAGCCGCATACCCTGATCCTATCCCTTTACCGGGAGTGCCTGGCGTTGCGGCGCAAGGAGGCCGCTTTCCGTCCGCTGTATCGCGAAAGCTGCTGCCACGTCGGACATTCCGGGGACACCCTGCGCCTTTCCTGGCAGGACGACAACGGCGGGTGGCTGCTCGTCACCCACCTCGGCAGCGAGGCGACTCTCCCTCTGGGCAGGACCTGGCAATGCGTCCTGAGCAGCGAGGAGATTCGTTTCGGCGGCAGCCGCACCGCGGGCTCGCAGATCGATTCGCTGACCTTTGAGGGACCCGAGTCGATCCTGCTGCGCACTTGCACCGAGAGGCACGCAGCACACCCTTCTCCTGCGATTCCCTAATAGGAATACCGCTTATGAAAACTCTTGGCATCATCCTAATCGTCATCGGAATCGCCGCCCTCGCCCTGCCCTACGTCACCTTTACCAAGAAGGAAAAGGTGCTCGACGTCGGGCCGATCGAGGCGGTGAAGGAACAGAAGGAAAGCATCCCGGTCTCGCCCATCATCGGCCTGGTGGTTCTCGCCTCCGGCGCGGGAATCCTCATCGCCTCGGCAGTGAGGGGAAGGAAATAGTTCAAAGAAAACCCAGCGCCTTCCTAACCAGAAGCAAAGGGAAAAGCTCCCCCGGGCGACAATGTCCTCCGGGGGAGCTTTCCTAATTCGCGGGCGGCCTATTTTCCAAATACCTTGCCGATGACCCAGATCACAAAGAGCACGATGGCCGCGATCCAGAGCAAATGAAATGCCAGCCCGGTGAGGGCAAATGCCACCCGCAAGACCAGCCAGGCAATCATGAGAAACACGGCAATAACGATGATTCCATTCATGTCTGGGAATCGAAGCTGCCGCGCCCGACGGATGCCGTCTTGCGAAATGAGACTTTGGATACGACCGGGCGGAAAACCTTATCCGAACTTAGGATAAAAACTACCTGTTATGAAGCCCTCAACCATCCGCAAAACCGCCCTGGCTTTCGTCCTCGCCGCGAGCGCCACGATTCTCACCGGCTGCATTAGCGTCGAACGGGAGTCCACCCCGTCCACCTCGACGACTGTCACGAGAAGCTCCACCGTCCCCCCCTCGACGACCGTCGAGCGCACAACGACGACTTACTGATCGCCCCCATCAAGGGATCGGCTCCCCTCCTGCCAGCGGCGCATGTCGCCGGCAGGAGTTTTTGCTTTTGCCCGCCGTGCTGCGAGATTTTCCGACGGTTTAGGTCAGACCGGTCTCGCAATCCCTCATGACAACCAACCCCAAGGCCGCCGCTGCCCAACTCCCCCAGGAGACCGGCCCGTTCGCGATCCCCGCTTCCAGCGCGGCGAAGGCAAACTCACTCGACGCGGCCCGCCAAAGCTTTCGCACCCTGAGCAGCGAGGCCTAGAAACTCGCGGCGAGGCAAAGCGGTTACCATGTCTTCACCTGCCCGATGGCGGGCGCCGATTGGGTGCAAAAATCCACCACGGTCCAAAATCCCTACATGGGCAGGCATATGTCCTCCTGCGGCAGCCTCAAGGACGCTCCTTCGACCTCTCCCATGAAGGCTGGCGGCTGCTGCAGCTAGGACATTTTTCTCCACCGGTTCCGTCGTCCGTCAATACGACGACGGAACAGCGAGCACCGTCGATCCCGCCGAAGGCAGGATCAATGCGTCCGAAAGCATCCCGCCCGTCAACAGGTCTCTCACTCGACGCCCTCCCAGCGCGATCGTCTGAGAGCGCGGGGTGAAGTTTTCGAGAAACACATAGTCCTCCCCATCGCCGAGACGCCGCTGAGCCGAGATCCCGGGGGGAAGCTCCCCGTCCCAGGCTTTTTCCAGCCCGAGCCTCCTGGCCAGCGGACGGTAAAAAGCCCCAAGCGCCTCTGCATCCAGGCGCGGACCGACATACCATGCCTCGCCCTGCCCGTGGCGGCGTACGGTGATCGCCGGAGTGCCGACAAACATTCCCGAGCCGTAGGTGGCCACGACCTCAGCCTCCACGTCGCGCAGGATGCCGCACAGGGAGGTTGCCGTGAGGCTGCCCGTCAGGCCCAGGGCGTTGCCGCGGGCAGGAACGATCTCGATCGTCTCTCCGCCGGGCAGAGTGTCGTACTCCTCGTTCCAAAGCCCGAAGAGCTTCATCAGGCCATCTCCTGGCCACCCTCCGTTGAAACACAGATTGCTCTCGTCGCAGACGCCCAGATAGGAGGTGGCGACCAGGATGCCACCCTGCTCGACAAAAGCCTCCAGCCGCCGCGCGACACCGGGCTTCAGCATCCAGAGCTGGGGCAGGATCAGCATCCTGTAGGCGGAAAAATCCCCCTCGCTCGGAAAGACATCCACCGGAATCGACTGCTCCCAAAACGCGAAATAATGCTGACCCGCCACCGTCTCGTACGCATGGCCTCCCCGGGCCGCGCCTTCTGAAAACTCCATCCCCCAACGAGCCTCCCAGTCGTAGACCAGACCGACGCCCGCCCGCTGCGGCGTCGACCCGAGGACCGGCGCCAGGCGTTCATAGTTCCGGGAAAGCGCCGTCACGCTGCGAAAGACCCGTGCGTCCTCGCGGCCGGAGTGGTCCACGACCGCTCCATGCAGCTTCTCCCGGCTGCCCCGCCCCTTGCGCCATTGGAAGTAGCACGTGCCCTCCGCCCCGTGGCCGAGCGCCTGGAGCATTTCCAGCTGATGCACGGCCTCCGGCTTCGGGCGCATGCGCTCCTTCCATTGCGGAGCATCGGGGCAGCTTTCCACGAGCATCCAGGGCCGGTCCGGCTTGAAGCAGCGGTACAAGCTGTCCTTGAAACTCACGGCGGCCGCCGACCGGATCAAACCGGGATCATCGATCTCGTAGGCCGGGTACTGGTCGTCCATGACAAAGTCCACCTTTCGCGCCAGGGCCGCATAGTCGATCCACGGATGCACCCCCATGAAATTGGTCGAGACCGGAATGCCCGGAGAAAGCGGCCTGAGCGTCTCCGCCTCAAACTCATACCAGTCCTGGATCTGCCAGTTGCGAAACCGCAGCCAGTCCACCGAGAGGCTGTCCATGCTCCAGTCGCGCGGATCGATCTGCTCCCACTCCGTGAACTCATGACTCCAGAAGGAGGCCCACCAGGAGCGATTCAGGTTTTCCAGCGTCTCGTACCTGCGCTCCAGCCACAGCCGCCATTCCCCGAGGCAGAGCGGACAAAAACACTGCCCGTCGAGGCTGTCATTGCCGAGTTCATTGGAGACATGCCACATCGCGAGGGCCGGATGGCGGCCATACCGCGCGGCCAGTTGCGTATTGATGGCTCCGACCTTCTCCCGGTAAACCGGCGAAGACCAGCAGTGATTGTGCCGGTGCCAGTGCGGCTCGCGGAGACCAGCCGCATTCACGCGCCGTATCTCCGGGTACTTCCGGCTCATCCAGGCAGGCTTGGCCCCGCTCGGAGTGGCGAGGATCACCTTGTGCCCATGCTCGGCCATGCGCTCAAAAATGCGATCGAGCCAGCCAAAGTCGAAAACGCCTTCCTCGCGTTCATAGCTCGTCCAGGCAAACACCCCCAGAGTGAAGGTATTGCATCCGGAAACCGCCATGAGCCGGAAGTCCTCATCGATGACCTCCGGAGCATGCAGCCACTGGTCGGGATTGTAATCTCCGCCGTGAAGGATTTTTGAAAATCCCGGGATGAGCGGGGAACGGGGCGAAACCGATGAAGACATGCGAATAGGGTATTAGGATAAGATTGAGCCCAAGGCTGCTTAAGAAGCCTGTGCGTATTACTCGAATCGCACAGGTACCCCAAGTCCCGCCCCGGGAGCAACACGGGATGCACACGCCTCCCGCAAACTTTATTCAACGCATAGAACACCTCGGAAAATTCTACGGTAAGAACAATCTTGACCCGCGAGCCCCTTTCTATTTCCCGGCGACACGATATACCGTGCCCTCATGAAGATCCCCTTCCCCAAGCTGGCCCTTGCTCTGAGCGTTGCCGCAGGGATTCCCTCCACGCACGCGACCGACCTGATCAAGGCAGACAATGGATCGAGCCTGCGCACTGCCGGCACCTACGCTCCACCGAATGAGACTGTAAATCTTCCGAGCGCATCCGACCGGATTATCTTCAACAACGTCTTCGCTAATACCACGAGTACCATTAATACGGGCGGCCTCACGATTAGCGCATTGGTCATCCAGGATCCCGGACATGCCGTCACCCTCTCCACGGGAGGCGCCCTCACGGTCGGCACACTGGACCTTTCGGCAGCCACGCAGAATCTCACCATCGGCGGCAACTACGCCACACGCATGTCAGGATCTGCTCCGAGCGTCACGGTGAAGAGCGGCGTCACCCTCACGATCAACACCACTTTTCACGTGAATACAAACGGTGCCGGGCCGATCGCCATCGCAGGAGACGGCTCGACCAGTATCAACGGTGCCATCATCGACGGCGATGCAACAAAGATCACCAAGATCACAAAGACCGGCAACGGCATCCTGACCTCCTCGGGCAGTAATACCTATACCGGCCAGACCACCGTTTCGTCCGGCACCCTCCTCATTAACGGCACCCACACGATGAGCTCCGGCACGACGTCAGCCGCAGCCTACAACATCACCGGGGGTATCCTTGGAGGAACAGGCTCGATCGATCTCTCCGCAGTCAACTCGGGAGTGACACTCGGTTCCGGCGCGAAGCTGGCGGCCGGCGGTTCCGGCGGAGCCTCCGTGGAAAGCCTCGCCTTTGCCCTCGGCACCGGCTCGCTGGACACGACCGGGGCGATCGGAGGTGCCAATACAGGCGCATTCGTCTTTGAACTGGGGTCAAACATCACCCCCGGCTCGACCTTTGACCAGATCGTGCTGACCAGCGGCTCGCTGGACATCGGCACGGGCCTGCTGGAGGCAACCGACTTCTCCTTCACCACGCTATCCGGTTTCGGGGCTGGTGTGTATGTCCTCTTCGATACCGCCTCCACGATCTCGGGAACATTGGGAGCCAATACGAGCGTCGACCTGGGCAATGGCTACACCGGCACGCTCAGCCTGTCGGATTCCAACACCAACCTGATCCTCACCGTCGTCCCCGAGCCTCAGACGGCAGCCTTGGTCTGCCTCGCCATGGGAACGACTTTCGTCTTCATTACACGGCGCAGACGCCAGCAAAGCTAGCCGTCGCTGCCCCGCCACGGCGCTGCTGATCTTTGGCAGCGCCTACTCGACGTATCGCTCCAGCACGGAGAGGAGTTCGCGCAGGCGTCGCCTGCCCTCCTCCGGATGCTGGGCGCCCTTGATGCAGTTGTGCATGTGGATGGTCACAACCTTTTCGGAAAGCGACTTGAGTGCCTTCCGCGCCGAGACGAGTTGCATCAGCACATCCGCGCAATCCCGATCCGCCTCGAGCATGCGCTCGATGCCATTGAGCTGACCGACGATCCGGCGCAACCGCGCCTTCAGCGCTCTGGTTTCCTCCTCGGGATGGTGATGCAAATCCTTCGACATCGCCGCATGATCTTACCGTGCAGAAAAGATTACGCCAGCACGAGGTTGCACAATATAGGGGGAGGGGGTATATCCCTTGCGTGACCTCATTTCAGGAATTGATCACGCAAGGAACGGCCAGCGCGTGGTTCTTCATCCCGACCGCCATACTCCTCGGCATCCTGCATGGCCTGGAGCCCGGCCATTCCAAGACCATGATGGCCGCCTTTATCATCGCGATCCGGGGCACCATCGCCCAGGCCGTACTCCTGGGACTTTCGGCCGCGATTTCCCATTCCTTCGTCATCTGGCTGCTGGCGGCCACAGCGCTGCATTTCGGCTCGCAGTGGGATGTGGAAACCACCGAGCCCTATTTCCAGCTTGTCTCCGGCATCATCATCATCGGTCTGGCCGCGTGGATGTTCTGGCGCACCCGCCGCGATCAGCTTGAGGCCGCGCATCACGACCATCACCACCATCATGGAGAAGGCGGCAGCCGTCCCCATGGCGGTCAAGTGGTGTCCACCCACCTCGGCGAAATCGAGCTCTGCATCCATGAGGACGGCGTGCCTCCCCGATTCCGGGTGTATGCTCCGCTCACGCAAGCCATCGCTCCCACCGTAGAGGTCTCCCGCCCGGACGACTCGCGCGAGAGCTACCATTTCACCCGGTCCGGAGAATACTGGGAGGCCACCGCGGAATTGCCGGAACCCCACGCTTTCACCGCCCGCCTTCATCTGGAACCCTCCGGCGAGGCCTACAGCTTTGCCTTCGAGGAACCTGAGCACCTCGACGTCTCCGACGGCGGCTTTCAGGATGCGCATGAACGCGAACACGCAGCCGACATCGCCCGGCGATTCCGCAACCGCCACGTCACCACCGGCCAGATCGTGCTTTTCGGCCTCACGGGCGGCCTGCTCCCCTGCCCCGCCGCCATCACCGTCTTGCTCGTCTGCCTGCAGCTGAAGCAATTCATCCTCGGTTTCACCCTTGTCGCGTGCTTCAGCTTCGGCCTGGCCCTGACCATGGTCTCCGTCGGCGCTGCCGCCGCCTGGGGAGTCCAGCATGCCACAAAGAGATTCTCGTGGTTCTCCTCGGCGGCGGCCCGCGCCCCCTATTTCTCCAGCGCCATCCTCCTCGTTTTGGGCCTCTTCATTGCCTGGATGGGCGCGAAGCACATCTTTTAGGGCGGACAGCATCAGGATGCAGCCGCTGATCGGCTAGGCGAGATGGAGCGGTGGTTGCGAAGAGGATGCAGGGATGCATCCCGCCCGAGCGACCGACGCTCCCGGGCGGCCCTCACCGCCTCCGAGCATCGGCTTCAGATGGAATTTATTCTGCTCCAGGGGAAAAAGCCCGAAGAACCACCCAGAAAAATCCTCCGCAGGGCGCTGGACAAACCCTCCCGCCTGAGCAATACTCCCCGTCCTCTTTAGGAAGGGTGGCTGAGTCCGGTTTAAGGCACACGACTCGAAATCGTGCGACCCCAAAAGGGTCCGTGGGTTCGAATCCCACCCCTTCCGCCATTTGCTTCGCGGAAGCAATTACAGGCTCTCCGGGACTGAACATTTAGTCTTTCGCAGGAGCCAGGGAGATATCGTCGATATCAAACTCCTTCGCCGCTGCGCGGTTTCCAATGATGATGGCATCGAGGGTCGGCAGTTTCCCTTTCCCACTTGCGGTGATCGGAACGTTTTCGATGAGCATCCTTCCTTCCCCGGCTTCGCGTACCGTCACTTTTGCGGAGCCGTCTTCCGAGATTTCGGAAATAACGACATCATACCAGACTTCCTTCTCCCAATTGGCTTCCATGTAGTTCTCAAACTGAATCCGGGACCAGTCGTCTCCTCCCGAGGAAACCTGGAGGAAGTTGTTGCCGATGCCGTCGGAATCTCCCCCATTGAAACACACTGAGAAAGCGTGAACTCCGTCATTCGCTGCCAGCATGATCTGGATGATGCCATACCCATCGTTTTCCGCCATTACCCGCACCTTGATCCGAAATTCCTTTGTGCTTTCTTTCAGAGAGGAAGCGATCTCTTTAGGGATGGTCAGACGATAAGAGGATTTCCCGAAAAGTCTCACGCCAGGCCCGGAGTAACCTGCCGCGACGTCTGCGGCAGCACCATTCGGCTGGCCAAAATGAAACTTCCAGCCCTCGACGTTTTCCAGAGGTGTGCGGCTCTGGACAGTAGAGAAGTCTTCTTTGAACTCCTGTGCATGCATAACAGGAGTCAAAACAATGCTCAGCACCCCCATCGAAAGGAGGTGTAGAGATCTTGGGCGGCGATTCGTAGCGGGTTTCATGGTGCGGACTTCGATTGGGGTTTATTCTCAGTAGCGGATTCCGGCTGATTGATCATCCATTGCCGGAAGGCGGATGGCCGCTTGCCTTCGCCGATGCCGGGGGACAGACCTACCCAGCACTTGCGCTGCATTCCGTCGCTGTCATTGGCGACGATGTTCATGCGAAAGACCGCTGCGGAAGGCGCCTCCTTCAGGCCGAGAGCGCTCCATGGCACGAGCAACTCGTACGAGGTGACCTTGTCTTCTCTGCGAATCGCCGCCGGAATATCGGAACGGCGTTCCATCTTGGGAAACGTCTCCTTTATTTCCGGTCCGTCCGCTGTCTGGAAAATTCCGATTTCAAGACAATGATCATCATAGCCGACATCGGAGTGATTGCTCATGTCCCACGCAATCTGGAGAGAGTCCTTCGTCCAAAACTGGGAGGCATCCGGCGGATTTTCAGCCATGACATCATCGGTCACCCTGATGGCGAGGTAGAGTCCCGAGGCAGTGGACGCGGTCCATACCTTCATAGACAGGTCATCGGGCCCTTTCCAGTCCACTCCCGGGTCGGCTGGGAGTATAGACTCGCGCCGCTCGGCGCTCACTCCCGCCAATGCCGTCGTCTCATCCAGTCGGCCGTCGATGTGAACCGCCCTCAGCGCAGGAACAGGAGTCACATCGTAATCTAGGACAAATTCCGTCCTCCGACCGCTGGCCTCCTCCATCAAAATCATCGGTAACGAAACCCGACCGGGCGGCAGATCACCCAAGGGCAAAACGATACTGGCGCGCCCCGGAGCCAGCCGTCGAGACAGCCCCAATGTCGGTTGATCCTTGGGAAAGATCTTTACCGACACCGGAGCGCCGCTGTTGTTGGCAGCCACTATGGTCGCCTCGGCAGGACCGGACAAATAGGCCGCATCCACGAACAACCGCTCCTTTGCCTCGATCTTCGCGGTACGCAACGCCTTTTCAAATCCCTCAGCGGCAGAACCCGGCACCCTGATGAAAACGGGCATCTCACGCACCAGCAGGGGTCCCTGCTGCGGCCGGCCATAGCCGTCATTCACCTCGGCATCATTCATCAGCCCTGAGGGCATCAAAATCGTCACCTCGCCACCCGCAGCCTTGGGTGCGCCAAGCCAGAGCACAAAGATCCCCTCGCTGGTCTGAGTGTCCAGAAATCGCAGGCCGGTCACCAGATCGCCGAGCTTTACCTTGTGAACAAAAGATACCTTGTCGAGAAAGCGGGCGGTGGTGGCAAGGGCGACGGCTCCTGGAGTTGGGAAGAGCTCCTCCAGTTCGGTCCCGCGAAAGAGACCATAAGAAAATCCTCCGCCCTCGTACCCGGGGAAATACCAGGAAAACCAAAAGAGCTTTCCCACGGTCGGCACCGAGCGCGCCAGAGCGAGAGCCTGCGCCACGTACGCAGCGAGAGTTTCCGCCGCAGGCGACGCCATGGATTCGTCCTTGTAAAGAGCCCACCCAAACTCGGTCGGCCAGATCCGCGGTTTCAGGCCATGGCTTTCCATGAGAGCCCCCATCTTTCCGATGCGCTGCGCGGTATCAATGTCGTCGGGCGATTCCGCACGAGCGCCTCCTCCGATATAGCGGGTCGAGGTGTAGGGATGCCCGCCGATGATATCGAGGCTGCCTGCGTCTTTTGCGAGCACTTCCCGACAGAACTTCAGGGCCGGAAAATCCACGCCGCTCACATCGAGGCCGATGATCGGAAGGTCCGGGGCCGCACTTTTTGCGGCCTTGTATCCCTCGGCCAGTAGGATGGCGTAAATCTCGGCTGGCGTCATTTTCCCCGATGCGTCGCGGGCGCAGTCGAGATCAGGTTCATTCACGAGCTCGATGGCCTGCACCCGGTGTCCGTATCGCTCCACGACATCCCGTACAAACTTGCGATACGCGGGAAGGAACTGCGAGGAAGCAAGCTCCTCGAGTGATTTCCACTCCGCCCATTTGGGAGCCATTTCGGGGCGTATCACCAAAACGACGCTCGTCCCGTGCTGCTGCATCAAATCCAATCTCCGGTCGAGAAGCTCCCATGCATAGGTGTCTGGTGAAGGGGCAAGCCAGCTCCAGGCCGCCATTTGTCTTTCGTATTTAATCCCGATTCGCTGGCCTGCCTCAGGATCGCGGTTGAACATGCTGCCAAAGAAGCTATCAGCATCCATCCGTCCGTAGTTGGCTGGCCGGGCCACGACGGCGAGCGCGCTTTCCTTTTGGGCCAGCTTCTTTCCGGATTGGTCGGCAAGGCTGGCACGCAGCGACCAATAGCCCCGCGCCGAGGTCGGAAGCGAAATAACCTTTTCCACGCTCTCCTCCCCGGTCAAAGACATCTCCCAACTTTCGCTCCGCTCCGTGGCTCCTGGCGTTTTGACTGCCACCTCCAGAGTCACCGGCCCGGCTTGCTTTGAAGCAGCTTTTACGACCAGGCGATAGTCCGCCTTTTCATCCACAAAGGAAACGCCCGATGGGACACCAGGAATGATCTTCAACTCCCATGCGTCTTTGCCAAACGATGACTCCGGCATGCAGATCGTCGCGGCTAGAACAGCGCCGCAGAGCAGGCTAATACCGGGATTCATTGGAAATTCTCATTAAGATTTTTTTGATGCCACCTCTTGTCACCATAAGCCACCTGTTCGATGTGCCCGTCCGCCATGAGAATGTTGGCGAGCAGATTATGTCTGGCGGCATATCGGGAATCCCGGGCGGCGTCTTTTGTGGGATTATCCAGTCCGTACACCGCAGGATAATCCGCATCCATGAGCAAAGGCCATTGTGACGGCCGCTGCACCCGGAGCATCAGCCGACTCTCTTCCTGGGAGCGATGCGTCGTGGGATACCAGAGCATGGCATCAAGCATTCCATAGCCGATCCTCGTTGGCGGATTGAATGGCCACGGGGTGCCGTCTTTTTTTCCCGGACAGGTCAGAACCGTTGGCGAATCCAGATACGCGCCCTTTGTCCCGACCAGTTGCTGAAACCAAAAGACTGAAGTGACCGTATCAAACACCTTTGGCAGCGAACCATCGTGATCCGCTCGATAGGCCTGCAAGGCCGTGCCCAGCTGGCGCAGGTTGGACTGGCATTTGGCGGCTTTCGAGCCTTCGTAGATCCGACCGGCCGAGGGCAAGACCAAAGCCGCCAAAAGAACGATGATACCGACGGAGATCATTAACTCCATAAGGGAGAACCCGGCGATCGCAGCAGGCGGACAGCTTTTTGAAAAATGAGACCGGTTCATGGGGGGGGAGGAACGGCAACTGGCGTCAGGCGTCTTTTTCGAAAACCAGCGTCTTGATTTCAAAGGGCCGGCACATGGTGGGCGCCGCCCGTTGCTGCTCTAGGATGTCGGTTTCCTTCACCGAATAGCCCTCCAGCTCCGGCAAGGGCAAGGATGATTCAGCACCTGTGGATTCAAAAGCCCGCAGAACGATGCCTCCTCCGTCTTCCGCTTGTTTGAAGGCGGTGGAAACGAAGGACGTTTCACTGAAATCGAACAACTCATCTCGCTCGGGGAAAACGCCATTTCCCGAACGGTCACCAGCCACGGCGCGGACCGGATGATTCAACTCCCATCCGCATCGGTAGGACGCGCTTTGGGCGAGAGAGTGTTCTCGTGGACGGATGATATAAGTAAACCGGTAGCGCCCAGGCGGAGGGCGGCTGATGACCGAGGTCTCGCCCTCCAGGCTGCGTTTCACAACAAAAGAGTGGCTGATCCCCCGCACCATGTAAGAGCGCAAAGTCCTGCCATCCATCTCCCACATGCGGTGATCGCAGCCGATGGTGACACCGGCGCGATGATCTCCAATATCCACCCAGTGGCGGCATAGCCGCAAACCCTCGCGATCCTCCCGCGGAATCTCGTCCTCCAGCTCACCTTGCGCAGATGGCATCGTCCCGGGATAGCTCACTTGTCCAAAGGGCACTCCATACCGGATTTCGTCTCCTTCCCCGGCGTAGGGAAACACCTGCTGGATACGCACCCAATAGGGATCACCCCACTCGATCTCGTTCTCAAGCCGAATCTCCGGAAAGTCGCGGTAGAGCGTGATCACCTGCGAAAACGGAGTTTCCGCCACGGAACCCTCAAGCCGGAGCCGACACCACACGGCGTTGTTGTCGATCATCTCGATCTTATGAAATCGTGGCGGGAAAGTACGCCCTGAGGGTGTCATATTTGCTATGTAATTCCCCCCTCGCTCCTCCACGCCGACAATGCTCATTTTCTCCAGCAGCGGCCTTCCGTGCCGGAGATCCTCGATGGAAACCTCCCCCGTCACCCGATCAAGCGTCAGCCGGAAAAATGCATTCTCGTAGACATCGCATCCAAAGTTTCGCCGGGGATCTGCCTTCCTGCCCTCGATCACTCCGTCCGGAGAGACCCGGCAGGTCGCCGATTCATATAAAGGATTGCTTCCCGGTTCGAAATACCATGTGCGATAGCCAGAGGAGGGTATCTCGTCTGCCGGGAAGGCGACTTCCATGGTCATGGAGAGTCCCTCGTATCGGCAGAGAGGCACGTACGGAACCACCTCCCCGCGATCGTTGACCAAGCGCGTCCCTGCCTTGAACTCCTCAACATCACAGGATCGGGCCTCACCATAAACGGCAATGCGTCCGACCACCACCCCCGCCCGTCTCCATGACTGGGAGTTAAACACCACGAGCGGGGCCATGAATTTCCTCGGAGCAGAAACTCCCGAAGCCAGCCTCCACGCCATCCTGTCAGTAATCTGCTCCGAGATGAGGCGGCTGTATTGCTTGAGCCGGAGTTTGTCACGATCCGCCGTCGATCCGCCCTGGGCATCCTGATTGTGGTCCATGCCGTCCAACAACGCCCGCCAGGCCATCTCAAGCTGCTGCGCCGGGTAATCCTGCCATCCGCGGAGCAGGCAGAAGGTCGAGAGAAACTCCGCCATCTGCAAGGCGTGCTCGCAAGGAAGGTCCTCCGGCCACATGTCCGGCCAGCAACTCTCGATATTCGGCCAGGCAGACGCAATCTCACCAGTCAATACCGGAAGATCGGCCAGGCTGCTCACCTCGCGAAAATACCCGGAGGGTGTGGAAAAGATGACCGGAAAGTCCGTCTTGTCCTCGTTCCATCTGCGAATATTAAGGATCAGATTTTCATTGGGAGCATAGAGATCGCAGCCCCACTGTGTGAACTGGGGATAACTATCGTCGGAAAAAGTCTCCCGCAGGTTCTTTTCAGCACCCTTAGCCAGGACATCGGCATAGTCCTTGTGCCAGTCCTGAGAGACAGCCATCACGGCATATCCCTGGGTCGTATAATAGGAAAGTATACGGGTGCCATCCATGCCCTTCCAGATAAACAGCGGCGTGGCGGACGGACCTCCTCTCGACATCACGAGATTCTGAATACCAGCCAGCCTGGCAATCTGCGGATACTGGGGAGTGTAACCCGGAAGATCTGCAAAGTGCACCGTCTGCGGATCGATGTTAAATTGCCTCCGCACATATCGCTTGGCATACAGCGCATTACGCGCGAGCGTTTCCCCGCCCGGAAGATTCTGGTAAATGGCGCTCCAGATGGGAGCAAGCTCCAGACGGCCGGAAGCGGCCAGTCTTGCGATGCGCTCCCTTTCCCCAGGATAGCAATCCACATAATGGTGGAGAAAATTCGCGGTCTCGATCAAAAACGTAAAATCCTCATGCCTTTCCAGAAGATCGAGAGCGCGGGAGATGATCTCGTTTCCACGGGAAAGACACTCCTCGCGGGTGCCGCCCCAGAACAGATCAAGATGAGAAAATGGTGCCAGGTGCAGCGGATGCCGCGACGACGGCGACAACTCCCTCTGGGCGGACGGGTGCATTGATGTTTCACAAACGGTGCTCACAACGATAAATTCAAGAAGTGTTAGGGAACTGCAAAAGCCTGGCGCAACGACCAACTCGGCACAAGTGAGGGTTTGACATCAGGGAAATATTTTTGGATCAGTGATCCACATGCCTAACGACGATTCCATCCAGTCCATTCAAAAGGCGATACGGATTCTCTATGCTGTAGCCGGCGTGGAAGACGGCTGCTCCGTTTCCCAAATCTCTCTAAAGACCGGAATCAAATCGCATACGGTTTACAAGATGACACGGACTCTGGAGAGAGAGCATCTCCTGACACGAATCAAGTCTCCTCTCCGCTTTGTGCTCGGATCCACCATTCGTGAGCTCGGAGTGCTCGACGAGGAAAGACATCTTCTGAGCTATGCCTCACGGGTGCTGATTCGCCTGCAAAGCCGCATGATGACTGCGAGCTTCATGCTATTGGAACTCAAAGACACCACAACCTATCAGCGGCTGTGCGTCACCGGAAACCGCCCGGGAGTGGTCATCCAGCGGCGGGAGTACGTGGTGCCGCTCTACGAAAAAGCGAGTTCGCTTTTGTTCCTTGCCTATGCGGATCCGGACTTGTCCGAACGGCTATACAAGGCTCATCCGTTCGATATCGAAGGCAGGCCATACTGGCAGACCCGGGACCGGCTCGAGCTGTTCCTTGAGAAAGTCCGGCGGCTTGGCTACTGCCATCTGAATATTCCTGATCCCGACGGCCCATACTTTCGCGTCGCCGCACCCATTTTGTCCCCCGGCAATGACGTGACCGCCACCGTTGCCGGGGTGACTCTTAACAACGCCCCGAAGGCGGAGAAGGGGTTGCTAATCAAACTATGCAGCGAAGGCGCGAAAGAGGTGGGCAAACACCTCTTGGAGGCGCGGAGCTAACGTGATTAAATCCCTGGGCGCGGGCGCAATATTCAGCCCGTGGGTTACGCTTCCGTCCTCAGGACAAACGCCCTCCGCGTTTACGCAGCAGGAGCAAGCCCAGTCCGGCACACGCCAGGATCGCGGTGGAGGGTTCCGGCACTGCAGTGATCGTGAGAGAATCCAGCCGCGCTACCTGATTCGCGGCATTGGAAATGTAGAACCCGATGCCGGTAATCGAACTTGAAGGCAACGGATTCGTCAGTGTGGTTCCCACTCCCATCGTCGTGTAGGGTGTCAGCGTGAATGTTGACCATTGCGAGGCCGCTGTGGAAAAAGTCAGGGTTTGCAACACGCTCGCAGTCGAGGCAGCTGGGAATGTCGTTCCCGTGTAGGCGGTGCTATTGGAAAACGGAGTATTCGAGACATACCAGCTCCCGCCAACCTGGACGAGCAGCTGCACTGCCACGCTGGTCGCACTATTGCCCATCGTCCAGGTAATGGTAGAGTTTGCAATATTTATGCTGGAGAAGGTCCCCGTGAAAGCCGCAACAGAAGGCGTGCCAGCCGCCTCGCCTGACACATAGGCAAGAACCCCGGCGGGGTCGGTATTAGGATTGCTCGCTCCGGTTGTAATCCTGGTCACTGTCGTATTACTACTCCATTGCGCCGCATTGCTTCCGAAATAGCTATTCCATCCCACCGAGTTGACGGCTACATTGGCACCACTGGTGTTGGTGAATTTCTGTTCGTAGAGAACTGCACCAAATCCCTCATGAGGCAGCCCGAACGTCATAAGAATAATCAGCGCGCCGAAACACGCGGAACTTTGCATGGATTTCATCAGGCCGGACATCAGTGAAGTCTTCATTGTAGTATGATTTTGTGGGGAGCTATGCGGGGATTTCCTTGAAATCGCGTCGATTCCATCAGGTGATCCGCAACTGTGATTTCGCCATCGAGACTGCGGTCTTCCCGGCATACCCGTCAAAGCCAATCCCTAGGTTTAGGTGTAATTTTTAGATCATTGATCCAATTGCTGCCTGGAATGCAAAACTCCGGAACCCGGGCGGAAAACCGAATACCCAAGCCTTCCATCTAGCCCAAATTCCACGATCATTGATCCAATATTTCTCCCGCATTTCCAAAACGGACCTTGTTGAGTCCGGCGTTATTAGCAAAGTCTGATGGGAAACAAAATTCCCTCTTTACACGAATCCGGCATCCCTAAATTCCGCGCCCGCTAAAACTCGCTTCGTGCGAGTCCGAAAAAAGCGCTCGAGACCATTCTTTCAAAAATGCTCACTTCCGATATCGATCAAAAATCCCGCCTCTGGAACATCGGCGATTCCGTCTTCGAGGCGGCCCCGGAGACCGGAGCGCGGCTGATGCGGTGGCGATATCGCGGGCGGGAGGTGCTCCACTGGCCGAACGATGCAGCATCGGACGAAATAGCGGAGGTGTGGGGCGGCAATCCGATCCTTTTTCCCTTCCCTGCTCGATGCTTTGTAGAGGGCGAACCCTATCGATGGATCTCCCCCGATGGCATATCGCGCCCGATGCCAATGCATGGTATCGCCCGGCAGGGAACATTTCTCGTTACGGCGGAAAGCCGCACGGCATTCACTGCGACCTTCCAACCAGAGCAGGAAGCCCGGCAGGCCTATCCTTTTCTCTATACATTTTCCGTCACCTATCATTTCTCGGCAAACGGGTTTACCTGTGACCTTGTTCTGGAGAACAATGATACTCAGGCAATTCCGTGGTGTGCTGGACATCACTTCTTTTTTGCGTTGCCCCTGGTTCCTGGCCTGAGCCGCAGCGAGCATTCATTGTCCATCGACGCGGATCGCGCCTGTGTGGCAGGACTGTCAACGAAGGGCCGGATCGTTGACCGGGCCCCATTCAAAAGTCCCGTCACGCTTGACGAACCCGGTTTGGCTGATGCGGTAATTCATTGCGCCCTCCGTTCGCATGAGGCAGTCCTCAACTCCGAAACAGGCAGCATGTCGATCGTCGTTCGCCATCAGCGGTCTGTTCTCGCCGACGCCCACGCGGCCTTTGTCACCTGGAGCCCGGCGGATGCACCCTTCTATTGCGTCGAGCCGTGGATGGGGCCGTCGAATGCCACGGAGCATGGACACGGTCTTCACTATGTCGCGCCCGGCGAGAGGGCCGCGTTCTCCGTCGAGGTGGAGGCGCGGCTGTCTGCGCCAGATCCTTCTGAAGACGCCCGGACATCCCGCCCTCGTGCGGGAATCTGATTTCACCGAAAGCTCCTTATGAAATCCCATTTACCTGCTCCCGGAGCATTACTCAACCAAGCCCGCCTACCGCGATGAAGCATACGATGTTTAGCCTGGAGGGAAAACGCGCGCTCGTGACCGGCTCCACCCGGGGAATTGGCCGGGCCATACGACTGGCTTTATCAGAGGCGGGAGCAAGAGTCATAGCGCATGGTCTTGAGACCAGAGAATCCGCTCTGAAAATACTCGCAGAGGGCGAAAACCCGGAGGAGGACTTTCTTTATATCGCGGGTGATCTCGGAGTCGCGGAAGGAGGTCGACGGCTCGCCGAGACTGTCCTGAGCCATGCAGGTCCGGTGGATATCGTCGTGCTCAATGCCTCGATACAAATCCGTCGGCCCTGGAGCGATATTTCGGCGGAGGAGGCGGACCTGCAAATGCAGACAAATTTCCATGCTTCCCGGGAAATCCTTCAGGTTCTGACCCCGCCCATGCAGGAAAAGGGGTGGGGGCGGGTCCTCACGATCGGCAGCGTCCAGCAAATCAGGCCCCATCCCGACATGCTGATCTACGCAGCCTCCAAGGCTGCTCAGATGAGCCTCGTCCGCAGCCTGGCCCGCCGACTCGCACCCAGCGGCATCACGGTAAATAATCTCGCTCCCGGCGTCATTCTCACGGATCGCAACGTCTCCGCGCTCGCGGACGAAACCTATGCTGGGCGCGTACGCGACAGCATACCGTGCGCTTTTTTTGGCGAGCCGCAGGACTGCGCAGGCGCGGCGCTTTTGCTCTGCTCAGACGCCGGACGTTATATCACCGGACAGAACCTCTACGTGGATGGAGGTATGTCGTTATCATGACGAAGGTTTCGCTCATAGGCGACTCGATCCGCCTGGGATACGAGGATGCGGTGCGCCAAAACCTCGGCAACCTCGCGGAAATCTGGACACCGGAGGGCAACTGCATGCACTCGATGCATCATCTTTGCAACCTCGGCTGGTATCTGGACCAGCCCGCCAGCATCATTCATTTCAACTTCGGCCTCTGGGACTGCCGTCGATTAGTCTCCGGGCTGCCGGAAAACCTCGTGCCGGTCAGTCTCTTCGTCCGCAATCTGGACTTCCTCCTCAACCGCATCCGTTCCGGCACCGACGCCAGATTGGTCTGGGCCACCATCACCCCGATCGTGGAGGAGCGTTATCGCCTGCGCTTTGCCAGCGCCTCCGATCCGGCTCGCGTCGCGGGGGATATTGCCATCTATAACGCCGCCGCCGCCCCCGTCCTTTCACGGTACGATGTGGTCGTGAATGACCTGCATGGCCTCGTTTCGCGGCATGGATCAGAAAGACTCATTTGTGATGACGGCGTCCATTTCACCCCCGAAGGATGCTCAATCCTCGGTCAACAGGTGGCCGATGTCGTCAGATCGCAGATTTCACTCCTCAACTAAAATACATTATGTCCATCGATAGCTATAAGAAGGAAGTCGGGCTGATGAACCTGGAAAAGCTCATCCAGACCCGCGAGGCATTCACCCTGCTGCCATTCCCCATTCCGGACAAAGAGCTGCTCTCCCGTTTTGAGCAGCTCTACACCGGGGCGGTGAATGATGTGCTTCGCGAGTTCTGCCTCCTCGATCAGGCCTTGCCGGGGCACATTCTGCCACTGCGTGAATACCGGACCGTGGCTGGATTTGCTTTCACAGTGAAGAGCTCGCCCAATGTCAAAATCAGCGGTGAGATGGCATTTCGTACGCAAATGTTGAGCGAGCTGCATGAGGACGCCTTCGTGGTGTGGGATACGAGCAAGGATGAAAAGGCCACCCTATGGGGCGGCGTGATGACAGCCACCGCTCACGGCCTCAAGGTCAAGGCCGCCTGTATCGACGGAGGCATAAGGGACACCCACCAAATCCTGGAAAAGGATTTCCCCGTCTTTTACAAGTATCGCATCTCCAACGGCAGCCTCGGCCGCTGCCTGATCACGCACTATCAAATCCCCATCCGCATCGGTGACACGGATATCAAGCCGGGCGATGTCGTGCTTGGCGACATCGACGGAGTTTTGGCCGTCCCACGGGAAGTCGCCTATCAGGTGCTGCTCCGCGCGGAAGAGATCCGGGATAACGAAAAGAAGATCTTTGGCTGGGTCGCCGAGGGCCAGAGCATTCAGCAGATCACCGACAAGGGCGGATATTTCTAAAGATCACGCCAGCTCGCGCCCTCCTAAACAGGACGCGGGCCGCATGGCACATCACGAGACATCAGTATGACCATCGCCGAATTCCTCCCGGCCCGGCCGGATCTAACATGGAAACTGGCCCGCCAGATCGGAGTGAATCACGCCATCGTCAAGGCAGCGCCGGAACTCACCGGCGCAAAGCCGCCCTGGGACATTGATTCTCTGCATGCCATACAAACGCGCTTTCGCGAAGGAGGCTTTACTCTCTCCGGACTCGAGGGCGATCAGTTTGACATGCAGCGGATCAAACTCGGCCGGGAGGGCCGTGACGAGGATATCGCCCTGTATCAGAAGATGCTTTCCAACATGGGCGAACTGGGCATTCCCCTCCTCTGTTACAACTTCATGGCGACCATCGGCTGGTGCCGTACTGCGGTGAGAGTACCCGCCCGGGGCGGTGCCTGGACAAACCGGTTTGACCTTGCCGAAGCGGAACCCTCACCGGTGCCCGAAGCCGACCGGACAAGCGAGGAGCAACTGTGGGAGAACTATCGCTACTTCATCCTCTCCGTGCTGCCGGCCGCAGAACGGGCCGGGGTCGCCATGGGGCTGCATCCCGACGATCCGCCGCTCAGCCCGTTGCGCGGCGTCGGCCGCATATTCTCCACGCCGGGTGGCTTCAGCCGCGCTATGGCGCTTTCCGAGAGTTCCTCGCATGGCATCACCTTTTGCCAGGCGAATTTCGTCGCGATGAACGCGGATCTTGAGGCTTGCGTGAACGGCTTTGCCCCGCGCATCAAGTACATCCATTTCCGCGACATCCGAGGCACGGCGGAATCTTTTGAGGAGACGTTTCAGGACGACGGCCCGACCGACATGGCCCGCATGCTGCGGCTTTATCAGAAAGCCGGCCTGGACGTGCCGATCCGCGTCGACCATGTCCCCACCATGGAGGGCGAGGAGAACCATGCTCATGGCTACGGCTTTCTCGGTCGTCTCTTTGCCGTCGGATACATGAAAGGCATCATGGACACCTGTCAGATCCCCTACCGATGAACCGCACGCCAGTCCGTTTCCCCAAGCCCCTATCCTCATGACGACACTTCCCGCCCGCATGCTGGTGGCATGCCTCCTTCCCCTTGCCTGCACCAGCATCCCTGCCGAGGTCAAACTCCCGGCGATTATCTCCGATCACATGATTCTCCAGCAGGCATCGCGAGTTCCCATCTGGGGAAAGGCTGATCCGGGTGAAGATATCACGGTCGCATTTCAAGGTCAGAACCTGACAGCCAAAGCCGACGCTGATGGGCGATGGAATGTCAGCCTGAATCTCGAGACATCGCAGCCAGGGCCTTGCGAGATGACGATCGAAGGAAAAAACAAGATCCTTATTCAGGACATTCTCGTCGGACAGGTGTGGGTCGCCTCGGGA
The DNA here is from genome assembly GCA_017305195.1 of Verrucomicrobiota bacterium. GTDB lineage: Bacteria > Verrucomicrobiota > Verrucomicrobiia > Chthoniobacterales > Terrimicrobiaceae > Terrimicrobium. The sequence continues at coordinate 136,293 of JAFKMU010000041.1, read as the reverse complement.
CAATCCAACATGGAGTGGGTGGTAAAGGGAACTCAAGGAGCCAATGAAGTCATCGCAAGCTCCGCGAACACCGCCATACGCCAGTTTGCGGTGACCAAAACCGCATCTCCCTATCCGGCCGAGGAGGTTTCCGGCCGATGGATTTCCGCTTCGCCGGAGACGACGGGTTTGTTTTCGGCGGTCGGTTATTTTTTCGCAAGAAAGCTCCAGCAAAGCGTCGGCGCACCGGTTGGCATCATCAATACCTCATGGGGCGGCACTCCCGCCCAGGCATGGACCGGTGTCGAGGCCATCGAGAGCTATCCTGAGTATAAGGCCGCGCGGGAACGCATCATTCCGCTGGTTGAGGAATATCCGGAAAAAAAGCGAGCCTTCGTCGACCAGCTCACAGAATGGATAAAGAAGAACCATCGCGAAGACAAACCGACCGGCGATGCCGGAAAGTTCGCCGCCGTGGATGCGCCCCTTGAGGGATGGACTCAGGTCTCACTGCCCGGTCCTGTTACGAGCGAGGGGTTGCCGGAAGCCGGAGCCGTCTGGCTTCGCAAGACGATCGACCCGCCAGCCCGAAAAGGCACCGGCATTCCGCTCGTGCTCCCCATCGATGGCTTCGACAGCGTTTACTGGAACGGGAAGCTGATCGCCCGCACATCCATCAAAGACTTCCCGGGCCTCGGCTTTGTCCGTCAGTATGGAGTCTATACAATACCCGACAGCGCCATCCGTGAGGACAGGAACGTGCTCGCCATCCGGCTGTACCAACCCGTCAAGCCCGGCGCGTTCTCGGATATCCCCAAGGCAGGCCTCCTCCCCTTGAAGGACGGCTGGCTGGCGCGGGAGGAATATGCCTTCCCACCCGTGGAGGAGAGCGAAAAGTCCCTGGCTCCAGCCATCCCCAACCGCCCGCCCGCCTCACAAAATGCTCCGGCCTTTCTCTTCAACGGCATGGTGAAGCCGCTCATCCCCTACGCGATCAAGGGAGTCATCTGGTATCAGGGAGAGTCCAACGCAAGCCGAGCCTACCAATATCGCACCCTGTTTCCCTTGCTGATCTCCGATTGGCGGAAGCAATGGGGTCAAGGCGACTTCCCGTTCTATTTCGTCCAGCTTGCCAACTACCTTCCCAAAAAGGATGCGCCCGGTGAAAGCGCGTGGGCAGAACTCCGCGAAGCCCAGCGCCTGGCTTTGACTGTCCCGCAAACCGGGCAGGCAGTCACCATAGACATCGGCGAATCCGAGGACATCCACCCGCGCAACAAAAAGGAAACCGGGGAACGGCTCGCCGCCATCGCATTGGCCAGGGACTACGACAAAAGCGTCCCGTACTCCGGCCCCGTCTACGAGTCCATGGCCGTGGGGAATGGGCGAATCCGCCTTGCGTTTCGCCATACCGATGGCGGCCTCACCGCCAGATCTTTGCCTGCACACTATGACGTCAGAACCCTCACCGGCCAAACCGCGCCGCTCATCCGCCATAGCCCCGGCAGCGAATTGGAGGGATTCGCGATCTGTGGCAGCGATAAGAAATGGGTATGGGCAAATGCCAGGATTGACGGCGAAAACGTGGAGGTCTGGTCGGAACAGGTTCCGAATCCCGTGGCCGTGCGATATGCCTGGGCAGACAACCCGACTTGCAATCTTTACAATGCCGCAGGCCTCCCTGCCTCGCCTTTTCGGACGGATGATTTTGGGTATGCGACCAAAACTCCCAACGATGAACCCGCTTCAAGGTAGACGATCACTCCACGCACACGTCGCGCCGGCCCGGTTCGCACGTGGCCCTTTCCAATAAATCTCAGATGGGCCGCTTTTCGGCAATCTGTGCCATTCAAGAGAATGGAGGGGGCAGCGGCAGAGACTCGGTTTTGGGATAAGTACGCCAGTTTTGGGCTTGGTTGGCGGCGCGAGTCGGATCTTGAAGGCACACTCTTTAAACTGCGGGATGCATCGGATGGGAAAGAGGTCCCTGGCTCGATTTGATCCGATCGAGATGCGGCTCAAGGTGTCCCTAAAACTGTCCCTTCCCGGTAGTGAAAAGGTATTGGGCGAGTAGTTCGCGAGTTGGCTTGATTACGAGGGAAAAAGAGCTAATCTACCCCTGAAAAGATCAGCAGAATCCGCCGAATCCCACCCCTTCCGCCATTCTCTCCCTCTCGCACCGGCCTTGTTTTGGGCAGCATGCCATCGGCGAACACCGGTTGCCGTTACAAGGGCTGAAGCGCGACTATCCGACTGCGAAATGACAGATGCAGGTGTCTGCCAACAAATAATCGGACGAGTCGCAGGTCCCCGTTAAGACAGAGGTGACACTGAAGGAGCTCCCTGAATTCCCCCCAAATGCCCGATGATCCGCTCCAGCGCGACTCCCAGCTTCGTCAGCTTCTGACGATACAGAAAGATCGTGTTACGGAGTCCGAAACAACCGGCTATTCCGTTTCCGGGTTTTGCGGCTCACCACCATTAATTCAGGTCCTCGGAGATGGCTTGGTCTGTGATCAAGGCATTGATCACTTCGGGAAGGCCGCATTTTGCTCAGGGCGACAGGACCTATGCAGGATCGGGAACGAAGTGTGTGTCCGCACCTTCCTTGAAGATGACGTATGCCCGCTTCCAAGGATCATCAGTCAACAGACGCCATTTGTGGCCGGTGCCTGTATGGTCGATCGCCAGCAGGACATCCCCGGGATGCAGCGTGAACGTCTCCCCACCCAGGCAGGTGAACTCAAGAACTCCCGCCAGGGTGATCACGTATTGCGGGGTTGGATCATTGTGCCAGTCGAAGGACGCATGCACCGGCGATTCCTTGAACTCGATTGATTCTGCTCCAATCAAAAATCCCGGGCTGATGCTCCCCGTTTCGACGTGGGAATTTCCATCCGGACCGGTGAAGAGTTTGTAGGCCTTGATCATTAGGGTTGCTGGTTGAGGTTAAGAACAGTGGCCGTTTCAGCGCGCACCGTCTTGCAGAGTTCAGCATCGTCGATAAGGGATTGTCCGTAGGAAGGAATGATTTCCTTCATCTTGGCCTCCCAGCCGCCGTTCTTGAGCTTGTCGCCGAAACATTTTTCGATCACGTGGATCATGATCGCCGCAGCGGTGGAGGCTCCGGGCGAAGCGCCCAGCATTGCGATGATGGAATGGTCAGCTGCTCCGACGAGCTCCGTGCCAAACTGCAGGATGCCGCCATGCACCGGATCTTTTTTGATGATCTGCACACGCTGGCCGGCCTCTTCCAACCGCCAGTCCGCCTCATTAACCTCGGGATAAAATTCACGAAGAAGTGCAAACCGCTCTTTCATGCTCTCGAGCACCTGCCCGATGAGATACTCGGTGAGCGACACGTTGTCGCGCCCCACAGCCAGCATAGGCAGGATGTTTTCGGGATCGATCGAGCCAAAGAGATCCAGATAGGAACCATGCTTGAGGAACTTGGATGAGAAGCCCGCATAAGGTCCGAAAAGCAGCGCTGTCTTGCCTTCGATATGACGTTTGTCGAGGTGAGGCACGGACATGGGCGGCGAGCCTACCGAGGCTTTGCCATAAACCTTGGCATCGTGCCGCCCGGCGAGTGTCTCGTTATCACAACGAAGCCAGATCCCGCTCACTGGAAATCCCGCATACCCCTCGCCTTCAGGAATACCGGATCGTTGCAGGAGATGCAGCGATCCGCCTCCCGCGCCGAGGAAGACAAACTTTGCATGCACGTGCTTGTGGACACCTGTCTTTTCGTCGCGAATTTTGACATTCCAACCGTCTCCATCGCGCTCCAAATCCTGCACGCGGCTGAAGAAGTTGATCGAGAAGCCCTGCTGTCCCTTGAGGGAATCCAGCAGCACCGTGGTCAGCGCCCCGTAGTCCACATCATTGCCGGTCACCATCCGCGTCGCAGCCACGATCTCGCCGGGGTCCCGCCCTTCCATGACCAGGGGAATCCACTCGGCAATCTTTGCCTTGTCGTCGCTGAACTCCATCCCGTGATAGCAATGGTGCGCGGTCAAGGCATCGAAGCGCTTTTTGAGAAACTTCGCATTTTCGGCGCCCCGCACGAAACTCATGTGCGGCACCGGATGAATGAATGCCTGAGGGTTCTTGATTGCGCCCTTCTTGGTCAGATACGCCCAGAACTGCCGGGATAGGTCAAACTCCGTATTCACCTCCAGCGCCTTGGAAATGTCCACGCTGCCGTCCGGTTGTTCCGGGGTGTAATTCAGCTCGCAAAGCGCCGCATGTCCCGTACCCGCATTGTTCCAGGCATTGGAACTTTCCTGCGCTTCAGAGCCGAGCACCTCGTGGATTTCGATTTTGACGCCGGGCTCGAGTTCCTTGAGAAACACAGCCAGGGTCGCGCTCATGATGCCTGCGCCGACGAGAAGGATGTCGGTTTGCTCGGTCGGTGTGGGGGATGTGGTCATATGGGAATTTTAAGCTTTAGCGACGTAAGGCTGAGTCATCTTGGCCGGGTCGACCACGCGGTCGAACTCCTCTTCTGTAACGTAGGCCAGCTTCAGCGCGGCCTCCTTCAGCGTCAGATCGTTGTCCATCGCGTAATGGGCGATCTTGGACGCCTTGTCATAGCCGATGACCGGTGCGAGCGCCGTGACAAGCATGAGTGAGCGATCCACGTACTCCTGGATCTTCTTGAGGTTCGGCTTGGTTCCCTCGACGAGGAACTTGCGGAAGTTTGCACACCCGTCGGTCAGCAGGGTGATGGAGTGCGTGATGTTAAAGATGATAAGCGGCTTGTAGACATTCATCTCCAGGTATCCGCTGGCGCCGCCGAAGCCCACCGCCACGTCATTGGCCATGACCTGCACGCCGATCATCGTGAGCGCCTCGGCCTGGGTGGGATTCACCTTGCCGGGCATGATGGAAGATCCCGGTTCGTTCTCGGGAATCTTGAGCTCGGCAAAGCCCGCGCGAGGCCCGCAGGACATGAGGCGGATGTCGTTGCCGATCTTGTAGAGCGAAACGCCGAGTGTGCGCAGGGTGCCGGAAAGCTGCACCAGCGCATCATGCGCACCCTGCACCGTGAATTTATTGGGCGCGGTAACGAAGGGCAACCCGGTCAGCCTGGCAATCTCCGCCGCCGCGTCCTCCGCGAAACCTGGGGCCGAGTTGATTCCCGTGCCCACCGCCGTGCCACCGAGGGCGAGTTGATAGACGCCCTTCAGCGCATCATCGAGGCGGGCCAGACCATCGGTCAGCATCCCTGCGTAGCCCGACCACTCCTGCCCCAGGGTCAAGGGCGTGGCATCCTGCATGTGGGTGCGCCCGATCTTGACGATATCCTTCCACTCCTCGGCTTTTGCCGCGATCGCATCGCGCAAGGCCTTCACGGAAGGAATCAGTCGCGAGGTCGTATTGACTGCCGCCGCGATATACATCGCGGAGGGAAACGAGTCGTTCGACGACTGCGCCATGTTCACATGGTCATTCGGATGGACCGGAGTCTTGCTCCCGAGGGCCGTTCCGGCCAGTTGGCAGCAGCGATTCGAGATCACCTCATTGACGTTCATGTTGAACTGCGTGCCGCTGCCGGTCATCCACACATGGAGCGGGAACATGTCGTGATGCTGTCCGGCGAGGATCTCGTCGCACACCTTGACGATCAGTCCATACTGCTCATCGGCCAGCCGCTTGTCGGCATGGTTGGCCGTGGCGGCTGCCTTTTTCAGGATCGCATACGCCGTGATCATCTCCCTTGGGATCAGATCCTTTCCGATGCTGAAATGCTCGAGCGAGCGTTGGGTCTGGGCTCCCCAGAGTTTATCGGCCGGCACATCGACCTCTCCGAGACTGTCGGTTTCTTTGCGAATATCAGTCATAAATTGACCTCTGTGTTGAGGGGAAGCAGAAGTGAGGGGGGACTCAAACTTTAGGATATAAAAACATACTCGCAGGGGGATTCCCAGCGATTTCCCGGGGATTCTCCCTGATTATCCGATCAGGATCACTCACGTCGCTTTCGCTCGCGGGTTTTTGATTAAAATAGCCGGTGCAGCGACTCCGATGGCGATGGCCAGCACCATGAAAATACAGGTGGCGCTCAGCGCGATCGTCTCCGAAAGCAGCGTAAAGGATGCGCCCGCACCTGCATTGACGATACCCAGGAAACCTATCACCGCCCGAAAGGCATAGGCTCCCGGAATCATCGCCACCACCCCTGGAAAAGCAAAGGCGCTGGCCGGAGCCCGGAAGGCGCGGGCACAGAAAAAGGCCAGAAACCCCGCCGCCAGCGCCCCGATCAGCGAACCCGCGACGATGTCGATATGATGCTGAAGGCAGAAGGTGCGCGTCGTATGGCTCGCCACTCCGCATACCACGCCGATCCAGGCCAGCCGCCACGGCACATTGAAAAGACACAGGTACCCAAGTGCGGCACAAGCCGAGAAAAGCGCATCCTCCATGAGGGAAGGCAATACAGAGCTTTCCACCACAGGGATCTGGGCGCCAGTCACCGCCGTAGCCGTAAAAAGCCCCACCGCAATCGCCAGGGTGATGAGGATCGCAAATCCCAGCCGGGAAATGCCGATCGCCATGTGATTCTTGATCATGTCCTGGACGCAATTCACGAATGGCACCCCGGGCACGAGGATCATCCCCTGGGTGATGAGGCACAACGCAGGCATGCTGCTGAGTTTAAAATACACCGCCACTCCGGCAACCGCGCCGCTGACAAAGGCTGCCAACAGAGAGTTCAAAAAGACATTCACCCCACGCCGTCCCATCTCTAGGCGGATCGCCGTCCCAACCACGCCAGCAAAGAACGCCACAAAAAACGTGGGCCAGTCGCCCCCGAATAACCTGCTCAGACTCGCCGCCGTGAGCGCCATGCCCACCACGATCATCCAACGTTTGTAAATGGGAGGCTGCCGTTCGATCGCCTCCAGCCTGGAGCGAATCTCCGGCAGCCCCAGCCCCTTTTCCTCCACCTCATCCAGCAGCGCCTCGACCGCCGCGACCGCGGCCATGTTCACAGCCATCGTCGGCACCCGGTTTCCCGTCTTGGTCCGAAATGCCTCGTTGGCGGTTACGGTCAGGAGGAGCGTCTCATAGGTGACCAGAGGATGGATCTCGTAGCCGAACATCTTGCCAAACCGCACGACCGCACACTCCACCGAATCAGTGTCCGCGTTATTCTGAAAAAGTATCCGGCCTACCGACAGCGCCAGATGCGACACATCCTCGATGGGAGCGGAATCCACAGACATCTCGGCGATTCCTAGGCAGAGCGCCTCTGAGGAAGCAAATCTTTTCTCTCGTCCGGTGAAAATGAGGAAACCTGCCGACGGATGCCATTGCAATCCAATGGAAAACCGCTCCACCTTGCCGAGTTTCCAGAAAGATTTTGAAAATCTTAAGCATTTGATAAACGATTGCTAAAAACACTCCCTCCGTTTGCGTGCATGAAACCCCCAGAAAGCTCCCTAAGCCTGTTCTCGTACTCAGCGATTCAAAGACACCATCACCTTAGACGCATCACCTGGTCGGCAGCGGTGGCGGCAGTTGCTTTTCTCTGTCTACCCTGTTCGCGCGGGAACACGGATGATGAATCGCTGGAGTTTCTTATTAAGAAAAGCTCGGTGGTCATCGACGGGGAGATTTCGACGATCTCCACTGGGACCGTATTTGAAACTGGCGTGGTGGAATGGCCAATTGATCTTCGCAACGTCACATTGCTCGCCGGCGCCCAACTTCCTTCCGAAAAAAACATTCTGGTCGTGCGGTTCGCGAATACGTTAGCGCCTACAGAAAAAGACATACCCCCGTATTTTAAGACGGGCGAGCATTGCATATTTTTTCTCAAGCCAAATCCCGACAAAATCCCGCCGTACAGAATAACCGACATGTGGTTCGGCATTCAGCCATACACCGAGGCGATGGCTAAGCGCATACGGGCTCTATCGAAACCCGATCTAGCCAGCCCGGCGGCCATCCGGCGAGCGACAGGCGCAAAACCGCCTATCGAGATTCCGCAGGGCGGAATGAATCAATAACCTTCCTGCCCCAGCGCGCGGCGCTCACCAGCTGAGCATCCCGGTTATGCGTCACGCAGGATCGGCTTTTCGTAGATGGCGTAGGATTTCGAGTGCGTCGCGCCCATGAGCCCGATGAGTTTGATGACCTGGGCGTTGTTTGCCTCGATCCACGACAGCTCGGCGGAGTGGGCTGTTTTCTGGGTACGCAGGACCATGTCATGGCACAGGAGACCCACCAGACCGGTATCCCGATGCTCGGGCGCCACGCCGAGGATGACCTGGCGCACGGTCTGGATCTTGTACGTTTTCATGAGCCAGAGGATCGCGGGCAGGCGCAGCCACCGGGGAATGCGCTTGGTCCGCATGAGGAGCTCGTTGAAATTGGGCAGGGTGAGCATGAACCCCACCGCCTCACCATCGACCTCGGCAAAGACGAGGAAGTCCGGATTGGCGAAGGCTTTCAGGTCATCCGCCGAAGCCAGCAGATCCTCCAGTGAGATCGGCACGAAACCCCAGTTGCGATCCAGAGTCACGTTGTAGAGTCGGTGCGCGAGGCGCAGTTCCTCGTCCAGGCGCTTCATGTCAAAGGACCGGATGGTGAGGTTTTTTGCCCGCTTCCGCAGCCGGTCGGCCATCTTCTCAATGCGGGTGGGCACGCCGATGTGCAGAGGAAGATGGTAGGCAAAAAGATTGCGCACCTCCCTCTGGGAAGCCCCCTCGACCAGCGCGGGATAGTAGGAGGGATTCCATGGCATGGAAATACTCGGCGGTTCCTCGTGGCCATGGGTCTGCAGGCCGCATTCCTCATTGATGGAGGGGTTGTAGGGGCCGCGAACCGTGTCGCACCCGAGTTTGCCGAGGTCTGCCTCGACCTGGGCAAAAAGCGCCTTTGCGGCCTCCGGATCATCCTCACAGGCGAAGAACCCGAAGAATCCGATCTTATCGTTCCAATAGGCATTGTGGGAGCGATTGTGGATGGCCGCGATACGACCGACCGGCTTTCCTTCGCGGCGTGCTATGTACCCCGTGATCGAACCGTCCTGCCGGTTAAACAGGCTGTCCGGGCGGAGGAACTTCGCAATGCTACCGGGTACGGGCGGAATAAAGGCGGCATCCGATCCGTGAAGCATCTCCGGGATGCGTTCAAAGAGGGTTCGATCTGCGCCGGAGCGACAAGGCGTGACTGAAATCATAGAGGTGGTTCCTGGCTTTCGAGTGAGGCGCGGGATGGAGATGTATCAGCCGATGGTTTTGTGCTTCGGCTCACGGGGCAAAACTGACGCCAGGGGGAGAAAACGCCGACGACCGGGTTCTCGAAAAGAAACTCCCACTCGAGCCGCAAAAACGGCGGATTTTGTGACGGGAGTTTTCAAAATATTTCGACTGGATGACAGACGCTGGCGTTTCGCGCGCGGGAGGCAGATTCCGTCCGAAGATGCCCGCTGTCAAACTCCATCGTCCCCCGAAATCTCCGGCTCTCAAATGGCAAACCCTCGGGCGTCCGCACCCCTGTCTGGCACCGGTCGATGCTTGGCAGGAGATATATTCACTTTGACAAATATAAGGAAACACGCATATATCTCATCCATGGATCTCATCCAGATCTACCAATGCCTCTGCGACCGCACCCGGCTGCGCATCGTCAACCTGCTGACACATGGCCCGCTGTGCGTGTGCCATTTTCAGCAGATCCTCGATATCCCGCAGGCAAAGGTCTCCCAGCATCTCGCCTACCTGCGCAAACACGAGATGGTGGAAACGACGCGCAAAGGCACGTGGATCATTTACTCCCTCCCGGCAAAACCCACCCCGCAACTTGAGGCAAACCTGAAATGCCTCCAGGACTGCACGACATCCGACAAGATGTTCCGCGAAGACCTGACCCGCCTCGCCAAGATCCAGAAGTGCTCCGACTGGAAAGAATACTGCGGCCCCAAATCCTGCTGCTAACACTATGTCCACCAAGTTCCAAATCCTCTTCCTCTGTACGGGAAACTCCGCCCGTAGCATCCTCGCGGAGTTTTTGCTCCGCAAAATCGCACCCGAAAAATTCGATATCTTCAGCGCCGGAGCCAGCCCCAAGCCCGCTCCGCACCCTTTGGCGCTGCAAGTCCTGCGCGACCACTACAAGATCGATGTCTCCGAGGCTCGCAGCAAGTCGTGGAGCGAGTATCAGGGAAAACGCTTCGATTTCGTCATCACCCTTTGTGACAACGCGAAGGAATCCTGCCCGGTCTGGCCAGGCCAGCCGATCATCGCTCACTGGCCCTCCCCCGACCCGGCGGAGTTCGAGGGCAGTGACGCCGAGAAGGAACGCGCCTTCTGGCAGGTCGCGCAGCAGATCCAGCGCCGTCTGGAGCTTCTCGCCTCTCTGCCGTTTGAGAAACTCGATTCGCTCCGCCTCGAGGCGGCCACGAAGGAAATCGGCTCGCGGGAAACACTCTACCTCGACCAACCCATCGCCACGAAATGACCTCTGTTCAAGTTTACGATCCGGCCATGTGCTGCTCCACCGGCGTCTGCGGCCCGGATGTCGATCCCGTGCTGGCCGCCGTGGCGGGATTCCTGCATCAGCTCAAGGAACGCGGAGTGCGCGTCGACCGCTACAACCTCGCCCAGCAGCCAATCGCCTTTGCCCAGAACAGCCGGGTAAAGGATTTGCTCCAGAAAGAAGGCATCGGCGTGCTGCCGCTCGTCTTTGTCGACGGCGAGCTGGTCTTCAAGGGAGCGTACCCCGATGAAGCCACCCGGCAGGCCTGGCTCGCCGGAGAAAAGACCAACCAGCCATGATCTCCGGTCTCGCGGATTTCCTGCCCTCGGCCACCCGGTTCCTGTTCTTCACCGGGAAGGGAGGAGTAGGAAAAACATCCCTCGCCTGCGCCACGGCGCTCTCCCTCGCCGAGGCGGGCGGCCGCGTCCTGCTGGTCAGCACCGATCCCGCCTCCAATCTTGACGAGGTCCTGGAGACGCCGCTGTCCAATGAGCCTGTACAGATTTCCCGGGTGCCGTCCCTGTATGCTTTAAACATCGATCCCCAGGAGGCCGCGCGTCAGTACCGGGAAAAGATCGTCGGCCCCATGCGCGGCATCCTTCCCGAGGCCGCCATCGAAAACATGGAGGAGCAGCTCTCCGGAGCGTGCACGATGGAGATCGCCGCGTTTGATGAGTTCTCCCGCTTCCTCGGCGATGCCTCGGCGACGGAGGGTTACGATCACGTCGTCTTTGACACCGCGCCAACCGGGCACACGCTTCGCCTGCTGGCATTGCCCAAGGCGTGGACGGGCTTCTTTCAGACCAATACATCCGGCACCTCCTGCCTCGGCCCGCTCGCCGGACTCGACCAGCAGCGCTCCGTGTATGAGGGCGCGCTCCGGACTTTGACGGACGCGGCACTGGCCACCGTCATACTCGTCAGCCGCGCAGAGATGGCGCCCTTGCGGGAAGCCCGGCGAACCCGCGAGGAGCTGATCGCGCTCGGCGTCGCCAATCAACGCCTCATCCTCAACGGGCTCTTCACCGCCAGCGTGGAGGACGGCATCGCCGCTGCCATGGAGGCTCGGGGAAAGCGCGCGCTTGCTCATTTTGCGGATTTCCTGAGCGAACTGCCCGTCTATGAGGTGCCCCTCCGGCCCATGAATCTCATCGGTCTCGATGCCTTGCGTGCGATGACAGAAACGACGGGCGATTGGAAAACAGCCCCCGATCGTCCCACCATCGCTGTTCCGGATTTCGAAAGCATCGGCGATTTCCTTTCCGACCTGGAAAATGCCGGCCACGGCATCATCATGACGATGGGCAAGGGCGGAGTAGGAAAAACCACTCTCGCCGCCGCCATCGCCACAGAGCTCGCCCGCCGGGGCCATGCCGTGCATCTTTCCACCACCGATCCCGCCGCGCACCTGCTCGATGCGCTCCAGGGCAAAGCCACAGGACTCACCGTCAGCCGCATCGACCCCGGCGAGGAAACTCGCGCCTACGTCGCGCAGGTGATGGAAGCTCAGGGCGCGCTCCTCGATCCCGACAGCCGGGCATTACTGGCCGAGGATTTACGCTCGCCATGCACCGAAGAGATCGCGGTTTTTCGCGCCTTTGCCCGCACGGTGGCTCAGGCTCAGGACGCTTTTGTCATTCTGGACACGGCCCCGACCGGGCATACGCTGCTGCTTCTCGATACCACCGAGGCCTACCACAGGGAACTCGGTCGCCAGTCGCGCGACACGATCCCCGAGGATGTCCGAACGCTTCTCCCGCGCCTGCGAGACCGGGATTTCACCCGCGTCATCCTCGTCACCCTCCCCGAGGCCACGCCGGTTCATGAGGCCGCTGCACTCCAGGAGGACCTCCGCCGTGCGGGCATCGAGCCTTTTGGCTGGATCGTCAACCAGTGCCTGACCTCACTCGACTCCAGCGACCCCGTCTTGCGACGCCGCGCATCCAACGAACTGCCGTATCTCTCCGAGGTCAGGCATTCCCTGGCAAGCCGCGCCGCAATGATCCCGTGGCAGATCGAGGAGCCGGCAGGCCCCACCGCCCTCGCCTCGCTGGTGAACGAACCATCCGCCAATTTCATGAAAACCTACATCTACGAGACCATCCCGTCCGGCTGCTGTGAAACCTCCAAGCATTACGAGATCGAGCAGCAGGAAAACGCCCCGGCCCTGACCCAGCACCCCGAGACGGGTGAGGCCATCCGGCGCGTCATGATCGGCGATCAACCCCTGGCAAAAGCCAGCGGCGAGTGCTGCGGTGGAACCGGCTGCTGCTAAAGGCGCAATGACCGCCAATGTCGCCAAGCGTCTCGATTTCTTCGAGCGCTACCTCTCCGCCTGGGTGCTCGCGTGCATGGTCGCGGGCGTCGCCATCGGCAAGCTCCTCCCCGGGGTGACCGCCGCCGTCAGCCGATGGGAATTCGGCCAGGGTTCCCACGTCAATGTCGCCATCGCCATCCTCATCTGGCTCATGATTTATCCCATGATGCTGAAGATCGACTTCGGCGGGATTCATGGCGTCTTCCGACGTCCGAGGGGACTCCTCGTCACCCTCTTCGTCAATTGGATCATCAAGCCCCTGAGCATGGCGGCGCTGGGCTGGATCTTCATTCAGGGCCTCTTTTCCTCCGTCCTCGGCTGGATCGAACCCGCCACGGCGGCCAACTACGTCGCCGGGCTCATCATCCTCGCCGCCGCGCCCTGCACCGCCATGGTCTTCGTCTGGAGCTATCTCACCGATGGAGACGGCGCATACACGCTGGCCCAGGTCGCGATCAATGATCTCATCATGGTCTTTGCCTTCGCTCCCATCGTCATGATCCTCGCCGGAGTCAGCGGAGTGCATATCCCGGCAGAGGTGCTCATCACCTCGGTGATTGTCTTCATCGTTGTACCGCTGGCAGCGGGCTGGCTCAGCCGCATCGCGCTGATCAAGGCCAAGGGCCTCGCGTGGTTCGACAGCGCGTTCCTGCCAAAGTTCCGCCCCGTCGCCATCCTCGCCCTGCTCGCCACACTCACGCTCATCTTTGCCTTTCAAGCGGATAATATCCTGACGAACTGGGTCGCCGTGATTCTGCTGGCGATTCCCATCACCATCCAGGTCTACTTCAACTCCGGCCTCACCTACGGCCTGATGCGGCTCTTTGGGGTGCGGCATAATGTCGCCACGCCCGGCGCGCTCATCGGCGCGAGCAACTTCTTTGAACTCGCCGTAGCCGTCGCGATCACGCTCTTCGGCCCGACCAGTCCCGCCGCGCTGGCCACCATCGTCGGCGTACTCGTCGAGGTGCCCGTCATGCTCTCCGTCTGCCGCATCTGTGTCCAAAGCCGCGACTGGTATCAACGCAAACCCGCCCACTCATGAAACCCACGGTCCTCATCCTCTGCACTGGCAACTCTTGCCGCAGCCACCTCGCCGAAGGCATCCTCCGCCAAGCCGCCGGAGATCTCATCAATGTCCAGAGCGCAGGGTCGAAACCCGCCGGCTACGTCCACCCCAAGGCCATCGAGGTCATGCGGGAAATCGGCATCGACATCTCCGGCCATCGGTCAAAGCACATGGACGAGTTTCTCCAGACGAAGATCGACACCGTCATCACTGTCTGCGGCAATGCCGACCAGGCCTGCCCGATGTTCCCCGGCCAGGTGCATCGCTACCACTGGGGCTTCGACGACCCGGCGCATGCCATGGGCACGGATGAGGAGATCCTCTCGGAATTCCGCCGCGTCCGGGATGAGATCAAGCTCGTCTTTGAGGCTTACGCCGCCGGTCTTGCCGCTGCGATCCGCTGAAGTCTCTCTTTGCCAGGATCACCCCCGCACACTCCATCCGGGAGGGGAAATGAACCTCCCCTCCCTCCTCCAGGGCATTCTAACAAGAGACCAGCGCCAATCGGTCTTAAAAAAATTACGTACAAACCGTAGGGACTTGCTTAGCAAGACGACCTCGCCACCCACTCGCCCCTCATTACATAACCGGTAAAGGAAAGCTAAGCATTCTGCTCTGGTACATTTTTTTGAAATTTACCATACCGCAACGATGCAGGCTGCCTTTCTGTTTCTTGCTGGACTGACGCCGTTTTTCGGCGTCTTCGGCGTTATGTTTTTGCTGATTTTCGGGTTCCGAAGGCGGTTCAAGACCCCGTTTACCCAGCACCTGCTACGCCCTCCGGGAGAATCCTTGCGCCTGAGGATCGACGAGTTGAGCGAGAAGCTCATGACGGATGTTTTGATCCTGCTCATTGGCTCTATGGTCGTCGGCTTCGGGCTCTGGGCCGTTTTCAAGAATGCTCTCGTCGGCGGGATCACCCTCGCGATTTCACTGCCTCCGTTTCTCTTTTTCGCCCGTCAACTCTGGCAAAGGATCTGCCTGCTTCGCGACTACAACCTTGGCTTCCTCGGGGAACGAGCCGTGGGAGAGGAACTCAATTCCCTCCTCGCCGACGGCTGGAAGGTTTTTCACGACGTGGAATTCGACGAAAACCCGGGCCAGAAGACCTTCAACGTAGACCACGTGGTAGTCGGCCCCGGCGGACTTTTTGCCATCGAGACCAAGACCCGCAGCAAACAGGTGCTCAAGCCCCGCGACAACTCCCCGAATATCGTCGTCTTTGATGGCACGGCGCTGGAGTACCCGTGGGGGCGTGAGGACTACGGCATCCGGGATGCGCGGGAGCGCTCCCAGCACCTTTCGCAATGGTTGACGAAAAGCCTGCAAACGGTGTGTTCCTTCCGGCCTGTGCTGGCCCTGCCCGGCTGGTTTGTGAAACGCACGGGCAAGAGCGACTTGCAGGTGGTGAGCGGGCGCGAGCTGGGGCAGATCTTTGACGGCCTGAACAAACGCCCCGTCATGGACCCGGTCACGGTCAAAGCCATCTGCGCCCTGCTGGACCAGAAGTGCCGCGACGTCGGCAAGGACAGGTAAGATCCTCCCGCCGCCTCAGTGGAAATCGTGGGAGGCGGCAATCACCTCCGGCGGTTGGGCAATGAGCTTTTCCACGGCGGAAGCGAGAATGTGAATGACGCCCTTGTGGCGTTGCAGCTTCCCGCGAATGCGCAGGAACCGCTCCTGAGTCACCACCAGCCGGTGCTTCTCGAAAAACGCGGCTTGCAGGATGGCATTGGCTATTCCCGTCTCATCCTCCAGACTGACAAAGACGACACCCTTGCCCGTCCCCGGCCGCTGGCGGCAGATAACCATGCCGGCAATCTCGACCTCCTCGTTGGCGGGACAGACCGGCAGATCCGCCGCAGGCACGGCATCGGGAACCTGACCTCGCAGTAGCCGCATGGGGTGCGGCCCAGTGGTCACGCGGGTGTCGGCAAAGTCCGCGGTGAGGCGTTCCTCCGGGCTCATGGCCTCCAGGGGTGAATTTTCAGCTTCATCGAAGAGAGGCAACTCATCCGGTGATAACGGAATTTCGACCCTCCAGAGCCCATCGCGACGATGAGCCACCAGTCCGTTGAGCGCTCCGATGCGTGCCAGGATGCGCAAGGCAGGCGTACCGGGCCGGGTTCGAGTGCGCAGGTCCTTTAAGGATGCAAAGCGCGCTCGCGCATTCTCTGCCGCGATGCGCTGACCGGTTTCCGCAGGCACGCCCCGTATCATGCACAGACCAAGGCGCAAGGCTCCCTCCTCATCGACCCGGCAGAGCCAGTCCGACTCCAGCACGGAGATTGGCCGCACGCGCACGCCGCGCTGCCGGGCATCCTGCAGCAGGGTGTTCTCGCTGTAAAAGCCCATGGGCATGTTGTTGAGCAGGCCACAGTAAAACTCCGGCGCACGGTGAACCTTCAGCCAGCAGCTCGCGTAGGCGATGGTGGCAAAGCTGATGGCGTGGCTCTCCGGGAAACCGTAAACCGCGAACGATTGCACGGCTTGAATGAGCTGATCCCGCACATCGGGCTTCACACCCCTGCGCTCCATCGCGCTCCGCAGCTTCACGCAGACCTTGTCCATGCGCTCCTGGCTGCGATGGAAGGACAGGGCGCGGCGCAGTTCCTCCGCCTCGCTGCCGCTGAAGTCCGCCATCACCATCGCGATCTTAAGCAGTTGCTCCTGGAACAATGGGACGCCGAGCGTGCGCTCCAGCACAGGCTCAAGTTTCGGATCGATATACGTCACCGCCTCCTCCCCCGCCTTGCGAGCCAGGAAGGGGTTCACCATGTTGCCCTGAATCGGGCCGGGGCGAATGATCGCCACCTGCACCACGATATCGTAGAACTTCTCCGGCCTCAGCCGGGGCAGCGTCGCCATCTGCGCACGGCTCTCGACCTGGAAGGTGCCGATGGTATCCGCCCGCTGGAGCAGATCATACACGGCGGGATCATCCTTGGGGAGATGCGCCAGATCGACCGGCCTGCCGCGCTCCGAGCAAATCGCCAGCGTGTCCTGCATGGCCGACATCATGCCGAGACCGAGGAGATCGACCTTGATGATGCCCATGTCCTCGCAATCGTCCTTGTCCCACTGCGCGACCACCCGACCGGGCATGGAGGCATTCTCCAGCGGCACCACGGAACTCAGCGCCCCCTGGCAGATGATCATGCCGCCCGAGTGCTGGCCAAGATGGCGGGGCAGGCCATACATCTGCGTATAAAGCACCGCCGCCGTGCGGGCATGCGGATTATCCCGCCCCACCCCGGAACGCTCGAGCTGCGACTCGAGATCGAGCGTGTGCGGAAAATCCCCGCTGGCAAACAAGCTGGAGAATCGCTTGAGCGTGCTTTCGGAAAACTCCAGCGCCTTGCCGATCTCCCGCATGGCGCTGCGACCGCGATAGGTGATGACATTGGCCGTCATCGCCGCGCCATGCTTGCCGTAGCGTTGATAAACCTCCTGAATGACCTGCTCCCGCCGGGTGCCGCTGGGCAGGTCGAGGTCGATATCGGGCCACGACGTGCGCCCCTCGCTCAGGAAGCGCTCAAAGAGAAGATTCGCCCCCACCGGATCGCAGACCGTGATGCCCAGGCTGTAGCAGACAGCGCTGTTGGCCGCGCTCCCCCGCCCCTGCACAAGGATGTCGTGTGTACGGCAATAGTTGACCAGATCCCAGACGATGAGGAAGTACCCGGCAAATCCCAACCGGCAGATGAGATCGAGCTCAAACTCCAGCTGCCGCCGTACCTTCTCGGAAAGCCCCGATCCATACTGCCGCCGCGCGCCCTCCATCGTGGTCCGCCGCAGAAACGCCTCCATCGTGTCGCCCTCCGGCACCGGATACCTGGGAAATTCATACCCGAGATCACCGAGGCGAAACTCCAACCTCTCGGCCACGCGCAGCGTATTTTCCAGATACTCCGGGCGATCGGCAAAGAGACGCTGCATTTCCACCGGGCTCTTGAGAAAGCGTTCGCCATTGGCGGAAAGCAACCGCCCGGCTTTGGAGAGCGACGTATGATGGCGGATGCAAGTGAAGACATCCTGCACACCCCGGCGGGCAGGCTCATGGTACATCACGCCATTGGTCGCCACGATGGGCAGACGGCGTTGAGCCGCAACCGCCTCCAGGTACTGCTGGCGCCGTTCCTCGCCGCGCAGCAGATGGCGCTGCACCTCCACATAGACATTGTTCTGTCCAAAGGCCGCGAAAACCATCTCCAGACGACCCTCCGAGGCCTTCGCTGCCCGATGTTGCAGGATTCCGTCGCTCTCGCCCGTGAGAGCCAGGAGCCCGGAGGCGTAGGCGGGTAATTCCTCCCACCGCACAGCGCACTCCGTTTTCGTACCGCGCAGCTTCGCCTCCGTGATGAGCCGACTCAGGTTGCGATACCCCTCCCGCGTGGCGACGAGCACAGGCAGGATGCAGCCATCCTCCATGGTCAACTCCGCCCCGATCAGCGGCTGGATGCCCGTATCCTTGGCCGCAATGTGGTGCCGCGCGGCACCGTAGAGCCCGTCCCGGTCGCAAAGCGCCATGGCAGGCAGGTCCAGCTTGGCCGCCTGTTTGCTCAGTTCCTCCGGGCGCGACCCTCCGCGCAGGAAACTCAGCGCACTGCGGGCATGCAGTTCAACATACCCGCTCATAACAACCCTCCACCCACCATTGACCATCCCGGCGCGCGATGCGGTAAAGCCCGTCGCCCAGCGCGATATCCCATTCCTCCAACTCCCAGGCCGCCGGGTCCCACCAATGCCCGGAAAGCCGGTACGGCCCCAGCGCCTCCATGATGCGCCCGTCCGCCAGGGAGGAGGAAATACGAACCGGGCAGGAGTTGCGCGTCTCCACCGTCGCCGCGATGGCCGGACGGCAGCGTTGCAAGGGGAGGCCGAGCCATTCGCGATTGGGTTCCCCGGTTTCCTCCGCGTTCCAGGCTACGCGGGGCGCGAGCTGGTAGCTGTCGGGCTTGTGGGTATCCTCGGGCACGGGGAAACCCACTTCCCGCACTCCGACCAAAGCGCCAATGCGCGCCAGCGTGTGGCCAAAGCGGTTCGGGTCGCGCAACCTCGTGCCGAAAAGGCCAAACTGCTGCCGCGTCGGCTCCACCGCCTCGATCTCCAGGCTGAGCCCCACCGGCTGCTGCGGAAGAGTCAATTGGTCGAGATGCGTCTCCAGGGTGCGAAACATCACATCGGCCTCCGAGGTCGGCTCCGGGATGGAAAAGACGCGTTCGTAGGCCGTGCCGTCATCCAGCGGGAGTCGCAAAGTCATCTGCGACGCCACCACATAGCGCACCTGCAGGCGGGACGAAAGCTGGTCGACAAAGCGCCGGAGCAAAAACAGCAGCGGCGCGGTGGTTTCCACCACATGCTCAAAGTCAAACGCCTCGCGGTAAACCTCCGGCGGCGCGACGAGCTTCAGCGGACGCTGGGTGCGACCATTGGCCACGCGCCACATTTCCTCCGCCCCCGCCCCGAGTCGGGCGATCACATCGGCCTTGGGCAGGCGCAGGAATTGCCCGATGGTGTGGATGCCCCAATCTTCCAGCACTGCGAGCATTCGCACATCCGAGGTGAGATGGGACAGCGGCAGCGGACCGAGGTATTCTCCCCGATCGCGCACCACGCTCACGGCATCCGTCTCGCGCGCGGCGAGGATGGCGACATCCGGCGTCGGGGCCACGCCGACGGTGGCTTTTAATCCAGCCGCTTGCAGGTCTTTCAGCAAATGGTCGCCCTGCGTGTGCCAGTCGATCTGGTGTAGCACTCCGCGCCAGTCCAGCACCACGATATCCGGCTGCGTCGCCTCGACGAACGGGGAATGCGAAAGCGCGATATCCTGTAAAAGCACCGAAAGCGCCGTCTCCTTCGCCGGAAAGATGGAAAAAACCTTCAGCTCCGCGCATCGCGCAAGGGCAAGCGCCACGGGCATTCCCACCGAGATATCGCGCGAGGCGGCGGGCAGGTTGCGCTCGCAGATGCAGCCGTCCTGCGTATCGACTACGGCCGCCGGGACGGCCCACAGCTCCTCCCGCCAGCGTAGCGCAGCCTGGAGATGGAACGTCGGCAAATGGACGGCGGCATACATGGCGCACGTCAGGCAATATGCAGCGTACGCTCGTCCGGAGCAGCGACACCGCGATACTGGGATTCAGAGCGCAGCTCGGCCATCAACTCCTCACGCGGACGCAGGAGATCGCGCAGGGTCCACTGGTTCCGTGCCTGCACGCGCAAACGCGCCGCCGCGATGCAAGGCCGCGCCGTGCAGATGCCCAGGGCGCTCCCCTGTTGCTCCAGCAGACGCTGAAACCTGTGCCATGTGCTCGCAGGCACCGAACGCAGTTCCTTCGCCGCGACCATGCGCAGGTCGAGCAGGACCATGGGCAGGTTGCCATCGCGCAAAAGAAGGTCCACCGACTGGATCGCTCCGGTCAGCTTTTCGCATCGCACCCAGAGCAGGCGGGAGAGGAAATCCTCCGGCACATCAGAGGGATCAAAACTGTCGCTCGCGTCCACCACTGCCGCGAAAGCCGAGGGCGCGATGAGGGCGTCCAGCATGAGCAGTCCGACGCCCCCGGAGGGCCCCGTGATTTCGGTCAAAATTCCCGCCGGAATGGCGGCACGCTCGACCGCCTTCGGAGCTTGGAGACCATGCGTCGCGGCGGGAAATTTCTCCGCCAGCATGCCACGCAATTGCTTAAAACGGATAATCTTGTCGGACAAAGGGTTACAACTTTCGCCCTCTTGCCCAAAGGACGGCGTATCAGCTCCCAGCGAGCGGGCCGGAACCTTTGCCGCATCCATCAGCTCAACTGTAGGTTCCCGGGCCATCCGCGCAAGTTCCATAAAGACGCTTTTCACTACACCCGGAGGGGTCGGACATTGCTTGTCTGAGCTGGGCAAAATCGCCGCCGGAAAGATGTCGCCAGCCGCCATTTTCCATCCTAAAGAGACCGTCATGACCGCCTATGTCGCCCTGCTTCGCGCCGTGAATGTGGGAGGAACCGGCAAGCTGCCCATGGCGGAGCTGAAGGCGCTTTGCGAGGAGGCGGGATTGGTAGGCGTCCGAACCTACATTGCCAGCGGCAACGTGGTTTTCCGCAGCACCCTGGCCGAGAAAGCCATTCGCTCCGCGCTGGAAACACGCCTTCAGGCCCACATGGGGAAGCCCGTGCAGGTTATCATCCGCACCGCCGCCGAGATGGCTGATGTGCTGGCGCGCAATCCCTTCGCCAGCGAGCCCGGCAACCGCGTGGCGGTCCTTTTCACCGACGCCCCGCTATCCAGCGACTCCGTCCTCCAGGTTCCCGGACAAAAGACCGAGCACCTCGCCCTCGGGAAACGCGAGCTTTTCATCTTCTATCCCGACGGGATGGGCACATCGCGGCTCCGGCCTCCCGCCGAGAAAAGCGGCACCGCGCGCAATATCAATACTGTGGCCAAGCTGACCGAAATGGCCGCCGCTCTTTAGACAAACATCACGTCTGGATTCCGCCGGTTTGGAATTTTCGCTCTCGTCCCTCGTATCCCCGGCTTGCCAGAGGGGGCGCAATCGGAGAAAACACACGCCCGATGTCTTCTCTCTCTCTTCTCGTACTCGCCGCAGGCATGGGCAGCCGCTACGGAGGCCTGAAACAGGTCGATCCCATGGGCCCATCGGGGGAAACCTTGCTCGACTACTCGGTTTACGACGCCATGCGCGCGGGTTTTGACCGCGTGGTATTTCTGATCCGCCGCGACATCGAGGAGGAGTTCCGCGCCAAGGTCGGCTCGCGCTACGAGGGCCGCATCGACGTGGCCTATGCTTTCCAGCAGCTCGACGCCCTGCCCGGCAGCTTCACCGTGCCCGCCGATCGCAAGAAACCCTGGGGCACCGCCCACGCGGTCTGGTGCGCCCGCGAGGTGCTCGACGGTCCGTTTGTCTCGATCAACGCCGACGACTTTTACGGCGTCGGCTCGTACGAGGTGCTGGCAAAGTTCCTCCGCGACAAGGCCGCAGGCAGCACGGATTACGCCATGGCTGGGTATCGCCTCGACAACACGCTCTCCGACCACGGCTCCGTCGCTCGCGGCGTCTGCGAGGTGGACGCCGCCCACAAGCTGACCTCCATCGTCGAGTGGACCGCCATCGAGCATTCCGAGGGCAGGATTTTCCAAAAGACCGACGGCGGCGAAAAGACCTTCACCGGCAGCGAGCCCGTCTCGATGAACTTCTGGGGGCTCACCCCCGCCGTGTTCCCGCAGCTTGAGACGATCCTCAGCGACTTCCTCACCGCGAACAGCAGCGACCTGAAGGCGGAATGCTACATCCCGACCGCGCTCGGCCAGTTCACCGAGCAGGGCAAGGCCACCCTCGAAGTGCTGCCGACGAACGCCCCGTGGTTCGGCGTGACCTATCGCGAGGACAAGCCGCTCGTCACCGAGGCGCTGGCCAAGCTCCACGCATCAGGCGAGTACCCGACTCCGCTGTGGAAATAACCGCCGCCCGCCGGGCTGTCTCCGAGGCCCGGCTCTACGGCATCCTCGACCTTTCCTACGTCTCCGCCGATGGCGCGCTCGACATGACGCGCCGGATGCTCGACGGCGGCGTGCAGATCCTGCAACTCCGGGCCAAAAACCAGCCGCTGGACCTCATCGAGCGGCTGGCGAAGGAAGTGGCCGCCCTCACCAGCGCGGCCGGGGCGCCCTTCATCATCAACGACCATCCGAATCTCGTGCAGCCCACCGGAGCCGATGGCGCGCATGTGGGGCAGGACGATCTCGCGGTCGAGGCGACCCGGGGCATCATCGGCAACGTCCTCCTCGGCAAATCGACCCACAGCGTCGCCCAGGCGACCGCCGCCGGGGAGCAGGCACTGGATTACATCGGTTTCGGCCCGCTCTTTGCCACTCCGACCAAACCCGATTACACGCCGATCGGCACCACTGAGATCACCGAGGTGCATAGGCGGGTGAAGCTCCCGATCTTCTGCATCGGCGGGGTAAAACTGGAGAATCTCGAAACCGTACTCGCCGCAGGCGCGAAACGCGTCGTCATCGTCTCCGGCATCCTGCTGGCCGATGACGTGGCGGGGTATTGCCGCCGCTGCCGCGCCCTGCTCGACGCCGTACCGCTCGCGTAATGCCGATTTCCTCCCCGGCAAAAGGGGAGTTTTCGTCTTTTTCCACTTGCGCCACGGCGCGGGGCGGCAATTCTCATGGGATGAAATTTCTGCGCCTTTTCCTCCTTACCTTCCTGGCCTGCGCAGCCCTGGCCCAGGCGGAAGTCCAGCGGGAGTACATCGTCGTGAGCGGCGGTCCCTCGCTGATCGAATGGGAAAAGTACAAGGCGGAACCCCATGATCGCTGGTGGGGCAATTTCATCCGCTCCGCTCGTGTCCGGATTCAACAGCTGCGCGAGCAGTACGGCCCCAATGCCAAGATCACCTGGCTCGTCTACCGTCCCGCCTATGATCGCCGCAGCCAGCAGGACAAGACCGATCTCATCAGCAACATCACCAGCGTACGCGACAAGTACGGCCTGAACCTCGTCTGGATCAGGTCGGGGCAGGATGTCATCAACTACCTCAACGCCGGCCAGCCCCGCGGCCAGGTCAAGATCGCGACCTTCGACTACTTCGGCCACTCGAATCGCGCGTGCTTCATGTTTGACTACAGCAACGAGATCGACAGCGCCTCCAAAGGCTACCTGCACGAGTCGCAGCTCAGCGCCATCCATCGCGGCCTCTTCACCAAGGACGCCCTCGTGAAAAGCTGGGGATGCTACACCGGCGAGAGCATGAGCAAGCTATGGCGCTCCGCCACCGGCAAGCGCATGATCGGCGCGGTGGGCAAGACGGATTACTCCAAGTGCCCGACCAATGGCTGGATCCCCGCCCTGAGCGAGGGCAGCCGCTGGGGCGGATAGACCGATCTTCACTGGCGCTTCTCCCGCCGGGTTATAAGGAACATTGCATTCGCCGGACCGGATGCGTAGCCTGACTCGCCTATGAGTCAGCCAACGTGCCCCGAGTGTGAGATGAATGATGTATTGCAACACGCCGAGCACTGGGAGTGCATGACCTGCGGACACGAATGGGCACGCGAAGAAGAGGCTCCTGCAGGGCGAATCGTCAAGGATGCGCATGGCAATGTCCTGGCCGATGGCGATTGCGTGGTGCTGATCAAGGATCTGCCGCTCAAAGGCGCACAGGTGCTCAAGGGAGGAACCAAGACGAAGCCCATCCGCCTCGTCGATGGCGATCACGAAATCTCCTGCAAGATCGACGGCATGGCCGTCGGCTTGAAAGCCTGCTTCGTGCGCAAGGCGTAGGCTTTATCCACCGCATACCCTGTCTGGGAATTCCGGATTGATCACTTCAAGCTAACCCTCACCCGGGACGACCAGTACCATCGCTGAAAGCTGGAGCCGAGCATTTGTCCAGCGATCTCCCGTAGCCGGTCAATTCTCAGATCGGTCTCGGTGAAGCCAGCCTTGAGCAAGGTCTGTACATGTCCCTGGCTCAGGAGGAGACCGACGATGCGCTCGGCGTTTCCCTCATCCGTATGGTGCAGGGTGCATTCCCGGACGAATCGGAAGCATCCGCTCTCCTGCATGCGTGCAAGGTGGCCGGATTTGCCCCATTGCCGCACCTCCGAGGAAACACCTGCCTCCTTCTCGAGCTTGCGGGAGCGTTCCATGCATTCCTGATAAAGGGCATCCACCCCGGGTTCTGTCGTCACGGGCGGCCAGTCGTAATCGTAAGCAGCGAAAACTCCCCCGGGTCGCAAAATTCTCGCCACCTCTTCAAAAGTCGGCTGAGGGTCCATCCAGTGAAGCGACTGGGAGCAGGTCACGATATCCGCACCCCCTTCCGGCAGGCCTGTGGCATGGGAAAACCCCTGGCGATATTCCGGGCCTGCCACGAATCGCGCCTGGGCCAGCATGGCCTCCGTCGGATCAACCCCGATCACGGCAGCCGCCCTCCCCGACCAATACCGGGTCGACAACCCGCTGCCGCACCCCAGATCCACGACCAACCCGGGCCGCTCCTGATGAAGAAATTGCCCAAGCAGCTCCGCCAGCGCCTCGGGAGGCGCCGGGCGATAGCGATCGTAGTGGTCGGCAAACCCGGTGAATCTCTCAATGTTGGCGGTGAAGTCCATGGCTGGCTCGCTGCAATCTAGCAGAGAACCATGCCCGGCGAAACCGTCTCCGCCCCCCAGCTACCTCGCGACCTCGTATCGTGACTGAACAAATCCCGACGGAAACGCCTGCGTGCCAAGATGACGAAGTGCGATGGCCGACTCCAGCACTCCAAAAAGAGACAACCCGTCTCCCAGCAAAACCGGGATGCGAGTAATCACCAAATCCGAAATCAACCCCTCGCGAAGAAAGGACTGAATGACCTGTCCTCCGTCGATATAGGCATGTTTCCACCCCAGGCTCGCCAGGTGACCGGCAACTTCACGGGGAGATAGCGCAAGAATCCGCACCCGTCCGGCCAGATCCGGCCTCGGCGGCGTGGACGCCAGGGAATGGCTTAAGACCACGACGGGCTTTTCAAATGGCCACGCTTCAAAAGAGAGAACCTTTTCAAAGGTTCCCCGGCCCATGACAATACCATCCATCCCGGCCAGAAACCCGGCATACCCATGATCGCACGCATCGAGCGCAGCCGCGCGTTGTGCCTGATCCTCCAGCCACTCGATGGAGCCATCGCGGCAGGCGATGAATCCATCCAGGCTGGTCGCTATGAAGACATGCCCTTGCAGACCGTTATCGCTGGCGGTGGCATTCATTTTCCCAAGAGGCGAAGTCATCTACACGGGCCGCTCGCCACCGTCAAGGACACGAAGGCCTTTGCCAATTGCCTTGATCGTCTCATGCCAGAGTTTACGCTAAGTCTTATGAAAACTGCGGCCTTCCTCCTGGCCAGCATCACGCTGACCGCAGTCGCTCAACAAGCGCCGTCATCCGGCTCCCCTATTGTCATCACACTCCAGTCTCATCCCGACCTGCGATTGGACAGCAGCGGATCAGGCAACCCATTATCCGCGTGGAGCGGGGTGATCAACCGATCCAGCATCTCTCCGCTGCAGGCGGATTCCTTCCGCAAAACCTTCCCCTACCTCGACTATCCTGGTCCGGGATACCGCACCATCAGCGAAAAGCCGGAGTAATACCTCCGGCTACAAAGTCGAGGAGGCCGCCTCGCCGACCTTGCTCTGCCAGCGAGTGAGGAGATGCATGACGACGTTGGCTCCGAAACGATAGGACGCCTCAAGCGAGTCCCGGTCGATGTTACGGATATAGACTTCGCGCTGGTCGTAGATGGCGGGATTTGTGGCGGTGTACTGGCCGATGGCATTGCGCCCGAGATCGATCTGTCCATCATGATCGAGGCCGACCTGCCACATATCGCCGTAGTCGTTGGCGGTGTAGAGGATCGCGACCTCGCCATACATCTTCATGGCGTAGATCGGGAGGCGATAGTTATTCAGTCCGGCCGGCATCTGCTTCACGTCCTTGAAGTAGGCTTGCGCGTAGAGCGGATGGTCGGCAGGGAGCGGTTCGAAATTCTTGTCCACATCGGCCACGACGCGGCGCATCTCGCGCTTGAAGGCGAGATCGAAGCGCGAACGCTGGCCTGGCACCGAGCTGTCGCCCCAGATGCAACCTCCGACTTTGATATAGGCTCGGAGGTTCTCGACCTCCTTCTCGGTGAGTTGGAAATCACGCGTCCCGGTGAGGAAGATAAACGGCGGCCGAACGTTGAGGAGTTCGTCGCTATCGAGGCGGATGGCGCGGACGTTGGTGTAGTTGGTCCGCACGCGATCCTTCGTCCACGCACTCATGAGATAGAGCAGGTTGGGCAGGCTGCCCGCGTCGATCTTGCCATTGCTCACCCGCACAGTGGAGTTCCAGTTGCCGCCGGAGTATTGACCGATGAAGGCGGTGAACTCGTACTCGGCTTTCTTGCCGTTGCCCGAAATCGTTTTCCAGATGCGTTGAGTTTCCTGGAGCTGCCTGCGGATATCCGGAGTAATGTCATCGACAGCCGGACCGGCGATTCTCTCCATCTTTGGCGGAGGCGCCATGTGATCCACGTCGGGAGCCGGAATCACATCACCAATCGGAAAGGTCGTCGAAATCTGCGGCCTCTGCGACTCGATCACATTGATCGGTGCGATCTGTTTCGATGGATCGGGATTGAGGAATTGATTTAGGGGAATCTCCGGCTTGGGCAAGAAGTTATCCACGGGAGGGCGCGGCGCCTCGGCAACAGGCCCGATCTCACCCGTGATCTCCGCAGGCTCTGGAACGACCTTGGTAATAATCACCCCGCCAAGAAGGACGACGATGATGAAGTGGATGACGAGGGAAATGGAGAAGTCGCGCGAGCGGCTGAGCTTGTCGCGAAGTCTCTGAACCAGCGGGGGCTGCTGATCAGTCATGGGCGAGCCTTAGCACTGCGGAAAGGCTAAGGCAAGCGCCGATTCTTAGGCAGGAAGGAGCTTCGGGCTACTTCTGCTTGGACTTATAGAAGTTGATCGCCGTGACAAGATCCACGGCGCGCTGAAGGACGCCGTCCCGCAATGGGTTGCCCTTCCCGCGCTCACGCTGAATGCTCTGCACGGAGTCGATCTCGGGATTGGTATTGGCGACGAGGGCGGCTTCGTTGAGGCGCTTGCGCTCGACGTCATAGACAAACATGCTGACACCCTTTTCCTTCGATTCTCGGAAAATTTGCGCCTGTACATCGGCTGGCAATGCAATGGCGACATCGGGTTTCACACCGCCCGGAAAGATCGGTCCCGCCTCTGGCACGATGACCTGGGCGATGGCCACGCGCAGGACGAGATTGCCGGAAAGTTCGTTGTCGTAAAATTCCGCCGCGCCGCCCTTGGTGGGAGCGCCGATGATCATCGCTCCGGCATTCTGTCGGAGCGTGGCGGCGAGAGCCTCGGCGGGGCCGGAGGTGTCGGCATCGGTCAGCACGACGATCACGCCCTGGAAAGCCGGGTCCTGGTTCGATGTGAAAATACGCTCCTGCTTCGCGCTGGGCTTCTGCACGGTGAAGAGCAGCTTGCCCTTGGCGCAGAAGCGGCGGGCGACGTCGGCGGCCACCTCGTAGCTGCCGCCATGGGCGGCCTCGCGCAGGTCGAGGATGACGGCGTCGACCTTCTTCGGATCGAAGCCCGTCAGGACGGCATCCATTTGCGGGAGCACCCCGGCTTCCATGGAGCCCAGCCGGATATAGCCGATATGATCGTCGAGGATCTCGGCAAGGAACGGGGTTCCCAGGTCCTGTTGCTGCTGGCGGGAGTCGATCAGCTCCGCGCCGGGATCAAGGCGGCGGAGCAGCCCCTCGAGCAATGCCCGCTGCATCGCGGCGTCGGTGGTTTTCTCTCCGTTGAGGAACTGGCGTTTGATGGCATCGACAGCCTTCGAAACATCGTCGTCCTTGAGGGTGTCAACCTTCTGCCGAAGGGTCTGATCCGGGACGGGCGTGGGAGGGGGAGTGGGCGTTGGGCTTTCCGTCGGCGTCGCGGATGGCGCGGGAGCCACCGTGGCGCTCGGAGTGGGGGTGGGAGACTGAGCGAGCAGTGGCGCCGTGGCCACCAACACCAGCGGAAGAGCACGGAGAATCATTTTGCGCCAATGTCACTGCGAAACTGCTTCTGGTCAAAGGCGATTATTTCGGCTGCCGCGTAGGCTTTCCGCCGCGCCTCCTCCAGGTCGCCGCCCAAGGCGCTGACGCCGAGAACCCGACCGCCGTTGGTCACGATGGCGGAGCCGGTGTTCCTTGTCCCGGCGTGAAAAACGACCACGTCGGGCTGTTCACCCGCCTTCTCAAGGCCGGTGATTTCCACGCCCTTGGCGTAGGCTCCCGGATAGCCGCCTGAGGCGAGGATCACACACACCGCGGCGCGTTCATCCCATGCCGGCGAGGTTTCCTTGAGCGTGCCATCGACCGTGGCCTCGAGCAGGTCGAGCAGATCGGTCTGGAGCCGACGCAGGAGCACCTGGGTCTCGGGGTCGCCGAAGCGGCAGTTGAACTCCAGCACCTTCAGCCCGTCGGCGGTGATCATCAGGCCCGGGAAGAGCATGCCCTTGAAAGGAATGCCGTCCGCCTTGATGCCCGCGACGAAGCGATCCAGCACCTCGGTTTTCACCTTTTCATGGAGTTCCGGAGTGAGCGTCCGGGACGGCGAAATCGTGCCCATGCCGCCGGTATTCAAGCCCTGATCGCCATCGAGAGCACGCTTGTGGTCCTTGGCATCCGGGAAGAGGACGTAGGAATCACCGTCGATGAGCGCGTGGATCGAGCACTCCACCCCGGTGAGAAACTCCTCGATCACAACCTTTTTACCCGCCTCGCCGAAAACGAGGAGGTCCATGGAACGATAGACCGCCTCCTCCGCCTCCTCGCGCGTCAGGGCGATAACCACGCCCTTGCCCAGGGCGAGACCGTCAGCCTTGACCACGAGCGGGTACCGGGCCGTCTTGCAGAATTCCTGTGCCTCAAGGCTGGAGGTAAATTCCCGGGACTCCGCCGTGGGAATGCCGTGGCGTTTCATGAACTCCTTGGCAAAGGTCTTTGAGGATTCCAACTGGGCGGCGGCTTGCGGCGGGCCGAAGACGCGGAGCCCCTTTGCCTGGAAGGCGTCCACGATACCCGCGGCGAGCGAGTCGTCCGGCCCGACCACGGTAAATCCGATGCCCTCCTGCTCGGCAAACTCGACCAGCCTGGGAATATCCTCCGCGCCGATGGCGACATTTTCGCCGATCTCCGCCGTTCCGGCATTGCCGGGCGCGACATAGATTTTCGTCACGCGAGGCGACTGCTTGAGCTTCCATGCCAGGGCGTGTTCGCGCCCTCCTGATCCAATGATGAGAATTTTCACGGTGCGAAAACGAGAATGGTGGGTCCGGGGAGGTTTGCTGCGTTGAGAAGGACGGACGGGCCGGTGAGTCGGTGCACCCCGGCTCGCCCGGCGATCCAGGACTCGATGGCGCCAGGGGAACCCATGGGTACGACCACCTTGGGATGGAGTTGCGTAACGATGAGATTGCGCTCCTCATCAGCGAGATATGAGGGCTGCCCGACCGGAAGGAAAAGGACGTCGATCTGCCCCAGCTGGGCGACTTCCTCGCTGGTGAGCGGCCCGGGGATGTTTCCCGTAAAGCAGAATCGGATGCCCTCCATCGCCCAGGAAAAGACGAGATTCATGTTCTCGCCTTTGGCGGCATCCGTGTATGTCGGCACGCCCCGGAAACGAATGCCCGAGGCGTTATTCAGCCCCGCTCCGATGGCTCCGCGAAATGCGGTCGGAGTGTTCGTGATGGAATCCTCGGCGTTGAAAGCCGGTTTCTCCATGGTGACGAGGAGAACGTCCGGATCGAGCTTCCGGGGGAGGTTGGGGCCGCCTGTACCGTCAGCATGGGGATTGACGAGGACTTTCAGCCCGATGCTGGAGGTAAAGAGAAACGTCTGGTTGCCAAGCCAGTCGATGCGCACCTGCCGGGCGGTCGCGGGCTGGGAGTAATCCCGGCTGCCGCCACCACATCCAGCCAGGAGCAAACAGAGAAAAAATCCGGTGACGCGTCTCATGAAAGCGCAGGAGGATAGAGGCTGATCCCGCGGGAGGCAAGACAGGCGGCACGGCCTGTGCAAGAAGGAAATTTTTCATTTGGATGATTTTATCCCTCCAACGTCTTGCCTCCATTCGTATGCTACGGTGTGTCTTCTGTGATTCGAGTACGCGGCGCCCGCCAAAATAACCTCCAAGGCCTCGATGTGGATCTGCCACTCGGCCAGTTGATCGTGGTGACCGGCCCCAGCGGCAGCGGCAAGTCGAGCTTCGCCTTTGATACCCTGTATGCCGAGGGTCAGCGGCGATATGTGGAAACCTTCAGCCCCTATACGCGGCAGTTCCTCGACCGCATGGACAAGCCGCAGGCGGACCTCATCGAGGGTATCCCGCCCGCCATCGCGATCGAGCAGGCAAATTCCGTCAAAACCACCCGCTCGACCGTCGGCACGATCACGGAGATCAACGACTACCTGAAGCTGTTCTTCCCCCGGGCCGCGCATGCCTTCTGTCCCGAGTGCCAGCGGGAAATCCGCACCGAGACGCCCACCTCGATCCTTGAGCAGATTTTCTCGACGATGGCGGGGCCGCAGGTGCTCGTCACTTTCGGAATTCCCGTACCTCCGGGAACAAAACCGGTCGATTTCTTCGATTTCCTGCGCCAGCAGGGCTATCTGCGTGTCTGGCTTTACGGAAAGGCGGTGCGCACCGACGAAGCGCCGACCATGCCACGCCTGCCCGCGATCGTCCCGGTGATCCAGGATCGCATCGCGATCACGGAGGAAAACCGGAGCCGTCTCTCCGAGGCGATCGAAGCCTCCCTGCGGCTGGGAGCAGGCAAGATCGACGTCCACCCTGTGGATGGCGGCAATACGCTCCCCTACTCCTCCGGGTGGCATTGCGCCCATTGCGACATCACGATCCGTCCGCCGAGCCCGGGGCTTTTCACCTTCAACAACCCGCTCGGCGCGTGCCCGGATTGCCGGGGATTTGGCCGGGTGATCGGCATCGATTGGACCCGCGTGATGCCGGACAAATCGCTCTCCCTCGCGGCGGGCGTGGTGCGGCCCTTCCAGAGCGGCCAGTCGAAGGAATGCCAGCGCGACCTCATGCGAGCGGCCGCGAAGCGCGACGTGGACGTGCATGCAGCCTTTGACGAACTACCCGAGGCAGACCAGAAGTGGGTCATCGAGGGCGAGGGAGGGAATCCCGAGGAAGCCTGGCAGCATGGCGGGTGGTATGGCGTGCAGGGGTACTTCAGCTGGCTGGAGTCGAAGACCTACAAGATGCACATCCGGGTGCTGCTCAGCCGGTATCGCAGCTATCAGCCCTGCCCGACCTGCAAAGGCGGCCGCTTCCAGCCCGAGACGCTGAATTTCCGGCTGGAGCCAGTTCACCTCACCCTGCCCGAGATCGCCAGGACGCCCGTGCGCGACCTGCGCAAGATCATGGCCGAGGTGGCTCTGCCGCCGGGCGATCCGAGTTCCCTGCTCCTGCGCGAGCAGATCGCGTCGCGACTGAATTACCTCGATAGCGTCGGCCTCGGCTATCTCACGCTGGACCGCCCCACCCGCTCACTTTCCGGCGGAGAGATCGAGCGAGTGAACCTCACGACCTGCCTCGGCGCGTCATTGGTCAATACGCTCTTCGTCATGGACGAGCCCAGCGTGGGACTGCACCCGCGCGACACCAGCCGTCTCGTCGAGATCATGCACGCCCTGCGGGACAAGGGAAACACCCTCGTCGTCGTGGAACACGAGGAGGCGATCATTCGTGCCGCCGACCATCTCGTGGATATCGGCCCCGGTCGCGGCAGCACGGGCGGCAAGCTCATGTACTCCGGCCCGCTGGCGAAACTGCAGGGGCAGGAGTCGCTGACCGGCGATTACCTCTCGGGCAAGAAGAGCATTCCCATCCCGGCGAAACGCCGCAAGCCGGTGAAATCGCTCCGCATGAAGGGCATCCGGCATCACAACCTCCAGGGGTTGGATGTCGACATTCCTCTCGGTGTTTTCTGCGTGGTCACCGGTGTCTCGGGCTCGGGCAAAAGCTCGCTCATCCACGATGTGCTCTACCGCAACCTCGTCGCGGAAACACCCGATGAAACCGACGGTCCGGGCTACGTCCGCTCGCTCAAGGGCGATGAAGACCTCGGCGACATCGTCATGGTGGACCAGTCGCCCCTGGCGCGCAGCCCGCGGTCGACGCCTGCCGTCTATCTCGGCGTCTACGACGGCATCCGGGAACTTTTCGGCACGCTGCCGGAGTCGCTCGGCGCGGGGCTTTCGCCCTCCTCGTTTTCTTTCAACTCGGGCAACGGCCGGTGCGAACGCTGCGCGGGTCTCGGCTTTGAGAAGGTCGAGATGCAGTTCCTGAGCGACCTTTTCCTCCGCTGCCCGGAGTGCGAGGGCAAGCGCTTCCAGCCTCACGTCCTCAAGATCGAGCACAAGGGAAAGTCGATACACGACGTCCTGGAGTTGACCGTGCGCGATGCCATCGAGTTTTTCGCGGGCCATGCGCGCATCGTACAGCCGCTGCAGCTCCTGGCCGATGTCGGCCTCGATTATCTCCGCCTCGGCCAGCCGGTCAACGCGCTGAGCGGCGGCGAATCCCAGCGACTCAAGCTGGCCAGCCATCTGGCAGAGAGGCGCGAAACGGGCGCTTTGCTGATTTTTGACGAACCGACGACGGGATTGCATTTCGACGACGTGGCGCAGTTGCTCCGCGTCTTCCAGCGCCTGGTCGACCAGGGCGACAGCGTGATCGTGATCGAGCACAACCTGGAGGTCATCAAATCCGCCGACTGGGTGGTCGATCTCGGCCCCGAGGCAGGCGACCAGGGCGGCAAGCTCGTCGCAGCCGGAACGCCCGAGGATGTGGCGAAATGCGCAGAGTCCCACACCGGGCGCTTCCTTGCCACGATGCTCAGCGGCAAGCGCAACCCGAAGGGTGCCGCCGCGCGAGCCTCCGCACCGAAGAAGGCGCTCGATGTCATCCGCGTGCAGGGCGCCCGCGAGCACAACCTCAAGAACATCACCATCGAGATTCCACGCGAGAAGATCGTCGTCGTGACCGGCCTGAGCGGATCAGGAAAATCCACCCTCGCCTTTGACATCCTCTTTGCCGAGGGCCAGCGACGCTTCCTCGACAGCATGTCGGCCTATGCCCGGCAGTTCGTCGAGCAGATGGAGAAACCCGACGTGGATTCCATCGAGGGGCTCCCCCCGAGCGTGGCCATCGAGCAGCGCGTGACACGCGGCGGCGGCAAGTCGACCGTGGCCACGGTCACCGAGATCTATCACTTTCTCCGCCTCCTCTTCGCCAAGCTCGGCACCCAGCATTGTCCGGACTGCCATGTGCCGGTGGAAAAGCAGACGCTCTCGGCCATCGTCACCACGGTGCAGGGCTTTGCCAAAAAAGGCAAAACGCTGGTCTTCGCCCCGCTGATCAAGGCGCGCAAAGGCTTTCACTCCAAGATCGCCCTCTGGGCCGAGCGGCAGGGCATCGACACCCTGCTCGTCGACGGGAAGCTCGTGCGGGTGGCAAATTTCAACAAGCTCGAGCGCTTCAAGGAACACACCATCGACGCATTGGTCGGCGAGGTGGATTCCTCGAATGCCTCGGAGATTCCCGCGGTCGTCCGGCGCGCCATCGAATTTGGCAAGGGTTCGGCGCGCATCCGCGATTCCAAGGGCGAGTACCACATCCTCAGCTCCGAGATGAACTGCCCGTCGTGCGCGCGCGCCTTTGAGCCGCTCGACCCGAGGCTGTTTTCCTTCAACTCGCCGCACGGCTGGTGTACGCACTGCCGGGGATTCGGCGTGGTCTGGGAGTCGTATTCCAAGAAGGAGTTTGATTCCGAGCTGGAGGCCGAACTCGCCGAGGAACGCAGCCATGAAAATCTCGAGGAAACCGAGGCGCGCCCCTGCCCGATCTGTCAGGGCACCAGGCTCAACGAGGTCGCTCGCGCGGTTCATCTGCAAGGCCACACCATCGAAGGCATCACCGGCTCCTCGGCAACGGACGCTCTGGGATTGGTCGGAAAATTCAAATTCCGAGGCTCCGCCGAGCAAATCTCCCACGACATCCTGGCCGAGATTTCCCAGCGCCTGAAATTCCTCAGCCAGGTCGGCCTGGATTACCTCACGCTCGACCGAGCCGCCAATACCCTGAGCGGCGGCGAATCGCAACGCATCCGTCTCGCGGCCCAGCTCGGGTCCAACCTGCGCGGCGTACTCTACGTCCTCGACGAACCCACCATCGGCCTGCATGCCCGGGACAACTCGCGCCTGCTCGATGCGCTGGAGGCGCTGGCGGAAAACGGGAACTCCCTCGTGATCGTCGAACACGACGAGGAAACCATGCGTCGCGCCGACCACATTATCGACCTGGGTCCGCGCGCGGGCAGTCGCGGCGGAGAAATCGTGGCGGCAGGCCCGCTCAAGACGATCCTCGCCGACAAGCACTCCCTGACGGGCCAGACACTGCGCGAGCCGATGCAGCATCCCTCGCGCGGCGAGCGCCGTCCTCTCGATGTCGCTCCCGGCTGGGTCGAACTCCGCGGCGGCAACCTGCACAATCTCAAGGACGTGAGCGTGAAATTCCCGCTCAACCGCCTCTCCGTCGTCTCCGGCATTTCCGGCTCGGGAAAAAGCACGCTGGTGCGCGGGATCGTATTGCCTGCGGTCAAGGACGCGCTCTCGCGTTCCTCGCGACGCAAGCTCCCGCTCGACCAGCCATGGGGCTCCATCACGGGATGCAACGAACTCGGCGCGGTTCTCGAGGTGGATCAGTCGCCCATCGGCAAGAGTTCGCGCTCCACGCCTGCGACCTATATCAAGGTATTCGACGAAATCCGCAGCCTGTACGCGAATCTCCCCGCCTCCCGCATGCGCGGATATTCCGCCAGCCGGTTTTCCTTCAATACCGAGGGCGGTCGCTGCGAAGCCTGCCAGGGGCAGGGCGTGATCAAGCTCGAGATGAACTTCCTCCCGGCGGCCTACATGCCGTGCCAGGAGTGTCTCGGCAAGAGGTACAACTCCGCCACGCTGGAAATCGAGTACAATGGCAAGTCCATCGGCGATGTCATGGAAATGACCGTCGAGCAGGCGGCGGAGTTCTTCGCGACGCATCCGAAAATCCGGCGCGCACTGAACCTGCTTAACGAGACCGGCCTGGGGTATCTGAAGCTTGGCCAGCCCTCGCCCACCCTGAGCGGCGGAGAGGCTCAGCGCATCAAGCTCGTCACCCAGCTCACCCGACGCGCGACGTCCAGCGCCGAAGAGATCAAGACCGCCCGACGGGGCAAATCGACCCTCTACATCCTGGAGGAGCCGACCATCGGCCTCCATGCCCACGATGTCATCCAGCTCATCCAGGTGCTCCATCGCCTGGTGGACGAAGGCGGCACCGTCATCGTCATCGAGCATCACCTCGATGTCATCGCCGAGGCCGATTATGTCGTCGATGTCGGCCCCGAGGCGGGTGCAAGGGGCGGCAAGGTCATCGCGACAGGCACGCCTGAGGAAGTTTCCCACAGCAAGGAAAGCCGCACCGCCCCCTTCATCAGGGAAGCCCTGGCCCAGGGCGCGGCGGCAAAACCCCCGGCGAAGGCAAAGAAAAAGGCTGTGGCGGTCTGACGATCACCACAGCCTTAAAAAAACGAGCAGAACCAGCTTAAAGCGTCGGAGCCGTGCGCACCTTGCTTTCCCAGCGGGTGAGCAGGTGAATGACGAGATTCGTGCCAAACTTGTAGGTTTGGGTCAGAGCGTCCACCGTCAGGTTGCGGATATACACCTCGCGCTGATCCCATATCGCCGGGTTGAGGGCGACGTAAAGCCCGCCTGCGTTTCTGCGGAAGTCGATCTTTCCGTTCTCGTCCAGACCGATCTGCCACATATCGCCGTAGTCGTTGGCAGTGTAGATGATGGCGATCTCGCCATAAATCTTCATCGCGTAAACCGGCAGGGAGTAGAAGTTCAGGCCGGGCGGCACGTCCTTCACCTCGGGGAAGTACGGGTTCTGGGTAAAGATCGGGTGCGTCGACGGGAGAGGCTCGAAATCCTTGTCCACGTCGGGAATCACGCGCTTCATCTCGCGGCGGAAGGCGATGTCAAAGCGCGAGCGGAGGCCCGGCACCGAGCTGTCGCCCCAGACACAGCCGCCCATGCGAACGTACTTCTGGAGATTTTCCACTTCCTTCGGGGTCAGCACAAAATCGCGAGTGCCGGTGAGGAAGATGAACGGCGGCTTGACGGCAAAGATCTCGTCGCTGTCGAGCTTGATGGCTTTGACGTTCTTGTAGTTCGTCTTGATCTTGTCCTTGGACCAGAAGCTCATCAAGTAGAGGAGATTCGGCAGGCTGCCGGTCTCGATCTTGCCGCCGCTGACGCGAATGGTGGAGTTCCAGTTACCGCCGTTATACTGGCCGATGTAAGCCGTGAACTCGAATTCCCGGCTGCGGGTACCCGTGCCCGTGCCGGAACCCTTGCCCCAGCCGCCCGTGAAGGCCTTGATCTGGGAGGCAACCGCCGTGGGCATTCCCTCCGCGCCACCCGCCGGGGCCGGGGCCGGAGCCGGGGCGCTCGGAGCGTTGGTGGGAGTGGTCACCGGAGCGACAACCGTGGGAGCCATCGAGAAATTGAGCGGATTGACCGCCGTGGTGGTGATGGTGTTCAGCGTGGACGAGGTGGGCGTGGCCACGGTCGTGACGTTGAAAGTCTGCTGCTGTTGCTGCACCTGCTGTGGGGGCGGGAGATTCTGGGAATCCGACGCCTGCACAAAGCCGCCGCTCTCGCCTTCGAAATCCGGAGGCTCCTGGACGGCCTTGAAAAGCACGGTGCCGCCAAAAACCGCGACCAGAATCACGTGCAAGGTGAACGAAATCGCAAAGTCCCGCGAGTTGCTGAACTTGTCGATAAACTTTTGAAGAACCGGGGGTATCTGGCCTGCCATTGGAATAGGCAAACGTAACGATTCAAGTCCGGTGTCGCAATGCTTTTCGTGCAAATGCCCGGGCAGATGGACTCGCCGACTTGAGAACGCGGCGGTATCCGGTTATGAGTAGGACATGGGCGATCTGAATAGCCTGAAGCTTCGCTGGCTGCACGGCCAGCTCCTCGACGCGGCCTCGCGTCATCTCGCCACCTTTTCCCACATCCCGCACTTTGCCGCCTGGCAGCCTGCGGTCAACGCCTACCGGTGCGACAAGTGCGTCCGCATCTGTGTCGACCTGGCCGGGGTGGACAAGTCGGAGATCGACCTGACCATCGAGCCCGGCCGGCTGCGCATCCGGGGCCGCCGCTCCCTGCCGGAGCCCGGAGCGCCTCATGGCAGGGCGGTGCAGGTACTGGCGATGGAGATCGATTATGGGCCGTTCGAACGCGATGTCCTCCTGCCCTCCGGGGTCGACGTCAGCCGCGTGACGGCGGAACAAAAGAACGGACTCCTCTGGATCGACCTTCCCCTGTCATGAGCGCGCACCCTTCCCTTGATCTTTTGTCGTCTGCGGGCGACCAGCCCTCCGGGCAGGAGCCGGGAACCGGCAACGGTGTGAATACCGGCAAACCCGCCATCCCGGACACGCTTTCACTCCTGCCGCTGCGCGGCGGGGTATTTTTCCCGGGAGCAGTCATGCCGCTCACCATCGAGCGGTCCGCTACGCTCAAGATGCTCGACGAGACCCTGCCCGAGTCCAAGCTCCTCGGCGTCATCGCCCAGCGAAGCGAGCAAACCGTCGAACCGGGTCCGGCCGAGATCTACGGCGTCGGCACGGTCGTACAGGTGCTCAAATACATCCGCCAGAGCGAGCAGTCGGCCATCGTCATCGTCCAGGGGCTGCAGCGATTCGCCGTGCGCAAATACGTGCAGACCTTTCCCTATCTGCGCGCCGAGGTGCAGTTGCTGGACTCCATCGCTCCCGCCGCCGGAGACAAGGAGGCCGAGGCCGCCGCCAACAACCTGAGGCAGACTGGACTGGAATTACTCGGCCTGAATCCGGAATCCCCGGATCAGCTCAGGCAAATCCTCCAGAGCATCACGGACCCGGGCACGCTGGCCGACTTTCTCAGCGTCAACCTCACTCTCGACCTCCCGGCCAAGCAAGCCCTCCTTGAGGAGCTCGATGTCAAAAAGCGTATAGCCGCCGTGCAAAGCGGCCTCTCCGCCCAGATGGAAATCGCCCGCATCCAGCAGCGCCTCCATCAGGACGTGCAGGCGCAATTCACCGACGCCCAGCGTCGCGCCTACCTGCGCGAACAGGTCCGGGCCATCCAGCGCGAACTCGGCGAGGACGAGACCGGCGCCCAGGAGCAGACCGATGAACTCCGCCAGAAACTCGACGCGGCCAACCTGCCCGCCGAGGTCAAGGAACAGACCGATCGCGAGTTGAAGCGGCTCTCGTCGATCCCGAACGCCAGCCCGGAGTTTTCCGTGATCGTGAGCTACCTCGAAACCGTGGCGGAGTTGCCCTGGAGCAAGTTCAGCGAGGACAACCTGGACCTGAATCGGGCGCAGGAGATCCTGGATCGCGACCACTTTGGCCTGACCAAGGTCAAGCGCCGCATCGTCGAGTACCTCGCCGTGCGCAAGCTCAACCCGACGGGACGCGGGCCGATCCTGTGCTTCCTCGGGCCTCCGGGCGTAGGCAAGACCAGCCTCGGCCAGTCCATCGCCGACGCGCTCGGGCGGAAGTTTGTCCGCATCAGCCTGGGCGGCATCCGCGACGAGGCGGAGATTCGCGGCCATCGCCGCACCTACATCGGGTCGATGCCGGGGCGCATCATTCAGGAGCTTCGCCGCGCGGGCACCCGCAATCCGGTGATCATGCTCGACGAACTCGACAAGGTCGGCACGGATTTCCGCGGCGACCCGGCCAGCGCGTTGCTGGAGGTGCTCGATCCGCGCCAGAACCACGCCTTCGTGGACCGGTATCTCGATGTGCCCTTTGACCTCTCGCAGGTGATTTTCATCGCCACGGCGAACTATGTGGAGGGCATCCCCGCTCCGCTGCGGGATCGCATGGAGACGATCGAGATCCCCGGCTACACGGCTCGCGAGAAACAGAACATCGCCGCCAAATACCTCGTGCGCCGCCAGTTGGAGGAAAACGGCCTCACGGCTGAGCAATGCACCTGGGAGGACGCCGCTCTCGCCTTCATCATCGACAACTACACCCGCGAGGCGGGCGTTCGCGACCTTGAGCGGCAGGTCGGCTCGGTCTGCCGGGCTGTGGCTGCGGAGGTGGCGCGCGGCAGGCAGGATCGCATTACGATCACACCGGAACTCGTGCAGGAGCTGCTCGGGCCGCCGCGCTTCGTCCGCGAGGAGCACCTGAAAACCAACGCGCCTGGCGTGGTCACGGGACTAGCCTATACCCCGGTGGGCGGCGAGGTGCTGTATATCGAGGCGGCAAAGTTCCCCGGACGCGGCGGCGTGACGCTCACCGGCCAGATCGGTGAGGTGATGAAGGAATCCGTGCAGGCCGCGCTGAGTCTGGTGCGTTCGCGGGCGGCCCAGCTCGGGATCAATCCGGCGCTTTTCCAGGAGAACGACATCCACGTGCACGTCCCGGCCGGGGCGGTGCCGAAGGATGGCCCCTCGGCGGGTATCGCGATGTTTACCGCCATTGCCTCGCTGTTTCTCGACAAGCCTGTGCGCTCCGATGTCGCCATGACCGGCGAGGTGACCTTGCGCGGTCTGGTATTGCCGATCGGTGGCCTGAAGGAAAAGAGCCTCGCGGCGCTGCGGGCGGGCATCAAGCGAGTGCTTATCCCGGAGCTGAACCGCAAGGACCTGCCCGACATTCCCGAGGAAGTGCGCGAGGCAATCGAGTTCGTCCCCGTCTCGACCGTCGACCAGGTGCTGGAAGGCGCGCTACAATAGTTCTGCGACTAACCGCGGAAGTGAACGAAGACCACGACCGCGAGCACGTTGAGCAAACCCGCAAAGACCATGATGAGGCCTGCGACCGCGCCCTCCTCTTCGCCGATTTCGCGGGCCTTGGCCACGCCTGCTCCGTGAGCGCCCATGCCGAAGAAGGCGCCCCGGGCAAAGGAGGAACGCAGCGGGAGCCAGCTCATCACCCCTTCACCGATGGCCGCGCCAAAAAGGCCGGTGATGGCGGTGAAGGCCGCCGTGAGTTCCGGCAGGCCGCCGAGGTTCTGTGAAACCGTGATGGCGAATGGCGTGGTGATCGAACGCGGCAGCAGGCTCGCCTGCATCTCGGGCGAGAGGTGAAACAGCCACGCCAGCGCCCAGGCTGAGCCAAAGGAAATCACGCTGCCAGCCACCGTGCCGATAAGGAGCAGCACCCAGTGTTTGCGGATCAGGGCGCGGTTTTCATGGACAGGGATGGCGAACGCCACGGTGGTCGGTCCGATGAGGGAAACCAGCCAGCTCGTGCCACGCAGATAATCGCGATAGGCGGTGTGAAAAACGACGATCAGCACCCCGCAGAGAACCCAGGTCACGAGAAGGGGCGACAGCCACCAGACACGGCAGGAGCGGTACAGGCGTGAGGCGGCGATATAGACCCCGAGGGTGACCGCCGCCCAAAGAACAGCCTGGAACTCAGTGCTCACGGCTCGGCTGCAGGCGGAACCCGATCTCCACCACGACGGCGGTACCGATCATGACGAGGGGGGTGCCAATCAGCACGGCGATAATGAGCTTCAGCCCGGTCAGACTGATGAGTTCGCGATGATTCACCACCGCCAGCATGGCCGGAGTCAGGAAAAGCAAAAGGTGAGCCAGCAATCCGCGCGCTCCACGGCGAAACCAGCGCACCGAGATCCAGCGAAATTCCAGCGCCGCCAGCAGAGCCCCCATGCCCAGCACACTGCCGGGAATCGGGAGGGAAAACTGCCGGACCACCGCCTCTCCGAGCGCCCAGATGGCGATGAAGAGCACAGCCTGCAGCCACCAGTTCCGGCTGAGATGCCAGCGGGCTGTGCGGCAGGCCTTCGAAATCGCGAGATTCATGACGTCGGTCATTTTGCCCTATTCCCTGTTATTCAAAAAATGAATTGATGGAATATCCATTATTCCATATAGGAATATCATGGAATTGCGCCACCTGAGAATCTTTGCCGAGGTGGTGAAACAAGGCGGATTTTCCGCCGCCGCCAAGACCCTGGGCAGTACGCAATCCACAGTAAGCAAGGTCATCCAGCAACTGGAACATGATTGCGGAATGCCTCTGCTGGATCGTCTGCCCCATGGCATCAAGCCGACGGATACCGGCGAGGCCGTGCTGCAGCGCGCCCGCACCATGCTGGCCGAGCAGGAACGGCTGGAAAGCGATCTCGCCGCCCGGCGCGGCCTGGAGATCGGGTCCCTGCGCATCGGAGTGCCGCCGCTCGGCAGCGCGACGATTTTTGCCCCGCTGATTGCCAAGTACCGGAAATTGCACCCCGGCATCCGTATCGATTTGCTGGAAGAGGGCAGCAACCGGCTGGAAAGCGCGGTGCAGTCCGGCGAGATCGAGGTGGGCGGGACGCTGCTTCCCGCCCCCGAGTCCTTCGCGTGGCAGCCGGTGCGGGAGGAACCCATGATGGCGCTGCTTCCTGCCGGGCATCCGCTTTGGGGACGCAAAAGCATCGAGTTCTTCGAGCTGGATGGGAACCCGTGCATCCTCTTTGAGCGTGGATTTGCCCTGAATGCCATCATTGCCTCCGCCTGCCGGAAAAAAGGCATCGAGCTGCACGAGGTCGCGCGGAGTTCGCAGGCCGAGTTCATCATCGCGCTCGTCGCGGCGGGTTTGGGTATTGCCCTGCTCCCGCGCATCATCGCGACGTCGCATGGCGGCGTGAAAGCCGTGCTGATCGAGGATAGCGACCTTCTCTGGCGGCTGGGGCTGATCTGGCGGCAGGGCTCTCCCCTCTCCCGCCAGGCGCAGAACTGGGTGGACCTGGTACGCAAGCATTCGTCGCCTGCGCCGTAATTTCTGATCCTCCCGGAAAACAAAACAGCCCCGAGTTGCCTCGGGGCTGCCTGTTAGGTTTTCGCTTAAGAGCGAGGCGCCGGACTTAGTAGTCCATGCCGCCCATACCGCCCATGCCGCCGGGAGCCGGGGCTGAGGGCTTGTCCTTCTCCGGGAGCTCGGTGACGAGCGCCTCGGTGGTGAGGAGCAGACCGCTGATGGAGGCGGCGTGCTGGAGAGCACTGCGGGTCACCTTGGCCGGGTCGACGACGCCTGCCTTGATGAGGTCTTCGTACTCGCCAGTGGCAACGTTGTAACCGTCGTTGCCCTTGCGCTTCTTGACTTCCT
Organism: Verrucomicrobiota bacterium; assembly: GCA_017305195.1. Classification (GTDB taxonomy): domain Bacteria; phylum Verrucomicrobiota; class Verrucomicrobiia; order Chthoniobacterales; family Terrimicrobiaceae; genus Terrimicrobium. Next base: position 93,600 of record JAFKMU010000041.1, on the reverse strand, counting down.
GCACGATGAGGGCGCCTTCCTTGCCGGCGTTGTCGGCCAGCGTGCGGAGGGGCTGCTCGATGGCGCGGCGAACGATGTTCGCGCCGATCGCTTCGTCACCCTCGAGGGTGAGCGAGTCGAGAGCCTTCTGGGCGCGGATGAGAGCGACACCGCCGCCAGGGACGATGCCTTCTTCCACCGCAGCGCGGGTGGCGTGAAGGGCGTCTTCGACGCGGGCCTTCTTTTCCTTCATCTCGGTCTCGGTGGCTGCACCGACGTTGATGACGGCGACGCCGCCGGCGAGCTTGGCGAGGCGCTCCTGGAGCTTCTCGCGATCGTAGTCGCTGGTGGTCTCCTCGATCTGGCGGCGGATCTGGGTCACGCGGCCCTGGATGTCGGAGTTCTTGCCTTCACCCTCGATAATCGTGGTGTTTTCCTTGTCGATGGCAACGCGCTTGGCACGGCCGAGGTCTTCGATCGAGACGTTCTCGAGCTTGATGCCGAGGTCTTCCGTAAGGAGACGGCCACCGGTGAGGATGGCGATGTCTTCGAGGATGGCCTTGCGGCGATCACCGAAGCCAGGGGCCTTGACGGCTGCGACCTGGAGCGTGCCACGGAGCTTGTTGACGACGAGCGTGGCGAGAGCTTCGCCCTCGACGTCTTCCGCGATGATGAGGAGCGGCTTTCCGCTCTTGGCCACCTTCTCGAGAAGCGGGAGCAGATCCTTGAGGCTGCTGATCTTCTTCTCGTGGATGAGGATGTAGGCGTTCTCGAGGATGGCCTCGAGGCTCTCCGCGTTCGTCACGAAGTACGGCGAGAGATAGCCCTTGTCGAACTGCATGCCCTCGACCACGTCGAGCGAGGTCTCGATGCTCTTGGCTTCTTCCACCGTGATGGTGCCGTCCTTGCCGACCTTGTCCATCGCGTCCGCGATGATCTGGCCGATGGTGGTGTCCCAGTTGGCCGAAACGGTCGCAACCTGGGCGATCTCGGAGCTGTCCTTGACCTTCTTGGCGATCTTGCCGAGCTCGGCAACGATCGTCTCGACGGCCTTGTTGATGCCACGCTGGAGGCTGGTCGGGTTGGCGCCGGCGGTCACGTTCTTGAGGCCTTCGCGATAGATCGCTTCGGCGAGAACGGTGGCCGTGGTGGTGCCGTCACCGGCGATGTCGGAGGTCTTGGAAGCCACCTCGCGAACGAGCTGGGCGCCCATGTTCTCGTAGGGATCCTCGAGCTCGATTTCCTTGGCGACAGTCACGCCGTCCTTGGTGATGGTCGGGCTGCCGAATTTTTTGTCGAGGATGACGTTGCGGCCGGAAGGTCCAAGCGTGGCCTTGACGGTCTTGGCGAGTTTCTCGACGCCGCGGAGCAGGGACTGACGAGCGGCCTCGTCGAAAGAGAGTTGTTTAGCTGCCATAATAGGTGCTGGTAATACTAGGGTTGGTTATTGTGAGGCTTAGCCAATGATGCCGAGGATGTCGTCCTCGCGCATGATCAGGTAGCTTTCGCCGTCGATTTTGACTTCGGTTCCGCCGTACTTGGAGATGAGGACCTTGTCGCCCTTCTTGACGGTGAACTCCACGAGCTTGCCGTCTTCGTCGCGCTTGCCGGTGCCGAGGGCAACGACTTCGCCTTCCTGCGGCTTCTCCTTGGCGGAGTCGGGAATGATGATTCCGCCCTTCTTGACTTCCTTCTCCTCGAGCGGGTGCACGAGCACGCGGTCGCCGAGAGGTTTGATGTTAACGTTAGCCATGTATGTAGGTTCGTTTTGGTTGTTTTTTAACAGAATCCCGCCCCGGCAGACCCGGAGCGGGAGGGTTTGTTAAAGGGTTATGATCGGACTCAGTTCTTTTTCTTGTCCTCGTCCACCATCTCGAATTCCGCGTCGACGACGTCGGCATCCTTCTTGGCTTCGGGCTGAGGACCAGCGGCTCCGCCGTCAGCTTCGGGCTGAGGGCCAGCCTGGGCCGAGGCCTTCTTGTAAAGCTCGGCGCTGACTTCCTGGAACTTCGTCTGGAGCGTGTCGAAGGCCTTCTGGATGGCGTCGTTGTCGCTGCCCTTGAGGGCCTCGCGGACGGCCGTGATGGCGTCCTCGACGTCCTTCTTCTGGGCGCCGTCGAGCTTGTCGCCGAGGTCCTTGAGCTGCTTCTCACACTGGTAGGCGAGGTTGTCGGCGTTGTTGCGCAGTTCGATGCCTTCCTTGGCCTTGCGGTCTTCTTCCGCGTGGCTTTCGGCTTCCTTCTGCATCTTGTCGACTTCGTCCTTGGAAAGTCCGCTCGATCCGGTGATGGAGATTTTCTGCTCCTTGCCGCTGCCGAGGTCCTTGGCGGAGACGTTCAGAATGCCGTTGGCGTCGATGTCAAAGGTGACCTCGATCTGCGGCGTACCGCGCGGGGCCGGCGGGATGCCGTCGAGATGGAACGTGCCGAGCTGCTTGTTGTCGCGGCTGAGCGGACGCTCACCCTGGAGCACCTTGATCTCCACGCCGGGCTGGTTGTCGCTGTAGGTCGAGAAGATCTGCGACTTGCGGGTCGGGATCGTCGTGTTGCGCGGGATCATCGCCGTAGCGATGCCGCCAGCCGTCTCGATGGCGAGCGTGAGCGGAGTCACGTCGAGCAGGAGCACGTCCTTCACGTCACCCTTGAGCACGCCGCCCTGGATGGCCGCGCCGATGGCGACGACTTCATCCGGGTTCACACCCTTGTGCGGCTCCTTGCCCACGAGTTCGCGAGCGGTCTCGACGACCTTCGGCATGCGGGTCATGCCGCCCACGAGGACGAGTTCGTCGATCGTGCTGGCGTTCCACTTCGCGTCGTTCAAGCAATCCTTCACGGGCTTGATCGTGCGCTCAAAGAGATCGTCGGTGAGCTGTTCAAGCTTCGAGCGGGTCAGCTTCTTCTGGATGTGCTTCGGCCCGGTCTGGTCGGCCGTGATGAACGGCAGGTTGATCTCAAACTCCTGGGTCGACGAGAGCGCGATCTTGGCCTTCTCGGCCTCCTCCTTGATGCGCTGCACGGCGTCGGGCTGCTTGGTGAGGTCAATACCGGTCTCGGACTTGAACTCATTGATGATCCAATCCATGAGACGGTTGTCCCAGTCGTCACCACCGAGGTGGGTGTCGCCATTGGTCGCGGCCACCTGGAAGACGCCGTCGCCGATTTCCAGCGCGGAAATGTCGAACGTACCACCACCGAGGTCATACACGGCGATTTTCTCGTCGGACTTCTTGTCGAGGCCGTACGCGAGCGAGGCCGCGGTCGGCTCGTTGATGATGCGGAGCACCTCGAGACCGGCGATCTTGCCAGCGTCCTTGGTGGCGTTGCGCTGCGAGTCGTTGAAGTATGCGGGCACCGTGATGACGGCCTGCGTGATCTTCTCGCCGAGCTTGGCTTCGGCGTCGGCTTTCAGCTTCGCGAGGATCATCGCGGAAACTTCCGGCGGGCTGTAGCGCTTGGTCTCGCCACCCACCTGCACTTCGATATGCGCGTCGCCATTGGAGGCCTCAACGACCTTGTAAGGCACGCGGCTGAGTTCATCGCGCACTTCCGCGAACTTGCGTCCCATGAAGCGCTTGACCGAAAAAACCGTATTCTGCGGATTCGTCACCGCCTGCCGCTTGGCAGCCTGACCGACGATACGCTCACCGCTTTTCGTGAAAGCGACGACGGAAGGCGTCGTGCGCGCACCTTCCGAATTTTCCAATACTACGGGCTCTCCACCCTCCATGACCGACATACAGGAGTTCGTGGTGCCCAGATCAATACCCAAAATCTTAGACATGCCTACCATTGAGCACGGATCGTTCCAATAAACTCAAAATAACACATCCACCTTAAAATAAACATGTTACATAATTCACAAGTTATTCAGACACCATAAATCGCGCCACTTTGGCGCACATTCGTGCCACTTTGGCGCACAATAGTGAGACACAACGCACCTCCCAACGGGCTTGGCCCGTGCGAAATGATGGCCTAAAAAGAGGTTCATGTCGGGGGAACATCGAATGAATACGCCGGAAGGCAAGCTCCTGCTGGCCGCTTTGCGTGGCGCTGACTACGCCCACGCTGGAGAAGAAACAGCTATCGAACTCGCCCTGGCGGACTGGCCGAAGAGTCCCCGCCGGAGGATTCTCGATGCAGGTTGCGGACGCGGAGGGACGGCTCATTTCCTCCAGACAAACGGATGGGGTCTTGTCACCGGGGTGGACCGCGACGCCTCCTCCGTCGCCCATGCCCGCGAAGCCTACCCGGATATCGCCTTTGCCACCGCCGATCTGACGGATGCGCAAAGCCTGCCAGATGGGCCGTTCGACGGCATCACGATGTTCAATGTGCTCTATGCGATTCCCGATCAGGCGGCCGCACTGAAAGCCCTGCGCACGGTCGCCGCCCCGGGCGCGCGGCTCATGATCTTTGATTATACCGGGACGAGCGGCTATGCGAAGGCCATCGCCTCGCTTCACCCGGAGTTTGGCCTGTGGAATCCGCCGGTTCCTGCCAAGATGTCCGCCACGCTTCAGGTGGCAGGATGGCACCTCGTCACAACGCACTCCCTCAACCGCGAATACGAGCGGTGGTACGCCGATCTCGTATCCCGCTTTACCACGCGGGAGGCGGCGCTGGCCTCGGTGGCGGATGAGGCGACCATCGCCTATGCGCGAGGTTTCTATGCCAATCTGCTCCATCTCATCCGCGAGGGAGCCCTCGGCGGAGCGATTTTTCACGCCGAGGCGGCTTGAGCTTCCGCGCTACCCGACGCGCTCGGCGTGAAAAGGCTCCGCCAAAAACGCGGCGTCCTCATCGGCCTGCCAGGTGCAATCCTCGCAATGAAGGTCTTTCACTCCGACAGCCCATAAAGGCGCGTTCCCGCCAGCCATGATCGACCAGTCGGGATTGGCCACGGGGCGTAACTCGACGTTTCCTCCCCACTGCTCATGCAGGGCTCCCCGGTGCAGGGTATTGCTGACCCGGATGAGCCGCACGTACTCGATGGCCCCGGGCTCCTCGGCAAAGAAAAGCATGCCGTTTTCCCCCTCGGCCCGGATGTCGCGGAAGGTCAGGTTGCGAATGTGGAAAAGCGGCAGGTCGTGGCCGAAGCGCACGGCGGAAACGTGTATCGGCTCACCCCGCCCCCACCAGTTCCCATGAAAGAGCCGCGTCTGGATGGTGCAATCCTCCACGGAGACCTCCTCCACGGCGGCCTGCCGGGCGTAGATGCCGATGCCGCGATTTGACTCCCGGATGTCGAGCCGCTTGAGACGGATGTTTCTCACGGGATTCTCGCCGTAGCCGATACGGATGGCAGACGAACGGCTGGTCAAGATGCAGTCGGAAACCTCGATATCCTCGCCCACCCCCTCGATCCCGCTCAAGCCGAAGCCGATCTCACGCTCCCCGCCATGATTCCGGAACCCGGTGATGGCCACGCAGTCATCGCCGCTCACGATCCGGCAATGGCGGATCGCTGCATGGCGACAGGTGGTCAGGTGGATGCCGTCGTTGTTCGGATGGCGCAGGTCATTGGCGATGTTCAGTCCCTCAAAAACGAGGTTCTCGGAGTCGGCGCAGTGAATCGTCCAGTACGAGGCTCCGGTGATGGTGAGCTTCTCCATCCGCACGTCTCGGCACCGGGCCAGGACGATCATATTGCCCGGGCGCGCCTTCGGTCGGAACGGGCCATGGATGGCGTCGTTCGTTCCATGGGGCAACGTATTGCGCCGCTGCCAGGTATCGAGCGCCGAGTAGTCGTCGTTCCCGCCATGCAATTCCCCCTCATGGAAGTGCGCTGCCCCGTTGCCATCGAGGATGCCCTCTCCGGTGAGAGTGATCCCTTCGGCATCCTGCGCGTAAAGCAGCCCCACACTGCATTCCCCGACCAGATGGTCGTTCAGGTCCGCGCTGGCCAGGAGACGCGCTCCGGCCTCCACCTGCAGCGTCGTGTGACTGAAGAGCTCAAAGGTGCCGGTCAGAAACGTTCCCGGTGGCACAAGCACCACGCCGCCTCCGGCATCACGGCAGGCATTCGCCGCAGCCTGAATAGCCGGTGTATTGATGGTCGTTCCGTCGGGCACCGCGCCAAAGTCGATAATCGGGAAAATCTTCATGGAGGTGGTTCTCCCCATCTTGAAGCCTCGACGAGCGTCGCGCCAAGCGCATCACACTCTAATTATAGCACGTGGGCTTGAGACAGGACCCGATACACTTTTTACAACTCCTTCCTTTGACAAAACACAAAAATGAATTTGCGTTCAGTCTTGTGAATACAGATTCACCATCACCTTCCACCCGTCGTGTCTCGACTATCCGCCAGAAGGCGAGGGACGAGCAGCGGCGTTGGATTGTCAACGCCGCGGAGGAGGTTTTCAGCGAAAGCGGGTATCACGAAGCCTCGCTGACCATGATCGCGCGGCGGGCCGAGATCGCGGTCGGCACGATCTACCTGTATTTCCGCGACAAGTCCGATCTCTACGGCTGCGTGCTGCTGGAGAGAATGAAGCAAATGGTGAGTGGATTTGAAGCCGCGCTCACCTCGTCAGAACATGCGGAGGAGTGCCTGCGGCGGGGCATTCACGCGCAGTTTGCCTTTCATGACGCGAACCGCACATTTTTCGAGATTTTCCTCCATCAGCATCAGGTCCAGCAATCGCCACTTCACAAGGAGCATTGGGAGGAGATGGAGGAGTTGAAGCGCCATAATCTCACGGTGATCGAGGATTGCATCCTCCGGGGACAATCCCGCGGGGAACTCAAACCGGGGAGTCCGCGACTGCTCGCAGTTGCGTATCTTGGGATCACGCTGCAAATGACCCGCCAGTTCATCCGTGAAAATACGGACTCCCGCCTGATCGACTCCGCTGATTTTGCCGCCGATTGCTTCCTGCATGGCGCCGCCTCTCTCCCTCAATGAAGATTCGTATCCCCATCCTCCTCGCCCTGTGGGCCGGTTTGGCCGCCTGCGGAAAACCCGCTGGCTCCAGTACCCCGGTCAATCCGGCGATCCCGGTCGAAGTCTCGGCGGCTGCCCTCCGAGGCATGCCGGTCGAGATGAAAGCCATCGGCATCGTGGAACCCATCGCCAGCGTGCAGCTCAAGTCCAAGGTCACCGGGGAAATCCTGAAGGTGCATTTCGCCGATGGAGCGCAGGTAAGGGCGGGAGAGCCGCTTTTCAGCATCGATCCCCGCGCCTTCCAGGCTGCGCTCGATCGGGCCAGAGCCAACCTGGAGATTGCCGAGGCCACAGCGTCCAATGCCACCGAACAGGCACAGCGCTACACCACGCTCATCCAGCGCGGCGTCGCGTCGAAGGAACAGACGTCGCAATTTCTCTCCAATGCCAAATCGCTGAAGGCTGAACTGGCCGCCCGACAGGCTGACATCAATGAAGCGCAGCTATCCCTCGACTGGACCGAGATCACGGCCCCCATCAGCGGTCGCGCCGGCGCCGCACTGCTGAAGCCGGGCAATATCATCCAAGCCAACACCGATACCCTCGCGGTCATCAATCAGATGCAACCGATCTATGTCACTTTCTCGCTGCCGGAAAATACCCTGGCCGAGGTACGGGAGTGGATGACCAGGAACAAGCCCGTCGTCTCGGCCTACGATCCGGACAATGGCAAGCTGCTGGGCACGGGATCACTCGATTTCATCGACAACGCCGTCGATCGTGCCACGGGCATGGTGGCATTTAAGGCGACATTCCCCAACGAAAACGAAACTCTGTGGCCAGGGCAGTTCGTCGACGTCACGCTGGAACTGGCCATTCAGCCCGAGGCGCTCGTCGTTCCCTCCACCGCAGTGATGGAGGGCCAGCAGGGCTCGCAGGTCTTCGTCGTGATGGGCGATACGGTCGCCCTGAGAAAGGTGAAGGTGGAGCGCACGGTCGGAAATCTTTCCATCATCCGAAAGGGACTTGAACCCGGCGAGCGCGTAGTGACTGTCGGACAGCTCCGTCTCAACCCCGGAGCGAAGGTCGAGATCAAGAAACAGCAAAAGGCCGAGGATGTGCCTACCATCGATAAAACCCCGGAGTAGCCGATGAGCATTACCGATCCCTTCGTACGACGCCCCATCATGACGACGCTCGTGATGGCGAGCATCCTCGGCTTTGGCACGCTGGCTTATCTCCAAATGCCGGTGAGCGATTTGCCGAGCGTCGACTTTCCGACGATCAGCGTCACGGCGAACCTGCCGGGAGCCAGTCCGGAAACCATGGCCTCGGCGGTGGCGCTGCCATTGGAAAAGGAGTTCTCCACCATCGCCGGCATCGACTCGATGACCTCGAGCAGTGCCCAGGGCACGACCACGGTCACCATCCAGTTTGACCTCTCCCGCAATATCGACGCGGCAGCGCAGGACGTGCAATCGGCCATCTCGCAGGCCCAGGGCAGCCTGCCCACCGACATGCCGACGCCGCCGTCGTTTCGCAAGGTGAACCCGGCGGAGCAGCCAATCCTCCTCCTCGCGGCGTACTCCGACTCCCTGTCCTACAGCAAGGTCGACGAATACGCCGACACGCTCATCGCCCAGCGCCTCTCGACCGTGCTGGGAGTCGCCCAGGTGGATCTGTACGGTTCGCAAAAATACGCCGTGCGCGTGAAGGTCGACCCCCGCGAGCTGGCCGCCCGCGGGATCGGCATCGACGAGGTTGAGAGCGCCATCCAGGAGTCGAACTCCAAGGAGGCCACAGGCGCACTCGACACCGGATCAAAGTCCCGCACGATCGAGACAAACGCGCAACTCACCAACGCAGCGCAATTCCGTGAACTCATCGTCACCTCCCGCGATGGATACCCGGTAAGGCTCAAGCAGATCGCGACGGTGCTCGATGACGTCGAGAACGACAAAAACTTCGGATGGTACAACGACAAACGCGGCGTAGTGCTCGCCATCCAGCGCCAGCCGGGAGCCAATACCGTCGCGGTCATAGACCGCATCCTCGATATCCTCCCAACCTACAAGGCCCAACTGCCAGGAGGCATGCACCTCGACATCCTCTATGACCGCTCGACCTCGATCCGCGAGTCGCTGCACGATGTGGAGTTCACCCTCGTGCTGGCCGTCATCCTGGTGGTCCTGGTGATTTTCATCTTCCTGCGCAATCTGCGGGCCACTCTCATCCCGAGCGCCGCCATCCCGCTCTCGATCATCGGCACGTTTGGCATCATTTATCTTCTCGGCTTCAGCGTGAACAACTTCTCACTGATGGCGCTGATCCTTGCCGTGGGCTTCGTGGTGGACGACGCCATCGTCGTGCTGGAGAACATCGTGCGCCACCTGGAAAAGGGGATGACACCGATGGAGGCTGCGCTCAAGGGCGGTCGGGAGATCGGCTTCACCATTCTCTCCATGACGCTTTCGCTGGCGGCGGTGTTCATTCCGGTGCTCTTCATGGGAGGCATCCTGGGGCGACTGCTCAATGAGTTTGCCGTCACCATCGCCGTCGCCATCCTCATTTCCGGCGTGGTCTCGTTGTCACTCACCCCGATGCTTTGCAGCCGTTTCCTGAAGCAGGCGCACAGCGAGAGCAGGAACCCCATCTTCCGCTTCTCGGAGGCCGCCTTTGCGAAGCTCCAGGACACTTATCGCCGCACCTTGGGAATCGCTCTCAAACATCATCTGATCGTCTCCCTCATGGCGCTCGCCATGGCCGCCGGCACCGTATGGCTTTTCCTTATCGTCCCCAAGGGCTTCCTGCCCAACGAGGACTCCAGCCGCATCATGATCACGACGGAAGCCGAGCAAGGTGTCGCCTTCGAAAAGCTCGTCGAGATGCAGCAGGAAGCGGCGGCGATCGTGGCAAAGAATCCCGCCGTGGAGGGCTTCATGTCCCGCATCGGCGGAGGCTCGTCCTCGGCTGGAAACAATGGCCGCCTGTTTGTCACATTGAAACCCCGCAGCGAAAGGCCGCCGGTCGACACGGTGGTGCGCCAGATGCGACGGGACCTGGCGGGAATCCCGGGCCTGAAGGTCTTCCCGCAAAATCCGCCGACGATCCGCATCGGCGGCATGCAGACCAAGAGCCTGTATCAGTTTACCCTCTTCGGTCCCGATCTGAAGCAGCTTTACAGCGCGTCGGAAAAGATGGAGGGCCTGATGCGGGACATCCCGGGCATCGTCGATGTGACGACCGATCTGCAGATCACCAACCCGCAGGTGCTGGTGGATATCAACCGCGACAAGGCCTCGACCCTGGGCGTGAGCGCGGCCCAGATCGAGCGTGCTCTCGGCGCAGCATTCGGCGCGCGACAGATCTCCACGATCTACACGCCCAATAATCAGTACCGCGTCATCATCGAGGCCAAAGATGACTTCAAGCGCGAAGCGGAGGATCTTTCGCGCCTCTACGTGCGATCGGGCCAGGGCCAGTTGGTCGCCCTCTCGGCTGTCGCAAAATTCAAGACCCAGGTCGGCCCCCTGACGGTCCAGCATCTCGGCCAGTTGCCCGCAGTGACGATCTCGTTTGACCTTGCCAAGGGCTACTCGCTCAGCAACGTCGTGCCGCGCATCCAGCAACTCGCCAAGACGGAACTCGATGAGCGGATCGGCACTCAGTTCCAGGGAACGGCTCAGGCCTTCCAGTCCTCCCTCGGCAACCTCGGGATGCTCCTGATCATGGCGATCATCGTGATCTACATCATTCTCGGCATCCTCTATGAGAGTTTCGTTCATCCGCTGACGATCCTTTCTGGCCTGCCCTCCGCCGGGTTCGGGGCGCTGCTGACGCTGCTGCTTTTTGGCATGGAGCTGAATGTCTATGGCTTCGTCGGATTGCTGATGCTCATCGGCATCGTGAAGAAGAATGCCATCATGATGATCGACTTCGCCCTGGAGGCTCAGCGTACGGACAAGATGCCGCCGGAGCGGGCGATCTTTGAGGCGTGCATCGTACGGTTCCGCCCGATCATGATGACGACCATGGCGGCCATGATGGGCACGCTGCCCATCGCGCTCGGGCTCGGCGCTGGCGGCGACGTGCGGCAGCCCTTGGGGTTATCGGTGGTCGGGGGCTTGATCCTGTCGCAGGTCGTGACGCTCTACATCACGCCGATCATCTATCTGTATCTCGAGCGGGTGCAGGGGTGGTTCGGAAAGAGGCGGCCGAAAAATCCTCCGACGCCCAAACCCGGGCAGCTCGCCGGAGCTCACTAAAGCGTCGTCTTCGTGTAGCTCTGGGAGCGGGCCTTGATCCGGTCGAGGAAACTCTCGGCCACCGGAGTGAGCGATCCACGCCAAAACGCGCCGATGGCCAGTGAGGGGAATCCCGCCAACGGAATGACGCGAATATCGTTCGCCGCCATGAGCTCCGGTGTCTGCACCGCCAGCCCGGCCCCGAGAGCGCTGCGCACATAGATCGTTACGAGGTCCTGGGAACTCGTCTCCATCGCAGTCCGCCACACCAGGCCGCGGCGGGCCAGTTCCTTCTGGAACAGACGCGGGAGGAGTTCATGCGGAGGCAGGCTGACCAGCCCGATCTCCCCGGCAGCGCCCGCCCTGAGCAAATCGGCGGCTTTGTGAAACCGTGTCTGAGGCGAAACCAGCAGACAAAGCGGCAACTCGGCGAGAACGGCGGAGCGGAAACCCTGGGGCAATTTGGATTCCAGCACGGTAATCGCGACATCCGCCTCGTCCTCCTCGATGAGGCGCTCGGCTCCGCGCTGGTCGATCTCCTGCAAGCTCACTTTCAGATTGGGAAAATCCCGGCGCAGTTCCGCCAGGATGGCTGGCACGTGCCCGCGCATCACCTCGGTGAGTCCCGCCAGCCGGAGCGTGTCCGAGTGAAACCCTCGCACCTCCTCCGCCACCTCGCCCAGCCGCCCAAAGAAAGGACGAGCAAACTCGTATAACCTCTTCCCCGCCACCGTGAGGCGGAAGGGACGCCGCTCGAACAGCCGCACGCCGAGATCGGCTTCCAGCGATGCCACCTGCGCACTCACGGCGGGCTGCTGGATTCCGTACGGAATATGACGGCAGGCTGCCACGATCCCCTCGTACCGCGCCACGTAATAGAAGAGCTCCAGATGATGGACATTCATTTATCGATAAAATCAATATTACCTCATTGTTTATCGATTATGTAAATTCAAATCCCGGGCGCATGATCGCCTCATGAAATCACTCTTTCAGAAACCCGGGATGAGCGGCCTGCTCACCGCCCAGGCGCAGGTCGCCTTCAATGACAACGCGATCAAGCTCGTGCTGATCGGTCTGGTGCAGATGCTCCTGCCGCCGGATGGAGCCGCCCGGGTGGTGAGCGCGCTGGCGTTGCTGCTGGTCGCGCCCTTCGTGATTTTCGCCCCGCTGAGCGGCTGGCTGGCAGACAGCTTCCCGAATCGCAAGGTCATGTCAGCCTGCCTGTGGTTTCAACTCGCGGTGATGGGCTTCCTGCTCATCGGCACATCTTTCCATTCCCTGGTGTTTGCACTCGGTGCGTTCCTTCTGCTCGGGCTGCAATCCGCCCTCATGGGTCCCGCCCGGCGCGGACTGGCCAAGGAGATCGCAGGAGAGCAGGTCGGTGAAGCCGTCGGGTGGATGGAGATGACCTGCGTGGCGGCGATTCTGATCGGCAGCGTGGCGGGAGGTCAGTTGATTGACGGCTTCGCCTCGCATGCGACGCCCTGGATCTCCGCCACGATCTCGACGGTGATTCTGGCAGCTGGCTGCCTGCTCGCGCTCGGGATTTTCCGCAAGGTTCCGGCCCGCAAGCCGGCAAACCCGACGCCCTTCCGCTGGAGCCTGCTCTGGTCGCATGGCCATCTCTTCAAGTTGCTGCGCCGGGATCGCGGCATCTGGCAGGCGGCGCTCGGCGACGCGGTGTTTTATCTCGCAGGCGGCGTGCTGATGCTTTCGCTCTCGCAGGTGGGCCGCGAGTTGCACCCCGACGGTCACGGCGCAGCCCGCGCCACCGGCATCATGCTCGCCGTGCTCGGCCTCGGCATCGCGGTCGGCAGCATCGCCGCAGCCCGGGCCAACCGCCACTCGGTCAATGTCGGCCTCGCTCCCATCGGCGCGCTCGGCCTGGCCATCATGCTCGGCGTGCTGGCCTTCACCCCCACCGGCCTCGCCTTCCACCTCGTGCTCGGTGCGCTGGGCGTGTTTGGCGGCCTCTTCCTCGTGCCGCTCGGCGCGTATCTGGTCGACCGCTCGCCGGATGCGGATCGCGGCAGCATTCTCGCCGCCTCCAGCATGCTCTCGAGCATCGCGGGCGTGGTCGCAGTGGGCGTGTATTCCCTCACCTCGGGCTGGCTGGGCCTCAAGCCGTCGAGCCAGTTCCTCGTCATCGGCGGCGGATTTCTGCTCGTTTCGTTCCTCTGCCTGCACCTGGCGCGGCGTGACTTCCTGAGGCTCATGACGCTTCTGATTTCGCGCGGCCACTATCGCGTGATCACCCGTCACGCGGATCGCATCCCGGCAAACGGCGGCGTGCTCCTCGTCTGCAACCACGTGAGCTACGTCGACACACTCATCCTGTCGATCGCCTGCAAGCGCCCGATTCGCTTCATGGCCTATGACGCCTTCTTCAAAACTCCGCTGCTCGGCTCGATCCTCCGCCTCTTCGGCGCGGTGCCGATCTCCGCGACGAAAGCCAAGGAGGCGATTCGCACCGCCTCGGAACACCTCACCGCCGGGGAGGTCGTGTGCATCTTCCCCGAGGGTCAGCTCACCCGCACGGGCTGCCTGATGGAACTCAAGAGCGGCTTCGAACTCATCGCCCGCCGCGCCAAGGCCCCGGTGGTCGTGGCCCATCTCGACGGCCTATGGGGCTCGATCTACACCTTCGCGGGCGGCAAGTATTTCTTCAGACGCCCCGAGAGCCTGCGTCGTCGCACAGTCCGGGTTGCCTTCTCCCAGCCTCTCCCGGCGGAAGAGGCGACAGCGGAACGTGTACGGGAGATTCTCCTCGAGCAGGGAGCCGAGAGCTTCCTCCTGCGCGACCAGGGCACGCTCGGCCATCGCCTGGCGACGAGCCTGCGCCGGAACTTCTGGCAGGATGTCGTGATCGACCCCGTCGGCGGAAAAACCATGGAACGCGGCACGCTCCTCGTCGCCGCCCAGGCGCTCGCCTCGACCTGGAAGCGCACGATCCGCGAGGACCGTGTCGGCATCCTCCTGCCGCCAGGCGTGGGCGGAGCGCTAGCCAACCTCGGCGTGATCTTCGCCGGGAAGGTGCCGGTCAACCTCAACCCGACCCTTTCTTCCGCCGCGCTCAGCTCGTGCATCGAACAGGCGGGCATCACCACCACGATCACGGCGCATCCCGTCCAGCAGAGGTTTCCCAAGCTGCCTTGGACATGCGATGTCCGATATGTCGAGGACTGCCTGCGTGGGCTGAAATGGACGGACTATGCCCGGGCTGCCATTCGCGCCATCGCCGGACGCGTCGACCGCACCGCGACGGAGGAAGCCCTCCTCCTTTTCACCAGCGGCACGAGCGGCCTGCCCAAGGGTGTCGCGCTCACGCACCGTAATGTACTCGGCAACATGGCGCAGGCAGTGGACACGGGTTTCCTCCAGCCCGGCGACCGCATCCTGAGCGGGCTGCCGCTGTTCCACAGCTTTGGCCTGACCATGGGCCTGATCTTCCCCATCCTGGCGCGGCGTTCCGTCGTCACGGCGCCTTCGCCGCTCGATGCTGACAAGCTGGCTCAGGCCGCCCGGGAAGGACTGCCGACGGTATTGCTCTCCACGCCGACCTTTCTGCGCGGCTATATCAAGCGCATCCCGCGCGATGCCTTCGGAACGCTCCGCCTGGTCGTGACCGGCGCGGAAAAGCTGCCCAAGGAAACCGCGGCGGCCTTTCGCGAACGCTTCGGCTGCGAGGTGATGGAAGGCTACGGCCTGACAGAAACTTCCCCGGTCGCGTGCTTGAACATGCCCGCCCCGGCGCGCGGGGTGGGCGCGGACTCCATCCAGATCGGCAACCGTTTCGGCAGCGTCGGTCGCCTGCTCCCCGGCCTGGCTGCGCGCTTCCTCGATCCCGAGACAGAGTTGCCCATCCCGGGAGCGACAGCGGGAGTCCTCGCGCTCAAGGGGATCAATGTCGCCAGCGGATATCTCACGAGTTGCGAGGCCGGAAAATTCCGCGACGGGTGGTTCATCACGGGCGACGTGGCCCGGGTCGACGCCGAGGGATTTCTCTTCATCTCCGGGCGGCTCAGCCGCTTCTCCAAGATCGGCGGGGAAATGGTCTCCCATCTCGCCATCGAGGAGGTGCTGGCGGCGATCATTCCTGCTCGCGCCACCGGCCCCGCGCTCTGCGTACTGGGCCGCCCCCATGCGGAGAAAGGCGAGGAGATCGTCCTGATCTCGACCAGCCCGGTCGAGCGGGAAACGGTCTCCGCCACGATCCGCGCCGCCGGGCTGCCCAACCTCTGGACGCCCCGCGAGGTGATCGTGGTACCGGCCATTCCCCTGCTAGGCTCGGGCAAGCTCGACCTTGCCTCGTGCCGCGAGCTGGTGAAAACTGGGAGCCTCGCGTGAGCACGACCTATATCCTCGACGGCATCTGGGGCGGGCACGATCGGTGGGAGCCGATGCGCCGGCATATCGAGAAGACGGTCGGCCCGTGCCGGATTTGGAAATACAACAACTCGGGCCGCGTCTCGCTGGAAACCGTAGCCGCCGAGCTGGCGGCGGAGCTTTCCTCACGGGGCGAAACCTTCAACCTCGTCGGGTACAGCATGGGCGGACTCGTGGCGCGCGAAACGATCCGCCAGTCCCCCGCCCTCCCGCTGCACCGGGCAGCCCTGCTTCATTCACCGCATGAGGGTTCGCTGGTAGCGCACCTGCTGCCCATCCTGCCCGCCTGCCGGGAGATGCGCCCGGGCAGCGAGTTCCTGCGCCGCCTCGACGCCCACGAATGGCTCTGCCCCACCATGGTCACGTGGTGCGCCGCTGACCTGATGGTTTTCCCCGGAAAATCCGCCTGTTGGAAAAAAGCGACCCATATCCACAAGTCACACGTCCCCGCCCACGCCTGGCCGGTCGTGTCGCGCGGCATCCGCGAAAAGGTCGCTCATTTCCTTTCCGAAAGTTAGCTCCGACCCGCCTCGGGGAAGGATGGCAGAAGTTTTTCCCCTCTTCGGTGGACATTTGCCGGGCCGTTAAGCAAAAGGAAAGAGGATGCACGACACGCTCTTACAGGACCTGGCTATTGTGATGATCGCGGCTGCGCTGGCGACAGTGCTATTCCGCCAGTTCCGACAGCCCGTCGTGCTCGGCTACATCCTGGCCGGTGTGCTCGTGGGCCCGCACACTCCGCCCTTCGCCCTCATCGCCGACGAGCACCGCATCGAGACGCTGGCGGAACTCGGCGTGATCTTTCTCATGTTTGCGCTGGGTTTGGAATTCAGCTTCCGCAAGCTCCAGAAGGTCGGAGCCACGGCTGTGATCGGCGCAACCATGGAGATCCTGCTGATGATCCTGGTCGGGTACGAACTCGGCCGGATCTTCGGATGGAGCCAGATGGACAGCGTCTTCCTCGGCGCCATTCTTTCCATCTCCTCGACCACCATCATCATCAAGGCGCTGGAGGGCCTGGGCAAAAAGAACGACCACTTTGCCTCCCTGATCATCGGCATTCTCATCGTCGAAGACATCCTGGCCATCGTCATGATCGCGCTGCTCTCGGGCTTTGCCCGGACCGGCGAGGTCTCCGCTCCGGAAATCGGCATGACGATTCTGAGCCTGGGGTCGTTCCTCGGCATCCTCCTCGTGCTCGGACTCATCATCGTTCCCCGGCTGCTGAATTACGTGGCGAAGTTCAAGAGCGACGAGATGATGCTCGTGACGGTCATCGGCCTGTGCTTCGGCGTCGCGCTCATCACGGTAAAGCTCGGGTACAGCGTCGCGCTCGGGGCCTTCCTCATCGGCGCCATCATCGCGGAATCGCGGCATATCTACCGCATCGAGACACTCATGCTCCCGGTGCGCGACCTTTTCAGCGCGGTCTTTTTTGTCTCGATCGGCCTCATGATCGAGCCGGCGCTCATCCTCAAATACGCCTGGCCCATCCTGATCATCTCGCTGGTCGTCATCATGGGCAAGGTCATCGCCTGTTCGCTCGGCTGCTTCGTCGCAGGCAACGATGCCCGCACCTCGCTGCGCGTCGGAATGAGCCTGGCGCAGATCGGTGAATTTTCCTTCATTATCGCAGCGCTTGGTCTGTCCCTGCGCGTGACGAGCGACTTCATCTACCCGATCGCCGTCGCCGTCTCCTCGATTACCACGCTGACGACACCCTACCTGATCCAGGCCTCCGATGGATTGGTCGGGTGGTTTGATCGGATCGCGCCCAAGCCTCTGGTCAAAGGAATGGATGCCTATTCCCTCTGGGTCGGCAGCATGACAAGCCGCAGCGGGCGCAACATGGAGCGCAAGATCCTGACAAAGCTCGGCCTGCAAATCGGAGTGAACCTGCTGATGGTCACCGGCATTTTCATCGCCGCGGTCTTTCTCTATCGAACGGTAGTCTCCCAGTGGGACCACTTCCCCGGCGGGGTCGAGGGAGCGAAGGCTGCGTGCTGGCTTGCAGCAATGCTGGTGAGCTTCCCATTGCTCATTGCTGTCTGGCGCAAACTGGAGGTCGTCGCGATGTTGATCTCCGAGATCAGCGTCAATACCGCCAAGGCAGGCCCGAGCGCACCGGGCATTCAGGCCATTATCACCGGCGTCATCACGACCGCGGCCACCATCGGCCTCATCCTTCTGGTCCTGTTGCTCAGTTCGGCGGTCCTGCCGTCCAGCAACCTGCTCATTCTTGCACTCATCGTTGCCGCGATCACCGGCTTTTTCCTGTATCGAGGATCGGTCCGGCTTTATTCCCGCGCCCAATCCGCCCTGCACGACACCTTTGCCGAAGAGGCCGAACCGTTGCCTCTGTCGCCCCATCATGCTCCAGCCCTGCCATCGATGCTGCGCAACGCCAAGCTCGAGACCATCGCCCTGCCCGATGGCTCGCCCTGGGAAGGCAAACAGATCCGGGAGCTTCAGATCCGCAGCCTCACAGGTGCCAGCATCGTCGGCATCGATCGGGCGGGCGACAGCATCATCAATCCCCCGCCGGACGAGGAGCTCACCGCCAAGGATGAAATCCTCCTCATCGGGCGTCCCGAGCAGCTCGAAGCCGCCCGCCAGCTGCTCAGCTCACTCGAGGAAAAATCCGCCGCCTAGCTAGTAATACACAGTCGGCTGGCGATAGCCGCGCGGCGTCTTGATGCGCCACTTGCCATCGCCCACGCTCAGCACCTCCACCCGCACACGGGCGAGCCCCTGGTGGTAAAAGCCGAGCTTCTTTGCCACCGGTGTGGTGACATCAATGACCCGGTCTCCGATGTAGGGGCCGCGATCATTGAGCCGGATGACCACGGAGCGACCGTTCTGGAGATTGGTCACCCGTACCGTGCAGGGCAAGGGCAGCGTCTTGTGCGCTCCGCTGCTGCTCCAGAACCAGAGGGACTCACCGAGAGCGGTCTTGCCGGGAAAGATGAGAAAACCCTCGTGGTAATGAGAAGCGACGCCCTCCTCGACATAGCCCACAGCCGACTGGGGGCTCAGGGGTTCGTAATGATGGCCTCGCACCGTATAGGGCTTGAACTTATAACCGCTGTACTGCGGACTGGAGCACCCCGCCAAAGCGAGCAATCCCAGCACACAGCTCGTCCACCGATAAGCGCGAGACATGCTCTCTCGGTAGCAACTTCACGCCCCACGGGCAAGCCGCAGCCGATCTTTGGCGTTCCGTCGCCGACGCGGGTCTGGTATCGCTACCCCCTGAATGAGCACATCCCATCTCCCCGCGCCTGACCGCTACGACTCCATGGTTTACCGCCGTTGCGGACGGAGCGGCCTCAAGCTGCCCGCGCTCTCGCTCGGCCTGTGGCACAACTTTGGCGGAGTCGATACACGCGAGAATGCCGAGCAGATGATCCTGCGAGCCTTTGACCTCGGGGTGACGCACTTTGACCTCGCCAATAACTACGGACCGCCGCCGGGGAGCGCCGAGGAGACCTTCGGCAGCGTGCTCCATGGCAAACTCGCCGCCCACCGCGACGAACTCATCATCTCCACCAAGGCCGGCTATCGCATGTGGCCGGGGCCCTACGGTGAATGGGGCTCCCGCAAGTATCTCCTCGCCAGCCTCGACCAGAGCCTGAAGCGCATGCAGA
This sequence comes from Verrucomicrobiota bacterium, assembly GCA_017305195.1. Classification (GTDB taxonomy): domain Bacteria; phylum Verrucomicrobiota; class Verrucomicrobiia; order Chthoniobacterales; family Terrimicrobiaceae; genus Terrimicrobium. The sequence goes on along the minus strand of JAFKMU010000041.1, from coordinate 74,453 downwards.
TCGACTACGTCGACATCTTCTACCACCACCGCCCGGACCCCGACACTCCGCTCGAGGAAAGCCTCGGCGCGATCATCCAGGCAGTGCGCTCCGGCCGCGCCATCTACGCCGGGGTGTCCAACTACCCCGCCCCTCTCGCCGCTCAGGCCGCCGATTATCTCCGGGCGGAAAAGGTGCCGCTCCTCATTCACCAGCCGAGTTACAGCATGCTTAACCGCTGGATCGAGGACGGACTCACGGATGTCCTCGCGGAAAAAGGCGTCGGCTGCATCCCCTTCTCACCCCTCGCCCAGGGACTCCTGACCAACCGTTACCTGGGGGGCATCCCCGCCGATTCCCGGGCGGCACGACCGACGGGATTTCTCCAATCCAGCGCAGTCACCGAGGAAAAAATCGCCCGCATCCGCAAACTCAACGATCTCGCCGTGGAACGCGGCCAGACGCTCGCGCAAATGGCGGTGGCCTGGATTCTCCGGCTGCCAGTCGTCACCTCTGTGCTCGTGGGAGCCAGCCGCGTCACGCAACTGGAAGACACCGTGGCGGCGCTACAGAAACTGGATTTTTCCGCCGAGGAACTCGCCCTGATCGAAACCATCCTCAGGGAGCCGCAATAACGGCTCCCCCCCGAGGGTCACGGGTTTCCCGTGACCTTCGCGTAGTCGAGCCCGTAATGCCGGGCAAAGCCCTGAAACTCCTCCTCGTGACTCAGCAAAACTGCTCGCAGTACCGCGGAATCGTCGGCGAGCCCCTTGCCCGGGATATTATCCGGGATGATGTCGACATCATTCAACAGATAACCGAGGGCGAAGACCGTCTCGGTGATCGCCTGGAGGTCGCCTGATTGATAAACCCCGTCGAGAACGTCCTCGGCGTAGCGCGAAAGGAACCGCGCCTGCTCGGCCAGATGGGGAAAGTCCGGGCTGTTCAGCGTTTCCGCTTTGACCTTGAGGAAAGGGATCTGCCGACGGAAGGCATTCATGCGCCCGGCCGTAACGGTCTGACCGCCGCGAAGAACAAACTCGTGGAAGCTGCTGCTCATCCGACCTGCTTAAGCGGTCGACGGCGGATCGACAAGCCTCCGTTCACACTGGCAAGTTGACCCGACCCGTGCCAGATTACGCCAAATGACTCGTCTGGCGAATCTCCCCAGGTTCCTCCTGCTGCTTACCGCGGCAGCGTCGCTCCACGCCTCTCCCATCATCCGGGAGCCGGGTGCGATTTACCTCTCCGACTTTGGGGACAAGGCGCTTCGCGTCAACATGGCGCGCGCCGCCAAAAGCTATTTCGACATCGGCATGACCCGCTACGCCGGCACCCTCCGGTATCCGCAGCAGGTGCAGATCGTCGCCGTCGCCGACGCCGGATGCCGCGTCCGGGGCAATGCCCAGCAGGGCGGCGTGCTCGCCTGGGTGCCCTATGACGACCTCTCCGGGCTGCCGAAGGACTTCCTCGCGACGATGAAGAAGGCCGAGGAACGCCGTCAGATGGTGGAAGCCCTCATCGCGAAGAAAGAGGTCGCCATCGGCATGACCATCGACGAAGTGCGCCGCAGCGTCGGCAAACCGGCCAAGACCACCAAACGCGCAAGCAAGGAAGGGTCCGAGGAAATCTGGGAATACGTCAAATACGACCTCATCCCGCAAACCACCTATACCCCCGGCGTTACCCAGACCGTCATTCCTCCGAGCAAGCCCGGCGCCCCGGCAAACGTCGTGACCCAGACGGTCATGATCGGCAACACGATCTACGTAAAAGTTCCCGTAGGAACGCTGAAGGTCGCATTCAAGGAGGGCCTGGTCGACTCCCTGGATCAGACAGAGGGAACTTTGGTGGGAGCGGGACAAGTTTCGATTGTCACACCGCCCCTGAACGTATATTGGTAACCGCTCGTGATTTCACGGCGGGGTAGCCAAGTGGTAAGGCCGGGCTCTGCAAAAGCCCCATGCGTCGGTTCGATTCCGACCCCCGCCTCCATCTCACAAGCCACTGGACAGTAAGACCTTGCAATACAGGCTTTCAGGATCTCACCTGCCTCGCAACGGCTCGTGCCTACCCGTCAAGGGCTCCTTTTGGGATTTTCGGTCGAGCTTCTATTCTGCCCGTAACCAATGAAAGCGCGTTACAGGCTCTCCCGGCGCAAAGGAATTTTTTATGCTCTGGAGAACGGCTCCAGCAAACAGCAGACACGGGATCGCGCCGAAGCGTAGCGTCTGCTCTCGCCGCTCAAGCGAGTCCGCTTACGCGTGATCTTAAGCCCCCACTTCATCCAAACCGGACTTATTTTCAGGAGCCCAGCCCAATCGTCAAAAAATCTACTGGAAGTAGCTGCCATTGTTGAGTTCCGACTGGCGCCACCGCTTGTCACCATAGCGGGCCCTTTCGATATGTCCGTCCGCCATGAGAACGTTTGCCCAGCCGCCATGCCTTGCCGCGAATCGGTTGCCGGGTGCTGCCGAGGCAGTCGGGTCATCAAGGGAATAGATTGCGAGATAGTCTCCATCGGCGATAAGCGGCCACATCGAGCGCCGGATCAACCTTGTCGTAAAAAAAGCTGGCACGGCATCGGTGCGCGCGGCGTCTGGCCATAAATACAGGCTCGTGTATCCATATCCACCGTAGCTACGCCGCCTTTCACTCTGTTGGTTCGGATCGTAAGTATCCATGTAGCCTCCTGACGGACATGTAATATCTTTTGCCGAGTTCACGTATCCGCCAGTCATAAGGTTATCCCACCATGCCTTATTGCCGCCATAGGACTGGGGGTAGCGATTATAGTCGCCCCGGTAGGTCTCCACGGCTACCATCAGGTTCTTCAGTCGGCCAGTGCATTGGACGCTCTTCGCGGATTCCCTCACTCGCCCCATGGCGGAGAACAGGAGGGCGGCCAAAACTCCTGCTATAGCCACAGTCACCAAAACTTCAACAAGTGTAAAACCGATTTGCAGAGACGATCCAACAGGGTCGAGGCAGTCGGACTTCGTGACTCGCATCTGCCGTTTCATTTCTTTGGTTCCAAGTATATCCAGGGATAAAGCGAGGGACGTTTCCCATTCGCAATGCCATCACTGGGACCCATCCAATAGTGGCGCCCGCTTCCATCATTGTCGTTGATGATAAAGTTCAGCGCGAGCAACTCTCCCGCAGTCAGTGCTTTTCCGCCCAAAGCAGAGGCGGGGACGGCAATTTTGTAAACTGTCATTTTGCCAGCCCGATAGGCCCATGCTTCAAACTTCGGCTTACCGTTGGTGATCGGAAAAAGCTGATAAGTTTGAGTTGCACCATTCGAATCCAAGGCAACCCCGCCCTCTCTATCCCCAGCTTTCAGGGATTCCCCGCTATCACACTTCGGATCAATGACCAACTGCAAGCTATCGTATTGATAGAAGTCGGCGCCTTCGGGCGATGTCGGCACGTGCTCGTCGTCTCGCACTTCAGCTACGAAATAGAGACCCTCCTCGTTCCAGGCGAAGCCATATCGCACACTGAGATCTTCCGGCCCAGACCACCCCACATTGGGATCAGCGGGCAGAATGTCTGTTCTTTTATTTAGCTCTCGATCGAGAACGATCCCATGGTCCCCGCCCGACTTGCTGCCAATTTGCAAATCGGATGGGGAACAGTACCGGGCGCGAATCAAGGATTTGCTAAACACGGTTTTTTTGGACTGACGATTCTTCACCGATAATTCCAAAGGCAAAAGAAGGTGATCGGTGGTGAGGAGGCCGGGCGGCAACGTTATCCCTACGGTATTCTTTCCAGCATGGAGCGTAACGGAGTGCGTGGCGTCGCCAGCCGAAAGACTGACATCCTGAGGAGCCGCCTCGTAGGACACCAGATCGACCAGCACCTCGTTTGACGCCCCCGCACGGATTTGATCGATCTCAACAGGCTCCTCGGGGGAGTAGTGGGATGCGTGCAAGAGTGTCTTCAGGTCGTTGAGATGACGCCGCTCCGCGATCAAAAATACAGGCGAACGCGTTAATCGCACAGTCTCATCCGGCACGAGGCGACCGTACGTATCCTGCATAGAAGTGATCGGAGGCTTTTTCCCAAAGTCCGCGAGCACCGGGCGTTTCGCGGCCCAAAGAACCGCGACGCAGTTTCCGGTCGCAGCGTTGTCGAAAAGATAGCTAACCAGCGCCGACCCGAGGTCCAGCTTGCCCTGGGGGCGGGCTCCCTCCAAAAGAGAAGATGCGGTGGCAAACGCCGAAACGGCTGTTGTCGGTTCATATTTTCCAAATTCGGCACGTCTGAAAAAATTATAGCTGAATCCGGACTCCGCATGGGCTGCCCCGCCGTATCTGGTCGGCTCCAGCCCTGTGCCAATGAACCAGGAAACCTTTCCGACGTGCTCCATGGATTTGAGAATCACGAGCGTCTGGGAACAAACTGCGGCATAGTCCAGGGCGGCTGCGTCCACTCTTGAACCCGCCACGGGGTACGCCCAGCCCAGTTCGGTGCACCAGATTTTCTTTCCGCTGGTGAACTCGGAAACTATTTGTTGGTAAGCAGAAACCGTCCGCTCTAGAAATCCGTCCGGCCAAGTCCACGCTCCGTCAGGTTTCATAAGCTGCGCTCCCGCAGGGTATGGATGGATGGAAAGATAATCGATCTTGTGATCCAGGCGGGGCAAAATGGCCTCAACCATTCTCAGAGATCCATCACCGCCCCCGGAACAACCGGCCCCCAAAACCGGAATATCGGGCGAGATCGAGCGCGTGAGATCGTATCCAGTGCGGATGAGTTTCGCGATTAGGTCGATGCGCTCATCTTTCTTCACAAGCAGGCTGTCCGAGAACTCCAGATCGGGCTCATTTCCGACCTCCACGGCCTCGCATCGAGGGTCGACGAGGAGCGTTTGGAGACCGGATTGAAGCCAAGATTTCCATTTTTGGAACGAATCCTCATTTTTCAAGATTCCGGGATCTCGAGACGCGAGCCAGTCTGGCCTCTGCCATATGGCAAATGTGTAGATCGTGCCCAAACCGGCCTCGCGGCAGCGACGCCCCCAATCCGCGTATTTTTCGAAGGAGAAGACCCCGTCGGAAGGATTGGTATACTTCCAATGGATGATCTCCCGGATAAAACGGGCGCCGATCCTTTTCATGGTCTCCGGGTTGTCCCCAAAACTTGTTCCGAAGAACGCTTCGCGGAAAGGAACCTGGTCGAGAGCGGGCGGAGGAACGACAGCGACACCAGTGCGAGCGACTGCTTCCTTAAGTCCCTCCGCATTCACGGAAACGGTCAACTCCACAAACGAGGGTGTCAGCACGGGCAAACTGAGGGGAACAACCTTCGCTTCATACGCAGGCAGCGAAACGGTTTGCGAGAAGTGGAATTTCTCGCCGCTATCCGACAGTCCGGAAACCGCCAGTGTCGCCTCGATCGGCCTGCCCGTTGGATTCCTGACATGAGCCGGTATCACTTTCTCTTCGTTCGGGAAGAACACGTTGTCGAATTTGGAGGGTTTCAGTTGAATAGCGCACGAAGCAGCCGCTGATCTAGCGCTGGGAACGAAAGCAAAATCGAAAACCTCGAACCCTCCAGACTTCTGCCCATTAGGTGCAGCGGCTACCGTCAATCGCCGTACGGGGAAATGAAATTTCCCGTCACCACCTCCGTCCCAGAATTTCGGGAACCCCTCTTTTGTCAGCGGGAGACGGACTCTGGTGTCTCCAGCCGTGCCAGTTTGGAATGTTCCTCGATGAACCTGTCCGTCACTCCCTTCCAGAATGACGATCCCGTCCATTGGGGTCTCAGAACGGACGCTGAACGCGATGGCATCTGCGCCATTCAAATTGGTCTCGCGCTTGATCCCGATATAATTACCGCCGTTCGCAAACCTGTATTCGATACGAGTGGCGCGAGGCACCGTTCCCGTGCCGATCTTGAGAAGTTCCGATGGCTTGCCCGGCGCATCGATGCGAGGGGACCAGTTGGAGGCGGTTTCGTCGGCGAACAAACACCGTTCGTCGCTGGCAAACTGAGGAGGAACTCCCTGCGCCAACAGCGATGGACCACAGACCAAGGCCTGCCACGCGACAGCGAGAAGAAGAAGGGATTTGGGCATGGAGAAGCTTCTCAGCGGAGTGTGCTAGTATCAGTTGCTCTCTTTAAGCCGGATATTATCGAGATGGAGATCTTCGCCATCCTTTCCCGAACTCCATTCAAAAATCCTGATTTCAGAGATGCGACGGAATGGCGCTCCGGTTTCGGGTCCGGCGGCGGCGACGGCGAGATCCTCAGCATATTTGTTGTCGGGACTTTCCGTTTCAAAAAGCGTAACCCCTGTTTTTAGGCGCTCCCCGGGCGTTGGTTGAATCTCCAATGGAGTGAGGCGCAGCGTCATCCATTTTCCCGTGATATCGGGAATCGGAAATGTCTGCATCTGCGCCTCCCACCAGTTATTTCCTCCGAAGGACACCTCGATTTTCTTGGCGGAGATATAGACCACGAAACCGTGGCCATCCTGACCCGCCAAAACGAGCCGCCATGAAACGCCTTTCTGGATGAGGAAGGAAACCTCAAAGGTCCCAGCGCCATCGAGATTCGTCCAGAGCCCGTCCTTTTCGTAGCGGCTCAATTCCACTTGCTTCCCGCTTACCTGGGCGCCGCGCGGAGAACCGCATCCTTCAGCGACGTCGAGCGATCCACTCTCGGTTTTGATGCTCCAGGTTGAAAGCGCTCCTTCTGCCTCGAAATCTTCGTTGATGCCCGATGCCCCGGCTGTTGAATAGGCCGTAGCTAGCGTGACGCAAATAAGGGCAGCTCTGATGGACGGCATGTGCCGCGGTGAACCCGGCAGATTCCGAGAGGCTCCATCGGGAGAGAATATTTTCGCTGCAAATTCGAAAAGCTGTCCGGGGAAAGTCTTTGTTGACATTATAATGATGAAATTGAGCGTCACCCTTCCAAAAGGAACATTTGGCGGGCTGCGGCGCGGCTTGCGGAAAAAGGAGGGGGATTATAGCGTACGGTTGATGCCGAGGTTGTCGGCGAAGAATACCCGCGCAAAAAGATCGGGAGGAACGAACCCGCACGGCTTGGCTCGTCGTGCTTGTATCGTAACACGCGTTCGGGGAAAGGAAACCTTTCGTCTCTGGCTAGTCCCGGCTTTTCGACCGGCTGCCAAACCTTCGAGCTTTCGCCAGGAACAGCATGAGCCCAAATCCAAAAGCAGCCAGCGCGGAAGTTTGGTTTTCCGGCACGATGGACAGGCTGTCGAAGGAGGCCGTCAGGTTCTTGCTGCTGACGCTTTCCTGCATCCCGAGTATAAATGTGCCGTTTGCGGAATAGGCCGAGGTGCGGAATCCGAGCGCAGACGAAGTGTAACTGCTGGTTCCGTTGCTTACGGTCCCGGTCCAGCTGCGCGTCGAAGGATCCAAGGTGACACTGAAAGTATACATAGTTCCAGTCGTTATGCTAATCCCGGTGTTGACGTAGTTATTGCCGTTCCAGGCAGCTCCATCCCGGTTTCCGTTGTAGAACGCCCAGGTTTGCCCGCTCGCAGTGCCGGTCGTTGCTCCAAAACCTGATATAAGGAAACTCGCCGCTCCGCCCAACCCGTCGTAGAAATGAAGAACATCTGCTTGTGCGTTGAATGAAGTTATCGGCGAATCGAGTCGAAACGACCAACTCAACGTCACGCCTCCCGTGTATGGGACCTCCGTATTACTCCACGTTCGGTTAATATAGGTAACGCTACCGGCTCCTTGCGTAAGGGCCAAGGAGAGGTAGTTCCCCCCGCCTGACAGCGGCGACGTGTTGGTGACGTTTCCTGTGAGGACGGTCGCGTTGGTATTAGTCCAGGCAGTCGTCCATCCGGCTCCGGCGGCGCCAACATACTGGTCTGGCAAAGTGGAGCCATTGCCTTCTGTAAAATTTGCAATCACCGCCGCGCGTGCGGCAAGCGACATCGGACCAATGAGACCGATGACGATTAAAGCTGCTCTGAGGGTTTGTTTCATGCCCGCAAGGCTATTTTTCGGGTATTTTATTGCAATTTATTGTTCGTTAATCACGATGAATTAAGGATCCAAAATCAATCGTATTATGATCACCCAACGTGCGCTGGCGCGCCGGCTCGGCCTGAGCCAATCGACGGTCTCACTGGCTCTCCGCAACAGCCCGCTCATCCCGAAGGAGACAAAGGAGAGGGTTCGCCAGGCGGCAGAAAAAGAAGGATACCACCCGAGCCCACTCGTTTCGACTTTGATGGAGCATATTCGGGGAGGTAAAGCGGTCAAGGATCACGCTTGTCTGGGCATTCTGGTCAATGCCAGGACAGAACAGGAGTGGCTGACCGTTCACGACTCCTACCGGCAGCAATACCGGGCGATCAAAAGGCAGGCTGAGATGAGAGGCTATAGCACTGAGTGTTTCTTTCTTGCTGGAGGCGATCTCTCGGACGAAAGGATCGACCAGATCATGAACGCCCGCGGAATCCCAGGGATCATCCTTGCACATGGCTATGAGGAATGCGACCGGACACCCCGGATCAACTGGAACCGTTATTCCTGCGTGATGTCGGGCTATTCATGGAAATTCTTCAGTGGAGATAGAATCGCCCCGCACTATAAGAAGAATGTCGAACATATCTTCTCCGAGTTGCGCCGCCGCGGTTATCGCAGGATCGGATTTTGCCTTTCCAAGAATGTAACAGAAAGATCAGAATCCGCATTCCTTGCCGCCTATTTCGTCTGCCAGCATCAACTGGAAAGCGCGAATAAAATACCGCTCTTTATCGGACAGCCCGGAGAGGTGTCCAGGTCGACCTTTACGAAATGGTTCCACAGGTGGAAACCTGACGCATTGATCGGGAGGGATGGGTGTGAGGCAATCTGGCTCAATGATATGGGCATGGAGCCGGGGCGCGATATCGGCCTCGCCTGCATGTTTCGCCATTCGCACTCAAATTTCAGCAGCATTGACGAAAACCACGAGATTATCGGGGAGTTGCTGGTTGATAGGGTAGCGGCCCATATCATGCACAACAATAAGGGCGTGCATCGACATCCGGTACTATCTCTTGTGACCGGGAGCTGGTGGGAGGGTGTCACTGCGCCGGTCCGCAAATCTGCCCGCAGCCTCTAGAGGCTATCCCATCACCTATTTTTCACCAAGTGAAGCGCCTGCCGAGCCGCATGGGCACAAGGACTCCATTTATCTAAATTAGCTAGAATGTAGGTTGGGGGATAGCTTGTAGCCAGAACCTCCTCTCGTTGCGCGTGATCTCATCCGGAAGGCGGACCGCGCAACAGCTTTCAACCGTAGGATTCTCCGTTCATCGCGATTAATTGCGATGGTGTTGACGATTATCTGCCTGAGACCGCGTGATGACATCCGCGCCAGCCTCTCCACGAGAATCGCTCAACATGATCAAAACTTACGAACCATCTCCCTGGACATTCCGTGACACGACAGACCGCTTGTGGTTTCCCGCATCTGTTCCCGGTTGCGTTCATACCGATTTATTGAACTGCGGAAAAATCCCCGATCCGTTCTTGTCGGAGAATGAACTGGAACTGCAATGGGTGGAGAAGAAGGACTGGCATTACCGCTGCACATTTGAACTGCCCACAGAGTTCTGGAAAGAACAGTACATCGAGTTGATTGCAGCGGGGTTGGATACCGCGGCAGAGGTCTCGCTCAATGGCAAGGTTGTCGCCAATACCGACAATATGTTCGAGGCTCACCGCTGGGAGGTGAAACGGCTCCTGCGAAAAGGCCGCAACCGCCTGGACGTCATCTTCCAAAGCCCGCTCGCCTATATCAGGGAAAAACGCACCACGTTTTCGTCCCCGTTTGAGTGCAATGATCCCGTCGGAAACTCTGCGCGTATCCGCAAGCAACCGTCCAGCTTCGGTTGGGATTGGGGACCGCGCGTCGCCACCAGTGGCATATGGAAACCGCTTACGATCGAGGCTTGGTCGGGAAGCAGGATTGCTGGAATTCGCGTCCACCAGACACACGAGGCAAACGGAGTGGATTTGCATTTTGACGTGCGGGTCGAAGGAGACCCGGATGTCGAGGTCTCCGGGGTGATATCCCTGGGTGGTGTCGAGGTCGGATCAATCGATGGAGGTAAAGCCCATATCGGAAGCCCAATGCTATGGTGGCCAAACGGCTACGGAGAACAAACGCTCTATGATGTGCAAATCAAGCTGCTCGGATCTTTCGGAATCGCGGATTCCAGACACCTCCGCATCGGGTTGAGAGAGATATCCCTCGAAATGACTCCGCCCGTAAACAAAGAGGACTCCGGTCTGTTTGGCTTCCGGATCAACGGGCGGAGGATTTTCTGCAAAGGGGCGAACTGGATTCCTTCAGACACAGTCTTGTCCAACTTGACGCGGGAGCACTACGAGAATCTTTTGCACTCTGCTGCAGACGCCCACATGAATATGCTCCGCGCATGGGGCGGAGGAATCTACGAACATGACCATTTTTACGACCTCTGCGACGAGCTGGGACTCCTGGTCTGGCAGGATGCCATGTTCGCGTGCTCACTTTACCCTGCGGATCGCGCATTTTTGAAATCCGTAGATCGGGAGATCTCGCAGAACGCCGAGCGGCTTCAGCATCACGCATGCATTGCGGCATGGTGTGGAAACAATGAGATCCCGATGATCTTTGGCAAAGAACTGGCCAGCAAACAAGGATTGCGAAGAAACTACGAAGCGCTATTCGTCAGGACGATACCTAAAGCCCTCCGGAAGGTAGATCCGAAAGTTCCCTATCTCCACTCCTCGCCAGTTCGTGCGATTCCGGGAATCAAAGAAACGGAGACGCCGAATAGCGATGCCCACGACTGGAATGTCTGGCACGCACGGGCACCGATCACCTATTTCGAGACGACCACGCACCGCTTTGTTTCCGAGTTTGGGATGCAAAGCTATCCCTCGCCGGAGCTCGCTCAGAAGTTCTGCCCGGGCGGCGATACGAATATTTTCGGTCCGGCGTTCGAGAACCACCAAAAGAATGCTTCTGGAAATCAGATCATTTTTGATTACTTATCCCGAGCCTACCGATTCCCAAAGGATTACCGTGCGATCGCGTATTTGTCGCAAATCAACCAAGCCGAGTGCATCCAAAGAGCCGTCCAACATTACAGGCGCATGATGCCCCGCTGCTCGGGCACTCTTTACTGGCAGCTAAACGACTGTTGGCCCGGGGCATCCTGGAGCAGCCTGGAATATGGTGGAAAATGGAAGGCCCTCCACTATGCAGCGCGCAGATTTTACGCTCAGGCCATGATTTCCTTCCGCCATCTCGGCGCGGAGACTGCCGACATTGGCAACTACAAGACCAATACTATGGGCCGAGTCGAGCTCTGGGTTGTTTACGATGGAATAGAGCAAAAAGATGTGGTTCTGGAATGGTCGCTACGCGATTTCGATGGCAATCTCCTGTCGGAGAACAAAAAGGCGTTCACATTGCACCCCGATTCCTCCCGTTTGATCGCCACGGACGATTTTACCCATATCCTGGACAAGCACGGTCGGCGGAAATGCCACGCGTGGGCCGTGCTAAAAGATGACGCTGGAGCCATCCTCGCCACTGAGGACACCCTTTTTACGGCGCCGAAATTCTTGTCACTGGAGAAAAAGCCGATTGTTTGCCGACTGAAGCACGAAACGCCGAAAACCCTGACCCTCACCCTTCAATCATCCACGTACCATCATAAGGTTTGGCTGGCCGACATTACCGGATTCAAGGTGTCGGATAATTTCTTCGACCTCCCGGCCGGAGAGACAGCTCGCGTAACCTATGAAGCTATCGAAGAAAGGCGATGCCGTGAGGAGTCGGCAGATCTCCCCTCGACCTATTCGCTCATCGACAGCTTTTTGTGAAGAAAGGGAACTGACGGGACCCGACGTTTTTAGCTCAAGCACTCGCGTTTATGTTGATTTCCCCGTACGAAATCAAAAATCTGATCTGACGAATCCAGCCATGGTTCTCAAGGAAGCTGAGCCTGGAGGCGATTCGCCGACGGGTAACTCAGGACGCCATCTGGATATGTCTCTGCCACGGCGTAATGGCGAGGATCTGCCTGGCTTGATGAAAGCGGAGCGACGACATCCGCCGACGCTGGCCTCACTGCTCATGATGAGAGGACTTGCGCCATTCGCGATCTAAAGCGCGACGCCAGGGCCTGGAGCAGCTAATAACCGCTCCGTCAGGGTGTGGCCTGAAGCTCCGGAGCCTCAAGGCTGTACACGGCTTGCGCCCCGTCGCCCCCCCATCCCACGTAAAGAGAACCACCGTTGGTTTCGATCACACGCTGGAACCAATAGGCGGATTCCTTGGGAATTCGCTGCTGGGTCGCATAGTCGACATAGACCAGGCCGAAGCGATGCTTATACCCTTCCGCCCACTCGAAGTTGTCAAGGATCGACCAGTGGAAGTACCCGCGGATATCGACGCCATCACTAGCCGCACGATCCAGCTGGCGCAGGTACCGGGCCAGGAAATCGATGCGGGCGTGATCTTTCACGCGCCCGTCGATGCCCACCCAGTCATTGAGAGAGAGACCATTTTCCGTGACGACGATCGGCAGCTTGTAACGCTCGGCCAGGAATTTCGGCCCCCAATACAGCGACTCGGGAGTAACATTCCATCCAAAGTGCGTCTGCGCTCCGCCCTGGCCGGGCTGAACCACCTCGGGCCGTCCATTCGCCCCTGCGCGCACTTTCGTGCTCGAGTAAATGTTGCAGCCGTAGAAGTCCAGCGGCTGGCAGATCGTCTCCATATCCCCCGCAGCGATCTTTGGCACATGCCGCCCGTAGGCTTTTAGCCCCGCCTCCGGATAATGCCCGAGGACGATCGGATCAGCAAACCAGGTATTGTTCCAGAGATTGTCGGGGTAAATGGTAGCCATTCCCTGCATGGCGGCCTCGGCGTCCTCGGCGGAATCCGACGCCGGATGAAAAATACAACCAACCGGAGCAAAGCCGATGACGGGTTTTTGCTTCGCCCGCTCGCGAATCGCCTGCACGGCCAGGCCATGAGCGAGCATCGAATGGTGGACAGCGAGAAGCACCTCGGTCATTCCGAGACGCAGCCCCGGGGCGTGCTCCCCGGTCAAATGCCCCATGCCGAGGAAGCACTGAGGCTCATTCAGCGTCATCCAGTGGGAAACACGATCGGACAGGCGATCCACCACGACACGAGTGTACTCCTCGAACCACGCCGGGCTGTCGGGATTCAACCACCCTCCCCGTAGGAACAGGTCATACGGGTAGTCCCAGTGAAAAAGCGTCAGCCAGGGTTCGAGCCCGGCGTCCAGCATGCAATCGACCAGGCGGTCGTAAAAATCGAGGCCCCTGGCGTTGGGCTGTCCCACACCGGAGGGGATGACTCGCGGCCAGGAGATGGAGAAGCGATAGGCATCAAACCCGAGGCTCTGCATGAGCCGGATGTCCTCCTCGTAACGATGAAAATGATCGCACGCCTCCTGCCCGGTGCCTCCGGCCCAGATCCGGCCCGGCTGCGAGGTCATCATGTCCCAGACGGAGAGGCCCTTTCCCTCCGCATTCCAAGCGCCCTCTATTTGATAAGCAGCTGCCGCTGCACCCCAAGTGAAAGACGACGGGAAAGAAGAGCGGGACGGGAGCATGGCAAAAGGATCGTTAGGATTCCCCGCCAACTTAGCCAATTCCGCAACACGATATAGGGCTGTTTCTGACAATTTTATTGCCATTATCCGACCCCCGAAATCGGCAGGTGGCGGCATTCAGTCCATTTGCCATCGTTTTCCGCAGTTTTGATGGGAAGGCCTCCCGATCCCGCAGCTTCCTTTCCCAGGCGGCCTGGCATCGAGGGGGGGGGGGCAGGCGAGCCTCTGACTGTGCGATGTTGAAATATGCGAAAGGCGCGAGTTGCCTCGCGCCTTTCTTTTTGATCACAGGCAGCGTCCCCCCACGCCATAGATCATAAGCGCTTAGTCGCGACGCCGGGGGCGGGCGAAGATGGCTACCATCAGACCCGCACCGAGCAGAGCGAAGGTCGTTGGCTCAGGCACCACCGTGAAGGTGAGGCTTCCGGCATTGAGGGCAAACGTACCATCAAGACCGTTGGTCAGGTTGGTGTAGGTAAAGTCGCCCACAGAAAAGCCGGAACTGCTGCCGAAGGTCATGAGCGTGTAGGTATTGCCTGCCGCGCCGGTGCCGAGGAAGTCGAAGGTAAAGATCGACCCGCTGCCCTTGCTCAGGATGCCCGAGCCAAGAGCGAGGCGGTCAGACGTTGCCGCGGTGCTCTGGCCGCCGACATTGCTAAGCTCAAACTTCATCTGGGCAAATGCTCCGCTGGCTTCACCGTTCCAGGTCAGGTTGGTCGCAGTCAGAGTGCCGATGCCGCCATCCCCCGGAGCGATCGCGCCCCCGGCGTTGACCGTAAAGACACCTGCCATGGAGGGCGAGTTGCCACCGAATGTACCGCCGCTGTTTACGGTTACGGCGTTAGACGTCGACTTGCTGCCATTAAGCAACATGGTTCCCGCGGTGACCGTTATACCAACGCCGCTTGAACCAGTGATGTTTCCATCAAACACCAGGGTTCCCGTTCCTAGCTTGGTAATATTATGGTCTGAGTTTCCCGCCCATGAGTTCTTAAACGTAACCCTCGTACTGTTATTCACAGTCCAGCTCTTGTTCCCACCCACCGCCGTGGAGCCTGTCCAGGCGAACGTGAGATCACCCTTGCCAGTGGCGGCATCCTGCACGGCACCGAACCGCAACGCATTGGACCCCATCGCGATCACGTTGGTGAATGTCCTTGCGTTATTATCCGTGGACAGAAACGCACCACCTTTGAACGACAATGTACCAGTACCGACGCCATTATTTAGACCGCTTCCGGCCTCGACTGAACCCGCCTGAATCTCCACTCCTCCAGTGAAGGTATTGTTGCCGGCAAGTACAAGTCCGCTAACCCCGCTTGTCTTGATGATTCTCCCCGAGCCAGTGATGTCACCAGAAATCGTCGTCGAAACCGACGCGAAATTGGCGTTATCCAGCGTGGAGGTTGCCGATACGAGATTGATGTTATTACTCCCAATCGAGTTCGTAGTCCAGATGTCGAGCGTGCCCGCATTGACTGTGATCTGCCCCGTCAAACCAGTATTATTTCCTGTGAGAACTAACTTGCCAGTTCCAGCCTTGGTATACCCTTGAGTTCCACCAAGCGCAGCACTGATCGTCACTGCGCCGTTATCCACAGTGATCGTGGGAGTGCCGGCAGTCGTTTGAAGGGTCAACACAGAGGTTGCAGAACGAGCCAGCGTCCACGTCTGAGTACCGCTTGTATCCCCGAAGAAGAGATTCCCGACAGTCAGGTTCTCCGTCAGTGTAACCGTGCGCGCCCCTGTAACGTCGATCTTGTTAAAATAGGCGTTGGCATCGATGCCGGAGGCGACGATACCGCTTTGCCACGGCGCCGTAGTGGCCGCATTCCAATTGCCGGAGGCATCCGAGATCCAGGTGCCATCGGCAGCAAGAACTTGCGTCGCTCCGGCCGCGAGGGAACCAGCCAGCGAAAGGGCAGCTATTCTTCGAGGGAGTAGAGAGAATGGGATATTCATACGGCGTGTGGAGGGGAGACTCATTTGCAGCCAACGGTATCTCAAATCCCGCAGTCGTATAGGCTCGCATCCGATCCAATATATGCGTTTTTCCGACATTCCCCCTCCCGGAAAGCGCATACACACACCCCCTCTGCGGACCGGCTAAAAAGCGATTTCCTAGAGGGAAGAACCCTAATTTCAAGCAATCCCGCATGCTCTCTGCGTCCTTACTTTCGCCCCTCACGCCCAAACACAGGCTCCGCCACATCACTAAGAAATTTGTAGATAATTTCCGCTAAGCGGATATTTACTATCTATGTCCGCGCGATGTCGCGCTGGCAGACCTTGCTAATATCCCGCCCGCGATCCTGCGTCGCGGCGACCAGCCAAGAATCCCTCCATTCATTTCAAATCCCATGCAGATCACCTCGCGCTTCTCCAGCCATACCAAGGCGGTCCTTTCCGCCCTTTCCCTTTCGGTCGGCATCCCGTTTCTCGCCGCGGAGCCAGTATCTCCCGAGCAGATCCAGGCCCTGCAGGCGGACGCCAAGACTGCTGGCGAGGCCATCTCCCAAGTCGTCCAGAAGACCGACAATGAGGACGTCAAAAAGGACGCCCAGACCGCGGGCGAGGCCGTGGGACGCATCATCGCAGAACTCGACAAACACGCCGCCAATGCGACCGCCAGCACAGACATCTATGGCGGCGGAAAGAAATATCCCCCGATTGCCAACGTCACGATCAAGAGCTTTGACGTTCCGACAGGAACGACCGAGGTGCATGTCCCGGTGACACTGGACAAGCCCAGCGCCAATACGGTGATCGCCTATGTCCGCGTATTCAATGGCCAGGGCGGTCGAGCCATGCCGGACGCGACAAAACCTGTCATCTTCCGACCGGGTGATCAACTCACCAAGACCGTGACCTTTGATGTTTCCGGAATGAGCGAGGGGAAAAACGTGAAGGCCATTCAGCCCTCCGTGCCCGATGGGGCCAATCGCCAGGGTGGAGAGATCCTCATCACCGCCGCGGCCGATGCGACCAACGAGCCCATCGAGGACACCAGCCGCGCGCCCCTCAAGTTTGAACCCCTCGGGACCCTCACCTACTCGGGCACAGGCGAGACAATCCAGTATGATGACAAGGGAGGGCCCAACATCTTTTCCACCGCATTGTCCCACGGTCGCACCCAGGTGGGCAATGGTGAGACAGGCTACTACGGCACGGTGGACATGGGCGGCCTGAGCCGTACCAGCGAGGGGCTCGTCCTCTCCTCGCGTCGACTGGAAAAGCCGATGGAAGTCGGCTCTCCGGCGATGTACTACCCTTTCCTCGCCACGATGCTCTCGGGCCACAAGACGCCGGAGACCTGGTTCAAATACGGCAGCGTCGAGTGGGTGGTCAAGATGCCCAACCGCAAAGGCTCATGGCCTGCGCTGTGGCTGGTGCCTACTGGCGGCTGGCCTCCGGAGATCGATGTCTACGAGGGTTTCGGCTATAACGGCTCGTGGAAGTTCAATTCCGACCTCTCGACCAATCTCCACGGAGGAACTAATGCCACCCGTACCTTCACCCGGCCCGCGATGAACATGAAAATGCGCACTTTCGGGCTGGAGGACACTCTCGACAGCGATTTCCACACCTTCGCCGTCACCGTCACGGAAGAGTGGATCACCATGTTCATCGATGGAGTGGAGACCATGCGCTACGCGAACCCTTTCAAGGGCCAGACGTGGTATCCGCTCACCAACGTCGCGGTGAAAGCCGATGGCAAGTCCGACTACTCGGACGGGTCCGGCGACATGGTCCTGCGAACGCTCAAGGTCTGGCGCGCGGAATAGGCGGGTTCGCGAGGACATTGCCGCCCTCCTCGGGAGGCCGCAACTTCGCCCCCCCGGCCGTTCTCCGAGGTCCTACCCGGGAACGGCCGATTTCGTTTCCAGAAATGAGACCGATTCGTTGCAAAATCCTCCAGCAAGGCGATATTGGGGTTTAGCAGGGTCTTCCCCCAGGAAAACGCAATGGAGCTTCGGTCTTTCGCCCCGCCTCCGCAGAGTACGTCATAATCCCCATGACACTCTCCAAAATGGCGAATTCCTCATTTCCAGGGGGAAAATGTCTGTAAACCGCATAATTTTAGTCAGATTTCCGCTAACAGATTCACCAAAAGCGACCTATTGTTAGCAGTATCCCACCCCTAACGCGATCTGCTCTACACAATGTTCGCAAAATCCCTCCCCAGTTTTTCGAAGTCCGCCAGGGCATTCAGCCTTATCGAGGTCGTGCTCGCCCTCGGAATTGTATCCTTTGCAATGATGGCCGTGGTCGGCACGCTCCCTGTCGGCCTGCGATCCTCCCAGCAGTCGCGCAGCCAGATCGCCGCGGCCAACATCGCCCGGCAGATCCAGGGGGATTTGCAGCAGATCTCCTTTCGATCCAGCATCGCCGACCAACTGACGATCGAGGACCTGCCGTCCAACCCCTTTTATTTCAGCCAGGACGGCACCCGCTCGGAGCAGCGCGACGCCTATTACGTCGCGAACTTCACCCTCAATGATATCACCGCGCCCGGCTTGTCCGTCAATTCCTCGAACGCCCGGAGGGTCAAGGTGAGTATTTCCTATCCCGCGAATATCGCTCAGGCGAATCGCCAGGAAGTGATCTATTCCCTGCTCCTGGCGAAGCAAACAACCGATTAGCGCCTACGCGCATGCCAGCACGTCGTCCCCCCAGTTCCGCCTCCCGGAAGAGAGACGCCTTTACTCTCGTCGAGCTACTGGCGGCCACGGCCGTGTTCATCCTCCTGCTCGGCATCATCCTGGCCGTCACTGATTCGGTCTCCGCCACGATCCGGCACGCCACCGCCGGGATCGAGGCGCAGTCCGCCTCGAGGACAGGCTTTGATCTTTTGAACCGCAACCTGTCCCAGGCGACACTCAATCCCTACTGGGACTACGACAACCCGCTCGCCCCCACGGTCTATCTCCGACAGTCCGACCTGCAATTCATCATCAGGCAAAACACCCAGAATCCCGCCTACGGGCAGGAGGTCTATTTCGTAGCCCCCGAAGCGTATTCAAAAGATGCCAACCTGCGGTCGACGCGCGGGCTGATGAATGCCTGCAGCGCTTTTGTGCAGTTTGGCGGGAGCAAGCCCTTTCAGCCGGCGGGCATAAGCGGGGAAAAGTACCGCTATCGCCTGATGGTCGGCCAACAACCCACCGAGGATCTGACGGTCTTCAACAAACCGGCCCGCACCAGCGGCCAGACCGATGCCGCCTATCGCTCGTCGGTTCAGAGCTACTGGGACCAGGCCAAATGGCTCGACGCCGTCAGCAACACCACGACCACCAACGCAAACAGCCCGGTCACGCCATTGATCGACAATGTGATCGCCTTCATCGCCTGGCCGCGACTCTCCTCCGCGGAAGATCCGGATGGAAAGCAGCTCACGCCGGATGGAACATTCTCCTACGACTCGCAGAACAGCGCGATGACCACTCCCCAGCCGATCACCGCCAATCAACTGCCGCCCGTGGTCGATGTCACCATGGTCGTCATCAGCGAGGCCGCCGCGTCCCGGCTGGATCGGGGCGCCTCATCGCCGCCGCAGGAAATCGAAGCTGCGCTCGCCGGAAAGTTTTCCCGGGTTGAAAATTATCAAACCGACCTGGACGCCCTTTCCAAGGCCCTCTCAGACAAGGGTATTGACTTCAAAATCTTCAGCACCGCCGTTCCCTTGCGGGAGTCGCGGTGGAGCCGCGCTCAATGAAACCATCTCCTCCCATCGAGTCTGCCCGGTCTGTTGCGCAGGCCTTTTCGCTCGTGGAGCTGCTGATGGTGATCGCCATCATCGGCATCCTGGCCGTGATCACCGTACCCGCCATGTCCGCGCTCATGCAAAGCAGCGACCTGACTCGCGGAGGCCAGCTGGTGACCGATCAGGTGAACCTCGGCCGGCAGACCGCCTCCGCACAAAACAAGGTCATCGAGCTGCGATTCATCCAGGTGCCGGGACGGCGGGGTTATGCCGCTGCACAACTGTGGCGCTCCGACGACAACGGGGACATGACGCCCTCCCGCCGGATCGTCATCCTCCCCCAGAGCGTCACCATCGCGGACAATTCGCTCTCCCCCGGCATCGCCAAACTCCCCGCTGCAAGCATGTCCCTCAACGGCAGCAACGTCACGTACCGGGCCCTGCAGATTCGTCCGTCGGGCGAGATCACTCCGATCGCCGCCATGGCCGATCTCGCCTTTGCGGTCGTCCCCGAGGTCTTCGCCGCGAACTCCTCGTTGCCCGCCAACTACTTCCTGGTACAGATCAACCCCGTAACCGGCGTCCCCCTCGCCTACCGCCCATGAAACGCCCGCACGACTCTCAATGGCGTCTACGCGCTCTCCGCCGGGAGAAATCAGGCGGATCTGCGTTGATCGCCGTCCTCGCCATCATCGTCCTCCTCGGCGCGCTCGTGACCATTTTCCTCGTGCGCACGGGCACGGAGCGTTCCGCCTCGGCGAGCTACGACGCCGCTGCCAGCACGCGTCTGCTGGCCGAGTCCGCCGTCAATCTCGTCCAGGCCACGATCAACGAGGCAACCACGAGCACCAGCGACGGCAACACCACCTGGGCCTCCCAGCCGGGCGCGGTACGAATCTTCGACAATACGGGTACGGGCAATCTCACGAAGATCTACCGTCTCTATTCCGGCACGGAGATGTCCACGGAGACGGGCAGCGGCAAGATCCTGACCGACGATATCCCGCCGGGCTCCTGGGCCAGCCAGCCGGCAGTCTGGGTCGATCTGAACAAACCGGTCAAGATCTCAGGATTTGGCAATACAGAGTCGCTGAACTACCCGATCCTGGACCCCCGCGATCCGATCTCCCCGGGTTCCGTAACCGCCCCGAACGTGCTGAAGAGTCTCGACGGATTCTCGATCAATGGCGCCCCCGGGGCCACCGCCCTGCAGCCCGCTCCCATGCCGGTGCGATGGATGTATGTCCTCCAGGACGGCACGATGGTTTCCCCGACCAATCCGTCAGGCTCCACGGTCACCATCGCCGGGGCCACCAGCAAAAACCCGATCGTGGGCCGGGTCGCCTTCTGGACTGATGACGAAACCACCAAGGTGAATATCAATACCGCTGCGGGAAGCTCCGGCGTCTGGCCGTGGAAGACAGGAAACACCACTTCCTTTCCGGCGGCCTGGGATGTTCCGCGTTTCCGCATTGGAGACGAGGCCAACCTCTTTGGCCGCAACCAGCCGGTGCAAGGAGAGTACCAGCGTTATCCAGGCCACCCTGCAACAACCGACCTTTCCAAAATCTTCACGGCCCTTGGCGTTCCGATGGGCTCCTATCCCAGCACCCAGACCAGCGCAGGCGTGTCCTCGCCGTTTTTTAACATCCTTCCCCGTTTTGACGACTCAAACGGGTCCAAGGGAGGAACGGTAAACACCACCTCCAGCAACAAGGCCACGACCATCACAGCAAAGAACGACCGCCTTTACACCTCGCCGGGAGAAATGCTCTTCCGCGTAGACCGAACCAAAAATCCGGACAACAACAACTTCGTGACGCAGCAACAGGTCGAAACCGGCAAGTTTCTGCTGACCGGTCACAGCCGTGCTCCGGAGACCACCCTCTTTGGCACGCCCCGCATTGCGATGTGGCCGATTGATTCCGATTATGGCTCGAATCCGACGCCGACGAACAACACCAAACTGGTGACCCCGTTTGACAAGCTCATTGCCTTCTGCACCTCCACCCGCGGACCGAATTCCGCGATCTACCAGTACTATTTTCAGCGGCACGACTCGACCAGCCCGACCAACGACTGGTCGAAGATAGGCCGCAACCAGGAACTCTACAAGTATCTGCAATCCCTCACATCGCGCATCATTCCGGGTTTCGGCAAGAGCTTCATCTCGAAGTACAGCTTTCCCGACGAGCGAGACCAGATCCTGACGGAAATGGTCGACTACATCCGCTGCACCAATCTCTGGGATCACTCCGTCAAAGACGCAGATCCGTCCAACCCGGCTGCAAGATTCACTCCCAGAAGCAACAACCCTGCCACCGGCGGCGGCCAGGTTGTCCCGCTCCGTATTGGCTCAACCCAGGGGCTTGGGCGCATGTATGCGATCTCCGAGCTTGGAATGCTTGTGATCTGTACGGCTGACGGCAACGGAGCCAACGACGACCTGCGCACGCAAAGCAACGATACCGCAAAAAATACACCGACGCTGGCAGACACCCCCGGAGGGACGAAAGTCGCATTGAATCCGGGCGAGAAGCGGCTGCAGGCGATGCTTCTGGTCGAGCTGACCACGCCGATGCACGGCTTCGACATGATCATGCCGGATATCAGCATCAACATCCGCAATCTCTCTAACTTCAAGTTTACCACCTCCGCAAACGCCACGCTCAGTCCGTTTCCCTCCACCGACCTGTTCACCGAGAGCCCGGGCGTCCGCTTTAATGGCATCTTGCAAACCGGCGGTTTGAACGGCTTTCAATACTTTCTCTCCCGCTTTGACTGGAGCCAGACAAACCAGAGGCGGAATGGCTGGAGCAATTCCTCGGCCACTTTCCCTTATCGTTTCGTCAGCAATCCCTTTACCGTGCCGACTGAGCCCGATGGCACTGGCTCGATGACCATGGGATCGCCGAACGCCTTTACCCTGGAGATCATGGTGCGGGAAAAGGGTTCCAGCGCACGCCGCGTCGTTCAGACCTATCAGGTCAGTTTTCCCAACGTTAAGGTGCCGCTGCCCGATCTGATGCAGACGGGAGTGGCCGGAACCAATCCAGAGGACTGGTGGGGGTTTGACAATCGCATCCTCTGGGCGACATCCTTGCCGGCGTCATCCTCTGCGGCGACCAAGGGAGTGGTGATTCGCACGGAATCAGCAAGCATTCCCGACAGCTCTGCGGCGGCAACGCTCAGATCCGATGTCGTGCGCAGCCTCGCCGCCAAGGATGGCGACATCCGCCTCGTAATGGCGAAGGACACGGTGACCGCCGATGGGAGTAATGACATGGTTCTCACCCCCGGTTATGAGACTGGAGCCAAGCTCGCCCACACCTTCATGCAGGCGAGCGCCTCCAATCTGGTCCCAGGTGTGTCTCTCGGAGGAAAACTGGTGCAGGGCGCCAACTATGAACCGGCCTGGACGCCCAAGGTGCCCAACACGACGCCCCCTGCCGCGGATTGGGATTGGGACTCCGGGCTACCCGGGACACGGGACGGCGCGTATTCCAACAAGGCCGATGAGGGGAATATCTATGTGGATTCGTCGGGAGTGCCTCCGTACTATAACGGGGAAAATCAGGTTGTCGGCGGGCTCGTCAATAATCTGGTCAGTTATTTTACCGCAAATCGCATCATTCCCTCCGCGGTTATGTTTGGATCGCTGCCGACAGGTGTGAAACAGAGTGTCCCTTGGCGGACACTGCTCTTCCGCCCGCAGGCGAACCGCCCGCGCGATCCTTCGGGCCCGAAGGATCATCTGCTGCTGGATCTCTTCACCATGCCGGTGGTGGAGCCCTATGCCATCAGCGAGCCCTTTTCGACCGCCGGCAAGATCAACATGAACTACCAGATCGTGCCCTTCACCTATATCAACAGGAGCACGGGAGTGAAGGCCGTACTGGCTTCCGAACTGATCGCCCGCGTGCCGAAGGCCGCAGCCCAGGGAAAACCCAAACAGCCAGGGCACAGCTATTACAAAGTCCCCTATGGGAATTTCCCGGGCAACAACGAAGGTGCGGTGCCCGGGGTTCCGTCCATGGCCCGGCTGCCGCTGAATCTCAGTGATTCCGATGGTTCGCTTCGACAGTTCAAGGAGAAGTTCGACCAGTGGGATATCTTTCGTTCTCCCTCGGAGATCTGCGATATCTATCTCGTCCCGCAGGGCTACTCCTGGACGTCGAATTCCGCAGCGGACTCCGGTTGGTACGGCGATGACTTTGCTCTCGTCGGGGACAATGTGCGCGAACGGCCTTACGCCGACATCTATCCGAGGCTCACCACCAAATCGAACACCTTCACCGTCCACTACACCGTGCAGGCCCTGAAGAATCCGCCAGCCAACGCGCCGGACAAATGGACCGAGGGCAAGGGACAGATCCTCGGCGAACTGCGCGGGTCCGTCACGCTCGAGCGTTTCCTCGATCCCGCCAATACCAGCATCCCGGACTACGCCACCAACACCACTGCCGACAATCTTGAGAAATACTACCAGTGGCGGGTGATCGAGCGCTCGACCTTCTCGCCCTGAGCCTCGTTCTCGATCCTTCCGCGCCAGCGCAAGGTGGAAAGGATGACGGACGCTCACGCGGCGCCGACCACGTCAACTCGCCTCACCGCGTGGCCCGGCGAGTGCGGAGCCTGCCTCCGATCCCGAGGGGAATCACGCTTGTCCGTCTCTCCCGGAGGGATCTAGACTCGGCTCCGCATGCGTTCCCTCTTTTCCCCGCTGGTCCTGAGAAGAACCCACACCTTTCTCAGCCTGTTTTTCGCGCCGCTGCTCCTGCTCTTCATCGCTACGGGATGCTGGCAGATGCTCCTGCCAGAAGATTACCGGGAGGAGAACACTCCGGTGCGCAAGTTTTTGGAGAAGCTCTCCACCATCCATACGGATGGCTATTTCCCGCGAGCGGGGGAGGCCGATCCCTCCACCATCGCCTTCCGCGTCCTGGTGGGAGCGATGGGCGTCTGCCTGCTGGTCACGATCCTGCTCGGGCTCTGGCTCGCCTGGAAACAATCCGGGCGGAAACACTGGGCGCTACTGGCCATCGGGCTCGGCGTGGTGATTCCCATCGCCATCCTCTGGCTCGCCTGAGCCGCGGCTATTTCTTCTTTTCGCGATAGGCCTTGTGGCCCTCTTTCTTATCCAGCCGGAGCGCCTCCATCAGTTGCCGGGCCTCATCCCATTTGGAATTCTTCAGAGCCTCCGACAGCTTCCCGATATTTTCGATGAAGGTGTCCATGTCGCGGCGGAAATGCTCGAGAAACTGCGCGCGCTGCGCCTGCGGAACATTCGGCGTCATCTCCGGATCGAGTTCGCGAGCCTTTCGCGCTTCGGCGAGCATGTCATCCGCGAGCTTCGCATACTGATCCCGGTCAGCCGCCTGCGGCGCCTCCAGCGCATCCCGCAGCTTCTTGAAGTCCTTCTCCAGCCGCTCAAAAGCGCGGTCCATCTCGGTGGCGGCCTGGACGGGGGACGCGGTCAGCAAGGCGCTGGCACAGAGGACGGTGAACACGAGGGAAACAATACGCGCACAGTTCATAACCCCGCCTAGTCTCCCCAAAGACGCCGCGCGATCAATCGAAAACACAAGCCACCCTCCCGGTCAGCTCCATACAGGCAAAGGACGAGGCAGCATTATAAATGCACGCCGGAAAAATTCCCGACTACGGGAGCGCACCTGGAAGGCCTTCCATCGGAAGCGATACTGACGGGATCGCATTCCTCGACATTCTGCGTCTCAATCTCAAACCAAGCGCCAACCCGCAGGGCCACCCGGCAAATGAGTGCCAGTTCACCATAAATCCTGGAGCACCCGGGAACCGGGCCCGAGCTTCGGCGGGAACTCAATGCACAGCTTTGCCCAGAACGAGAATCGCGCCGACATACCAGTCGGAACCGGTGAAGATGCCGGGATGAGCCTTCCAGTCTTCCAGGCCTTTTCCTGCCAGGATCTCTCCCTTGGCGACAGGATCATCCAGGACCCTCACGGTGACAGTGTGTACCTGATCAGGAAGATTTTCACCTACTGGAATCGTGACAAGCCGGTGAGTGCCGCAGTAGCGGTCGAAATTGACCACCTTTCGCGAAGATCCATCGACGAGAATCTCGATCACGCCGGAGTCCGGCCCCCGGACGCAGTAGAGGAAAGCATCGCTGCCCTGAAAGCGGAAATCGAGCGAGTCGCCTGGGCGCAGTTTCATCAAGCCGGGCAGGCGGTTGGCAAAACGGGCCGCCACAGGATCAGGCGATACGTCACGGTCGGAGGCGCCGCGCCGGATCGCGGCAGCGTCATTGATCGCCGCAAAGCTGGCGTGCTCCCAGTTTCCCGCATCCAAAGGTGCGACCTGGGCATGCTGTCCGGGTGTGCCCATAGATTCCATCTGCGTCAGCGCGCGGATCAGCGCCTGGGTATAGAGCACATGGCCGGTATCGGTAAAGGGGTGTACTCCATCCTTGGAAAAGATGATGCGGCCCTGGGCGTCCGTGGGTACAGGAGTGGATTCATTGAGCCCGTTCCCGGCGACCTGCTCGACCCGGGCATCGGGCGAGGCGGGAATGAGTTTCCCGTCTTTGGCAAGCGCGGCAGCCTGCATGCCGAGGTGCACGCTCGGGATCTGATAGTGATCGGCCACGTCCTCCATGATACTGGCCGCCCGGGTCAGTCGCCCTTCCTGCAAAGCAGGAAAGCTCGCCGTGACGAGCGTATAGACAAAGCAAATGTCGCATCGCGGATCAGCCGCCCAGGTTTTCCGGACGATGCCCTCCATGGCCTTGCGAATTTTCTCCGAGGGGGTTCCGCCATCGTTCACGGCGAACTCCACGAAAAGGAGATCCGGTTTGAAACGCAGGACATCCTTCTCCAGGCGATAGACGCCGAGGTCCGAGCCCGTACCTCCGATTGCCGCATTGATCTCCTCGATCTTGGCGGAAGGATATCTCTCGCGCAGCCACTTGAGGCTGAGCACGCGCCAGCCTCTTTGTTCCGTAATGCTGCCGCCGAGAAAGGCGACCTTTACCGGTTCGCCCGTCTTGAGTTTCGCGAAAACATTGGGCAGACCGCCGCGCGGCGTGCACTCCACCGCCGCACGGACCGGCTCGGGAGCAGGCGCGCCCTGGGCGCAAAGTCCTGCGACCGCTGCCAGAAGAAAGAAGGCAGAGCATGACATGAGTCGATTCATAAGCTTTCCTACAGAGTCCCCTCCCCGGCTAGAAGCAAATAGCCCAGGCGCACCTCGCCATTCACCCCGGGCGCAGGGTCCGCCGCAGGCAGCGTGGCCCGCAGCACATGCTCTCCCTCGGGAAGGTCGCGGCCGATGATATCGAGAGAGTACCCGCCGCGGGTATTGGGAGCGATCCGCAGGGGTTTTCCGCCATCGATGCTGACGTCAAACGTCCCATAGCTCTTGTCCATCGGATAGAAGACTCCCACGCACGTGCCGCGAAAGGGAATCTCCAGCGCAGCACCCGGCTCGGAGGCGGAGAGCGTCCCGTTGAAAAACGCATCCATCCAGAAAGGCGGCGAGGCATTCTTCTTCCAGCCGGAAACCCCGGAGATCCCGAAAAGAGGGACCATGCGGCCGTCGAGAATGAGGGGTTTCTCGCTTAGCGGTTGAGGTAATACCTGATCACCCGCCGATGGATTTTGCCCAAGCAGGGGCGCGAGGGCCTGCTCGATTGCCCGGGCGTAAAACTGGTTTCCCGCCTCGTTGGGATGGACATTGTCGGTAAAGAAGGCGCTCCAGTCCTGACCGGTGCGCTTCAGTTCCGTGTCGACGGCAGCCTGGAGATCGATCTCAAGCAGGCCATAGTGACGAGCGACCTGGCGATGGCGCCCGATCTTGCTGCCATTTTTCGCCGCAGCCTCGATGAAAATGATGGCGGGGGGATGAGGCAGCTTCTTGAGGCGAACGACGAGGCTCTCGACATACCGGATGGTGACATCATCGGGCAGGCTGTCATCGTTGACGCAGGTCTCGATGGCGACGAGGTCCGGTTGATGAGAGATCACGTCCCGCTCGATGCGAAAGACGCCAAGGGCGCTCCCGGTCGCGCTCATGCCCGAGTTGATCGTCGTCACCTGGCTGGCGGGGAATTTCTCCTTCAGCCACGGCCCGATCCAGCCGACTCCGGATTGTGTGATCGAGCCACCCAGAGCCACATAGCGCAGGGGCCTCCCCGACTCGGCTTCTGCAAAAGCACGCGCAACATCGCTTCCGATCCCGACCTCACCTGCCACGCCGGGGCGAAGAGCCAAGACCAGAAGAATGGCGAGCACGCTCCACAAGGCCCGGCGCGGGCCCGCCGGGACATCACCAGAGCGCAGGAACGCGAACGCGCATCGGGCAGTGTTAACAAAATAGCTCCTTCCGGGTTCGCTCATTCGTTCAGGGGAGTTGCAACGGTTCATCGTTGGTCAGAATGCCAGCGTGATACAAAAGATTCGGATACTCCAGCCGATCGAGGATCGCATACCGGCTGCGGCCCTCGATCACAGGATGACCGTTGCGCAACAGCGAGAAGACCGGAGTCAAGGCGACGCCCGGAGGAACCGGTGCCTTCAGTGAAGTAATGCCTGCTCCCGCCATCTCTGAGCGAATCTCGTTACCCGCCTGAATGCGCAACTCTCCGGGTTCCTTGAGGAAGGCGAGAAGCTCGATGTCATTCCGCGTGGTCATGGTTCCCTCGGGGATGAGTTTCCACGGTTCGCCCCGCAGCGAGGCGGTGTCGGTGTGCTGGATTCTGTGGAAATAGTAGAGCACATCGCGGTCGATGACCGGTGGAGCGCCGAGCTTGAACCACTGAATGTAGTAGGCATTCAGGTCATAAAGCGCAAAGCCGATCGCGGTGGAGGGCGCCTGCGCCTGCTCGGAGTAGTCGGACCAGGTGGTAATGAAAACCCAGTCCGCCCCATCGCGGATGGCCGACTGCCACATATTGCGAAACGCCTCGCTGCCCCAGGCCTCCCAGTAGACCCGCTCGCGAGTGCGCACGTCCTGGAAGGCGACCGGCGAAACGACCTTGGTCGTGAGCGGGCGGGCCTTTTCCACCCAGCGATAATCCTTCGGCGTGCGCGGCCCCCAATCGGCCATGGCATAGCAGAGCGAGCTGTAGGTTTGCAGGCGGGCCGTACTCAGGCCATTGAACTGCCCAAGAAAGGCGACAGGGATGCCGTCGGCAGTGAGACGATCAATGACACGCTGCCACCATACGGCGGGATACATTTCCGTACCCCATTTGCTCAGATAAACGCGTCCATCCTCCGTGCGCAGGACCTGCGGGTGGGCGAGGATTTTCCGCACGATGGGGGAATCCGCATAGGCCGCCGTCCAGGCCGCCTCGACATCCTGATCCGGTGGAAGGCCGGGCGGAGGCTTCGGCCCGGCATAGATGGCGGGAATGATCTTGAAGCCGGGGTCGACACGCGCCGCGGCATCCATCAACGCAAAAGAGCGGCGATTGTATTCCCTGATATTATCGACATCGGGATAGCTCTCCGGCAGGGCAAAGAAATCGAGGAGGAATCCGTCGAGGCCCATCTGGATGCCGAGACGCACCTCCTCCTCCATCGCGCGGAGCAGCACCTCGTCGGCGGAGAGGCCCGCCTCCATCGGCGGGCGGGGCAGCGGGCGGTAGAGCAGCTCCGTGCCGGACTTCACGCGATCAGCAGGAGTCACTGAAGGGTTGAAGAGCTTCTTCGTGTATGGAGCGAGGCCAGGGTCCTTGTCGGAGTACCCCGAGGGATAGATCTCATAATAATAAGCGTAGACCTTGCGCGGCGAGGCCCGCAGCTCGGAAAGCGGCGCTTGTTTAAAGGGGAGCAGCGCCTCACGCGGAGCGTCGACCCGCCCGGCCATGAGCACATTATCCAGCGCCCACCCGCCTGTCTGCTCCTGGCTGCCGATGTTCAGGAAGCTCAGGCGGGTGAACGCAAGGTCATTGTCCGATAGGGAAATCGTTGCGGAGCCTGCCGCTCCCCCGGGCTTAGTGCTTTCGGTGAGCGCGACCGTCGCATCGCCTGCCCCGGAGATGCGCACCGCGACGTGATACCACGTGCCGGCCTTGATAGAGGCGAGGCTCTTCAGCGGACCTCCGACCTCCCCGGCCTGCAACTCGCCACCGGGAGCGATGTGCAGTCGGAGGCCTTTGCCTGCCGAGTCGCTCAGCCGACATTCCCAATCCAGCGCCGATCCCGCAGCGTTCCTGAAGTCAAACCCAAGATACAGCGGGCCGGGCGGAGGAGGTGCAAAGGTGTACGCTATGCCGCAGCCCGCCCCGGCCGCCGTGTCGCGATCCTCCATGACGAGGCCTTTGCCAGTGACAGAATTGGCAATGAACTGTGACTCTCCCTCGGGCCTCAGATCCATCCGGACGAGATCGGAGAATTTTCCCTCGGGCTGCCAGGGATAGGGAGGCAGCGATCCAGCGGGATAGAGATCGAAGCGCTCGACGGGCAACTGTTCCGTGGAGAATCCCGCCGGGCCGGATGATCCTCCCTGCGGTCCACAGCCAACCGACGCCAGACAGAGCGAGAGGGCCGCTCCCAGCGCGAGGTAGCGCAGCGCCCTCATTCCACCGGAGCAGCCAACACGATATCGGCGAAGGCCTGGGTATATGCCACCCCTGAGGCGCTCCGCTGGGCAGGTGAAATCGAGCCGATCGTGAGACGGTCAAAGTGCGAGTAGGCGGTATCCGTCGCCGAGAAATATTCCTGCCCGTCGATCGAAACACTCATCGTGCCATCGACGCGGCGGGTCCACTTTACCCGCACAAAGGTATTCTCCGGAAACGTCACTTTTTCCGAGATGAAGGCAAAGGGCTGCGAACCATCTGGTCCGATGCGGGACAGCGTGCCGTTATTCGTCGTTCCCTGGGCAATATCGAGCTGATAGCCGCGAAAGTTGTCCTCGGAGTTACCGAGGATGACGTAGAAGCGGTTTGCACCCAGTACCTCCTCGCTGCGAAACCTCACGTCAAACTGCAGCTCAAAGCTCCCATCCGCCAGCGGAGGGATCGCGATGCGCAGGGAATCCCAGGGAATCTTTCCCGTTGGTTCGACAAAAAAACGCCCACCGTCCTGGCCGACGGTCCAGGGGAGATTGGGATTTGCCTCGGTCCAGGCGGGATTCTCCCGATATGTCCCATCCGGGAAATCCTCCTTGAAGACCACGGAGCCGTTCCCCGCTCGCAGCGGGCAGGAAGCAACCAGAGCCGCGAGAGCGGCCAGCACTATGTTTCGCATCATGAGGGGAGGGAGAGCCGCGTCGGCTCAGTGGTTCGGAGCGCAGGCCTTGCAACGAGCCCGATACCCGAATAGCACAAAGGCCAGCCCGCCGGCAAACATCGCGATGGAGGACGGCTCGGGGACAGTGACCGTGAGGGTATCGAAACGACCAATAACCGAGCTATTGGGCGTCGCCACGAGGAGGCCGATGCCGGTGATCTGGCTGGAGGAGAGGTCTGAACCGAGCACACTGCCGAGGGACATGGTCGTGCCGGGAGTAAGTGTGAACGAACGCCAGTCGGCGGCGGCGGTGGAGAAGGCGAGAGTCTGGGTCACGCTCGAGGTCGTCGCGGTGGCGAAGGCCGGTTGCGAGTTGTAGACGATCGAGTTGGAAAAGGCCTGGCTCGAGGCATACCACGCGCCGCTGCCTGCCGTTCCGTCTCCGCCGATCTGGATAAGCAGGCGCGCTGTCATCGCCGTACTGTTGTTGCCCATCGTCCAGGTGACAGTGCTCCCGGCGATGTTCAACGCGGAGGAAAAGTTCTCCACCATCGCAAAACTGTTGGCGAAGTTGGGACTCAGCGACGAGTTGTTCAATGCGAGGTAGCCATTCGGGGTGGAAGGATTCCCGCCCAGCGGCGCGATAAAGGTCTTGTCGATCTCCGCCGTGATGATCGTCCCGGTGCTGCCCCAGTAGGAGGTCCAGCCGATAGTGCTCTCCGACTGGTTGGAGCCCGCTGTATTATTGAACAGCTCCTGATAGATCACCTGGGCGTGCGAACACGCAAGGGTGAGTAACAGCGCGACGGCGGGGAGGATATGGCGCATGGAAACAGTTTGGGGGGACATCGTGAGGTGTTTCATGGGTGGGTGAGGGCTGGTTGCTAACGGGGATTCTTGACGAAATGCATCCAGTTACAAGGGGGCGGCCATCGAACAGTTCGATAACTATCGAGAAAACAAGAGGGCGCCCGGAGGAGATCGTAATGATTAGTTAGTGCCGGCGGAGAGACGGGAGACAGGCATGCTGGTGTTGCCATTGCCCTCGGAGTTCACCATACGGAGGAACCAGGCGTTCCAGTTCGCAGGGTCTGCGGCCTTGCCCCGGAGTTCCGTGATGTTGAGGTCCACGGCCTTGATGCCTGTCTCGACGAAATCCTCATCGGGTTTGGCGAGATTTTTGATGAGCACCTTGCCCGCCCCGTTCCCGCCATTGGCCGAGAAATCGATCTCCAGGCGCACGCGCAGCCAGTCGCCGACCTGGATGGTGTCGGGCAGAGGAGCACGGGCGAAGACCTCCTTCCCGCCGCGATAAACGACGAGGAGGACCTGATTCATCTGCTCCTTGCGGGCTTCGCTGAAGGCGGAGAAAATGCCCACGCGGGGAGCGAGGATCGACAGTTCGGGCTTGTCAGCAAACTCGCTCTCCACCGTCAATCCCTCCACGACCGAGCGCTCCTTTTCCGCGGGTCCGGTCCACTGGACATCCAGCTCGATCCAGCCCGACTTGGGCAGAGGTTGAAACGGCTCCCGGCCGATGGGCCGCATCACGCCCCCGGCGCCGCCCTTGACGAAAGCGACCTGTGCGGTCTTTGCGCCCACGCCCGGGCCGACCTGAGGATAGCAGACATTGATGCCGACCTGCCACTGATCGCGCTTCGGGAGGAAGCCGTCGCTCAGGGTATCGAAGTCATACTCGACAGAGTCGGCGTGAAGGGTCAAAGGCAGGGCAATCAACGCTGCCGCGAAGAGGGTGATGACCGGATTTTTCATGGGGCTTTCGGGTTGGAGATTTCGGGCTCAGGGAATTCGGCAAGGGCGGCGACGTCGGCGGGACCGAGTCCCGCGCCAATGACCTGCACCTCGTCGAGCACGCCGGTAAAGGCAGGTCCAGCAGAAGGCGTCCCGGAGAAACCGATGGATGGCATGATGTGCGTCCTTTGATAGGCGGGCTTTTCCGCAATCACCTCGCCGAGATCGGCCCCGTTGAGATAGGCCCGCACGCTTGAGAGGTCATAGACAAAGACCAGGTGATTCCAGCCCGGCTGAAACGCGGTCTCCACACGCCGCTCCAGCTTGACGCCACCGCGATCGAAGGCAAGGAGCGACTCCCTGCCGGAAAGGATCTCCAGGCGAAACGGACCGGCCTTGAGCGTGGACCAGCGGGATTTCTCCCCGCGCTCGGAGGCCTTCACCTCCACCCACAGGCTCGTGGTCTGCGCTCCGACAGGCGAGGACTTGGAGCGGAAGCGGATCACGGAGTCCCCACCCAACCGTAGAGCGCGCCCGCGATGTCCGCTCTCCAGCCACTCCCAGTCGCCTGCGATTCCGGCCTTGAAGAGCTCGTCGCGCTTCAAGCCTCCCGTCTCAATGCTGGCGCGGCCGGCCTGCTGGCTGATGCCGCGATCATTGAGCCGCGTCCCCGCGCCCTCCTCCAGGTCGAGGCGGAACCACGGGATCTCGCTGCGAGGAACGAAGCCCGCGATCACGCGGTCGAGGGAAAGCGGGTTGAGGGTGGTCTCCGAGGAGGGGTTCACGAAATCCTCGAAGGTTCCCCCGGTCGCCATCCACCGGGCGGCCACGAGCGGATCGGAGCCGGGGCGCTCCACCCAGACGGGCGGGGAGATGGCGACGCGGTCGTTCTTCAGCAGCGCCATGGCATAGAGAAGTATCGGACCGTCCTCTTCCCGGTGAAGCGGGATGGTGCGACGCCACGGGCCGGTCTTGACGGGATAGTCAATATTGGCATCCGTCATGTCCGCAGTGAGGATCATGCTCAAGGTGGCAGGCTTGCCGCCGATAGAGACGGTGCGTGCGGCCCCGTGTCGGAGATCATCCAGGTTTGCCGTCACGGCCTGAGAGGGGTCGCCCTTCACGTAATTCAGCGTCAGCCTGGCATCCGGCGAGAGATCAAGCCGGGCGACCCGCGAGCGGGCCTCGCTATTCAGGGGACGGATGGAGAATGTCGCGGTCGGGGCGTTCACGGTCTTCAGCGCGTCATTCAGTCTGCCGGAGACTCCATAGAAATCCCGGATGACGCCGCCCTCCGCAGCCAGCGTGAGAGGGCGATCCTCCGACGCCTCGATCCGGACAAAGATATCGCGCAGCGGAAAGTCTCCGGCAGCATCAGGTTCACGGAATGCGCCGAGGCTCCGGGTACCATCATTAAGGTTCACCTTGCGGATCGCGCTCGGGTCGCCGTCGATCGTGAGGGCGACCGTATCCAGCATGCCGCCGGGCTGCACGGAAAGAGCGAGTTTCGGCTCCGCTGCCATGCGGGCCAGATCGATGGCGTAGGGCACGGGGTACTGGATGAGGTTGAACCGCAGGCGAGTGGGCGGCAGCGCGACATTCTGATAGAGAGGCTGCCATTCTCCGCCCGACTCGCGATAGTCGACGGAGACAACCGGCTGGACCGCCGGGACGACGCCGACAATGCCCGATGTATCCCAGCGCATCTCGAGCAGGCTCTCCCGATCAGCAGGACCCTCGCTCATCGAGCGCAGAATCACAGCGCCCCGCGCATCGGCCACGCCCACCGGATGCAGTGCGACCTGCGCGCGCCACTCGAGGTTTTTCCCGCGAGCCGGCAACCCCAGCACCTGAAAGAAAAACTCGTCGCCTGCCATGCACTCGACCGGGTAGGACACCACGACCTTCGAGTCGGCGAACGGGCTTTGTCCATCACCCGCCACGCCGTGGAAGAAGCTCAGGATTTCATTATGCCCCCAGATGTTTCGGCTGGAGGGAATCTCGAGCGACTCCTGCGGATCGTTCCACGTTACAAGCACGAGCTGCCGGTAGCCCAGCGAAACCCAGGTGCGCAGCGAATCGACCAGGGTGCGGACTCCGCGAAACGGCACATGGATAAACTGCCCCGGTCGGTTCGAGCTATCATAGCCGGCGGCGATGGAGGGGACATAAAGGAAGCCCCCGGCAGTCGGCCCGGCGAGGCTCTCGGTGAGGGCTCGGGGCTCCTCACCCTCCGGAGCGCCATGCATCCAACCCTCTGCGGCCCGCAGCCCCAGATCGGCGATCCGGGCGGGTTCAAGATCCGGGCTCGTCAGGCTGCGAATGGTCGGCGCAAGCACGATCTTGAGCCCTTTATCCTGAAGCTTCTTCTGCAAAGCCGCGACATCGGAGATTTTCGCCGACTCCCACACGAAATGAACCTGGCTGCCATCCTTCATGTAAACATGCGGGTCGTTGAGATGCTTTTCGTAAAACTCGACGATCCGCTTCTCGGTTTCCTCAAATGTCTTCGGATTCGCGTAAGCCCATTGCGGCGAAATATAAAACATCCGCCCGGTTTCCTTGCGGACCTTCCGTGCCGCTTCAAAGATGTCCTCGGGAACAAAGATGAGCATCTGAAAGCCATTCACGCCGCTGTCGAGAGCCTGCCGGATATCCTCCTCGTAGTCTTCCTGGAGCAGCGCGTGCTGCGCGTCGAAGGGCCATGCATCATGGTTGCCCCCGGAGTAGGGATGCGCGTGCATGTGCCCGTGCGGAACCATCGGCATGTAGTGCGCCCAGAAAATCACCGGGTTTCCCCCGGCCCCGGAGGACTGAGACTGTGCGGCGGCCCGCACAAAGCTGCCCGTCAGTCCAGCGAGCGCGGCAACGAGGAGAGTGACCTTGCGTATCATATCAAACGAGCGGATGCAGCTACTTCCAGGGATTCCAGACCAGGACATTGTCCCCGGCATTGGCCACCTCCTCAGGAGAAAGCGCCTCAACGTGGCCATCACAGAATGCCATATTGACTTTTCCACTGCCAAAACTCGTCAACCCGGAGGATCGCGCAACCTTCGCGGGGCGCGCAGCGGGAGATACCGTGTGCCGGAAGGCGACATTCCCCGTGTTGCCCGCAGGCACCTTGCTAATGGCGATCATCCGGTCGGAATTCTGGAGCCAGATGTCACCCAGCAGCGGCACCCTCGACGGAGTGGCGAGGCTTTGCACGGTCTTGACGGGCGTGTCGCTCTGCAGCGCCACCTGGGGAATGATGAACTCATTCATGCCATGGCTGACCGAGCCGGCCCCTGCGGAGCTAATATCGCCCTGAGTGATCATCGGACACTGAAAAACGATGCCGGGACTGGATCGCGTCGTGGTCGAGGGAAGACCAAGATACGGCGCGACATCCTTTTGCCACACGATGGGGTACCACGTATTCCAACCATAGGGAAAGCGCCCGTTATTATCAGCCGCAAACAACATCACGGCCTTGGCCTGTGTAGAAAGGTTGGCCGCACACTTCGCCTGTTTTACCCTCGCCTGCACGCCAGATTGCACGCCGAAGATCAGGACCATCAGCACGCTTATGATGGCGATCGAGACAAGCATCTCGATAAGCGTAAAGGCGCTGGTAAACACTAAGTGGTTATGGCGGATGGGGGGCATGATCCTTTGGGAAGCTCACGCAGCTTTTCGCTAACACTATCAGGCGCGGTGCTGCAGTTCGCGTCCAAAGTTCATTTACATTTCACCGGCCTTCAAGCATGTTCGGATCGAACCGTTCGATGAAGCAGAGAACCTCTCCCTCCATGGCTGAAATCGCGGCGGCGGCCGGCGTGGCAAAGTCCACGGTCTCGCTCGCGCTGCGCAACGATCCCCGGGTGGCGCCCGAGGCCCGCGAGCATATCCAGCAGGTGGCGGAGGGCATGGGATACCAGACCAATGCCCTCGTCGCGCGGCTCATGGCCGAGCTGCGCCGGTCGCGGAAACAGAACCATGTCGCCATGCTGGCCTTGATTAATGTCTCCAAGGTCAGACGCATCGATCTCAAGGTGCCGGTCGTCGGCGACCGTCTCAAGGGCGCACGCGAGCGGGCCGAGCTGCTCGGCTATACCGTGGATCATTTCTGGCTGCACGAACCCGACGTCACCCCGGAGAGACTCGGGCGCATCCTCATCGCGCGCGGCGCTCTGGGCGTCATCATCTACGGCTCCCGCGACGACACGGATATCGAACACTGCCGCCCGGTGTGGTCGATCCTGCCCTCGGTGGTGATCGGCAATCACCCGAAGTCCACTGGACTGAACTTTGTGGCCAACGATCACTATGCCACGTCGCTGGAGGCATGCCGCAGGCTGCGTGCGGCAGGTTATGCGCGCATAGGATTCATCCTGGACAAGTGGCTCGACACGCTGCTGGAGCAGAGATTCACCTCCGGCTATCTGGCGGGAATGGACTACTCCCGGTCCGCCCCTCCCCCGCTTTATCTCGAGGACCCCGCCGAGGCTCCCCGCCCCCAGGGCAAGAAGCGCTTCTTTGAATGGGTGCAAAAACACAAGCCCGACGCATGCATCTGCCTTAATGACTTCATTCTCGACTGGGTCGGCGAGCTCGACGTAAGGGTGCCGGAGGAAATGGGGATCGCGCTGCTCGATCTGCCGAATGCATTGCAGGGACGCGCCGCCGGGATGTACCAGGGGCCCGAGCGAGAGGGCATGAAGGCGGTCGACTCGCTGGTCGGCCAGATTCATCGCCGGGAGTCGGGTCTGCCGCCATTCCAGACCGGGCTGCTCCTGGAAAGCGAGTGGATTCCGGGACCGACCGTCCGGGATATTGCAATGGAGCCAGCACGACCACAGCGAAAATCGCGAGCGAAGAAGGGGTGATTCCCCCGTTTGGGTGTCGAACTGTTCGATACCACGCCGATTGAATGCGCGGCGGTCTTGGCGAGAGATTGGGAGGCGTCTCTTCAGAACCATGTCCGCCTCTTATCTGAACCCACTTAACGACGAGGTATTCCTATTCGGAGCATCCTGCGCCCCTTACGCCAAAGGTCTCGACTGGCCAATGGAGGAGTGGGACCGCGACCTCGCCACCATGAAGCGCCTCAACTTCAACACCGTGCGAATCTTTGCTCCGTGGGATCGCATCGAGCCAGTGGAGGGCGAGTTTGATTTTCACAAACAGGACTACCTTTTCGATCTCGCAGACAGGCACGGCATCGGCGTGGTGCTGAATTTCGGCGGACTCTTCTGGAATCTCTGCGGCCTTTATCCCCCAGCCTATCTGCTCAAGGATGCGCGCTGCCAGACGCTGATGAACACGCCGGATGCACCGGCGCACTCCATCACACCGCAGCGCATCATCTGCTCAGATGATCCGGTCTTCCGCAGTCACGCGTTTCGTTTCCTGGAGCAGACCGTGCGCCGCTATGCCGGGCGCGAATCACTCACCGCCTGGATGATCTGGAACGAACCGCAGTCGATGTTCTGCTACTGCCCCCACACCCAGGGAAAGTTCCGCCGCTGGCTGGAGCGCAAATACGGCACGATCGAAAAGCTGAACGCGGTCTGGAGCACGGAGTACCCGGTAACAAACACCTGCTGGGAGGACATCACCGCCCCAGCCTATGCCTGCGGGCTGCCGATCTGGTTTGACTGGGTGAGGTTCAATCAATTCCGCCTCTACGACACCATGGCAGAGATCACGCAGCTGGTGCGGCGGATCGATCCGTCGGGTAGACCCACCACGTCAAACTTTGTCTACCACATGGCGGCGACAGAAGGGCCGCTCTCCACACCGCGGTATGGACTCGATATCGGCCGGGCCGGTGAGGCGCTGACCATGATGGGCGTGTCGTGCTACACGGTCGAGCATCTCCACGATCTCGGCCCCGGTTATCTCACCGCGTACAAGCTCAGCCGCCTGCGCAGCGCCTCGCAGGATGTGAACCGCCGCATGCTCGTCCTCGAGACGGGCGTCGGCCCCAACAAGCGCATGATCACCCGCGCGCAGAGGCTTATGACCTTCTGGCATCTCATCGCGCATAATGCAAAATCGATCATTCTCTGGAACTATCGCAGCCGCGCCGGGGACTCCCAGGTCGCGCTGTTTCACCTGATGAAATGGGACGGCAGCCCGAGCAGCCGCGCCGAGTACATGGGCGAGTTTTCCGGCATGCTGCAGGCCAATGCCCGGCTGCTGAACACGGTGTATCCCGAGCGCCAGGCGGCGATCCTCACCCTCGAGGACCAGCAGATCCAGACCGAGGCGATCTGCGGAGATTATTATCCCTACACCTATGTCGAGGCGCACGACTCGCGGATCGGTGCGTACAAGCTGCTGTGGGATCTCCAGATCCCGGCGGACTGCATCGCGGAAAACAACCTCGATGAGCTGTCGATGTATAAGCTACTCCTGATTCCGATGGCAGAGAATCTCTCGCAAGAGGTCGCCGACCGCATCCGGCAGTTTGTGGCCGATGGCGGCACAGTCATCGCGGAAAGCACCTTTGGCCTGCGCGACCAGGATGGCCGGCTGCAATACCACGCCCCCGGCTTCGGACTGGACGAGGTCTTTGGCGGATGGACGAGCGATCGCGAAGGGAAGGAAACCGCCCCGGTGATTCAATGTCCGGACGGTCAGGCGAAGGCCTGCTTTTTCTGGAGCGAATTTGAGCTGGCCGGGGGCACACCTGCGGCCCGGTACACCGATGGCAAGGTCGCCGCAGTGCGGCATCGCTACGGCAAGGGGTCCACGCTGCTGGTCGGCACAGAGGTCTTCCGTCAATACCTGCGCGACCCGCAGCCCGCGCTGACGAGGTTGCTCCAGGGCGAAGTGCTTGCCTCAGGAGCGCAACCCACCGCCACCCTCACCGGCCAGACGGAAGATGTGGAAGTCGCCCGGCTGAGCGGCCCCGGCGGAGTCCTGTATCTCGTCATCAACCACGCGGAGGAAAGCCGAAGGTTCCACCTGCGTCTCCGCGATGACATCGCAGGATGTCGATTGGTCGACCTGCAGACCGAGGATGAGCGCGACCTCACCGGAGATCTCCTGCTCGCGGGCAAGGAAGTGCTCGCCGTGCGCCTGGAGGCAGCCGAGGCCAGCACTTCATCGGCATTGGAGACAGCCGGAGCCGCGTGAGTGCCATGGCCTCTCCCCGGATCACGTGGATAACCCAGGGCGGATTCGTTTTTGAAGCGGACGGATTTCGCCTCGTGGTGGACCCTTACATGAGCGACAGCCTCGCAGGAAAAGTCACGCGGCTGGTCGGGTTTCCGCTGGCGCTGGAGGACCTGCGGCCCGACGCAGTGATCTGCACCCACGATCATCTGGATCATCTCGACCCCGAGACCATCGCCATGATCGCACGCCACTATCCCCGGTGTCTCTTTGGCAGCCCCGAGCGCGCACACGGTCATCTGCGTGAGTTGGGTATCGACTCACCCATGCTCCTGAAGGTCGGACATACAATGACGCTTGGCCCGCTCGGCATCACACCGGTCTTTGCCCGCCACAGCGATCCCACCGCGGTGGGTCTCGTCATCGGGGCGGATGGGCGACGATTTTACCTGACGGCGGATACCGAGTACGACGAGCGTCTTTTCTCTGCGACGACCAATGCCCCCGACGCCCTCCTGGTCTGCATCAATGGGCGCCTCGGCAACATGACCTGGCAGGAGGCCGCACAGATGGCGCAGCGCCTGAAGACTCCGGTCGCTCTCCCGATGCACTACGGACTATTTGCCGAGAATACCGAAGACCCGGCCCCCTTCATCGCCGCCTGCCGCGCGGCCGGTATCTCCTCCTTTGAGATGCCGCTGGGGAAACCCTTTACGCTATGAAACTCCGCCGTCTCTCCACCCATGTCTGCGACGCCTACCGGACGAACTGGGTCTTTGTAAAAATCGAAACTGACGAAGGCATTCACGGCTGGGGCGAGGCCACGCTGGAATATCGCGAGCACGCCATCGTGGCGGCTCTGCGGGAGCTCGAGCGCGGACTCCAGGGACGCGACCTCACCGCGATCGAGAGCTGGTGGCAGGATGCCTATCGCGACGCCTACTGGCGGGGCGGCCCGGTGCTGACCAGCGCGCTCTCCGCCGTGGAGATGGCGCTCTGGGACATCAAGGGAAAGAGCCTCGGCGTGCCAGTGTATCAGCTCCTCGGCGGAGCCGTGCGGCAGAGCGTGCCGTGCTATGCCAACGCATGGTTCGCCAGCGCGAGGGAACCGGATGAGTTTGCCGAGAAAGCCGTCGCCGCCGTGGAGATGGGCTACAAGGCGCTCAAGTGGGACCCCTTCGGCGCAGCCTTTCGCCATCTCTCCAGCGCCGAGCTGAAAAAGGCGCTGAGCGTGATCGACGCCGTCTCGCGAGCCGTGGACAAGCGGGCGGAACTCATGATCGAAGGGCATGGCCGCTTTGACCTGCCCGCCGCCCGCCGCATCGCCAGGGCCCTCGAAGACTTCGATATCTTCTGGCTGGAGGAGCCGCTCATTCCCGGCAACCTGGAGAACTACGCCCGCCTGCGCTCCGGCACCTCCACGCCCATCTCGCTGGGCGAGCGGCTTTATACGAAGTGGGATTTTCGCGAGGTCTTCGAGAAAGGCTGTGCGGATTTCCTCCAGCCCGACGTCTCCCACGCCGGGGGGATCTGGGAACTGCGCAAGATCGCTGCCATGGCGGAGACGTGGCAGATGGCCTTCTGCCCGCACAACCCCTCCGGCCCCGTGGCCAATGCCGCCACCCTGCAACTCGCCGCCTGCACGCCCAACTTTCTCTATCTGGAAACGATGGCCACGGATGTACCCTGGCGCAAGGAAGTCGCGACGGAACACTGCCGCTTCTCCGCAGGAGAAATGACGATCTCCTCCGCGCCGGGACTCGGGGTGGAAATCTACGAAGACGCCATCGCTCGGCATCCCTACCAGGTCCACGATCTCCGGCACTACACAGGCCGCCTCACCGACATCCGCCCGCAGGCGGCAACCGCCACCTTTGGCGCCACGAGTTAGGCATGTTTGACTTCTCCGCCCGCACGGTACTGGTCACGGGTTCGACTGCGAACCTCGGATATTCCATCGCCCGCGCATTCGCCCGCTCCGGCGCGCGCGTGGTCGTTCACGGCCCGAACGACAGAGAGACCGACCAGGCCGCAGCACGCCTGAAGGAGGAAGTCCCCACCGCGCTGGTGGAGGCCATTTCCTTCGACCTCGGGCAACAAACGCAAATCGACGAGGCATTCGTCACACTGGAAAAGCGCGGGCTCCTTCCCGACATCCTCATCAACAACGCGGCCCATCTCGGCCTCGGCAAATCGGGATTCCTCGAGCAAACCCCGGACTTTTTCCGCGAGGTGATCGAGGTCAATCTGTTCGGCACGTTTCGCTGCTCCCAGCTCTCCGCGCAAGGCATGGCAAAGCGAGGCGGCGGCGCGATCATCACCATTTCCTCCCTGGCGGGGG
Source organism: Verrucomicrobiota bacterium (assembly GCA_017305195.1). Classification (GTDB taxonomy): domain Bacteria; phylum Verrucomicrobiota; class Verrucomicrobiia; order Chthoniobacterales; family Terrimicrobiaceae; genus Terrimicrobium. Next base: position 32,712 of record JAFKMU010000041.1, on the reverse strand, counting down.
AACGCGCCATCTGGAGCCGCAGCGGCTACAATACCAGCAAGGCCGCGCTCGATGGCCTCATGCGATCCATGGCGCTCGATCTCGCTCCGCACGGAATCCGCGTCAACTCCATCTCTCCCGGTTATGTCTGGACGCCGCGCTGGAACGCTCTGTCGCCTGACGTGATAGAGCGCAGAAAGCACAACATTCCTGCTGGCGAGCCCACCCGGCAGGACGAGATCGCGCGCACGGTGCTTTTTCTGGCCAGCGACGCCGCCCCGTCCCTCACCGGAGCCGGCATCATCATCGATGGCGGCCTGAGTGTTCAGCAAGTTCCCAAAGATCTCTCCATCTAGAGAATCTCCAACCTCAAACAGACCTCACCCTCCCGCAGAAAACTCCAGCTTCCCTCATCCAGTTTCAAGGGATGAGGTGAGCTGCGTCAATGATAGTCGTAGAGGCAGGCCGGATCGCCGGGAGGATAGGTTGCGATATCCAGCGCGGCACCGCGGCCATCATAAGGCGCCACATTCACACGCGTTCCGGCATGGCGGGGAGAAATACAATCCTGCCCCGCCGCCCAGGAATTTGCGCCGCTGACCGGCATCGTCGCATATCCGAAATTCGCATTTGAGATCGAGCGTCCCTTTTCAGTCCACTCCCGCAGGGGCGCAAGAGGCGGCATTGACTCCCAAAGACTCCAGGAGATAAGGATTTGACCGCTCATCGAGGTCATAACGCCACGAAAGCAGCACATGATCCGCCGTGATCACCGGATTCACGTAACGTTCGAAGATGCCATTGAACCAGGCAGGATCAATGGCATTGGGACGGTTCACGAGTCCCGTACGGCGAGCGCGGAGCCCGCCCAGCGAATGGGAAAAGAAATCGGGATTCATCGGAAAATCAGGACCTTGGCTGGGATGTTGCGAACGGCCTGACTGGAGGACGCATCCTCAAGCCGGACGGGAGGCAGCAGGTTCGCCGCCCGGGATGCTTCGGAAGGGTTTCAAGCCGTGATTCAGCATGCGGCACCGGTTGATCGCTTTCTCCGGACCGGCCAGATGGGGGCCAAACTCCAGGCGGTAGTTGAACTCGTGGAAGCCTCCGAGGTTCGCCTCGAAGTTGGTCTCCCAGTAGTTATTCATCAGCCACGCGTAGGGCCGTGCGTTCTCCATGCTGAGCGCCGGGTGGCCCATGAGCATGCGGGCGCCAAAGTCCAGGGTCCCGAGCTGAAGCAGGGGCGAGTCGGGCATGGCGATGGCGAGGCCAAAATCCTCGCCGCAGATGCCATAGCCATCCTGGAGACAAAACCAGTCGGCCAGAGTATCGGGCAGCTGATCCTGCCAGGGCCGGAGCGGTCCGCCCGGTTTGTCGATCCACATCTGGCCGCCGGGCACCGTGAAGGGCAGGGCGAGATAGAGGTTTTCCGCCTCCCAGACCGATTTCTTCTGGAGATGGACGGTGGCATCAATACGGGGCGAGCCGCGCCAGACCTTGAGCAGCACCCTGAGCCACTCGACGCCATCGACGGCATACCTCAGCTCCACCGGGATGTAAATGTGGGAGGCCTTGGGAAACCCGACACTGGAGATCGTTCCGACCGAGCGCTGGAAATCCCTGCCTTTGCGGTTGCGCCCGAATGTCCGGCGAACGTCACACATCATCTCGCCATCCTTCTCCGCCACAGGCGTAACCTCATAGATCGGCGTGAAGGGCGCGTGATGCCGGTTGGGGTTCAGCAATTCCCGGCCGGTGGCCTTGTCCAGCAGCGAGACGATCTCGCCGTTGCCGGAAAACGCGAGGCGGAGATGCGGCGTTTCCACCCCTTGATGCGTAGCGCGGCAACAGGCTCCCTCGCCTGCGGCCTCCGCGCCCACGACATCGTTTTCGGTTCCGGGTTCGGTAAAGTGACGCGCCGCCGAGCGGAGCGTGCCCATTCCCGCGACCAGTTCAAACCCGGCCTCCTCATTGGCCTCGAGCGCGACATGGATGTCGAAGGTAAACCCGCGCGGCGCCTTTGCCCTGCTGGAGGGAATCACTGCTCCCGAGCGGAGATCGCGGATCTCCGGATCGACCGACAATTTGCCGAAGTCCCGGGATTCCAGGTAGAGCCCGACGATGTCGTCCACTTTCTCCGGGAAGGGGTTGATCACTTTATAGGTCAGCCTCTCGGAGGGAACGGGGCTGGTATTGGTCTGCTCGCCCAGACGCGCGAGCGCCTTGTCCTGCAGGTCCACTGCGGCCTCGTATGCGGCGGAGGCCGTCGCGATCTTGCGGCCGGCGATGCCCTTGGCCACCAGCGTCCAAGGCATGGCCATGGCGTCGGAATGGTTAAAGGTATGCTCGCAGAAAAGCAGGAGATTCTGCTCCAGGCGGGCGAGATCGCCGGGCGGCAGGGAGAGCCCCTTTTCCCGGGCCAGGGCCTTCACCCAATGCCCGATGCGCATTCCCTCTCGCGCGAGCCGGACTTCGTTGGGGTTTGCCGCGAAGCCATCCGACCACCAGTCGGGCCAGTCTCCGCGATGCCGGGGCAGGTCTTTCGCCAGCGCGCGAACCGTGCGGGAAAATTCCGACGGAGTGCTCATCTGGACGCGAATGGCATCGCCGTGACGGCGGTTCCATTCGTTGGCGAAGCGGGGAATCTCGGCTGAGGGCGGCGAGTTGTCCGTCACCGCACCGGTCACCTGCAGCAGGACGAAATCATAAGGATACCCGTCGAGCTCAAGCTGGCGCAGGTAGCGGGGAAGCCGCTCGGCCGCGAGATCATAGACATCCATCGTGCGCGTCGCGGGGCGCGATTCGTCGGCGAACCCGTAGGTGAGCGCCGCGCCAGGAGCCAGCCCCATCGCGTTGCCCATCTGGTAATGCTCGCCGCTCCAGACCAGAAGATCCTGGCCCGCCGGGGTCTCCCAAAGGAACGGGTATTGACGCTTTCCGAAGGGAGCCAGCCCGTGATGCGAGTGGATGCTGGTGATCAGGCTCGTGATGCCCGCATCCACCAGGGCCTGCGCGTAGCCCCAGCTAAAGCCGTTGATGTCGGCTGAGAGAGCCGTATCGATGCCCAACCCGTGCTCGCGCGCGAACGCGACCGAGCGGCCGATGGACGCCCTCATCAGCTCCTCGTCGATCAGCTCGCTGAAATGCAGGTACGTCGCGGAAAGGCCGATCGTCCCCGACCGGATGCACTCGACCAGATCCCGGACGCGGCCCGGCTCGGCGACTTTCAGCCATTGCTCGATCGACCAGAAGCATTCATTGGTCCAGCGGAATCCGTCAAGCGACGCATCGCTCCGCATGGCCTGGGAAATCCCGATGGCTTGGTCGAGAAAGGAAACGTGGTAGCGCCCGATGCGGTTTTGCAACTGGGTGTAGCCGATATCGGTATGGCTGTGCTGGATCAAGTGAACCGTCCACTTGCGTTCCAGAGGGCAATCGAGAGTGCGAGACATGGTCATGGGAAATAAAGAGCCGAGATCAATGATCCGTACCGGTTGAGCGCAGGGTGAGCTCCCCCTCGTGCCACGCGCCAGCCGGAAGCGTGAGGCTGCCATCCGAGGCGGGGTCCAGCCTTTGTTCCGCGCCCTGCGGCGAGCGCGGCCGGGTCGGCGTGAGGAACCAGCCTTCGCCATCGGCGGGCTTCCGGAGGCCAGCCAGGCGTAGCGCAGGCCCCGGTGATTCACTGTTGTCGGCGGCGATGCCCGTGCGGCTCACGACGAGCTTTGCACTCTCGCCCAGGGCCTTTCCATCGTCCGCCACCACGACCGCCGTGGCGAATGTCCTGCCCGTCACCGCGAGATGCTTCAGAGCGGCCGCTGGCTGGTCATCACCATATCCGCTGAAGGCCTCGGCCTGCGGCGCGGCGATCGTCAACTGCCGCCGGGCGATGTCCTTGACGATTTCCTTCGTGTCCGAAACCACCGGGCTCGCGGGCGACTGCGTCATCCATGGGGCTGTCGGCTGACCAGCGGGCATGGAGCCGAACGCCTTGCGCACGCCATGCACGCTCTGCCAGCCGGGCTTGTAATTATACTTTCCGCGCATGAGCCCATTGTAATCCCCCACGGCCACCGGGTTGTCGACCCAGAGAGTGAAGGGCTCCACGCTCTTCGCCACCAGGCCGCGGCGAAAGATCATGCCGGTCGTGCGCAGGTGGTCGATCATCATGCCATCGCCCGCCATGTTGCCGAGCTCCGACTGGCGGCCCTCGGTCTTCGCCCAGCCGTCCGCTCCCAGGAGCTGGTCGCCGTGAATCCAGGCAAACCAGACGATGCCCGTCCAGTTTTGCAGCGCGGCATAGGCGGCGGCGGCCACCGGCAGCATCGAGCGTACCGGAGATTGTTTGGCGATATTTTCCGCGCCTTCAGCCTGGTTGAACTCGCCGACAAAGAAGGGCTTGTCCACCAATGCGCTCCGGCTGAGCCTGTAGAAGCCGTCGTCGAGAGTCCCCGCCACCATGGGGTCCATGTACATGTGATCCTCGACAAAGCCAGCCCTCCCGGCATTCATCTGCGCGTAGTTGTCACCGCGCCACAGGTTGGAGAATGCCACCGGCGCTTGACACCCGGTTTCGCGGATGACCTTGGTGATGCGCCTCTCATAATCCTCGTCCAGTTTGCGAAGAAACCGGGCGCGCACCTCCTTGGCCTGCGGGGAGGCGGGCTTGTACAGGTCGCCGGGTTCGATGCCCGCCTGCTGCGCAAAGGCCGCCCACTTTGCCTCCAGCCGGGCCTGCCAGTAGGCCGGGAACCGGTTGCCGCAGATGATGGCGTACTCTGTCGAGGCCTCGTTCATCACCTCAAAGGTGAGCACCTGGGGATCAGTCGCATACTCCCTGCCCGTGTAGGGATTCACATGCTTGAGAAAGGCGCGGATGAACTCCTCGTTCAAAAGCGCGGCCCGCTCATCGATCACCGGCAGCATCTTGTAAATGTCGAAGGCCTTCTTCCAGTTCCAGCCGTCCAGCTCGGCCAGCGCCGCCTTCCAGGCTGCGGCGTCCGCCTCGTCGCCGGGCAGGATCGCCGCGTCATCCGCGCGATAACGGCGGGTCCAGTTCACCGAAAGCGCGAGATAGATATTCTGCTTTCGTAGCGCGGCATTGAGATAATCGAAGCGGTCGAGCGCGCTGGGATCGAACTCCCGCGAGTTGCCCTGGTACTTGAGCAGCGAGCCGCTGAGCATGCCCGGATTCCAGTCGAGGCTCGGCCTCAGATTGTGGTGCGGGCGGACGAGATTGACCCCGAGCGAGGCCAGGTTCGCCGCCAGTGCATCCGCCGCCGCGTGCTCGGGATAGAGCGCCACGAGATTGACGCCCCAGAACCGCACGGGCTTCCCCGCGGGATCGACGAAATTCTCGCCCGAGGGCTTCAGGACCGGCAGGTCCGCCTGCGACTGCTCCGCCCACAACGATCCGGCCGCCAGGATGGCGCAACACAAAGAAAGACCACTTTTCATGTAGAGATAGAAACGATGATTGCCTGCGCTCCGCCGACACAGTCGGCCATGCGAAACGAGGTCAGGGATTGGCACCTCCGCCCGGCAAGGCCTCGACATCCACGGCAAAGATGCCCGGCCTCTGCCCCTCGATGTACCAATTGAGCAGCTTGTCCTCGAACCGGCCGTTCTGGATCATGTTCGGTGCGGCGGCGTCCGCCGTCTCGGGCAGCAGGCGCACGTCGGCGATCCAGATCTCCCCGGCCTCCGGCCCGGCGTAGCGAAACTCCAGCCGCGTATGGCCCGGCTCCGCGTCATCGCCATTCAGTGAGACCTCGTAGAACGTCCAGTTCGTGTCCAGCTGCACGCGCTGGTCCTGCAGGCCCTTCCATGGCGGCTGATCAAACTTCGTCGAGACCCGCAGCATGCGCCCCTCGGAGGCCCTGGCCCAGAAGGTCAGCCGGTAGGTCTCGCCTGGAGCCAGGTCGATTCCATTCTGCGAAAGCAGATGGATGTACGGCTTGTCGACCTCTGCGGCAAGGCGGTTGAGATGGGCCGCGTTGCCCGCCGGAGCCATCGCGTCCGAAGCCCCGCCCAAGCAGGGCAGGACGACGGCGGCAAAGAAACCAGCGACGAAAAAACGCATAGACATGGCTCTTCAGCTTAGTTAAGCCTGCGGCGGCGCATAAGGATCAAAGCAACCCCCGCGCCGAAAAGAAGCGCCGCCGTTCCTGGCTCCGGCACGGCGGTCACCACATAATCGAGGCTGTTCGTGCCAAACTGCAGCGTACCGGTGACGCCTCCGGTGGTCACGATATTGAAGTCGGAGAGATCGAAGCTGGCAAGAGTCGTACCCGCCTGCCACTCGAACAGCGAGTAAGTCTGAATCCCGATCCCGGAGCCAGCACTGATATTCAGCGTTATGCCATTGGCGCTGGCCGAACCCGCCAGCGAAGCAAAGCTGTTGGTCAGTTGGATCTTGTCGGCAAGGCTGCCGAGTTGGAAGTCGAGAGCGGAACCATCTGCGAGGCTGAGGTTGCCCCCCAGTGTCATGGCCCCTGCAGACGAGGCTGCTCCCGGCGAGAGCACGCCTCCGCTTCCAATGGAGATACTGGACCCGCCAGCCTGAACGACGGCGCCGCGCAGCGTGGCTCCGCCGCTGACGACGAGCGTACCCGCATTGACGTAGGTCGCTCCCGTGTAGGTATTGTTTCCCGAGAGGGTCAGCGTGTTCGTGCCGCCTTTCACCAGGATGGTGGCCGTCGAGCCATTATCCACGATGGCCGAGGAGATCGCGAGAGCGCTCGGGGTATGGACGAACAACTCGCCCGAGGCGAGACCGGACGTCAGGGAGCCGCCGGAGATCGAGGCCCCCGAATCACCAATGATGCCGCCGCTGGCAATGGTCAGCGTTCCCGACGAAAGCGCGACCGATCCGCCGCTGGCCAGGCGCAGGCTGTTAACGGTCTTGTCGCCGCTGCCGTTCACAGCGGCATTGACTACGGTGTTGGTAGCTGCCGCCCAGGTGGAGTAGGTGTTATTCGTCGAACCTGTCGTGCTGGCGAGCACGCCCGAGTTCACCGTGGCGAAGCGATTGACGCCAAAGAGCGCATATCCGCCGAGAATGCCGTTGGTGTTTCCGCTCGTCGTACGAGCGAGATCCGACACGGCATTGCTGACTTCAAAGGTCGCGCCCACGTTGTGCGTGATCGCGCCGAGCTGAATGTGATTCGTCGTGCCTCCGGCCCCGCTCGACCCGGCAAGGATGCTATTCAGGCCGGCATTGAGCGTGGTCGATGCGACGACCTCCGTATAGTTGGACCCGCCATTCAGCATGACCGACCCTCCCGAGAGAATCAGCGCGCTGCTGTCATCGAGACGACTATCGCTGGTGGTGGTGTAGTTCAGGACGAGTTGCGCCCCTCCGGAAACCGTCGTGGTGCCGGTGTAGGTATTATTCGCGCTCAAGGTGAACGATACGCGGTTATTGGAACCGATGGCGGAGGGATTGAAGCGATTGCCGCCGTTGAACGTAAGATTCGCCGTCCCGCTCGAGGAGATCGCTCCTCCCACGAGGACCCGGCTGTTGCTGTTGGAAAGACTGGCGGTCGTCGACGTCCATGTCTGGGATGAGGTGAGGACGACCGGCGCGTTCAGGTTCAGCGTATTGGCGTCAGAACCAAAGTTCACGGATAGTCCGCCGGAACCCAGTTGCAACGATCCGCCTGAGATTGTCCAACTCCCGCTGGCAGCGGTCGAGCCGCTGATGGCTATCCCGGCAGCGCCCACTTGCCCATTGGTATTGTCCACAGTGACAGTGCCCGTGCTGCCAGTGAGTTGAAAGAGCGCTGTATCCAGGCTGCTGGTCCACGGGACGCGATTCGCGCCTCCGTCCAGCGTCCAGTTTGCAGTGGTATTCGCATCCCATGTTCCGGATCCGGCCTGAATGCCGGCTCCGGCGCCCGTGTCCCAGACGGGTGAGGCGGCTTGCGTATTCAAGACGAGCGGAGAAACCGCGGTGATGGTTGCGAGAAGGTGTTTGAGCTTCATTTGAGTTTTGGGGGTGGAGGTTGGGAGAGAGAGGAACGGAAAAGGAAAAACAGCTTGTTTCAGGGCCGGGACACGCCCGGTCCGCTGCCGCAGGAGCGGCGGATTTTGAAATTGCAGGGGAGGCGCTCGTGGTGCGCAGTCAGAGTTTCTCCTTCCAGCTGCCGGACCAGCAGTTCGACGGCGCGACGCCCCATTTCCAGCAGCGGCTGGTGCATGGTGGTGAGCGGAGGATTGCTCACGGCGGCCTGGGGCAGATCATCAAATCCGACCACCGCGACGTCGTCAGGCACCCGCCAGCCGCGCTCCTCGCAGCGGCGCATGACATTCAGCGCGATCAGGTCGTGGAGGCAAACGATGGCCTCCGGCGGCTGGCGCATCGCCATGAAGACATCGACCTCCTGTCGGCCCTGCACCTGCGTGTCGCGGTTCGCCACCTCCAGGAAATACTCCGGCGGCACCTCAATGCCGTGCTCGCGCATCGCCTCGCAAAAGCCCTCCTCGCGCTCCATGACACCCTCGAGCTTCACGCTGCTCAGGAACGCGATGCGCCGATAGCCTTTTTTGATCAGGTGGCAGGTGAGCTTGTGCATGGCCTCCCGGTTCTGGCTGCAGATGCTGGGGATCGCGTCGTCGGCCGAGAAATCATCCACCAGCACCACACGCTGATCCGCCTGCCGCAGCGCTCGCACGACCGCCGCCGTGGTGCGCTCGGGCGTCAGGGTTTGCAGCGGGGCGATGATCGTTCCCGCGACGCGGGTCTCGTTCAGGCGCACCACCTGCTCAAAGGCGACCGCCGCATCGTTCTGCGACTCGGCCAGCACGAGCTGGTACCCCAGCTCGGCCGCGCGCTGCTGCGCGCCCTGCACGAGCAGACTCACGGCGCCAAATCCATTCTGGCACATCAAAAAGGCCAGCAGGCGCTGCTGCGCAGCCGTACGGCTGAAGTTCACAAAGCTCCCCCTTCCCCGCTGGCGCACCAGCAGACCTTCCTCGACCAGACTGGCCACGGCCTTGCGCACCGTCGTGCGCGAAAGATTCAGATCACGGCACAGGTCGAGCTCGGGCTTCAACTGCTCGCCATGCCCCACCTCACCACTCAACACCTTGCGCCGCAACAGCGCTTTCGCCGCCTGATAGCGGGTCGAATCTTCACAGTTCTCAATGACTTGGCGCGAAGGCATGGCAATTTCAGAAAGCGCTCCCCGACAGGCGAGGAAAAAGAGATTTACGGAGGGGAAGAATCACGAACCCAATAATGTATCTTTATAAAACAATGTCAACCGATTTATCATTTCTCCCATCCCGGAAACCAACTCAAAGAGGGAAAGATCTTTTTCAATTTTGATAAAATTCCTTCTAAAATTCGGCAACATCCTCTGTCTCTCCCCTCGAATAGTTCCCATAAAACTCAAAAACACGCCCCTCTTGACAAATTGTATTTTTAAATTACATTTACCACATGCTTAGTATTCCCCCTACTATAAGGAACAAAGCTCTCCCCTTTCGGCCCGGACGCGCCGTCGCCTCTGAAAACCTTATCGGTTCGCAGGCCTTCAGTCTGATCGAAACCACTTTGGCGATCGGCATCGTGGCCTTCGCCTTTGTCGCCATTCTTGGCCTCATGCCGATCGGGCTGGCCTCGTTTCGCAAGGCGATGGACATCTCCACAAACTCCCGCATCGTCCAGCAGGTCACAGCGGAGCTCCAACAGGGCGCGAGCTTCCTGAACAAGCCGCCCATAATGTATTTCAACGAACAGGGCGACCGCATGGCGGCTGCGACCAATCCGGACGGCGACCGCGCGCTCTATTTCGTCAACATGGTTGTCGAACCCTCGACCACGCTGCCCGGCGGCGTGTCCCCAGACCTCGCTACCGTGACAGTGGAAATCGCCAAGAACTCCGGGAGCGGAACTCCCTCGCGGAACCCGGCCACGTCGGCCTTTGCCGATCAGCCCGGCCTGCAAGTCTGGCGCTATCCCGTGCTGGTCGCGACGCGCAACCTCTGACGCGGCATGAAGCCCACCTCGAAGGCTGTCGCCGCCTTCACTCTTGTCGAGCTTCTCGTCTCCACCGCCATCGTCGCGCTCCTTCTCGTGATTCTCCTTTCCATCACCTCGCAGGTCACGGCCAGCTGGCGGCACACGAGCGGCCGCACCGAGCAGTTCCGGCAGGCGCGGGAGTCGTTCGACGCCATCAGCCGCCGACTCGGCCAGGCCACGCTGAATACCTACTGGGATTACGACGACCCCGCCTCGCCGACGAATTACGTCCGCCAGTCCGAGCTTCGCTTCCTCAGCGGACCCACCGAGACCATCGCCGGAGGCGCTCCGTCCGGAAAGCGCTGGCCCGGGCAGGGCGTGTTCTTTCAGTCGCCGCTCGGCGCTTCCGAACCCGGCCAGACCAATCTCAGCGGCCTCAACAGCCTGCTCAATACCTGGGGCTACTTCGTCGAGTTCGGCGACGACACCGCGTTCCGCCCCGCCGCGCTCAATGGCACCGGCGTCCAACCCCGCTCGCGCTTCCGGCTCTGCGAGCTGATCCAGCCGGCGGACCAGCTCTCGATCTACCAGTACACCTCGGGCGCCAACGGCTCCGGCAAGCCGAAGAATCTTTCCTACGCGGGCAGCGACTGGTTTGCCCAGTCCCTGCGGCAGACCGGGATGTCGCGGCCCGTTCACGTGCTCGCGGAGAATGTCGTGGCGCTCGTGGTGCTCCCCCGGCTCACGCCCCAGGAGGATGCCACCGGCGCGCTCCTCGCCCCCGGCTACCAGTATGACTCCACCGAGACGCGCAGCAATCCGCTCATCAACCCCAAGAACCAGCTCCCGCCCCTCGTCCAGCTCACCATGGTTGTCCTCGATGAAAACTCCGCCCGCCGCCTGGAGAACGGCTCCGCCATGCCCGACCTCGGGCTCGACCAGCTCTTTCGCGACGCCGCGAGTTACGACACCGATCTCGCGACCCTGGAAAAAACGCTGAACGGCAAGAATCTCAGCTACCGCGTCTTCACCACCTCCGTCCGGCTCAAGGGTGCAAAATGGAGCAAAGAGCAATGAGACCGCCCGCCTCCCCCCGCCGCGCCCGCGGCATGGCGCTCTTCATCGTCCTGGCCGTGCTGGTGCTCATCTCCGCGCTGGTCATCGGCTTTTTCCTCAGCACCACGACTGAGCTGAAATCCTCCCGCAGCTATGCCAGCGGAGCCGCCGCCCGCCAGCAGGTCGACTCCGTCACCCAGCTCGTGATCGCGCAGATCTCCGACGCCACGAAGGGCGAGAACGGCAGCAGCCCGCTGGCCTGGGCCTCGCAGCCGGGCATGATCCGCACCTACGACGACGCAGGCAGACCGTTCAAATACTACAAGCTCTACTCCTCGGATAAGCTCATCGTGGACAGCGGCGACACCGCCGGGTTCACCGCCGCCGCCGAGATGCCGCCAGCGAACTGGGATGCGATGAAAGGGCTCTTCACCGACCTCAACGACCCGATCATCCGCGACAGCAAGGTCCACTTTCCCATCATCGATCCGCGAGCCCGGGCCTCCACCGCCGCGCAGAGCGTCGAGGGGTTCGACTATCAAGCCAGCATCTCCGGCGTGGTCCTGCCCGGAGGATCAGCCGATACACAGCGCCTGCCCATGCCTGTGCGCTGGCTGTACGTGCTGCAGGACGGCAAGATCGCCGTCCCGACCGCCAGCAACAACGGTGTGATCACCTTCGACCCCAACGGCCCCGGTGGCACGCCCTCACAGCAGAATCCCATCGTCGGCCGCATCGCCTTCTGGACCGATGACGACACCTCCAAGGTCAACATCAACACCGCCTCGGAAGGCACCTTCTGGGACCGCCCGTGGGCCAACACCACGACCGAGCAGAACTTCGCCACGGCGATCCCCGGGCAGAACGAATTCCAGCGCTTCCCCGGCCATCCGGCCAAGACCAGCCTCAGCACCGTCTTTGGCTCGCTCCTGCCGACGGCCTCGCCCGCCTGGTATGCGGGGATTTCCGCAGGCGCCCAAAGCGACAACCAGCAGCGGCTCAAGGCGTACTACGATCTCGCACCGCGCGTCGCCGACGGGGGCACCCGCGGCGGCACCGTCAACGAAACCGACTCCGCGGGAAATCCCAACAGCGCCTTCCAGGCCATCGTCCCCGATTCCGACCGGCTCTACGCCTCGGTCGACGAGTTTCTTTTCTCGGCGGACCGCACCGCGAACAGTCCCGCCGTCGACAAGGACTCGCTGGAGAAATTCAAGTTCTTCCTCACCGCCCACAGTCGCGCTCCCGAGATCAATCTCTTCGGCAAGCCGCGCGTCACGCTCTGGCCTCTGCAGCTCGACACCGCCTACCGCAATGCCAAGGACAAGCTCATCGCCTTCTGCTCCGAGATCGCTGGGCATCCGTATTACTTCCAGCGTTTCAACACCTACAGCGCCTCCAATCCCTCGGCCTCCAGCAGCCAGTCGGCGACCCTCGATTGGACCGAAGTTCCTCGCAACCAGGACCTCTACAGCTATCTCGACGACCTGACCTCGAAGCCGATCCCCGGCTTTGGCGGAAGCTTCTCGTCCAAGTACTCCGACACGCGCCGCCAGATCCTGACCGAGATGTTTGACCAGATCCGCAGCGGCGTAAATGCTTACAGCACCGGCCTCGCGCCGCAGTACAGCTACGCGCCGAGCTATCTCGACTCCGGCGAGGGCCAGGTCGTGCCGCTGACACCCACCACCGGGACGGCGGCGGGTACGCATGGCTTCGGGCGATTCTCCACCGTCATCGGCGGGTCGCTGGTTTTCTTCCGGAGCAACGCAGCCTACTACACCACCATCAATGGCAAGATCGCCGTCGACCCGGTGCTCGTTACACCCGAGGACCCCAACGGCGTCATCATCAAGCCCGCGGCGCAGCTCGGCGCAACGCTCATCCTCAATCCCTTCACCGTCTCGCCCGGCTTCCCGCCCTGGAGCCCCTACGTGCAGTACGTCGTCACCGGCCTCGACAAGTTCACCATCAATGGCGCGAGCATGGGGTTCCCCGCCTCCCTGAAAAACACCGTCAACTCCCGGCTGGAATACTCCGGGCAGGCGAACTGCTCGCCGTTCTTCGGCATTCTGGCAAACTTCCGCTACAACGGCGGCGCGGGCGGGGACATCAACAAGACGCCCGGCACGAGCGATCCGGTAAGCCAGTATCCCTTCACTATTCCCATCCCTCCCGCCACGGGAGTCCAGTTGCCCGACGGCGCGACCAGCTTTAATTTCAATACCGACAGCTCCTCCGACCACACGATCCGCATCACCATCTACGCGGGCACGGATGCCGCGCTGGCCCATCCCATCCAGACGATCGAGATGAAGTTCCCCGGCGTCGCCAATCTGCCGGTGCCGACCGCCCAGCCAACCCTCTCCAATCCGCCGCCCGCCACCGCGCCCGCGATCCGTTATTTCGACCGCTTCGGCGAAGGCGCCTCCGCCGCCAAGACTCTGAGCAAGCCCTGGCGCAAACGGCTGATCCAGTTCTCCGCCACCCCCGTCGCGCTCGGCGCCGACGTGAACGGCAAGGCGGTCAACTACGTGGTGCGCGACGTCGTGCGCGGCGTGGAGGGCAATCCTGCCGGCCCGGCCCGGGGGGACTATCGCGCGTATGCGGGCCTTTCCACCGTGCCTTCCAGCTTCTTCTCCCCCAGCGCGGGGTATGATTCCCAGACCGGCGGCCGCCAGCAATACACCAACGTCCAGTCGCTCTGGGACATGGGCCTCGACGGCGGAGGCGTGGGCGGGTTTGGGTACGACGACAGCGTGCCCGGCGGCTACTATCCGCACTTCCCCATGGACGCCGCTGGCTCGGCCAACAATGGCGGCCAGCTCATCACCTCGTTTTCCACGGGCGTTCTCCTCCCGCAGGCGCAGCTCGCGGCTTACGGCGGCGTAGCCGGGCGCGGCAGCAACACCGGGGACAGGGAATACCGCGGCTCCGCCCGCCCCGCCGTGCCGCCCGGGCTGGCGGGAGCGTATCTCAGCGGTTCGCAATACGGCGATTGGGACAACGCCATGGGCCTGCTCGGCGACGGCCCCTTCATCAACAAGCCGGACGAAGGTAACAGCGACACGGTCAGCGATACGACCAGCCGGGCCAACATCGACGTCTACTACGGCAGCAAGGAAATCGCGGGCGGCTACTTCTCGACCGGCGTCCTGCGCAATGTCGTCTCCAATGGCTACGAGTATGCGACCGAGACGGGAAAGACCTTCTCGCCCAACCGCCAGGTGTCCTCCGCCGTGCTTTTCGGCTCGCTGCCGACCGGCATCGACCCCTCCGCGCCCGCCAACGTCCAGCCCTGGCGCACGCTGCTCTTCAGCCCGAATCCCCTGGCAAAGAACAGCCATCCCGGCCTCCAGTCCCCGCCGGATCATCTGTTGCTCGATCTCTTCACCATGCCGATCGTCGAGCCCTACGCCATCAGCGAGCCCTTCTCCACCGCAGGCAAGGTAAACATGAACTACCAGATCATGCCCTTTGGCTACATCCAGCGGGATACCGGCGTGCGCGCGGTCTTCAAGGCCACCCGGCTCATGGCGATCCCGCAAAGCATCTCCACCGTCACGGGCTCCGGCAACAGCTACAAGGACGGCCAGCGCGCCAGGACCGAGCTGCGCTACGACATCAATCCCGACAAGACCACCGGCACGCTCGCGGGCTTCGAGAAGCGCTTCACGGCGAACGACATCTTCCGCTCCGCCTCGGAAATCTGCGGCATCTTCCTCGTCCCGAAGCAAATGTCCTCACTGAGCACCGGCATGTCCTACCCGGCGGGCTCGGCTCCGCCCTCCAGCTACGATGCCACGGCCGCGTGGTGGGATAACTTTCTCCTCACCGGCGACAACACCCGCGAGTCCCCCTACGGCGACATCTACTCCCGCCTCACCACCAAGTCGAACACGTACACCATCCACTACAAGGTCCAGGCGCTGGGCAAATCGCTCTCCACCCCGGCCAACCAGTGGGTCGAGGGACGCGACACCATCACCGGGGAAGTACGCGGGTCCACCACGGTCGAACGCTACATCGATCTCGGCAATCCCGATCTCCCGGACTTTGCGAACGCCTCCGCCGCCAGCGCGGAAAGTTTTTATAAGATTCGCGTGATCGATTCGACGATATTCAACCCATGAAAAGATCCCTTCTCCCCAGGGGATTTTCCCTCGTGGAACTCCTCGTCGTGATGGCCATCCTCATCGTCCTCATGGCTCTCACCCTGCCCGCGATCAACTCCACCATGCAGGCCAACAACCTCACCCATGCCACGCAGGCCGTGCTGGATGAACTCAGCCTCGCCCGCCAGTCGGCCACGTCGAAGAACCGGGTGGTCGAGACCCGCTTCTACCGCTTTGCCGATCCGGCCTCGGGGTCGCCCGACCAGCGGTTCCGCGCGCTACAAAACTTCGAATTGCAGGAAGACGGGAGCGCCGTCGCGATCGATCGCATGCGCCGCCTCCCGCAGGGCGTGATCATCGATGGCGGCGCGACGCTTTCCCCGCTGCTCGGGTCCGCCCGGGCCAAGCAATGGACGACCAACGACACGCAAATCCCGCTGCCCGGCATCGGCACGGCCTACGAGACGCGCATCGTCCGGCTGCGCCCCGACGGCTCGACCGACCTCCTCGCCTCGGCGCAGCCGTGGTTTGCCACCCTGCATTACGAAAACACAGGCGACAACCTGTCCTCGCCGCCGCCAAACTTTGCCATGATCCAGATCGATCCCTGGACAGGGCAGGCCCAGCTCTACCGGCCCTAGCACTTTCATCATGGCCACGCCATCCCTCGAAACCTCCCCGCTGCTCACCCCCTGGAAGGACCCGGTCTCCGGCGTCGAAAGCTTCTTGCTGGACGGTCGCGCCGCGCCCTTCCTGCAATCGTTCTACTTCACCATCGACAGCCTGTCCGCCGATGGCCGCCATCTGTGGTTCTACACCGCGTTCCCGCCCGGCGGAGACGCCTATTACGGCCGGCAGCTCGGCGTGGCGGATTTCCTGGAAAACGAGATCCGCCTCTTCCCGGACACGCAGTTCACCGACGCCTCGCCCCATGCGGACCCTCGCACCGGGGAGGCCTACTGGATCACGATGCTGGATCTGTGGAAACGCGGTCCCGGCCCCGGCGACACGCCCGTCCTGGTCAACCGCTTCCCGGCGGAGCTGGCCAACAACCGCCGCCCGCTGCGCATCGCCACGCACCTGACCCGCTCGGCCGATGGCCGCTCCTTTGCCATCGACGCCCAGATCGGCCGCGACTGGTACCTCGGCGACATGCCTCTCGACGGCTCGCCGTTCCGGCTCTGGCAGACCTTTGACCGCTGCTACAATCACGCCCAGTTCAGCCCAGCGGACCCCGATCTCATCCTCATTGCACAGGACGGCTGGTTTGATCCCGCCACCGGCGAAAAGGGCGACGCCGAGGACCGCATCTGGCTCGCCCGGCGCGGCGAGGATGCGTATTCCCTTTTCCCAAACGATCCCTCCAACGCGCGGGGGCATGAATGGTGGGGGGCCGACGGACGCCACGTCTGGTACATTTACTACGGCCGGGGCGTGGCCCGCGTGAAGACCCAGGGCGGACCGGAGGAGATCATCTGGGATCTGCCGCGCGCCTCCCACGCGCACGCGGACACCACGGAAACCTATGTGGTCGCGGATGTCATCCCGCACGATCTCAGCGAAAGCCGCCTCGCCTTTCTCAACCGCCGCTCGGGCCGCACGGTCGACATCGTTTCCCATCTGCCATATCCCGCGCCCGACCTGTCGGCCTGGAAGTCCAAATACCACGTGCATCCGCACCCGCGCTTCACCCCCGACGATCGTTACATCATCTACACCACCACGGTACGCGGCCGGGTGGATGTCGCCCTCGTCCCGGTCGCCGCGCTCATCGAAAAAACCGGCGGCTAAGCTTTCCCTTCTCAACCCTCAACCCATACAAAACCCATGAAACCCATCCGCACATTGATCGCCATCGCCGCCATCGGCGCCCTGACCCTCGGGAACGTTCGCGCTGACACCGTACACCAGAGCCTCGGGGGCGAAGCCGCCCGCACATCCGGCGGGCAGGATGCCGTCGCCGCCAAGCTCGTCGAAACCAAGGACCTGCCGTCCGGCGAAAAGCTTACCCGCCTCCCCGGCTCCACCCAGCAGTGGGGATACGTCAACTACTGGTTTGGCCTTCCTTCGCCGGCCGGCGCGGTGACGCTGCGCGTCAAGGTCTATGTCGACGACACGGCAACCGGCAGCTACGCGTTTTACATCAAGCGCCCGGCCGGTGACCCGCTGGTGAAGAAGCTCGAAATCCCCGCCGACGCTCCGAAGAATGACTTCGTCACCGTCGACATCCCCGTGGAGATGACGGATGAATGGAACGGCCTCGCCCTCAAGAAGATCGCGGCCTCGGACAAGCCGAGCCCCTGGATCAACACGATCAGCGTCATCAAATAGCCTCACGGCAAAATTCCCCGGCGAACCTGCCGTTCCCTTGAGCGGCAGGCCTGACCGAAATTCCGGACAAGCTCCGCCCTCATGCGGCACATCGCCGAGTCTCCGCTTTTCACCCGGTGGAGAGATCCTGTCTCCGGGGTCGAGATCCTGATCCTTTCCCGGCGCGCCGCACCGTTGCAGCAGTCGTTTTATTTCACCCAGTCCGGGTTTTCGGACGACGGCGGGCATATCTGGTATATTGACTACCACCATGGCATGGCGAAGGTTCATCTCGCCGTCGGCGAGCAGATGCGCGTCTGACCCGGCGGCCACACGCATTCCCACTGCGACCGCGCGGGCCGCTACGTCGTAGGCGACATCAACCCCAGCACATCCGCATGGACATGTGGCGGGTGGCGTTTTTCAACACGGTCACGAGGAAGGAAATCGAAATCGTCTCCGATCTCCCTTGGCCTTCCCTATCCGCGCAGCCGCTATCACGTGCATCCGCACCCGCGTTTCTGCCGGGACGACACCTATGTTTGCTACACGACGAATGTCCTGGGGACGGTGGATGTCGCCCTTGTCTCCGTGGAGGAGCTGATCGCCCGCACGGGCAGCCAGGCGGAACCGATCAGCGCTACAGGCTGTTCAGCGCGGAGTGCTTGGCGCGAATGACCCAGCGGGTGGGGCTGAGCTCCTCTTCGAGTGTGCACGGCATGCCGGAGCGGCCCAGCAGGGCGTCCAGGTAAATATCGAAATAATCGAGGCTGGGAGCAGTCAAATCGAGCGGCCCGAGGTCCTCCTCCCCGAGGACGAGGCGCGTATGCTGGCCGCCCCGGGCCGATTCCACCATTCCGTCGCTGCCGAGGATGCGCAGGGACTCGTACCCCCATGTCCCGGTGCCGCGCGGGTTGAGGTAATTCGCAGAGATTGAGCCCACCGCGCCGCCCTCCAGCGTCAGGACCATGCTGGCGGCCATGTGGAGCCCGCTGCTTCCACCCGGCCGACCGGCGCAGGTTTCCACCGCCCGCAGGGACCGGATGCGCCGCCCCGCGACATGCTCGACCATGCGCACTGCGTGAATCGCGCACTGCTCGATCAAGCCGCCGTCCACGTCTTCATCCGGCGGGCGGTTCCCGTGATACGGATAGGACTTTTCGGCGATGACCTGGACAATCTCGCCGAGGCAGCCGGATCGCACCACGTCCCGCATGGCCCGGTACGGCTGCTCGTAGGCCGTGCCCGCCATCTCGCGAAACAGGCAGCCGGTCTGCTCCGCGGTTGCGATGACCGCCGCGAGGTCCTCCTCGTTCATGGCGGATGGTTTTTCCGCGTAGACATGCTTTCCGGCCCGCAGGGCCTGGATCGCCTGCGCGGCCTGGTCCCGCCGCCGCGCGGAGCATAGGGAAATCACATCCACCTCCGGGTCGGCCAGGAGGTCGGCGTAGCTCGCATGGAAGCGCACCGACGGGTCGTCCCGCAGGGAGGCGGGCAGTTCCTCGCGCGGGAAATCCGCCACGGCGGCGAGGCGGGCGAGCGGATGTCTCTCCAGGGTTCGATGGATCTGGTGGCCATTTTTTCCATAAAGGCCAACACGGACAGGGGCGGTAACGGGACGGGGCATTCGAGAAAAATCAGCCGAGATTCATGGTGGGGGTCGCCCCTTCGTCCGGTCCGGCCTCGCCGTCGCGGAGCAGAAGCGTGTAACGCGAAGCGGCCCCGGGGAGGCCTGGGGTATCGAGGATCAACTCGAAATGGTCGCAATCGACCTCCGGCAGCACCCAGCGCACGGTGGGACCGGCGAGGTTGCAATTCGCCTCCAGGCGGCCCGCTTTCCAGGAAAGCAGGTCCCGGGTTTCTCCGGCCAGGGCGATTCGCACTTCGATCCGGCCGGGGTCGCAGCCCTCCCATCCATCATTCAGCCACCAGATTTCCGCCTCGAAGGAATCTCCCTTCCGCCATTGGAATTTCCTGATCCTCGCGCTGGCCAGGATGGGACGGCAGGCTGCGCCGACCGCCGCCAGGGCGGGCTTGGGGCGGCATGGCCAGGAGATGAGGCTGTTGTTCGCGACGGCGGGCCAGGGTTCATTCAGGCACCAGTAGACGGCCATGCTCGCGGCGGGCTTTTGCCGCCGGGCCTCCTCCACGAGCCCCTTGCCGCCTTCCGCCTGCAAGAGCTGGCCGCGGGCGACCAGTTCCTCCAGCGAGCGGGGCTCGGCCCAGTAATGGGCGATGACATCGAGATGGAGCCAGCTGGACGGCTTCCAGACGCCAAAGCCATGGTGCGCCTGCCAGATGCCTCCGGGCCGTGGCGGAAAAAGTTCTTCTGCGGGAATGATCTCGCGCAAGACCTCCTCCGAGGCCGGGCCGGGGCATCCGAACTCGCAATAGGCCGTGCTGGCCGAGCGCTGAAACACGGCCCAGGCCTCCTCGCCCGCATCCATGTCGCGAAAGGCATAGTGCCCGTGCCCCACCCCGTCGACCGGCGAGGTCGGCAGGAACGGGCGCGCGGGATCGAGCTGATAGCAGTTGGCCGCGAGGAGCCGCAGGGCGAGCGACTGGTCGGTCATGCGCGACCAGGAGTTGAAAAGCTCGTTGCCTCCGCACCACAGCACGACGGAGGGATGCGGCCGCAGCCGCGCGATGAGCGAGCGTGACTCCTGGTCGAGCACGCGCAGGTAGGCCGCGTCGTCGGGGTAGGTATTGCAGGCCAGGGGAAATTCCTGCCACACCATGATGCCAAGCTCGTCGCAGAGATTGTAAAACGCCTCCTTCTGGGCCGGACTCCCGCCCCACATGCGGAGCAGGTTCATGTGGGCGGCGCGGACCTGCGCGAGCTGTTCCTGGTACGTCTCGCGGTTCAGCAGGCCGGGAAAGATTTCCGGGCTGACCCAGTTTGCGCCCTTGACGAAAATACGCCGCCCGTTGACCTCCAGCGTCATCGGCGGATGGCTGCGCGATTTGGGAAAAGCCGCGGGCGAATCCCACTGGCCGGGCGCCATCACCAGGCGGATGCGCCGGAAGCCGATGCGCTCCTCCCGCGCGTCCAGGACGGCTCCGCCCTCATCCAGAAGCTCGACCCGGCTGACGTGCAGGGCCGGGGTCCCGTGATCATGCGGCCACCACAAGGCCGGATTCCGGACATCAGCCGAGAGAGAAATATTACCTGATCCTGCAGCCATGCGCTCCGCCAACAGCGCGCCATCCGGGGCGAAAACGCGCCAGCGCAGGCTGGCGCACTCGCCCGCCGCCGCACCCTTCCACTCCAGCCTTGCCGTTTGCAGGTCGGTCGGGAGCGAGTAGTCCGTGGCGGACCGGGTGAAGTGCGCCCTCCCGCGCACCTCCAGCCACGCATCGTCCCAGAGGCCCTGGGAGATCAGACGGGGATGAAAGTCCCAGCCATAGCTCACCGCCGGTTTGCAGGAGTGATCCGCCTGCGAGCGATCCGCCGGAACCGCACGAGACTTGGGAGCCGGAAAAATGGTGACGAACAATTCCTCTCCCGCGACCGCCTGCCCGGTGAGATCCAGTTCGACGGGAGTGAACATGCCCTCCTGCTCGTGGAGGATGCGATCTCCCGCGCGAATGACGAAGCGGTAATCAACGCCGCGGCAGATGAGAAAGACCCGACCCTCGGGCAGGGCGGGAATGCGCGCGCGATACGTCCAGAAGGAATCCTCCAGCCCGTCGTAGGCGCGAAAATGATCGGCCTGCCAGTGATGCGGCCATCCGTGATGGCGCGCCCAGTCGAGCTGCGCCGCGCCGGGCACGCGGGCCGCCAGCCATTCCGCAGGGGGGTCATCCTGCCGGGCATGACGCCCCACCTGCCACTCAAGCGAAAATCTCGGCCTCATCGGAAAGTTCTCTCACTCCGCCTTTGGAAAGTAATCCGCCACCCCATCATCGACCGAGCCAGAAGATCGAGGCGGGCGTATCGATCGAGGCCGCCGCTCCCATGTTGGACGGAGCCTTGGGAATATTCGCCGCCAGCATGCGCTCGACGTGTCCGTCGAGAAACACAAGGTTCGCCGCGCCATGGTGAACGGGCTCCGGGATCTTGTCAGAGCCGTTGGCCCCTGAGTTGTAGGCGCCCGATGCCAGCGCGCCATCGGAGAGAATGACTGTCTTGGCGGGATGGGCAAACTTCGTCATGTATCGCGGCATCGGGTTCCAGTAGTCATTGGCCACGATGCTGTTCATCGAGAAAGTGCGCGCGTTGGGCGCGAGCTTGAGCTTGCGCCGCTGAGTCGGGCAGCCAAAGACGCGAGCCGTCAGGGAGGTCGTCTTGCTGGTCCAGTTTGCCACCTCGAGCCCCCAGGTGTAGTCGAGCCAGCCATTGCCGGTCGGGACGCCCAGCTCCATCACGCCCGACTGGTTCCAGGCCGGGGGAATCTGCGAATCGTTCTCCTGCACGTGATTCATCAACAAGCCGTAAACCTGCCGGAGATTGGAAGCGCACTGCGCCCCCTCCGCCGCCTGCCGCGCCTTGGAAAGGCTCGGAAGCAAAAGGCCGGCCAGGAGGGCGATGATGCTGATCGTCACCAGCAACTCCATCAGTGTGAATCCTATGATGCCCTCGCCGCGAAGTCTGGGGAGTGGGGTTTCTTTCATTGGGGGGGGGACAACGTTGCCGCAGTGAGAGAATCTACCTCGTTTCGCGACATTTCCCATCTCTCGAACGCCGCAACTCCACAGACGTCGGACGGGCCGGATATTTGCGGGGGAGACGAAGCTGGCGCATCATGGGTTGCAGGGGTGAAGGAAGCGAAATTTCCTGCCCCTCATGGAAACTGATTGCAAAAGTTAGCAAACAGGTCAACGATTTTCATTGAATTTCCGATATTTTGCAAATAAGCCCTTAAGGCAGACTTGTGAAAACACCCCCGGCGATTGCGTCGGCTCGTGAGTTGGTTCAATTCATCGCTCCCATGAACATCACCGCTTCCCCGATTGCCCTGCAGGACATTGCGAACAAGCTGGGCGTGGCTGTCTCGACGGTCTCGCGGGCCTTGCGCAACTCCCCCGGCATCCACCCCCGGACGCGGGAAATGGTGATGAAGGAGGCCGAGGCGCAGGGCTATGTCGCTCCCCGCCGGAAAAACGGCGGCGAAGCCCGCGCGGAGGCCAAGCAAATCCTGATCCTGACCGCCGGAACAGAGACGCCCACCGATTACCTGGCCGGGCTGAGCCGGGCGGCGCTCCAGCTCAATATCGCGCTGCATTTTCATTTTGCCGACCGCTCCCTGCGCGACCGCCTCATGGAGCCGCAGAACTTGCCGCCCGCCCTCCGCGACGAACTGATCTCCGGCGTCGTGCTGGTCTACCGCTGGCCGCAGGCCGTGATCGCGGAACTCGCGAAGAAACTGCCCGTCGTGTCGATCGTGCATACCTACCCGGACTCGCCCGTGGACGTCGTCGGCATCGACCACGTGGGCGGCATGTTTTCCCTGATCAAGCACCTGAAGTCCTCGGGCCGCGAGCGCATGGGGTTCCTCGGCCTCAACGCGGGCACGAGCTGGTCGCGCTCGCGCTTCGCCGCCTACCTTGAGGCCCGGCTGGAGCTCGGCCTGCCCGCTACCATGGACCATGTCATCGACCTGGATCTCGCCCGGCCCCTGGAGGAGGAAATACCAAGAGTGATGGAGCGCGTCCTCAAGGGCCTCAACCAGGGCGTCCATGCCTGGGTCTGCGCGGATGATTTTATCGGGTACGTCCTTTGTAAAGAGCTCCTCGAGCGCGGCATCCGCATCCCGGAGGATGCGGCGGTCACCGGCTTTCACCGTCACCCAAACATTCGCCATGGGAATCTGCCGCCGCTGACCTCGACCGACGTGGACAGCGAGCTGATCGGCTTCAAGGCGCTGCAAGCGCTCGCACGGCGGCTGGAGCATCCCGAGGCCGCTCCCCACCTAGAACTCGTACCCGCCTGCTTCTTTCCAGGGAGAACCACTCCCGTTCCGAAAAGACCATCATGATTCGCACCGCCATCATCGGCGTTTCCGGCTTCGCCAACGAACACTATCACGACCTCCTGCGAGAAACGGCGGCGGGACGGCTCCAGATCGTCGCTGCCACGGTGATCAACCAGGCCGAGGAAGCGGAAAAATGCGCCCGCCTGCGCGGCCTAGGCTGCCGCATCTTCGACGACTACCGCCTCATGCTGGAGACCCTGGCCGGCCAGTTGGATCTCTGCGTGATCCCGACCGGCATCCCCCTCCACGCCCCCATGACCCTCGCGGCGCTGACGGCGGGGAGCCATGTGCTGCTGGAGAAACCAGCGGCGGGAACCATCCAGGAAGTGACCGCCATGCAAAAGGCGGAGGCCACGGCCGGGAGGTTCATCGCCGTAGCCTACCAGTCGCTCTATACCCCGGAGATCCTGCGCATGAAGCAAGCCATGCAGGATGGCCTGATCGGCCCGGTCCGCGCCATCAAGTGCCGTGGTCTCTGGCCCCGGCCGAACAGTTACTATGAGCGCAACAGCTGGGCGGGACGCCTCCGCCAGCATGATCGCTGGGTGCTGGATTCCCCCTTCAACAACGGCTTTGCCCACTGGCTGAACATGCTGTGCTTCCTGGCAGGGCGCGATCTGCAGGGAACAGCCCGCCCGCTCGCCATCGAGGCCGAGCTATATCGCGCCCGGCCCATCGAAAGCGCCGACACGGCCTGCCTGCGCATCGCCACCGAGGAGGGCATCCCGCTCCTGCTCTGGGTGTCCCATAGCTGTACGGAAACGGAGGACCCGATCCTGGAGGTGCGGGGCGAAGGAGGAACCCTCGTGTGGACCCAGGAGGGCATTTCCCATCATCCCGCCGGAGGAGAGGCGGAAGCCTGGCCGTCGCATACCGTGGCGCAGTTTCGCCCGCTCATGTACGACGCCGTGCTGAGGCGCATCGCGGGCGAGGACACCTTTCTTTGCGGCCTGGACATTGCGGGCCGACAAACCTTGTGCTCGAACGGCGCCTTCGAGTCGTCGCCCATTCACACCATCGCACCCGGCCACCTCACCACGCATGGCGAAGCCGATCCGCTCGTCGCCATCGATGATATCTCGGACATCTGCCGCCGCGCCTTCCAGTCGGAATCGCTCTGGAGCGAGATGGGCCTGCCGTGGGCGAAAAAGGGCCGTCTCATCTCCCTGAGGGATTACTCGTCCTTCCGTCTCGCGGAGACAGAGCCTGCCCTCGCCGCGCTCTAGCTAGCGGACCGCGAAGGCATAGGCCCGCGCGGGATTGTCCCGCATGATCTGCTGCCACAGGGCTTCCTTAAGGCCACGGGCCAGCAGGTCGCCCCGGAACTCGCGAAGCAGGAAACACAGGCCGGGCCTGCCGCCGTGGTGCGTCCAGTAGCTCCGCCTTGCCGCATCCATGCCGAGCAGGATCTGCCTGGGGAACTCCGGCGCCAGCTCGACGACGAGGTCGAGCGTCGGATTGCCCTCCTTCCAGCGAAACCCGCTGTCGTATTCCAGCCGCACTCCCGTTTGCAAAAGGTCGCGATGATAGGCTCGGTCGGGCTTGCGGTCGGTGTGGGAAAGGACGACGTGGCGCAGGTCCACGCCCAACGAATGCAGGCGCTCCGCCTGTTCCAGGCCCAGGGTCCCCTGCTCGGTGTGGGTGAGGATCGGGCATCCCGTGCGGCGATGGGCGTGCGCGGCGGCGGCAAAGAGCTTTTCCTCGCGCGGGCTCCACTGCGCGTCCGTGGCGATCTTGATGACGCCTGCGCGATGCGGGGCGCGCTCGACGATGGGGCCGCTGTAATCGTGCGCGTCGATGCCCTCCTTGATCTCGGCGATGAAGAGCGCCGCCAGTTGATCCTCCGCATAGAAATGTCCCCAGTGGCCGGGGTCGTAATACTTCGCCATGTGCAGCCCCGTCGGAGCCACGATGTGGACGCCGCTGGCGCGGGAAATCTCGGCCAGCTTGCGAACGTTGCGGCCGCAGTCGCAGGGCATGGAATCCACCATGGTGCTTCCTCCGGCGGCGCGGAAATCGGAAAGTTCGGCGGAGGCCTTTGCGACATCGTCCAGCAGGAAATCCGGCGTGGCCTGCGTGGTGAAGCTGGCATCGATGATGATGTGCTCGTGCGCGTAGCAGAGGCCGAGTTCGGAAGGGGCGATGTCCCCGAGGACGGTGCGAATGAAGCTCATGCGATCAATGGGCGGGAGGGTCGGCGAAGTTCTCCGCCCAGGCATCGGCAGCGGTGTGCGCGATGCGGCGGGGCGTTTCAAGCACGGCCCCGGCGCCCCGGAGCCGCTGCTGGAGATCGGAAACCGGGATGTCCCGCACGCCGCATCCCTTTTCCAGCGAGAGCGCCACGGCAAGCCCGGCCGCATGGCCCATGGCCATCGTCTGGCCCATGGAACGGCAGGAGGCGTGCGCGTCGTGGGTCGCGCTGAAGCATCGCCCGATGGCGAGAATCTCGTCCCGTCCGCGCGGAACCAGCGTGCGATACGGCACGTCGTAAGCGTCGCCGCCGGGGATGTATCCCCAGACGGTTTCCTCGCTTTTCCCGTCGGGCGCGGCGCGATGGTCCTCGATGGGCGCGCCGCAGAGAAGCACGCGGTCCTCGAACCGCGCCACGGAAAGGCAGTCCTCCCGGGTCAGCCGATACTCGCCGTGGACCCGCCGGGTCTCACGCACGCCGATCTGATGGGAAAGCCCGATGATGTTCGATTCCGCAAAGCCAGGCACGCAGTCTCGCAAAAAGGCCTCGTAGAGAAAAGCCTGGCGGCGGCCCTCCATTTCCGCCGCAGTCAACTGCTCAAAGTCGGTCGCGTCGATATCGGCCACGCGCACGGCCACGGTGGAGATGCACCCCCTGGCGTTCATGGCATGCAGGCTGCCAGCCTTGCGGGGCAGCGGATGGGTCCCGGCGTCCACCGCCCCGGCCATCTTCTGCGCGAGTATCTTCTTGCCGCCCGCCTTTTCATAAGCGCCGAGATCGACATTGCTCATCCGGAAGGTCGTCGTGAGGGTCTGCGCGGGTTCGAGGTCGCCCGCCTTTTCGTAGGAAAGGCCCGCAGCGTGGCAGAGATCGGCATCGCCCGAGGCGTCAATGAACCGGGTGGCCCGGATGCGGTAAAATCCGCGCTTCGTCCAGATGACCACGGACTGGATGCGCCCGTCCGCCACGGTCTCGGCATCCACCAGGTGCGCATGCAGGAGCACGCGCACTCCGGCGCGGACGAGCAATTCGTCCCACACGAGTTTGAGGCGCTCGGGGTTATAATTCACCCCGGTGCCTGCGCCGTAGGTGTTCGGGCGGAGGAAGACCGCTCCGGCCGCGTCGAGCGCATTGACCACGCGGTCGGGAATGCCACCGACCACCTTGCGCGGCTCGGCGCCCGGCGTGAAGAACCCGTAGAAGGTGTCGAGCATCTGGGTCGAGCTGCCGCCGGCAAATCCATAGCGCTCCAGAAGCAGGACGCTGTGCCGCCCCGACTCGCGGGCGGCTATCGCCGCGCAGCACCCCGCCGAGCCCGCGCCCGCCACGAGGACGTCCACCTCGGCCAGCAGGGGAATCTTTCCGTGATCCAGGATGCTAAACATCTGCGGGGGCTCCCATGTTTTCGTACAGTTTCGCCAGGCGGCGGGCGTGTTCGTCGTAAGCCGACTCGACAAGCTCGACGGCGCGCTCCGGCCCGACCACGGCGGCACCGCTCAGCACCTTCGGCGGCTGTCCGGCGGCGGTGAGGCGCGCAGCCAGCCCGTTCACGCCGACCACGAGGTTGTTAAAGCTGAGCGAGAGTTCCACGATGGGGTTGAACCCGGGGAAGGACCCGTAGCGCGGCCACATTTCCTCCACCATGATGCAGCTGTGCCCGGAGCCAAAGCCGGGCGCCATGCGGCCCGCCAGGATCGTTTCGGCAAACCAATCGGCGGCCTGTTGAATCTCCTGATCCTGCGCCGCGACGGCATCGAGGAGGCCCCGGCATTTTTCGAGATAGCTGCGGCTGGGATTCATGGATGCATGGCGTGGCGGGCGACGCCGATCGCGCCAGCCCATTCTCCGAGCTCCCCGGGCCGTACCGGTACGCGGAATCCGCCCGGCCGCCACTCGATGGTGTCGAGTTCCCGCGCAAGCGGCTCGAAAAGCGCCAAACCCGCGCGGGCGATGCCTCCCCCGATAACGACCGCCTCGGGATCAAGAACATTGATGTACGAGCCGATGGCGCAGGCCAGCGCGCGAATCGACTTCTTCCAGATGCGGCCGGCTTCGGGATCGCCCGTGAGGTGAGCCTGAACCAGCGCCTCCGTGGAGGAGAAGCGCCCCTGGGTGCGAACCGCCACCGTACGTTCGCCAATAGCGTCCTCGACGGAGCCCGGCATCCCGACGATGCTCCTGACCCCGTCGACATCGAGGCACATGTGGCCAAGATGCCCGGCGCGCCCGATGGTCCCCCTGAAGAGATTGCCATCCACGAGGATCGCACCGCCCACCCCCGTTCCGAGCGTAAGCAATACGACGTTCCGCAGGCCGGCCGCCGCGCCAATCCACGCCTCGCCGAGGAGGGCGGCATGGGCGTCGTTGATCACCGGGCAAAGCGGCTCGCGCCCGAGAAACGCCGTCCAGTCGAACCCCTCCAAGCCCTTCAGCTTCCCCGGGAGGAAGGCGACCGCCCGCTCGTCGGGCGCGGCCAGGCCGGGAGAGGCAAAACCCACCGCCGGACGCGCCCCCCGCGCCGCGCTCTCGAACTGCGCGATCAGCTCCGACACGGCCCGCGACCAGTCCCCGATGGACGAGGAAAAGTCATTGGTCGCACGCGAGGCGCGGTCGGCGACGCGGCCGGACTCGTCCACGAGGACGGCCTTGATGTTCGTGCCGCCCAGGTCGATGCCGATGGCGTGATTCATGCGGGAGGTTGGGGATTTCGATTCTCGGCTATTGAAACAAATGGGCGAGGCTCTTGCGGTAGCCCTCGTAGAAGCGCTCGAGCTGCTCCTCCGCGGCATGCGCGGTCGCCGTGCCGACGAACTGGTGGCTCGGGAGCATCTCGGGCTTGTGGCCCCGGGCGAGGAGCAGCGAGGCGGTTTCGCAGCGCAGCATGTTGATCAGCATCGCGCCGGTGACCGTGGAGGTCGGCCCCACGCTCCACTCGAGGCCGTCGAGTTCCAGGACGCAGTCGCCGGGAGGGCACTGGTTGTCGAGGACGACGTCGGCGATATCGATGAGCTTCTTGCCGGAGGAATGCGCTGGCTTGGCCTCGCTGCAATGCGGCATCGAGCACATGCCGATGACCGGCAGGCCCCGCTCCTTCGCGCCGAGCGCCATTTCCACGATGATCGGGCGGATGCCGGAGGTGGAGATGATGATGAAGGCGTCATTCGGGCCGAACTTGTAGCTCTTGAGAATCTCCTCGGCATAGCCCTCGAATTTCTCGAGGTGGAGCGGCATGCGGAGACCGTTCGCGCCGATGATGTCGGAGTGGATCGAGAGCGCGAGATGCACCATCGGGTAGAAGCCGACGTAGCAGCCCTGACGTGGCGTCATTTCCTCGCACATCATGCGGGAGTGGCCGGAACCGAAGAGGAAAACCAGCCCTCCCGTGGAAATCGAGTTCGCGCAAATCTCGGCCGCCTTCTGGATGTGCGGGAGCTGCGTGTCGCGGATGTTCTGGAGCAGGGCGGTTGTCTTGTCGAAGTAATTGGTCGCGGTGTTCATGGTGGTCTTAAAATTGTCCTTCGCTCACGCACCAGCCGCCGTCGACGGCCAGGACCTGTCCGGTGGTGAAGCGTGATCCGTCGCTCATGAAATATACGGCGGCGGCATCGAGATCGGAGGCCTTTCCGATGCGTCCGCCATCGAGCGGCTGTTTCGTCCGGATGAAATTCATGATGGTGTCGTCGCCCGCAGCCCGCCGGGCCATGGGAGTCTCGACCAGGGCGGGAGCCAGCACGTTGAAGCGGATGCCGTGCGGCGCGTAGCAGCCCGCGCAAGATTTGACGAAGCCGACGACGGCCGATTTTGCCGCCGCGTAAACATGCGTGGCGAAATAGCGCGGCGACGGAGCCCAGCCGAGCACGGACCCCATGGTGAGGATGCTGCCGGGATGGCCGGATTTCAGGAACGAGCGCACGGCGGCGCGGTTCGAGTAGATGGCGCTGGCGAGGTTCAGGTTCAAGGTGGCAGCGACGCCCTCGTCGGTGATCTCATGCAGCGGACCGTCCCCGAGGCGGCGTCCGCTCCCCCCGGCCACGTGATAAAGGCCGTGAAAGCCGCCAAACTCGCGCTCCGCCATCTCCACGGCGCGCTCCGCGCTGCGAGGATCGGTGGCGTCTCCGCCGAAAAAGAGGGTGTTGTCCGGGAGGGCGGACCGCGCGGCGGCAACACTCTCCGAGCTGCGCCCGAAAGCCACCACCTTCGCTCCGGCTTCGACGAAACTTTGCACCGCGGACAAGCCGAGGCCCGTCGTGCCGCCGGCGACGACGAGGACTTTACCGAGGAGGGACGGGGAACTCATGACCCCCATAGCATCCGCGTGGAATCCCGCGATGTCATGGAAAATGAATATCAATCACCGGACAAAGTGATATGATTATTTCCATGCCAAAGCGTCCCACTCCGCGCGTGGTGCAGCTGCGCGAAATCCTCGCCGCGCGCCTGAAGGGCTATTCCCCGGGAACGCGGTTTCTCTCGAACCGCGCCATCAGCCAGCGCTTCGGCGTAAGCTACCAGACGGCCGACCGGATCGTGCGCGAGATGGTCTCCGACGGCCTGCTGCAGCGCAGGCAGGGCAGCGGCACCTTCGTAAGCGGGGACTTTTCCACCCCGGCCCGCGTGGCCCTGTGCACGCATCCCCGCGCGCGGCTCGCCGGCACCTTCGGCGCCCATCTCGTGCAAATGCTGCGGGAGGCCTTTGCCGGTGCGGACATGCCGCTGCGCGTCCTCTACGAGGAGGAGCAGCGGCTGCAGGATGACGAGTATCCCGTCATCTGGGAGCTGCCCTCGCTGGTCGAGGCCGCCGCTGGGGCGAGGCGGCGCTGCCTGGTGCTGCTCTCGGGCCCGCCGCTGGGCGAGGCGGCCCGGCATGTCGATTCCCTCACCATCGACGACTACTCGGGCGGCTACACCGCGGGCCAGATCCTGCGGGGACGCCTGCCGCACACGGCGCGCTGCGCCATCCTGGCCGGGCCGAAACGCGACGTGCGGAGCCGGCGGCGGGTGGAGGGATTCCAACTGCTGTGGCCCAAGGCGCGCGTGATTCACGCCCCCTCGTGGCAGCGCGAAGGGGCCGAGAAGCAGGCCGCCTCGCTGATGCGCTCCCTCCCGGAGGGCATCTTCTGCGTCAACGACCGCCTCGCCGAGGAGGTATTGACTGCGTATCGTTCCGCAGGGAAGACCGCACCCTTGATTGTCGGATTCGACAACGCTCCCGTCGCGGAATCCCTGCAGATCACCACCGTCGCCATTCCCTGGCCCGCCTTCATCCGCGAGGCGCTGCTCCGCGTGCGAGCCGCGCTGGGCGGAGACCGCTCGCCCTGCCGCCAGACCGTGCTGCCGGTGGATCCGCTTTACCGGCTCACCGCGTAACCGCCCAGCTCCCGGCCGAGGGAGAAAGGCCCCAGGCCAACCCGGCACACATTTGCCACCAACAGGGTTCGCAAGGGTTGGTATCTGAAAACCCCGGGAGATGGGAACGAGCATCGCCATGCCGATGGAACATTACGACGGCTACATCGCACTGCATTCGCCGCGCCCCCCAGGAACAACACTCCTCCGTCGAATTGAATTGCTCTCGTCCCCCAGAGTCATTTCGCATCTCGCCCAGACTTGAAGAAACCTCCCTGGCATCGTTTTCCGGTCTGGAAACTTCCGGAAAGAAA
Source organism: Verrucomicrobiota bacterium (assembly GCA_017305195.1). Classification (GTDB taxonomy): domain Bacteria; phylum Verrucomicrobiota; class Verrucomicrobiia; order Chthoniobacterales; family Terrimicrobiaceae; genus Terrimicrobium. The sequence goes on along the minus strand of JAFKMU010000041.1, from coordinate 1,462 downwards.
ACTCCCTCCTACCTAAAAGGTCAGGGAGAGCTTCAAAGAAAACTCTATTCACAACCCCATAAATCCGAATTTCTCAGTGATTTATGGGGAAATGGGCAGGAGTGGATTCGAACCACTGAAGGCGTAAGCCAGCGGATTTACAGTCCGCCTTTTACCTAGGATATTGACATTCCGGGTCAAATTTGGGTCAAATAATAATCCTATGGGTGCAAAAAAGCAGGTTATAGCTGACCTCCCTTCTGGCGTAGGCGTGTATGGGGATTCGAAAAAGGGGTGGAGGGTAAGGCTGGGAAGTCGGTTCACTGGCGGTCTTCCTCAAAGGAAGCGATTCGACACTCTACAAGAGGCCCGAGAGTGGATTTTTGGACAGGGTCAGAAAGAAGCTTCAAAAATGCCCGTCCTAGCCATGAAGAAGGAAGCAGGGGAGTCTGCCTTCGCATTGAACGCATCTCAACTACAGGAGGCTATAAACGCATTTAAGAGGCTGTCAGCAGTGGAGCTTGGACTGACAGAAGCCGTTAGCTATGCGATCAGCCATTTGAGGCCGGCCGGCGGGTCCATCACCCTAGCGGAGGCTTCTAAAAAAGTACTAGAGATCAAAAAACAGCAGGGCATAAGTGAAAAGCACCTCAAAGGATTAACATCGATTTTCGACCGAATATCCGATGACTTGGGGAAAGAGAAACTGTCAGCTTTTTCCCGTGAATCTCTCGAAGCATGGCTTGCTGAGCAGGATGACATCACCCTAGCTACAAAAGCCAGCTACGCGCGACACGTACACATACTCTTTGCAGAGGCCCTTGAACGCGGCTGGTGTGTAATCAATCCTGCTCAAAAACTTACTAGAAATAGCTCAACGGACGGAGACATCGCCGTGTGGGGGGTAAAGCAAATGGCGGAGCTTTTGGAAGCGGCGAAGACACATGAGCCACACCTGATCACAGGACTTGCCATCAAAGCATTCGCTGGGTTGAGAACGTCTGAACTGCTCCGGCTCGATTGGGCGCAAGTGGGGGATAAAAAGATCCAAGTGCTTGGTAAGAACGCGAAAACTCGGCGATCCAGAGGAATAGAGATTCAGGAAAATCTGAGGCAATGGCTGGATTACAAGCCGGTTGATCGCACCGGACTGGTAGTGGGTTTGTCAGAAAACGGCTGGCATGACGCCGTCCAGAGGCTTTGTGAAACTGCCAAAATTTCCATGCCGTCTAATGTGCTCAGGCATTCGTTCGGTACTTATCACTACTATAAAAGTAAGTCCGAAACTCTGACCGCCTACGAGCTGGGAAACTCCCCTGGGGTCGTTCTCGCTCACTACAGAGCCGTAGCTGTAAAGGATGCTGATGTTACGGGGTGGTTTGAAATCACCCCTTAACTAAATTGGGTTGTTGTCGAAAAGGGCATCTGCATCTTCGGTCTCTTTCTGAATCGGCTGAGGTTCTGGGGGGGAAACATTGGAGGG
>JAFKMU010000040.1 GCA_017305195.1 Verrucomicrobiota bacterium | reverse complement strand
CAAAAGCCGTGCGTTATTGTGGACGTTCATGTGAGTGGTGGAGTCGAGGTTGGTTCTTCACAAACCCATCCTCTCAACTCTCCCTCACATGAACAACCTCCTGAAACTTCACACCTACTGCGGAGGACGTGGTACGGGATTATGTCGCTTTCATACGGGCTGAGAATGTGAAGCATCACCGCAATAACAAGCTGACCCATCTGATTCGCTTCTTCGGGACAGAAATGGTTCTGGGAAAGGATGCCATTCGCGAGACATCCAAACGGGATCGGTCTGAGGTGCCTGGCTTTTTTAAAGGGCGCCTATTCGCCGACGTGAGTGCGGGAGCAGTTCAAAAGATGATCGATGGTCTTGCCTCTGGCATGAAGAACAAACGAAATTATCGCAATACGTTCCACGCCCTTTTTGAATTTGCCCTCAAGCGGAACCATTACACGGCGATCAATTTTCGTTATCCCAATCCGATGTCGGCACTTCCGACATATCATAAAAGGAATGGCGAAATCATTTATCTGAATGAAGGCCAGATCGACGAAGTTCTTCATATTCTGGAGCAGAGTCCTCAAATTCGGCTTGCTGCGGCTCTCATGATTCATGCGGGACTTCGGAGGAGTGAGGCTCTTTGGCTTCGTTGTCAGGATGTGTCCGCCGATCTTAAGTTCCTCTCGGTTGTTGACAAAACCGACGAACGAAGGAACGTGGAGAGCAGCTTAAAGACAGGAGGGCGATCAGTCCCTATTTTGCCGCCGCTTCGAGCCATCCTAGAGCCCTATCTGGCTGTGCCTGGTGCATCTTGGCTGTGCCATTCGCCTGAAGGATATCAATGGGACGGCGACAATTTCGGCGCTCGGCACAGAAAATCACTCGCTTCAGCCGGACTTTCACATACCTGCCTGTGATCTGCTCCCCATAGATCGGACCGAGTAAAACGAGAAAGTTGCTGTTTGAGGGGTAAAAACCCAGAAAGAACAGCAGATAAAAAGGAGTCGATTTAACGAGGAGCAAATCATCGGGATCCTGAAGGAGATCGAGTCCGATGTGCATTGGGAGAGATCGCGCGTTGGCGGTGATTGCCTGGACTAAGGAAGAAGCCAGACAAACAGTATGCTCATGTCGTAGATTGCACCAGATTCGCAATGTTAAGATCGGCTGTTGAAATTTGCTGGCTCAGATTTACGAAGAACTAAATGATCACCGGAGGACGTCACACCTATAATTCTTGAGCAAGACGCCTCTTGTTTCAAGACCTTTGCCCGCCTCCTTCACGTTCTTTGTGCATGGGCTCCCTTTCGACCAGATTTTTCCTCTTTTTTTATCGGCTTGAAGGAGGTTTTTCAGGACAGGCTAGACTAAATTAGCTGTGAGCGCGGTTCCTAAAAACAACAATTCAAAAACTCATGAGTTATGCCATCTGCGGCGGTTAAACTGCGGCACCGCCATTGTTCGGGCCAATAGTCGTCTCACCTGCCATGGAACGTTTGATGGTTTTTGTCACCGAAGCGCCTTATTGAGGGAACGATCACTCGCCAGCGGCAGGCCGCCCCAAGCTTGGACCGATGTCCACGGAGAAGGCGGGTCGGACCAGAAAGGCGCATCAGCAGAAAGACCGAGTGGAAGCAGGACGGTGGCGCAGAGATAGAGGCTTCCCGTGGAAATGTAGGATTCCGCCACTTCGGGCTGGTGGCCGCAGAAGCCAATGCGCAGCCATCCGTTTGCATCGAAGGTGCCAGGAGCCTCGACCATACGGCGGATCACCGCGCCGAGGGCTTCCCTCACCTGCGCAGGTTGGATGGTTTCGGGAAGGAAATGAAGCAGGGCAGCCTGAGCGAGCAGGTGCATGGTACCAAACCGGTAGGCGAGGGAACGGCCAAGCGGCGGAAAGGTGCCTTCGGGCGAGATCAGGCGTTCCAGAATAGCCGCTCCCCGCTGCGCGCGGGCTATGATTTTTTCCGTAAAGGAATCCCAGTCTTCTTGGTCGCGCATGTGGCGGAGGATATCAACCATCATGGGCTGGATGACGAAGGAATTGTAGTAATCGGCGTGGAAATCAGAGCCGTCTCCATAGACTCCATCGCCCAGATACCATTGCTCGTACTGGCGGATGGCATAGTCAATTCTCATGCGATCCCAGTCGGGTTCGCCCCACGCGAACAAGGCGGTTTCGACCATCGCGCTGAAGAGAATCCAGTTATTCGGAAAGGCGCGGATGGCGCGGGTTTGCTTCACGGCGCGGATGACATTTTGCTTTACCCGCAGGTCAAGTGGCTCCCATAGCGTGCGCGGAGCGCGGAGCAGTCCCTGGCACAAAAAAGCGGCGTCCACCAGCGGCTGGGAGCTGTGGCTGAAGTTACAAAAATCGGGTGATGCGGGATCGGTGGCGGCGTCGAGAGAGTCTAGTGCCTGCCGCGCCAGCGGAGGCGAGTCCTCCTCGGCGAGTTCGATCCAGGGAGCGATGCCGGCCAGCAGACGTCCGATGGCTTCCAGATGTGTAAAGTTCTGACGGGCCGGGTCGCCTCCAGATTCTACAGGCATGCGCTCGCGCAGGGTGCGACGGGAGAGGTGAAGCAGCACCGGCGATGCGATCCGCTTGAGAACTCCTGTCCAGTAGTAGCGTTCATTCATAGGGCGATATTTTTCTCGGGAGGCATCCCATCGGTGAAAAATTTTATTTTTCTGGCGATGCCTTCCCGCCAGCTTCGTCGAGGTTCTGGTCGCCGACTACGGTACCATTGTCCAAGACATTGACTTTCTGGACACGGAGCCGCCGGAAGAGCTCGCGCATGTCGCGCAGGCCTCCCCAAGTGAACCAGATCGCCATGACGAGGCTCAGGAAAATCGGGATGCCGATCCCGGCGATATGCCAGTAGCCCGACCATGCGGATGTCGGCCAGGGTGCGATGACATTCCAGATCGAGCCGACGACAAATATGACGAACCAGAGCATGCTCCAGCCAAAGAGTCCGCCCGCGATCCATTTGTCCGTGGTGGAAAAATTCTCCGTGATACCGATGACCCTGCCGATGCCGACCTGGAGGCGTGAGGTGGCTGGTTTCTTTTCCGGGAGTTCCCCGAGATCCTCTGCGGCGGCGGCGTATTTGCCGCGATGAAGCATGCGATCGAGGTTGAAATCCTCGCGGCAAGTAAGCAGTGAAACAATCACATATACGCAGATGGCGACCAGCGTTGCGACGAGTGAAATCTCCGTGCCGTTCAGCAGAAAGGCCGTGCCGAGGAACTGGCGGGCAAGGATACCGCCGCCTGACAGGAGCGATCCCGAGAGCAGAGCCGCCCAGGCACCAGCAGTGGTGCCCTTTTTCCAGTAAAGTCCGCCAATGATGCAGGCGCCCGCGCCGCCGACATAGATGGCTGTGGTCACCGCCCACCACATGAAGACATATTCCGTCTGCTGAAACAGTGATCCGAAGAGGAAGGCAAAAATTGCCACTCCGAGCACGGAAAGTCGCAGGGTCAGGAGATGCTTCCTGGGATCAAAGGTTTTCTTGCGCAAGGGTACGAGGATGTCCTGCACAAAGATCGTTCCCCAGGAGTGCAGGTGCGTTGCATCGCCGCCAAAGATGCCCATCAGGAGGATGGCGCAGAGGACGCCCTTGATTCCCCAGGGAAGGAAGTGCGACATGGCGATGGGCACCTCCATCTGGCCGCGCACCTGGGCGCTCTCGATCGCAGCCGACTGGGCATGTGCCGCCGCAGCCTGGCTGGCGAAATCCGGATGATTGAGAAAGGTTAGCGCGCAGACCGCGAGCAAAGTGACGACGGCATTTTTGCCCAGATCCCGCCACCGGCCCATGATGTTGCCCATGACCGAGGCATGAGGAGTGATCGCTGCCGATTTGTAGGCGCTGGCATTTTGCCAGGCTCCGGTGCCATACACCCCGACGAAGATGCTGATGACGATGTACCAGATGTTGAAATCCTTCAGGGAGAGAGAGTCAAAGGGGTTGATCAGCGATTGCCCGGCAGGGCGGTCGATCAACACGGCGTTGATCTCGGGCCAGGAGAAGATCACAAGCAGCGCGCCTATGATGATGAGATAAAAGATCTGGGTGATCATGCCCTCGACGCAGTTCACGATGAGGACGGTGAGGAATCCCCCCGTGAGAGTCATGAATAGCGTGATGCCCAGAAACGCCCCCATGATCAGCACGTAAGTGGGAAGGGAAAATCCCGGGAGATGAACCTCTGGGGGCAGGCCGAGAAAATACACCATGAACCTTGCTCCGATGGCCGGGATGATGCCGAAATTCATGATGCCGGCGAGGAATCCGAGCATGCCGGTGAAAAGGCGGAAGCGCTTGCTGTAGCGAAGCTCGAAGAATTGCGCGAGGGTGAGGGCGCGGGTCTCGCGAAATCGGTAAAAGACGAAACCCGAGATGGTGACGATGATGCTGATGGGGGTGCCGATCATCCACCACCATGTCAGTGTGAATCCCGACTTGGAGATCAACTCGAACATGGCGGCGAAGACCACCGCGCCCGCCTGCATTTCGCCCGACGCAACAGCCAGGAGATAGGGACCGGCGAGCCTCCCTCCCGACATGAAATCCGCAACGCTTTTCATGTAGCGTTGAGCCGCGATGGCGATTCCGAGGACGAGGACTACCGGGAGGGCAAAGAGGAGCCAGTCTAGCAGGTGCATGGATCAAGGGTTCCGGCCGCCTTGCGCACATCGCGGTCCGGTGGAGGATCGGTGGGAGTTGAGGGAGGGGCTCCCCACAGGGGGAAGCCCGGGTTTAGGTGGCCGAGACCGCTGTGGCAGCGGCTTCTCTGGGCCGGTGAATCGGTGCCGTCGGCACTATGGCAACGGTCCGGATTTCCTGCGGCAGCAGGTTGCGGGCATTGCCTGCTCCTCCGGAAACCTCGACCGTGGCGTGGCAAGCATGGTCATTGCGATTTTGGATACGGGCAAAGACCTCTCCGGTCGGGAGCCTTTGCAAAGAGAGGACGCGTACGCCTTCCGGCTTCATCTGCCCGAGACTGCCGAGGCTGGGGAGGTCGCCCTGGTGGGCGTGGACCATCTGAGCGAACGGAGGGTGGAGGAGTGCGCTGGCGGCTGAGTCGGGAGCGATGTCGCCGGAGAAAAGGGAAAACGCAAACTTCAGCTCTCCGCAGTCAACGGCTGGCTGCCATGGAAACTCCTCCGGTCCTGTCGGTACGTCGTTGGCATAACGCGTCGCCCGGGCCAGAGTGATGCGGAGTTCGTCGGCGGAGAAGTCTATATCGCTCAACGCCGTGCTGGCAAATCCGGCTGCGCCGCCTCCGGTGCTGCGGCGCACCCAGCGCCCGCTCGGTAACTGGCCGGCGGAATCGCGATGAATCGTGGCCCCCGGCACGTCAAACTCCATGTCTCCCGAGCAGGGGAGGACGAGCTTGAGCCGGGCGCTTCGTTCGTTCCAGAGCAGGCGGGCATCGACCTTCACCACCGGGCTGTCCTGCTCGAGGGAAAAGGTGAGGGTGATCCAGGAGTTCTTTCCCTCCCAGCGGGTCCAGAGCCTGGCCCGGAGCGGGCCGGTCTCGATCACCTCGCTCGCGGCGAGCCGCCATGTTTCCCGTATTTTATCGAGCTGGTAGGAGTCCATCTCCTCGTTCATTCCACCCCATGAGCCCCATGGGTCTTCGACGACTTGCAGAGAAATATCCCGGCCGGTGTTCCAGAAATTGAGCCCGTTGCGTTCGATGCGGAGAGAGGCTTCTGCGTGATGGATCGTCCAGTCGCCATTGGTGATGCCGGTGCTTCCGGCTCTCCCGGTGAGGGCCGGACTGCCATCTGGCAGCGAGGGGCTGGAAAGCTCATCCCAGGCAAAACGCACCACGTGCCAGCCCCAGGCGGGAATAGTCAATGGCATGAGCGCCCTCTTGCGCCAGGGAAGATGGGGCATGGAGGTATGCTCGGTGCCGATGGATTGCAGCGGCAGGTTTCTTCCTCTGGAGTCATGGACGGAGAGAGGGATCTCGTCGGCGCGGTTTTCGTACGAGTAAATGGGCCGGTAGTCTACGGATGTCTCGATCTCGACGAGGCCGTGGAAAGGATGCGGCTGGGAGTTCCAGACCAACATGGGCACCGCCGTCGGATGATCCGCCAAGGTCGGAGCGGCGACGGAAGTGTCGATGCGGGAAGCCAGCTCATTGAGCGCTGCAAAGCGGGCCTCCTGGGCATGATGGAGCGCGAGCCCCATCCACGCGCTTTGTTCTTCGACGGCCCTCTCGATGCTGGAGCCAGGGAGGATGTCGTGAAAGGCGTTGAACAAAACCGCCTTCCATGCTTCCTGCAAGGGACGGGCTGGAACGTCGAACGCCTGCTCGACCAGAGCGGCTGTACACTCTGCCTCGGTGACTGCGCTCTCCGCCTGCCGGTAAAGGGTCTTGAATTTTTGGACGGAGGAATAGCAGCCGCGCAGGCAATAGCCGAGGTCGCCATTCACTGTGGGTACGTCGCTTTCGGGACGGTCGTCGATTTCGGAACGAAGGGCCCGGAAGAAGCCATGCAAGGTCGAGTATCGCACCTCGATCTCGGGATGTTGTTCCCGCCATTTTTCGACCTCGAGGATATGTCGCCGGGAGGGGCCTCCGCCGTGATTGCCCAGCCCCATCAGGATGCCGATATTACGAAAGCCAAACCCGGAGGATTCCTTCTGCGTGAGGTCCAGAATTTCCGGGAGATTCGCTCTTTCACTGCAATACCACGGCCAGTGCTGTCGATAGCAGAGCAGGTGATTCCCGTGGCTTCCCTCCCACCAGAAGGCAGGCGTATCGAGAGGGAACTGTCCGCGCTGCGGCCTGGTAAAGGTAAAGTCCGTCATCCCGAAGGCATGCAGGATGTTGGGCCATCCCGGTGTGTGGCCAAAGGAATCCGCCTGCCATGCCACGGTGGGCTGCATGCCGAACCGCGAGCGAAAATAATCAAGCCCGTACTCGAACTGTCGGCACAGGGTCTCCGTGGAGGCGAGATTCGAGTCGGGCTGGATGTGCGTGCCTCCCACGATGTCCCAGCGTCCCTCCTCCACCTGCCTGGCAATGCGGCGGAAAAGGGCGGGACTCGTCTTCTCGACGTGCTCATAGATGGCCGATTCTCCGCGGAGGAATGTCAGTTGCGGAAACTCGTCCATGAGGTTGAGGACGGACTGAACGGTTGCGAGTCCTTCGTTGAGACCTTCTCTCCAATCCCAGAGCCAGACCGGATCGAGATGAGCGTTGGGCAGGAGGTGAAAAATTGGGCGACTGGAGTTCACTGCTTGGGTTAGTTGGAGCGCATAACAGATATTCGTCTGGAATGGGAAAATCAATATTTTATGCAAAAAGAATAAAATAAATAAAATATCATTCATCGAATTTGAATGAGTGGAGATTTTGTATCTTTTCCGATTTTGCCTTTACAATGGCGTATCCTATGGCACGTTTTAGACATTCTATTTGCATGTTAAACATTATTTTAAATGCAAAATGACTAATTTCCCCTAAAAATGAATTCCCCAGAATGATGGCTTCAAAACAGAGATGCCGAGCGTTTAGCCTCGTTGAGGTCGTGATCGCTCTCGGGATCGTCAGTTTTGCGATGATGGGGATCGTCGGACTCCTCGTGGTGGGCATGAATACATTCCGGGCATCGATCGATACCTCTGTGCAGTCACGGATCGCGCAAAAGGTGATCGGTGACGCCGTGCTGACGGATTTCGGCAAACTCGAGGCCTACGAGTCTTATTTTGATGAGAGCGGCCGACAGGTCTCCGCTGGTGACGCGCAGATGGTCTATACGGTCGGCGTGACTCTGGCGATCCTGACGAACTCCATCACGCAAAGCCTCTCCCCGGACGTGGCCAAGAATGTCGTGGTGACGATACGAAATCGCACCCGACCCGACGAAGTGAAGACCTTCGCCACGGTGGTGGTAAAGAATGACTAGGGGGAAGGCGAAATGAGCGAGCGTTCTCCATGCAGCCGGGGCTTCTCCCTTGTGGAGTTGCTCGTCTCGACCGCTATTCTTGCGATCATCCTGCTGGTCATTTTTTCGATCACCCAGCAGACGGGGAGCGTCTGGAAAAGCTCTCAGGCAAAGATCGAGTCCTTTCAGGCGGCGAGGTCGGCGTTTGAATCCCTCACGAGGAAGCTTAGCCAGGCGACTCTGAACGGCTATTACGATTATTTCGATGGAAGCGGCCGGACGCCCAGGGACCCGTCTTATGACGGGAAGCCCACACGATACGGGCGGCAGTCCGATTTGCATTTCATCTCCGGTCCCGGCCTGTTGTCCGATGCCTCACAGATCGGGCACGCGGTGTTCTTCCAGGCTCCGCTGGGATATGCGAACAGCATCAACTGGTCCGGACTTGATGGAGCGCTCAACTCCATCGGATACTATGTGACTTACAATGATGACGCGGAAACCGGAGGGCGGCCCGGCTTTGTGACGGAGGCGCTCAGTCCGCTCAAGCATCGCTTCCGGCTCATGCAGTTCACACAGTCGCTTCAGGATCTGGATATTTTCAGGACGGCCAATGCCACTGGTACGGGCTGGTTCACGGGCGGGAGCGCGCCTGCCGGGAACATCGCAAGCACACGCCCTCTTGCAGATAACATCATCGCGCTGGTCATACTTCCCAAAAAGTCAGCGGCGGACGATGCCAGCGGTACCTCATTGACCACCGACTATTCTTATGACTCGCGCACGCCATGGTCGGGAACGACCCAGCCGCAGCAGATGAACCAGCTGCCGCCGATCCTGCATGTCGTCATGGTCGCGCTTGACGAACCCTCCGCGCAGCGGGTCTGTGTGAATGGGACGGCTCCAGATTTCGGAATTCAGGGGCTTTTTCACGACCCGGCGAAGCTGGATGACAATCTCGGAAAGCTCGAGGACAAGCTGAAGTCCCAGAATCTTAATTACCACATTTTCCAAGCCGACATCGGAATACGCGGAGCCAAGTGGAGTCAATGAAAGGCAGGATGAAATCGATGATCCGAAGACGGGGTTCGGCCCTGGTCATAGTGCTGGCGAGCCTGATCTTTCTCTCCGCCTTGGCCCTGGCGTTCCTGGCGGGAGTCGGCACGGAGCTGAAATCCTCCAAGGCCTACGCCGATGGCGCGGCTGCCCGGCTGCTGGCCGATAGCTCGGTCAATCTGGTGATGGCCCAGATCAAAACGGCGACGGCGGGAACGAATGCTTCGGCAGATGTCGCCTGGGCCTCCCAGCCGGGAATGATCCGAACCTTTGACACCAAGGGCGATTTGCTTCGGGCGTACAAGCTGTACTCGTCGCGCTCCTGGGTGCTGACAAATTCCGTCGATGCGGCGGCGGAGGCGGCTGCTCTGGCAAACTGGAAGGACAAGCCTGCGCACTATACGGATCTGAATGCGCCCGTCTCCTCGCAATATCCCATCCTTGATCCGGGTGCGGAGGGGGTGATCGAGGGCTTTTCATTTTACACCCTGCCTGTCGGCGTGACCAAGGGCGAGATGCCGGTCGAGTGGCTTTACGTCCTGAAGGATGGCTCGATCGTGGCGCCTGATGCCGCAGCCTCCGCCACCCGCACTGCGGTGGTGCCGGGGGCGACGGATAAAAATCCCATCGTTGGGCGCATCGCCTTCTGGGCGGACGATGAGACTGCCAAGGTAAACGTCAATACGGCCTCGGAAGGAGCGTTCTGGGACACGCCGCGGGTCATTACGGATTACGACCGCAAGCTAGGTAAATACCAGCCGGTCAAGAACGAGTTCCAGCGATATCCTGGTCATCCGGCGATGGTCAGTCTCCGCACCGCGCTACCATCGATCACCACGGCGAACAAGGTGTTCTCCGTTTCGCCGAGGTATGTCGATGGGGGATCGAAGCAAGGCACTGTCAGCGATGTGACTATGCCGGTCACTTTGAAATACGACCGGCTGTACGCCTCAATCGACGAGCTTGTCTTTGACCCGGATCGCAATCCGCAGGGAATATCCGCCGATGGCCTCGACCGGACCAAGCAGATCCTCGACGAGAGCCGGTTCTTTCTTACAACGGCGAGCCGCGCTCCGGAGGTCAATATGTTCAATAAGCCGCGAGTGGCGATGTGGCCGGTTCATAGCCGGACTTCGAGCGACTACCGCACCGTGCAGGACCAGACCATCGCATTTAGCTCCACGATCAACGGGCTGCCGTATTATTTTCAACGTGCCGACTCGCTGAGCCCCACGAGCGACTATCAGGATATCGAAAGAAACCAGCAGCTGATTGCCTGCCTGCAACGGCTCATGGGAGCCCTGGTGCCGGGGTTCAATGGGAGTTTCCTCGCGAAATACGGCTCCGACCGGGATCAGATCCTAACCGAGGCATTTGACTATATCCGGGCGACCAATTTGAACGACCAGGGGGTGACGAATCCCTTTGCTCCCTCGGGTCAGGTGACGCCGATTTATATCAGTGCGATGGATACGCTGGGCTTCGGCAGATTTCCCACGGTGGCTGAGGTGGGGGTCGCGTTTGCTTATCTCGGAAATGGAGATCTCTCGGGTACGCCGGTGACAGCGGCTTCACCAGTCAGCCAGGACCAGCGACCCAGCTACGCCGGCACTGATGGAAATGGGAAGCCTCCAGACAATACGGAGGTGATCCTGGGATATCTGGTGATGAGCTTCATGAATCCCGCTATGGGATATCCTAGCTATATCCCTAGCTTCACGGTGCAGGTCGAGGGGCTCCAGAACTTTAAGATCAACGGTGCTACGATGGGCTTTCCGTCCACGGGGTCGACTTATGTTAACAGGGCTACCGCCAGTGATTTCTTTGGGCATGAGCCTCCCGCGGGGGGCCTCGATCCCCGCTGGTTTGTAATCGAGAAGAGGTTTGATGCCTCCGGCTCGGACCCACAGAGGTATCCCTTTTTCAGCCTGCCGATCGTGCTGCCGACGACGAAGCTGGGATACAGCGGCACGTACTTCGACTTCAAGGGAGGCGAGATCACGGTAAAGATCTTTGCCGGTGATGGAACGGCCGTCGGTGATCTTGTCCAAACCCTGAACGTGACGATCCCGTCGCCTAGGATACCGCTTCCGGGAAAGGCGGAGGATCAATATCGGCTTATTGGCACGGGACGTGGCTCTGGCAGCTACGGAGACCGTTTTGCCAAGTGCGATTCCGGCGACACAGGGGGAACCTGGCGGTTGTTTGGCGCGGGTGATGGCAGTGCGAAGGATACGGTGATTACCGTGGCTCTGGCCTCGGGAGATGCGAGAACGAGTTTTCTCCGAAACGTGCCCGGCACCCTCTACGCGGACACTCCATACAATCCAGACGCGCCCAATGTGAGGAGCAGCTTTTGTGCGAATAGCGGATTCTCCTTCTTTGCGCGCACCAGGCAGGGAAAGCTGATCGAAAACGTCAGCTCCACCTTGTTTGCCAATGTGCTGCCCGCTGCGGTCAACGGAGTCCATGTCAATGGCGACCCGGCGATGCCCGTCGGGGATTTTGACAACGGCATCGCCTCCATGCCGGATGGATCGTACATCAACAAACCGGACGAGGGCGACCTCAGCGGGATGAGCGCAGCGGGGGAGACGCCGTACTTCAAGAGTTGGGGCGCTTACAGTGCAGTCAACACGACGTATTTTTCCCCGAACCGGCAGGTGCCTTCCTCGGGTATGTTCGGATCCCTCTCGACCGGAGTGAAAGCGGGCGAACCATGGCGCACCCTGCTGTTCCGGCCCGATCCCTCAGGGAAGCATCCGGGCTCCGCCGGGCTGCCAGACCATCTTTTCATGGACTTATTCTGGATGCCTGTCATCGAGCCTTATGCTATTAGTGAGCCATTCTCCACGGCGGGAAAAATCAACCTGAATACCCAGATCATGCCGTTTTCCTTCATCACCCGGGAGACAGGTTTGCGCGCCGCAGTGAAGGCGGAGCGCATCCTGGCCATCCCCCAGTCGAAGGTGAACAACTACAAAAACCTGAATAAACTTGCGGCCTCCACGCTGCCGGATGCGGACTTCCGGTTTGATTTGAATGTTGACGAGACGATGAAGGGAGTGCGTCAGCGGTTTGCCAGCAACGATATTTATCACTCCGCTTCGGAGATTTGTGAACTGCCGCTCATTCCCAAGGATCCGGTAGGCACGACCCTCGCGGGAATGAGCACCTTTTGGGACAACTATCTGCTCACGGGTGACAACTCCAAGGAACGCCCCTACGCCAATATCTATCCACGCCTGACCACTAAATCGAATACCTTCACCGTGCATTGCCGGGTGCAGACTCTGCAAAACCGGAAGGGCGATGCAGCGAACCAGTGGACGGAGGGGCGGGGACGGGTAACGGGGGAGTATCGTGGATCGGCCCTGATCGAGAGGTACATCGATCCCAATGATTCCCGCATCCCCGACTACGCTTCGACTCCAAATGCTGCGCCGCTGGATCGGTTTTACAAGTTCCGCGTTCCCGTAACCAAACAGTTCAATCCATGATCGGCCTTTTGCGAAAAAACAATTCCGCCCGCGCGTTCTCGCTGGTCGAGATGCTGGTGGTCATTTCCGTCATTGCGATTCTTGCCGGGTTTTCTCTGCCGGCGATGAACCAGATCCAATCCGCTACCGCGCTCTCGTCGGCTTCGGAAAGCCTGGTGGACCAGCTGAAGCTTGCGAGGCAGCAGGCCGTGACCCGCAATCGCCCGGTGGAAGTGCGTCTTTATCAGTTGCCTGATCCCACGAATGGATCGAAGAAGGTATGGCGCGGGTTGCAGCTTTTTATCGTCGAGGAAGATGGGCTGGTCGCCGCTGATCGTCCGATCTATTTCCCGCCCCAGATCAAGATGTCGGACTCAGCGACCTATTCCAGCCTGTTGGACCATGCGCGCTCCGACATCACGCAAAGTACCGGTGCCGCCAGCGGTGTCGCTCTGCCGGGTGTGGGGGTGGACTACAGCTATCGGGCCTTTCGCTTTCGTCCTGACGGCTCCACTTCGCTGGCGAGTTCTGCGTTTGCCACGCTGTATCCGGGCAACGCGTCCACCTCGGGGTCGGCTCCGGCGCAAAACTGGTTCGCTGTGCAGATCGATTCCCTGACCGGGGCGGTGCAGACCTTCCGGCCTTAACGTCGTGGCGAGGCAAGCCTAGTGGCTATGATGCCCCGGGATGGTCGAGCAGCGGCAGACGGGCGGCGAGGCGGGGGTCGGAAGACTCACGGATCATGAGCGGGATCTCCGTAGGTTGCATGAGCAGGGGCCCCTGCCAGTCGCGTCCATCCATCATCCACTGCACGCACAGGGAGAGAAATGGATGAGCGTCCGCGGCCTCCAGGGCGGTGATCGCCGGGTAGTAGTATGAGGCAATACCTTCTCCGTTTGCTGCGCAGATCGCGATGTCTCTGCCGGGCTTGAGATTGCGATCAAGGAGGGCTTTCATGGCTCCGATGGCGCAGTCGACCGTGGTGCAGTACCATGCGGTTTCCTGCACCCGTGCGGAGGATAGCTGGCGGGTCATCGCATCATAACCTGCCTTCATGGCATCGCCATAGGGGGCTACTGGCTCATTCACGAGGCGGCCATGGTATCCATGCGCTCCCATCCAGAAGCGCCAGATATTGATGCGTTCCGCGATCACAGGATCGTCGGGCTGGGTGTTCAGACAGCCGATCTTGCGATGACCGACGGCATCCAGGTGGTCGAGCAGCTTCTGGGTGAATGCGGGTGGAAAAAGCTGGATCGACGGGACTCCCAGCGTGCTCAGGTCATGATCTACGGAGACGACCGGATGACTCTTGTTCCGGAGTTGCTCGCTCACGCTGTCGGGCATGGGCTCCGGGGACGGATCGAGGAAAACGCCGTCAAATCCGTTCAAGGCATCCAGCACCAGCGGGTCGTCCCAGTGCATATAAACGACCGTTCTGACGTTGCACTGGAGGTGGGCCGTGACTGCCTCGATGGCGAGCCTCCACTTTTCGATTCCGTGAGAGGCGAGGGTGGGGACGAGGAAGGCGAAGTTGAGGTGCTTCTTGACGCCATGCTGCGCCTTGCGGATCGCGACGCGGCCGTTGTCCTGTCGGACGAGCAGGCCCTCTTTCTCGAGGATCTGCAGACCGTGCCGGGCGGTCATGGCGTTGACTCCCAGCTCCTGCGCCAAGCCGCGTTCCGAGGGCATGGCTTTTAGGGCATAGTCTCCTTGCTGGATGCGTTTTCGGACGACGTTCGCAACCTTTTGGTAGCGGGGTAGAAACGATGATTTAGCCACGGTCTGCTCTCAGGTTATGCAAATATGCGAAAGAATCCAATATTGTATGCGTGAAACATCAAAAATCCGCAATTCACGAAGCGATATTGTCTAGCTTTTATCTGCAATGGTAAAAATATGATAGAAATCATGCGTTTTGCATAAAATAATCTTGATTGAATGTTCGCCTGTAACGATAGTGCGCGGAGAAGAGTCTCCGCTCCATCCCCCTCACTCCAATCCCACCACTTCAAAAATGAAAAACTGGCAAACTTCAGATCGAGTCATCCCACGGCATGCTGCGAGGATCGCAAATCGGAGAGCTGGCGCGCTAGCCGCCGCCATTCTGGGTGTCTGCCTTGGAGCAGCCCAGGCAACTCCCTATTACTGGGATGCAAATGGCACGACGGCGGGTGCGGGAAGCACTCCGACTGGGACATGGGGCACGGACAGCTTCTGGAATACGGATTCTGCGGGAGGTTCGGGGACGTTTGTTTCTTCCCTGACGTCTTCCGATGATGCGTATTTTTCGGCGGGTCCAAGCGCTACGAGTGGAAATAGCGCCTATACGGTGACGGTGAGCGGAACGCAATCTGCCAACGGTCTTGTCTTTCAAAGTTCGGCCAACGCCGCAGCTCCGAACGCAGCGACGATCATCACAGGCGGAACCATCAATCTCGGGGCAGGGGGTATCACAGCTTCCCAATATGCCTACGGGACAACGAGCCGGGGCAGTGTGAGTGTGGACAGCGCCATCGTGCTGCAGGCCAGCTCGACTTTTACCAATAACAACTCGACCAACGCGCTGTGGGTCAAGGGTGCGATCTCTGATGGCGCGAGCTCCTTTGGCATTATCAAGTCCGGAGCTGGTCAGCTCAATCTTTCCGGCAATAACTCCTTCGACGGTGGAGTGACCTTGAATGCAGGTACGCTCTCGATACGTCACGCCAATGCCTTGGGCACGGGAACTCTCACGATTAATGGAGGCACCCTGACCATCGCGGATACCGTGACCGTGAACAACAATGCTCAGATCTGGGCAGGAGATTTTACGGTGGGAACCAGCAATGGCGTCCAGAGAATCGGGGCGGGAACTGTCACCTTGGGTGGAAACCGCACAGTGACTGTAAATAGCTTTCAAAATCTGGTTGTGGGAGGGGCGATCAGCGACGGAGGCAGTGTCTACGGATTGACGAAATCGGGAGCTGGCACCATCACCCTGAGCGGCGCGAGCACCTACACGGGAAACACCATCGTGAATGCCGGGACGATGGTATTGTCTGATAATGCTCGATTGACGTTCAAGATCGGAGCCAACGGCGAGAGCAATCAGATATCGGGAGTGGGTACGCTGACTCTGAATGGCGACTTTGTTTTTGATCTCTCCGGAGTTGCGGTTGCCCTGGGAAATGCCTGGAACATTGTGAATGTCGGAACGCTGGCGGAGACCTTTGGCTCCACGTTCTCTGTCGTGGATTTCTTCGACGCCGGGGGAGATCTTTGGGAAAAGACCACCGGAGGTGTGACCTATCAATTTAGCGAGGCGACAGGAAATCTCGTGATCACCGCCGTGCCCGAGCCGTCCGCATGGGCGCTCGCCGGGTTGGGGTTGATCCTCGTCACGGTGTTCCGTCGGGGCAGATCCCGCTCGGTCTAGTGATTCGCGCTTTGTAAGTTTTTCCAAAGGGCAAAGGAGGCGGGCTCCCATGGGTGTCCGCAGCCCGCCCGGCTCGTTGCGCCCTTGGCTTTCCCGCCAGGGCGGACGAGAGTCCCTCATCTCTCCTATGGCTCTCCCTCGAATACTTCTCTATCTATCGATCTCGCTGGCGGGATTGCGTGCGGCAAGCGCCAATGTCACGCTGGCGTCGCCGTTTACAGATCGAGCGGTTTTTCAGCTGGGAAAGCCTGTGACGGTCTGGGGCAAGGCTGATCCTGGCGAGCAGGTGAATGTCAGGTTTGAGGCTCCGGGCATCGAGCGCTCGGCATCGACGACAGCCGGAGCCGATGGAAGGTGGAGTGTGGCTTTGCAAAGCCTGCCTGTCTCACACGAATCCGGGAGATTGACGGTTTCGGGAAAGAATACGATCGCTCTCAAGGACATCCTTGTCGGTGAGGTATGGCTCGCCGCAGGCCAGTCAAACATGGACATGGCCTTGTTTTGGACGTCTCGGGGCAAGGAGCTGGCAGCGAAGGCGGATTCCCCGGAAATCCGCTTTTTCAAGGTTGGTACCGTGGCGAGCGACGTGCCGGCTGACAGCCTGAAAGGAGCGTGGAGTCTCTGTGTGGCTGGAAGCGCAGGCGGGTTTACGGAACTCGGCTATCATTTTGCTCAAAAGCTGCACGAGAAGCTCAACGTACCGATCGGCATCATTAACAGCTCGTATGGAGGCACCTCGATAGAGGCCTGGATGGACGAGGCGTCTCTCGCCGCCGATCCGGCTGGATCCGAGGTGAAGCGGCGCTGGCAGGAGGCTCTGGCAGAGTTTCCGGCCAGGAGGAAAAAATTCGAGGAGGCAAAGGCGGTTTGGGAGGCAGAAAAGGAAGCGGCGAAATCATCCGGAGCGGAATTCAAGAAGCCGGCTCCGACTCCGCCGAGCGGCGGGCCGGGCAGCCAGTATGTCCCCTCGGGCCTTTTCAATGCGATGATCAATCCTCTCGTGCCTTACACCATCCGCGGAGTGATCTGGTATCAGGGGGAGAACAATGTGAAGCGACCGGGAGAGTACCAGACACTGTTCCCCTCATTGATTACGGGATGGCGCCGCCTTTTCGCACAGGGGGATGTTCCGTTTTTCTGGGTTCAATTGCCCAACTACAATATCGGAGCTGATGCCAACTGGCCGGGGCTGCGCGAGGCGCAGGCGCAGACGATATCGCTCCCCAACACGGGACAGGCGGTGACGGTGGACATCGGTGATGGGAAGGAGATCCATCCAGCCAACAAGGAGGAGGTCGCCTTCCGGTTGGCGCGTATTGCCTTTCACCGGGTCTATGGAGACGCGAATGTCGCCGACTCGGGACCGGTATTTGATCGCGCTGAATTTGGCGGCAAGGTGACACTGCATTTTCGCGATGCGCCGGGCGGTTTGCAACTGAAGGCGTCGGGGATGGAGATCGGGGGATTCCAGGTGGCCGGCAGTGATCGTATTTTCCGGGAGGCAACGGCACAGCTGGAGGGTGACACGATCGTGGTCTCGTCGCCTTCCGTCGGGAAGCCTGAGGCGGTCCGGTACGCCTGGACCAATAACCCGCAGGGGCTCGCGCTCGTGAATGCGGCGGGTCTCCCGCTGGCTCCTTTCCGCACGGATACATGGTAACTCTTATGAAAAGGCATCTTTCGCTTCTGGGGGTGGCTGCGCTGGTCGGCGGCCTGTCCCTTTCATCACTCCCGGCCCAGTCTGAACAGACGGAGGGGCATCCTCAGGTCGGGGTGTGCGTCCACTTCAGCAACGGGTGGTACAAGGAACCGGAAATACCAAGGATGATCGCGGAGGCCGGGTTTACCTGGGCGCGCGAGGATTTCTACTGGTCGAGCATCGAAAAGGAAAAGGGCGTCTATGTCCTGCCCGACAGCTATCGCAAGACCATCGACAACCTGAATGCGGCAGGGCTGAAGATCCTCGCGATCTTCAACGGATCGAATAAACTCTACGCGCCGGATATCTACGACGCCGAGGCTTATGCAAGAGCCGCCGCCTGGTTTGCCCGCGAGACCCGGGGCAAGGTGCAGGCGATAGAGATCCTGAACGAGCCGCACAACTTTGGCTTCAGCAAACATTATGGTGGCACATGGAACGGAGTGGAAAAAGACGGCACCGTGAGCAAATGGGTGCCGAAATACGTGCAACTGCTGAATACCGCCGCACCCGCCATCAAGGCGGCAAATCCCGAGGTGAAAGTGCTGGGGCTGGGTGGAGTGCCCCCGGTGACATTTCGCCAGCTTGAGATGGGTGTCTCACCTGCGGTCGATGCGATTACCGATCATCCCTACAGCCCGCGCATGACTGCGGAATATGTGCCCTATGCGAGCAAGGAGGGCATCCTCCAGCGGGACGGGATCGCGACGGCTGATGAGAGAGGGACCTTCGTTTCGCAGGAGAAAATGATGCGGGAGCAGTCCGTGAAGTTTCATGGCCCCAAGGCGATATGGCATACCGAGTTTGGCTGGCCGAGCTACCAGGAGACGAAGAATGGCAACCTCTTCGCCGGTTTCACTCGCGATGCCCAGGCAAAGTACCTGCTGCGCAGGATGGCGGAGGCGTTGGGCGTGGGCACGGACATGCTTTTTGTCTATAACTTCCGCGACAACGGCACCGATGAGCACAATGCCGAGCACAATTTCGGGTTGCTGGATATCAACATGAAGCCCAAGCCCTCGTACGGTGCGGTTTCACGGTTCAATCACTACATGGCCCCGTTCAAAGGCGACTCGTCGGCCAGGGTCTCGGTCTTTCCCGTCACGACCCATGCCGACTACAGCCCTGTCGTCTGGGATGGCAGCAAGATCGAGGCGGGCGGGAAGGTATTGGCCTATCCCTTTATCGCGGGAGACGGAAGGAAGACCACGCTGGTCTGGGCCTCCGAGCGGGCGGGTGGCGACTTGCAGCCTGCCGTGGCAGACGTGGAGATAAGCACGGACAAGCCGGCTCAGGCGGTCAAGGCATACGACTTTTTGACTGGGGAGACGAGGGAGGTCTCATTTGTAAACAGGGATGGCCGCGTCATGCTCAAGAAGATGACCGTCACCGACTCTCCGGTGGCATTGATTATCGAATCCTGACTCACGCTTTATGAAAAGAATCGTTCTGTTTGCCGCCCTGCTCGTTGCGGCGGCCCGTATGGGGTGGGCGGGTGATGTTGATCTCCTGGCGGAGGGGAACTCGTGGAGATTCTCCGGGGGGACGGAGTTTCCCCCCGGAGCGTTGGGCTCCTTTTCGGTGGACGAGGAGGGCGGCGCAGCCATTGCCAACCTGGAGTACGATTTTACCCAGGGCGGACTCTATGTCGCGGGAGCGGGCAATGTGCGGATCGAGGAAGGCCCGACCGAGATACGTTTCAAGTTCAAAGCCGACTCTCCGCTCACGGTCGCCATCCGGCTGGTGGACAAGACCAACCAGACTCACCAGTACCAGTTCGCCTACACTGACGAGGGCCAGTGGCAGGAATACCGTGTTGATCTCGCTGAAAAGGCCGGACTGATTTTTGGCGGAAAGAGCGACAAGGTTCTCCATTTCCCGATCACGCAGGTGTACTTCATCGCCCAGAAAAAGGGGGGCTCCCAGTCGGGTAAGGCTCAGTTTCGCGATGTGGTGATGCAATAGTGTAGCGATGAAAATTACGATTGTACTCTGGGCGATGGTTTTGGCGCTGGCCGGAAGCGCGGGCGCTGAGGAGATCATCGCTGCGAAGTTCGCCTCCTCGGATGCTGCGACTGCGACGGTTCCCGCACCGGACTCTGCGGCGGGTCTGCCTTTACCAGCTCCTACCGAGATAAAGATTCAGTCGGGAGAAACCCGCGTCACTCTGGCGACTGAGGAGATGTCTGGATGGAAGCCGCCCTTCCTCATCATACAAACCGGTGCGCTCAAGGCCAATCCGCAGTATCCAGCATGGGCCAGTCTCATTTGGAATGTCGAAAAGCTCAAGTTGACGTCTGGCACATACGAACTCAGCTGGAAGCTGATCCCATTGAGCGAGAAGTTTCATGGCGCGAGCACGACAGTTTCGCTGGTGTCTTCACTTGGCAAGCCTGTCACCGGGAAGTTGTCGCCGGAGCGTGCTCCGCTGCGTGTGACATTCACCGATAAAGGATACATCCGCGCCGCCGATCGGGATGCAGGCGGTGAGCCGATGCAGTATGAGGCGAATATGCCTTACGAGTTTGTAATGACCTTCGACCTTGATGCAAAGACCTGGAGCGTCATGGTCAATGGGACCGCTCTGGTCGATAATCTTGCCTTCCCTGCCGATCTCGCAGTCGGGGACGGGCTTGTCATCCAGTCCATAGCCATCACCGGAACCGGTGTGCCAGAGACCGAGGTAGCGGTCGGAGAGGTACGCCTCTTGAAGAAATGAACTTCCTTGTGAGATCGAACTGCCTCGCGGGAAGACTGTGCCAGGGCGGATTTCGAGAGTCCTGCTGCTTGATGTGGACCTGACGATGATCGCGTAGTGAGGAAGTTTTCATTTTCTCGGAGGGCTCTTTCTCTGGTCCGTTTTCAAAATCAATGTGATCGGTTCGTTCCTCACGCAGAAGCAACTCTACAACCTCGACCGGCTCCTCCATCGCGGTGTTTACGATGTGGCGGGTGAGTTCAAGGCGCCCTTCAAGTGGACGTTCCGCAACGCCCTTCAGAAATTCAACGGTATCACCCCCGAGTACACCCTCGGTGACAAGGTGATCGCCTGGTCGGTCGTCGGCTACGCCATCGTTTACAAGTTCGGTCTCTGCTTCGTCGCCGTCCTGATCTGGAATGCCATCTCGCCGTGGCCGGCGGAATGGTGGAGCACCTATTTCTTCATCACCAACCTGGGCGTCACCGGCATCGTTGGCATCATCTCCACCTTCTGGTTTTTCATCGGAGGTGTCATCGACATCCGCCGACTCTTCCGCGATCTCGCCGCCCGCGTCGACAACCCGCTCGACAACGGCATGGTCGAGGGCCACGTCTCCCTCGCCGACAAAGCCATCTTTGAAAAGCGCACGCACGAGAAGCCGGACGGCTATACGCAGTGAAGTCCCAGCCAAAATGGAACGTCACCTCACAAAAACCACTGGGCCTCGGACTAACTCTCCACCTGGTGCCAATTAGCGAGTCCGGTCACTGTCTACCGCCGCTTACAAAACGTGAATGGATGCCGTGAACAATCGACAAGCTTCGGCGCTGGTAGCAAACCTTGACTTACTGTGGAACTTGGGTGAATTTAAATCGCTATTCACTAGAAAACAGCAACTTACAAAGGCTCATAACCTGAAGGTCGTAGGTTCAAATCCTACTCCCGCAACCAATTTCTAGCGCCTCGCAAGTCGACGATTTGCGAGGCGCTTTTGTTTTTGCGACACCCCTCCCTTTTTCTTGATGGGCGCGAGTGACATTGTCGCCGGTAGGGAAATCGGCTACATGAGGACTGTTTATAGTCAAATGTATGCGGCCCGATTTGCGTTCGCTGAACCAATGAAATTCCTCGTCCTTTTCGCGTTGTTTCTGACCGCGGCTCTTTCCCTCGCGGCGGACTACGAGACGAATGAGATGCCAATGTACGGCGGAGATCACGTCCCCGAGGTGGAACGAAGCCCGGCGAATAGCAAGGGTGCGGCCGAGCTGGGATGGAAGTATCTCTACCGGGGCGACCTCTCCACTGCGATGAAGCGCTTTAATCAAGCTTGGATGTTTGACCGCACGAATCCTGACGCATTCTGGGGTTTGGGGATTGTGATGGGTCGCCGCGCCGAAAAGGAAGATACGGAAAGGAATCTCACAGAGTCGATCAGCCTCCTCACAAAGGCCCACGAATTGAGTCCGCAGAATGGGAAGATTACTGGCGATCTGGCATTTTCCTACGCCCTTTTGGGAAACTACCTTGCAACCAAGGGTGGGGACGGAAAAGAGAAATACGAAAAGGCCGAAGACTTGTTTACAGACGCTTATAAGCGCGAACCTCAGTATCCTCCGATACCGGCTAACTGGGCGGTTCTGAAGTTTTATACGGGGGATTATCAGGCCTCCAGGAAACTTCTCCAGGAGGCGCAGCGACTGGGGTACACTCCCGATCCAGATTTTCTGAAAGAGCTGAATGAGAAGTTGGAGTAGAGTTAGCCCGGCCTGGCGCTTAGGCCAAATAAAAGAGACCAAGACGCTCGACGGTGCGACTCTGATCTGCCCCCTGCGCTTCCACACCCGCCACCGGCACTGGGGGTTCGAACAGCGGACTTGTCCCACATCTTTTGCCAACTGTCGAAAATCCAAGGGAAAGCCGTTCGGAACTTTTTTGATTTATGACGACTGCCCCCTACTTTTTCCTTGTGACGCCCTCCAACAGGACAAAACACTCTCAAATCGGCCTTATCTTAATGCCATTCCACACTGACCCCTATTGCCCAGATCTGTAGTTATGGCGATTTTTATTCCAGGGATGCACTGTGCGGTCAGCGGTAAGGCGATTGCTTCGTCTGATGAAGTGGTGGCATTCCCTGCCTTCGTGAGCAACCAAGCCGATCCGTTGTATGTCTTCAGCGATGCGGTGGTCCATGTAGAAGCCTTCCAAAAACATCCTTTGGCCGATAAAGTTCAAGCTCGATACAGCGAGTTTCGCGAGCGGAATGCGCCGAAGAGTCGACTGTGTTTTATCTGCGGAAAACAGATTGCCGATCCAGATGACTACTTGGGCTTGGGATATTTGATCGATGACCAGAGCCATCCACTTTTTCGATTTAACTACGCGCACTTCCACCGATGCTGCCTCAGAGGATGGAACGAGTTGCCAGCCCTGCTTGATCAAATAAAGGACTTTGACCGCTCCGGCCAGTGGAAAGGTGACGGCCTGAAATGGCTGGTCAAGGTACTGCGAAATGAACGCACAGGCCGACCATAGCAGGGCGGGTGCCAGCTGTTGGGAAAATGAAGTGCGACAAGCTTCTCTGCAGCGAACACCCGAATAAGGAACCCGCATCTCGGAAAGGCCAACTCCCGCGCCATGAGCACACGAAAGGGAGCGATCTCGCCGGAAGCTGAATCCTGCAAGAAGGGCAAAAGCTCGCCTCCATCAGACTGAACACCCCAACGCCAAGCCCGCCACGGAGCGCTGTCCCGGATAACCAGCCCTGGCCCCGGACGCGAGTGCCGATAGGGCCGAGTGTAGCGATCCTCCTGATCGCAGCCGTATTCCTGCTGTTTTGCCATGTTGGCCAAGGGACTGGAACTGGCGGTTAAGGTCGCGCGGTTGCCATCCGGCACGATGCGGCCGTTGAATCACGATGAGGCGCTCGCAATTGTGAGTCGTGGCGTGCGGGCGGTGGCGATGGCGGTTTCGCCGGGCAGGACGTGGTGGGGCGTATCGGGGCGTATTTCTCACGATCTTTACGTGGTCACCCGTATGCTGCCGCGCCCCGGTCATCCGAAGCAGGGCAAAATCGATGGCGCTAATGTCTCGTAATTCCATCCCAGAGTTCGGGAGGCTTAATATCGCGGTCTGCGATTTGGGGGGTGATGACACCGGCCTTCAGTTGGGACGACTGGGTGACCTCCTCTTTGGCGACATACGCTCACGAAGCGCTCGCGCTCCGGGAAGGGACGGCTGAAGGGCTTCATCTCCGGAGGGCTGAAGGTCCTCGGCTCTTCTGACGTCGCGGCGGAAACGAGCGTTACCCTGCTCATCTCCGGGTCTCTGGGGCGGGCGATAGCGGGGTGTTTTTCGCTCCCGGGAGATCCTGGCTAAGCGTTTCTGGAGCGCCGTAGCTCCAATGCTTAGAAAATGCCGGGGTGGGCAGGGAGCGATACACTTGACCGGGAGTGGCGCTCTCCCTATCTGAAAGGACGAAATGGTTTCTTCCCGGATACCGCAAAAAGCGCGGTTGGAACATCGCTGGCGCCTTGAGCGGGCTGTGGCGTCCGTCGGGGCGTGGAGCGTCGGAATTTGCGTGGTGTCGGCCCTGGGCGGGTTGGCTCTCGGCGTGATCACCCTTCCCCGAAACGGCATCTGGCTCGCGGTCGGCCTGACGGGGCTTGCCTGGCTGGTCGGCATCGCGGCCGTGGGGATCAGGCTGATGCGGCGCCCATCCCTGGGAAGTCTCGCCAAACGCGCCGATGCCGTGCTCAACCTGCCGGACGATCTGCTGGTCCTCAGCGAGTTGAAAGAGGGCCAGGAAAACGAGCCATGGCGGATTGCGACGTGGCAGAAGCTGGAGGACGTCCTCGGCAAGCTCAACCTCCGCGAGGCCTGGCCGGTAAAGCTCTCCCGGCGTAGTGGATGGGCTCTCGGTGCGGCCGTGATCGTGACCGCCCTGACGGTATGGCTCGGGGCTGTGCGCCTCGGGCAGGATAATGCGCGGCTGGCCCGAGAGGCGGCGGAGAAGGCGGAACGTATCGCCGCAGCCGATGAGATGCTGAAGGATTGGAAAGAATTCGCCGAGCAGACGCACGACCCGGAACTGAAGAAGCTTTTCACCGACGCGGAGAAGCTGCGGGAGGCCCTCCAGCAGAAGGACCCCATGGCCGCCATGCTCGCCATGGACCGCCTGGATCAACAGCTCGGCGCCCTCCAGGCCGAGATCGACAAGGACAGCATGTCCTCCCAGGCCGGAGGCATTGCCGACGCGATGGAGTCTTTTGCCGGGGCGGGGGCGATGAGCGCCGCCCTGCGAAACCAGAACTACGAGCAGGCTGCCCGGGAGGCGGAGAAGCTGCGGGAAAAACTGGCCAAAAAACCGGAGGAAAGCACCGAGGTAAAGCGCGAGGCGGCCTCGTCGGAAATGCTTCAGACCGAGGCGCAGAATGCTTCCAATCGCGGCAATCAAAACCTTTCCAACACACTGAACGAGCTTTCCAAGCTGGCGAAGACCGGATCGGTCCCGAACAAGAGGTTGCAAGGGCTCATGCAGAAACTGGGCGAGCAGTTTGCGATGGAGGAAGCGCGACAGGGGCGGGGACTCGCCGCCCGCCTGAGCAAAAAACAGATGGAACTCCTGAGGCGCAAGCTGCGCGGCGAGGACCCGAAGGAGGGGCTCCTGCTGTCGCTCTGCCAGTCGTGCCTCGGCAGAGGAGGGAACCGGGCCGGCAATGGCTCGGGGGGAGATCCCAGGGGAACGCCGACGGAACTGGCCAGTGCCGGCGTGCAGGAACGAGTCACCGGAACGATGAACGACGGCGAGACCCAGGTGACCGTGACCTCCTCAGCCTCCGGGACGGGTACGTCAGTCAGTGGCGGGCGCAAGGCGACCTTTTCCGACTATGTGGAGCTTTCCCAAAAGGCTGTTGCCGACGAAAATCTCCCCCTGGCCTACCGCCAGGTGATTCGCGCTTATTTCGAGAAAATCCGACCCGTTGCCGAAAACCCGACTCCATGACCGAAGAGCCCGCCGTATCCCCAAGCCCGGAAGACCAGATCGCCTTGCTCCAGCAGCGGTTTGCCACCATGCAGACCGCCATCCAGAAAGCGGTCGTAGGCCAGGATGAAATCGTACGCTATACGCTGATGGCGGTCGTCGCGGGCGGCCACGTGCTGCTTGAGGGCGTGCCCGGCCTGGGCAAGACCCTGCTCGTCAAGACGATCGCATCGGCGCTGCACCTGAAGTTTCAGCGCGTGCAGTTCACCCCCGATCTCATGCCTTCGGATCTGCTTGGGACCACGCTGCTCGTCGATGACGGGCGGGGGCACCATCAGTTTCGCTTCGAGCCCGGCCCGATCTTTTCCAACGTGCTGCTCGGCGATGAAATCAACCGCGCCACGCCGAAGACGCAGTCCGCGCTGCTAGAGGCGATGCAGGAGGGACATGTCACCGTGGGAGGGGAGACCCGCCATCTCCCGCAGCCCTTCTTCGTCCTCGCGACGCAAAACCCATTGGAGATGGAGGGAACGTATCCGCTGCCCGAGGCGCAGATGGACCGCTTTTTCTTCCAGCTCATCGTGCCGTATCCCGCCGAGGAGGAGTTTGCCCGTATCCTGGAGCTGACCACCTCCGGCGTGAAGGAGGAGGTGACTCCGGTGCTCTCCGGGCAGGAACTGCTTGAGATGCGCGCCATCGCCGCGTCGGTCCCGGCGACGGCCTCGATGCGCCAGCGCGCCGTCCGGCTCGTGATGGCCACCCATCCTGAGTCGCCCTACGCGACAGCCGAGGTCAAACGCTACGTGCGCTATGGAGCCAGTCCGCGTGCGGGGCAGGCCTGTATTGCCGCAGCCAAGATCGCGGCGGCGCTGGCGGGGAGGTTTCACGTCGCCTCGGAGGACCTGGTCTCGGTGGCGCACCCGATCCTGCGGCATCGCATGATGCTGAACTTTGAGGCGCAGGCCGACGGGCTCACTGCGGATCGCATCCTCGACGGGGTGGTGAACGAATGCCGTGCCGCCTGGGCGCGCGAGGCGAGCTAGTCTTCCCACCCCGGATCGTGGCTGACCTTTTCCCGGCGGATTTCCTCAAGCAGCTCGAGGGCCTGCACCTGCTCGCGCGCCAGATCTCGCGCGGTCGCATGCGCGCGGAGCGGCGCAGCGTGAAGCAAGGTGCCGGGCTGGAGTTTGCCGACTACCGGCAGTTCTCTCCCGGCGACGACATCCGGGCCATCGACTGGAATGTCTACGCGCGCAACCGCCATCTCCTGCTCAAGCTCTTTGAAGAAGAGGAGGACCTGCACGTGCATCTCCTGCTGGATTGCACCGCCTCAATGACCTGGGGATCGCCGCAGAAATTTGACCCGGCCCGGCAGATCGTGGCGGGGCTGGCCTATCTGGCCCTGGCCAACCTGGATCGCGCGGGCGTTGCCTTGATCGGGCCTCACGCCCAGACACCCTGGTCGCCAAGTCGCGGCCGGGCGCGGTTCTTACGCCTGCTGCGCCATCTGGAATCCTGCACGGTCGGCACGGGCCGGTGCGAGCTCGCTGAGACCGTTGGGCGCTGGCTCGCCAGCCGACCGCGGCGCGGGCTGGTCATCTGGGTGACCGATGCGTGGGGCATCGATCCCGAGGACGCTTTCAACGCCCTTGACCGCCTGCGCTACGCGCGCCACGACATCGGAGTCGTGCAGATCCGCCATCGCGACGAGGGGGAGGCCGGGGAACTCGGGGAGTACGAATACGAGGAGGTCGAAACCGGCGAGGTCAAGGCAATGATCGTGGATCGCGGCGTGGCCGCCGCCTACCGCGAGGCTGTCGCCGCGTATGAAGAGCGGTTGAGGGAATACTGCCGCCGCCATGGCGTGGCCCACCTGCGGGCGGATGCGGCGGAGCCTGCGGTCGACGTCCTGCGGCGCTCGCTGCTGGAGGGAGGATTCGTCGGATGAGCCTGCTCTTCCCCGCCGCGCTCTGGCTTTCGCTGCTGAGCCTGCCGGTCATCGGCTTTTACCTGCTCAAGACCCGGCAGCGCCGCCGTCCGGTGAGCACCCTTCTTTTCTGGCAGCAGATCAAGCCGAAGATCGAGAACAGCCCGCTGTGGCGCAAGCTGCGCCGGTGGCTGTCTCTCCTGCTCCAGCTGATCATTCTCCTCCTCGTCGTGCTGGCGCTCTGCCGCCCGGCCTTTGAATGGGAGCGGCGGGCCGCGCAGCGCGTGGTGGCGGTCTTTGATCCCTCGGCCAGCATGCAGGCGGCTGAGGGAAAGTCCACCCGGTGGCAGGCGGCCAGGGAACGCCTGGAGGCGGCCATCTCGCGCCTGCGGGTCCAGGATGAAATGGCGATCCTCAGCGCGGAAAATCCGCCGCGCATCCTGAGCGGCTGGACGTCGAGCAAGCGGGCCCTGCGCGAGGCTCTCGCCGGGGTGGGAGAGTTGAAGACCGGCAGCGATCCGCGCGCGGCCATCGGCCTCGCCCGGGAACTGACGGTTGTTCGAGACAATGCCCGCGTGGAGGTGTTTTCCGACTCGGTCTGGCCCGAGGTGGCGCGGGAGACCGTGCAGCCCGATCTGATCCTCCGCGGCGACCGCAACGACAAGGCGGAAAATGCCGGCATTACCCTGCTGGCCGTGCGGCGCTCGCCGGTTTCCCCGGGCGACTGGCAGCTCGATGCGGAGGTGGTTTCTCCCAAGGCTTTCACCGGCATCCTGGAACTGCGCCGGGACGACATGGCGATGGACCGGGTGGAGGTGAAGTGCGCGCCGGGCCAGCCGTGGAAGAAAAGCTGGCGCGGGAGCACGGAGTTTGGCTCGACCTTTCAGGCGGCGCTCCAGCCGCCGCCGGGAGACGCCCTGCCTCTCGATAACAAGGCCTCGTGCGAGCTGCCGCCCTTGCGGCCTTTGCATGTCCTGCTCGCCGGACCGCCGGACCCCTATCTTGAGGCTCTGCTGGAGTCCGTTCCGCTCGTTCAGGTCTCGCGCGTCCTGATGTTTCCGCTGAAGGCGCCCGACGGCACCGACCTCATCATCGGCGGCGGCCCGCATGTGCCCGAGGATCAGTTTCCCCCGACCCCGGTGCTCCTGATCAACCCGGCGGTCAGCGGGCTGTGGGGAAAGCTCGCGGGTTCCCTGAAGGATACGCCTGTGACTGACATCGACAAAAAGTCGGCCCTCGTCAGCCATGCCAATCTCGCTTCGGTCGTCATCGAGGAGTCGGGGCAGTGGAAACCCGCGCCGGGCGCGGCGGTGCTCGCCTCCAGCCTGGGCAATCCCCTCATCTTCGGCCAGTGGGATGACCGCGCAAGGTGGATGGTCATCGGCTTTGACCCGGCCAGATCCGACCTCCCGCTTCGCACGGCATTCCCGATTTTTGTCAGCAACCTGCTGCAGTCTCTCCGGGACGATTCCTCCGGCGGCAAGGCGATGGCCGTCCTGCCGGGACGGGTGGAATCCGAGCTGAAGCCGCTGGCCCCGGCTGAGAATTTTCGATCCGCCTCGACGAGTGTTCTGCCTGTCTTTCCCGGCTGGTGGCTGGTCTTGCTGGCCGGTCTCGTGTTCCTGGTGGCGGAGTGGTTTTTATACAGCCGGAGGTTGACGGATTGAGCCTGGAGATTCTGCGTCCGGGATGGTTTTCCTTCCTGCTGCTTTTGCCGCTTGTGTGGTGGGTGCATGCGCGCTCCATCGCGCCGCTGCGCGGCCGGAGGCGGCTGGCCACGGTGCTCATTCGCAGCGTGCTGGTCGTGCTGCTCGTATCGGCCCTGGTCGAGCCGCGCTGGGTGCGATCCTCGGATCGCGAGGAGGTGATGCTGCTGGTCGACGAGAGCCGCAGCGTCGACGGCAAGGCGGTCGAGGCGGCGGAGAAGTTTGCCCGGGAAGCCAACTTCGCCGGAGCTGACGTCGTTTGGATGGGGTTCGCGGGAGGCGGGAGGATTTTCCGCGGAATCGAGGAACTCAAGAAAGCCGATCCGACCGATATGCGCCCGGCGGAAACCCGGCTCGACACGGCGCTTTCTCTGGCCGCGGCAAATTTCCGCCCGGGACGAGTCAAAACCGTGGTTCTCTTTTCCGACGGCGTGGCCACGGGCGGCGATGACCGCCTTGGCGGCATTCTGAAAGAGCAAGCCGTGCGGGTCCATGCCGTACCGGTGGCCCCGCCCGACCGTCCCGAGGTGCTGGTGCGGGAGGTGGCGGCTCCGGCCTCCGTGCGGGCGAACGAGCCGCTCCAGATCACGGCGACCGTGCAAACGAATCGACCCGGCCCTGCGGACATCGACCTGTTTCGCAACGGCGTGCGCATCGCCACCCGCAAGGTGGAGTTGAAGAACGGCCCCAATGACGTGCGCTTCGAGGACAGGGCTGGCAACGAAAAGCTGCTCCACTACGAGGTCGGGGTGCGTTCGGCGCAGGACACCATCGCGGAGAACAACCAGATGGGTGCCGCAGTCGTCTCCGAGGGCGCGGCCCGAGTGCTGCTCGTCACCGACCGTCCCGAGTCGGCGCGTTATCTGGAGTGGGCGCTCCGGCAGGAGGGCATCGAGCTGAGCGTGCGGCCCGGCCAGGGAATGCCCACGCAGATGAGCGACATTCAGAACTACGACACGATCATCATCGACAACGTGCCGGCCTCCGATTTGTCCCGCGAGCAGATGAGCCTGCTTCACTCCTACGTGCGCGACTTCGGCGGCGGCCTGCTCATGCTGGGAGGCGACCAGGCCTACGGGCTGGGCGGGTATTACCGCACCCCGGTCGAGGATGTGCTTCCGGTGAGCTGCGATTTTCAGCGGGAGGAGGAGGCTCCCTCGCTTGCCCTGGCGCTGGTGATCGACCGCAGCGGCAGCATGTCGGGGGACAAGATCGAGATGGCCAAGGCAGCCGCCAAGGCCAGCGCGGAGCTTCTCGGGCCAAAGGATTACGTCAGCGTGATCGCCTTCGACAGCGAGTGCTATCCTGTCGTGCCGCTCCAGTCCGCGGGGAATAGCAGCGTCGCGACGGAGATAGCCTCCATCCAGTCTGCGGGCGGGACAAACATGGCTCCCGCGATGGAGGAGGCGCTGCGCCAGCTTTCCGGGAGCAGCGCAAAACTGAAGCACGTCATCCTGCTCACCGACGGCGTGTCGCAGGAGGGGCCGTTCTATGAATTGACCAGCCAGATGGTCCAGGGAGGCATCACCGTGAGCACGGTCGCCGTGGGCGAGGGATCGGATACCGAACTGCTCTCGCAGATCGCGCAATGGGGCGGCGGCCGGTACTACGAGACCAACGATCCCTCGACCGTCCCGCAGATTTTCACCAAGGAAACCATGACGGCCTCAAAGTCCGCCATCCAGGAGTTTCCCTTCCTCGCCAAGCCGGTGCGGGCCGTCGATTTCCTGGAGGGGGTTCCGTGGGATCAGACGCCCTTCCTCCTCGGCTATGTGCGCACGAAGCCCAAGCCGACCTCGGAGACATGGCTCGTGACCGAGCGCGGCGACCCGCTGCTCACCACCTGGCGCTATGGGCTCGGTACGACGGCGGCGTTTACCTCCGATGCCCGCAACCGCTGGGCGGTCGAGTGGCTGCGGTGGAACGGCTTTGGGAAATTCTGGGCCCAGCTCCTGCGGCGCCTCAGCCGCCCGGAGTCGCTTGGCTTGTCCGAGGTGGCGGTGAAGGAAAAGGATGGGATGGTCGGCGTCGTGATCGATGCGCTCGATCCCGTGGAAGGTTTTCCGGCCGGGCTGACCGGGTCGATCCGGCTGGCCGGGCCCGATGGCAAGGCGCAGGAGATACAGCTGGAGAAAACCCTGCCCGGCCGCTGGGTGGCGGAGTTTGCCGCGCCGCAAAAGGGCATCTACTCCGCGCAGGTCCTGCTGACGCGGGAGGGGCAGCCCGCAGACTCGCGGTTCTTCACCTTTTCCCGGGGATTCTCGAAGGAGTTTCTCTTTGATCCGCCGGACCGGGACTTCCTTTCCTGCCTCGCCGGGGAAACCGGGGGAGTGGTCGACCCCGATCCGAAGACCGTATTTACCAAAAAAGACCGAAAGGCATCGCTCGAGGAGGAACTCTGGCCGCTGCTCGCGCTTCTGGCGCTGGCGGGTTTCGTGCTGGATGTGGCCGCCCGGCGCTGGCCGGAACGATAGACGATTTTTTATGAAAAACTCCCCGTATCTTTGGCTGATTCTCTGCGTGTGCCTGCTGCTGCCGGGCGGACCGGCGAGGGCGGAGTCCGAGCTGAACCAGCAGATCGCGGATCGGTATGAGCTGCTCCTTGTCCGGTCCCCGCAGGCCGGAGCGCCCCTTGACCGCGTCGTCGAGTGGTACTCGACCGGGGGAGGGGGCCTCGAGATCCTGCAGCAGCGCTGGCAGGACGCCGCCGCGAAGGACGATACTGCAAAGGCCTCGTATCTCCTGCTCCAGGGGCTCCTGGCCGAGAGGCGCCGCGACGCCGATACGGCCCGCAAGTGCTACCTCGCCGCCCTGGCCGCCGGGGCCAGCCCGGCGCAGGCCGGCAGGCTGCTGGGCGTACTGGAGACGACCGAGGGGCGGTTCGACGCGGCCGCCGCAGCCTATGAAAAGGCGCTCGCCGTCGATGAACTCGCCTCGGTGGACCGGCTGGATTTGATGCGTTCGCTGGCCCTTCTCTATCAGCGTTCGTTCAAGGAGGACAAGGCTCTCGCGGTCTGGCGGGACGCCTTGATCAGGTTCCCGAATGACCAGTATGTCCTCGAGGAGGCCGGGGAGGCCTTCCTTGCCGCCGGGGAATACGAGGAGGCCCGCAAGGCTTTCACCGCCATGCGTGACGCCAGCGCGAACGATCCGTTCCGCCGCGTGGCCGCCTCGCTGCGGCTTGGGAAGGTGGCCGAGGCGGAAGGAAAGATCGACGATGCCGTGGCAATCTACGATCACGCCCTGGAGGAGACGAGCGAGGGAAGCTGGATTCAGCGGGATGTCCGCAATCGCATCGAGGAGCTCTATCGCCGGAAAAATGACCTGCCCGGCCTGCTCGCGTACTATGAGAAGCGGGCGGCTGCGGTGCCGGGTGATTACGTCGCCCTGGCCGCCCGGGCGGACGTGCTCGACGAACTGGGCCGCGGCGCGGAGGGTGTCGATCTCCTGAGGCAGGCGGCTCAACTGGCTCCCGACAACAAGGATCTCCATCTCTCGCTCGTGCGCCGTCTCAAGGAGGTGGGACGCACCGAGGATGCCATTGCTGAGGCTGAGAAGCTCGCCCTGCCCAAGGACGCGCCGGAGGACGTGATCGTCGTGCTCGGCGACCTGCACTGGAGCGTTTACGAGAGTGCGAAGCAGGACAAATCCCGCGAAGCCGCTCTCGCCGCCTGGAATCGTCTCGCTCCGGCTGATTCGCAGGATGTCGCCCGGGTCGCCCGGCTGGCGGAAATCCTCGCCTCGCATGAGCTCACGGACGCGGCGGCGGCGCAATGGCAGCGCATCGTCACACTCTCCCCCGGCGCGACCGATGCCCGTCAGCGACTGGCGGAGATCTATCTGAAGCGGGACGACAAACAGGCCGCGCAAGCCGTGGTGGCCGGGCTGGTCGACGGGGATCGCACGCAGCCGGGGAATTACCTCTCCCTCTCGCGCATGCAGGAAAAATTTGGGTGGACCGACCTCGCTCGCGCGACGGCCCGCCAGGGCCTGGAGCGATATCCCGGCGACTATGACCTGATCAATCTCGCGTGGACCCAGGCTCTCGCGGCGAAGGATCGCGACTCCGTCGACGCTCTGTTTGCCCAGGTCTGGCAGCAGGCGCCCAATGAGTTCTTTGCCGAGGACGCATCCAGGAAATACGCCTTGTTCCTTACGGAAACAGACTCCGACAGGCCGGAGGGGCGAAAGATTGCCGACCGCCTCGTGCAGGACCCGGCCAGCGAACTCGACGCCGTCGTTCTCCTGCGTCTTGCCTTGTCCGCGCAAAAAGAGGAGGCCGCCAGGAATGCGGTGGATTACCTGAAATCCCATGCCGGAGCCCTGCGGGTCGCCCGGGCGCAGGCGGACTTTGCCCAGGCCTTCGGAACGTCCGACGACCAGGTTGCCGCCTGGGAGGCCGTTGCTGCGGCCGACCCCCGGATGGCTGTGGAGAGCCTGCGGGCGGCGGCGCGCATCCAGGCCGAGAGTGGCAAGGCGGATGCCGCGCTGCAGACGATGGGGAAGCTCATCGAGAAATCCCCGGCGGACTCCTCGCTGTATGCCGCCTACGCAGATATCGCTCTCCGGGCGGGGAGGTTTGACGCGGCGATCGCGGAACTGCGCAAGGCCGTGCGCTACGTCGAGGATGCCACCAGCCTGCGGCTGAAGCTGGCCGAACTGCTCCAGATCCAGCAGCAGAACGACGATGCCGAGCGCGTTCTGGAGGAGGCTTTCGTGAAGGAGGAGCGCGAGGCTCGCCGGATGGAGATTTTTCGCCGCCAGATCGAACTCGCGAACCAGACCGGCCGCATCGACGAACTGATCGCCAAGCTCCGGGAGCGCCAGTCCAAGGAGCAGGGCGGAGCGAAATATGGCGCGTATCTCGCCGAGATCTACCTCATGCAGGGCGATTCGCTCTCAGCCCGCGACGAACTCGAGAAAAGCCTCGGCCACAACCCGGACAACGTGACCGCAGTTTCACGGCTGCGCGACCTGGCCGAGCGGGGCGGCGACCAGGACGACGTGCTGCGCCTCTCGGCGCGGATCTATGAGCTGGAGCCGAGCACCGAGAACCGGGCCGATTACATCGAGCGCTTGTTCGGCGCCGGGGAGACCGCCAAAGGCCTGGAGGAATTTGCCAAGGCCCGCGACGCGGCGTTGAAGAATCCGTCGGGTTGGAACACCGTCCTGATCGCCATGAGGCAGGGCGGGCTCGATGCCGAGGCCGATGCTTTCATCGATGAGGTGGCGGCCCAGCCCGAGGCATCCATCGAGCGGCGCTGGGAGGTGGCCAATCTCCGCTTGCAGCAAAGGAAATTCCACAAGGCGGAGGAGACCCTTTGGCAGATCCTGGAGGATGGCGGCCTCGCGAAATCGCTGGAAGCCGTGGCCCAGGATACTTCTGCAAATCGCATGTACGGCGGTTCCTTCGGTCCCTACTTGCGCTACGCGCCGTTTTACGTGCTGATGAACTCGTCGCAGAACTCCCTGCAACAAATGTTCAACACCTACCGGGGGCGAGGGGGATTTCGTTACCCCACCATGTTTTTCCCCGGGATGGGCGGAGGCAATACGACGTCGGTGGTTGCGCCGGACCAAAAGGCGCAGGTCAGCGCGCTCATGACGCTTCAGCGCCTCTCGACCGCGCAGGGGCAGGCTAAGGAGTTTCAGTCCCGGCTGCGGGAGATTTTCAAGGAGCAGAATGTCCCGCGATATCTCCAGGTGATCGTTTATCAGGTGACCAACGATGGCGATGGGATACGATCCATCGTGGCGGCCGAGGCGGATGATCCGGGTTCCGACCTGGCGACTGCCCGGCTCCTGCTGGAGGGGAGCATGGCCGAGCACCCGGACGACAAGGAGCGCAAGGCCAAAATCTCCGACCGCCTGGAAAAGGGCGACCCGGTCTATGCCTGCACCAGGCTGATCGCCGACACCCGCAAGGAGTTTCTCCTTCCGGGCGGTGCGGTGCCGGAGGCGAAGCTCGGGGCTTTCAAGGCGCGGGTCCAGGAGATTAGGCAGCGCCCCGAATTTGCTGCCCCCCCCCAGCTCCAGCTTCAACTCGCCGCGCTGGCGTTGAACGGGAAGCTTTTCGACACGACCATCGAGATCCTGAACGAGATGGAAAGAGGTTCCTCGAACCTGCCGGCCGACATTCTTTCCCAGATGGTCATGACGCGCAATGCGGTGCTCATGCACGCGATCATGAGCGACAGCCCTCTCGCTCCGGAGCTTTTCTCCCGCCTCATCTCGGACGCTTCGTCCATCCCGTCCTGGCGCGCGTTGAGGTCGAGTTTTGTCATGCGCGGCGCCTCGATGCAGGCGGTCATGCTCGTCCAGAACACGACGGACCTCGCTCTCGGAGACAGCGATCTCCCGGTGTCGGTTTATCGGACGTTTACGCAGTCGTCGGGACAGGAGGCGGTCGCTGACCGCGATGCCAGGCTGGCGGCCTGGCTCACGAAACGCGCGTCTCGTGACGCCCTCGATGTCTACGGGGTGGCGCTCTTTTACAACGCCTGGTTCGCGGGGAATCGCGATGAAGCCATCAAGCGGCTGGAGGCGATCGAGAAAAAGAATCCCTCTCCCCGAGGTGCGGCCCTTCTCCTGGAGGCTTACGAACGCACCAACGCCGCCGACAAGGCGCTCGCGGTCGTCGACGTCGCGGCGTTGCAGGATGGCGAGACGCCCGAGGTTCGCGCCTTCCGCAAGCTTCGTCTTCTGCGCCAGGCTGGGAAGACCGAGGAGGCCCGTGCTCTGCTGGACAAGCTGGCGAAGGGGCGAGTCTCCTATACCCTGCGGGATCAACTGGCCGCGGAGGTCAATCTCCTTGGCGTTCCCGCGAGCAATTACCAGAGCCTCAGCGCCCCCTCATACCGGAGCCCCAGAAACTCCCGCGGCGAGAACTCCCTCACGGCGCAGGTTTCCCGGATGGTGAACGATGGCCGGAAGGACGAGGCGGAGAAGCTGGCCCGGCAGGTGCTGCAGCGCCCCTTCCCGGCGCAGGACAATTACCAGGAGATCAACCTGCGCGACTCGATGGTGCGGATTCTGTCCAACATGAAGCGGAGCGAAGCGCTGGAGTCGGAGTTGCGCGACCAGATCGCGGCGAATCCCGGGGATTTCGACGCCGCCATTCGCCTCGCGGAGGTCCTCACGCAGCGCGATTCCCGCGAGGCCTCAGACATCCTGATCAAGGGCGTGGAAAAGGGGACGCCCACGGGCGCGCAGCTCGGGTATGCCGTTTACATCATGCAGCGGCGCGGCGACGACCGCTCCCGCGTCGCCGAGCTGATGTGCCGCATTATTCAGCGAAACCCGGACGATCTCTATGCCGCCGGCATACAGATGCAGGAGATATTGCAACGGAACGACGACCCGAAGGCCCGCGAGCAGATCGCAGATACCATTGCCGGGCTCGACCAGGAGCAATACGACCGGCTCTTCCTGCCCCAGCGGCTCTCCGGGCAGTTTGCGGAATCGGCAATACTCCCGCAGCTGGCGGAGTATTCCGTCCAGGCGGGAAAGCCCGATCAGGCCATCGCCCTGCTCTCCCGGGCGAAGGACGAATCCCTTTCCAATCTTTACCAGGGCTGGCCTCTCCTGATGCGGCTGATGGAACTGCAGCTCGCCCAGGGACGGAAGGATGAGGCGCGCACGATCATGCTCTCCCTCGTGGGCAAGGACAGCCAGTCGTCGCTCCTGCGCTCTCAGGGAGGATTGGCCAATACCATCATGAACATGATGGAGAACTCTTCCGGCGGCGCCAAGACCATGGAGGATCAGGTGATCCGCCTCGGGAAGGTAGCCGAGCAGACCGATACATTCCAGACGCTGCTCGACAGCCTGGCCCCGAAGGAAGGGGAGATCGGCCGCGGGGGAATCTCCGCCGGGCTGATGCTGAGAACCATCTACAAACAGCCCGGGGTGACAAAGGAGTGGAGGGATTTTGCCAACGCCAAGGCGCCCGTCGCAGGATATGTGAGTCCCACCATCCTTGCGACCGGATTGAAAGTCCTCGCCGATGAGGATGATGGCGACAGAACTGTGCCGGCCCTGCTGGGCAGGCTGCAGGATACCTCGTTTTATTCGGGAGATGCGCCCCTGGGTTTCTTGCTCAAGACCCGGCCTGTGCTTGAGAAATACCGGGAGAATCCCAAGGTCGCGAAGTTCCTCGAGTATCTCGTCAGCAAAAGCCTGTCCGATCCGAATGCCATCAATTATATGGCCTATTCGCAAAACTACCCGGAGGTCATCGGTCTCCTGGTTGACCTGGGCCAGGTCGATCTCGCCCAGAAACTCTTCGATGCCACCGCAGCCTCCCGGGCCAGCCGCAATACCGGGCGCGACATCGTGTTCCAAACGATCGAGGCCAGGCTCAAGGCTGCGCGAGGCAGCAACAACGCATACCGGTTCGTCTGCGCCGGGACGCCAGGCGCGGAGGGACGGCTGAAGGTTTTCTGGAAGGCCAGCCTGGCCATCGAGGAAACCGACATGCCCGACTACTATTCCCGGAAAAATGTGGCGTGGGATGCCGGGACTGTCAGCTTTGGCCCGAAGCAAAAGCCGCTCGAGCTCGAGATACTCGCCGGGCCCAACCCTCTCGCTCTGGAGCGGGTCGCTCTCATCAAGTCGCCTTCGCCGACAGGCACGATCGAAGTCAAGGCGCCGGGAAGCCTGGGCCTGCTCCAGACGCGATGGAAGCGCGCCGACGGCTCCGAGGGCTGGGGGCCGCTGATCGCCTATTTGCAGGGTGAGAACCTGGTCGCGACCGGTGGCGTGCCGGAATCCGCCGGACTGGGCAAAGGCTCCATCCAGACAAACCAGCCCGGTCCTCTGGGACCGAAATCCGCCATCGTACTGGATGGCATGTTTCCGCAAACCGAGCTGAAGATCGAGCTGGCTTCCGTCAAGATCGCGAAGACCGATGAGGGCCTGGCGTTCCTCGGCTGGTTCGGGGCGAGGGGGCGCAATAGTTCCTCGGTCGAGTTTCGCCTCAGGAACAGCGAGGGCGGCGACTCCACCGACGGCGACTACTTTTCCCAGATGACCGACGGCCAGTGGGCGCAGTCCATACAGATCTACCTGCGAGATTCCTCGCGCTCCCCGTGGCAGTCTCTGCCCTCCAAGGCGGAGCAGTTCACAGTGTTGGGGCGCTTCAGCGCCTCGTCGGGCTTCAACGGCCAGTGGGCCATCAATGGCGCGTGGGCCGGCTTGCAGGTGATCCGATTTTCCTGGAAGGCCGAGGCCGCGCAGATCCAGGAGCTTATGAGCCAGGCGGGCAAGGCGAGGGGGCAGAAGGATTACGCCGGAGCTGCCGACCTCTACATAAAGGCGCTGAAGATGAATCCCCGGCAGGTGCTTCAGCAAAACAGCGCCTCGGTCTTGTTTGAGTGTTTTGAAAAGGCGCAAAAGCTCCCGCTTCTCTTTGAGGTCATGCTGGCGCCGGGCCTTTACATGGCGGACCCGCTGGCGAACAACCGCGTCGCCATGCAGGGCGACGCATTTTTCAGCCGCCTCGCGGAGGCGGCGTCTCTCCCGGACGCCTCGGCTCCCGCCCGGGAATGGCTGCGGAGGATTCAATCCATTCCACTCTCGGAAAATACGCGGTTTTCCATTGATGCCGCGCTGCTCAAGGCAGCCCGGAAGGACCCCGCGAAAACCACGCCGGAGAAGCTGGCCGCGCTGCTGGGCTGGAACCCGGACAAGGCCAATGCGGGACGCCTGAGGATGCTATGGTACTCGAATGGCGATATCTATCCGGTACGGACGGTACTGGATGTGATCGACGAAACCGGGAATGCGGGAAAGGTGCGCGAGCTGATCAAGAAGATGCCCGTGACCGCAGACATAGTCGCATCCCAGCTCATGCTCGATGCCTGGCTGGCTGCGCTGACTGATCCGCAGGGGGCGCTGAATTCCTTCAATCAATGCCTCGCCCAGCAAAAGGCCGGGCAGAATTCCGTCAACTTCAGCAGTGACATGCAGGATGCCTTGCTGCGGCGCATCGCGCTCAACCATTCCGAACCCGGGAACGTGGTCGCGGTCGTTACCGCTCTCCAGAGCCAGCGCGGCAATGACGCGAAGTACCGGCAGCGGGCGATGGTGGAGTTTCTCTATGCCATGTCGAGGCAAGAGTCGCCGCAGCGCGACAGGTATGCCCAGCTCTGGGCCGACGCCGAGTTTGCCGCCTACAAGACTCCCGGGTACGACGCCTCGCGGGAGCGTCTCGTCGAGATGTCGAAACGCCTGGAGGCCGCCAGGGACTGGGACCGCATCGAGACCCTCAAGGGACTCGTGGGAAATGGAAAGACCTTCGATCCGGCGATCCGTCAGGAGTTGAACCGGCTGAGCGCTCTCGCCGCATTGAGCCGGGGAAACAGCGATATCGCATGGCCGGTCGTCTGGACCAGACCCGGCGCCACTCCGACGGAGGTCACCGCCTGCTGGCAGTGGAATCTGCGTGATACGCGGCCCGATGAGGGGCTCTACGATATGGTGACTGCTGTCGCCGACAAGCCGGTGCTGCCCGAGATCCAGGGGCAGGACCGAGTGGAGATTTATTTCGGCGAAATGCCCGGCGAGATGAAGCTCATCGGCAAGGTCGACGGCAATGCCTCGACGGGCGAAACGCCGCTGGACCTCCCGGCCGGGAATGGCTTCCTGCGCGCGGTCGCGATCCTGGGCGATAAGCAGGTGCGCGGCCCGATGGCGGTCGTGGTTTCGGGGACTCCGATCTACCCTTCGGCAGGGCAAAGCCTCAAGGAGATGCTCCAGACGGGAGTGAAACCGATCGAGGCCTCCCGGCTGCTCGTGAAGGACGCCGCCCCGGATGGCTCTCCCGCCATCCAGCTCGGGGTGACAGGTGAGGGGAGCGCCCTCACCTTTGAAGGTCCTCCGTTCCCGCTGGCGCCGTCCCGCTTCTGCGTGTCTCGGTGCTGGTTGCGGCGGGCGGGCAATGGCGTCGCCACCGTGGCCACGGCCTTCCAGGGAGACGCAGGTTCCGGGAAGCAGTCGGTCAACCTGCTTCTGGCCTATCGGTCGGAGGCGACGGGCAACTGGGTATCCTATGCCCGGGCCGTGCCCAGCCTGCCGTCCCACACTTTCTGGGTTCCCTACGATCATCTCACCGGGGTGGTTCCGGAGATCGACGAAGCTCAGCCCGGTACGCAGATCGCCTCATGGGAGATGGTCGATGCGACGGATTCCAAGTATGGCCAATGGCTGATCGAGCTGGTGCAGTTGAAGATGAAGCTGGAGAAGTCCCCCACGCTCGCACTCGTTGAGCGTCTCGCCGCCCTGGCCGCGGTCGAGCCTCTCACCGTGCTCGATTATCATGGCGACTGGGTGTGCCGGGAGCTGATCAAGGGCGGTAAATCCGCCGCCCTCCCGCCGCTCTTCCGGGCGGCTTTTGAGGCGGAGGCCAACCCCTTGTTTGCCCGCTCCCGGCCGGAACGCGTCTATGCCAATCTTTTTGCCGTGATCGACAATCCGGACGTCCCTCTTGCCGTGCGGCAGGAGGCCCTGGCGGTTGGCGTCGCGGCATGCAGCAAGAACCGTCCGGCTCGCAAGATCGCCCTCGATCGCCGGGCGCTCGATCTCGCCAGGGTCTCCGGTCAGGAACCCGAGGTGCGCGCGCGCCTCAAAGCCGAACTTCTGGAGGCCCTGAAATCCGGCGACGATCAGCGCAAGGCCTTGCTGGGGGCTTTGAAGGAGAAGGCGGTCTGGCAGGACCGGCTGGTGAACGACCTTTTCACCATCACCGCCGCCATCGGGGATGAGAAGGTCGTGCGCGGACTTCTCTCCGCGGTTCAGAATGCCAAGGATGACAGCCTGGAGGCCTACCGGCGCACCTTTATCTCCCTCGCCCTTGAGATGCTCCTGCCGGAACCCCGGCTGGATGAGCAATGGCTGAACCAGATCGACAAGGGCTTTGCCATGACTGAGAAAGTGCAGAACGCCCGCGATATTCTCATCTGGCCTGCGGTGCTCGCCGATACGCTGGCGGCCCGGTCGCTCTATCCCGAGGCGCAGATCGCCGTCCGCCGAAAGGCCTTTGACCGTCTGTTGAAGCTCGACGTGAATCGGTCGGAGAATGCCGTCGAGCTCGTTCGCTCCGGATCGCCGCTCATCCTGTGGAGTCTCGATCAAAAGGATGCCGCTGGAGCCCGCGAGACAGCGGATCGTCTCTCTCAGCGTCTCGGGGAGCGGAAGGACAAGCTCTCCGATGAGGCGCTGCGCCTCCTGCTGCCTGTGATCGATGCTCTCAAGTCTCAGAACGCTCTGGATGACAAGTCGCCTTTGATCCAGCGGGCCTCGGCGGATGCCGCCGGGTCCCAGACCATGGCGGAGCCTTACAAGAAATACCGGAGCGCCTCGCCGTAGCGCTCCGGGCCGGGGGGATTTACCGGCCGGGCGCCAGGGCGACCTGCTCCGCGGCGAGCCGCTGGTACAGCTCGACCGCCTCCGGCGACGGCTCGATGCGCTCGGAGGAGACCGTTCCCGCCAGCGAGTCCGACCATTCCTCCACGCTCTTGTCCGGTCGCACGATGGAAAGGGCCTGGATGGCTGCGCCGAAGGCGGCGCCCTCGGGGTTGCTCACCGTCACGACCGGGCAGCCGAAGACATTCGCGCAGATCGTTCGCCAGACGGCGCTTTTGCTGCCGCCTCCGATGAGCCGGATTTCCGTGGGCTGAATCCCGAGTTCTTTCAGCCAGGTCAAACCATACGCCATGCCCAGGGTGACTCCCTCCATCGTCGCGCGGGCGAGGTGGGCCGGGGTGTAATTTTGCAGCGTCATTCCATGGAGCGAGCCTCGGGCATCCGGAAGATTGGGGGTGCGTTCTCCCTGGAGATAGGGCAGGAAGATCAGGCCTCCGGCCCCGGCTGGGGTGGATGCAACGGCGGCGTCAAAGTCCTCATGACTCCATCCGAAAAGCTTGCGCACCTGCTCGGTGGCCACCGTGACGTTCATCGTGCAGAGCAGGGGCATCCAGGCATCCGTGCTGTCGCAGAAGGCAGCGATTTCGCCCCGGGGATCGATCACGGGCGCTCGCGAGTACGCAAAGATCGTGCCGGAGGTGCCGAGACTCGCGGTGACCCGACCGGGCAGGATATTGCCTGTTCCGATCGCGCCCATCATATTGTCGCCTCCGCCCGCGCTGATCGCCACTCCCTCGGAGAGGCCCCATTTACGCGCCAGCTCGGGACGCAGATGACCGACAGTCCTGCGGGAGGACCCCAGCGGAGGGAGCTTTTCTTCCAGGCCGGGATCGATGAATTCGCACAGGTCCGAGGACCATCGACGCTCGCGGATATCCAGCAGGGCAGTCCCGGAGGCGTCTCCATATTCCATCGCGATCTGCCCGGTCAGGTGAAAGTTCAGGTAATCATGCGGCAGGAGGACGTGCGCCAGCCGGGCGAAATTCGCGGGCTCATGGCGTTTCAGCCAGAGGATTTTTGGCGCGGTGAAGCCCGGGAGTATGTCCAGCCCGGTCCGTGCGACGAGGCCGGACGTGCCGCCAAATTCACTCGCGAAAATCTCGCATTCCTCAATGGTGCTTGTATCGCACCATAGCTTGGCGGGCCGGATCACCTCGCCCCGGGCGTCGAGGGCGACGAATCCGTGCTGCTGTCCCGAGACGCCGATGGCGGCGACTTCGTCACGGCGCGTTCCGAGCTGGCAGATCACCTCCTGGATCGT
Source organism: Verrucomicrobiota bacterium (assembly GCA_017305195.1). Lineage (GTDB taxonomy): Bacteria > Verrucomicrobiota > Verrucomicrobiia > Chthoniobacterales > Terrimicrobiaceae > Terrimicrobium. Next base: position 120,461 of record JAFKMU010000040.1, on the reverse strand, counting down.
GGTCTCGAGAGCCTCGATCCACAGCGCCGGGTCCTGCTCGGCATGCCCGGGCGGCAATCCGGCCTTCAGGCCGTAGGGCGCCGAGGCCTGTGCAAGCACCGTGTTGGTCCCGGGGTCGAGGGCGATCGTTTTCGTGCCCTGCGTTCCGCAGTCAATACCGAGCGTGATCATGGAGGTGGGATTCCTAGAAGTGGCGGGGTGCGGTGTAGGAAAGGATGAGATTCTCGAGATACTCCTGCCGTCCGCTCGCGGGCTGCGGCTCCGGCGCGCCCAGGGCGATTTCCTCGAGTTCGCGGAAGCCGATGGCGCCCGCCTCGATGCGCTGGCCAAATCCCGTATCGTACGAAGCGTAGCGCTGGCGTACGAATTCATCGAGCGTGCCGTCGGCGAGGATTTTTCGGGCGATCTTGAACGCGAGAGCGTAGGCATCCATGCCTCCGATATGGGCGTAGAAAAGGTCCTCGATGTCAATCGACGGGCGGCGCAGCTTGGCATCGAAATTGAGCCCGCCGCTGCCGAGTCCGCCCGCCTTGAGGATGGAGACCATCGCCAGCGTGAGCTCGCGGATGTCGGTGTTGAACTGGTCGGTGTCCCAGCCCAGCAGCGGATCGCCGGAGTTTGCATCGATGGACCCGAGCATTCCGGCCGCGGCTGCGACCTCGATCTCGTGCTGGAAGGTATGTCCTGCCAGCGTGGCATGGTTCGTCTCGATGTTGAATTTGAAGTGGCCCTCCAGCCCGTAGGTACGCAGAAACGCGATGCCGCTCGCCACGTCAAAGTCGTACTGGTGCTTGGTGGGTTCCTTGGGCTTCGGTTCGATGAGGAACTGGCCGCGGAATCCGATCGCCTTCGCGTGATCCACCGCCATGTGAAGGAAGGCGGCCAGGTGATCCTGTTCGCGCTTGAGATTGGTATTGAGCAGGGTCTCGTAGCCTTCGCGCCCGCCCCAGAATACATAGTTCTCGCCTCCGAGTTCCAGCGTCGCCTCCATCGCCTTTTTCACCTGAGCCGCCGCATAGGCAAAGATGCTCGCGTCGGGATTGGTTGCCGCTCCGCACATGTAGCGGGGATTGCTGAAGAGATTGGCCGTTCCCCAAAGGAGCTTCACTCCCGTGGCCTTCTGGAGTTCCCCGCCATGCGCCACGAGAGCATCGAGGTGCTTGTTGGACTCCGCGAGGGAGGACCCTTCGGGAGCGATGTCCCGGTCATGAAAACACCAGAAGGGAGCACGGATTTTTTCGAAAAACTCAAAGGCCGCATCCATCCGTTTCTTCGCGATGGAGACCGGATCGGAGCCGCTTTCCCACGGCCGCACGATGGTACCCGGCCCAAAGGGATCGGAACCCGTCCCGCGAAATGCATGCCAGTACGCGATCGAGAAGCGAAGGTGCTCCGACAGCGTCCGGCCATCGATCATCTCGGTCGGGTCGTAGAATTTGAAAGCGAGAGGATTTAGCGAGGCAGGGCCTTCGTACGGGATCGGGGAGGGGACGGAAGGGATGAGGGACATGGCTTATCCTTGGCATGGGAGCAAATAGCCGGAAACCGCTTTTTGCGGTATTCATTTGTGAAAATGCGAACAAATGAAACAATCGCCCCATGAGAAGGCGTATCGCCGTGGTGGTATCCGATGTGTTTCTGCGGCGGTTGACCCCCGCCTTGTTTCCCTTTGTGCGGTCTGGTCGTGATTACTGGATCATCGATATTTCCCGTCCGGTCGGCGAACTCCGCAAACTGATCCGCGAAGTCCGGCCCGCCGGTGTTCTCACGGAGGAACTGCCGGGAAAGACCTCGGCGATCCTCGACCTGGGATTTCCCACCGTGGTGGCAGACAGCGACGAGCCGCGAAAGGGGGCGATCTCGGTCGACGTGGACGATTGGGAGATCGGGAGAAAGGCAGCCACGTTTCTTCTGCAAAGCGGCTTTCGTGAGTTCGCCTTTCTTGGCAACCGCAGCAACTACTCCGGGCAGCGGGGAGAAGGGTTCAACCGCGAGCTGCGTCGGAAGGGATACGAATGCCACCGCCATGTGGACAGCGAGAAGAAGGGAAGCTCATATATGGAGTACTACCGGGGGCACGCACCTTTGCTGAAGAAATGGCTGCGCAGCCTCCCTCGCCCGGTCGGGGTCTTCGCAGCCCACGATCCCCTGGGGCGCCTCGTTTGCGAGGTGGCCATGGAGTGCGGCATCTCGGTCCCGGCGGATGTCGCCGTCCTCGCCGCAAACAACGATGAGCTTTTGTGCAACCTCTCCTATCCGCCGCTGAGCAGCATTGTCATCCCCTGGCCGAGGATCGGGCGTATGGCCGCAGAGTTGCTGGATGGCCTGATCGCCGACGGCTCAAACGCCGGGAAGGTCTTTCGAGTGGAACCCGGCGACGTGGTCTCGCGGGAATCGTCCGACTACACCGCGGTCGGCGATCCGCTGCTGCGCCGCGCCCTGGAGATGATGCGGCAGCGCTTCTGGGAGCCTGTCACGATCCAGCAGATCTGCCGCGCGCTCAACGTGAACCGCAGGACCCTGGAACTCCGCTTCCGCGCGGAGCTGCAGCTCTCCCCGCGTCAGGAGCTGGAGCGCCTGCGCGTCGGCAAGGCGCGTGAACTGCTGATGCAGACCGACTACAAGATGGATTGGATCGCCCAGCGATGCGGCTTCCGCGACGCCATGCGGTTTGCCGTCGTCTTTCGCAACGCTATCGGCCAGTCCCCATCCGCTTACCGCCGTCAGACTCAAAAGGAGGAGGGGGCGCCTGGAGCACTCGCTCGCAAGGGAACTCATACTGGGCACTTCTCGCCGAAAAGAGACAAGCGGATATTATCGTGAGTGCCGAACATTTCGACTACTCGGGGTAAGTTATTGATTTTCAATAACTGGAGGTAAGGGGATTCGAACCCCTGGCCTCTTCATTGCGAACGAAGCGCTCTACCAACTGAGCTATACCCCCGTTGAGTGGGAGTGGGAACATAGGCAGTTTTTCGCAAAAGGGAAAGCGATTTATGCGGAGAGCGGCTTGCTCCGCCGATGCCAGGTGGCGACGAGCAGGGCGACCGAAAACACCGCTCCGGAGAGGTAGGCTGTGATCTGAATGGTTTGGGTGATGAGGAGGCCATGGGAATCATCCAGATAAACCCAGTCGGGATAGAGCGGGCGACTGGTGAAATGAACCAGCACCCCGGCGGAGATGGCGGCGATTTCCACCCCCAGCCAGACCCAGGCCGTGCTGAGCACGAGGCGGAGAGAGGGGATTTTCGGGCCGCGACCCAGGCGGCCCAGGACGAAGAGAGCCATTCCGAGCACGACGCCCGGGGAGGCCGAGGCCCCGAAGGCGTAGGCGATCCCGAGGAGCGTGTAGTCCCGGGTAAACGGGATCTCATAGTGCCAGACGGTGAAGTGCTCCGGGGCGATGCGGATCAGATATTGATTGTGAACCGCTGCGAAGAACCATATCGCCATCCAGGTCCCCAGCGTCACGGTGAAAAATGATCCCCAGGATTCCCCATCCACATGAGCTCTGAGGGCGGAGGGCAGGGCCGGGCGCATGACGCGGATTCTTGGCGAAAGACATGCGTCAAGCCAGCCATTCCCTTGTGTGCTGATTTGACGGGCTTGGAGGCATTGCTCTCCGTCGCTGGATATGTCTTCATGCGGCGATGCACCCTGCCAGTCGCGATCTTCAAACTTTGTTGGATAGTTACACCTCATCCGGAAAGGAGCGGGGCCTGCAACTTGCGGTCTACAAGGATGGCAGGCTCGTCGTCGATCTGTGCTCGGGGATTGCCAATGTCGAGACGGGCGAGAAGGTCACCAGCGACACGCTCTTCCCTGTCTTCTCGGTTTCCAAGGGCATTGCGGCGACGATCGTTCACCGGTTGGTCGCTAGGGGATTGCTCACTTACGATGAGCCGCTGGCTACGTGGTGGCCCGAGTTTGGCTGCCTGGGCAAGGAGGGCATCACGCTGGCTGATGTCCTGAGCCATTCGGCAGGAATGCAAAACATCCCGGCCGGGACAAAATGGGAGGATCTCGGAGATTGGGCGGGCATGTGTCGGAGGCTGGCGGAGTCGAGTCCGGCATTTCTTCCTGGTACGGCGGTGGAGTACCACGCCATCACCTTCGGCTGGCTGGTCGGGGAGCCTGCGTGCCGGGTGACGGGGATGGATTTCCCGACCCTGCTGCAGAGGGAGATCTGTGAGCCGCTGGGTCTGTCGGAACTCTTCATCGGCCACGCTCGGCCATGGACGCTCCCGATCGCTCTGCTCGAGGAGGAGGGCGGGCCGGTGGATGTGCCGGACCCGGATGCACCACGATCCATCCCCATCTGGCTCCTGCCGCTGGCGAAGATGATGAATCACCCCGACGCCCAGCGGGCATGTATGCCAGCCTCGAGCGGTCTGGCTACGGCGCGGGCGGTCGCCCGTCACTATGCGGCTCTTTTGCCGGGCGGCGTGGACGGCGTGCAACTGTTGAGTGACACGGCCCTGGATCACGTGGTCACCAAGCATTCGCCCCGGCTCGCTCCCGAGGTGGAAACCGCTTTCGGCCTGGGCTATCACGCCGAAACGATCACGGGAACGGCGGGCCAATCGATCCGATCCTTTGGCCACGGCGGGCACGGCGGGGCCAAGGGCTTCGCCGATATCGAGAGCAGGCTGGCGATCAGCCTCACCAAAAACACGCTCAATGCCGAGCCCTACGCGCAGGAGATCGTCGATGCGGTGCGCGCAGCTTTGGGATAACAGACCGGGAGTTGCATCCGTGCGGAGACTGCATACGTTGCATTATTAAGTTTATGAAAAAAGCTCTCTTCCTCCTCTGTGGCGCCTTTGTACTTTCCGCCCTTTGTCTTGCTCCCAGCGCCGCAGCGGCCGAGGAGGGTGGCTGGATCGAGGACTTTGCCCAGGCCAGTGCGTTGTCGAAGAAGACCAACAAGCCGATGCTGCTTGAGTTCACCGGCTCCGACTGGTGCCCCCCTTGCATCCAGATGAACAAGCAGATCTTCTCGACCAAGAAGTTTCAGGACTTTGCCAAGGACAACCTTGTCCTCATGAAGGTCGATTTCCCGATGCGCAAGCCGCAGAATACGGCTCTCAAGCAGCAGAACCTTCAACTGGACGAAAAGTTCGGCGTGAATGGCGCGGTGCCGACCATGATCTTGCTCTCGCCGGATGGCAAGGTGCTCGGAGCCCACCAGGGGTTCTTTGTCGAGGGCCTCGACGCCTTCATTCAGTGGATCAAGGACAAGACTGCGGCTTGATCCGCAGAGTGTGACTTTTTGATTCTATCCTGGGGCCATTTACCCTAGGGTGGAGCGCATGGCTGACCCTCGTACCGTCAAGCCGAAGCTCCCCGCGCGTGTCATTATCACTGCGGTGGCCATCGGTGTCGCTGTCTTTCTGTTCGTCATCATTGCCGTCCTGCAGAGCGGACGAGGACTCGCAGAGGCCCGAATGTCCGGGAAAATCATCAAAAAGGAGTTTAATCCTGCTCCGGAGGAACAGATCGTTCTCGGTCGCGATGGCAAGATCAATGCCCGGCACAAGGACGGCGACTTCATCCTCACCGTCGAGGTGCCCCAGAAGGACGGCACCAAGAAGATTTTCAATGTCTGGCTCGACAAGGCCCGTTACGACGCTGTCAACGTGGGAGATACCTACGATGTCGGCCCGGCCTTGGTGAAAGAATAGTCGCACGCAATTTTGAACGCTGTGCACATCCTGATGTCTCAGGATGTAAATACATTGTGATTCTTATTCATCTCCCATGAGTGTCCTCGCATCGCAACAAAACAGCCAGATCCAGGAAGCCCGCCAGTGGGTGGAACCTCTCCTCGCGGAAGTTAGCAAAGTCGTCGTCGGTCAGAAGAAGCTCGTACATCGTTTGGTGACGGGTCTCCTTTGCAATGGACACGTGCTCCTCGAGGGCGTGCCCGGTTTGGCGAAGACTCTCACGGTGCGCACTCTTGCATCGTGCATTCACACCGGCTTTCAGCGCATCCAGTTCACGCCGGACCTTCTGCCCGCGGACCTCATTGGTACGCTGATCTACAATCCGCGTGACGGCGAGTTTACCACGAAGCTCGGTCCCGTTTTCTCCAACCTCATTCTCGCGGACGAAATCAACCGCGCTCCAGCCAAGGTGCAGAGCGCCTTGCTCGAGGCCATGCAGGAGCGGCAGGTGACGATCGGCGATTCCACCTATCCTTTGCCTGATCCGTTTCTCGTCCTTGCGACGCAGAACCCGATCGAGCAGGAGGGTACCTATCAGCTGCCGGAAGCCCAGCTCGACCGCTTCATGCTCAAGGTCAACGTGGGCTATCCGACCCGCGACGAGGAGCGATCCATCCTCGATGCCATGGCGACCTCTGCTCCGCAGCTCCATGTGAATCCCGTCGTCACGCCGGAGGAGATCATTCACGCCCGCAGCGTGGTGAACTCCATCTATGTCGATGACCGGGTGAAGGACTATATCGTCGACGTGGTCTGGGCGAGCCGCGACCCGGCTGCCTACAAGCTCAAGCTCGATGGCTTGATCCGCTACGGAGCCTCGCCGCGCGCCACCATCTTCCTCACCCTCGCCGCCAAGGCCCAGGCGTTCATCGCCGGGCGTGGTTATGTCACGCCGCAGGACGTGAAAAACATCGGCCTCGATGTGCTGCGTCACCGTATCGGTGTCAGCTACGAGGCGGAGGCTGAGTCGATCACCAGCGAGGTGATCGTGGAGAAGATCTTCGCCGGTCTGCCGGTGCCCTGATCGTTTCAAGGATTATTGCGCCTGTAATGGTAATGGGGGAGCGCGCGGCCCGTGCTCCCCGGTCTGAACCCCTGCCATGAAAAGAGACCCCAAAGAGATTCTGAAAAAGATTCGCCGCATCGAATTGCGTACGCGGCGGCTGGTGAACTCCTCGTTCGCCGGCCAATACCACAGTGTGTTCAAGGGACGCGGCATGAACTTCGAGGAAGTTCGCGAGTACGCGCCCGGCGACGAGATTCGCTCCATCGACTGGAACGTCACGGCTCGCATGAACGCGCCCTACGTGAAGAAATTCACCGAGGAGCGCGAGATGACCGTGATGCTGCTGGTCGACGTGAGCGCGTCGGGCAGCTTCGGCAGCGTGGAACTCAGCAAGCGGGAGCTGGCTGCGGAGGTCGCGGCGATCCTCGCCTTCAGCGCCATCAACAACAACGACAAGGTCGGCCTGATCCTTTTCTCCGATCACGTGGAGCTTTTCATTCCGCCCAAGAAAGGCCGCCTGCACACGCTCCGCCTCATCCGCGAGATGCTGTACTTTGAGCCCAAGGGCACGGGGACCAATATTTCGGTCGCCCTCGATTATCTGAACAAGGTGGTCTCGCGCCGGGCTGTTGTCTTCATGATTTCGGACTTCATAGCGCCAGATTATTCCAAGCCCCTTACCGCTGCCAGCCGTCGTCATGACCTTGTGGCGATGCCGGTGGTCGATCCCGGTGAGGAGACGCTTCCCGACATCGGGCTCGTCACCCTCGAGGATGCGGAGACCGGAGACTTGATCGAAATCGACACCTCCAGCCGCGAGACTCGCAATGCCTATGCCGCCGCCGAGGAGCGTCGTCGCAAGGATCTCAAGAAGCTTCTCGGATCGCGCGGCATCGACCAGGTGCCGCTCGTGACCAATGAGGATTACCTGATCCCGCTGCGCAGCTTCTTCGAGCAGCGTGAAAGGAGGCAGGCAGCATGATGCCGACACAACCAGCCGCCGCTGCCACGCCAGCGCCGATTCATGATATCGCCGGTCCGGTATGGATATTTCCTTATCCCGTCTGGGGTGTGATCGGGGCCGGCGTGCTCCTGCTCATTCTCCTCGGCGTTGCCGTGTGGTTCCTGCGCCGCAAGCCGGGTCCGCGCATCCTCACCGCGAAGCAACGCGCGCTCAATGCCATCGCGGCGTTTCGTGCGAAGGGCGCGGAGGCTGATGCCTACGAGTTTGGCGTAAAGGTCTCCGATGCGCTGCGCACCTACATCCGCGACCAGTATGGCGTGGATGCGGTGACCCGCACTTCGGTGGAGTTCCTCGATGTCATACGCACCAACGCGGTTTTCAGCGCCAATGAAAAGGCGGCCATCTCGGAGTTCCTCGAGTCGGTTGACTTGTTGAAGTTTGCCCGTCAGACGGCGGGAGTGGAGGAGATCACGCAACTGCTCAATATCGCCGAGCGCGTGGTGAACGGAGAGCAAGCAGGAGCTTCGGCCAAGTAATGGACAGCACACCGTTCGGTTTCAGTTTCGCACATCCCTGGGTCCTGCTGCTTCTGCTGCTCATACCCGTTCTCGCCATCCTCAAGGGGCGCGTCGGGGGCTCCCCGGGCATCACCTTTTCCAGCACGAGCGCCCTTGCCGCCATCGGCAAGCGCCGCAGGTCGCGCGCCGGAGCCTTCCTCAACATGATCGCCTACCTCGCGGTCGCCTGCATGATCGTGGCTCTGGCCCGTCCCCAGCTGGGACGCACGCTCACCCGCGTGCAGGCCAGCGGCGTCGACATCATGCTCGTGCTCGACGTGTCGCGCTCCATGCTCGCGGAGGACTATACCATCGGCAACGAGCGCGCCAACCGCATCGAGGCGGTCAAGCAGGTGACGGAGCAGTTCATACGCCAGCGCCCCAATGACCGGATCGGCATCATCGCCTTCGCAGGCAAGCCGTATCTCGTGAGCCCGCTGACGCTGGATCACGACTGGCTCATCCAGAATCTCGACCGCATCCGCATCGGCATGGTGGAGGATGGCACCGCCATCGGCTCCGCCACCGCCGCGGCGGCCAACCGTCTCAAGGACAAGGAAGCCAAGACGAAGCTCATCGTGCTCCTGAGCGATGGCGACAACAACGCCGGTCGCATCACCCCGCTCACGGCGGCGGAGGCGGCCAAGGCTCTCGGCATCCGTATCTACACCATCGGCGCCGGATCGCAGCAGCCGACAGTGCCGTTCCCGTTCACCGATCCCTTTGGGCGCACCCAGTACCAGATGGTGCCGATGGAGTTCAACGAAGACACGCTCAAGGAGATCGCCAGGATCACCAAGGGCAAGTACTTCCCCGCGGCCGACACCGCCTCGCTGAAGAAGACCTTCAACGAAATCGACACCATGGAAAAAACCAAGGTCGAGGTCTCCAAGACCGCCGACTACCGCGATCTCTTTGCGTGGTTCCTCATTGCCGGGTTCGGCTTCCTCAGTCTCGAAATCATCCTTTCCCAAACCGTATGGAGACGTCTTCCCTGACCTTTGCCCAGCCCGGGTGGCTGCTCGGCATCCTGGCAGCGCCTGCCTTCGCGATCCTTTACATCTGGTCGCAGCGGCGGGGTGATGCCCTTATTTCCCGCCTGGTCGCGCCGCGCCTCAAGGCCGAGCTGGCCAATGGCGTCAGCATCGGCCGCCGCATCTTTCGCGCGATCCTCGTGCTCGCCGCCGTCATTCTCATGTCCGTTGCCCTGGCCCGTCCGCAGATGGGCTTCATCGAGAATGAGGTCAAGCATCGCGGCCGCGACATCATCATCGCCGTGGATACCTCGCGGAGCATGCTCGCCACCGATGTGCCGCCGACCCGGCTGGCCCGGGCCAAGCTGCTCGCGCAGGATTTGATGCGACTGGCTTCCGGGGATCGCATCGGCCTGGTCGCCTTCGCCGGCAGTTCGTTTCTCCAGGCCCCGCTGACGCTCGACCAGTCCGCCGTGCTCCAGGCCCTCGATGAACTCGACACCAGCGTGATCCCGAAAGGCGGCACCAATATAGCCGCCGCCATTCGCACCGCCGACGAGGCTTTTGGCAAGGGTGAGGGCAAGACCCGCGCCCTTGTCATCCTCACCGATGGCGAGGAACTCGATGCCGATGGCATTGCCGCGGCAAAGAAGGCTGCCGAGCAGGGCGTGCGCATTTTCACGGTGGGTATTGGCTCCTCCGAGGGATCGCTCATTCCCATTCCCGCGGAGGGCGGGGGATCGGATTTCGTCCGCGACCAGGCGGGCAAGCCGGTGCAAAGCCGCCTCGATGAAAATCGCCTGAAAGAGATCGCCGCGGCGGGCGGGGGATTCTACCAGCCGCTCGGCCCCGATGCGGCTCGCGCCATCTTTGAAAAGGGCATCCTTCCGATGGAGGAGGCCGACTCGCTGACCTCCACCTCGCGCCAGCCGATCGAGCGCTACCAGTGGCCTCTCGGGTTTGCCCTCGGGCTTGTGATTCTCTGGCTGCTCGTGGGAGACCGTCGCCGCACCGCGCGCATCTCGCGCCCGGCTCTCGCGGCTCTCGCCATCGTGCTCCTGTCTCCTTCGGCCCGGGCCGATGCCCTGGGAGATTATCAGGCCGGAAACTACGACAAGGCGATGCAGGAGTTTTCCGAGCGGCTCAAGGCAAGCCCGGATTCCGTAAAGCTCCAGTACAACGCTGGCGCCGCCGCTTACAAGATGGGCGACTACGGCAAGGCGGTGGAGCATTTCACCAAGGCCATCCTCGCCGAGGACGGCAAGCTCCGCGAGGAGGCCCTCTACAACCTCGGCAACTCCCTCGTGCGGCGAGGCGAGGCTGCCAAGGGAAACGAGGAGAAGAAGGCCGATTGGAAAAACGCCATCCAGCACTACACCGAGGCGCTCAAGGTCGATCCCAAGGACAAGCAGGCCGAGGAAAACCGCGAGATCGTGAAAAAGATGCTCGAGGACCTCGAGAAGCAGGAGAAGCAAAAGCAGGACCAGCAGAAGAACGATCAGAAGAAGGACCAGAAGGATCAGCAGCAGAATCAGCAGCAAAAAGACCAGAATAAGGACCAACAGCAGAAGGATCAGCAAAACCAGCAGCAGCAAAACCAGGATCAGAAAAAGGACGACAAGCAGGAGCAAAAGCCCGACCAGCAAAAGCAGCAGGGGCAGGGCCAGAACTCTCAGGATCAAAAGAAGGACCAGGACCAGAACGGCAAGTCCGGCGACCAGGACAAGAAGGACCAGCAGGGCGGGGATAAAAAGGACCAGCAGCAGGACCAGCAGTCCAAGGGCGACCAAAAGCAGGACGAGCAAAAGAAAGATCAACAGAAGGATCAACAAAGCCAGTCCGGTGACAAGGGGCAGGAGCAGAAGGACCAGCCGCAGCAGGGGCAGAATCCCGACCAGGGCGGCCAGCAGGACCAGAAGCAGGATCAAAACCAGCCCGCTCCCCAGCCGACGCCCGGTGACAAGAAGCAGGGAGAGCTGAAATCCGCCGGAGATCAGCAGGATCAGCAGCAGTCGCAGGGCCAGGAAGCCCAGGGCGCCGCCGCTGGGGAAGGCGAGGAAAAGGACGGGGAAATGTCTGCCGCCCAGGCGCGCAGCCTGCTAAACTCCCTGCGCTCCGACGAGGAGCGTGTGAAATTGATGCAACGACAGCAAACAGAAGATACGGTGAAGGACTGGTAATGCATACGCTAACCAAGAAACGGATGAGGTCTGGCGCGATCGCCTTGGGGGCTGCTTTTCTGATGGCGGCCTCCGGCTACGCCCAGAAGGTTTCCGCCGACCTGTCGCAGGAGGTCACCGCCGTCGGCCAGGCCGTGCAGTTGAACATCTCGGTCACCGGCGCGACCGGCGCCCGCGTGCCTGCCCAGGTGAAGGTCGACGGTCTCCGGATCGACTTCGCGGGCCGCAGCGAGCAGATCAACATCATCAACTTTCAGAAGACGGTTTCCTCGATCTACACCTATCTCATCACCCCGATGCGAACGGGGGATTTCAACATCCCGCCCATCGAGGTGCTGATCAATGGCCAGCGCTACAAGACCGCCCAGCTCACCCTCAGGGTGGGGAACAACTCCGGCGGCGTCCCGGTCATGCCGGGTGTGCCGGTGCAGCCGGGGCAATCGGCCCGGGCGCGTTCCCTTCAGGCCCAGATGCAGGCTCAGATGCAGGCGCTCACCCAGTTTATGAACCAGCAGGGAATGCCCGCTCCGCAAACTCAGCAGAGCCAGCCGTCCCAGGGGCAGTCGCCGCCTCCCGATGACGAAGCCGAGGTGGCCTACGGAGACCTGATCATACCGAAGACCTCGGCCTATGTCGGCGAGGTGATCCCGGTGGAAATTCGCTTTTACTTCAATGCCAATTACCCCACGCAGCTCATCAACCAACCGGATTTTGGCGGCGATGGGTTTACCGTGATGGACTTCTCCAAGCCGACCCAGCGCGAGCAGGAGATCAACGGAGTCCCCTACAATGTCGTGATCTTCCAGACAGCCATCACTGCGGTGAAGTCCGGCCCGCTGGAAATCCCGCCGGCGAAGATCATGGGACGCATTCAGGTCCCCGCTCGGGGCAGTTCGCAGGATGACTTTTTCAGCGGATTCTTCGGCGGTCAGGGCTTTGGCACGACGGCCCGTGAAATGACCGTCTCCACGAAGCCCTCCAGGATCGACATCAAGCCGCTGCCCAAGGAGAACCGTCCCGAGGACTTCTCCGGAGCGATCGGCCAGTTCTCACTGGACGCCAAAGCGACTCCGAAAAAGGTCGATGCCGGTGAGCCGGTCACGCTTTCGGTGAAGGTGGCGGGCCGGGGAAATTTCAACGCGATCACCGCGCCGACGCTCGTCGACGCCGAGAACTGGCGCAGCTACCCTCCGAATGAGAAATTCACCCCGAGCGCGTCGGATCCCATCGGCTACAATGGCGAGAAGGTCTTTGAGTACACGATCGTGGCCCGCAGCGACGCGACCCTTACGCCCTCGCCGGAGTTTTCCTTCTTCGACCCGGCGGTGGAGAAATACGTGACGCTCAAGGCCCCGCCGATCGCGGTGGTCGCCAAGGGTTCCGCCGCCGCCGCGCCGACGACCGCCACGGCGCAGGTATCCGCCACTCCGACACCTCAGGCGGCCGCCCCGACTCCTGCGGCTACGGTGCCGACCGCAAAGACCTCGGATCTTGTCACGAGCTTCCGCCGGGAGAATTTTCAGCCCACGCTGACCAATCCGGCCTTCCTTGGAGTGAATGGCTTGGTGGCGCTCGCTCTGCTCGCCCTCCTCAGTCTCGGTATCCTGAGAGCGGCTGCCAGCTCCGAGGCCTCGCAGCGCGCGGCTCGGCTGCGGGAGGTTCGCCGCATCCTTCATTCCGCGGAAGATCCCAATAAATCCGCAGAGGAATTCTTTGCCCTCGCGGCGGATTTCGTCAACGGCCGCCTCGCCGTGGCCGGCGGCATGGGCAGCACCCGTGACATGCTCGAGTCGAGCCGGGTTTCTTCGGAAATTCGCACAGCTATTTACTCCCTGCTGGATCAGGCCGATGAGGCCCGGTACGCGGCGGGGCATGGCGTCTCGCTTGATCGCGAGATCCGCCATACCTACATCCAGCAACTCAAGAAATTCGATGCGCAGGCTTAACACACTCCTATTGGTCGCTCTCGCGGCGGCAACGCTCGCCAGCCGCGTGCAGGCTGGTCCGGCCGAGGATGCGGCGGCGGCTTATGCCAGGGGCGATTACCAGGCTGCGGCTCGCGGCTATGAGACGGCGGTGGCAACGCTGCCAAGCTCTGGTCTGTACTACAATCTCGCCATGGCGGAGATGAAGGCGGGCAATCGCCCGGCTGCCGCGCTGAACTTCCGTCGCGCTCTCCTCCTCGACCCTCGCATGAGCGATGCGAAGATTGCGCTGTCCGAGATCGAGCGTTCGCAAGGTTTGCCGGTCGGGAAGGAAAGCATCTTCGACAAGGTCAGCCAGTATGTGCCTTTCGTCACGGTCATCACAGTGGGCAGCGTGCTTTTTTGGTTCGGCGCGTTTCTCGCGGTGGGGCTGCTGGTCTTCCGGCGCGGAGGCCTTGGCGTGGTTGTCGGGGTGGTGCTGGTCGTGATCGGCGGAGCGCTTGCGGCGGCGGCGCTGATTTCCGAGCCGGCCTGGGCTCAGCGCAATGATGGTGTGGTCATCAGCGCCAAGCCGGTCGCCCTCCTCGACGCTCCGGCGGATCAATCACCCACGCTCACGAACCTGCCCCCGGCCTCGTGCGTTCGCATCATCAGCAAGCGCGGAGAGTGGACCTACTGCGAATCTCCTGCTGGAGAAAAAGGATGGCTACCCTCGGCAAACTTGCAGCCGGTCGTTCCCTCGGCCTGATCGTTGCGCTCGCAGCTGCGTTGTTCCTGCCTGTGGCGGGGTACGCGGCTGGTGAACCGTGGGCGGGCAAGATTACCCCGCTGACGAAGGGGGGCTTTCCGGACATCCCGCCTTTCACGGGCGAGTTCCGCTTCGGGTGGTCCGATATCGAGGCGGCGCGGGCGAAGGCAACCTTGGAGAAAAAAGACGACAAGTACGTCGTCGATGTCTCCGGCGGCACCACGGGCCTGGCTCGCACGCTCTGGTCGCTGGATGCCACCCATCACGCGGAATTCTATGCGGATACCTTTCGGCCCACGGTCTTTGATCAGGTGGAAAAGTACGCCAAGCGCACCATCACCACGCGTGGCGAATTCCGCTCCGACGGGTTCTGGCGGCACCGGGAATCGAAACCCGGCAAGCCGGAGAAGTGGAAGAAGATCAAGATCGAGCCGATCTGGGATATGGTGGCGGGAATGTTCTTCGTGCGCAGCCAGCGTCTCGCCGACGGGGACAAGATCGTCATCAACCTTTATCCCGGCGACTCCGCCTTTTTTACGGAGCTGACCGTCCTCAAGCGCGAGAAGATCACCATCGACGGCAAGACGCACGATGCGATCAAGCTGGAGTTCAAGCCCCAGCGCATTACGCGCAAGGACGGGAAGTTTGGCCTGGAACCGCATCGCAAATTCAAGCGCGGCGTGGTCTGGCTTTCCGACGATCAATACCGCATGCCGCTGCGTGCCGAGGTGGATATTTTTATTGGCTACGTGTTCGGAGAGCTTGCCAATGTGAGGTTCCAGGATGGTAGCACTCTTCCGTGACCGATCCACGGCTCGTTGCAGAAATCTCCTCTCTCACTCGTCGGCTCAAGGCATTCGCGCCTGAGGTGCGGAGTGTGTCCTTTCACGGCGTGCCCGCAGATGCGGCCCTGAAGGCTGCTTCCGAAAACGGATTGTCGCTCGTCGATGGGGAGGCCGACCTCTCGGTCATCTATCGTCCTGGAGAAGAGAATGTCCATCTGACGCACGCGGCTCGATTCGCCCAGGTGGCGGTGTGCCGGTCCGTTGTAAACTCTGGGGAATGTTGTCGGAAAAATCCCGCACGACGCTATGTCTCTCTGCGCGAGTGGGTGGAGGGCTGGTTCCCGGAGAACTCCCGAGCGGGGCGGTTTCTCGCCCATCGATTGGTTTCGCAGGCAGTGGCGGATCGCCTGACCTCGGCAAAATACCCGGGAAATTCGGAGTGGTTCGCCGTGGCTGATGGGGGGAATGTTTCGCGTGCCGGAGCTGGAGAGGCGGCCCGGCTGCTTACCGTGACCTATTTCGGGACAGGGCTCTTTCCCATCATGCCTGCCACCGTGGCCTGTCTCGGAATGGCTCCGCTGGGATTGCTCACGGTTTGGCTGATGCCCGCACTGGCCTTTCAGCTTCTCTGGCTTGCGGTGACCGTGGCGGCAACATGGGGATGTTTTGTCTTGGAGAAATGGTCGGCCCGGCGATTTCAGTCGGATGATCCGAAGGAATTTGTCCTCGATGAGGTTGCCGGGCTGTCGCTTGTCTGGGCCTTGCTTCCTGCCCACACCTGGGCGGCGGTGCTGTGGGGCGTGCTGGCGTTTCGCGTCTTCGACATCTTCAAGTGGGGCGTGAAATGGGTCGAGCGCCGCAATTGGCCCGGCACCATCGTATGGGACGATCTGGTGGCGGCTCTTTATGCTGCGGCGGTGGTCTGGCTCGGGTATCGGGTTCTTTAGCGCGCTGCCGATTTTCATGGCGTGTGGCCGTCTCGTTGGCTAGGGAAGGGGGCATGATCGCTCTCCGGTTCTTCGTCGCGACCCTCGCCGCCGCTGTCCTGGCCTCCTGCGCCACCACCGCTCCCCGGCATACCGGCAACCCGCCAGTCCTCGCCAAGCTGGAGGCGATGGGCGTCGACAGCCGCACGTATGCGAAGATCGCGAACCACCGCATTCTGGATTTCGGCGACATCCTCGGCCTGCTGAAGAAGGGCGTGCCGTCGCCCGTCATTCTCACCTACATCCAGAGCACCCACGCTCCCTACACGCTCACGGATGATCAGCTCAACCAGCTGATGAACGCCGGGGCCAGCGCCGACCTCGTGAACTACCTGGGCAAGTCCGTCGGGTTCTTCGAGGCGACCGAGCGCAGCCAGACCGGCGGCCAGGGCAAGTGGAGGACCGATCCGTTCTTTGCCGATCCGTATTACATGGGTGTCGGGCCGTTCCCGTACGCCTGGCCGGATGAGTGGTACGACCAGAACTGGATCGCAGGCGTCTTTTAGCCTGTGCCGGTCATGAAGGCGGCCCAACTTTCCTCTTTCGGTCCCGCCAGCGACACCTTGCGCGTCGTTGAGCAGGAGGTCCCCAAGCCCGCGGCGGGCGAGGTGCTCATTCGCATTCTCGCGTCGCCCATCAATCCCGCCGATCTGAATGTGATCGAGGGGACGTATGGCGAACTCCCGGAGCTTCCCGCCGTCATTGGCAATGAAGCCGTCGGGCGTGTCGAGGAACTCGGGCCGGACGCCACGCGTTTCGCGGTCGGCGATCTTGTCGTTCCGCTGACCAGCGGTAACTGGGCGCAGTATCGGGTGTTGCGCGAGGATGATCTCGTCAAGATCCCGGCGGAAACCGACGTCGTCCAGGCCTCGATGCTGCTCGTGAATCCCGTGACCGCGTGGTTCATGCTCAAGGATTGCGTCGACCTTCACCCCGGTGACTGGGTGGTGCAAAATGCGGCCAACTCTGCCGTCGGCCGCTCCGTGATTCAAATCGCCCGCGCCCGAGGCCTCAAGACGCTCAATGTCGTTCGCCGCCCGGAGTTGATCGACGAACTCAAGGCGCTCGGAGCTGATGCCGTGGTCACTGAAGAAACCGACCTGCGCGCATCCGTGGAAGACCTTTGCGACGGCTCCCGCCCGCGTCTCGCCCTCAATGCCGTCGGAGGTGCCAGCGCTCTCAATCTCGCCAATGCCCTCGCCGACCGGGGAACTCATGTGACCTATGGAGCCATGGGCCGCCAGCCGCTCAAGATTCCCAATGGCCTGCTGATTTTTCGGGAGATCAACTTCCGAGGCTTCTGGCTGCGGAATTGGCGCTACGACGCGACGCTGGCCCAGAAGGAAGAGACGCTTGGCGTTCTCGCAACCATGATTGTTGGAGGCAAGCTCACGCTTCCTGTTCACAAGACCTACTCGCTGGACGACATCCAGGCTGCTCTCGCGGAGGCTGCCGAGGGGCAGCGCTCGGGCAAGGTCGTGATCGACCTGCGCTGACAGGTTGCCTCCCGGCCCGGCCTCCGCTAAGACTGTCCGTCTTTACCCATGCAGAATCTACCTGGCTTCCGGGACTTCCCACCGGAAGATTGCGCCCGCCGCAACTACATCCTGAATACCTGGCGCTCCGTCGCCCGCCGTTACGGCTTCGTCGAGTACGACGGCCCGACCCTGGAAAGCGTCGAGCTTTACGCCAAGAAGAACGAGAGCGGTGCGGAGATCATGCAGCAGCTTTACAGCTTCGAGGATCGCGGAGGGCGTCCCGTCGCCTTGCGTCCCGAGATGACGCCCACGCTGGCCCGCATGGTGGCTGCCCGGGAAAAGCAGTACAAAAAACCCATCAAGTGGTTCTCTTCCAGCACGTTCTTCCGCTACGAGCGCCAGCAAAAAGGCCGCCTGCGCGAGTTTATCCAGCTGAATTGCGACCTCATCGGCGAAACCGGCCCAGCCGCCGATGCCGAGGTGCTGGCCCTCGGCATTGATCTGGTGCGTGCCTTTGGCTTTGGCCCGGAGGATTTCGTCGTTCGGCTCAGCGACCGCAAGGCGTGGATGGATTTCCTCGCCGCCCGGGGTGTTCCCAAGGCGCATTTCGGCACCGTGCTCCAGGCTGCCGACAAGATCGAGCGCGAGTCGCCCGATTCCCTCAACGCCAAGCTCGCTCCCGCCGGGCTCACCGTGGACGACCTGAAGGCCTTCATCGCCTCAGGCAGTCCGGACTCCTTCCGCCCGCTCATCGAGGAGCTGACCGCCCGCGGGCTCGCCGGTTACGTCGAGGTCGACCTCTCCATCGTTCGCGGACTCGCCTACTACACAGGAGTCGTTTTCGAGGTTTTTGACCGGTCGAAATCCATGCGCGCCCTCGCGGGTGGGGGACGTTACGATGACCTCATCGCCGGGCTGAGCGACGGCGCGGCGAATCTCTCCGCCATGGGCTTCGGCATGGGCGACGTGGTGCTGGCCAATTTCATCGGCGAAACGCCCAAGGCCGCCGAGCGCATGGCTGCCGCGTTGGCGGCGGACGCCCCGGTCGATGTCTACGTCATCATCGCCGACGCCACCCGCCGGGCGGAGGGTTTGCAGACCGTGCAGGCCTTGCGCGATGCCGGATGGAAGGCCGATTTCTCCCTCGCCGGAGCCAAAGTCGGGAAGCAATTCCAGGCTGCCGAGGGACTGGGGGCGAAATTCGCCGTGGTCGTTGGTGGTGAATGGCCCGAGGTGAAGGTGAAAACCCTCGCCACCCGGCAGGAGGTGCAGGTGCCGCAAAGCGGACTTGCGGATTGGCTGAAAAGCGGCGAAAACTCCCTTTGACCACAGAGAACACGGGAGCACAGCGACGAGTTCTGTGCCGACCGCGCTCTCTGTGGTTTGTTTTTCTGATTTTATGACTTATCGCACACATCATTGCGGCGCTTTGCGCAAGGCGGACTCGGGTTCGCGCGTCACCCTCTGCGGTTGGGTGGATTCCCGTCGTGACCACGGCGGGGTGGTTTTCATCGATCTCCGCGACCGCAATGGCATCACCCAGGTGGTTTTCCGTCCCGAGGAACATGCCGAGGCGGCCTCTGCTGCCCACGGTCTCCGCGTCGAGGACGTCGTCCAGGTCTCCGGCATCGTGGCACCGCGCCTCACCGGCACTGAGAATACCAAGCTCGCCACCGGCGAGATCGAGATCGTGGCCGACACGCTCGTCATTCTCAACAAGGCCGACGTATTGCCTTTCCCGCTCGATGAGGATTCGGTCAACGAAGACCTCCGCCTCGAGCATCGCTATCTCGACCTCCGCCGCCCGGCGATGGTGCGCAACCTCACCGTCCGCCACAAGGTGGTGAAGACGACCCGCGATTACTTCGATCGCCAGGGCTTCCTGGAAATCGAGACGCCGGTCCTGTCGAAGAGCACGCCCGAGGGCGCCCGCGAGTTCCTCGTGCCGAGCCGTATTTTCCCCGGCAGCTTTTACGCTCTGTCGCAGTCTCCGCAGCAGTACAAACAGCTCCTCATGGTGGCTGGCCTGGAGCGTTATTTCCAGATCGCCAAGTGCTTCCGCGATGAGGACCCGCGCGCGGACCGCATCACCGAGCTCACCCAGGTCGACCTGGAAGCCTCCTTCATTACGCAGGAGGACATCATCGAGTTGATCGAGGGCTTGCTCGTCGAGATTTTCCGCGAAGTGCGCGGCGTGGAGATTCCGCGTCCGTTCCTTCGCATGACCTATCAGGACGCGATGAACCGCTACGGCAGCGACAAGCCCGACCGCCGCTTCGGCCTCGAGCTCATCACGCTCGACGAGGTTTTCAAGGCCAGCGAATTCAAGGTCTTCCGCGGCGCGCTCGATAACGGCGGCACTGTGAAGGCGATCAACGCCAAGGGCTTTGCCGGTATCACCACCGGCCAGATCGAAGGCCTCACCGAACTCGCCAAGCAATATGGCGCGAAAGGTCTCGCTTTCATCAAGGTCGAGAACGGCGAGTGGAAGTCGCCCATCGCGAAGTTCCTCACCGATGCGGAGAAGCAGGCGCTCAACAGCCAGCTTGGCATCGAGGAGGGCGACCTGATCCTTTTCGGCGCGGGCGACTGGGAGACCGTTTGCAACGTGCTTGGCCGCATTCGCCTCCGCGTGGCGGAGCTGCAAAAGCTCATCACGGACCCGAACGCCCTGGAGTTCCTCTGGGTCGTCGAGTTCCCGCTCCTCGCCTACAACGCCGAGGAGCAGAAGTGGAACGCCGTGCACCATCCCTTCACTCGTCCGCACGCCGATGACGTTGCGCTCATCGAGGCGGGCGAATACGGCAAGGTGCGCGCTCAGGCCTATGACGTCGTGTTGAACGGCGTGGAAATCGGCGGCGGCAGCATCCGTATTCATGAGTCCGAACTGCAGGCGAAGCTCTTCGAGGTGCTTGGCATCTCGCCGGAGAAGCAGCAGCTTCTCTTCCCGCATCTGCTCAAGGCCTTCCGCTTCGGCGCTCCTCCGCATGGCGGCGTCGCGCTCGGCGTGGACCGGCTGGTCATGCTCGCAGTTGGCACCGAGAACATCCGCGACGTCGTGGCGTTCCCGAAGAACAACCGCGGCGAAGACCTCATGATGAGCTCTCCGACCCCAGCCGAGCCTCGCCAGTTGCGCGAACTGGGCATCCAGGTCGCCCGCAAGGCTTAGTCCTCCCGGCAGCTTCATTTTCGTTATCCGTCCGTCCGGTTTGCCAAAACCGGCGGACTCGGGTATGACTGCGCCATGAAGTTGCGATTCCTCCTCCCCCTGGCGGCTTTTGCCGTGTCCGTAGCTTCACTCCCCGCGGACATCCTCAGTGAAGTGCCCAAGTACGCCCAGGACGAACTGGCCGAGGGCCAGATCGTCGTCAAAAGTGAGAACGTCCAGGGAGCGCCCTGGCCGAAGCTCATGCTTTACCAGGTGGTCAATGCCCCGCCGTCCGTGGTGTGGAACCTTTTCAACGATTACCCTGCCGCCTCGCAATACACCCCGGGCCTGATCGCCGCCAAGGTCATCGAGACCTACCCCGACGGCAGCAAGGATGTCCAATACACCGTCAAGGTGCCGATCATCCAGCGCGCAACCTACGTCGTGCACAATACCTACTCGCAAAAGGGTAATATCCAGGAAGTCGCCTGGAATCTGGTAAAGTCGCCGCTGGCCCGGTCCAGCACCGGCTCCCTGCGCATCGAGCCTTACGGCAACAACCAGACGCTTCTTTGCTACACCAATCTCGTGGTTCCGATCACCAACCTCGTCGCCGGTCTCAAAAATGAAGCGCTCTCCTCGGCCAAGGTCACGGTGCGCGCCCTCAAGGCCGAAGCCGAGCGCCGCGCCGCAGGTTCCTAGTATTTTCATGTCAGCATCATTCGACCCCTTCCGCCAAAAGATGGAATCGGCCGGCCTGAGCAAGGCGGCCATCGCAGCATTCGAACGCTCCTACGGCCTTCTGGCCGCCAATGAATCGGGCTTGATCCCCGAGAGCGCCATTACGCCCGCCGAGGGCCTTCCTCTCTACGAGGATGTGGCGACCACCCAGGCCACGCCGGATCTCCTCGCCAAGACCGTGCTGCTCAAGCTCAACGGCGGTCTCGGCACAGGCATGGGACTGGAAAAAGCCAAGTCGCTCCTGCCCGTGCGCGACGGCCAGACATTCCTCGATCTCATCGTTCGTCAGGTGCTTGCCGCCCGCAAGGCCACGGGGTCGAACCTGAAATTTCTCCTGCTGAACAGCTTCAGCACCAGCGAGGACACGCTGGCTCATTTGGCGAAATACCCCGAGCTGGGCACCCCGGCCGATCTCGAGTTGATGCAGAACAAGGTGCCCAAGATCGACGCCGCCACGCTGGCCCCGGTCGAGTGGCCGACCAATCCGGATCACGAATGGTGCCCGCCGGGCCATGGCGACCTGTACCCGGCCATTCTCGGCTCGGGCATGCTCCAGCAGCTTCTCGACGCCGGGTATCGCTACCTTTTTGTCAGCAATTCCGACAACCTCGGTGCGACCCTCGATCTCGGCCTGCTCGGCTGGTTCGCCGCTTCTGGCAAACCGTTCGTCATGGAAGTGACGGCCCGCACCGCCGCCGACCGCAAGGGAGGCCATCTCGCCAGCCGCGCTACGGACGGCCAGCTGCTCCTGCGCGAGTCCGCCCAGTGTCCGGATGAGGACATGGATGCCTTTCAGGACATCTCGAAGCATCGCTATTTTAATACCAACAACCTCTGGCTCCGTCTGGACCTTCTGGCCGAGGCCCTCGATGCCAATGGCGGCCTGCTCCCGCTCCCGGTCATCAAAAACAAGAAGACCGTCGACCCGCGCGACAAGAAATCGCCCGCCGTCTACCAGCTTGAGACCGCCATGGGCGCGGCCATCGAGTGCTTTGCCGATGCAGGCGCAGTGGTCGTGCCGCGTACGCGCTTTGCCCCGGTCAAGACGACCTCCGATCTGCTTGCTCTGCGTTCGGACGCCTATGTCATCACCGAGGATGGACGCGCCGTACTCGCTCCCGAGCGCAATGGCATCCCGCCGGAGATCAATCTCGATGGCGACCACTTCAAGATGGTCGACCAGCTCGACGCCGCTCTCGCGGGTGGCGTGCCGTCCTTGATTCGCTGCAAGCGTCTCGATGTGAAAGGAGCGGCCAGGTTCTCATCCTCAGACGTATATGAGGGTGATGCCGTGGTCGATGTTCGTAGCTAGTTGCCAGCCTGTGCCCGCTCGTTTATGGAGAGTCGCGTGAACGAGCTATACGATGTCGTGGTGGTCGGGGGAGCCTTTTCGGGGGCTTCCACCGCCCTGCTGTTGCGTCGTGAGCGTCCGCAGCTACGCATCCTCATCGTCGAGCGAAGCGAACATTTCGATCGCAAGGTGGGGGAAGCGACCACGGAAATCAGTGGGTGCTTCCTCACGAAGCGCCTCGCGATGAATCACCACCTGAACCACCACCACGTGGCGAAGCATGGGCTGCGGTTCTGGTTTTCCCAGAGTGCCTCCGACAGCTTTGGGGATTGCGGGGAACTGGGCGGTTTCTATCAAACCCGCCTGCCCACCTTTCAGGTCGACCGCGAGGTGTTGGATGAATACATCCTCGCCGAGGCCGTGGCAGCAGGGGCAGAGCTTCTGCGCCCTGCTCGGGTGAAGGACGTGGTGCTTGGAGAAACGCTTCAGACTCTCCACCTGGAAACCGCCACCGGAGAGCGTGTCATCTCCGCAAAGTTCCTGGTCGATGCCAGCGGCCGTGCCGGATTGCTTTCTCGCAATCTCGATCTCCGCCGCTCGCTGCCGGATCATCCCACGCGTTCGATCTGGGCGCGTTTTCGCGGGGTGAAGGATTGGGATGGCTACGAACTCAAGAGCCGCTTCCCGGGTTATGCGAATTCCTGCCAGGTCAGCCGGGCCACGGCGACGAACCATCTCACCGGTTACGGCTGGTGGTGCTGGATCATTCCGTTGAAAGGCGGGGATTACAGCGCGGGCATCGTTTACGACGAGCGTCTCTTCACTCCGCCAGCCGGGGCAAATGCCGGAGATCGTCTCAAGGCGCACCTCCTGAATGATCCGGTCGGTCGGGAAATTTTTGGCCAGGCTGAGATCATCGAGGGCGATGTGAAGTCCTACGCGCCGCTGCCGTACTACGTCGACCAGATCGCGGGTCGGGGCTGGCAGATTGTCGGCGACGCTGCGGGCTTCCTGGACCCGCTTTACAGTGCGGGTCTCGACTATTGCTCGTGGACGGTTACCTCCGCCGTAAACAGGATCGAGGCGGAACTCGATGGTGCCCGCGTCGACGTGCCGATGATCAACAAGCATTGGCTCATGTCGTACCACGGTTGGTTCAATGCCCTGTACCGGGACAAATACTATTATCTCGGCGACAAGGAACTCATGACCGCCGCGATGTTCATGGATCTCGGGCTGTTCTTCTTTGGCCCGGTGCGCTCCGTGGTCCATTGCCTGAAATACGGTTTCGGACAGCTCCCGTTTACCGGGCCGATGGACTCTTTCGTTTGCAAGCTCATGGCGTTTTACAATCGCCGACTCGCCCATATCGCCCGCAAACGCCATGCGGCGGGAGTCTATGGCAGCGAGAACCTGCGCAGCCGCACGCTTATCGCCGGATTCGCTCCGACTCCCGAGGTGCTCAAGATTGTCTGGCGCGGCGTCAAGGTGTGGCTCCGGGCTGAACTCCGTAGCGCCCGTCTCCCCGCCGTGGCGGAGAAAGAAATTTCTGCCCCTGCGGCTCCCGCCGCTGTATCATAGGAAATGGCTTATTCGTCCTATCGCGATTTTGTCGAGACCCTTGAGCGTCACGGCGAGTTGAAGCGTATTTCCTCGCCCGTTGCGACGGAACTGGAGATCACGGAACTGGCCGACCGGGAAATGAAATCGCCCGGTGGTGGCAAGGCCCTGCTCATCGAGAAGCCGACGATCAACGGTGTGGTGAGCCCGTTCCCCGTGGCGATCAATACCATGGGATCGTGGAAGCGCATGGCGCTCGCCATCGGCGCGGAGTCGGTCGAGGCCGTGGCGGAGGAACTCGGCATGCTGATGAAGGCCAAACCGCCGACCAGCATCAAGGAGGCTCTCAAACTTTTCAGCACCGCGATCGAGTTGCGCCACGCCAAGCCGCGCAAGGTGAAGACCGGCCCGTGCAAGGATGTCATCCATCGCTTTGATACTCCGGCCTCGCACACTGGCGAGTGGCCTGCGGCTCCCGATGTGGCCGATCTTTCCACCATCAACCCCCAGCCGCCGACGCTCCTCGATATCCCGATCCTGCGCTGCTGGCCGCTCGATGGCGGACGCTTTGTCACTCTTCCCTGCGTGGTTACGCGCGATCCTGACACGGGCGAGCGCAACCTCGGCATGTACCGCGTGCAGGTTTACGACGGCCAGACCACAGGCATGCACTGGCAACTCCAGAAGGTCGCTGCGCGCCATGGCCGCCGCTACTACGAGACCGGGCAGAGAATGCCGGTGACGATCTTTCTCGGCGGCGATCCGGCGTTCCCCTTTGCCGCAACCGCTCCGCTGCCGGACGGCTTGGACGAATTTCTCCTCGCCGGTTACCTGCGTCGGAAATCCATCGACCTCGTGAAGTGCGAGACGAACGACCTGGAGGTGCCGGCTGATGCGGATTTCGTCATCGAGGGCTACATCGATCCGACCGAGCCGCTGCGCATGGAGGGACCGTTCGGCGATCACACGGGCTACTACACGCTGCCCGAGCCGTATCCCGTTTTTCACGTCACCGCGATCACGCACCGCAAGGATGCCGTCTACCCCGCGACCATCGTGGGCATTCCGCCGATGGAGGATTTTTACATGGGCGCGGCTTCGGTGAAGCTGTTCATGCCGATCTTCAAGATGAACTTCCCGGAGATCGTGGACATCGCGCTCCCGGCCGAGGGCGTCTTTCACAATGCTGTCTTTGTCAGCATCAAGAAGACCTATCCCATGCAGGCCTACAAGGTCATGCACGGCCTATGGGGCATGGGGCAGATGATGTTTACGAAGTACCTCGTGGTGGTGGACGACGATGTCGACGTGCACAACACCAGCGAAGTGCTTTTCCATCTCTGCGCGAATACCGACCCGCAGCGCGACAGCATGCTCACGCGCGGCCCGTCCGATGTGCTCGATCACGCCACCAGCGAGATCGGAATCGGCGGCAAGATGGGCATCGACGCCACCCGCAAGATGGCGGGCGAGGGGTTCAAGCGCGGATGGCCGCCCCTCATCAAGATGGACCCCGCGGTAAAGGCCGCCGTGGATCGCCTGAAGGGCTAGTGTCTTTCCTCATCCCACCGGCTGAGCGATTCCTCATGCAGGTGGCGGGCCTTGAGATGGCGGATGATGATGCCGTACTTCGGGCTGAAGAGGTATGCGGCCAGGAACACTGTTCCCAGCACCATGATGATGGCAGGCCCCGATGGAATATTGGTCCAGTAGGAGAGGATTAATCCTGCCACCGCGCCGCTCGCACCGAGCAAGCCTCCGCACCAGGACATCTTCGAGTAGGAGTCCGACAGCAGGTAAATCGTCGCCGCCGGGAGAACCATGAGCCCGAGCGAGAGCAGCACGCCCACGGCCTGAAGCGAGGACACCATCGTCAGCACGATGAGGACGATGATCAGGCCGAGCAGCCAGTCGACCGCGACGCCCTGGGTCTTGGCCACGGAGGGCTCAAAGAGCGCGAGCAAAAGCGGGCGATGCAGGATGACGAGGCAAAGAAGCACGATGGCGCTCACCGCGAAGCTGGTCCACAGGTCGCTGTTGGCGATGCCGAGGATGTTGCCAAAGAGGAAATGATCGAGGCTCACCTTCACGTGGGCAAACTTGATGATGGCCACGCCGAGCGCGAACGCGATGATGTAGAGCGACGCAATGGCCGTCTCGTCCTTCACGCGCGAACTGCGCGCAATGAGGTGCCCACCGATCGCAACGAAAAACGCCGCCAGCAATCCGCCCAGCAGCAACCCCGCCGTGCTCAGGCCGACCAGCATCGCCGCGATGGCGAGGCCGGGGAGGAGGGAATGCGACAAGGCATCCGCCATCAAGGCAAGACGCCGCAGGACGACGAAAGCGCCGATAAAGCCGTTGGTAAATCCGATCAGGACGCACGCCACCAGCGCACGCTGCATGAACTCATACTGAAACAACTCGAAGAGATTCATGCTTGATGCGGCTCGTGGTGATGATGGTGATGCGGCTCGGAGCCGGAGAAGATTTTCATCGCGAACGTCTTCTCGATGTTGGCATTGGTAAAGGTGTCGCTCGTTGGCCCGGAGGCCACGAGTTCGCCATTGATGAGCAGAACGTGGTCGAAAAGCTCCGGCACCGATTTCAGGTCATGGTGCGAGGCGATGATCAGCTTGCCGCTCTCGCGGAGTTTTTGCAGCGCTCCGGAAAACGCCTCCTGGGCATTGCGGTCGAGGCCGGTGAAGGGCTCGTCGAGCAGGTAAATTTCCGCCTGTTGCGCCCAGGCGCGGGCGAGGAAGGCGCGCTGCTGCTGGCCGCCGGAGAGCGCCTTGATCTGGCGATCGGCGAAGGCCTCGAGTTCTGTGACATGGAGGGATTCCTCCACGATACGATCATCCTCCGCGCCAAACTTGCGCCAGAGTCCGAGCGACGGATACCGGCCCATCTCGGCCAGCCCGCGCACGGTGATCGGAAAATCCCAATCCACCGCTTCGCGTTGCGGCACGTAGGCGATGGCATTCTTTCGATTCCCGCCATGAACGACGACCTTTCCGGTTTCCATTGGCACGAGTCCCGCGATGGCCTTGAGCAGCGTGGTTTTGCCCGCGCCGTTGGGGCCGACGAGAGCCACTAACGAATGCGAGTTGAGCGTGACGCTCAGGTGATGGACGGCGGGTACGCGATTATACGAGACGGTCGCGTCCGTGATGGTGAGGCGCGGCGTCATTGGGCGGGCGCGGTGAAATCGATGACCTCGGTTGCGGTTTCTGTTCCCCAGATACTCTGGTCGGCGAGATCGTCGCCATCATGCGTGATCTTCACGCGCGCGGCGTTTTCCGATTCGGTATGCGACCATTTGATGGTGGCGACGAGTTCTGCAGCGGTTCCTGCGTCGACAGAAATCTCCCGCGAGATGCGGGGAGTTTCCGGCGGTGTTTCGAGAACGACCTTGCCGTTGTTCTCGATGCGAAACGCGGCGGGAGACGTGCTCGTCGCCTCCACCGTGACGGTGATGACTTTCTTTCCACTCTCACTGGCCGCCGGGAGTGCGGGTGCTGGCCGGGGTTTCGTCAGGTTCGCGATGGCGACGCCCGTGATTCCCAAGAGCACGATAATGGCGCATAGAGCGGCCAGTGGAGGATTACGCATTTATTGAAGGGCTTCTACGATCGTCGTCACGTTGTGGCGAATCATGGAATCATACGTGTTCGCTTCCTTGTCGCCTAGTCCATCTGCGTAAATTGTGCCGCCGAGCTTCGCTCCGGTCTCGCGGGTGATCTCCGAGAGCACCTTGGGGTTCTCGATGTTTTCGGCAAAGATCGCCTTCACGCCCTTGTCTTTGATCTCCTTGATCAGGAGCTGAACCTTCTGTGACGAGGGCTGGTCGCTCGTGCTGATGCCCTGTACCGGGAAGATTTCAAAGCTGTAATCCCGGGCGAAATATCCGAGGGCATCGTGTGAGGTGACGAGGATGCGCTTGGATTTCGGGAGCTTGGCGATCTCGACCTTGGTCCACTTCGCGAGGTCGTTGAGCTTGGCGAGGTACGCCTTGGCATTGGCCTGATAGGTGGCGGTGTTGGCCGGGTCGATCTGGATCAGCGCGTCGCGGATGACGCGGGTGGCGATCTTCACGTTCTCAATGCTATGCCACCAATGCGGATCGGGCACCTTGCCGTCGGCATTGGGGGTGCCATGCTCATGATCGTGGCCCTCGTGGTCATGATCTTCCTCCTCGGTGGTCATGATCGGGGTGATCGAGTCGCCGACAATGACGAAGGTCGGGCCGGAGCCTACAGCGGTTTTGACCTTGGAGAGGAAGGACTCAAATCCCAGCCCTGCGGCGAGGACGAGCTTGGCCTGCGAAATCGCCTTCACGTCGCCCGGGGACGGCTCAAACTCGTGCGGATCGATGCCCGGTTTCACGATGCTTGTGACCGTCACCTTGTCTCCGCCGACATTCGTGGCGATGTCGGAGAGGACGGTGCTGAGAGAGGCGACCGGAACGGTGTCAGCCGCCTGAAGGGCTACCGCCCCGGCGAGAAATGCGATTATTGCAAGCTTCATGCGACAAGCATGGATGATGCTTGTCGTTTTGCAAGTGATTTGCAGATAAAATTACGCAAGGAGGATTCCGCCGACGAGGACGGCGGCTCCGCAGGCGCGGAGAGCCCAATCCTTGGCGGTCGAGCCCACCAGTTTGCCCGCGCCGATGCCGACGAGGTGGAGGGAGGCGGTGGCGAGGACGAAGCCCGCGCCGTAGAGAAGGCTCATGCTTTCCGCCGGGCATTCCGCACCGTGAGCATAGCCGTGGAACATGGCGAAAATGCCGACGAGCGAGGCGCTGGCCCAGAGCGGAACTTTCACCGCAAAAGTGATCAGTACACCGAGGAGAAGCACCGACGTGAGGATGCCGGTTTCCACCATGGGCAGCGGGATGCCTGCGAAACCGAGCATGCTGCCGAGGATCATCACTCCGACGAAGCTAGTCGGAACCGCCCAGAGGGCGCGACCGCCGAGTTGCACCGCCCAGAGACCGACGGCGATCATGGCGAGCAGGTGATCGAGACCGAAGAGCGGGTGGGTGAGGCCATGCGAGAAATCATGTACGACGTCGACTCCCGTGTGGGCATGAGCAAGCAACGGGATGAGGGCGAGCAGGGCAACGAGCGCGGATTTCTTGGCCATTGGGGCGTTATATGCGCAACAGTCGCGGGAACAAAGTGGAAATTCCCGGGAATCCGGCGCTTTTTCGAGGGAATTTCAATCTCCGGCGCTTAGTGCTTGATTGATGAAACGCCGGAAGATTTCGTGCCCGGATGTTTCGTCACCGGGTGTTGATCTTAGGTTTGCTGGCGCTGGCCGGCTGTGCAACGGAATCCACGACTCGCACCTCGACCCCCGCGAGAGTCGAAGCCGCCCGCCCGATGATCGCGGCGGCGCCGACGGCTGCCGGTCCGATCTGGCCAGCCTCCGCTCCGCAGATTCACGCCCGCTATGCGATCATGATCGATGCCCGTACGGGCCGCACCCTCTACCAGAAAAACGCCGACGTGCATTCCCAGGTCGCGAGCACGCAGAAGCTCATGACCTCCCTCGTGCTCCTGCAGCGAGGAGACCTTTCGGGAACCTTGACTATTGAGCGCGAGGACACGCTGGTCGAACCCGGCAAACTCAATGTTCGCGCCGGTCAGACCTACTCGCGCATGGCGCTCTTTTCCGCCATGCTCGTGAAGAGCGAAAACGACGCCGCTGCGGCGCTGGCCCGCGATCATTCGGGCAGCATCCCGGCCTTTGCCTCCGAGATGAACCGGCTTGCGCGGGAGATCGGGGCGAATGATTCGTATTTCGTCAATCCCCACGGCCTGCCCGCCTCGCAATACTCGACAGCTCGGGACATGGCGATCATCGCCTTCCACGCCTACCGGGAGCCCATCATGCGACGCCTGATGGCTACGAAGTACTACACCTTCCTCTACGCCGATGGCCGCGCGAAGCAGCTTGAGAATACCAACAAACTCCTCGGCCGCTCCATGATCTGCAACGGCATGAAAACCGGCTTCACCAACGCCGCCGGTCGCTGTCTTGTTTCCAGCGGGACCAATGGCAATCGCGAGGTGATCCTCGTCCAACTCGGCAGCAAGACGAACTACATCTTTGACGACGCCGAGACGATGATGCAGTGGGGGCTGCACTCTGGCTCTCCCTTCTCGCTCGCATCGTACTAGCCGACCAGTTCGCGCAGGTCCTCGGTATCGAGCCGCTCCAGAGCCGTGTCGGCGTCGACCGTGCCTTCGAGGAGTTCGCGTTTTTTCTGCTGCATGCGCAGCACGCGCTCTTCGACTGTATCGCGGGCGATCAGCTTGATCGAGGTCACGACGTTCTTTTGCCCGATGCGGTGGGCGCGGTCGGTGGCCTGGGCCTCGACGGCGGGATTCCACCACGGGTCGAAGTGGATCACCGTGTCCGCCGCCGTGAGGTTGAGCCCCACGCCGCCCGCCTTCAGGCTGATGAGAAAGACAGGGATGCTTGCATCCGTCTGAAACCTCTGCACCACGCCCTCGCGGTCCTTGGTGGAACCATCGAGCCGGCAAAAGACGATGCCTGCCTCGTTGAGATTCTCACCGATGAGGTCGAGCATCGAGGTGAACTGGCTGAACACCAGCACGCGGTGCCCGCCGTCGATGGCCTCGGATAATAGCTCGCGCAGCGCATTGAGTTTCCCGGATTCGGTTCCCTCGGGTGCGCCAAGCAGCCTCAGATCGCAGCACGCCTGCCGTAAACGCAGGAGCGCCGTGAGCACGCGCATGCGGGTGGCTCCCGCGCTGCTGCCAGCGTCCTTCATCGCATCGATCTGCGAGCGTGCGGTCTGCTGGAGCTGCGTGTAGGCGGTCTTTTGCTGGTCGCTGAGCTCCACCTCGATGATCTGCTCGATCTTGTCGGGCAGCTCGGTGAGGATATCCTGTTTGCGGCGGCGGAGGAGGTAGGGGCGCAGGCGGCGGTTGAGCCGTTCCCAGGAGGAGCCGACCGCGCCATTCAGGAGCGGCGTTTCGTAGGTATCCTTGAAATCCTGCCGCTTGCCCAGATAGCCGGGGAGGAGAAATTCATAGAGCGACCACAGGTCGCGCAGCGAGTTCTCGATCGGCGTGCCGGTGAGGATGAACCGGCTCTTGGACCTCAGCGCGTAGGCCGATTTGGCATTCTGGCTCTCCGGGTTCTTGATGTGCTGGGCCTCATCGAGAATGACCGCGGCGAACTCGTAATCCCGGAACATCTCGATATCGCGGCGCAGCAGGGCGTAGCTCGTGATTGCGAGATCATGCTGCGGGATCTTCGGGAAGAGCTGGGCGCGCTGTGGTCCGTCCAGAGTGAGCACCTTCAGGCCGGGCAGGAAGTGGGCGGCCTCGCGCTTCCAGTTCCACACCAGCGACGACGGGCAGACGACGAGGGCAGGGGAGCGGAGCGACTCCAGCATGGCGAGCGTCTGGACGGTTTTGCCGAGGCCCATCTCGTCGGCGAGCAATCCGCCGAGGCCCGCGCGTGCGCGCTGAAGCAGCCAGAGAGCGCCTTCACGCTGATAGGGGCGCAAGGTGTTTCGCAGGGAACCGAGTTCGCTTTCCGGCAAGCCTTGCGAGGTCTTCGGATTGGCGCGCCCGGTCCACTCCGCGACGCTGGCCTCCATGTAGGCGCGATGCAGGGGGGAGAGGCGGTAGCCGCCGCGGTCCTGCTTCGGGTCGCAATCCCGCAGCACCTGCTCGATCTCCGCTTCCAGACCCGCGTCAGCCACGGCGATGCGGCCGTCGCCCAGTTTGACGCTCCCTCTGCTGGTCTGGAGCAGATTCCGCAGGTCGGTGGGGGAAAAGACGGCGTTCTTCCCGGCAGTGTAGTGGACGTGAAAGTCCAGCCAGCCGTCGCCGCGTTCCTTGAGGGCAAAGTGCGGTTCGATGCGCACGATGTCCTTCGTCACATGCTGGAAGCGCTCGCCTTCCTCCACCTGCCAGCGGCCTTTCCAGTGGGGCAGGGTATTGGCGAAAAACTGTACGACCTGTTCCTCGCCCTGGAGCGCGGCCTTGCCCTTGTATTCCTGAAATCCTGCGCCCAGCATCTCGGTGAGGACCTGGGCCTCGGCGGCGGGGTTGGAAACTCCTGGCTGGGAGTAGGAAAACGAAATTTCCGCCTCCAGGTGGCGGAGCGAGCCCTCCAGCTTCACCTGCACTTTGGGAGCTTCTGCCGTGGGAGCAGATGCCGGGCGCTCAACGCGCACCGCCTCGGGTTTCGCCGCCTTGCGGGGGTGCAGCACTTCCAGCCCCACCGCGACAGAGTGCGCGCAGATAATGCCGCGCACGCGGGAATCCCGGCACGGGCAGAGGTTCTCCACGTCGATCGGATTGCGCATCCGCAGCCCGGCGGGGAACTGCTTGCCGCCCTCGGAATACCTGCCTCGCAGGACCGGCGACTCGTAGCTGGCCTCGATGATGCGGCCCGACTCGTGCAGGGCGCGGGCTTGTTTGACCACCGGCCATCCGGCCATTGAGATGAGAAGTTTTTCCGTTAGCTCCACAAGTTTCGCCTTCCAGTCTACGGGCAGACCTGATCGAAGAAAGGAAGAATGCCGTGAGCCGCCATCTCTTTCTCTTCGCGTTTATTATCTGGTCCTTCCTTGCGAACGGCTTCTGTGCCGACGCTCCGGCGTCTGCTCCCTCCGCTCCGCTCCGGGTGGCTGTCATCGACCGGCCT
Source organism: Verrucomicrobiota bacterium (assembly GCA_017305195.1). Taxonomy (GTDB): domain Bacteria; phylum Verrucomicrobiota; class Verrucomicrobiia; order Chthoniobacterales; family Terrimicrobiaceae; genus Terrimicrobium. Next base: position 87,695 of record JAFKMU010000040.1, on the reverse strand, counting down.
CCCTTTTCCATGAAGGGAAAGAACGGAGAGTGGACGGGCGTGTGTGTCGAGCTTTGGGAACGAATTGCCAGCAGCCTGGGGCTCACTTTTGAGTATCAGGAGACCGATCTGGATCAGGTTTTCGGATTGCTGGCCGACGGCAAGGCGGATCTTGCGATTTCGGCGATCGGAGTCTCCGCCGAAAGGGAGCGCGAGGTGGACTTTACGCAGTCGTTCCTTTCCTTCCCTGCCGCCGCCGCCGTCAACCGGCACTCCGGCTCAGCCCATTTCACCCAGTTTCTCACGGAGATGGCTCAGCATGGCGTGACGAGTGTGATCCTCGTGATGCTCGGGACGCTCATGCTTTTCAGCTTCCTGCTCTGGCTGGTCGAGCGGGGCGTGCATAGTTCGCATTTTGGCGGGAAGCCCATTCACGGGTTTGGCTCCGCCCTGTGGTTTGCCGCCGTGACCATGACTACTGTCGGATACGGGGACAAAACCCCCCAGACCGCCGTCGGCCGGTTCCTGGCTTTTCTCTGGATGTTTTTCGGCATTTTGCTCGTGAGTGCGTTTACGGGCGCGTTTGCCTCCAGCCTTACGGTGTCCCGGCTCCATTCCGACGTAAATCGGATCAGCGACCTTTCCCGCTTCCGCACCGGAGTGCTGGAGGGTTCCCTGGGCCACTCCGCCCTCTCCGCAGTCGGGATATCGGTTGACTCCTTCCCCACGCCCGAGGCCGGGATGAGCGCCCTGGCGATGGGCCAGATCGGCGCTTTTGTGACCAACGAGGCCACTCTGCGATACCTGAACCACTTCAAGTATGACGATCGCTTCCAGATCGTCCCTCTTTCGACGACAAAGACCTCCTTCGCCATGGCGGCGCGCCCCAATCTGCCGGTTCTCCGGGATATCAATATCGCCCTCATCGCGGATACCACCCGGGTCGATTGGGAGAACGATGTGCAGCGCTGGCTCGGGCCGCCTGCGCAATCGAACTAGCCTGCCGCCTCGAAGAAATACGCCTTTGCCGGATAAGTTCCGCATATGAGCTTGCGTACAACTCGCAATCTCTACTACCACAATTCACACGCATGGCACTCGTCGTCCAACGTCCCAAATTGACTCTCGCCGAGAAACTCTACCTTCCGTCGATCATCGCCGGTCTGCTGGTTACTCTCAAACACTTGCGCAAGGTGGTCACCGGCAAGACCAAGGTCACGATGCAGTATCCCGAGGAAAAGTGGGACAGCCATCTCCCCGATTGGTATCGCGGCGCCCCGACTCTGGTGGCCGACGAGCATGGCAAGGAACGCTGCGTGGCCTGCCAGCTTTGCGAGTTTATCTGTCCGCCCCGCGCCATCACGATTCATCCCGAGGAAATTCCCGGCGACACAAAATGGGCCAAGGTGGAAAAGCGCCCGAAGGAATTTGAGATCGACATGATCCGCTGCATCTATTGCGGTCTCTGCGAAGAGGTCTGCCCCGAGCAGGCGATTTTCCTCCAAAAGGATTACTCCATCACCGGTTACAGCCGCGCGGAGATGAAGCACGACAAGAAGAAACTCTACGAACTCGGCGGCATAAAGACCGGCCTCGTATACAAGTGGAACGAAAAAAAGTAGCCGAGCCCACACCCGGTTGTTAGAAACTTTGCCGCTAAATATGGAGGTCGCTCTATTTTGGATTTTCGCCGCACTGATGCTTGGCTTCGGTGCTGCGGTAATCTTCCTCAAAAGTCCCGTCTCGAGTGCGTTGAGCCTCGTGGTATCCTTCCTTGGGCTCGCCGCCCTGTTCCTCCTGCTCGATGCCTTCTTTATCGGCATCATCCAGGTCCTCGTCTACGCCGGTGCCGTCATGGTGCTGTTCCTCTTCATCATCATGTTGCTGGACCTGAAGACGGAGCGGGCTCGCAAGCTCAATATTCCCGCTCTCATCGGCGGCCTGATGGTCGTGGTGGGTTTCATTGCCCTCCTGGTCAAGCTTCTGCCCGATTTCCACATTGCGAAGCCCGCTCTTGCCCGTCCGGTAAACGACGTGGCCTCGGTCGGCATGCTTTTGTTCAGTGATTACAATCTGCCATTCCAGATTATCGGTGTGCTCCTGCTCGTCGCCACGGTGGGAGTCGTGCTGCTCAGCCGCAAGGAGTTGAAATGACCCTCACACTCGGCCACTTCCTTCTCGTCAGCGGACTGCTTTTCGCGCTCGGCCTCGCCGGAGTGATGCTGCGCCGCAACATCATCGTCATCTTCATGTGCCTGGAGATGATGCTTAACGCCGCAAACCTCTCCCTCGTCGCCTTTTCCCGTTTCCGCCCCCCGATCGACGGCATGCCCGACTACAACGCCCAGATCATGGTGTTCTTCATTATCACCGTCGCCGCCGCCGAGGTGGCCGTCGGCCTGGCTATCATCGTGGCTCTCTTCCGGGCCAAGCAAACCGTCCACGTCGAGGACCTCAATAGCCTGAAATTCTGATGAGTACGTCCCTCGCACCCTGGATCATCCTCTTCGCCCCCCTCGTTGCAGCGACGCTGATCCTTTTCTTCGGCAAGTATTCCAAGCCCCTGAGCGCCGGACTGGCCATCGCCGCCGCCGCCCTCGGAGCCTACCTCAGCTGGACGCTCTTCCTGTCGCATGAGCCCATTGAGGCGGCGAAGTTTACCTGGCTTAGCCTGCCAAACTTCACCGTGGAGATCGGTGTCACCATCGATCAACTGAGCAAGGTCATGCTCATCGTCGTGACGAATATCGCGACGCTCGTCTTCATTTACTCGATCGGGTACATGGAACACGAGGAGGGCTACTGGCGTTACTTCGGCGGTCTTGCCCTGTTCCTCTTCTCGATGCTCGGCATCGTCCTCGCCGACAACCTGGTGATGATGTTCATTTTCTGGGAACTCGTCGGTGTCAGTTCCTATATCCTCATCGGTCACTACTACAGCAAGGATTCGGCGGCGGATGCCTGTAAACAGGCCTTCCTGGTCAACCGTATCGGTGACTTCGGTTTCATGCTGGGCATCCTGTTCGTGTGGCTCGCCACCGGCTCGATCGTCTTCAGCGAAATCTTCGCCAAGATCCCGGGCGCCCAGTTCGCCGGTCCGGCCACGCTGACCATCGGCGCGATCCTGCTTTTCTGCGGAACCATCGGCAAATCCGCCCAGCTCCCGCTGCACGTCTGGCTGCCGAACTCGATGGAAGGCCCCACGCCGGTCTCCTCGCTCCTGCACGCTGCCACCATGGTCGCCGCTGGTGTGTACATGCTGGCCCGCATTTTCCCGCTTCTCCTCACCGTCGACATCGCTCGCGACGTCATCGCCTGGGTCGGCGGCATCACCTGCGTCGTCGCGGCTCTCATGGCCACGCAGCAGAATGACATCAAGCGTATCCTCGCTTACTCGACGATCTCGCAGCTCGGCTACATGGTACTCGGCGCGGGTGTCGCTCCGACGGCGGATGTGCCGATGTTCCATCTCTTTACGCACGCTTTCTTCAAGTGCTTGCTGTTCCTCTGCTCCGGTTCGGTCATTCTTGGAATGCACCACGAGCAGGACATCTGGAAGATGGGCGCGCTGAAGAACAAGATGCCCATCACGCTTCTCTGCACGCTGGCGGGTCTCCTCGCGCTGGCCGGTTGCCCATTTTTCAGTGGATACTTCAGCAAGGACCTCATCATCGCTTGGGCGGTGGAGGAGCAGCCGATCCTCGGCTGGCTCTCGGTCTTCGCGGCAGGCTTGACCTCGTTCTACATGTTCCGCCTGTTCTTCGTGGTATTCTTCGGCAAGCCGAAGAGCGACCATGCCAAGCACGCGCATGAGTCCCCGGCGGTCATGGTGATCCCGCTTGTTCTCCTGTCGATTCCGGCGGTGATCGGTGGCTACGGCTTCATCGAGCATCCGTTCTTCCCGCATATTGAGCACCCGCATCACGTGCCGGAGATTCTGCACATCGCGCTGCTCGCGATGTTCTTGGGCGGTCTCGTCCTCGGCTTGCTGCTCTACCGCAATGCGGACAAGGACCCGCTCAATATTCCCTTCTTCGCCAACCGCTTCTACATCGACGACCTTTACGCCTGGATCGTCAAGACCTTCCAGGATGGCCTGGCCTGGGTTAGCGCCTGGGCCGATCGCTGGATCGTCGACCTGATCCTGGCTCGCGGTACGGCTCTCGCCGCCGTGGTCTTCGGCCATATGCTGCGGTGCCTGCAAATCGGCAACATTCAAGCCTACGCCTTCTTCTTCGGCGCGGGCGTGGTTGGTCTCCTTTACTTCCTGATCGTTCGATGAACCTGCTGCTCGCTTCAATTCTCATTCCCGTCCTGGCCGCGATCCTCGTCATCGCGGGCTTCAATGCGCGGCGGACGGCGATCTTCGCGGCGGCGCTCAACTTCCTGCTCACCCTGGTCATCGTCGGTCAGTTCAAGCAGGACGGTGGCTACCAGTTTCTGCTGAGCGTTCCGGCAGTTCCTGCCCTTGGCATCAAGTTCTCGCTCGGCGTCGACGGCCTCGGCGTCGCCATGCTCTTCCTTTCGACGGCGGTAACCCTCGCGGCTATCGCGATTGCCCGTCCGCCCAAAGCGAATGTCTCGTGGTTTTACGCGAGCCTGCTCTTCATCTCGGCTGGTGCGGTGGGAGCGTTTGTCTCGGTCGACGCGTTCTTCTACTACATGTTCCACGAGCTGGCGCTCGTCCCGACCTTTCTGCTCATCGGCATCTGGGGTTCCGGGGATCGCCAGACGGCGGCATGGAAGATCACGGTGTACCTCGCCTTTGGCAGCTTCGTCCTGCTGGTCGGCCTCATCGGCCTGTATCTCTCGCTCCCCGTGGGCAGCCGTACATGGGACTTCCGCGAGTTGGCCCAGCTCGCCCGCATCGGGACGCTGGCCCCGGCTCCGTGGGTGTACCTCACGCTGTTCTTCGGTTTCGGCATCCTGGTTTCGCTCTTCCCGTTCCACACCTGGGCTCCCCAAGCGTATGCCTCGGCTCCCGCGCCTGCCGCCATGCTGCACGCGGGTGTGCTCAAGAAGTTCGGTCTCTACGGTCTGCTCCGTCTGGTGACGCCGATCTTCCCGCCTGCGATCACGGAACCCTTTAACAACCTGCTCCTCGTCCTCCTGCTCGGCAACATCTTGTATGTCGGTCTCGTGACGATCTCGCAGCGCAAGCTCGATCTCATGCTCGGTTACTCCAGCGTGATGCACATGGGCTACATCTTCCTCGGCATCCTGAGCTGGACGACGATCGGCCTCGCTGGTGCGACCCTCATGCTTGTGGCCCACGGTCTTTCGATCGCCGCGCTCTTTGCCCTGTCCGGTGAACTCCGCGAGCGTACCGGCACGCTCAAGTTCTCCGAGCTTGGCGGTCTCGCCCGCACGATGCCCAAGTTTGGCCTCCTCTTCGGTTTCGCCGCCATGGCCTCGGTCGGTCTGCCCGGCTTCGCCAACTTCGCGGGTGAGCTGATGGTGTTCTTCGGCGGTTTCTCCGCGGGCAAGCCAGTGGTCGGCCTCAACAACTTCCAGATCGCCACGGCCATCGCAGTGTGGGGTGTTGTGATCTCCGCAGTTTACATGCTCCGCGCTTATCGCCGCGTCTTCTTTGGTCCTCCGCTTGAGCGTTGGAAAGACCTGCCTGAAATCTCCACGCTCGCCAAGGTGTGCGTGGTCGGGCTGCTTGTGCTCCTCCTCATCTTCGGCTTCGCTCCTCAGCTTCTCGTGAACTTCGTCCTTCCTGCCATCGTCCAGCCATGATCGTTCCCTACGCTCTCGAAATTTCCGTCGTCTGCGTGGGCATCTTTCTGCTCATGGTGGACGCGTTCCTCAAGACCGACAAGACCACCATCGCGTGGACCGGAGTGGTCGTCCTGCTGGCCATTTTCGGCATGACATTCTTCCTGTCGCCGATGCCGGTGGGCGCGATCCCGTCCAGCTTTTACGTGCTCGATCCTGCGGCGCTGTTTTTCAAGCGGTTCCTGCTGCTGGCCACGGTCCTGACGCTGATCCTTTCCATTGATTACTCGCCGGTCTATCTGAAGTTTGTCCCGTCGGCGGCGCCGCAGGCCGGGCTTGGTGAGTTTTTCACCCTGCCGATCTTTGCCTGCGCAGGCATGATGTGGATGGTCTCGGCCAACGACTTCATCATGATCTTCGTCGCCCTCGAGCTGGTGACGATCTCGTTCTACGTCCTCGTGGCGAGCATGCGGAAAAACCAGGGCAGCCTGGAAGCGGGTGTGAAATACCTTATCCTCGGTGCGCTCTCGACCGGTTTCCTCGTCTACGGCATCACCTGGATCTACGGCATTACGGGCTTTACCGCACTCGACGGCATCAGCAGCGTCCTCCCGCGCGTGCCTGAGCAGTATCAGCCCAGCGTGCTTTTCGGCCTGGGTCTGGTGCTCGTCGCGCTCGGCTTCAAGGTCGCCGCCGTGCCGTTCCAGTTCTGGGTGCCCGACGTTTATCAGGGCGCGCCGACTCCCGTGACCGCCTATCTTTCGGTGGCTTCCAAGGCGGCCGGTTTTGTGGTCCTCCTTCGCGTGCTGGATCCGTTCCTTTCGGTCGCAGCCTTCCAGGGCAAGGTCTTCGGCATCCTGACCATTCTCGCAGCGGTGACGCTTATTCTCGGCAACCTTGCCGCGATGTCGCAGCAGAACCTCAAGCGCCTCCTCGCTTACTCCAGCATCGCCCACGCCGGTTATCTCCTCGTGGCGGTGGCCAGTCTCTCGGCTCCGGGAGCAAAGGTCGCCATCGGGTTCTACCTCGGCGGCTATCTCGTAATGACCTTCCTCGCCTTCCTAGTGCTGCTCAATGTGGCCAAGGTAAGCGGCGGCGACGACATCCGTGATTTCAATGGTCTCGGCAAACGCTCGCCGGTTCTAGCCCTCGGGCTGCTCATCGCCATGCTCTCGCTGGCCGGCCTGCCTTTCACGATTGGTTTCCTCGGTAAATTCTTCATCTTTGAAGCGGCTCTCGCCAGTGGTCAGTACGTGCTCGTGGTCCTCGGTGCCATCACCGTAGCCTGCGGCTTCTACTACTACCTGAAGGTCGTGATGGCCATGTATTGGCAGCCCGCCGCACCCAGCGCGACGAATATCCAGGTGAGCCCGTTCGGGCATTTCCTGATCGGTCTTCTGGTGCTCGCGATCATCCTCTTCGGCATCTTCCCGCAGCCGCTTCTCGGTGCCTTGACGCACCTCTAGGCGGAGGTCCTTGCAAAAGCCGTTCCCCCTTGGCGCCCGCTTCTTTCGTCTCCTGATCCTGATGGGGCTCGGTCCCCATCTGGCAGGCTGCGCGGTTTTTGGGATGGTCATGCATGGATGGACGGGGGCGCTTTTTCTTCCGCTCTTCGCCCTCTTCGGCTGGTTTCTCCTGCCGTTGCAGTGGGCGCTCTCGTTTATCCAGTGGCTCCTCTTCGTGAAATACCGCAGGAGCTTTCCGTGGGTGACGGCTGCGCTGGCGGTCGGAGCCTCTGTTTCACTGGCATCGCTGGGCCGGGTGGAATCGGACGAGGGGTTCGATGTCGCGATAGCTTTTGCCTCGGCCGGAGCGGCGTCCGTGCTGGTGTCGGCCTCGATCCTCTGGCTGGAGTACCAGAACAGCGAGGGCTGAGCTTACCTCGAAGGAGGGACCGGAATTCCCGCGATCTCCGAAAGACCACTGCCAGCCTCAATCGGTATCGACTGGAAAGCCTGTTAACGGCGGACGTACCGCTCAACCGTCATTTCGGGAGTCGAAATCACCGTTTCCCGGAGCGCGAAATCCTGCTCGAAGGGCGGGAAATACGCGTCGCCTTCCACTGGCTCGGGCACGCGGGTGAGCAGCACCTCGCGGCATCGGGGAAGCAGCGCGGCATAAAGCTCGGCTCCGCCGATCAGGAAGATTTCACGCCCCTCAGGCGCGGCGGGAATGCGCTCCAGGTCGTGCAGTACGGTCACGCCGGGGATGGTGATCTCCTGGCGCGTCAGCACCCAGTTTTCCCGTCCCGGCAGCGGCTTGCCGATGGAGTCATAGGTCTTGCGGCCCATCAGGACGACGTGGCCGAGCGTGGTGCGCTTGAAGAACTTCATGTCCTCCGGCAGCCGCCACGGGATCGTGCCGGCCTTTCCGATCACCCGGTTGGCCGCCATCGCGGCGATCGCGATCATACGGAAATGGGCGCCTTGATTGCTGGATGCGGGTCGTAGCCTTCCAGCGTGAAGTCCTCGTAACGGAAATCTCCGATCTCCCTCACCGCCGGGTTCAGTTTCATGCGGGGCAGGGGGCGAAAGTCACGGCTGAGCTGCTCGCGCGCCTGGTCGAGATGATTGGAGTACAGATGCAGGTCGCCGAAGGTGTGGACAAATTCTCCAGGCTGGAGGTCGCAGACCTGCGCAACCATGAGGGTGAGCAGGGCATACGATGCGATGTTGAACGGTACGCCGAGGAACAGGTCGGCGCTGCGCTGGTAAAGCTGGCAGCTCAACTCGCCATCCTGCACGTAGAATTGAAACAGCGCATGGCAGGGCGCGAGCGCCATCTGGGAAATTTCGCCAGGGTTCCAGGCCGAGACGATCAGGCGGCGGCTGTCCGGGTTTTTGCGGATCTGGTCGATGACCTCCGCGATCTGGTCGACGGACTGGCCCTGCGAATTGCGCCAATCCCTCCACTGCGCTCCATAGACGCGTCCCAGATCGCCTTTTTCGTCCGCCCATTCGTCCCAGATGGTCACTTTGTTGTCGCGCAGATAGGTGACATTGGTGTCGCCCTGGAGGAACCACAACAGCTCGTGAATGATGGAGCGGAGGTGGAGCTTCTTGGTGGTGAGCAGGGGAAAGGTGTCGCGCAGGTCAAAGCGCTCCTGCGCTCCAAAGACCGAGTACGTACCCGTGCCCGTCCGGTCGGACTTGTATTTGCCCTCTTCGAGAACGAGACGGAGCAGGCGGTGGTATTGCTGCATAGGGTGGAAAAAGGATGCACGGTCCGACCGGAGGATGCGAAAAAAATCTTTGGAAAACCTGCTGGTCTCGCATGGCTGGCGGCACCATATATTGGGGCGGATGTTTGAGGTGATCACACTTGGTAGTGGCAGCGCGGGCAACTCGATGCTCGTCCGCAGTGCTTCCAGCGCGTTCCTGGTCGATGCCGGGCTGAGCGCGAAACAGCTCTCCATACGGCTCGATGCCTGCGGCGTGCGGTTGGAGGATCTCTCCGGTGTGCTGCTGACGCACGAGCATCAGGACCATTGCGGCGGGCTCAAGGTGCTCCTGAATCGCTGCAATTTCCCCGTGTATTGCAATCCGATGACGGCCCGCGCGATGTCCGATACCGGTTTCCCTCATGCAAACTGGCGGTTTTTTCAGAATGGCTGCGCGTTTTCCCTGAACGAGTTCACGATCCTGCCATTCCAGGTGCCTCACGACGCGGCGGACCCGGTCGGGTTTCGCATCTCGGCCCATGGAGCATGCCTCGGGGTGCTGACCGATCTCGGTTACGCCACCCGGAATGTCTTTGACGTGCTCAAGGGCATCCAGGCGCTCCTCATCGAGACGAACTACGACGAGCAGCTTCTCCAGCAGGACATGCGCCGGCCCTGGTCGGTGAAGCAGCGCATTCAATCCCGGCACGGGCATCTCTCCAATGCCGCCGCCGCCCGCGTGATCGACGAACTCGACGCCCCGGATCTGCGGCACGTCATCCTCGGGCACCTCAGCCGGGACTGCAACTCCCCCGATCTCGCCGAGACCTGCGTGCGCACCACGCTGGAAACCCGCGGTCGGGCCGCTTCCCTCTACTGCGCTGGGCAGGACAGGCCGAGCCCGGTTTTCGGCCTTATTTAGCGAGCGCCTGAGGCGCCAGGCCGATGACGAGAGCGGTCAGGCCGAGCATCAGGCCGCAGCAGAAGAGCATGGGAATGACCACGCCGATCGTCGCCTTGGCGGTGGAAACCTGGTGGGTCTCCCTCAGGGCGATGACCATCAGGATGGAAAAGAGGAAGAAAAACAGCATCCCCCCGCAGACCGGGATGAACTGGACCAGCGAGGCCGCTCCACCCGCATAGCAAAACGCCCGGAACGTCGCTTCAAACGATTTGGTCGCGCCGCCCATCACGGAAAGCAGGCCATGGAAGACCGCTGCCGAGATCGCAGCGCCGATCATGACGAGCAGGGGGACCAGCGGCAGCACCGAGGCCTGGCTCCAGAGAAAATCCGATTGCGACATCCCCTTGGGGATGGTCGGGGCGAGCGCCTCGGGATTCACCTGCCCGATGGCGACGCGATAGAGAAATGCCACCCAGATCGCGAGCGTCGCGATGAGGGTGAAGAAGAGCAGCGGACGTCTGTACCCCGGTGTAATGGCCGAGGCTCGGAATGTCTGGACCGGAGCGGCGAAGATCTGCCGGAAGGTCTCCACCAGCGCTTTCCAGAAGCCCAGCGTGGCGGCGCGCTCCCAGGCGGGTTCCGGCGTGGCTGGCAGGACAGTTTCCACGACGGGGAAAGGGGGAGCCAGCTCGGGATCGGGATCGGCGACCTCCGGGAGATCGTCGAACTCTCCCAGCGGCTTCCATGCATCCATCGGCTCACGCCAGGCGAGGTCAGTCGGCAGGAAGCGCCCGGTCTTCAGGCCCTCCGAGACTTCTTCCGGGGAGAACTGACCGAGGGGCTGCCTGTTGCGGGCGATGTGAATGCGGAACATGAGACAGGGGCGGGGTTACACGATGTCCTTGCCAGGGTCAACCTTGCCTAGCGTTTCTTCAGAAAACGGCGGCAGCCCAGGGCGAGGAACAGCCCAATGCCAAAGAGCAGACACACTCCTCCGACGACCATGGAGATCTCGGGTTGGAGCGGCGAATTGACCGCCCAGGGATTGCTTTCCAGAAATCCCTTGGGCATGAGCGCGGGCCAGGCGCAGGCGATGACTCCGATGATCAGGGAGAGGATGGCAAAATAAGCGAACGGGCGGACGAGATGCGCCGGGGCAAAGTAGGCGGGAACGCAGAAAAGCAGGATGAAGAGAGCGAAGAAGTATTGCATGCCTCTCGTTGCTTAAAGAAAATCCTCCTCCTCGACCAGCCTCTTTCTGTGAGGCTGCGCGGGCGATTTTTTCCAAAAATGGGAAAGTCCATGTGCGCGTTGTCTTGCTTCGCCCGCCCGGGGGAGAGAAAACTTCGCGCATGAGTCAGACAGCGTTGTCCCCCGCGGATGTCTTGATCGTGGGTGCAGGACCGACCGGACTTACCGCAGCCCTCTCGCTGGCGCAGGCCGGGGTGGGCGTGCGTATCGTGGATCGCCTCGCTGCGCCCATGCGACAGTCCCGGGCGGCGATCATTCACGCCCGCACCCTGGAGCACTTTGAGCGGCTGGGGATCATTGATGACTTTCTCGCCGCGGGAGTCCGGGTGCATGGAGCCAATATCGTGGGAGAGGGCAATATAGAACTCCTTCACCCCCGCCTGGACAAGCTGCCCACGGCCTATCCCTTCATGCTGGGCCTGGATCAGTCGCATACCGAGGCGATCCTGGAGCGCCATCTCGCCGGCTGCGGGGTGAAGGTGGAGCGCGGGACGGAGTTTCTCGCCTATGACGAGACGGACTCGGCGGTTTCCGTGCGGCTGCGCCAGGAGACGGGCGCCCTGGAGGCGGCCTCGTTCCGCTATGTTATCGGAGCTGATGGTGCGCACAGTGCGGTGCGCGCCGCCATGAAGCTGCATCTCGAGGGAGAGACCTTGGATACGGTCTGGATCACCGCCGACGTCAAGATCAGCTGGGAGCAGCCCGCGGATGAGTTGTTTGCCTATCTCGGGCGGACTGGTTTGATTTTCATCGCGCCGCTCAATGACAATCGCTGGAGGGTGATTCTCAACGTCTCCGGCATGACCATGCGCGATGCGGAGAAGCTGGGGCTGGCCGAGATCAGCGACATCATCCTAGCGCGGTTCGGCTCCCGCATCCCGATGTACGATCCGGTCTGGATCAGCCCCTTTGCCATCAATACGCGGCTCAGCCCATCCATGAAGAAGGGCCGCGTCTTCATCGCAGGCGACGCTTCGCATGTCCACAGCCCGGTAGGCGGGCAGGGGATGAATACGGGCATCCAGGACGCGGTAAACCTCGCCTGGAAGCTGGCCTCCGTCCTCCAAGGGTTCGGCGGAGAGGGGTTGCTCGCCAGCTACCAGATCGAGCGCCACGGCAATGCCCGCAAACTGCTTGAGCGCGTCGGTCCCGCCACTCGCATGGCGGACCTTCACTCGTCGCTATCCGTCGAGATGCGCAATCACGTCATCCGCTTCGTCGGGTTGATCGGCATGGGCGATGCCATGGCCGAGACGGTGAGCATGCTGGATGTCTCCTACCGCGATAGCGCCATCGTCGAGGAGGGGCATCTGGGCTGGTTCAGCGGCGCTCCGCACGCCGGAGAGCGAGCCCCGGACGCCTGGGGACTGCGGAAACGCAGCGGAGCCCAGACCCGGCTCCACTCTCTCTGGAAGGGCGACGGCCGGTTTCAGCTGTTGATCTTCGGCAACGCCATTGTCCCAGCGGAATTACCGGGCTTCGTCCGGGTGATCCGGATCTTCCGGGAGGGAAATGCCGGCGACTCGGTCTTCATCGACCGCCGGGGGGAGGCCCACAAGGCGTACTCCGTGGGATCGGGCGGCGCCTGCTATCTCATCCGCCCGGACGGAATTATTTCCTATCGCGGTGTGGCTTCGGACATGAGCTTGCTGATCAAGCATTTGCAGCGAAATTTTGGCGAAAATCAGAAGTGATCTCCAGTCTCGGAAATCCTGCGAATGAGATTGGATTTCAAAAAATAAGAAAAACTTATTGTCGCCTCAAGAGGAGGTGCCGTATGATTTCGTCTTATGAATTGGATCTCTTACTGCGATCGCCCGGAAGTGGTCGTGTGGGAGATGACCCGGGCCTGCCGGCTGGCTTGTACTCACTGCCGTGCGGAGGCCCAGCCCAAGCGCGATCCGCTTGAACTGGACACGAACGAAGCCCGGACCCTCATCGACCACGTAGCAGACATCGCCCCACGGTTTTTCATTTTCAGCGGAGGGGATCCCTCCCGGAGGCCGGACCTCCTCGAACTCGTCGCCCACGCCGCCAGTCGCGGCCTGCGGGTCGCCCTCAGCCCCAGCGCCACGCCGGATATGCTGGCCCTCGATTTTGAAGCTCTTGCCGAGGCCGGGCTCGCCTGCCTGTCCTTCAGCCTCGATGGGGCCACGGAGGAAACGCACAACACCTTTCGTGGTGTGAAGCGCGCCTGGGAGTGGACGATGCAGGGCATCGAGGCCACGCGCAAGGCGGGCATTCCGTTTCAGATCAATACGACCATCACGGCTCAGAACTATGAGGAGTTCGACGCGATGGCGGCTCTGGTCGAGAGCCTGAAGCCATCGGTCTGGAGCATCTTCATGGTGGTGCCGACCGGTCGCGCGGATGTCTATCAGCTGCCAGAGCCGAAGCAGGCCGAGGCGCTCCTGAACAAACTCTGCGAGCTTTCCCGCCGGGTTCCCTTCGCGATCAAGACCACGGAGGCGCCACAATATCGCCGCATCCAGCTCCAGCAGGCCGAACGCGCCGGATTGGAGCGTCCGCATGTTGGCGGAACCAATGACGGACGCGGATTCGTTTTCGTTTCGCATCGCGGCGAGGTTTGCCCGAGCGGGTTTCTGCCGGTTTCCGCAGGTAACGTTCGCCGGTTGCCGCTGCTTCAGATTTACCGCGAGTCGCCCCTTTTCCGTTCCCTGCGCAATCCCACCGCGCTCAAGGGCAAATGCGGTCGCTGCGATTATCGCACGCTTTGCGGCGGATCGCGCGCCCGCGCCTTTGCTCTTCGCGGCGACCCGTTCGCCGAGGAACCTCTCTGCACCTACCAACCCAAACCGCAGGAATGATCAATCTCACCCGTCTCTATCTCGGGGCCAGCCAGCCGGCCGACGGCTTGCGTTACGGCACCGGTCATCATCGGCCCTTTGCTTCCGCCCGGGAACGTCGTCCCGTGGTCGTATGGAACATCACCCGCCGGTGCAATCTCTCCTGCATGCATTGCTACTCGGACTCGTGCAACCAGAACTACGACGGCGAGCTTTCCTTTGAGGAATGCAAGGGCGTCATTGATGATCTGGCCGATTTCGGAGTTCCCGCCGTGCTTCTTTCCGGCGGCGAGCCGATGATCCGGCAGGACTTTTTCTCGCTGGCCCGGTATGCCGCCAAGCGGGGATTGCCCTTCACCCTTTCGACCAATGGCACGCTGCTCTCGCGCCCGGCGGTTTTCAGCCTCCGCCAGATGTCCTGCCGCTACGTCGGCATCTCGCTCGATGGGATCGGCAAGGTGCATGACAAGTTCCGCGGACGCGTCGGAGCCTTCGAGCGTGCCGTGGAGGGATTCAAGAACTGCCAGAAGATCGGGCAGAAATCCGGCCTCCGCCTCACGCTTTCCCGCAACAATATCGACGACCTCGACAATGTCCTGAAGTTCATCGAGGACTACGACATCCCGCGCGTATGCTTCTACCACCTCGTCTTTAGCGGTCGCGGATCGAACCTCCAGCTCGTCGAGCCGGAGCGCACCCGCATGGCGCTCGACAAGATCCTCGACCGGATCAAGGTCTGGCAGAGTAAAGGGATTGAGCGCGAGGTGCTCACCGTGGATCAGCCTGCCGATGGGGCCTACCTCTACCTTCGTCTTCAAGAGGAGGATCCCTCTCGCGCCGAGGATGCCTTCAAGCTCATGCAGTGGAACGGCGGCGGAGCCAACAGCTCGGGCGTCGGCATCGCCAACATCGACAGCCAGGGCAATGTCCACCCCGACCAGTTCTGGCAGACCCATACGATCGGCAACGTGCGCGACCGCCGTTTCAGCGAGATTTGGACGAACTCCAAAGACGAACTTCTCACCGGCCTTCGGGATCGATTGCCGAGATTGAAAGGTCGTTGCGGATCGTGCAGATTCCAAAAAGTCTGTGGCGGCGGCTTCCGGGTTCGCGCCGCGCAGGTGCATAACGACCCATGGGCCACTGATCCCGGCTGTTACCTTACCGATGAAGAAACGCTCGCAGCATAATACGGAACCAGCCGTTCCCCCGTCGGCTTTGGAAAACCCGAAGCGCCGTCGCACGGTGAACGACCTGGCTCCCTGCGAGCAGGCGAAGGTAACCGCCATCCATCACGATGAGGGCATGGGACAGCGCTTGATGTCCCTCGGGCTCGTCCCGGGCTGCGCTCTGCAATTTGTTCGCTCCGCTCCGCTGGGTGATCCGCTGATGATCAAGATCCCGGGGTGTCTGCTCTGTCTCCGGCGAGCCGAGGCTCGGCTGGTCGAGATTGAGGACGAAATTGCTGCTTAAGGGAAAATATGGGAAATCGCCGCGCTGCCACCGGGATCGCGACTGTCGCGCTTATCGGTAATCCAAATACGGGCAAGAGCACGTTATTCAACCGCCTCACGGGGTCCCGCCAGCGTATCGGCAACTATCCTGGCGTCACCGTCGCCAAGAAATCGGGGCGCATGATCCTCGATGGCAGGGAGATCAATGTTCTCGATCTTCCCGGCTCTTACTCGCTGGCGGCGAGTTCGCCCGACGAACGAATCTCCTCCGATGTCCTTTCCGGTCGCGGTGAAGAGATCCCCGATCTCACCATTTGCGTGGTTGATTCCCGCCAACTGGCTCGCAGCCTGCAACTGGCCTGCCAGATTGCCGACCTCGGGGTTCCGCTGATCATCGCGCTCAACTTCATGGACGAGGTGATCGCCTCGGGCCAGGCGGTGAACGCGACGCTCCTAAGCCAGCGGCTGGGCGTGCCGGTGATTCCGATCTCCGCCCGCAAAGGGCAGGGGCTGGATGGACTCTATAGCGCGATCGGGGAGTGCCTGGAGACTCCCGTTTTTCTGCGGACTCCGCAGTGGCCGGAGTATGTGCAGGCTGCGACTAACGTCCTGAGGCATCAGCTCAAGACCAATATCCATCTCTCCGATGCGGAACTCCGCCGCATACTCTTTGATCATCGTTCGTCCTATCTCGATCTCGTTGGATGCCCCGATGGTGAACGCAAGGAGCTCGTGGAAAAGGGACGGGCGCCGATCCGGGAGGAGGGCGCCGATCCGTATTCCGTCGAGATGGTGGTTTTCCAGAAGTTCATCTCCGAACTCCTGGATGGTGTCACCCGGGCGGACAATCATGCCCAGATCCAGATGACGGGGCGCATCGATTCGATCCTGACGCATCGGTTTTTCGGTCTGCTGATTTTCGCGGGTCTGATGTTCCTGGTCTTCGAGGCCATCTACACGCTGTCGGGGCCAGCGATGGATCTGATCGATTCGCTGTTTTCCTGGCTGGGTGAAGTCGTTGGAAATTTCCTCGCCCCGGTCCCGGTGTTTCAATCGCTGGTCTGCGACGGCATCATCGCCGGAGCGGGGGGCGTGGTCGTATTCCTGCCGCAGATTTTCCTCCTCTTTTTCTTTGTCTCCCTGCTGGAAGACACGGGTTACATGGCGCGCGCCGCCTTCCTCATGGACAAGCTGTTTGGCTGGTGCGGGCTCAACGGAAAGAGCTTTGTCCCGCTGCTCTCCAGCTACGCCTGCGCGGTCCCGGGCATCTTTGCCACCCGAACGATCGAGAACCCCCGCGCCCGGCTGGTCACCGTCCTGGTGGCTCCATTGATGAGCTGCTCGGCGCGTCTCCCGGTCTACCTGCTGCTCATCGGAGCCTTTATCGAGCCGGTATGGGGTGTCGGGGCAGCGTCGCTTACGCTCTTTGGGGCGCAGATGCTCGGGTTGTTCGTGGCCCTGCCCCTGGCCTGGTTGGTCAACCGTTTCATTTTCAAGACGCCGAGCCAGCCCTTCATCATGGAGATGCCGCCCTACCGGTTCCCTGTCCCCAAGGACGTGCTCTGGCGCATGTGGATGGGTGGGAAGGAATTCCTCCAGCGTGCGGGTACCATCATTGTGGTGATCAGCGTGATCATCTGGGCGCTGCTCTACTTCCCGCACAAGCAGGGAGCCCATGAGGAAGGTGCAGATCCCGTCGTGCAGGCCGAGCAGATCGAGCAGAGTTTCCTCGGTCGCGCGGGCCACGCCCTGCAGCCGATCTTTGCCCCGGCGGGCTTTGACTGGAAGATCACTGTCGGCGTCCTGGCGAGCTTCCCGGCTCGCGAGGTGATCGTCTCCACCCTGGGAATCATCTACCGCCTCGGCGGCGACGTGGAGGACTCCGATGGCGCCCTCGCTGATGCGCTGCGGGCGGAGCGCTGGCCGGATGGTCCGCACAAGGGCCAGCCCGTATTTACTCTCCCGGTCGCCCTCGCCATCATGGTCTTCTTTGCCTTTTGCATGCAATGCTCATCGACCCTGGTGGTCATTGCCCGGGAAGTGGGCGCCCGTTATGCCGTCCTCACTTTTGTCTACATGACCGCCCTGGCCTGGGTAGCCGCCGTGGCGGTCTATCAGACTACCTCGTTGTTCCTATGAATCTGTTGGATGCAATCCTTGTCTCGGCCAGCCTGCTGGTTTCGATCTGGTGGATCTGGCGAATGATACGGCATCGCGGTCGTATTGACTGCTGCGGTGCGTGCGGCGTGAAAAGCAGCGGCTGCAAAACCTGCGCCTTCAAGGATGATATGTCCCGGAAGGCTGCGGTCAGACGGAATCCCGCGGAACTTTAGTTCATCTCCTCTTCCTTATTCGGAAGCGGAGCCGAACCACTTTTTCTGGAGATCGGTATTGGCGCCGGTCTCAGAGAGAGACAGCAGCGCGCGGTTGATTCGTTCGCGGAGCGGGCTGTCCTGCTGGAGGCCGATGGCGTAGTTCTGCCGGTCAAAGGCGGGTTCGACGAGCTGGAGCTTCTCATCGCCATCCTTGGAGACGGCGTACTGGACGAGCGGCGCGTCATAGACCACGGCGGCGACTTCCTTGCGCTTCAACGCGGTGATGCACTCGGCGAGCGTCGGGTAAGGCTTGGGATTGGCTCCATGATTGGCCAGCCAGTTGGCGGCCGTGCTTCCGGTGATCGTGGCCACATCGCGACCGGGCAGATCTCCCGGTCCGGAAATGTCACCCTTGAGCGTGTTGACCGTGAGCGTGGTGGTGAATGACGCCGTGAGCAGGGAGACCAGCACGATGCTGAGCAGCATCCACACGATGGCGACGATGCGCCCTCCGACTCCCACCGGACCCTTGTTGTCGGCTCCTCCGACCAGCAGCGTGCTGACCGTCCACCAGAAGGACTCCCAAAGACCGTGGCGGTAGCTCTTGGGCCACATATCCTCGTTGACCTTGTGTTCGTAAAGCCAGACGAGATGCGAGATGACGAGCATCACCACGATCAGGAGGGTGAACGCCCCCACGAGCTTCCAGTTCAGGAGATTCCCGACGAGCTGGAAGATGGTGTCGGCGATGGAAGCCGTCTTCCCCGAGGTGAGAATCTGGAGGCCGGACTCATAAAAGGGCTGGGAGAAATCCATGATCTCCTCGCGCTTGGAGGTGACGCTCAGCGCACCGACCGCCGCATCCGCCGTTTTGTTGGTCAGCGCGTCGACCATTTCCTGGGCCGTGCCCACTACCTGCACGTCATAGTCGATCCCGGCCTCGCGAGCGACTTCCTGCCAGAGATCCATGGCATAGCCGACTCGCCTGCCGTTTTGCTCAAAGGAGAACGGCTCGATATTGCGGGTGACGACGTGGATTTTCTGGCTCCAGGCGTCGGGAAGGAACGTCGAGAACAGGACGAGTAAGACGAGAGCGAGGCGTTTCATGCAGAGAATGGGCGGAGCTTGCACAGAAGCGACCCGCCCTCGTCAATGCGAGTCTGCGTCCGGTTGCAAAAAAACGCCTGGAGCGGCTAGGGCGGGAACTCGTACGCTTCGGTAATCCAGAAAATTTCGCAGGCCCCGTTGCCGGAATCACCCCGTTCCAGCGAACTGCGCCAGGGCGGACCTCCGCCCTGGCTGGCCTCCACAAGGTAGCCCTTGAGGTTCACCAGGGAGTTTTTCCGCAGGGACTTCAGGGTGTCGTAAACGTCATCAGTGGCGGGGATGCAGTGAACGTTTGCGCTGTGAACTGCCAGGTCGGCCAGCGACGCGGGGCAGTTGGCATCGGCATAAAAATCATACCACCGGCCCGACTGGCTGACCGAGACATGCGCGAGCACTGCGGTGTCGGACATGCTGCCCCAGCCGAGGGCCAGGTCGATCGGGGCGAGGGAGGCGGTATCGTCGAAATAGTATCGCTTTTTGCCCAGCACCCTCGCTCGCATCTCATAAGAGGCGAGGGGCCGGATGGTCCAGCCCTTGGCCTGCCACGCAGGCTCGCTGACGAGTTGCTGATCCGGTTCGTCCGCGAGGCGGTACCCCTCAGGAGGCTCCTTGGCCGGATGTTCCCGCAGGAAAAACCACCAGATGGCCCAGAGAAGCAGCAGGCCGACCAGCAGCTTCTTCATCAGGGGACGCAGAATCAGCCCTCGAGCGAGCTTTGGGCTTCGCGGAGGCGCTTGTAGAGCGGAGTCAGTCCCTCGGGAATCACCCGTGCGCCGCTGATCGTGGTCATGAAGTTGGAATCGCCGACCCATCGCGGCACCACGTGCATGTGGAGATGGTCGTCCACTCCCGCACCGCCGGCGCGTCCGATATTCCACCCGACGTTGAAACCCTGGGCTCGCACACAGATGGTGAGGAGTTGCTGGGCATGCACGCAGAGCTTCCAGGTTTCGAATACTTCCTCCTCGGTAAGGTCCGCGAGCTGGTTGATCTTGCGGTAGGGGACCACCATGAGGTGACCCGAGGAGTACGGGTACTTGTTCATGATGAGAAAGCAGGTCTTTCGCCGGGTCACAACGAAGTGTGCCTCGTCATCGGTGGCATTGGCCGCCGTGAGAAGGAAATCGGGATCGGAGGTTTCCTTGTGCTCGAAATACTCAACACGCCACGGGGCCCAGAGGCCTTCGAGATGCTCGCGGGGAAAGGATTCGCTCATAGGTGCGGTTTCGTTGGTCGGCCGGTTCAGGCGTGGGCCGATGATGCCCCGATTTGCGGCAGATGATCAAGTATCGCCCGCGCGGCGCGTTCGCTCGCACCGTGGGCGTCGAGGGAATTCACGATGGCGCTGACTTTGGCGGTGAGTTCTGTACGGGCTTGCTCGCTGGAGAGCAGCCGCAGCGCCTCCTCCGCCAGAGCCGGAGGAGTGGCAAAGTGCTGGATGAACTCGCGCACCACGTGCGGCGAGGCCTTGGCCGGGAGTCTCGGATCGGGAGGCGGATTCTGGATATAGTTGTTGAGGATGTTGATGATGCCCAGGCAGTCGACATCGACGAGGCGGCGGCCGACTTCAAAGGTCAGCCAGGCAGCCTTGTAGATCAGGCAATACGGCAGGCCGAAGAAGGCTGCCTCCAGTGTGGCCGTGCCGGAGCACACGATACCCGCCGTGGCTCGCTGCATCAGCTCGTGCGCCGTGCCGACGCGGATCGTAAGGGGAAAATCTCCGGCCACCGCGCGCATTTGCGCGGCCTGGGAGTCGGACGCCGAGGCGAGTTCGAATCGCGTTTGCGGGCGCTTCTCCCGGACGATCCGGCAGGCCTCGATCATGGCGGGAAAGTTGCGCTTCACCTCGCGCTCGCGGCTGCCGGGGAAAAGCCCGAGCAGATCGGTCTCGCGCGGCTGGTGGGTTTGCTCCGCCTCCAGCATCTCCAGCAGCGGATGACCGGTGAAAACCGTATGCAGTCCGCTGGCCTCGTACATGGGCTGCTCAAAGGGGAAGACGCAGATCATCAGGTCCAGAATCGGAGCCATCTTCTTGATGCGTCCGCGATTCCATGCCCAGACCTGCGGGCTGACGTAATAGAGATTTTTCCCGGGATAACCCCGCTTGCGCAGCGCCTTGGCCATGCGCAGGTTGAAGCCTGGATAGTCGACGAACAGCACGGCGTCGGGCTTGATGCGGTCGATGTCGCGCAGCATGGCGTCGAACTTCCCGCGGAAGTACCCGTAGTTTTTCAGCACATCCCAGAGGCCGAGCACTCCGGCCTCGGCGATCCAGTTGTCGAAAGGCGCGGAGGCGTATTTTGCCATCTTTGGCCCGCCGGCGCCGACAAAGGTCAGGTCGGGGTCGAGCTGGTGAAGGGCTCGGAGCAATTCCGCGCCGCGAGCGTCGCCGCTGGCCTCCCCGGCGACGACCCAGATGGTGCGTTTCACGAGGTGGCCAGCGCCGCAGCGGCGGCGGCGTTTTTCCGTGGGTCGGCTTCCTGAATGCGGCGCGTGATTTCCAGTGCGATATCCAGCGCGTCGGCGGCCTGCCCGCCCGAGACCTTGGGCTTGGCCCCTTCGCGGGCGCAACGCACGAAGGACTCGAGTTCGATCATGAGCGGTTCGCCACGCTGGACCTCGACGTTTTCACGCACGATCTCCTTGCCCTTCTTGCCCTCGACGAGGCGGAACATCACGCCGTCCTGCTTCTGGTAATCCAGCGAGAGATAGGCGTTTTCCTGGAAGACGCGGATCTTGCGTACCTTGTCGCGGCTGATGCGGCTGGCGGTGACATTGGCCACGCAGCCGTTCGCGAAATGGAATCGCACATTGGCGATGTCCTCGCCCTTGCTGAGCACGGCGATGCCCACGGGGTCCATGCTCACGACGGGACTGTTCACCAGATGCAGGATGATCTCGATGTCGTGGATCATCAGGTCGAGCACCACGCCGACATCCGTGCTGCGGTTGGGGAAGGGGGAAAGACGCGTGACCTCGAGGAAGCGCGGGTTTTGCAGCTTCTGCTCAAGCGCGGCGAGCACGGGGTTGAAGCGCTCGATATGGCCCACCTGCAATACGCAGCTTTTCTGCGCGGCCAGCTCGGATAATCCGCGCGCTGCCTCCGGCGTGTCGGCAATCGGCTTCTCGATGAGGAGATGTTTTCCCTGCTCCAGGAGATACTTGCCGATCTCGTAGTGTGTCGTCGTCGGCGTGCAGATGGTCGCGGCATCGACGAGCGAGGCAAACTCCTCGAGCGTGGCCGCGGCATGGGTCTTGTATTTCCTGGCGACGCTTTGGGCGACGCCGGGATCGGCATCGTAGACGGCGGTGAGCTGTGAGTCCTTGAGTTCCGAGTAAACTCGGGCGTGGTTGATGCCCATGTGGCCGACACCGACCACTCCTGTGCGAAGCGTGTTCATGATATTCCGTAGATGGTGATGCCGGCGCTTTCCGCCGCGGCGCTCACGCGCGGGCGGTCGAGGAGCAGAGTGCGGCCGGCTTCTACTCCGATGATTCTGATTTTGGCGGATTTCGCCGTTTCGATGGTGAGTTCTCCGACGACGGGAACGTCAAAGCGCATGTCCTGACCGGGCTTGGAGACCTTGACCATAGTGCTGCCGTCGCGCCCTAAAGCTCCGCCGCGCTTGATGCACTCGTTGGTGCCTTCAAAGGCTTCCACGGCGAGCACCGTGCCATTGCGCACGACGACGGTCTGCCCGATGTCGAGGCGGCTGCTTTCCTTGGCGATTTCATACCCGTACTGAACGTCCTCGACATGGCGTTTTTTCAGCGCCGGGCCTGCGATGTGCCCCTGCGGAGCGATGTGCTTGTCGAGAAAGGTGAGGGCGGGCAGGAGTTCCACGCCGATCTTGGCCAGTTGGTTGGCCACTTCGCCGAAGAGCGTCTCGGCGTTGCGGCGCTTGAGCTTGGCCAGGAGGATGAGGGCCTGGAGGTCGGGACGCAGGTCGAAGAGATTCTTCGGCGCAAGCTGCCCGGCCATCATCGCGTGGTGCGCGCCGGATTTTTTCGCGGCATCGAGCATCTTGCCGAGCTGGCCGACACGGAGCATGCGCACGTCGTCCGCCGCGTCGATCGTCGACTGCTCCGTCTCGCCCTCGAAGGCTGCGAGAGAAATCCTGCCCACCCCGGCAGCGCGGGCTTCCGCGATGACGAGGCCGGGGTATTTGCCGCTTCCGGCGATGAGGAAAAGGGAGTCGGGCGTGCTCAAGGTGAGGAGAAAAGGTCGTCGAATCGGTTGACGCGGAAGGGCTTGTTGCCATCCGGTTTCGGTTTGTCCTTCAGCAGGCTCTTCGGCGCATCGTCGGAGGAAGGAGCGTTCTTTGGCTCAACGCTGAAGGTGTTGATGGGAATCATCACGCTCCGGCCTGCACCGGGCAGCTTGCGCCGGGTGGAGATAAAGGCGCTGGGGAGGTAGTAGCACGTCAGGTCGCGGGGAAACCCGCGCTGGTTGAAGCCGATATTGAGATTTTTGCGAATCTCGAAGTGCAGGTGCGCCGGATACATCCCATGCGCCGTGCCGATGGTGCCGACCTGCTGGCCACGCACGACCTGCTGGTTCTCCTTGATCATGATGCGGTCGAGATGGGCGTAGACCGAGTCGGCAAACTTCATTGCTCCCTCCTCGATGAACGCGTGGCGGATGATGACGAGGTTGCCCCAGCCCATGCGCATGTCCCGGGCGAGCACGACGTAGCCATTTGCCGTGGCGTACACCGGCTTGCCCTTGTCGGTGTTTCCACCCTCCGCGCCATTCCAGTCCTCGCCCATGTGGTATCTCGCGCGGAATCCCCGGCTTTTATAGTACCCATCGGCGTCCGGCTTGCCCACCGGCTGGTCAAAGCCGTCGGCCACGCGGGTGCGCGCCGTCTGCACCGGGGGCGCGGCGATCAGGCCCGCGACGAGGAGCAAAAGACAAAACCAGAATCCGTGTCGTCGCAGGGAAGACATTACCACGTAATTTCTAGTTGTGACCGTGCGGGGCTGCAACCTTTTCGGGCTCCTCGCTTGCTTGTCCCCCCGGAGTCGGCGTAGCACTTTGCGCATGGCGACGATCACATTCCTCGGCACAGGACACGGCGGAGGGGCTCCGGGACGCTTCCAAACCAGTATCCTCCTGCATACGGAGGGCGCCCGCATCCTCCTCGACGCCGGGGAACCATGCACCTATTCGCTCCTCAGCCGGGGTTTTGCTCTCGATGATCTGGACGCGGTGTGGATTACACACGCGCATTGTGATCACACGGCTGGGTTGCCCATGTTGTTGCAGGCGAGTAAATTGCGTCGTCGTAGCCGCGCTTTGCCTCTCGGCCTGCCAGCGCATCTGGTCGAGCCGCTCCGGGCTTGGCTGCGGGCATCGTTGCTCCCGGTCGAGCACTTGAGGTTTCCGCTGGAGATTTTTACGTGGAAAGCGGGTGAGCCGGTGGAGTTTCAGGGCGCATCTGTCCTCCCGCGACATACCAGCCATCTGGACCGCTATCAGGACGAACTTCAGGATAAATCGCTGGAGGCGTTTTCTTTCGACATCCGGGTCGAAGGAAAACGGATCGTCTATACAGGGGACATTGGAGGGGCCAAAGACCTTGAGCCGCTTCTGGCGGAGCCTGTCGACCTGCTTATCTGCGAACTGGCCCACCTGTCGCTTGCGGAATTGCTGGCGGTGCTCGCCACGGCCAAGGTCGGTACGCTTTGCCTCACTCACATCGTCGAGCGCGAAGGGCTGGATCGAGCCGCGATCCGGCTCCAGTGCAGCGAAAAACTGGATCAGGTTGACTCGGTTTACCTGCCCGACGATGGTGAGCAGATCGAGCTCTAGAGCGATTTAGTTCGCGCCGACGTTCTGCTGCGGGCGCACGACCGGCAGTGGAAACCGGAGCTTGAGTTCATCGTCGATTCGGATCTCGACGTGATAGATGCCGTATTTCGGAAATTGGATGCCGCCGAGCACATGGACATTCGTCGCATGGGAATCCAGTCCGGTCAGCGAAAACTCCACCTCGCTTTGGGCGATGGGCTGGTCGCTTTCGCTATCCAGGATGAGAGAGCGTTGCTTGAACCGGCCGACTCCGCCGCACCAGCGAGTCCAGATGCAGAGCTTGAAGAACCCGATCGGCGTGGTCGGAGCGGGGATGAGCCCGATGATCCCGACGAGGGTTTGCTGGCCGCTGACTTCCGCGCGGACGTCTTCGCAGAGTACGGCAGCCTGCAGATCGGGAATGATGGTTTCCATTTATTTCGGCCAGAGCGCCCAGAGAAGCACGAGACCTACGACGATGCGGTAGATGCCGAAGTTGACGAACGTATGGCTCTGCACGTAGCGCAACAGCCACTTCACCGCAAGGAAGGAGACAATGGCAGAGGCGACCGTCGCGAGGATCAGAAGGAACCAATCCTCGTGTCCGCCGACCTTCAGTTCCTTGGAAATCTTGAGGACGCCAGCTGCGAGCAGGGTGGGGATGCCAACGAGGAAGGAGAACTCCGTGGCCGCGCCACGACTGAGGCCGAGGATCATGGCGATGATGATCGTCGATCCAGAGCGGGAGAGACCGGGAAAGATGGCGGCAAGGAGCTGGCCGACCGCGACCGCGACCACGATGAGCCAGGTAATGTCGGAGCCGAGCGATTTACCTTTTAGCAAGCCCTCAACGACGATGAAGATCACACCGCCGACGATCAGCGCGATCGCCACGGGGAAGACCGTTTCCGGTAGCTGGAAGTTTAGTTTGTCGAGAATGAGCCCGCCTACTCCCGTGATGAAGAAGCACGCGAATGTCTTGAGCGTCAGGTCCCGGCTGGCGGCTTCCCGCCAGCGCAGCATCATCTCGATCCGCTTGCGAAACAAGGGCAGGACCGCGATGACCGCGCCACACTGGATGACGACATTGAAAAGGTCCGTCTGCCTCGCGCCGAGCCAATGCTCGACGATGAGAAGATGGCCAGTGGATGAAACCGGAATGAACTCGGTAAGGCCTTCGACGATACCGAGAATGATGACAACCAGCCAGTCGGGCATGGAAGTGTGGAGTTAAGCCCTGATTGCCTTTTAAAAAGGTTCGGCTAGATGGCCGAGTCGCCCGTTTCCTCGGTACGGATGCGGACAGCCGTATCGATCGGAAGGACGAAGATCTTGCCATCACCGATCTTGCCGGTTTTGGCAGAGGCGGAGATGGCCTGGACAGCCTTCTCGACCACGGAATCAGCGACGACGATCTCAAATTTGACCTTCGGGAGGAAGTCCACCGTATACTCGCTGCCACGGTAGATTTCGGTATGGCCCTTCTGACGGCCGAAACCCTTCACCTCGCTGACGGTCATTCCTTCAATCCCAACTTCGGCAAGAGCCTCTTTGACGTCTTCCATTTTGAAGGGTTTAATGATCGCCTCAATTTTCTTCATATCACAGGGTGTTTATTCAGCAGAGAGCAAGTTGGCAAGAAGAGATGCCCCGACGTGGCGTATCCGACCGGAATATCCATAAGGCGGGAGGCTGCTCATGAATCCTCGTGAATGGCGGAGGAGCGTGGCTGGCAAGTACTTGCGTCATCTCCCGAGGATCAAGCACATCCGGGGCACGTGGTTGCATCGACGGCTCGGAGATCGACTTTTTAATCTGGAAATGTGGCAACCTCAGCGCGAGCGTTTCGCTGCCGGGTGCGCTATCGGAGTGTTTTTTGCCATGATTCCGCTTCCCTTTCAGATGCTCGGCGCGGCGGTGATCGCCTACTTCGGACGGGTCAATATCCCTGCCGCCATCGCATTGACCTGGTTGACGAACCCGCTGACCGCAGCGTTTTTCGTTTATCTCGAGTACAAGATTGGCAACCTTCTGCTCGGTTCGGTGGCAGGTGAACCCTCCGGGAACATCTTCGAGGTGATCAAGAGAGCTCCCATACCGGTTCTCACCGGGGCTGGAGTGTTGGCCGTCATATCGGCGATCATCAGCTATCCCATCGCCCTATGGGGTTTCGATTGGGTGGAACGTCGGTTCCTTTCTTCCGCCCGCAAAAAGTAATCCGTGAAATTTCCCCAGCGTGAGGGTCAGGCTCGGGGGTGAAACTTGCGATGGACCTGCTTGAGTCGCGTGGAGTCGACGTGGGTGTAGATCTGGGTGGTTGAGATGTCGGCATGGCCGAGCATCTCCTGGATGATACGCAGGTCCGCGCCGCCGCCGAGGAGATGCGTGGCGAAGCTGTGGCGGAAGATGTGCGGGTAAACGGTCTGGTCGATCTGAGCGAGAGAGGCGTAGTGCTTCACCAGCTGCCAGATGCGCTGGGGCGTGAGCTTTTTCCCCCGTACGGAGATGAAGATTTCGGCTCCGGTTTTCTTCGCGACGAGCGCTGGACGCTCCTCGTTGAGGTAGGTTTGGATCGCCTCCACCGCTTTTTGGCCAACGGGGACGAGGCGGGTTTTGTTGCCCTTGCCGGTGACGCGGATGAAACCTTCCTCCAGGTGGAGGTTTTCCAGCCTGGCGTTGCAGAGCTCGGAAACCCGGAGTCCGCTGGCGTAGAGGAGTTCCATGATTGCGCGGTCGCGCCGGCCGAGTTCGTTGCGGGTATCGACGGCGGAGATGAGCCTCTCGACATCGCGGGCGTTCAGCGTTTCCGGCAGGTAGCGCTCAATGCGTGGCGTGGGGAGATTCTCCGCCGGATCGTGCGGGATAATCTGGCGAAAGTGCAGGAAGCGGAAAAATATCCGGATCGCGACCGCCTCGATCTTTACGGAGGCTGCAGCGAGGCCGGACCGCTTGCGCCACGCGAGGTAATCGGTGATCGTCGCGGGTGTGACTTTCCCGAGGGTCAGCTTGGCTTGACTCTCCAGCCAATGGGCAAACGACTCCAGCGACCGGCGCGTGGAGAGTTGGTAGTTGTCGGAGAGCCCTCGCTCGGTGGCGAGATACAGGATGAAGGTATCGATGGCCTCGGGGGCCGTCATTGCACTCCCAACAGGCTGCGACCCGTCAGGCGCTCGAATGCCTCAAGATACTTCTCCGAAGTACGGGCAATCACATCCGCGGGCAGGGCGGGCGCGGGAGGCTGCTTGTTCCAGTCGAGCGTTTCAAGGTAGTCGCGCACGAACTGCTTGTCGAAGCTCGGCGGGCTGCCGCCGGGGGCGAATTCCGCCTCAGGCCAGAAGCGTGACGAGTCGGGCGTAAGCACCTCGTCGATCAGGAGGATTTCATCCTCGAAGATGCCGAACTCGAACTTCGTATCCGCCACGATGATACCCTTCTGGGCTGCGTAGGCGCGGCCGTGTTCGTAAAGTTCGATCGAGCGGTCGCGCACCTCATGAGCCACGTCGTCGCCGAGGATGCGGCGGCATTCTTTCCACGTGATATTCTCGTCGTGGCCGGTCTCGGCCTTCGTGGCCGGGGTGAAGAGCGGCTCGGGCAATTTATCGCCCTGGCGCAGGCCCAGGGGCAGGGGATGGCCGCAGATGGTGCCGCTGGCCTGGTATTCCTTCCAGCCAGACCCTGCGATGTGGCCGCGCACGACACACTCCACGGGCAGCGGCGACGCCTTGCGGACGATCATCGAGCGTCCCGTCAGTTCGGCCTCGAAGGGTTTGAGGATTTCCGGAAACTGCCGGAACTGGGCGGTGATGACGTGGTTCGGGACAAAATCGAGCTTATCGAACCAGAAGGAGGAAATCTGCGTCAGCACCTCGCCCTTGTGCGGAATGGCATTCGGCAGGATGCAGTCGAAGGCCGAAATACGGTCGGTCGCGACAAACAGGAGGGTTTCACCCAAATCGAATACTTCGCGTACCTTGCCGCTTCTCAGTTTCGGGATGCCAGGGAGGCTGCATTCGAGCAAATCCATAAGACGACTCGTTGACTATCCTCGGCGAGACGTCCTGACAAGCGCGCAGAACGCCTTCCGGCACATCAGGATTTGCGGCGACGCCTCGGGCGTGGCGAATCCTTTTCCTCCCTCGGGACGCCCCCGTCGGCGGGCTCCGCAGATTGCAGCGAGGTGCGAATCTCTCCCACGGGAGGCAGGATGTCCTTGAAGGCCGTGCCATAGATCTCCCAAGAGAGCAGGAAAAGCCCGCAAACCACCGGCCCGATGACAAACCCGATCGGCCCAAAGAGGAACAATCCGCCGAGGGTTCCGATGAAAATCATGAGGTCGTGCATCTGGGCGTCCTGTCCCACGAGACGAGGCCGGAGCACGTTGTCGATCGTGCTCACCACCGTGGCGCACCAGATGAGCAGCAGCGTGGCGGGCAAAGGCTGGCCGAGGATGTACAGGTAAACCACGGCAGGGACCCAGACGAGCCCTGCGCCGATACCCGGGATGACGGAAAGGATCACCATGATGACACCCCAGAAGGCGGAGCCTCCGATACCGGCAAAGAAGAACCCCAGGCCGCCCAGAGTTCCCTGCAGCAGGCCGATCAGCAGCGTGCCCTTGATCGTGGCGCGGGATATCGAGATGAACCGCTCGAGGATACGCTCCTCATCATCATGAGCGAGCGGCATGTAGTAAAATATCTTGGAGAGGATCTGCCGCCCGTCCTTCAGGAAGAAGAACATGGCGTAGATCATGATGAAAAATTCGAGCAGGAAACCGGCTGTCCCGGCAGTGAAGCTCGACGCGCTGCTCACCAGATAGGTGCCGACGCCTCGCACGGCATTGCTGACGCCATTGACGATTTCGCTCTGGCTGGGGGCGAAATCCTCGGCAAACGGAAAGTGATCGATGATCCAGCGATTGGCATCGAAGGAAGTGGCCGATCCGAAGCGATCCTGCAGCCACGGCAGCGCACGGTCGCTCACCGTCACGGCCTGTTGTACGGCGAGTCCCAGCATGGCGCTGATCGGGCCGGCGATGATGATGAAGAGGACGATGAGAGTCGCGACCGACGCCAGCCCCCTGCGGCCGCGGAAAAGTCGCACGAACCAGTTGAACATCGGCGTGCACAGGCCGGCGAGGATGGCCCCGATCATCAGCGGGCGGAGCAGCGGCCAGGCCAGGGCGAGGAACAACCCCGAGACAACGGCAACGAGCAGCACGACAAATGCTGTCCGGAATTTGCTGCCATCTACCACTGCGCGTTCCAAAATCGTCTCCTGCTCTGGAATGTGCGAGTATTCCGGAAGCGAGTCAACGCCGTTCGCGCTCCGTGATGGCGAGAATTGCCTCGCTCTTCACTTTTCGCTCCACCGACACGGCATAGAACTCTGCCCGGATGCCTTTGACTGCTCCCAGCACCGCCAGGCCGTAGCTTTCCCGGGCTTGCTGGAGCACGTTTTGATGGATGGGTGCGATACCGATGCCATCCGCGGCGAAATCTTTGAGCAAAGCCGTATCGTCAAACTCCGCCACGATGCGCGGCGTGATTCCCTCGCGGTGAAACCACGCGTCCAGCTCCCGTCGCAAGGGCATCGCCGGAGTGGGGAGGAGAAAGGGAGCCCCCTCCAGGGAATGCGGAAACTTTTTCCCAAACCTTCGGGCGATGGCCGGCGCGGCGCACAGGCTGATGCCGCACGCGCCGAGCTTGTGGTGAAAGGTGCCCTGCGCACTCTCTCCGGAGATTTGTGTATCGGTCAGCAGCACGTCGAGGCGATGCTGTTTCAGGCGCAGCACGAGATCCTCCAGCACGCCCTCGTGGCAGACCAGCCGCACGGTGGCGACCCGGGCAAAGACCGGGCGCAGCAGGTCCCGTGCGATCAGCTTGGGCAAGGAGTCAACGATGCCGACGTTGAGCCGGTTGGGCTTGGACTCCATGCCCTGGCCAAAGGCGGCCTGCAACTCCGCACCGAGCCCGAATATCTCCTCGGCATACTCCATGGTCATCCGACCGGCTGCGGTGAGAATGAGCTTGCGTCCGCTGCGCTGGAAGAGCGGTTCGCCGAGAGCGTCCTCCAGTTGGTGAATCTGCGTGCTCATGGTCGGCTGGGTGAGATGCAGCTTCGCCGCCGCCGCGCGCAGGCTGCCTTCCCGGGCTACGACCCAGAAGATACGGAGATGATGGTAGTTCATCATTGTTAGATTGAATCTAACAAATCGTTAAAAACATCGTAATATTCAAACGATAAATCCCGGGTATGCTTTCCCCATCGTGAAAGCAGCGACCATTGACGAGTATATCGAGAATGCGGCTTCGGGGATCGTGCCGGGCGAATTGGGGCGCCTGGCCGATCTCTCCGAGCGCTTGTGGGACAAGGTGGTGGCGGCCGATCCGGTGCGCCACCCGCGTCTCCAGGCGCAGGCCCGCATTCTCGAGATACTCCTCGTGGAGTATCACTCCAGCTACGGTGCGCTGTCCGCAGACAAGCAACGCGCCTTGGTCGAGCTCGGCGCTGCGGCGGCCTATCTGCTCAAGGGTTATGATGTGATCCCGGACGAGGTGGAGGAGATCGGCTTTGATGACGATGCCTTCCTGATAGATGCCGTCTTCAGCCGCAACCGCCCGGTGATCGAGGAGTGGATTTCCTCCCGCCTTGAGTCTTCCATTGCCACCTCCCTGTTTGCTCAGTCCTGATGACACTTTTTCCTTTTGATCAGTATTGGGGGTTCTACGCGGCTTTTTCCGCCTTGATCCTGGGCCTCCTCGCGCTGGACCTTTTTGTCTTCCACCGCCGGGCGCATGCCGTCTCGATGAAGGAGGCCGCGGGATGGAGCGTCTTCTGGGTCGCCCTCGGCCTGGCCTTCGGCGTCGGCCTTTATTACTACAGTCTGTCCAGCTTTGCCGGGAACCCGGCCATGGCGGGGATGAACCATGCCGCCATGGCCGGGCAGGCGACGATCGAGTATTATACAGGCTTTGTCATCGAGAAGGCTCTCGCGGTCGACAACCTCTTTGTCTTCGTGATGATCTTTGCCTATCTCTCGATCCCGGCGGAGTTTCAGCACCGGGTGCTCTTCTTTGGCATCCTGGGAGCGCTCGTCTTTCGTGCGATATTCATCGCCCTCGGAGCTGTGCTCTTTCAGTTCCACTGGGTGGTGATCTTCTTCGGCGTCCTGCTGATCCTGACGGGCATCAAGATCCTCATCGTGGCCGATACCAAGGACGATCCCTCGAAGAATCCGATCATCCGCTTCCTCATGTCGCGCCTGCCGGTGACGGCTCTGGACGGGCAGAAGTTCTTTGTCCGCAAGGCGGGCAAATGGCTCGTCACGCCCTTGTTCGTGGCGCTCGTGTTCATCGAGGTTTCGGATATCATCTTCGCTGTCGATTCCGTGCCCGCGATCTTTGCCATCACCAAGGAGCCGCTGATCGTATTCACCTCGAATGTCTTCGCCATCCTTGGCCTGCGTGCGATGTATTTCCTGCTCGCCGGAGCGGTCGACAAGTTCCACCTCCTGAAGTATGCGCTTGGCATCATCCTGATCTTCGTCGGTCTGAAGATGGCGTGGCTCAACGAGGCCTTCGGCGGCAAGTTCCCGATCACCTGGTCGCTCGGCATCATCCTTGGCCTGCTGGCTGCGGCGATCACGGCATCGCTGGTGCTGGCGAAAAAGAGGGAGGCGGGGATTGGCCCGGCCAATCCTTCCCGGGACGCCTGAGAAACTATCTGGCGCCCGCCCGGATCTTCGATCTGGCGGAGAGAAACCGTCTGGCCAGCAATCCGCGCCTCGGCGCAAACGTCATGGCGAGGAGGAACAGCATCGCCAGTACGAGCACGATGCAAGCCCCGGTAGCCCCGTTGATGAAGTAGCTGACGTATACGCCGACGATGCTGGATAGGACCGCCGAGCCCACGGCTATCTGGAGCATATGCGTGAACCGGTGGCTTAACAAAAACCCGATACAGCCTGGAGTGATGAGCATCGCCATCACAAGGATGATGCCGACGGCCTGGAGGGAAACGACGATGGCCAGCGCCACGAGCGAGAGCAACGTGTAGTAGAGTCGCGTGGTGTTCAGCCCGATCGATCGGGCGTGGTTTGCGTCGAAGCAGAACAGCAGGAGATCTTTGCGCAGGAGCAGGATCGCGAGCAATGTGAGTCCACCGATGACTGAGGTCTGAATGATGAGTGACTGCGAGATGCCGAGCAGACTCCCGAAAAGGATGTGGTTGAGGTGCACGTCGGTTTTGACCTTGGTGAACAACACCAGCCCCAGACCGAAGAGACCGGTAAAGACAATTCCCATGACAGTGTCTTCCTTCACGCGACTATGCGATTTGATGAAGCCTGTCGCGGAGGCGCACAGCAGCCCGGCGGCAAAGGCTCCCACGGAAAGAGGTAGCCCCGCGACATAGGCGAGCACGATGCCCGGGAGCATCGCGTGCGAGATGGCGTCCCCCATGAGCGACCAGCCCTTCAGCACGAGGTAGCACGAGAGCATCGCGCAAACAACGCCCACCAGCACCCCCACGCCGAGCGCCTCGAGCATGAACTGGTGCCGGAATGGCGCGGCCGGGTCCTGGAGGAAAAGTTCGACGGCTGCATTCATGCCGAAACCTCCTGGAGTGTGGCGGCAATCGCCTTCCGACTGGCACGCCTCGACGCGAGCATTCCGTGTTTGGGAGCAAAGGCAAACGCCAGGAGGAACAGTGTCGTCTGGAGCACCACGATGCATCCTCCGACGGAACCATCGAGGAAATAGCTCGCATAGGCTCCGGCGGCGGATGTCAATACACCCATCGTCGACGCGATGCCCAGCATCCTTCCAAAACGGTCGGTCAGCAGATAGGCCGTTGCGCCGGGGGTCACGAGCATGGCCACGACGAGACAGGCGCCGACCGCCTGGAGGGCGGCCACGGCGACTGCTGAGAGAAGAGACAGCAGGATGAAATGCAGGGCGGTGGTGTTGAGCCCGATGGAGCGGGCTTGGTTCGCATCAAAGCAGAAAAGCAGAAGATCCTTCCATTTGGCCAGCAGCACAGTCATGGCGATGGCGCAGATCACGATCGCCTGGAGGATGTCAAAATCCGCGATGCCAAGCATGTTCCCGAAGACGATGGTGCGGAGATTGAATCCCGTGGGATACAACGAAATGAGAAGCAGACCCAGCGCGAAAAAGCTCGTGAATACGATGCCTATCGTTGCGTCCTCGCGAATCGGCGTCTTGGCTTTGACAAAGCCCATGGCAGCCGCGGCGAGCAGGCCCGCGAAGAACGCGCCGACGGCAAAGGGCAGGCCCAGCATCACTGCCAGCGCCACGCCCGGTACGATGGAATGGGAGAGGGCGTCTCCCATCAGCGACCAACCCTTGAGCGTTACGAAGCACGAAAGAAATGCGCAGACGCCTCCGATAAGCGCGCTCACGAAGATCGCCTTGAGCATGTACTCGTATTGGAACGGGATGGTCAGTTGCTCGATCATGACTCGTCTCCCTGTTTCCCCTCATCTGAGAGCCGGTGCTCCAGATGTCCGCCGCGTCCCAGCACCACGGGACGTTCGTCGTCAGTCAGCAGTGTCACCGCCCGCCCGTCCGAGTCGTCCACGGTGGAGTGGTCAAACTGGAACTGCCGCAGCACGCCACCGAAGGCAAGGGCCAGGTTGGCCTGGGTGAAGACCTCCTCCGTCGGGCCAGATGCCAGCACCGTGCGATTGATGAGCACCACCTGGTCGCAGAATTCCGGCACGGAACCGAGATTGTGCGTCGACACAAGCATGATGTGCCCGGCCGCCCTCAGCTCTCGGAGAAGCTCGATGATGGCTGCTTCGGTTTTGACGTCCACTCCGGTAAACGGCTCGTCCAGCAGGATGACCCGTCCGCCTTGCGCGAGGGCGCGAGCCAGGAAGACCCGCTTCTTCTGCCCGCCGGAAAGCTCGCCGATCTGGCGGTCCCGGAAGTCCCACATCTTTACCCGCTCCAGACTTTCCCGGACCAGTCGCTTATCCTCGGGGCGTGGCGTGCGCAGGAAATTCATGAAGCCATACCGGCCCATCATCACCACGTCCCACACGCTGACAGGGAAGGTCCAGTCGACCTCCTCGGACTGCGGAACATAGGCGACCCAGCTTTTCTTTTGAGCCTCCTTGACGGGGCGCCCTCCGATCGTGACCGAGCCTCTCGATGGCCGGACGAATCCCATGATCGCTTTGAAGAGGGTGGATTTGCCACTGCCATTCACTCCGACGAGCGCGCAGATGGACCCGCTTCTGAGATGAAAAGACGCATCGTGGAGCGCGGTGTGACCGTTGTTGTAGGTCACCGTTACGTCACTCACGTGGACTTCGAGAGATGCTTGATCGCTGATCATGAGGTTCCTTTCCGGCCATGTGTCCCGAGGGAAGGAGGCATTACGTGGTTTTGCAAGGACTTCACTGTCCGGTGAAGCCCTTGACGATGGTGTCTGCGTTGTACTGGAGCAGCTTCAGATAGGTTGGCGCCGGGCCATCCTCGGTCGTGAGGGAGTCGACGTAGAGCACGCCGCCATATTTTGCGCCGGTCTCCTTGGCCACCTGGAGCATGGCCTTCGGGCTGATCGTGCTTTCGCTGAATACGACGGGGATTTTGTCTTTCCTCACGGTATCGACGACTTTGCGGACCTGCTGCGGCGTTCCCTCCTCGTCGGCATTCACTGGCCACAGGTAGAGTTCCTTCATGCCGTAGTTGCGGAGGAGATAGGAGAACGCGCCCTCGCAGGAAACCAGCGTCCGCTGATTTTCCGGGATCTGTGCGAGCTTCTCGCGGACCGGGTCATCGATGGCCTTGAGCTCCTTGATGTAGGCGGCTGCGTTTGCGTTGTATGTTTCCTCATTCGCCGGATCGATCTTCACCAGCGCCTTGCGAATGTTTTCCGTGTAAATGACTGCGTTGGCCGGGGACATCCAGGTGTGGGGATTCGGTTTCCCATTGTAGGGGCCTTCCGAGATGCTCAGCGGTTCGATACCCTCGGTGAGCACCGCGACCGGCACGCCCTTCACGGTTTTGAAGAACTTCTCGAACCAGCGCTCCAGGCCCATGCCGTTATAAAGCACCAGGTCGGCCGACTGCGCTTTGACGATATCCAGCGGCGTTGGCTCGTATTCGTGGATTTCCGCCCCAGGCTTGGTAATGGATTCCACGATGGCTTTGTCGCCGGCGACATTCTGCGCCATGTCCTGAATGATGGTGAACGACGTGAGGATGCGCTTCGGTTTTGTGGATGGGGCGGCGTCTGCCGCAAACGCTTTCGGGAGAGTCAATGTGACAAGTGCGAGGCACAAAAGGGCGATATGTCTGTTTTTCATGGATTCATCTGTTCGGTTCGATCTGTCTGCCTGCTCACGGATCGAAATGGGCATCCGTGTTTTCGAAATGTAGCTTCAGCTACAGGATGGAGGTATAGCTACGTGCGGGCGCCTGATTTGTCAACGGTCTTTTCCCGAGATCGGAAAACGGCTCGCCAGGCTGCGACGTGAGCCGAGGCCGCGCAGGCCGGAGGCCATCCGTCACTGCGCGACTGATATACCGGTTTACCTCTTGAGGCGCCGGGCTCGGGCGACCCACTCGGCCAGATGCTGGGCGACCAGTCCGATGATGCCGCCGATGATGACATTGCCGACGCGTTGTTCCGCGATGGATGCGCTCCCGCCTCCAGCCACGGCAGCGAGGGCGGTCAAGGCGCACCGAACGGTGAAGCCTACCCGGTAGGTGCGAAACGCCACGAGAGAGAGGAGGATGCCCAGAGTGGCGAGGGCGAAGACCGTCTCATTGCGGGGGAGCAGCCACCCGCAGAGGAAGCCTGGCGGACAGCCGACGATCGTGCCAAACATGCGGTCGCCGAGTTTTGCTCGCGAGGCGGGAAGGTCGATGGCGATGACGCTGAGGGAGGACCAGATCATCCACTGCGAGTTGGGAAGCTGGAATGTGATCGCCACTCCGGCGACCGTGAGCACGGCGAAGAATGCGGCGACAGCCTGACGCTTCCATTGCAGATTCGGATCGCCCAGTCTCGCTGTCAGCAAGGAAAGCGTCGCTGCCGGTTTCTTTTTCCGGCTGAACATCAGGAGCAGCACGGCTGCCAGGCCGATCAGCGAATAAAGAAGCGTTTCCGGCAAACTGGCCAGTCGCTGCGGCCAGCTTCGATTTTCGCCCAGTTCACAGGCCAGGTAAACTGCGGGAATAAAGATCCAGTTTCCAAATGGGCGCAACTCCGCCGCCAGCCGGGTGAGCGAGATGACGCCCAGAGCGAGTGCTCCGCACAAGAGGGCGAAAAGCCAGGGGATGCCGATCGTGAGATACAGGAGGAGGAATGCGGAAAGACCGATGAGGTAATGGCAGATGGTCAGCCAATACCCGAGGCGAAGCCCTTCGCTGGCGATGTACAGTCCCCCGGCGAGCACCGCGACACTCAGGATGTCATTCTGTCCGGTGGCAAGATAGAGCCCGATATAGAGGCTGATCACCAGGCCCAGGCGCAGGCCGAGCCGCCCCTGGATCTCTGCCGCACATTTCGCCATGAGTGCGGACGCGGTCATGGCGCATCGCCGGAGGCCGCCAGGTGAATCTCCCTGGCGATGTCGTTAAGGGCATCGGGCATGACAGTGCACTATCTCTGGTGCCATAACCTGCCAATCGGAAATATTACCCCTTCCCGTAGCTGCCCCTTGGCGCGGACTTACCTTACTCTCCGACCTGTCGGGGTCTCTGCTTCTGGGATTTGGCTGACTTGCTTTCGTGGCATAGAGACTCAAGTATCCGGGTGCGGCAGATTTCCAGAATCTCGTCCGCCAACGGGGAGTCGTCTGGACAGGCCCGTGACAAAACGATGGCGCCCAGGGCATGGGCAAGCGTGTCGATCCTCCGGACTCGCGCTTCGCGTTTCGCGATTTCGCTCAAGTCACCATCTTCACGCTCCAAGGTGGCGAGCTGGCCTTCGATGCCGGCGGCGAAGCTCTCCTTGATCTCTTCTGGCTGGCGCGCGGCGTCCCCACAAAGAGCCGCGAGCGTGCAGCCATGGCCGGGCGCGTCGCGGTGTTTCCGGGATACGTATTCTTGCACGAACGCGGCTTCATCTTTCTCCGCCATATTTGCGGCAGACTGTAAAAAACCGTTTGCTGCGGCTTCTGCCATCAGGTCCGCCTTGGACCGGAAATGCTTGTAGAATCCGCCGTGAGTAAAACCGGCAGCGGCCATTAAATCCGCCACGCTCACGCCGTCGTAGCCGCGCTCACGGAACAGCGCGGAGGCCGTCTCCACAATGTGCGCCCGGTTCTCCCGGGCCTGCGTTTTCGTCACTTTCATTCTTTGGATTCTCCTCCCGAGACTAACGCTTTCCCGGTCAATGATGTCAATCAACATCAAAAAGTGTTTGACGTTTAGATTATGAACATCATCTTTATGGCCGAACTCTTTTATCTATGATCACATCCCTGAAAAACCAAACTGCCCTGGTCACCGGCGCCTCTTCCGGCATCGGTCGGGAAATCGCCCAATTACTCGCCGAACGGGGTGCTCGCGTCTTCGGCACGGCGCGTGATCCGAAGTCGGCCCGCCCGATTCCCAGCGTGGAAATGATTGGCATGGATGTCACCGACGACGCCAGCGTGGCTGGCGCAGTCCAGAGCATCGTCCAAAAAAGCGGGCCCATTCAATTTGTGGTCAATAATGCGGGGTACGCTCTTACTGGAGCGGTGGAAGAAACAAGTCTCACGGAAGCTCGCCAGCAGTTTGAAACCAATTTCTTTGGCGTCTTGCGGGTGACGAATGCCGTCCTGCCGGGAATGCGACGGGCTGGCTTCGGCCGTTTCGTCAATATCAGTTCAGTGGTGGGATTGCTCCCGTCGCCCTTCATGGCCATGTATGCTGCGAGCAAACATGCGATGGAAGGCTACACCGAGTCGCTGGACCACGAGGTGCGTCGCTTTGGAGTTCGGGCATTGCTCATCGAGCCAGCCTTCACGAAGAGCAACATCAGCCACAGCGGGAAAGACGCCGATGTTCAGCTCGACGAATATGCCGTTCACCGTGGTCGAATTTTGGAGCTGACACGGAAGGGCATTGCGTACGGTGACGACCCGCATCTTGTGGCGGAAGCCGTTTTTACGGCGCTGACCGCCGAGTCGCCCCGGCTCCGCTACCCCGTCGGCAAAGGTGTCACGTTGAGCCGACTCCGCCGTTTTCTTCCAGCGAGCCTGTTCGATCGCGCTTTACGCAAGGAATTCCAACTGAATTAACCAGGACTCGGTCATGAAAACCTCTTTCGCGGACGCGCCCTCCGGCGCTTCCTCCCACGCTGCTACTTCCCCCGGATTATTTTCTCCGCTGGTGCTGCCCAACGGAACTGTGATCCCCAATCGCATCGCCAAGGCGGCGATGGCCGAGAGCCTGGCCGGGCCGGGACAGGCTCCGGATGCCCGGCTGGCGCGCATGGAAGCGAACTTCGCCCAAGGCGGAGTGGGCCTCATCATTACCGGCAACGTGATGATCGATCCACTCGCTCTTGGCAGTCCGGGAGATGTGGTTTTGCAGCGAGGCATGGATCTTGCGCCCTTCAGGGCATGGGCCAAAGCCGCTCGCAGTCATGGAGCGCAAGTGTGGATGCAGATCAATCATCCCGGCCGCCAAACCATGGCGGTGTTGGGTCAACCCGGCTGGGCGCCGTCCGAGGTCGCTGTGGATTTGGGAAAACACTCCAAGCTCATCGCCAAACCCAAAGCGCTCAACGAAACGCAAATCAGACAGATCATTCAGCGATTTGCCGATACCGCCCGCGAGGCTGAAGCCGCCGGATTCACGGGTGTTGAGATTCACGCGGCTCACGGCTACCTCATCAGCCAGTTTCTTTCGCCCCTGACGAATCTGCGAAAGGACAAATGGGGCGGCAGCATGGCGAATCGTGTGCGGTTTCTGCTCGAAGTCGTCTCCGCCGTGCGGGGCGCGGTGCGACGGGAATTCTGTGTGGGCGTCAAAATCAACTCGGCGGATTTTCAGCGTGGCGGTTTTGATTCCGACGACGCTCTGGAGGTCGTAAAGATGCTCAACTCCAGTGGTGTGGACCTCGTGGAGCTTTCCGGTGGCAGTTACGAAGCGCCGGCCATGCAGGGCCAGACACGGGACGGACGGACCCTGGCGCGCGAAGCTTACTTTCTGGAATTTGCCCGCGACATATCCAAGGTCGCCCGAATGCCGATCATGACGACTGGCGGCATCCGTCGGCGTGAAGTCGCGGAAGGCGTGCTTAGCCAGGGCGTGTCCCTTGTCGGCATCGCTACCTCGCTGGCGATGGACCCCGGTCTGCCGCTAACGTGGAGGGAGGCCAAACCCAGGGACGGCGTGTTGCCCACCATCAAGTTCAAGGACAAGATGCTGGCCTCAGTCGCGTATATGGCCGTTATCCAGCGGCAATTGCAGCGTCTGGGCGACGGCCAGCGACCTCTCGCAAATGCCAGCGCGATCTTCAGCATCATCCGGGACCAGTTGAGGAATAAGCTCCTGGCCCGGCGATACCGCTCTTGGTCAAGGCTGCAGTCCTAGCCCTCACGAATCCTGCTCATTCGCTCACTCAACCATCACCAAATCAATGCCCTGATTATGAAGGCGCTCACTTTTACCCGTTACGCCAAAGCGAACAACATTGTATTTGCCGATCTTCCCCGTCCGACCGTCAAGCCGGACGAGGTTCTTGTCGAGGTTCACGCTGTCGGCCTGAACTTGATCGACACCATGATCCCGAAAGGAACGTTCAAGCTGATGCTCCGCTTCGACCTCCCGGCGACGCTGGGCAGCGACGTGGCCGGCATCGTGGTGGAGGTGGGCAGTCGGGTGACTCGCTTCAAGAAGGGCGATGCGGTTTTCGCGAGCGTCTTCGACCTGGGCACGGGAACGCTTGCCGACTTCGCCGTCGTGCCGGAGAGCGCCGCCGCGCTCAAGCCGGCCAACCTGGATTTTGTGCAGGCGGCTTCCATCCCCATGGTCGGATTGACCGTTTGGCAGGCCTTGAAAGAGCGAGCGCAACTTCGGCCTGGCCAAAAGGTATTCGTTCCCGCGGGTTCGGGTGGCATCGGCACATTCGCGATCCAGTTCGCCAAACATTTCGGCGCGACAGTGGGAACGACGACGAGCACGGGGAACGTCGCCCTGGTCAAAGGCCTCGGCGCCGACGAAGTGATCGATTACAAGAAACAGGAGTTTGAAGACGTGCTGCGCAACTACGATGTCGTGTTGGGCACCCTCCGAGGGGAGGCACTCAAGAAATCCCTGAAAGTCCTAAAACCGAACAGCCGCATTGTCTCGCTCATCGGGCCACCGGACGCGGCGTTTGCGCGCGCTCGCGGCATGAACTTTGTTCTCAAGTCCGTGGTCGGCTTGTTGAGCGGCGGCATCATCCGCAGGGCCAAGAAAAAAGGCGCGACCTATTCGTTTCTCTTCGTGCATCCCGACGGAGGACAACTCGCGGAAATCGGTGAGCTCCTCAAGGCAGGCAAAATCCGGCCGGTCATCGACAATGTCTTCCCGTTTGATCAGGCGAAGGCCGCGCTGGCCTATCTCGAAAGAGGCCGGGCGAAGGGGAAAGTCGTCGTGCAGATGAAGTGAATGGGGGAGACGCCTCTGGAAAAACGCGAGGGGCGTAAAGCGATGCTATGGGCCTTGCAGCGAGTAGAAAAAATCGGGTTGTTTACCCGTGACCTCCAGGCTGCACTTTGCCGCGCAATTTCTTCGTCTCTCCGCGATGCTTCTTGTCGCGCAGCATTTCCTGCTTTGTGCCGTAGCTGCGCTTGGCGCGCTGGCGGCGCTTTTTCGAGGCCTCGGCTTTGCGTTTCTGCGCGGCGGCGGTACGGGCGGCTTCGATCCTCTCGACGAACCGAAGGAGAGCCAGGTTGCGATTCGTGTGCTGCGACCGAGAGTCGCTTGCGACCACCCGGGTGCCGGTGGGGATATGCAGCAGTTCCACCGAGGTGCTGACCTTGTTGACATGCTGGCCGCCGGGACCGCTGGCACGGGTGAAGGAAAAGGTAATGTCCTCGGGCCGAATCCCCGCCGCCTTGAGCCGTGCGGCTAGTTTTTCCTCGATGGCCATTGCGGTATGGACTGATCCTAGACGCCCGGAGGTGTGTTGGGAGACTGAAACGGAGACGCCGGGACGGGCTTGGGCTGGCGGTGCATGCGGAAGGCCAGCACGGCGAAGAGGAGCAGGAAAAAAGCCCCCCCCAGGAGACCGGCGGCGCCCAGGGTCAGCAGGACGATCAGCGTGCTTTTCAAAGAGGACAG
This sequence comes from Verrucomicrobiota bacterium, assembly GCA_017305195.1. GTDB lineage: Bacteria > Verrucomicrobiota > Verrucomicrobiia > Chthoniobacterales > Terrimicrobiaceae > Terrimicrobium. Next base: position 45,903 of record JAFKMU010000040.1, on the reverse strand, counting down.
CTTGTGCGGTTGCACGGCCGGTTTGTCCGGTTCGTCCTGCGCGCCGTTCTTTGCCCACGAGTCGGGCACGGTGATCTGGTAGCCGGTGGAGCCGTAGGCCCGGTTGAGATTGGAGAGATAGCCGCCCATGCGATAGGGGGGCACGTGGTCGGATTTGGCTTCGTACTTGTGCCGCAGGGTGAGGCGGCTTCCATCCGGTGTGGCCGAGAAAGAGTAGTGAAACGAAGGGTCGTTCACCGTCTCCGAGTCGGAATCGAAATTCATCGATCTCGGGAAGGAAAGCTCGATCACGCTGCTCACGCGGGAGGGGAAGTCGATGGCGTACGGCATCTCGCGGGAGGAGGAGTCCGGGCGCGAGAGCCTCTCGCTTACGATGTCGGCGTCGATCTTGCCCTTGAGTTTGTTCCTGGTATCGCCGTCTTTCCAGAAGTCGCGAATCACGTATTTTTCGCGGCAGGTGATGATGTTGCGGGAGCGATCGTCAGTGAACTCGGGGGAGTCGAGCGACTGGATGTTGTCGTGATCGCGGCCGTAGAAGTTCCGGTAGTTTTTGGTAATCTCCTCGCTGCTGTAGTTCTCCAGGTGACGGCGCATGACGTCGGCGGCGTGGCCGCGGTACGTGGTCTCGACGGAGAGATTTACGAGGCCGGTGAAATCCGGGAAATCGTAATTTTCCTTCACGTCGGTGCTGGAGGTTTCGTAGCCGCCCGCCTTGATCTCGGTGAGGTCCGTCGTGTCGTCGCGCAGGACGAGCGCCTGGTGGTAGTCCGGGAAATAAATCTCGCCCAACGCGCCGCCCTGGTTGTCCTCTGTGGGATCGAGCCAATACGTCTTGCCGTTCAGCGAGAGGTGGACGACGACGTGGTCGAACGCCCAGGCGGAGGGAAGCCAGTTGTCGTGTTTCAGCCAGCCATCCGTGGTGACGAGCGCGGGATCGGCCTGGAAGCCAAGGTTGCGCAGCATCGCGCAGAGGAGGATCGTCTTGTCCTTGCAGTCGCCGAAGCGCCGGGCCACGATTTCCGAGATGCGGTGCGGCTGGTGGGCGTTGGGGCCGATCTCGATGCCGAGATAGCGGATGTTGTCCTGGACATACCAGAGCGCGGCGCGCACCTGGTCCTCCGGCTTGGGAAGCGAGCGGATGCGAGTGAGCTCCTCCTCGATCTCTCCGGGCAGGGGCTCGGAGGTGTTGTAGAGCGGCACTCCCCACCGGGCGACATCACCCCACGTTTTCCACTCCGAAAGCTGCACCCAGCCCCAGGGATCGTACCAGTCGGGGAGGTCGTCATCGGGAATGAGCGGGCGCACATCGCGGGCGGTCCACCGGTACTCCGAGGAGCCGTCGGGCAGATCGGTCTTCGCCGGGGACAGGTCGGTATTGTGGTTGCGCACCTGCACCTCGCGGCCCTTCGGCCAGAGCAGCCTGTAGCTCATGGCGGAAATGGGATCATCGTCGACCGTGCCGAAGGAATCCATGAACTTCCCGCCAAAGATCGGATTTTCCCCCTCATACGTGAAGGCGTACTCCACCACATCGCCCACCCGGATGTCCTCCAGCACCATGATGACAGACAGCTCCCCGTCGAACATGTTGCGATCCAGCCGCTCCTCGCGATGCAGGATGCGTAATTCCTGCTCCGGCAGGCGGTCGATCTCCCTGCCGTCGCGGTGGATGACGAGCTTGTTGAGGACGAGCCTCTGGTACGAGGGGTCGACGAGGATCGTGATGCTTGAGTCGTTCTCCACCGACGACTTGGTGGAGAACTGCCGGGCGTAGTGGTGGTAGCTGGCTTGCTCGGCGGCGTTGGCCTGCTCGTCCCGGAGGAGCCATATCCGGCTGCCGTTGCGTTCCTTTTTGTCGACGGGTGGGGGAATCTGCTCCGGCTGCGCCCAGGCGGGAGCCGGACCCTTGCGCACGGTTTGTTCCTCGCCGGTGGGATCTGCGGAGGCGGGATGCGACAGGGCCAGGAGGCACATTGCGCTCCAGAGCAAGATCCCTTTGCGGCCAGCTTTCATGAGTAGACGCCTTTTCTAGGGCTGAACCTGCCTGCTGGCAACTACTCGCCGATGGAAAGCCTGTCGGCGTTGCGGCCCGAGATGCGGGTGGAAAAGATCCGGCGGCGCGCGGCCTCGATGTCATACGGAATCCTACGGAACGTCACATCGCGATTCTCCCGCTCGTAGATCACATAGCTCGCGCGCGGATCGCCATCCCGCGGCTGGCCGACGCTGCCGACATTGATGGTATAGCGGTGCTCGGAGGAGAGCCGGACGTTGGCGAGGGCGGGCTTGTGCGCCTTGATGACGGGGCCGCGCTCCTCCCAGATGATCGGGACGTGGGAATGCCCATGGAAAGAGACTGGCGTGGTCTGCGCCTTGAAGTTCCTGCGCGCGTCCTCGGTGCGGAACACATAGGGAAACTCCCCAGGGTGATGCAGCGAGGAGTGCACGGCGGTGAAGCAGCCGACCTTGCTCACCAGCGGCAGCTCGCGCAGCCAGGATAGCTCGTCATTGGTCAGCGAGGTGCGGGCCAGCTCGATCGGGCGGCGAATACTGGAAGGCATCTCCTCCAGGTACACGATGTCGTCAAATACAGTCATCGCCTCATGGTTTCCCATGACAACGACCGGACAAAGGTCGCCAACTTTGCGCACACATTCCGCTGGAGCGCCGCCGTAACCGACGATATCTCCCAGGCACACAACCGCTTGCACACTGTGATCGCGAATGTCTGCGAGGACTGCATCGAGCGCGTCGATGTTTCCATGGATGTCACTAATGAAGGCGACGCGGGGGTGGGCGTCCAACATACTCTTCGAGGCAGAAGAGTTAACAAAACCACCCGGGCGTGGCAAGTCTACGAAACGTTGCGCCACGCTTTATTTCTGCACGGGAGTCGATTCCTCGGCAGAGACGACGACGAATTCTGTGAGTGCTTCCAGAAATCGGGCCGGTACGGAGGCTCTCACCATCGCGTACTCCGGCTCGTAGGCGAGGTCATGGATTTGCGCCTCGCGGTGAAGTCGCGCCAGGAGATCCCCGCGATGGGCAGGGATATGGAGAGTCGTTTCCTGGACCTGATTGCTGACGAAATCCCCGATGCGGTTCACCAGATCGTCTATGCCGTCTCCGCTGTGGACTGAGACGAAAACGGCCTCCGGGAAATGACGCCGCAGCACGGCGCGGGTGGATGGGTCTGTCACCTTGTCCATCTTGTTAAAGACGACGAGGGTCTTCTTGGTATCCGCGCCGAGTTCCTCAAGGACCTTCATCGTCGTGTTGTAATACTCCATCACGCGAGGGTTGGAGGCATCGAGGACGTGAATGAGAAAGTCCGACATCGTCGCTTCCTCCAGCGTGGCGTGAAAGGCCTCGACGAGCTGGTGAGGGAGCTTGCGCACGAAGCCGACGGTATCCGTGAGCAGGAGCGGCTGCTTGTTGGGGAGGGCGATCTTGCGGGTGGTGGTGTCGAGCGTGGCGAAGAGCTTGTCCTCGACCAGTACCTCCGCACCGGTGAGGCGGCGGAGGAGGGAGGATTTCCCGGCATTCGTATACCCCACGATGGCGGCGTTGGGCACCGGGGTGCGCTTGCGATCCTTGCGCTGGGTGGCGCGGGCCTTGCGTACGCTCTGGAGTTCCCGCTTCAGGCGGTCGATCTGGCCGCGGATTTTTCGGCGATCCTGCTCGAGCTGGCTCTCGCCTTCGCCCTTGGCGCCGATCCCGCCGCCTTGCTGGCCGAGGTGGCTCCATGCTTTGGTCAGGCGGGGCAGCGAGTACGCCATGCGGGCGAGGTCGACCTGGATCTTGGCTTCGCGGGTCTGGGCGCGTGCGCCGAAGATATCGAGAATGATCTCCTGACGATCGATCACGAGCACCTTGGTGAGATCCTCCCAGTTGCGCTGCTGGGCGGGGGTCAGCTCGTTGTCAAAGATCAATACGTCGCACTCGAGTTCCTTGATGCGGTCGGCGATTTCCTCGGCCTTGCCCGATCCGATGAGGTAGCGTGACTGTGGCTCGCGGTGATAGACGAGCATCTTTTCCTTCACGGGCACACCCAGGGTGCGCACCAGTTCCTCGAGCTCGCTCAGCAGGTCCTGCGCTTCGTCTTCCAGGTCGTTTCCGGTAAAGGCTCCCACGAGGAGCGCCCGCTCGACCATTTTTTCCCGCGCTTTGATTTCAAACATCTCGTGCGTATCTTAGCAGGAATCCCTGCGGCTTTCCACGATGGCATTTTCCCCGCTTCATCTTGTTCGGTTCAGTCTGGCTCTCGCCGTGATGATTTCGACCGTCCCCGCCCACGCGGCGGACGAGATTCCTCCCGAGATCCAGGCGGCGGATTCCGTTCTCTCCCGGGCCGGGTTGCCCGGCATCCCTGCTGATGCTACGGAGGTGACATGCTACTCGTGGAGTCAGACTTCCGCAGGTGTTTACGCCGCGTTTATGCTGAAGCCGGAGGAAATCGGCCCGTATACCGAGCAATTTCGGGGTTTTTCCCGGGCGGAGCCGATCCCGCAATCCGTCCTGCCCGCTCCTCTTCCCGATGCGCCGTGGTTCAATCCGGCGGGAATTGCCCAAGGCTACGTCCTCTGGCGCACGCAGGTGACAGTGAGCGCGCCGGAGCTCGTCCGGCTCTTCGTCGATACCGAGGCGCATCGCCTGTATCTCTACTACACCTGGAACAACCGCAACGTCGCCTACTAGCTGCAAAAGCGGTTGGCCGTGTCCGGGTCTCGCGCTAGATTCCGCGCATGCAACTGAGCGAACTCACCGCTTTTCTCAACTCGGAACTCCGGCTCGCTGAGATCAAGGACTATCCCAATGCCGTCAACGGTCTCCAGGTGGAAAATTCCGGCGAGGTGACTCGCGTCGCAGTGGCGGTGGATGCCTGTGAATACATCCTCCGCTCCGCCGTGGAGCAGGGTGCCGATCTGCTCATCGTGCATCACGGCTTGTTCTGGAGCGGGCTGCAGCCGGTGACGGGAGCCGCCTATCGCAAACTCCGGATCGCCCTCGATGGCGGGCTCGCCATCTACAGTGCCCACCTGCCTCTCGATGCTCATCCCACGCTGGGAAACAATGCCCTCCTGTGCGATGCGCTCGGCCTCCCGCCGGAACGTGAGCCCTTTCTTGATCTCGGGTGGAAGGCTGCTTTGGAAATTTCCCGCGAAGAGCTTGCAGAGCGTCTGGCCAAAGCTGTCGGCGGCCACGTGCATGTCGCGCCGGGAGGATCGGGTGCGATCCGCTCGGTCGGGGTTGTCACCGGAGGTGCGGGAGGCGAGGTGTTCAAAGCCGCTCGTTCCGGCGTCGACGCCTTCATCTCGGGCGAGGGTCCGCACTGGAGCTACACGGCGGCGGAGGAAAGCGGCATCGACCTGTTTTACGGCGGGCATTATGCCACCGAGACCTTCGGGGTGAAGGCGCTGGGAGCTCTTCTGCAGGAACGTTACGGCCTGCCGTGGCAATTCATCGACCACCCGACGGGCCTGTGATGCTGCCGCGCTCTTTCTTTGAGCGAAACCCTGTACCGTGCGCCCGGGACCTGATCGGGTGCGAATTCGTCTGGGGCGAGGCGAGGGGCATCGTGGTGGAAACGGAGGCCTACGATGCCGAGGACGACCCGGCGTGCCATACCTTTTCCCGCCCAAGTGCGCGGGCTTTTGTGGCGAAACATCAGGCCGGAGCGGCCTACGTGTACTTCAACTACGGCGTACACTGGATGCTGAATGTACTCGTGAAGGGGAACCGCCAGGGCTTTGTCCTCATCCGCGCCCTCGAACCCGTGGCCGGGTTGGATGCGATGATGCTTGCACGGGGGACGAACATCCCGACGCAACTGTGCTCAGGACCTGGCAAGCTGGCCAGGGCGCTGGGGGTTACTGGGGATGATCATGGCCTCGATCTTTGTTCCGATCCCCAACGCTGCTTCCTCGCCGCTAAAGCGAGTCTGCCCGTTGCGGTCGGGCCTCGGATCGGTATTTCCCGCGCGATGGATTTCCCATGGCGGTTCCACGTACCGGCGAACCGGCATGTGAGTCACTTCAGGAGTCAAGACCGGCCGCGAACGTGTCACGACCGGTCTTGAAATTTGCTAGAGCGTAACTCCGATTACTTGGAGTAGCCCACGGTCGGAGCCGGAGCCGGCTTCGGCTTGCTGGCGCAAGCGCCGAGGCTCAGAGCGCCCGTCGCGACCGCAACAGCGGCCAAAATTTTGACGAATTTCACTTAAATGTCCCCCTCCTTTCTTAGCAGGTTGCTAGGGGGACTTTGGCAAATCCTATCCAACTGACAATAAAGAAGGTGTGAAATCGTAACAGGTTTCGCCCCTATCGAGGGGGAAGGGATCTCCCGATGGGGTGGCTTGATTGGAGAAAACGGGAAATTTGGGCCGCTCAGGCGACGATTTCTATTGGAGTTCCCTCGGGAACCAGGTCGTAGAGCTCGCAGATATCGGCATTTTTCATGCGCACGCAGCCATGGCTGGCTGGTGTGCCGATGAGTTGCTCCTGGTTCGTCCCGTGGATGTAAATGTAGCGGTCCTTGGTATTGGCGTTGTCAGACTCCAGGCCCTCCAGCCACAGGATACGGGTGAGTACGAGATCCTCTTCACCGCCGGGCTCCGCGATGTTTCCTGTGAATTGCCTGCTGACGAAGTGAGCGCCAAGCGGCGCGCCCGCTCCATGCTTCTCGGAGATGGCGAATTTCCCGAGCGGCGTCTTGTAGCTGCCGGGTTCGCTGCCGAGGCCAAAGCGCGAGGTGGAAACCGGGAATTCCCGCAAAACCTGCCCGTTTTCGCGCAGTTCCAGCACCTGGCGGGGGACATTTACGAGGAGAGACAGTGTGGCGTGGACTTTTTGGTCGGGGTCGTTCATCGTAGGGCCTGTCTCTTTTGTTATGTCCCGAGATTATCGTATCGCAATTGTCGGCGCAACTGGCGCCGTGGGTGTGGAAATGTTGCGCGTCCTGGAGCGCCGCAATTTCCCTGTGGCTTCCCTGCGCCTCCTGGCGTCACCGCGTTCCTCGGGCAAAACACTGACCTTTCGCGGCAAGGATGTCGTCGTCGAGCCGCTCCAGCCGAGCGCCTTTGCCGGCATCGACATCGCGCTCTTCAGCGCGGGCGGATCGATCTCCAAGGAATACGCTCCCGTCGCCGTGGAAAGTGGTGCGGTGGTGATCGACAACTCCTCGGCCTTCCGCCAGCACGAGAACGTCCCGCTCGTCGTGCCCGAGGTCAACGGTGCGGATGTCGCTCATCACAAGGGCATCATCGCCAATCCGAACTGCACCACCGCCATCACGCTCATGGCGCTCTACCCGCTGCACAAGAAGTTCCGGGTGAAGAGGATTTTCGCCTCCAGCTATCAGGCCGTCTCCGGCGCGGGCGCCCGCGCTCTGGAGGAGCTGCGCTTGCAGGTCAAGGCGGTGGCCAACAATCTCCCGATCGAGAAGGAAATCTTCCCGCACCAGATCGCGTTCAACGTGATCCCGCAGGTCGATTCCTTCCTCGACACCGGCTACACCAAGGAGGAGATGAAGATGCAGAACGAAGGCCGTCGCATCATGCACCTGCCGACCTTCAAGGCCTCGGTCACCTGCGTGCGCGTGCCGGTCTACCGTGCGCATTCCATCGCCGTGAGCGCCGAGTTTGAGCGTCCTGTCACGCTGCATGAAGCGCGCGAGGCGATCAACGCCTTCCCGGGCATCGAACTGCGCGACGACACGGCCTCCCGCGATTACCCCATGCCGCTCGACTACGCGGGCAAGGACGATTGCGCCGTCGGCCGCCTGCGTCTCGACTGTGCCCTGGAGAATGGCATCAGCTTCTGGGTTTGCGGCGATCAGCTCCTCAAGGGGGCTGCGCTCAATGCCGTCCAGATCGCTGAACTGCTCTAGGAATTACACTTCGCGCCCAATGCTTTCATGAAGCTCCTCGAACCCCTTTCCGTTGCCTGGCTGGCTGTTTCGAAACAGCTTTTCGATAACTTTCGCTTCGGCAAGTGGTTCGCTCTGGGGTTCTCGGCCTGGCTGGCCAATATCCTTATCGGGAATACGGGCAACTGCTCGTTCCCGTTTGATATCGTCAACACGCTGCTGAAGATCAATACGCGGTCAGACTCCACCTCCGCGCTGACCACGCACTGGCCGCAGTTCCTGGCTGCCGCGCCCGTGCCGGGGCAGGCAACCACGCCCGATTTTTCGCAGCTTCTCGGCGGCTCCTCGTCGATGATAGTGGTCTTTCTGATCATTATCGTCGCAGCCTTGGTGGTCGGGCTGGGGATCGGGCTGGTCATCCTCTGGGTCGGATGCCGCGGGCAGTTCATGCTGCTCGACAACGTGCTGCACAACCGCGATGCCGTGGTTCGCCCATGGAAAGAGTTTCGCAAGCACGGCAATAGCCTGTTTCTTCCGTTTCTCCTCCTGGGGGGAGGCAACTTTATCCTGATCTTCGCCGTGGTAATCGCTGTCGTGGCATTCTTCGAGGTGCCGGGCCTGGAGAGTTCCGTGCAGATGTGGGTGTGGATCGTGGTCGGGCTGGTCTGCCTGCTCTCCTTCGCGCTCGTCGTGCTGGCGGCGATTCTCCTGATGCTCGTGCGGGAGGTCGGCTCCATCTGGATGTATCGCAATGGCGGCACCGCCTGGGATGCGATGCGCCGCATCATGGCCTTGTCCATGGACAGGCCGATGGATGTTTTTCTCTATATCGTGGCGCGGCTCGTGCTCGGCTTCGTCTTCTGGATGATCATTGTGATGGTCGGCATTGCGACGTGCTGCATCGGTTATCTGCCGTATATCAACACGGTGTTGACTCTGCCTGTGAGCGTATTCCGCGTCGTGTACAATGTTGAGCTCGTCGCCCAGTTCGGGCCGGAGTTTGACGTGCGCATCCCGGAGACTCCGGTTGTTCCCGTGCCCCCTCCGGACGCGGCGATCTAGATGTCACCGACGCTCCTGGCCGCATGGTGTGGAACCATGGCGGTGATCAGCCTCACGCCTGGGGCGGGTGCGGTGGCCTCCATGTCGAGCGGGGCGAGCTATGGCTGGCGGCGGGGAGTCTGGACGGCGGTCGGCCAGCAGGTCGCGCTGGTTTTCCTTTTGCTTATTGCCGCCGTGGGGCTGTCTTCGTTGCTGCACGCGGTGCCATTCGCATTCTTCGTCATGCAACTGGCGGGAGCGATGTATCTGGCCTGGATCGGCATCCGGCTCATCCTCCAGTCTTTCCACGAAAACCAGATGGGCGGGCCCGGGCGGCAGGCGATTCCCGCCACACCGTGGGGCATGATTCGCCATGGGTTCCTAGTGAACGCGACGAACCCCAAGGCGCTCCTGGCGATGTTTGTCATTACGCCGCGATTTCTGAATCCGCAGGAACCCCTGATGCCGCAATATGCCCTCATGGGCGCGTGCATGGTCGCGATCGATATCGTGGTCATGGCCGGGTACACCGGCGTGGGGGCCTCCGTCCTGCGTTCCCTGACCGAACCTCGGTGGCGCCGGAGGGTGGATCGCTTCTTCGGCTCTCTCTTCCTGCTCGCTGCGGTGATCGTGGCGAGGGGATAGCTCCTCAGGGCCGGAAATTCTCGAAGATGATCGCGTCCGCGTGCTGCTGCGCGGCGGCGGCTTCCTCCTTGCTCCGCACGGTCCAGGCCAGGATGGGGAGGCGGTATTTCTTGCGGATCATGGAGGGAGCGAACGACGGGAGGTCGCGCCAGTCATGGCTGAGGAAATGCGGCTTGCTGATGCAGTTCCACACATAATTGCGCAGCAGGATCGTCTTCCACCAAGGGCGCGAGTCGTCCTTGTAGGAGTAGGAAATCTGACCGCGAGGGGCGCTGAAATAATTGGTGCGGAACCAGCCGAGGGTGAGGGGATTGAAGGACTGGATGGCAAACGGTCCGCGGTAGGAAACGAGCTGGCGGCAGACCTCCTCCTCCAGCAGCCCGGGCTGGGCGGGGTTCTTGATCTCGACGAAGATCGGCACCCGGCCGTTGACCAGGGAGAGCACGTCTTCGAGCATCGGAATCTTCTCCGGCGTGTCGAAGAGCGTCAGGTTTTTCAGGTTGGCTGAGCTGAGGCTCGACACTTGGAGGCTCATCCCGCAGATGCGATCCAGCGTGGTGTCGTGAAAAACTGCCGCCTTGTGATCGAGCGTTGCCCGGACGTCGATCTCCACCGCGTAGTCCGCCTCAATGGCAGCCTCGATGGCCGCCAGCGAGTTTTCCGGACGGGAATAGTCATGCAGACCCCGATGAGCGATGGGTCTGTTGGCTATCCACGCGGTGTTTATTGCCATCTTACTGCATGGGCTGGCCGGCTTCGTAGCGGTCGAGTTCCGCGATGCGGTTGACATGGCGACCGCCTTCAAACTCGGTGGTCAGCCAGATATCGACGATGCGCAGGGCGATCTCGAGCGAGATCATGCGCTCGCCGATGGAAAGCACGTTGGAGTTGTTGTGCTGGCGGGAAAGCTGGGCGGTTTCGTCGCTCCAGCAAAGGGCACAGCGGACGCCCTTGACCTTGTTGGCCGCCATGGCCTCGCCATTGCCGGAGCCGCCGAGCACGATGCCTCGCTCGCATTCACCCCTGGCCACTGCTTCCGCCGTCGGGATGATCCAGAGCGGATAGTCGGTGGACTCCAGGCTGTAGGTGCCGCAGTCCTTGACCTCGTGGCCGAGCTCCTTCAGGTGGGCGATGATCTGTTCCTTGTACTTGAAGCCGGCGTGGTCGGATCCGATGGCGATTTTCATACGGGTTGGGGAAGGTCGGAGTAGGGAGCCTGGGGTGTAAGGTCGAGTTCTCGCAGCAGCGCCTTGTCGGCGTCTGCGGCGGGGTTCGATGCGGTGAGGAGTTTGTCTCCGTAGAAAATCGAGTTGGCCCCGGCGAAGAAGCAGAGGGCCTGCGCCTCGCGGGTCAACAGGGTGCGACCGGCGGAGAGGCGGACCTTGGCCTTCGGCAGGACGATGCGGGTCGTGGCGATGAGGCGCACGATCTCAAAGATGTCGACCGATTTGGACTCCTCCAGCGGGGTGCCGCTCATGGGCATGAGGCAGTTGATCGGCACACTCTCGGGCGCGGGATCGAAGGAACACAGCACCTCCAGCATCTTCAGGCGGTCGTCCTCCGACTCACCCATGCCGATGATGCCGCCACAGCACACGCTCAGGCCCGCACGCTGCACGGCGCCGATGGTATTCAGGCGATCGTCAAAGGTGTGGGTGCTGACGATGTTCGGGTAATGCTCGGGCGAGGTGTCGATGTTGTGATTGTACGCTGTGACACCGGCCTCGCGGAGTTTGCGGGCCTCGATGTCGCTGAGCTGGCCGAGGGTCACGCAGACTTCCATGCCAAGCTTGTTGACCTCGCGAATGGTGTCGAGCATCTGATCAAACTTCCGATCACCATCGCGCACGCCTTTCCAGGCCGCGCCCATGCAGAAACGGGTGGAGCCGTTGGCCTTGGCGCGCTCGGCATAGGGCATGACCTCCTCGGTCGTCATGAGCTTCTCGGCCTTGACCCCGGTGGAGTAGCGGGAACTCTGCGCGCAATACGAGCAGTCCTCGCTGCACCCGCCCGTTTTCACGCTCAGCAGGGTGCAGAGCTGCATCTCGTTATTCGGCCAGTATTCGGTGTGGACCCGACGGCTCGTTTCGATCAGTTGGAAGAAGGGCTGGGAGTAGATGCCCTTGAGGTCTGCGAAAGTCTTACTCACGTGGACGGTCTTTCTATCTGCCCCGGTGGCGGCGCGTCAACGCTGCGCGCTTCGGATTCCACCTCGCCATCGAGGAAACGGGTGCGCAATGTTGCGCCGGGTGAAACCTCCTTTGCTCGGGTGACCGGCTTGCCGGAGGCGTCGAGGGTGATGGTGTAGCCGCGCTGCAGAGTTCCCTCGGGGCTCAGGGCGGAGAGGATTCCCCGGGTGCGCTCCAGGCGTGTTCGGCGATTCTCCATTTCTCGCAGGATGTTTTCCTCGAGACGGTTGCCGAACCAGGTAAGGGACTGGCGGGCTTGGGCCAGTTTGTTCTCAGGCGACTGGTTTTCCAGGCGCAGGGAGAGATTTTTCAGCAGATGGCTGGGGCGCTCCCATCCCTCCATGGCCCGGCGCTCGATGATCTCGGCGAGGCGGTCAGTCGTCTGGCGCAACTCCACGACCCGGCGCTCCGGTTCGCGGAGAGCGGCACTGGAGGCCAGGGCTGCCACCTTGGCGGTCAGGAGTTCCAAACGAGCCTCCATTGTGCGATGCAACCGTGCTGCCCGCTGGCGGAGGCTGGAGAGCACCTCGATCCGGTCGGCTGCGAGAATCTCTGCCGCGGCGCTCGGGGTGGGCGCGCGCAAGTCGGCGACGAAGTCCGCGATGGTGAAATCAATCTCGTGTCCCACCGCGCTGACCACCGGCACGGTTGATGCGGCAATGGCCCGGGCGACCACCTCTTCATTGAACTCCCACAAATCCTCAATGCTCCCGCCGCCGCGCGTAACGACGATCACCTCCACGGGCGGAAGGTTGTACTTTTCCGGCTCGGAGAATTCCCGCACCGCTTGGGCGATTTCGCGGGATGCTCCGGTGCCCTGGACTCGCACGGGGTTGATGATGACCTCGATGCCGGGATGGCGGCGGTGCAGGACGTTGAGAAAATCTTTCAGGGCCGCCCCGGTGGGCGACGTCACGACACCGACGACCTTCGGGAAGCGCGGCAGCGGGCGCTTGCGCTCGGGGGCGAACAGCCCTTCTGCGGCGAGCTTCGCCTTGAGCGCCTCAAACTTCGCCTGGAGCAATCCCTCGCCCTTGTTGCGCACGATGCGCACGACGAGCTGATACTGGCCGCGCGCCTCGTAGACCGTGACCTGGCCAAAGGCCTGCACGCACTGGCCGTCCGTCAGGTTGATGGCGCGCATTTGCGAGGCCTGACCGGCGAAGAGGACGCAGGAGAGCTGGCTGCCTGCGTCCTTGAGGGTGAAATACTGGTGGCCGGAGGATTGCTTGCGGAGGTTGGAAATCTCGCCCTCCACCCAGACCTCGCCCACCTGATCCTCGATGAGCCCGCGGATCGAGCGCGTCAGCTGGCTGACGCTCAGAACCACGGGTTCTTTCGGAGCGGGGGGCTCGGGATCGGACTCCGGCGGAGCCGTCAGGTCAAGCGTGATAGGCGCGGCGGGCTTGGGTTCAGCCGCTTCCTTCAGCTTCGGCTTGGCCGCCTTGGGCGTCTTCGCGGGCGCGGGCTTGGGAGGCTCGGCGGAGCCAAAGAGATCCAGTTGCGGCTGCACGCCTGAGTATGGCCCAATTCCCCGCCATGGCAAACCTCAGTCTTTCACGCCGAGCTTTTCGCTGTAGCCCTCCTTGAGCTTGAGGAAGTTCCCCCAGAAGGGCTGCGGTTCCACGCCCTCCAGACGGGCCTTGAGGATGTCGAGGTGCAACTGCCAGCCGGACGAGACGTAGAGATTCGTCGTCGGGTCGAGCTTGCGGTGGATGAGTTCCAGTCGTGTGCCCTCCGCCACCGGCGTCAGTTGAAAGCTCACCTCGGAGGTTTCATTCCAGGTGAAGGCCAGCAGGTGCGGCGGATCGCATTGAGTGACGACGCCATCCTTGTCCGCGCCCTCGTAATGCACATCGCGGAAATCCTCCGGCGGTTCCTCGTTGGGCGAGATGTTTTTGTGCAGGAAGTGGAGGTGGACCTTGCCGCCGACGCGGAGTTCCATCTCGCCGCCCGCCAGCCACGTGGCGCGTTTTTCGGATTCCGTGACGTAGGCCCAGACGCGCTCGATGGGAGCGGGGAGGGTGCGGGTGAAGCGGACAGTTCCGGGGGTGGTGTGGTCGCCGTTGAGTTCGATGTTGCTCATGGTGTGGAGTTTTTGCGGAGTTCCTGTTCCAGCGCATCCAGGCGGCCTTCCCAGAAGGTTCGCATGCGCTTTGTCCACGCCTCGATCTCCGCCAGCCCTTCCGGGTCGAGGGATTGAATGCGCTTCTGGCCTTCCGCCCGCACCTTTACCAGCCGGGCCTCGCGCAGCACCTTCAGATGTTGGGAGATGGCTGGAGCGGTGAGTGAGAAAGCCTTCACGATCTCCCCGGCAGTCAGTTCCCGCAGCGCCAGCATCTCAACGATCTGGCGGCGAGTCGGATCTCCCAGGGCGGTCAGTGGTGACATGGGAGAAATATTTAAGTATAAACTTAATTAAGTAAAGACGAAAATACGGGGAACCGAAAACAACCGGCTAGCGCACTGCGTAGCCGAAAACCGCCACCGCATGGCAAACCGTTCCGCCGAGGACGAAGAGATGCCAGATGAAGTGGGCGTAAGGCCGATGCTTCGCGGCGTAAAACACGATGCCGCCCGTGTAGAAGAACCCACCGACGAGAATCCAGGCGATTCCGGGCATTGGCATGCCGATGGCGAAAGGCTTGGCCCAAAACAGTCCGACCCAGGCCACGAAGACATAAATGATGTTGGAAATCCTGCCGAACCGCAGGGACCCCGAGACTTTCATGGCAATGCCGAGCGCAGCCAGCACCCACTCCAGCCCGAAAAGCCAATACCCGCCGTGCTCACGCAGCGGCCCAAGTGTGAGCGGCGTATACGTCCCCGCGATGAGGATAAAAATCGCCGAATGGTCGAGTAGTCGCACCTTCCGGCGCCATTCACCCGGCGGCAGCGCATGGTACAGCGTGGAGCTCGTATAAAGCAGCAGGACCGAGCAGTAAAAGACCCACGCCCCGATCACGCCATAAACCGACACCCGCGACACCACGCCAAGCAGCGCAGGAAGACAAGCCAGCGCCATCAGCACGCCGATCGCCGCGCTGGCCGTATTGGCAAAGCGTTCCGCCTGAGATTCCGGACGTTCCGATGCGCTCATGTGCACAAACCCACACTGTGCGCGTCTTGCCGGAATGCGGCAATGTCATTCCGGTTCTGTGCCGGACCCTGTCTGCTTCGGAATGGCTCGGATAAAGGAAACTTCCCCGTCTAACTGCGGGCCAGTTGCTCGCGGAGGCGGCGGATCTGGACGAGAAAATCGGCTTCGTCGCGGGTCAGGCGGGAACCGGGCAGGGCGAGCTCCATCTGCTGGTACACCGGGCGGGACTTGCGGGTCATCTGCGAGAAGAAGGACTGGATGTTTTTCATAACGCAGTTGACTTTGCCGCAGGGGGTCGGACATACCATGTCCGATGCCCCTTAAAAGTTTGGCAAAATTAAAAAAAACTCCCGAGAAAGCTCCGCCCGGACGCGGACTGGCAGCCAAGGCGGCGCGTCCGCCGCTTGTACGGATGATGCGAATCCACGAGGCACTGACGGCGGAGAAGTATCCGAACTGCTCCACCATGGCCCGCGACCTGGAGGTGACGACCAAGACGATCCAGCGGGATATCGAGTTCATGCGCGATCAGCTGGCTCTGCCCATCGAGTACGAGCCGGTCGAGCGGGGGTATTATTATGCGGCTTCGGTGGCGCAGTTTCCCATGGTCACGGTGAGCCAGGGCGAGCTTGTGGCGCTGCTGGTAGCGCAAAAGGCGGTCGAGCAGTACAAGGGCACGCCTTTCGAGCGCCCGCTCAATGCCGCATTCGATAAACTCGTTTCCAGCTTGGGCGAGGAGGAAAATATCTCCCTGCACGAGCTTTCCGAGGCGGTGTCGTTTCGTACCACGGGCGTGCCGCATGGGCAGATCGCGACGTTTGAAGTGCTGGCCGATGCGGTGATGAAGCACCAGCGGGTGGAGTTTGACTACATTTCCATGACGGCGAAGACCTCCGAACGCCGGTCGGTGGAGCCGTACCATCTGCCGTGCATCGGAAACCAGTGGTACCTCATCGGGTTCGATCGGAACCGCAACGGCATCCGCACCTTCGCCCTGCCACGCATCCAGGGAGCGCGAAATCTGGGGAAAACCTTCGAAAAACCGGAGGACTTCTCGGTGGCGGACATGTTGGAGGGGAGTTTTTCTGCCTTCCAGGCAGGCAAGACCGAGACGGTGCGGCTGTCCTTTACCCAGTCGGTGGCGCGGCTGGTCGAGGAGCGGCAATGGCACAAATCGCAAAAAATCCGCACCATGCCCGGCGGGAAGCTGGAATTGTCCATGAAAGTGGGCATCGCGCCCGATCTGATCGCCTGGGTCCTGGGGTGGGGCGGGGAGGTCGAAGTGCTCGATCCGCTCTCGCTCCGGGAGAAAGTTCGCAAAACCGGGCAGGAAATCGCCGGGAAAAACTTCTGACGCATCGTTTTGCTTGAAGCCAAACGGGGAAAACCCCAAAACGTCTGACCATGACCGAGACTCCCGCCGATGCTGCCGCCACGACTGAGCGGCAAGCTGACAAGGTGACGCCGCAGTTTGAGGCGGAAATCGACGAAATCGTCACGCATTACCCTGTCTCCAAGCGCAGCGCATCGCTCCCTTTGCTTCACTACTGGCAGAACCACTTTGGCTTCGTTGACGACAGCGGCATCGAGTGGATCGCCGCCAAGCTCGGCCTCCAGCCCATCAATATCTATGAGCTGGTGACATTCTACCCGTGGTTCCGCCGCGAGGCCGCCGGCAAGGTCATCATCCGCGTCTGCCGCACACTCGCCTGTGCCATGGCGGGCGGCTACGAGGTGCGCGACCAGTTTTGCAAGGCGACGGGCATCGACCCGCACGAGCATCACCACGGCTTTGGCATCGCGCCGCCGACCTCGGCGGATGGCAAGTTCAGCGTGGAGTTCGTCGAGTGTCTGGCCAGCTGTGGCAGCGCTCCGGTCGCGCTGATCAACGACACCCTCCACGAAAACATTTCCCCGGAAGCAGTTCCCGGCATCGTAGAAAAACTCAAATGACCGCCAAGCCATTCGTCATGCCCGCACCGCATCCCAAGGAGCGGCGCGTTATTTTTGAAAACATCAGCAAGGAGGGCTACGATGCCTCCATCGACACGTATCTCGCCCATGGCGGGTACGAGTCGCTGAAAAAGGCGATCACCATGCAGCCGTCGGCCATCATCGACCAGGTGAAGGCCTCGAATCTCCGCGGTCGTGGCGGTGCGGGGTTCCCGTGCGGCACGAAGTGGAGCTTCATCAAGTACGACGACGGCAAGCCGCACTACATCGTGGTGAATGGCGACGAGTCCGAGCCCGGCACGTTCAAAGATCGCTACATCCTGCACTTTGACCCGCATCAGCTCATCGAGGGTCTGGTGATCTCGGCTTTCGCGACGAATACCCACCTTTGCTACATCTACATCCGCTGCGAATTCCCCGAGGCGGCCCGCATCGTGTGGAACGCCATCAAGGAAGCCCGCGCACGCGGCTTCGTGGGAAAGAACATTCTCGGTTCCGGCTTCGATTGCGACATTTACGTCCATCAGGGCGCTGCCGCCTACATCTGCGGTGAGGAAACGAGCCTGCTTGAGTCCCTCGAGGGCAAGCGCCCGTACCCGCGCATCAAGCCGCCGTACTTCCCGGCGGTGCTGGGCCTCTATATGAAGCCCACGATCGTGAACAACGTGGAGACGATCTGCCACGTGAAGCACATCATCCGCATGGGCCCCGAGGAATACGCCAAGATGGGAACTCCCGGCGACGGAGGCACCCGCACCATGTGCGTGAGCGGCGACGTGATGAAGCCCGGCTTCTACGAGTTGCCCGCTGGCGCGGTGACGCTCGGCGAACTGATTTTCGACATCTGCGGCGGACTCAAGCCCGGTCGCAAGCTCAAGGCGGTCATCCCCGGCGGCAGCTCCGCCAAGGTCATGCGCGCCGAAGAGGTCTACAAGATCAAGGTCAAGGGCGCGGACGGCCAGATGGTCGACAAGGAAGTGCCCATGCTCGACGTGGTGATGGATGCGGCCAGTCTCGCCTCCGTCGGCACGATGGTGGGGTCCGGTGGCGTGATGGTCATGGACGACTCCCGCGACATGGTCTGGGCGCTCAACAACCTGAACCAGTTCTATGCTCACGAGAGCTGTGGCCAGTGTACGCCGTGCCGCGAAGGCAGCCTGTGGATGAAGAAGATCACCACCCGCATGATGGATGGCGGCGGACGCGCGGCCGACCCGGCCGAGCTCAAGAGCGTGGCCGACAACATCGCGGGCCGCACGGTTTGCGCCTTCGGTGAAGCCTGCTCCTGGCCGACCCAGAGCTTCCTCGCGAAATTCCCGGAGGAGTTCGACAAGGTCGCCACCAGCGGCACGCCCGTGCCGGTGCCTCACTAGGCTCCGAACTTCAGACTTCCAAAGAAGGCCCGGTGAAAACCGGGCCTTTTTTGTTTAGTGGAAAAGCCCGCTGAGGAACTTCCAGAGATGGACGGCTCCGGCCTTGCCGATGACGGCGATGGCGGCGACGTAAACCGTGGCCAGCGCGGTCAGGGCGTAGCCCCAGAGAATGGTGCGACCGTCGCGTTCCATCGAGCCGAGGGAAAGGAAGATGATCGCAAATCCCGGGATTGTGTTCGTCAGAGGAAAGGGAGGGGGAATAGGGAGGCTGAGAAGAAATCCGGCCAGCGCGATGGTCAGGCCGGTCACCATGGTCATGCCAGGCGTATCGATTACCGCGAACAGGCGGGGGCGCACCACGCGCTCGATCTTGCGATGAACCCGGCATCCGTACGTCACCATGCGCTCCAGCGAGGGGTAGGAGAGCGAGCGGTTGAGTATAAATCCCGGCAGCCAGGGACGGTGGCCGAAGGCGATTCGGACGCCGCTGAGCATGATGGCGAAGCCAAATGGGATGGAAATTCCCGGAATCGTCACTGGAGCCAAAAACGGGAGGCAAAGCAGGATAATCACCATTTGCAGCCCCCGGCCCTGGAGGGCCTCCACCATGTCCCGAATGCGCATCGGCTGGCCATTTGCCTCGCGAAGGAGCCTTTCGAGGGCATCGGAGAGGCGTTCAGAGGGCTCTGTGGCGGCAAGGGAGGACATGAAGGGCGGAATAAAACACGAGATCGATGCAACGGCAAATGACTTCCGGCAAGGCACTTCAATCAGAGGAAAATGCAGTTCGCCTTGCAGCGGACGCAATTCCATCAGACAACAGAGGTGATGAACGAAGAACTGCAAAACGCTGTGGATGCAGGAAAGCTATCCCAGGCGGCTGCCGAAGCCCTGGAAAAGCTCGCACCCGGCGAATTCTGCCAGCACAAGAGCTGGGGTTTTGGAAAAATCGCGGAATGGAATCTCATCACCGGACAGGTGATCATTGATTTCAACGGCAAGAAGGGCCACCCGATGCAGGCCCAATACGCAGCCGAAACGCTGACGCACATCCCGGTCGGCCACATTCTCGCTCGCAAGGCGGTCGACCCGGCTGCGGTGAAGGCCGAGGCGGCAGAGGACCCGGTGGGGCTCACGCGTTCGATCCTCAACGACTTCGGCGGCAAAGCGACGGTCGAGCAGATCACGACTTCTCTCGTTCCCGAGGTGTTTGACGCTCCTTCGTTCAAGAAATGGTGGGACGCCGCCAAGAAGAAGCTCAAGGCCGACGGCCATTTCCAACTGCCTGCCAAGAAGACCGAGCCCGTCGTGCTCCTGGCCTCCCCGGAGGCCCCGACGAGCGGTTTGCTTGAGAAGTTCCGCGCGGCGCGGCACCTGAAGGACCAGATCGCCGCCCTCGACCAGATCGTCAAGGCTCTCTCCGACTTTACCGATGCCAGCGAGCTTCAGGTGCTGGTGACCCAGATCGAGCCTGCCGCTGCCAAGGTGCGACGCCTCCAGCCCGCCCAGGCGCTGGAAATGCTCCAGGCCCGCGATGAGATCATCGCCCGCCACCAGGCGATCAAGACCGGAGAAGGCGCCCCGAGCGTTCCCGAGATCCTCAAGGGCGAGCAGGCTCGCCTCCAGGAACTCTTTGCCGCGCTCCCGGCGATCAAGCAGAAAAAGGCCGTCGAGCAGTTCCCTGCCGCCTTCGGTGACGAATGGCTCGACGTGATTTTCCGCCTCATGCAGGAAGCTCCGAATCGTCTCGTGGTCGAGATCAGCCGTATCGTTGAGAAGGAAGGCCGCCAGGAGGATCTCCGCCTGGTGCTGGCCCGCTGGATCAGCGAGCGTTCCGCCTCTTCCGAGATGCTCATCTGGCTTTGCAAAGAGCGCGGCGCTTCGTTCCCCGAGCTCTTCAATCACGACCTGCTCGGCGCGGTCTTCAGCGCCCTCGAGCGCGACCAGCTCGCCGAGAAGCGCGGAGCCCGTCTCCATGACCTGCTCTTCGAGGATCGCGAACTCATCGGAGAACTCCTCACCACGGCGGAGCATGACGAGGTCCGCGACGCCCTGCGCCGCCTCCTTCTCACGCCGGTCTTCGAGGATCTGAGCAAGCGCTCGCTCCTCGCCCGCATCGTGAAGATTTACCCGGAGCTCCAGTCCATGATCACAGGCGATAGCGGTGAACGGCAGGAGACCCTCACCGTTTCCTGGGCCAGCCTGGAGAAGCGCAAGGAAGAGCATGAGGACCTGGTCAATCGCCAGATCCCGCAGAACATCCGCGACATCCAGATCGCCCGCTCCTACGGCGACTTGCGCGAGAACTTCGAGTTCAAGTCCGCCAAGGAGCAGCAGCGCGTGCTGGCCCGCCGTCGCGCGGAGTCCGAGCGCGATCTCGGTCAGGCTCGCGGAACGAACTTTGAAAATCCCGATACGACGCAGGTTTCCATCGGCACGGTCGTCACCCTGAAGACCACCAGCGGAGCCACCGAGGTGTACAGCATCCTCGGAGCGTGGGACAGCGCGCCGGAACTCGGCATCGTCTCCTACAAGGCGGCGATCGGCCAGGCGCTCCTCGGCAAAAAGGTGGGCGAAAGCGTCCAGCTTCCGGCTGAGTTTGGCGTCCACAACGTCACCATCGAAAAGATCGAACCCTTTACCAACCTCGACATCCTCGCCGAAAAGGTGCACGTCCTGACGAAGCCTTCGGTTTCGTAAAAATGGTTGGGATAAGACAACACATGTGCATGGAATCTGCTTGCCTCAAACAGAGCGCCAGCGATGCTTTCCTGCGCTAATTACAAGCACACACACAAATAAATGTCCGATACTGTCATCACCTCGATTACGGCTCGCCAAATCATTGATTCGCGAGGCAATCCCACCGTTGAAGCAGACGTAGAACTCGCGGGCGGCGCACTTGGCCGCGCAGCGGTGCCCAGTGGCGCCTCGACCGGCGAGCATGAGGCTTGGGAACTGCGCGACGGCGACAAGGGAGTTTATCTCGGCAAAGGCGTCCTCAAGGCCGTCGAGAACGTCAACGACATCCTCACGCCCGAACTCGTCGGCCTCAACGCCCTCGATCAGGTGCTCATCGACAAGACGATGAACGCCATCGACGGCACGGAAAACAAGGGCAAGATCGGCGCGAACGCGATCCTCGCGGTTTCGCTCGCCACGGCCAAGGCCTCGGCCGAGCAGCTCGGCATCCCGCTCTTCAAGTACCTCGGCGGACCTAACGCGAAGGTTCTCCCGGTGCCGATGATGAACATCCTCAACGGCGGCGCCCACTCGGATGCCCCGATCGACTTCCAGGAGTTCATGATCATCCCGAAGAAGTTTGACACCTTCTCCGACGCGCTCCGCGCCGGTGTGGAAGTCTTCCACGCCCTCAAGGGTGAGCTCAAGAAGCGTGGTCTTTCCACCGCCATCGGCGACGAAGGCGGCTTCGCTCCGGCTCTCTCCTCCGCCGAGGACGCCCTCGACTCGATCGCCAACGCCGTGAAGGCCGCCGGCTACAAGTTCGGCGAAGAGATCTTCATCGCTCTCGACTGCGCCTCCAGCGAATTCTACGACGCCTCCAAGAAGGCCTACGTCTTCAAGAAGTCCGACGGCTCCGTCCGCACGGCTGAGGAACTCGTGGCTTACTACAAGACCCTCGTCGGCAAGTACCCGATCGTCTCGATCGAGGACGGCTGCTCCGAGAACGACTGGGACGGCTGGAAGCTCCTCACCGAGGCCATCGGCGACAAGGTTCAGCTCGTCGGCGACGATCTCTTCGTCACCAACGTGTCCTTCCTCCAGAAGGGCATCGACCGCGGCGTGGCCAACTCGATCCTCGTGAAGGTGAACCAGATCGGTTCGCTCACCGAGACGCTCGACGCCATCGAACTCGCCAAGGAGCACAACTACACGGCGGTCATCAGCCACCGTTCCGGCGAGACCGAAGACACGACGATCTCCGACATCGCTGTCGCGACGAACGCCGGCCAGATCAAGACCGGTTCGCTCTGCCGCACCGATCGCGTGGCCAAGTACAACCAGCTCATTCGCATCGAGGAACTCCTCGGCGACGACGCAGTGTACGGCGGCAAGTTCTAGTCCGCTACAGGCAAGCGTTAATTCGAAGACCGGCTGGGAGCCTCCCAGCCGGTCTTTCTTTTCGCCGGATCACGGCGCATTTAATTAGTCAAGCCAAAGGGTTGCCTAAAAAATTCCCACCCGCTATCATCAGCCAATGAGGTCATCGGTCGAAACGCGCCGCAAACGGAAGGACGCCACCTTCCTCAAGGCGCTGAACCGTGTCCTCATGGCGCTCGTTTTCCTTGGGTTTCTCGCGATTGTCGCCTTCTGGTTTTATCCCGAGGTGACATATCGCAACAAGCTGGTCGATCAGCTGGAGGATAAGAAAATGCATCTTGCGTCCCTTCAGCTCACGCAAAAGCAGCGAGAGCGGGAGGTGTACCTGCTTCAGAATGATCCCGAGTACATCGAGATCATTGCCCGGGACAAACTCGATCTGATGCGTCCCGGCGAGACGATTTACCGCTTCGATTCCGCTCGTGCGGGGGCGGACAAGTAGGCTGTCTTCAGCCCGGCGGGCCTGGTCGGCAGGCCCATTGATACCGCTTCCCTCGGCAGGGATTATTCCCGCAGCCCCTCGATGGCTTCGCGGAGATCCTCCTCGGTGACATCCTTGGAGACAAAGGCCTCTCCCAGCTCCGGCACGACGACGAACCGGATGGCTCCGGACTCGAATTTCTTGTCGCGGCTGAGGGCGGCGAGGAGCGACTCGGTGGTGATGTCGGCGGGCAGGGTGGTCGGGAGATTGTAGGCCTTGAGGGCGGCGATGATCTTGTCGGCAGCGTCCGCTGCGAGGTCGGCTTTCTTTACCGAGATGCGGGCGGCGGCGACGAGACCGAGGCTGATGGCTTCGCCATGCAGGTAGCGGCCATATCCGGCGGCATTTTCAATGGCATGGCCGATGGTGTGGCCAAAATTCAGGAGAGCGCGGAGGCCGTGGCGCTCAAATTCATCCTCCGCCACGATGCGGGCCTTGATCTTGACGTTGCGGGAGATGAGCGCGCCGAGGTCGGGTCTGCCCGGGGCCAGGAGGTCTTCCATCATGGCGGCGTCCCGGATGGCGGCATGCTTGATGATCTCGCCAAACCCTTCGTTGAACTCCCGCTTGGGCAGGGTATCGAGCGTATTGACGTCGGTGATGACGAGCGACGGCTGATGAAAGGCGCCGAGCAGGTTCTTGCCCTTGCGCGAGTTCACTCCGGTCTTCCCGCCGAGCGAGCTGTCGACCTGGGCGACGACAGTGGTGGGAATCTGGACGTGCGGAATGCCGCGATAAAAAATGCTGGCGACGAAGCCGGCAAGGTCGCCGATGACGCCGCCGCCGAGGGCGATCACCGTGCTGCGCCGGTCGAGCCCCGCCTCGATCATCTGGTCGCAGACCTCCTCGATGAACCCGAGGGCCTTGGAGGGCTCTCCCGGGGGAACGACGATCGTGGTAACCTCGAATCCCGCAGCTTCCAGGCTGGCCTCCACCGTCTCCGCATAAAGCGGGGCGATGTTGCTGTCGGTGATAAGGGCGCAGCGTGAAGCAGGCAATACCTGGCTGATGAACTCTCCGGCCCGGCGGAGGATGTCATGACCGACGATGACTTCATACGGGTTGCGGGAAATGAGGACGGGAATGCGGGCGGCCATGGGTGATCAGGATGCTTGGGCGAAAATCGGAGGCTCCTCGCGGAGCGGGATGGACTTACCTTGCACGATAAGCTGCCACCATACGCGGGCGCACGAGAGGACAACAAGCAGAACCAGTATGAGAAACGCGGCGGTGACGCCCGTGTTTACGTAATTGTTCATCAGGAGATGATTCCACGTGGCGAGCTGCTCCGGGGCGCCGCCTGCGGCGATCTTTGATTGGAAATCCGCAGCCGCACTGAGGAAGCCAAGACGAGGGTCGGTGCTGAAGATCTTCATCCAGCCAGCGGTCATCGTGACGATGGAAAGCCAGGCAAGCGGAACGAGGGCGACCCAGACGTACCGGACGCGATCCATCTTGATGAGCACGGTCACGCCGAGGGCGAGGGCGATGACGGCGAGGAGCTGGTTGGCGACGCCGAAGATGGGCCAGAGCGAATTGATGCCGCCTAGCGGATCGAGCACGCCCTGGATGAGGAAGTATCCCCAGGCGGCGACGAAAGCCGCAGAGGCGAGGAAGTTGCCCAAGGCAAAGTCGGTACGGCCAAGCGGCTTCCAGATATAGGCGAGCAGATCCTGCACGAGAAAGCGCCCCACGCGGGTGCCTGCGTCGATCGTGGTGAGGATGAACATCGCCTCAAACATGATGGCGAAGTGGTACCAGACCGAAATGGCCGCCTTGCTGCCGAAGACCCCGGCAAACATGGACGCCATCCCGACGGCGAACGTCGGCGCGCCGCCGGTGCGTCCGACCATGTTGGACTCGCCAACGTTCTCGGCGAGCTGGCTCATTTGCTCCGTGGTGACCGGGAAGCCGAGAGCGGTGACTTTTTGGACGACGGCAGCCGGTTCGCCCTTCATGTTGATGGCGAAGTATTCGCCGGGAGGCATCGCGCAGGCGGCGATGAGCGCCATGATGCCTACGAGCATTTCCGTGATCATGGCGCCGTAACCGATGACCCGGATGTCCTTTTCACTGGTGATGATCTTGGGCGTGGTGCCGGAGGCGATCAGGGCGTGAAAGCCGGAGACCGCCGCGCAGGCAATGGTGATGAAGGCAAAGGGGAAGACCGGCCCGGCAAAGACGGGTCCCGTGCCGTCGATGAACTTCGTCAGCGCTGGCATCTGGAGTTTCGGAGCGAGGATGACGATGGCGACGCCGAGCAGCGCGACGGCGCCGATCTTCATAAACGTGCTCAGGTAATCGCGGGGCGCGAGCAGCAGCCACACGGGCAGCACGGAGGCCAGCAGGCCGTAGCCCATGATGCCCCATGCGAGCTTGAGCTCCTCGGCGGTAAGGGGGCCTTCCAGCGGGGAGCCCTTGATCCATTGCCCGGCGACGACTGAGGCGATGAGGGCGGCGACACCGAAAATGCTGACCCATCCCACGGACATCTTGAACATGCGCAGGGCGATACCCATGAGCATGGCGATGGGGATCGATGCAAGGATGGTGAAGAGGCCCCACGGGCTTTCCGCCAGCGCCTTGACGACCACCAGCGCGAGCACGGCCAGCAGGATGATCATGATGGCGACGATGCTGACCAGCGAGATGAAGCCTGCGAACGGCCCGACCTCGTCTCGCACCATCTGGCCGAGAGAGCGGCCGCGACGGCGCACGGAGCAGAAGAGAATGATGCTGTCATGGACTGCGCCGCCGAGCGTCGCACCGACGAGAATCCAGAGCATTCCGGGCAGGAAGCCAAACTGCGCGGCCAGCACCGGGCCGACGAGCGGGCCGGGACCCGCGATGGCGGCAAAGTGGTGCCCAAAGACGATCCAGCGGTTTGTCGGGACGTAATCCTTGCCGTCCTCATTGGTGAAGGCCGGGGTGAGCCGGGCGTCGTTCAGGGTGAGCACCTTCGCCATGAGCCATGCGGAATGAAACCGGTAGGCGAGCGCAAAGACGCACACAGAGGCGATGACCATCCAGAGAGCGCTGACGTGCTCTCCTCGGGCCAGGGCCAGGATGGCCAGTGAGGCGGCTCCCGCA
Source organism: Verrucomicrobiota bacterium (assembly GCA_017305195.1). Classification (GTDB taxonomy): domain Bacteria; phylum Verrucomicrobiota; class Verrucomicrobiia; order Chthoniobacterales; family Terrimicrobiaceae; genus Terrimicrobium. Next base: position 20,043 of record JAFKMU010000040.1, on the reverse strand, counting down.
AAACATACGGCGAGCCACCCGTAAAACGACCACCGGTGGAGGACGGGAGTCATGGTGAGAGGGGGGTTAGTCCTGGTGGGCCAGACAGGCGGCGATAAAGCCCTTGAACAGCGGGTGGGACGCGTTGGGCTTCGACTGGAACTCGGGGTGGAACTGGCAGGCCAGGAACCACGGGTGGTTCTGAATCTCGATCAACTCCACGAGAGAGCCATCAGGCGAGGTGCCGGAGATCACGAAGCCCTTCTTCTCCATCTGCTCGCGGTAGGCCATGTTGTACTCATAGCGATGGCGATGGCGTTCGTTGGCCTCGGCTCGTCCGTAGACCTGGTGGGCGAGGCTGTTCTTGCCGAAGACAGTCGGGCAGGTGCCGAGACGCATGGAGGCGCCCTTGGTCGTCACGTCGCGCTGTTCCTCCAGGATGTGGATGACCGGGTGCGGAGTCTGGGGATCAAACTCGGTGCTGTTGGCGTGTTCGAGGCCGCAGACGTTGCGGGCAAACTCGATGGTCGCAATCTGCATGCCGAGGCACAGACCGAGGAAGGGCGTGCGGGATTCGCGGGCGAAGCGGGCGGCAGCGATCTTGCCCTCCGTGCCGCGGTCGCCGAAACCGCCGGGGACGAGGACGCCAGCGACGCCTTGCAGGTATTTCTCCGCGCCTTCGTTTTCCAGATCTTCGGCGTCGACGAGCACGAGGTCGGCCGCGCAGTCATTGGCGGCGGCGGCGTGGGTGAGGCTTTCGTAGATGCTCTTGTAGGCATCCTGGAGCTCGATGTATTTGCCGACGACGGCGATACGGACGCTCTTTTTGGGATTCACCACGCGCTGGACGAATTTCTTCCAGTCCGACATGTCGGGTTCCGGCGTGTTGAGGTTGAGGATGCGGCAGACGTAATCGTCGAGGCCCTCGGCCTGAAGGTTTAGTGGGGATTCGTAAATGGTGTGCTCGACATCGCCAGCCTCAATGACGGCTTCCACCGGGACGTTGCAGTAGAGCGAGAGCTTCTGGCGCACGTCGAGGTCGAGGGGCATCTCGGTACGACAGATGAGCACCTGGGGCTGGAGGCCGATCTCGCGCAGCTTGGCGACGCTCTGCTGGGTCGGCTTGGTCTTCAGTTCGCCCGCCGCCTTGATGTAGGGCACGAGCGTGACGTGCATGATGAGGACGTTGCCATGGCCTGCCTCGAGCTGAAATTGACGGATGGCCTCAAGGAACGGCAGCCCCTCGATGTCGCCCGTGGTGCCGCCGATCTCGGTGATGAGGATGTCGGCGCCGGAGTTCTCTCCGAGAGTGCGGATGCGGCGCTTGATTTCATCCGTGATGTGCGGAATGACCTGGACGGTCTTGCCGAGGTAGTCGCCGCGGCGTTCGTTGGCCAGCACGGTCTCGTAGACCTGACCGCTGGTGACGTTGTTCTCGCGGGTGAGGACGCAGTTCGTGAAACGCTCGTAGTGGCCGAGGTCGAGATCGGTCTCCGCGCCGTCGGCGAGGACGTACACTTCACCGTGCTGGAACGGGTTCATCGTGCCAGGGTCGACGTTGAGGTAGGGGTCGAGTTTCTGGAGGACGACTTTGAGCCCGCGATGTTCGAGCAGGGTACCGAGGGATGCCGCGGCGAGCCCCTTGCCCAGGGAACTGACCACGCCGCCGGTGACGAAAATGTACTTCATGCGCGGGCAGTTTAAGGACGTCTGCGAAGAAATCCAGCCTCAGCGCGAATTTCCTCGCGAATCCTTGCTACGCCGCAGGAATTGTCCGGGTCGAAACCTGAGTTGCGGGCAGAGCGTGGAGGATTTTTTCCACCGCAGCCTCGGCAGTGAGGCCATGCTTGGCGCGCAGGATCGGGACGGTGCCGTGCTCGATAAACTGGTCGGGCCAGCCGATGCGGACGACCGGCGTGGTGATGTGCTGGTCGGCCAGGAGTTCCATCACGCCGCAGCCGAAGCCGTTGTTCAGCACGTGGTCTTCCATCGTGCAAAGGACCTCGCACCCGCGGGCGAAAAACTCGATGGTCGCGGCGTCGAGCGGTTTGATCCAGCGGGCATTGATCACCGCGGTGGAGATGCCTTTTTCCTCGAGCATGGCGGCCGTGTCGAGGGCGACCTCGACCATGTTGCCGAGGGCGACGATGGCGACCTGCTTGCCGTGGCGGATGACCTCGGACTTGCCGATCTCGAGGAGTTTCGGCTGGGCCTTGGGGATGGCTCCGGTGCCGCTGCCGCGCGGGTAGCGGATGGCGATGGGGCCCTCGTGGTAGTTGGCCATCGTCCAGAGCATGTCGACGAACTCCTCTTCGTCCTTGGGCTGCATATGCACGAGGCCGGGTACGGGGCGGAGGTAGGCAATATCAAAGACACCGTGATGCGTCGGGCCGTCATCGCCGGAGAGGCCGGCGCGATCCATGCACAGGCAGACGTTGAGATTCTGCAGCGCGATGTCATGGATGATCATGTCGTAGGCGCGCTGCATGAAGGTGGAGTAGATCGCCAGGAAGGGCTTCAACCCCTGGATGGCCAGGCCGCTGGCAAAAAGCGCGGCGTGTTCCTCGGCGATGCCGACGTCGTAGCATTTCTCGGGGTGACGCTTGGCGAAGTTCACCAGTCCCGTGCCTGTCGGCATGGCGGCGGTGATGGCGACGATCTTGTTATTGTGATCGGCGAAGTCGGCAAGCGTCTTGCCGAGGAGTTCCGAGTAGGTCGGAGAGGGGGATGCGAGTGTTTCTCCGGTATCGAGCTGGAACTTGCCGAGGCCGTGGAACTTATCCGGCTTGGCCAGGGCGGGCGCATAGCCTTTGCCCTTCTGGGTCAGGATATGGAGGATGACCGGCTCGTTCTGCGTCTTGAGAAACTCGAAGGTGCGAATGAGAAGCGGGATATCGTGTCCGTCGATCGGACCGTAATAGCGCAGGCCGAGATCCTCGAAGATCACGCTCGGGGCGAGCAGGTTCTTCATGCCGGCCTCGACCTTGTGGGCGAGTGACCGGGCGTATTTGCCGCCGAGCCACTCGACGAACTTGCCAGCCTTCTCGTGCAGGTCGGAAAAGGCGGGGTTGGTGACGATGCGGTTCAGGTACTCGGCGACAGCGCCGACGTTCTTGGCGATGGACCACTCGTTGTCGTTGAGGACGACGATGAGCCGTTTGGTCGTGGCAGAGACGTTGTTGAGCGCCTCAAAGCTGACCCCGCAGGTAAAAGCGGCATCGCCCGCCACGCAGACGACGTGTTCGTCACCACCGACCTGATCGCGTCCGGCGGCCATGCCGAGGGCGGCGGAGAGGGCTGTGCCCGCGTGTCCGGCGCCATAGCAATCATGCTCGCTCTCGGTGCGCAGGAGGAAGCCGTTCAGCCCCTCGTACTGGCGGATGGTGGAAAAGCGATCGCGGCGCCCGGTCAGGAGCTTGTGGACGTAGCCCTGGTGGCTGACGTCGAAGAGAAATTTATCCTTGGGCGTCTCAAAGACGCGGTGCAGGGCGATGGTGAGCTCCACCACACCCAGGTTGGGGCCGAGGTGGCCGCCGGTCTCCGAGAGAACCCGGATGAGTTCCTCGCGAATCTCTGCTGCAAGCTGGGTAAGATCCTTTTCCTCGATGCTTTTGACGTCGGCGGGTGAGTGAATCTGCGAGAGCAAAGATTCGTTATGATTCATTGGGATACGAATGGAAATCGTCAAGTCCGGCGGGGCCGGAGGCATTTCGCTTGATGATTTGAATCTTTTCCTCTGCGGCGTCGAGTCTTTCCTGACAAAGTTTTACGAGCGAGACGCCTTCCTCGTAGTGCGCAAGTAGCTTCTCCAGAGGGAGTTTCCCGGATTCCATCTCGCCGACGAGGGCTTCGAGCTTCTGCATGGCCTCCTCGACGGAGGTTGAGCCTGTTTGCTGCTGGCTCACTGATTGCTCCGAGGCTGACTCCACCGGTCGCGGTCCGCGAAGATGATGCACTCGGCCTCGATGGGCAGAGCGGTGTACGAGGTCAGCGGGAAGCCGTCGACCTTGGGCGGACGCGTGATGAGCGGCGCCCAGTCCTTGAGGCTGCCCTTGTAAATATCGGCAAACAGACGCTGGTTGCCGGTGATCGGAGTGAGGAAGAGCCCATTGATGGGCTGCTTCGTCTCATTGTAATCGTGAATGCGGTTGAATTCGCGAATGCTCTTGGGCATGAGCAGAGAGGGGCGCTGGGCGTACCAGGCGACGGCCCATGGCATGTCGGAGCAGATGGCCTCGTCCTCATCAAACCACTCCCCGAGCATTCCGATGACCGGAGGAACATAAGGCGGCCACTGGATGCGGCCCTGCTGCCCGGCGAAAAGCGTCATCAGGAGCGGAAGACCGCACAGAAAGATCACCGTGCAGATAAATATCACGCGGAACAGGGCTCCGCCAAACTCCAGGCGATTCCAGAGCACCAGCAGGAAGGCGAAGCCAAACGCGACGAATATAGGGATGAAAACCACGTGAAACTGATTTTCCGACATCGCGCTATAGCCCCGGTAGAGGCTCATCCCGAACACCGCGGAGACCCACATGGCGAGAATGCACCACTTGAACATGGCTGCTTTGTGCGAGCGGAAGCGATGGAAAAGCGCGAGGAAGAACGAGCCCGCCGCGATATTCAGGCCGATGAGGCCGAAGAGCCCTTCGAGCTGGCGGACAAGATTGGCGCGAACCTTGCCCTGGATGCTGATGCCGGAGCCGCCGAGGGTAAGCTCCGAGGCGCGCTGGTAGCCCTCGGTCGGATTTTCCTCAAAAAACGCCTCGTAGAAGCCGAGTCCCAACGGATTGCCGCAGACCTGATAGGTGCGGACCATCCATGGCGTGACGATGACGAGAAAGGCCGCCAGGGCGGCGAGGAAGGCGAGACCGCGGGGACGGAAGTAAATGGCGGCGAAGACCGCCCATCCCGCGAAGAGCCAGAAGGACAGCCCATGAGCCAGCGTCATGAGGCCAAAGAGCGCACCCGCTCCGACCAGCCAGCCCAGCGTGTGGGTAAATTGGTCGTTTTCGGCGGCTTCCATTGCCAGCAGGGTGGCCAGGCTGGCGAGGCCGAAGAGGAGCAGCACCAGCATTTGGGGCAGGCCGCTCAAGGAGAACTGCCAGAGCAGATCGGTCACCACTGCGGCCATGATGGCGAAGAAAGCCAGTTTCGTGTCAAACAGCCTCTGGATGACGAAAAACCAGACGCCAATGGCGAGCAGGAACGTGATCATCGCCGTGGCTGCCACCATGCGGTCGCCCGAGTAGGGGATCTGTGTCGGCGACATCTTCCAACTGCCCTTGATGAGACGAAGTGCGAAAGAGTTGATCCAGGGATTCAGCGGCGCCTGATAGAAGTCCGGGAATCGGTTGAGGTCGATCTGGTCGACCGGCTCGCTGAGATGATTCTTGTACATCGCGAGAGCCGCCGGGCGGATGGTTCCGGTGGTGTATCCCTTTCCCGAGGCAAGGTTGCGGGCGATCTGCGCCTGGTCCATTGCACTGGGGTTGGAGAGACCCTTGAACTGTACGAAGAGGTACAGGAGGGAGACAAAAATCACGAGCACGGCAATCGTGCCGCCCTTGATGAGCAAGGCAAACAAGCCTTGGTCGAGGGAGTGCACTGCGGATTGGACTTGTACGTCGCCGGAGGCCATAGGATGGGGCTATTGGGTCGTCGGTGGGTTGGTAATTTTCAGGTCGCGCAGCCTTCGATGAAGCGTTCGGCGGCTGATTCCCAGCCGCCTGGCTGCTTCGGTCCGATTGCCGCCGCACTCTTCCAGAGCGCGGAAAATAAGTGCCTGTTCGGTTTGGTGCAAATTTAATCGACCAGATGCATGAGGCTGTTCGACCAAAGGCATAATCGAGGGAATTCCCTGCCTTACCGAGGCGGGCAAGTCCCGTACGCCGATACGGGGGGTGCCGCACATAACGACGGCGTGTTCCACGGCGGCGCGGAGTTCGCGGACATTGCCCGGCCAGTCGTAGTGAATGATGCAGGCGGCTGCTTCGGGGGAAAGATCCCGGAAGGGTTTGCCGTTTTCCCTGGCGGATTCCTTGAGGAAGGATTGGGCCAGGAGGGGGATATCCTCCTTGCGTGAGCGCAGGGGAGGCATCGTGAGCTGCACGACGTTGAGGCGGAAATAGAGGTCGTCGCGGAATTTTCCCTCGGAGACGAGCTTGGCGAGATCCTTATTGGTCGCGGCCACGAGACGGACGTCAGTTTGAATGGTCTGGTTGCCACCGACGCGTTCAAAGGTGCGTTCGCCGATGGCGCGCAGGATCTTCACCTGGGTATTCTCGTCGATTTCCCCGATTTCGTCGAGGAAGAGTGTGCCGCCGCTGGCCTGCTCGAAGCGCCCGATGCGCCGTTCGAACGCACCGGTGAAAGCGCCTTTCTCATGACCAAATAACTCGCTTTCAAGGAGTTGCGATGAGAATGCCTTGCAGTGGACTGTGACGAATTTTTTACCTGCGCGAGGACTTAGCTGGTGAATGGCCCGGGCGGCGAGTTCCTTTCCCGTGCCGGTTTCTCCCTGGATGAGGACCGTGGCGCGGGAGGGAGCGACCTGCTTGATCGTTTCGAAGACCTCGACCATCGCGGTGGATTGCCCGATCATGTTTTCGAGTCCTGTGCGCTTCTCGACCTGCTGGCGGAGCTCCTCGTTTTCCTTGCGCGTATCCCGCTCACGCAGAGCACGTTGGATGAGGATCTCCAGACGGTCGATGTTGACCGGCTTGGTCACAAAGTCATAGGCGCCCCGGCGCATGGCCTCGACTGCGGTGTCGACTGAGCCATAGGCCGTCATCATGATGCAGACGGGCGGCTTGGGAAGCTTGAGGGCTTTCTCGATGAGGGCCATGCCGTCCTCGCCGCCGAGACGAAGGTCGGTGATCAGTACGTCAGCCGGATCGGTTTCCAGGATCGACATGGCTCCGGCGATGTCGCCCGCGACATAGACCTCGAAGGTATCCTCGAGCGCCACCCGCAGGCCATCGCGGGTGTTTTTCTCGTCGTCAACAATAAGCAGGGTGCCTCGCCGTGCCATATTGGCGCAATCAACGGGTTTGGCGGGGATTGGGCAAGAGGAAAGTCGAACTGAAGGAACTAGACGGCCAGGGTGATGGGCGTCCAGTCCTGCTGCCGGTGGAAATTTACCTCGGTATGGCGCGAGGTGGAGGACAGGACGGGATCACGATCCGGCCCTGCATCGTACCGGCTGCATGAGAGCAGGATCATGGCTCCCTCGACGAGGCCAGGGTGGGGGATGCGGGAAAGAACCTGCCATCCGCTGGGAATCGGTCGGACGAGGAAGTCGAAAAGAGGATTTTTCACGAGGAAGTCGTCGATCGGGAGACGAGAAGCCCGGATCTGGGCAATGGCTGAGGCATTGGGAAAACGAAGCTGGAGCCGGTGCGCGGTGGGGGAAACGTGCAGTTCGAGATACTCTTCAGACGGAGCGACCTTGAGGAAGGTCTCGAAGACATCACCGAGTTGCCAGAGCGGCTCATAGTCCTCCCGGGCGGAGCAGATCGGTTCGTCGTCCTGGAGCCTCGCCGAAAGCCAGAGGGCTTCGTTTGTCCACCAGACGGATACCTCGCCGGGGCGGAAGGCCTGCTCCGGGCCGGCGACATAATGCAGCGGAAGCGAGCACCGCCGCTCCGCCTCCTCCGGGAGGTCGGACCATTCGAGTACGGACGATGGCGAAACAGGCAGGCGGTATGCGTGAAGCATTCGGGTGGCGTGATCTAGTAAGCGCCGAGAGCCGTCAGGCTGGCCCGGAGCAACGGACCACCGATATGGGGGAAAACATACCATGCGGCAAGTAATCCGATGAGCGCCATGCCGGGAGCGGAGATCAGCCGATTGTAGCCGGGAAGAACGGACGCAGGCAGGATGAGCTTGATGATCGAACTCCCGTCCAGGGGAGGGACGGGCAGAAGATTGAAAGCAAAGAGGATGACATTCAGGGAGAAGGCAATGCTAAGGAACCGGGCGGCGATATACGCCCAGTCGGAGCCGGTTCCCACGACGATTCTCTCAAAGTCGAGGGAGGTGGAGAAGGCGAGAAAGCCTGTAGCCACGCCTGCCTTGATCACGGCGAACGCGACCGCGACGATGGCGAGGTTGGCTGCCGGCCCGGCCAGGGCCATGATCGCGGCCCGTTTGGGGAACCGGTCGGCCCACTGGCGGTTGTAGGGTGCGCTGGCCCATCCGATCATCCAGCCGTTGCTGAAAAATGTGACGAGCGGCAGGACGACCATGCCGATGGGTTCCCTCTTGATGTGCGGCGTGGGGTCCAGCGAAACCTGGCCGCCGCTATGCGCGGTGGGATCGCCCATTTTCCACGCCGCCCAGGCATGGCTCGCCTCGTGCAGGACGAGGGAGAAAAGGAAGACGAGATACCAGGAGAGAAGGTCGAAGAGCGTGCTGTCGGACACGGGAAGGAATCCGGCCTACGCCTTGCGCTTGAAGAGGCGGGAGAGCAACGCGAAAAGCGCGATCGCCCCGGCGATGACAAACTTCTTGCCCGCGATCAGCACGGCGATCAAGCCCTTGAACAGTCCCGCCTTGGCGGCGACGCCCCCGGCGACCAGCGCGGCGAGGCCATATCCCGCCACCTTGTCCACGGAAGGGTTGAAGTCCGCGTAGCGATGGCCCTCGTCGAAGTTTACCGCCGAGATGATTTCCGGAATGTCCTTTTCGATCTGGGGAAGATCCTTCATCGAGGCGATGGCGTTCAGGACAAGTACGCCGCGCCGGCCCAGGACGCGAATGCTGTAGTTGAGGGTGTGATCTTCGTCGGAGCCGAACTGGAGCTCCTTGGCCCAGTAAAACTTATGCGAGGCCGCGTCATAGCGCGGGGGAGCAGCCCAGCCGATGAGCTGGATCTCGGGATAGCCCTCCTTGACGCGCTCGGGGTTCACCTCGCGGACGCCCTCCTGCATCTGCTTCAGGAGCGAAGTGTAGTTGATGGTGTTGGCGTCCTTATCGCTGACGTAGCCCGATTCGTCATAAGTGATCTCGACCGCCCAGGAGGATGCGCTGAAGGGCGAGAAGCCGGTCGGCACGATCAGGCCCAATGCCTCGTCGCTCGGGGGATTGCCCCAGAGGGTGGAAAGCACGGTCCGTGCACCGGCGGCGTCGAGGAACGCGAGATTTTCCGGCAGGGTGATCGTGGCCAGACCGTTCTTTAGCACCACGGTGCCATGCTGGTACTTGAGGCTGTCGGCGATCTGCTGCGCCCGCTCCTTGGTGAGCTCCTCTGGAGCCGACCATGCGGAGACGCAGGCAGTCACGAGTATCCCGATGGCCAGAGCGCTGATTTTCATGCGACGCATTAGTCCGTTATGGAGGAGGGATGGCAAGCCTTATTGGCTTAGTTTTTCCCGAAAGCCAGCTAAGTCTTTCCCTGGAATGCTTAGCAAAGTTTGTCGGTGTGCTTTTCCTAGCCGGAGATTGCGGCAAGGCGGCGGGAATGCCTCGCGATATGGGAGGCGAGTTGCGGGTGCCGTTCCAGCCCGGGATCCTCGGAAAAGAGTTTTTCCGCGGCGGCGCGGGCTTCGTCCATGATCTGGCGATCCTGAAAAATGTCGCCGATCTTCACCGGCGGCAGGCCGGTCTGGGCGGTGCCGAGCAGGTCGCCCGGGCCGCGCAGGCGCAGATCGGCCTCCGCGATGACAAATCCGTCGCTGGTTTGCTCCAGCACGTGAAGTTTTTCCAGGGCGTCCTCGGGAGCCTTGGGATCGTGGAGGAGGATGCAATACGACTTGTGTTCGCCGCGCCCGATGCGTCCGCGCAACTGGTGGAGCTGGGCCAGGCCGAAGCGCTCCGCGTTTTCGACGATCATCATGTTGGCATTCGGAACGTCGACGCCGACCTCGATGACGGTGGTGGCGATGAGCACCTTGGTGCGGCCCTCGCGGAAACTGGCCATGATGGTCTCCTTTTCCTCCGGAGCCATGCGGCCATGGAGGAGAGCGACCTCGGCGGGGGCGAGCAGCGATTGCCAGCGCTCGATCTCCACGGTCGCGGCCTTGGCGGACAATTTGTCGGACTCCTCGACGAGCGGGTAAACGACATACGCTTGGCGGCCATTGCCGAGGTGCTTGCGGGCAAACTCGACGACATCAGGCATCTTGGTGGACGGGCGGGCGACGGTCTGGATGACGCCGCGATTGGCCGGCTTGTCGGTAAGGATGGAAACATCCAGATCCCCGTAAAGCGTCTGCGTGAGTGTGCGGGGAATCGGCGTGGCGGTCATTACGAGGACATCGGGAGTGTCGCCGCGCCCGATGAGGCGCGCCCGCTGGAGGACGCCGAATTTGTGCTGCTCGTCGATGACGACGAGGCCGAGGCGGTTGAACTCGCTGCCCTCGTAGAGCAGGGCGTGTGTGCCGACGACGATGGTGGGTTTCTCGCCAAAGAGCGGCAAGGGTTTTGCCTCTTCCTTTCGCGATCCCGTGCGCAGGACGACCTCGATGCCGATGGGCGCGAGGAGACGCTGGAAGCCGAGGTAATGCTGCTCGGCGAGGATCTGCGTGGGCGCCATGATGGCGGCCTGCCAGCCCGCCTCGACGGTGTGCAGCATCGCGGCGAGGGCGACGAGGGTCTTGCCTGCTCCCACGTCCCCCTGGAGGAGCCGGTTCATGCGGCGGGGCGAGGCGAGGTCGAGTCGGATTTCCTCGATGACCTTGCTTTGGGATCCGGTGAGGGGGAAGGGGAGACTGTCCAGCAGCTGGCCGAGGAGCCTGCCCTCGGAGCGCTTGGCCGTGCCGGGAAGGTGAAGCCACTCGGAACGGCGGGCCTGGATGAGCAGCTGAATGGCGAAAAACTCCTCCCGCACGAGGAAGTCGCGGGCGGTCGTGAGGGCATCGCGAGACTCGGGGAAATGGATGGCGCGAAGCGCTTCGGCCTTCTGATGCCGTGCATCGGGAATGAGCGACGGGATGGCGGCGATATCCGTCTTCTCGATCGCGTGATGGATCATCTCGCGCAGGGCGCGCACCGGCACGCCGTCCCCCGCAGGGTAGACCGGCGTGATGTCGCGCATGTGGACGGACTGTGCGGCCTCCTCGTCGATGACCTCAAACTCCGGGTGGTCGATCACGATGAGGCGTCCGCGCTTTTTCGGGCGTCCGTAGACGACGATCTCGTCGCCCTGCATGATCATCTTCTGCACGAACTGCATGTTGAACCACCGGCAGGTGATTGGCTGGCCGAGGATGCCCCCGGCGGTATTCTCCATGACCACCTCAAACATCCGGCGGCGACCGGGCAGGAACTTCATTGCCGTGCGGGCGACCATGCCATGCAGGCACACGGCGGCGGATTGCTCCTGGTCGGGGAACCGGTCAAACCGGGTCCGGTCCTCGTAGCGGCGGGGATAGTGGCCGAGGAGGTCGGCGAGCGTGAGGAGGCCGAGGCGCTGCAAGGCGGGGAGCCGGGTGCGGGGCATCCAGTCCATCTCGGCCAGCGGGGAATCCGGGGGCAGTAACGTGCTCAAGGGGCGGAGGTGCGGATGGCGACGATCTGCATCTGAGCGTCGACGCGGCCGTTGAATTCGTTGCGTTCCACCGTGAAGGCGACATCCCATGGTCCGCGCGGGAGCTTATCCATCGCGCCGTTGAAGAAAATGGCGGGGACTTTCTGGCGGCCCGCCTGGAAGTCGAAACGCAGGTGCTTTTCCTTCAGGACGCGCGGGGGCGAAATGGGAGTCACCCCCCGAGCGGCATAGACGGGCTGGGGATTGGCGGAGCCGTAGGGTTCCAGTCGGCTCTGGCACTCGAGAAAGGCGTGAGTCACCTGCGAGATCGGCAACTCGCCATCGACGCGGAGTTTTGGAACCAGCAGGTCGTCGTTCATCATCTCCCGGGCCGAGGCGTGAAAGGCATCGCGGAAGGTCGAGAAACGGTCTTCGTGAATCGTGACGCCCGCAGCCATCTCGTGACCGCCGAATTTCTCCAGATGCTCGGCGCATTGCTGGAGCGCGAGCACGAGCGACAGGCCCTCGATGCTGCGACCGCTGCCCTTGCCGAGACCGGTCTCATCGAAGCCGATCAGGAGGGTGGGGCGGTGGTAGCGGCGCATGATACGCGACGCGACGATGCCGAGCACTCCGTGGTGCCAATCGCGTTGCCCGGCCACGATGCAGGCGTCGCGGATCGGGTTGAAATTCCCCAGCACCCAGGTCTCGACCTCGTCGGTCAACTGCCGCTCGACCAACTGGCGCTCGCGATTCTGGTGATCGAGACTGTCGGCGAGGCGGCTGGCCTCCATGCGGTCGTCGGTGGTGAGGAGTCGCAGGGATTCCTGGGCGGTGCCGAGGCGACCGGAGGCATTGATGCGGGGGCCGAGGCGGTAGCCGAGCGCATTGGCGGAGATGGGGGCTTCCACCCCGGCCACGACCATGAGGGCGCGAAGGCCGGGCCAGCGGGAGTTTTCCATCTGGGCGAGGCCGCGATGGACGAGAATGCGGTTTTCCCCCACGAGCGGGACGATGTCGGCCACGGTCGCAAGGGCGACGATGTCGAGGTACTCCTTCAGGTCGACGCCGGGACGGGGCGAGAGCTTGAGGATGGCGTGGGCCAGCTTGAAGACCACTCCGGCGCTGCAAAGATAACCCAGGCCCTGCCCGTCGCGCTTGGGATTGACCAGCGCCACGCAATCGGGGCGGGCGCCGGTGGTTTCATGGTGATCCAGGATCAGGACGTCGACGCCGCGGTCCCTGATGGCGTCGACCTCTTTGCAGGAATTTGTCCCGCAGTCCACGGCGATGAGCAGGCTGGCATCGTGCTCCTCGAAGCATCGCTCTACGCCGCTCATGCTCAGGCCATAGCCCTCCTCGATGCGGTGAGGGAGGAAGCACGCGACGCTGGCCCCGAGGGCGGTGAGAAATCTTTTCAGCAGGGCGAGCGAGGCCACGCCATCCACGTCGTAATCGCCGTAGAGGACGATCTTTTCGTTGGTTTCGATGGCCCGGAGGACGCGGCGGGCGGCGGTTTCCATCTCGCCGAGCAGGAGAGGGTCGCCCAGGTTTTTCAGGCGAGGCTGGAGGAAATCGGCGGCTTCCTCGGGGGCGCGGTAGCCGTTGCGAATGAGGACGCGGCCGACGGATTCGGGGAGCCCGAGTTCCCGGCACAGGCGGCCGAGGGTGGGAAGATCGATCTCTTCCGGAAATATCCAACGGCGCTGCATCGGTGGATCATAGAGAGGTTTCCAAAAAGGATCAACGATTGCGGAACGGGTATAACAGGAAGAAATCGTGGTGCGCAAATCCGCTTGCTCCCCGGAAAGCGGGTGGTATGGTGTGCGCATGTCGTTTTCGGAGAACATCGCACTTCTCGCGCTTCGACTCGGGTTGCTCCCGAGCCGACTTACTCTCCTTTCTTAAAACGGCATAGGCTGCGTTCCCGGCGGGCGTGGTAGGTGCCGCGACCCCTTCCCAATCTTTCGCCGGACAACCAAACATCCCTATGTCAGACAAAGTTATCATCTTCGACACGACGTTGCGCGACGGCGAGCAGTGCCCCGGCGCCAGCATGAACCTGCGCGAGAAAATGGAGGTCGCCCGCCAACTGGAGCGCCTCAACGTGGACGTGATCGAAGCCGGTTTTCCCGTCATCAGCGACGGAGACTTCGAGGCGGTCGAGAAGATCGCCACGGAAATCAAAGGCCCGAAAATCTGCGGCCTGGCCCGATGCGTGGCCAAGGACATCGACGCGGCCGGCGCGGCGGTGAAGCCCGCGGGTGATCGCGGCCGCATCCACGTCTTCCTGGCGACCTCGGCGATTCATCGCGAGTTCAAGCTGAAGAAGGCGGAGGAGGAAATCATTCGTCTCGCCGTCGAGGGCGTCACCCGCGCCCGTGGGTTGGTCAAGGACGTCGAGTTCTCACCCGAGGATGCCTCCCGTACGGAGCCGGAATTTCTGGCCCGCGTGGTGCAGTCGGTCATCGAGGCCGGGGCGACGACAGTAAACATCCCGGATACCGTCGGCTTCGCAGTACCGGATCAGTATGCCGAGTTGATCGGTTATCTGCGTTCCAATGTGCGCAACATCGACGATGCCATCATCAGCGTGCATTGCCATGACGACCTGGGATTGGCCGTGGCCAACTCCCTGGCAGCGGTGAAGGCCGGAGCGCGTCAGGTGGAAGGCACTTTCAACGGCATCGGCGAGCGCGCGGGCAACTGCGCGTTGGAAGAAGTCGTGATGGCGGTCAAGACGCGCGGAGATTTCTACAGTGACTTGCATACGGATGTCGTCACGCGCGAGATCCTCAAAACCTCGCGCATCATCAGCCGCATGAGCGGCCTGCATGTTGCACGCAGCAAGGCCATCGTCGGTGAAAACGCCTTCGCCCACAGTTCCGGCATTCACCAGGATGGCATCCTGAAAAAGCGCGAGACCTACGAGATCATGGACCCCGAGGAGGTCGGCTGGGGCGGCACGGAGCTGCCCCTGACCAAGCACAGCGGCAGCCACGCCATGAAGGTGCGCCTGGAGCACCTGGGCTTTCACCTGAGCGATGCGCAGGTGAAGGTGGTCTACGACCGTTTCAAGGACGTCGGCGACAAGAAGAAGTTTGTCTACGACGACGACCTGGCCGCGCTGGTGGAGGATTCCATGACCTCGGACAGCGAGACGTACACGCTCGACTATATCCACGTCACCAGCGGCAGCACGACGGTGCCGACCGCGACTGTGCGCCTGAAAAAGGGCGGCGAGACTTTGCAGGATTCCAGCCCGGGCAATGGAGCTGTCGACGCCGCGATGCAGGCCATCGACCGCATCGTGAAGCGCCACGGACATCTCGCGCAGTACAGCGTCGAGGCGGTGACCCAGGGACGGGATTCCTTGGGCGAGGTGACGCTGAAGGTGGATTTTGGCAATGGCGACCTGATCACTGGCAAGGGAGCGAGCACCGATGTCATCGAGGCTAGCGCCCGCGCTTACGTGAACGCCGTCAACCGCGCTGAGATGCTCCAGGGCCGCAAAGCCGCCGTCGCCGCCGCTCCGATTTAACCGGAGCAGGTGCGGAATCGCTAATTCGTAACCTGCGAAAACATCCAGTCCCAGATCTCGGAATTGGAGTAGGTGTAGGTCCAGGCGTCGTGTTTCACGCCGGGGAACTCCGTGTATTTCGGGTTTCCCCTGGCGGCTTTGATCGCGGCGATGATATCGCGGGAGCGGCTGACGGGAACGATGTCATCGGCGTCGCCGTGCGTGACCCAGATCGGAATGGCGACGAGTTTGCTGGCAAAGGCGGTATCGGCTCCTCCGCAGACGGGAACAGCGGCGGCGATCATCTTTCCCCGGCGCTGCAGGATTTCCCAGGTGGCAAAGCCGCCCATGGAAAGCCCCGTGACATAGATGCGGTGGCGATCCACGGGATGAGTCGCGATGAATTCATCAATCGCATCGAGGGCGAGACGCATGGGCCACGTGGGCTGCTCTTTCATGGTGTGGCCGACGCCGCTGCCGAACGGCGTGTCGACCCACACCGCCTCGGGCGCCTGGTCCCGCCGGGGGCAGAGCGGGGCGATAACGAAGCAGGGGTGCTTTTTCCAGAACTCCACCGTCGACCGGAAGTTTCGTAACTGAATTCGGTTGTCGATGCCGCGCTCGCCTGCGCCGTGCATGAATATCACAAGCGGGTACTGCTTTCCCGGCTCGATGGGAGCTGGGACGAGGAGGCGATACGGAAGGACGCGTCCATCCTCCTCAAATTTGTGAAAGGTGAAATCGGCGAACTTTCTTTCCCAATCTTCAAGGGGCTGCGAGGCGTAGTCTGGCTTCAGCGGGTCGGGAAGCTGTTGGGAAATCGCAGGGCTCAGGGCCAGAACCAGGGAGTAGAGGAATCCGATTACGGACGTTCGCATGCCGAAGCCTCTTCCTTCTTTCTTTTCGGAACAAGCCGTTGATTCACCCGCCGGCGAAGGGCTTGGGGAAACGCTACGGCTGAAAAGCATCCAGGTCCTTGCGGCTGAAGAATACGGCATCCTTGGAGCCGCGGCCGGTCAGCAGGACGCCACTCTCCAAGGCGCTAATATCATGCAGGTAAGTGCGCTGGCCGAAGGGAACATCCAGCGGGATGGAAACATTCCGGTTCTTGTCCATGACTTTCAGATGAAGCGTGCGGTCGGTTCCGCCTCGGAAGAGGATGTATACCGTGTCGCCGACAGCGGTCGATGACAGGAGTTCGCTCCGAAAGCTCTCATCGCCGTTGATCTTCATCGGTGGCGGCCATGTGGTGATACGGGGAAGGTTGCCTGTTCGCTGCGGGTCGAGAAGGAAACAGGTTTCGAGATGACTTGCTGACGCCTCGATAGGGGCTTCCGAGTTGAGCCATTTCAGCAGAAAATCGGGATTGTAGGTTCTCAGGTCCGTAAGGGCATGGGGGAGTTTCTGAAAGCTGCGGCTCCTTTCGTCCCAAACGAAAACCCCTCCCTCAAGGTGGAAGGCTGGGCCCCGGGGAGTGGTGATGATTTTTTGAATCTTAAACTCGGCACGGTCGTCTAATGACGATTGGGCGGGGCGCCGCCGGGCGCTCGCCAGGAGTTCGGACTGGCCTGTCGCGGGATCGATACAAACGATGCCTCCCTTATACAGTGAAGCGTAAATCTTGCCATTGATGACGCGCAGGATTCCGGGCTCGTATTCGAAATCCGGAATGGGCAGAGAGGTGGAGCTCCCAGTGTTTCGATCTATTCGTATCAGCTTTTCCTTCGTGCCGAAGAAGATGGAATCTCCCGCGACATCCCACGCCGCGAAATCCGCATACCATTTGCCGCTGCCCAGGTCGTAGCGTTTGATCCTGCCAGTGACTGGGTCGATCTCGACGAGTTTATTGCGGACAAGGCGGACGAAAAATGAACCTTCCCGGGCAATACAGAACACGACCTGCAAATCTTGCGATTCCGGCGCGGTCTCATAAATCGCGGTCGGAGCCAGCCTTTTCGTCGTTTTCGTATCGGCGACGGGAGTTGGCGCCGGTTGTCCGCCGTCGGTGGCGTTCCGGATTCTTTCCGGAAAGAAGGATGTGTAGCGCGGTGCGCGAGGTGCCTTGGCCATTTCGGAAAGCCAGCCGATCAGCTTGTTGCTTTCCTCTGGAGAGAAGCGTTGGCTGGAAATGAGAGGGTTATAAACCGCCAGCGGACCAGCCCATTTGCGCTCCATCAGGAACATCAACAGTTTCTTCCGAAAGTCCATGTACTCCAGTTCTAGAGCCTCGGAATAGCTTCCGAACTCCGCGATCTCGTACCCGTAGGCAAGAAGCGGCCCAAGTCGCTCTTCAGGAACTGCCTCGCGGATGATTTCTTCCCGCGCATCCCAAATGGCATCTTGAAGCCCGTGAAAGGCGGTGACCATCGTTTCCAGAGGGACCATGGCGACGAGGGAGTAATTGAAAGTGTGGAAAAAGCGGCTGAGGCTGAGCGCGGCGGCATCGAGTTTTCCGGAAGGTCCGCTGGCGGCGATGGTCGCGATGAGAGCCTCTCGCGCGGGGATGGCCTGCGAGCGGTCCTCCGGTCGCCAGGCAACGGTTAGCGGCATGTGCTCCTCGCGCTTTACCGTGATGGCCACGAGAATCTCATCGCGGATTTTTTCATCCAGCTGCCAAAGGTAACGATAGGCTTCAAGGAAGCCTTGCGATGAACTCTTCGGATCGTCGAACCAGAGTGGGGCGAACTGGCCGTAGAGCAGCATGATATCGGCAGGAAACTCGCCAGAGGAAAAGTAGTCTCCCGCGCGGGTTTTCTCCGCAGCCAGTTGTTTTGCGCGGGAGGTAAAGAGCGGCAGATGGCGGCGAATTTCGCTGCGGATCTGATGGAGAGACTGCTCCTCTTCGCCGGTTCGGGAACGTTCGAGGTAGTAATAGGTGTTTAAGGCCTGAGTTGCCTTTTTGCAGATGGGAAACATGGTTTTGACGTACCCTGCCGGGTCCGTGCATGTTTCGGGGGAGAGCGGGAGGTGTTGGATGTAGGAAAAAGCCTCGGTAACCTTGTCCAGCATGCCGGGGGAAGGCTCCTCGGAAAACTGGTTATCACTGGGGAGACGGTAGTCCCAGTCGGTCTGTGCCACTGCGTTGGCGGCTCTGAGCAAGGCGAGGGAATCGGAGTGGTTTCCCAGCGCCCAGCTGGCGGCGGCGGCGCGTTCTGCGCGAGCGTAGTCCTGCCACTGAGATGCCCACTCGGCTTCCGCCTGGAACATGGCCGCCTCTTCGGTCGCCGGACGTGCTTCCGCCTGAACCGCGCCTAGTCTCCGGGCTACCTCGGCGGCAACAGCCTGGGCGAGTTGAGTGGGGCTGCCTGCTTCCACGCGGAATGT
Source organism: Verrucomicrobiota bacterium (assembly GCA_017305195.1). Lineage (GTDB taxonomy): Bacteria > Verrucomicrobiota > Verrucomicrobiia > Chthoniobacterales > Terrimicrobiaceae > Terrimicrobium. The sequence goes on along the minus strand of JAFKMU010000040.1, from coordinate 1,747 downwards.
CTGAACTCCCTGGCCGTTTGCCTGTTGAAGCCGGCCACCGAAGACCAGGGCGTTGTCCGGTCCCGACAAGGAGCCATCGAGCAGCCATGTGCTGGTCCAGTATGGTGTGGAGGCGCTTTGGGACAACTGCTTCTCAAAGTCCGATTCCTGAAGGCGGGCTCGCTCCAATAAATAAACTCCGCCTAGTGACGACAGCGCGTTCTCGATCAATGCGGTGCAATCAAACTCCTGTCGCCTGGCCTCCTGGGTTCCGCTCGGATTTCTGATTCCGAGGATGCTAAGCAAGATGGCGGAACCGGGGCGTGCGGGGAGGTCTTTCAGTGCCGACTGTACATGGTTGGCGGTAAATTTCGCCCATCCCTGGGGATCTTTGATCGGGGTTTGATCCGTCTGTTCATCGACGACGAGGGCTGGGCCGACGGCGACCAGACGGGAGATCATTGTGCTGCCGTGTTGCTCCATGAAGAGGAGGCTGTCGGCCCCGAGCAATTCTCCCATCTGACGAAGCTTCGAGGGATCGCTGGAGAATTCCTCAAGGCGTTTCTCGCGTATGATGGAGTCGATCTGGCTTCGCTCGACCAACTGCAGGTCGGGCGCGGACGAGAGCGCGGCGACGAGAAGGGGTTCCAGATCCTCGTGGCCGTGGGAAGGAAGTATCGCGAGCCGGTGCGCCGGGGACGACGCGACCGCGATGAAAAGGAGGATCAGGGCAAGGAAAGGGGATTTCATGACTACCAGGGATCACCTTCAATGGAGGATCGCGGGGGGACAGGCTTTGCCGAGCCGGGGATGGGTTCGCCGACAAGCGGCAGACGAGAGCGGGGGTAGCGCCCGGGGTTGGGCAAAGCAAAGGCGACGGCCAGAGGTGGCAGGATGTCATCGCTCGGGACGCGGAACCAGATGAGGTACTCTTCGTTGGGCAGCAGGTTGCGGCCATCGAGATTCTGATAAATGATTCCCTGGGTATTGGGAAATCGTGCGCTGAGCCGGGGATACTTTGCCAGTTCGTCCGGGGTGTAGTTTTTGAAGCCGGTCATCTCGCCGCCTTTGCGGGTGATATACCATGCGAAATCTTGCATGATGATCTGCCGGTCCGGATTGCTCATCAAAAAGAACCACGAAAAACTCCCGGTGATTTCCCCGGGCGTCTTGAATCGGAAGCCAAAATATCTGCCTTGCTCGAATACGAAGGAGTTCTTTGATGTGTCGAGCAAGCGAATGACCGCCCAGCCATTGGCGTCGTACTCGAAAGGGAACAGCGGGAAGCTGTCAAAATGCTGGCGGATTTCCGGCTTGGCTCGCTGGAGTTCGGAGCGGTCGAAATCTGCGGATGCGCGGCTGGCGAGCGACAAAAGGAGCGCAAGGACCCCGAGACAGGGCGAGAGTCTGGTCATTCGGTAATCTCCGGGCGGTTGGCAGTCATGGATGGCGGTCTATGGGTAAAGACGCTGAGAGGCCTGATATCCTTGGAGGAAAAATCCCGGGGTGAGAATAAGAAAGGCCCGGGAAATGCGTAAGCTCCGCTGTCAGAGCGACAAGCGGAGCTTAGTTGTTGATGCCTTCGGCAAAAATGGGCCGAAGGAGCAGGCGGGATGCCTTAAATAGTGTCGTCACGAGAATGAAAGCCAGATAGCCAGGCAACGGATGTGAACGGCGGCCAGGAAGGAGGCCGCATTCTTGGTGTAGCGTGTGGCGATGCCGCGCCAACGTTTGAGGTGGAGAAAGGTATTTTCCACCAGATGGCGAA
>JAFKMU010000039.1 GCA_017305195.1 Verrucomicrobiota bacterium | reverse complement strand
GACGACGCCTCTCGCATCGCCTTTGCCCAAATCCTTCCTGACGAGCGCACCTCCAGCGCCTTGCGCTTCCTTCATGACGCCTTGGCCTACTTCGCTTCCTTGGGCATCAGCGCCCAGCGCATCATGACGGACAACGGATCGGCCTACCGCTCCCACGCCTTCGCCTCCGCCTTGCGCTCTCGCCGTCTGCGCCACATCTTTACCAGGCCCTATACCCCTCGCACCAACGGCAAGGCCGAACGCTTCATCCAGACCTCCCTGCGCGAGTCGGCTTATGCCACCACCTACTCCAACTCCGCCCACCGCCAAAACTGCCTAAATCCCTTCCTCCACCGTTATAACTGGCATCGCCCTCATTCCGCTCTCAACCTCTCCTCTCCCATCGCTCAACTCCGCCTCTCCATGAATAACCTGTTGAGACTCCACAACTAGTCCCACTGCCACATGCGGCCCTTCCTTGCGTCCTGGAACACCTCGGGGCTCAGGAGATACGACTTCGGAGGATTCGGGAGCGGACCGTCGTCGAGCACAGGCAGGGTTTTGCCGATGGTGGCATCCCAGGGCTGGCTCTTGGCGATGTTGATCGGGGTGCCGACGCGGACGACGGAGTAGACCTTGCGGGCCGAGTCGATAGGCATGCGCACACAGCCATGGGTGGCCGGGTACGGTTTGACAAAGCCCCAGTGGAGGCCGTAGGCGGGCTTGAACTCCATCCAGAATGTCATCGGGTAGCCGGAATCCGGGCTGCTCACACGGCGGCGGTTTTCGACCTTGGAGTAAATCGTGTAGGTGCCGAGCGGCGTGGGGCTGGACGGCGCGCCGACCGTGACCGGCGTGGCGAGCAGAACCTTGTCCCCCTCGACGACATAGAGGCGCTGCGCTCCGGTGCTCAGGTAGAGCTTCACCTTGGCGGGATTCTTCGGCTGGGTGAGCGGCGGATCGAAGTCGAAGGAGTTCTTGCGGCCCAGCGAGGTCGTCTCGCAGGCGCTGAGTCCGAATAGGATCGCGACCGCGGCCGCCGGGACAAAGAGGTTTTTCAGCAGGGATTTCATGGAGTCCAGAAGTCCGGGAGCCTGCCCCATCTCGGGCCGGTGTGCAAGTAGCTTACTTCGACAGGGTGCTTTCCTAGATGTGCCAGAGCAGGGCCAGGATGACCTCAAAGACGATGAGGATCACGATGGCGATCTCCAGCCATTCCGCACGTTTGCCCGAGGCTTCGTCAAAAAGCGCGGTATACGTGTCCTTGATGATCGAGAGCTTGCGGTCGACCGCGGCGCTCACCGGCTTCACGCGGAAGGAGTCGACCGCCATGGTGTAGACGCGGGCGAGGTAGACATCCTCGGTGACCTGGAGCGCATTGTCGACGCGCTCGGTGAGCTCCGTGACCTCGGCCACAAGGGTGTAGAGCTTGCGGGCGAGCCGGGAGAACTTCCGCGCCGACAGGATGCTCGTGGCGCGCTGAGTTTCCTCCACGAGGTCGTACATGCGGGGAAGCTCGTCATCGAGCAGCTCGTCGTAGTAGCGAAACTCCAGCAGCTGAGCATTCGCCATTTCCAGCACCTCGACCACGTCGGAATCCCCGCGCGGTTCGCAGACAAAAGCCCGGTCCCAGGTGAGCACCACCAGGTCGTCCTCGAAGTACGACCCCTTGTAGCGCAGCAGGTCTTTCCGGGCGCCCTCCGAGAGCGGACGGCTCTCGCCGGAGAGGAGGGGAATCAGCTCGGGCCGCTCCGGGAGCGAGGCCACCTCGACCGGGCTGCCCCATTCCTGCACGATGGCGAGCAGGTATTCCTCCTGCAAATCGGAGGCGAAGGGCCGGATGATGGCCGGGGCGACCGGAGCCCGCACCTTGTCCAGCAGCGAACGCCAGATTTCATGCTCCCCGCAGCCCATCTCGCGATCGAGCGCATTGATCAGCGTCACGTACCCGGCCCACGGCGAGTCCTTCACCGGCACCCGCAGGGAAATCGCGATGACGCCAAAATCGTAGAGCCTCGCCACTGCGTTGGCCCGGACCGTTTCGCTCCCCACGGGAAACTCGACCGGCCCGAGGCTCAGGAGGACCGGCGGCACGTCGAAGGCGACCGCCTTGGCCGGGGTGTTGGCGAGTTTGGTGCGGCTGGCTTTCTCGCCGCTGCGGTCGGCCCACAGTCCCTCGACCTTCGCAAGGTCGATGGAAAAACTGACCTGGAAAAGGCGCTGGACGATGACCTCGCCGGCCTTGACCTGGACGCTTGTTGCGGGTGTTTCTGCCATCCAGACCCGATTTCTTTAGAGATTTCCGTCTTCGGTCAAAGCCTTTCGTTGCGTCCGCAGGTAACAATCCGGTAACGAAGGCAAAAACGATGCCGTCTTTTTCAGAGCAAACTCCCGCAGATGAGGTGTTGGTCGATGAGTCCCGGCGGGGCGATCTCCGCGCCCTCCTGCGTCGCCATCAGGTCCGAGGAGGCGGGGTCGCAGTAAGGGAGAGGGGATGCGCTCCGGTCTGTCAGGCGATTTCCACCGCCCCGACGCCCAGGGCGCTTTCCTGCAAGGCGTCGACAAGCGGGCTTTCGGAGGAAATCCGGGCGAGGGCGATGCCGCAGCGCCGGGTGGCGTCCTGCCAGAGCGCGAAGTGGTTGGCATACGTCGCCCGGTATCGGCGCATGTCCTCGGGGGAGAACTGAAAATCCTGCCTGGCCGTCGATTCGCAATCGGCGAGTTCGGTGTTGCCCAGCCAGTCCGGGTCGGACTCCGCCGCGCAGTACGGGGCGAAGATGATGCCGCGTCCGTTGCCCGACGCCAGCGCGGGGCAGATCGCCTCCGGATTCGCGGCAAAGAGCAGGTCGCTGACCACGATCCGGAGCGAGGCCGCGCGCCAGGGGATCAGCTCAAACTGGGGCACGCTGGCCGCCTCTCCGGCCAGGGTGATCTGGTGGAGGGCCAGGGAATTCTCCAAAGGTGTCGCTATCCCTCCGGCCAGCGTGAAAACATGGAGCGAACTGGCCGAGCGCTGCACCGCCTCAAGGCAGAAGGCCGCGAGTTCCAGGCTGCGGCGGGCTTTCGCTGCGTCGAGCGCCATCGAGGGCGAAACATCGATCACCAGATCCACGAGGGGACGGACCTCCTCACGGTAGAGCTTCATCGTGTAATGACCGCTCCGCGCATAGGCCTGCCAGTCGATATGGCGGGGATCGTCCCCTGGCATGTAGGGGCGGTGGTCCTGGAAGTCGATGGAGCTGCCCGCCGCTGATCCGGATACCTGTCCCGACGTGCGGCGCAGGCCGCGCGTGATGGGAATGGTCAGCCGGTCCGCGACGGAGCGGGCGGCAGCGACGGCGGCATCGGCGTCGGACACCAAAGAAAAAAGCGAAGCACCCGTGGATGGCACAGGTGCTTCGCTCATGAAGGGACTCAGTCGGGAGTTACAGCGTCTTGCAGAACTCTTCGATACGGTCGAGGCCGGTCTTGATGACGTCGAGGCTCGTCGCGTAGCTGAGGCGGACGGTGCGGTCGTCGCCGAAGGCGATGCCGGGCACCACGGCCACGTTGGCCTTGCTGAGCAGGCGGTCGGCGAAGTTTTGCGACTTGAGGCCGAGCCCGCTGATGTTGGCCAGCACGTAGAACGCGCCGAGTGGCTTCACCGCGGTCACGCCCGGGATCGAGGACAGGCGGTCAAACATGTACTGGCGACGGATGTCGAACTCCTCGCGCATGTCGGCCACGCACTGCTGGTCGCCCTTGAGAGCGGCGAGAGCACCCTTCTGGGCGAAGGAGCAGGGATTCGACGTGCTGTGGCTCTGCATCGAGTCGATGGCGCGGGCGATTGCCTCGGGAGCACCGAGGTAACCGAGACGCCATCCTGTCATCGCGTAGGCCTTGCTGAAGCCGTTCACCGTGATGGTGAGGTCGTAGGCTTCCGGAGTGAGCGAGGCGATGCTGACGTGCTCGGCGCCTTCGTAGGTGAGCTTCTCGTAGATCTCGTCGGAGAGGATGTAGATGTCCTCCTCGGCCGCCACCTCGGCGATGGCGCGGAGTTCTTCGCGGCTGTAGATCGAGCCGGTCGGGTTGCCCGGGCTGTTGATGATGATCATCTTCGTGCGCGGGGTCATTGCATCTTCGAACTGCTCGGCCGTGATCTTCCAGGCATTCTCCTCGGTCGTCTGCACGATGACCGGCTCGGCGCCTGCGAGACGAACCATCTCGGGGTAGCTCAGCCAGAACGGAGCCGGGATGATGACCTCGTCGCCCGGGTTACAGACGGCGGCGATGGCGTTGAAGCACGACTGCTTCGCACCATTGCTCACGATGATCTGGCTGGGCTTGTACTCCAGGCCGTTGTCGGCAAGGAACTTCTCAGAGATGGCCTGGCGGAGTTCCGGCATGCCGGAGCTCGGGGTGTACTTCGTGAACCCGCTCTGGAGGGCCTCGATGGCGGCCGCCTTGATGTGCTCAGGCGTGTCCATGTCGGGCTCGCCGGCGCCGAAGCCGCAGACGTCAACGCCTTCCGCTTTCAAGGCCTTGGCTTTGCTGTCGATCGCGAGGGTGAGAGATGGGGTGAGTTCTTTGACGCGGGTTGCGAGTTCCATGGTTTTTGAGAGGTAGTCTAGGAGAGGTACGAATCGATGAGAGGTTTCAGATTATTCTCGTTTATCTGGATGATGTCCATTTCGCGACGCGCATTTTCAGCGGAATCCGACGCATGCGCCGCATTGATCATCACGGTCTGGCCAAATTCCCGGCGAATCGTGCCCGAAGGGGCCTTCGACGGATCGGTCGGTCCGAGGACTTCACGAATCTTCCGGACGGCATCGACACCCTGATAAATGAGGGCGACGCACTTTTCGCTGCCGGGCTGGTCGCGCCTGGCCTCGGGACAGTTCGCGGGCCGGGTCCCGGCCATGAACTGGACGATGGTTTCCCAGTGGGAGCGTCCGGCAATGGGGCCGATCAGCTCGCCGAGCTCGTTTTCCGTCTTCTCGTCGAGCGGGAAACCGAATTCCTCCTCGATGGCGAGGCGGGCGCGCTTGGCGCTGGGTTCGCGGAATTTGTCCTGCAGCACGTCGAGCACGGGGCCGTAAAACTTCTCGGCCTGGGCGACGCTCATGTAGTGCACCTTGAAGCCCACGATGTAGAGCCCGGTGCGGGAAAACAGGTCGATCACGCCGCCGGGGCGGGCGTTGGGAAAGCGGAAGTTGTCCGGCTTGATCAGGACGAGCGTCGTCTCGACGTTCTCGCCCGCCGGGAATGGCACGGAATCCACCAGGATGCCTCCATCCGCGTCGGAATACTTGGCAAAAATCTCCAGGTGCCTGCGGGCGGACGATGCGTCGGGGGCTGCCAGCACCCCGGGCTCGAAATAGACCACCTTGCCATCCTCGACCTGACAATCCCCGTAGGTGTCGCGAATGGTTTCCCCGCTGGTGCGCTCCTGCATGATGTGCCCCACGACGGAACGTGTCTTGATCACGGCATCCTCACCGCGGAGGACGAGGAGGAGGGCGCGCTGGCGGACGCCATGCTCGTCGGCAGCCAGCTTTTTCAGGATGTAATCCCGGATCAGCTCCTGGGTCTGGCGGTGACGGGCGCTATCCGTCTCGGAGACGGTGGCCTCGGCGAATTCCTTGATAAACTCCTCTCCCGGAGCGAATAAGCGACCGGAAACGAGTTCCAGGCCCGACCGCGAAAGCAGTCGGCCCACAATACCGCCCGTCCGGGATTTCCGGAGTGAGTACGGTGTAACTAGAACGTAGGAAAGCTCGTCGGCCATGGAAAAGGTATGCCGCCCAGACGAGCGGGGCCGGTCTTAAGCGGGTCGGGCAGGTTATCGACGCCAGAGGGAGGGGTCAACTGGCTTTTCGCTAAAACCGCCCGGAAAAATGCCTCTGGCCGCTCTTGTCGGAATCGCTGGAGCGGGGTAGAGGGTAGGCGTGATCCGGAGAGCGTACGACTGGATGGTGACGCAGTGGCACTGGCCCTACGCGGCGGCTTTTGCTGCGGTGATGATGGTTTTCTTCATTCCGCTGCTGTTTTCCATCGACCCGTCCGAGGCGGTGATCGCGAGCATCATTTTTGTCCAGCTCCCGCTCTACATGGTCCATCAGTGGGAGGAGCATCGCGGAGACCGCTTCCGGCTTTGGGTGAATACCAATGTCGGCAAGGGTGTCGAGGTGCTCACCCGCCCGGCCACCTTTGTCATCAACTCGGTCGGCGTGTGGGGAGTCGACTTGCTGGCCTTTTACCTGGCGGTTTATGTCGATGCGGGCTGGGGGTTGATCGCCCTTTACCTGCCCGCCGTGAATGCTGTGGGGCATATCATCCCGGCCGTCGTCAGCCGCAAGTACAATCCCGGGCTTTGGTCCTCGGTCTTCGGGTTCGTTCCCTTGAGCTGGGGGGGAATCATCTACCTGTCCCGCGCTCTTGAGCCGACCTTTCTGATGCAGGCGGGCAGCCTCGGGGTGGCCATCGCCGTTCACGTCGCGATCCTGAGCCACATCCAGTCGCGCCTGCACGCTGCTGTGGCGAAGGCCTGATCAGCTGGCTCGCAGCGCCTCGAGGAGCGCGACCGTTCGCTGCGTGGCCCCGCGATGCTGGGCGAGGCACTCGGCTCCGCGCCGGGCGAGGGTGGCCGCCTTTTGCGGGTCTTGCAGGCAGTCGCGGATCGCGGTCTCGAGTTCACCCTCATCCGCCACGCTGATGGCGGCGCGGGAGCGGACGAGCTGATCGCAAAGGCTGGCAAAATTCTGCATGTTCCGGCCAAAGATGACCGGTTTCCCGGCGGCGAGGGCTTCCACAGGATTCTGGCCCCCCTTGGCCGTGAGGCTCTTGCCGATGAAGACCACCGAGGCCACCGGGAAGACATCGCGCAGCTCTCCGGTCGTGTTGATAATGAGGGCATCGGGACTGGCGGGCGGGTTCGTCTCGCCGGAGCGCAGCATGACGCGCAGGCCGATCTTCTCCAGCTCCTCCTTCACCTGGCGTCCGCGCTCGGCATGGCGCGGCACGCAGACGTAAAAGAGCGAGGGAAACTCTGTGCGCAGCCGGAGATAAATCTCGCCGAGAATGACCTCTTCACCCGCATGGGTGCTGGCCGCGAGCAGGACGGGCGCTCCGGCGGGAACGCCGAGCTCGGCCAGGATGGCGGAAAAATCGCGCCCCGGGGTGCGGGATTGCGCGGCGTCGTCAAATTTTACACTGCCCGTGAGGCGGATGCGGTCTTCCGCGATGCCGAGGGATTTCCAGCGTTCGGCATCGGCTTCCTCCTGCACGCAGAGCACGTCGAGCTGGTTGAAAAGCGGGGCGGTGAGAAACTTCACCTTCCGGTAGCGCGACTCCGAGCGCGGCGAGAGCCGGGCGTTGACGAGGGCGAGCTTTGCGCCCTGCGCCTTGGCCTCGGCGGTCAGATTGGGCCAGACCTCGGCCTCGACGAGGATCATCATCTTCGGGCGCACGATGCGCATGGCGCGCTTGGCCACGAGGATGAAGTCCACGGGGTTGTAGATGGGTTCCAGCCATTCCGTGCGGCGACGGCTGGCGAGGCGGAATCCGGTCGACGTCGTGGTCGAGAGCACCACTCGCAGCGACGGATCGCTCTTCTTCATCTCGCTGATGAGTTTCAGCGCGATCAGGACCTCGCCCACGCTCACGGCATGCACCCATACATTATCGTCGCGCCGCAGCTTGTTCAGCACGCGGGGCGAGTAGATGGCGAAACGCTGGCCAAACTTGTGGCGGTACTTTCCGCGCCGGATCATGCGCAGCAGGAAGCTGGGCAGCAGCGCCAGCAGCACGAAGGGAAACGCGAGGTTATAAAGGAGCCGGACTTTTTTCATTCCGCGTGGGCGTAGTAGGCGACCTCGCTCTCTCCGTATTGACGCACACGGAGAAGGACGAGGCCGGCGGTTTCCGGTTCCGGGCGGCCGCTTACGCGCTCGATGATGACGGTGCCCCCGGGGCGGAGGGCCTTGGCGAGGGCGGAGAGCTTTACGAGCTCGGTGGCAAAATCGCGATCTTCCGGCAGCTTGGCATACGGCGGGTCGGCAAAGATCAGGTCAAACGACGCGTCGCCGTAGAGCTCGACAAACCGGAAGGCATCCATCTGCTGAACGCTGCCGGTGAGCTTGGATTTGCGAAGATTATCCCTCACGCAGCTCACGCTGCGGGGATTCACGTCGACGAAGACGGCGGATTCCGCGCCGCGGCTCAGGGCCTCGATGCCCATGGCGCCCGATCCGGCGAAGAGATCGAGCACGCGCGCTCCCGGCACGGCGTCGCCGAGACTGGAAAAAATCGCGCCTTTCACCCGGTCCATGGTGGGACGCACCCCTGCCGGAGGCTGGATGAGAGGCAGTCCCCGGGCCGAACCGGCAATCACTCGCATTTCTTACTTCTCTCCCTTTTCTTTCTTGGGCGCCTGGCCGCGGAACAGGCTCTTGAGCATGCCGCCGATGTCCTGGCCGATGTTGATGCCGATCAGCTTGTCGAGCAGGTCGGTCTTCGGGCTGTCGACATGTCCGGTCACGTTGAAGTCGAGGCGCTGGTACTCGGGGTCGTTGGTTTTGACAAAGTTCTTCCCGAGCACGCCGCGGAGTTGTTGCTGCAGCTTGCGGTTCACGAGCAGGCTCGCGGCGAGATCCATCTTTCCATTGAAGCGCACGGGGCCGGTGGCTTTCAATATCAGGTTCTCCGATTGCATCGTGAGATTATCGACCCAGATCTTCTCCTCCTTGACGGTGATATCCATTTTCGCGTCCTTGAGCTGGAGGAGCTGGAGTTCCTCGATCTGAAGTAGCTCGCCCAGCTTGATCAGGAAATCGACCGGCTTGAGCTTGGCCGAGAGGAGTTCAAAATGACCCGACCCCGTGGTGGATTCGCTGAAGCGCGGATCGCCCGAGAGCCGGAGCTGGCCCACGAGATTGCCGTCGGTTTTCCCGGGCTCCGAGTGGGCCTCGGCGAAGAGCTTCTTCAGGCGGGCGTCCTTGACGGAGAAATTCATATCAAACCGCGGATCGCCGAGGGCCACGAGGTGGTAGCTGCCGGTGATCTCTCCCCCGGCGAGGGCGCCCTTGATCTGCGGGAGGTCGAGCACTTCGCCATCCCAGGTGAAGGGGCCGCCGACCTTGCGCGGGTGCAGGTATCCCGAGATATCCGTCTCGCCGATGTCAAAGACGCCTGCCGCAGCGACATTGTCCGAGATATTGGCGTCGATATCGACGCTCTCGAGCATGAGCACGGTGCGGTTCTTCGCGTCGAGGAAGGCGACGGTGCCGCCGATAAGCCGCAATCTCTCAACCTGACACTTGAATGCTGCACCGACGACACGAGGCGCCGTGGGTGCGCCCGGCACGACCGGGGCGGGCTCGACCTCCTTGATTTTCGCCGGGAGCGGGGCCATCCAGTCGCCATTTGCCAGCTGCCGTACGATCAGCGTGGGTTCGTACAGCGAACAATCGTAGATGACGAAGCGTTTGTTGAAGAGCGGGAGGAAGGAAAACCGGATGCGCAGCGCCTTGGCCTCCAGGATATTCATCGACGGGGAAATCGGATCGGGGACCTCGATGTTCCTCAGAACCAGGCCGCTCCATGGCGTGTAGCTCGTGCTGCGTATCTTTACGTCAGTCCCGACCTGGCGGGCTACGCTTTCACGGATGCGCTGCTGGACGGTGCTCGACTGCAAATAGATGTTTGTACAAAGAAGCGCGAGACCACCCAGCGCCACCAAAGCGGCAAGCGCGATCAGAAATCTCTTGGCAAATTTTGGCACGCGGGGAAGCTACGAAACTCTGCCAGAATGTGAAGCGTGAACAAGAGCTCCAAAATTCTCGTCATCCTTAACCCGGCCGCTCGCAGCGAAAAAGCGAGCGCCATGAGGGAGAAGATTCTCGCCCTTTCCCCCCGCCTCGCGGTGTGGATGACCGAGTCCCCGGGGGATGCTCGCGTCCTGGCTCAACGTGCTGTTCATCAGGGGTTTGAAACTGTTGTTGCGGCGGGCGGGGACGGCACCGTGAACGAGGTGGTCAACGGCCTTGCCGGGGCGGATGTCCGCTTCGGAATCCTGCCCGTCGGGACGATGAATGTTTTTGCGACGGAACTCGGAATTTCTTCAAATCTTTCCAAGGCCTGGGAGGTTATCGAGGCCGGAAACTGCCGATTGATCGACCTGGCCAAAGCCAATGAGGAGTATTTTGTCCAGCTCGGCGGAGTCGGGCTCGATGCCGCCGTGGTTCAGTCAACCACGCCGGATTCCAAGAAAAACCTCGGGCCGCTGAGCTATCTCATCACGCTGGCGCAGGTCGTCGCCCGCAAACCGCCCGAGCTGCTTATCGAGCCCGTGGACGGCCCGGCGCGCAAGGGGAGTTTTGTCCTTGTCGGCAATGGCCGGCTGTATGGCGGACCTTTCGTGCTTTTCAAAGACGCCCGTATTGACGATGGATTACTCGACGTTCTGGTTTTTGAGAACCAGAGCCATTGGGACATCATGCGCTACGTTCAGGCCATCGCTTTCGGCAATCACTCGGAACTCCCCGACGTGCAGTATTTCCAGACCCGCGGTCTGCGGCTTTCCTGCGAGGAGTATGTCCCCGTCGAGCTCGATGGGGAGCTGTGCGGCCATCTGCCGTACGAATTCGGATTTTCCAACCGCAAACTCAGTGTTCTCGCCCCCGAACCTCCGGAGGTCGCAGGCACTTGAAGCAGAGATTTGTCGGTCCACGTTTTTGGATGATCCCGCTGCTGGTGGGCGTCAATACAGCAGTTTTTCTTTTTCAGTCGCTGCTCTCCGCGCGGGGATTGCTCGTTTTTGAGACCGTCTTCGGCCTGAGCCGCGCGGGCGTGGAGGCCGGGTACTGGTGGGAGTATATTACCTACGCCTTCCTGCACGCGAACTGGTTTCACCTCGGCGTAAACATGCTCCTCCTCTGGGCTCCCGGCCGGGTCGTCGAGCGCTTCATTGGCCCGTGGCGCACCCTGCTCCTCTATGTTTTCGGAGCGGTCGGCGGAGGCTTGCTCCAGATGCTGATGGGGCCGCAGCTCCTCCTCGGCGCGTCGGGCGCGGTGTGCGGCATGATCGTGGCATTCTCCGCGTTTTTCCCGAATCTCAACGTCCTGCTGCTTCTCTTCTTCGTCCTTCCGCTTGAGCTGCGGGCGAAGTTTCTTGGCTGGGGCCTCATTGTTTCCAGCCTGCTCCTCCTCATCTTTGACCACTACACGCCCATCGGCCACGCGGCACACCTGGGCGGGGCTCTGGCGGGCTTCCTCTTCGCGCGGGTCAGCGGGTTTTCCCGGCTCAGCCCGCTGGAGAATTGGCTGCTCCGCCGGCGAACGGACTAGCGAAGCTCTTCCTTCGGGAACGGGGCGCGCGATGACAGCCGCTCGATGCGACGGATCTTGCGCTGCACGGTGGAGTCGGGCGTGACAGGGGACCACTTGCGCGGATTGGGCAGGATGGCCGCGAGGGCGATCATTTGCGAGCGGGTCAGATCCTGGACCGGACGATGGAAATGCTCCTGTGCCGCTGCTCCGATGCCGTAGATGCCGGGGCCGAGTTCGATATGGTTCAGGTACAGCTCGAGGATGCGCTTCTTGCTGAGGAGCAGCTCCATCCAGAAGGTGTAGTAAAACTCCAGCGCCTTGCGCACGTAGGAGCGACCCTGCCAGAGAAAGACCGACCGGGCGCATTGCATCGTGATGGTGGATGCCCCTCGCACCGTCTTGCCTTTTTCCTCCGCCGTCTCGATGGCCCTGCGCAGCTCCGCAAAGTCAAAGCCCCCGTGCTTGAAAAATGCCTGATCCTCCGACGACCAGATGAAGTGGATGAGCTGGACCGGAGTGTCCTTCAGCGGCACCCAGATGATCGGGTGCTGCACGTCGGGTTTGCTGGAGAACCATCCCTCGACCCGGCGCTGAAACTGCATCGGGCTGGTCTTGGGATTGATAAACTTCGCCAGGCCGATCTGAAATGGCGGAATGGCCGCGGCGACCAGTATGACGATTGCGAGGATCTTGAGCCACGGACGGCGTTTCGGTTTCCGGGATGCCACCGGGGAAGTGTGACCGGGTTGGTCCTGTTGAAAAGTCCGGATTTTTGCTACCATCTCTCCATGAGAACTATCGTTGTCACCGGCTGTTCGCGTGGGTTGGGCGAAGCCCTGGCCCGTTTTTTTGCCTCACAGGGAGATCGCGTGATCGGGTGCAGCCGGTCGGCGGAAAAGATGCAGCGCCTCGCGACCGGGCTCGGCGTCGGGCATGATTTCTCCGCCCTCGATGTGTCGGACGACGACGCGGTGCGAGAATGGGCCGGCCGTGTGGTGAAGCAGCACGGGCCGCCGGATTTGCTCATTAACAATGCGGCCGTGATCGCCGCCAACGCGCCGCTGTGGGAGGTGCCGGTCTCGGACTTTGACCGGGTGATCGACGTAAACATCAAGGGCGTCGCCAATGTGTTGCGGTATTTCCTGCCCCCGATGATCGCCCGGCGTAAAGGCGTCGTGGCCAATTTCAGCTCCGGCTGGGGGCGCTCGACCTCGCCCGAGGTTGCCGCCTATTGCGCGAGCAAGTGGGCCATCGAGGGCCTCACCCAGTCTCTCGCCCAGGAGCTGCCGCGCGGCATGGCGGCGGTCGCGGTGAACCCGGGCATCATCGACACCGCGATGCTGCAGAGCTGCTTCGGCGCCGGGGCGTCACATTACCCCGATGCCTCGGAGTGGATTCGCTCTGCCGGGCCGTTTTTCGCCGGGCTGACCGCAGCGCACAATGGGCGCTCGCTCACTGTACCGGGGGCGCGGGAGGAGTAGCCCCCGTCTTTGTCGGTGGCAGGTAATAGAATTTAATGGCGGGCTGGAGATACTGCTGAGGCCCGGAGGGGCATTGCCAGAGCAGCGTGCCTTCAGCGAAGAGCTGCGTGTAGAAGGCCTTTCTCCGCTCGTACTCGTCTCGTTCCTCCGCCTTCGGCTTGTGCGTCTTGAGGAAGAAGCGGTTGTAGTCGTCATTGGCCACCGCGACGTACCGAATACCGCGCGCGCGGAGTTCGTCGATGGTGCCGACATCGGCGGCGAAGAGCTTGCCGAGCATCGTCTGGTCCACGAAATACGGGCTGTCAGCGTGGCGCTTTTCGTCGCGGCTCGGGAGGTTGACCCGCTTGTCCTGTACGATGGTCGCGTCAGGCGGGACGTTCTTTTTGACGTACTCGATCAGGGCTTGGCGGGAATCATTCTGAAACGCGGCGTCCACGCGGACGAGTTTGGCGCACGACCAGATGATCGCTCCGCCGAGGAGGACATGGCGGACGATCCGCGAGATGTGCGAAAGGCGATCCGTTGCCGGATGGAATACCGCGAGAGCGGCGATCGTGCAAAAGAGCAGTGTATCCGGCAGGAAGTAGCGGTGATGCGTCTTGGGCGAGAACGACAGGATGATCGCGTAGGCCACCGGGAATAGCGCGAGCGCCCACTCGCTGGCGTGAAGGTTCCGCCACCGGTACCCGACGCGGAGCAGGCCGGCATAATAGATGACGAGAAGCGCGCAGACGAAGGGGCCCGCCGCATCGATGAAGACCTTGGTGTAGACGCCGTGGGGGACGGATCGGGTCAGCCCTTTGTGACCATGGGCGGCGTAATCCATCTCTCGCTCCACGTTGCTGGTAAACTTCGCGAACTCCCCGGCCATCGGGTAGTTGATCGCCGCGAGGATGAGGAAGAGCCCGGCCACGAAGCACCCGAGCCAGCAGGCCCAGCGTGCGCGGTGCGCGAAGATGGGCAGGAAGGCGACCGGCAGGACGAGTGCGCCGATGTACTTGCCAGAGATCGCCAGGGCGGCCGCTCCTCCGAGCAGGAGGAATCGCGTGGGCGAGGGCGCGATCCAGCAGCGCACGAGGGCGAGGAAAAACGCGGCAATGCCGAAGACCAGCGCGGGGTCCTCCTTCATGTAGTGCGAGAGCTCGTAGAGCTGCGAATTTGTCACCAGCAGCAGGCCGGCGGCCACGGCGGCCCACGAACCGCGCAGATGAGCCGCCACCAGCACGAGGCAGGCGATGGCCGCGGCGGAAAACAGGGCCGAGCTGAAGCGACCGGCTTCCGTTACCGTCTGCTGTGAGTCCCCGGCTTTTGTAAAATATGCGACGACCCTGGCGGTTTGAAGGAGCAGCAGCGGGTGGTTGAAGTTGAACTCTCCCTGGATCAGCTGCCTCGCCTTGCTCGGCTCGTCCGGGTGATAGAAGGAAGGAAAATGGTCGTGCCGGGTAAAGACGCCCAATGCGAGCGCAAAAAAGGCCGCAGCGATGGCCCAATGCCGCCAGGCAAGGCTTGCCCGAGGCGCGGGCTGGTCGATGGTAAAAAACGCCTTCACGAGATTCTCCGCACCTTAACCCGGAACCTGCACATTGCGAGCGGGCGGGGCGTCAATCACGCGCCTTTGAGGCCGCCCAGCAGAAGCTCTGCGTTGAACTTGGTATGCTTCAGGTTGGCGGCGAGGAGTTCCATGGCTTCCGCGGCGGGCAGCTCGGAGAGCTGGCGGCGCAGGACGACCACCTTCTCGTATTCGTCGGGATGGTAGAGGAGTTCCTCGCGTCGGGTGCCGGATTTGATGATGTGGATCGCGGGAAAGATACGTTGCTCGGCGATGGAGCGATCGAGATGCACCTCCATGTTGCCGGTGCCCTTGAATTCCTCAAAGATCAGGTCATCCATGCGGCTCCGGGTTTCCACCAGCGCCGTGGCGAGAATGGTCAGGCTGCCGCCCTCCTCGGTGTTGCGGGCGGACCCGAAGAATTTCCGGGGCTTGGTCAACGCCTTGGTGTCGACACCGCCGCTCATGGTGCGTCCCTTGTTGGGTTGCAGGTTGTTGTAGCCGCGAGCCATGCGGGTGAGGGAGTCGACCAGGACGATGACGTCCTTGCGGAGCTCCACCATGCGCTTGGCGCGCTCCGAGACGGCTTCGCAGACCTGCACGTGGCGGGTGACCGGTTCGTCGAAGGTCGAACTGTAAATCTCGCAGTCGAGCGAGCGGCGCAGGTCGGTGACTTCCTCGGGACGTTCGTCGACGAGGAGCAGGATCAGGACGGCTTTCGGATGATTGTCGCGAATGGCTCGGGCGATATCCTTGAGCATCATTGTCTTTCCAGCGCGGGGCGGAGCGACGATGAGGCCGCGCTGGCCCATGCCGAGCGGGGCGACGATATCGACCGCGCGGGCGCTGATCGAGGGATTGATGTTGCTCTCGAGAAAGACGCGGCGGTTGGGGAAAAGCGGGGTCAGCTTGTCGAAGGGTGTCGGCGGCTGCCACTCGGCCAGCGGGACGTCCTCGATGAAGAGGAGAGTATCGATGACCAGGCCGCGTTCGCGGTCGCGAGGCAGGCGGAGGGTGCAGCGAAGCATCAGCCCGGCCTCCAGCTTGTACTGCCGGAGCATCTGAGGCGGAACGAAAACATCATCGGGCCCGGGTCGCAGGCCAAAGGCGGGCCAGCGCAGCACGCCCTGGTCGCCATTTACCTCGAGCAACCCGGTGGCTTCGACCGGGATTCCCGAGGTGATGTAATGCTTGGCGTGATCGAGAACGAGATGGCGCTTCGTGGCCTCCGGGCGAAGCTTCAGGCCGAGCTCAACCGCCTGGTCGAGCAACGTGGTATGGGACATCGCCTGCAGGTCGTTGAGACGGACCTTGGCTTGTGCGGCGGGAGGCGTGGATTCTTCAACCGTGGCGGGCATGCAAATAACGGGAAAAAAGGTCGGCTTGAGTAATGAGCGCCTCGATGGCGCCGTCATTCCAGATGACGTGATGAGACTTCTCTATCTTGACGCTGAGCGGCATCTGGGAGGCAATGATTTTTTCGGAAATCTGGCGATCCAGTTCCCGGCGGGCGGCAAGGCGCTCCAACTGGGTCTCCTTGTGACACGCCACCGTGACGATGATGTCGAAGAGATTCTCGGCGTTTGTCTCGAAGAGCAGCGGGATGTCGATCACGAAGTATCGCTTGCTGTACGCTGGCTCCTGGGCCTGAGCCGACCACCGATCGCGGATCACCGGGTGCAGGATGGCTTCCAGTGTCGCCTTCCGTACCGCGTCCTGGTAAATCAGCTGGCGCAGCAGGGGGCGGTTTGGAGTGCCCGACTCGTCATATGCCTGCGGATGGACCTTGGCGAGCACCTCCTGCCGCACGGAGAGGTCTTTGTCGAGGAGCTCACGCGCGCAGGCATCGGCATCGAAGTAATCCGCATCGATGCGCTCCAGGAGCAGACGGCGAAACTCTGACTTGCCTGAGGCTATACCGCCGGTGATTCCGAGAATGGGCATGGTGCGTTGATCTTCCGAAGCCCGGCAGGAAAAGGAGGGGACGCCACTGGAGCGTGGCGTCGTTTCCTTATTTGCCGAAGCTCTTGCCGAACTCGATGTTCGGGGCCGGAAGATCTTCAGGGAGGCCAAGAGGTTCCGTCACTTCATCTTCCTCAAAGTCCTGACGGAGAGGCTTGCCCTCGGCGTCAAGGAGGTGGGCGGTCACAAAGATGATCAGGTTGCGCTTGATCTTCTGGTCGACATTGCTGCGGAACAGACGCCCCACGAGCGGCACATCGCCGATGAGCGGCACCTTGTCCTGCACCTTCTGCACATCCTCACGGATGAGGCCGCCGAGAGTCACCGTCTGGCCGTCCCAGATGCTCACGCTGGTCGTAACCTTGCGCGTTGAGAAGATAGGCTGGTTGATGACGTTGGGCGTCACCTCATAGGTGCCGTAACTGAGTGTAAGTGAATTGAATGTCGGACCTATGATTGGAGAGCCGTAATTTACGAAACCATCGAATTCTACAACTTCGGGCGAAAGGTCCAAGTCAATGGTATATCCGTCTGGGCCAATCTGAGGAAGAACCTCCAGTGTGACCCCCAGATTTCGGGTTTCGAAAGCTGTGGGAGTAGTCGGAGTAACGACACCTGACACAGATATCAGGCCAGCAACGGTAGTGCTTTGAACACTTACTCCTTGTTGGGCCTGAGGAACCTCTGGGGGATTAAATTCGGTCGGATACGGGAACTCACGTGCAACGCGAACTATAGCTTTCCGACCGCTTTTAGCAACCACCTTGGGAGCGGACATAAGGTCGATGCCCTTTTTCTGATTGAGTGCTCGAATTACTACTTGGAATTGGGGGTTGCTGAATATTCCCGAGATACCGAAAATACCTGGGCTCAGCACGCTGGAGCCTTGGGGCACTCCGGCGATCAGCGCATCGATACTGTTGGCCGTGATTGCCGAGTTGACACTTGTGCCAACACCACTGCGATTGCCGCTGGTTACCGGATTCGTTCCTGTGCTACCAAATGGGAAGTTGGAATAATATGTGTCCGTTAAGGTGGCATCCCCGCCGCGGGTTCCTCCCGCGCCGTAAACTCCGCTGCTGCCAATCGCAAACGGACCGAGCAACCAATCAAAACCCAGCTCACTGAGGTTGTTTTGCGAGATTTCCAAGAACTTCGATTCAATTTCGACCTGAGTCGGTTGGACTCCGACCGCAGCATCGACCAACGAATCGATGAAGTCGATGGCATCTGGAGTATTGCGAACAATCAGACGGCTACCAGCCGGAATATACTGCGCAAATGCACCCGCAGGGAATTGAACACCTTCCTTCTGAAGGTAATCCATCGCAGTCTGACGACCGGAGAGGCGAGAGTCACTTACAGTGGCAGCGATACGACCTGCCGTTGGTGTGGAATCGCTTGAGGCAGACGAGGCTGGAATGAATCCCGCCGGAACTCGGTACTCTTTGGAGACAAGATCCTCAATATTCTCGGAGAGAGGAACGATCGAGACCGCGTACTGCTCGATCTTGAATTTCAGGCCGGCCAGCTCGGTCAGATAACGGAGGGCTTCGATGAGCGGGACATTCGCGAGCGAAAGAGTGACCTTGGTATCAGCTGTGGCTGCCGGAGGAGCGGATGGTGTAGCTCCCTCCGCCGGTGTGGCTGAGGGATCAGCAACCGGAGGCGGAGACGATGGCTCCAGCTTGAGGACGATGTTGACACCACGCTTCGCTTTCGGATCGTCCGTCGATGTATCGAGCTGACGGCTCATTTGTTTCAAGCGCTCCACGGCATCCTGGACCGTCTCGTCCTGGAGGTCGAGGCGAGGAATGATGATGCGATTGAGTTTGGCAGTGATCTGGGCGGTGTCACGTGCTCCGCCTCGGGTGCGGCTGGCATCTTCCGTCGAGCGATCCTTGAGGCCATGCACCGGACGCTCCCAAGCACTCTCAACCAGCCAGAGGAGGCGACCGCGAGTTTCATCGTAGGCAGCACCCTGGTACTTGGAGCGCTCAAGGTTTACCGCTTCCATGCCCTTGCGGGCGGCGATATTGTAGCGGTCGATCTGGAGCACCTGCTCGTAACGGAGAATCGCCAGATCGTAACGGCCAGACTGGTAGTAGCCATCGGCCTCATAAAGAAGCTTGGTGACCTTTTGCACGTCGGCAGCCGACGGTGGCGTGACCGTCTTGTTGTAATAATCTGGCTGCTCCAGGTTGGCGAGGAACTGAGCGGCTGGCTTGTAGCCCGGATTATACTCCGGGAGGAGCACGGTCTTGGCGACCTTCTCCGCATCGGAGTAGCGGCCCTGGGAAACCAGCCACTGAGCATAGCTCAGGGAGGCTTGCGAAAATTGATTGAGCAGTTTTGCGTGATCCTTCTGGGTGGCTCCCCCCGGCGGTACGAGCGCCAGGGCATCCATATAGCTCAGGTAGGCCGTTTCGTAGTCCTTGCTGGCCATGGCGGCATCGCCCTTGGCGATGAGCTTATCCGCGACAACCAGCCCTTCCTGGCGGCGAACGATTTCCCGATCCGCAGTCGCAGCGACCGCCCCTTGTTGCGCCCGGCTAAGTACGGGGAAGAAGGCCGAAGTGAAGACGACCCACAGGGCAAGTGAACTGCGAGCGATTCTGGTCGAATTTTGGAAAATCATTGGGGTTCCGGACTACTCTGGGGTTGGAATGGTGGTGGGATCGTCCGACACAGCCTCGGAACTCATGGCCTGAGCATTGGGCTGAGCGGTAATTTCGTCTTCCTCGTCGACCTTGATCAAAGGCTGACCGGCTGGATCGAGAAGATTTGCTGTGACGAACATGATCAGGTTGCGCTTGATGTGCTGATCCGCCGTGGTGCGGAAAAGACGCCCGGCCAACGGGATGTCGCCGAGAATGGGAGTCTTATCTTCGACTTTTTGAACATCCTCTCGAATGAGTCCACCGAGTACGACCGTTGCACCGTCAAATACCGTGACATCGGTGGTTACTTCACGGGTCGAAAAGACCGGTTGATTGATGACGTTCTCGGTTGCAACGAAGGTAAACGTTGGCGCAAGATTTATAATGCTTCCGGTTCCTCCGGTTATTCCCGCGACACTCGCGGAAATCGGGCTGCCATAATTGATGAATCCATCAAATTCGACGACACGTGGGGACAAAGTGAGATCAATAGTGAAACCATCTGGGCCAACTGTCGGTTCTACTTCTAGCGTAATACCAACTGGTTTTGTATCGAACGCGGTAGGTGTTGTCGGGACGACTGGTTGATACGTGCTGCCAGATGAAGCAGAGACCTGAGGAAGATCATACTCTGTAGGATATCGGAACTCTCGAACGATCTGAATGGTTGCCCGTTGCCCACTTTTTGTAGTCACTTTTGGTGCGCTTACGAGATCTACACCTTTGTTTTGACTGAGTGCACGAATAACGACCTGAAATTGAGGGTTAGTGAATATCCCAGCGAGTGTTAGAGCTCCGGCGGCAGGGCCAACCGGACTTCCGAAGAGAAGCGCGTCAACCGCATTAACGCTAATGGCTGAACTTCCTGTGCGATTGCCAGACGTAACAGGTCCGGAGGTCGAACTAGACGCCCCAACAGGGAGGCTTGTGCCCGGATTGATAAACGGATACTGCGAGCTGTTAATGGACCGGCCAAAACCTTCTGTGCCGCCTCCACCATACACACCCGTTCCACCCGGCAGGGCAAACTGGCCGAGGAGCCAGTCAAAGCCGAGCTCGTTAAGGTTGTTCTGGGTTACTTCGAGGAACTTCGATTCAATCTCAACCTGACTTGGCGGAGTCTGGAGCTGCACCTCGACCAATGAGTCGATGATGTCGAGATTTGCCTGAGTGTTGCGGACGATCAGCTTGCTGGAAGCGGTCAGGAAGTTTGCGCTCGCATTGGGAGGGAACGTGACGCCATTGGCCTCAAGGAACTGGCGCGCAGTCGAGCGGGCTGCGACAGCGGATTGAGAGCCTGGAGCTACAGAGATCGAACCGTTGCCGCCTCCGCCTGCGGAGGCGGTATCCGTACTGGCCGGGAGCGCCGTGATGAAGCTCGGGGGAACTTTGTACTCCTTGGTGATCAGGATGTCGGTAGGCTCAGATTGAGGAACGACGACGACAGCGTAGGGCTCGATCTTGAGCTTCAGGTTGGCCGCCTTGGCGACGTAGTCGATGGCGACGCGCAACGGGATATCGGTAAGGGAAAGAGAGATGCGCTGCTGAGCCTCGGGAGCATCCGGGGCGAGCTTGAGCACGATGTTGACGCCGCGGTGAGAGGGATCTTGCTCGCCGGTGTCGAGCGCGACTGCGCGTTGCTTGAGAAAGTCGAGAGCTTCGCGAATGGTGGCATCGCTAAAATCGACCTTGGGAATGATGATCTCGTCGAGCTTGCGGTTGATCGCCGAGGTGCCGCGGGTATCGATCTGGGGCTGATCAATGATGCTGGAGCCCTTGACGTCAAACTTGCGGATGGGCAATTCCCAGCCCTTCTTGACTTCACGGAGCATGTCGCCGCGGGCTTCGCCGTAGGCGACATTGGCGTAGTTGGCGCGGGCGTTGTCGACCTGCTCCATGCCGCGGCGGGCGGCGATGTTGTAGCGGTCGATATTCAGAACCTGCTCGTAGCGTTTCTGGGCCAGGTCAAAGCGCCCGGAGTCATAAAAACCCTTGGCCTCGGTAAGAAGTTGCTTCACCTCTTCAACATTCGCGATGAAGGACGGGGTGAGCGTCTTGTTGTAGTTTGTCGGATCCTTCAGCTTTGCCTGCAGGGCGAGAGCGGGGGCGTAATTGGGATTGTAACGATCCTCGAGTACGACCGCGACCGTGGTGTTCGCGTCCTGAAAACGGCCTTCCGAGATGCGCTGCTCAGCCAGCTTGACTGCGGCCTGGCTGAATCCATCGAGTGCCGTGGTGCGGATCGATCCGGCTGCCTGGCCGCCCGAGGGAAGGACGTCGACCGCGCTCTTGTAGTAGGCGAAGGCGGATTCGTAGTCCTGATTTTTCATCGCCTGCTGTCCTTTGGCGATGGCTTCTTCAGCGTAGTTCTTTAGCTGCTCCTGGCGTCGGATTTCACGTTCCGCGAGCCCTTGGACGCCGGTTTGAGCTGGCGAGGTGGCGGTACTGAGGGCAAGCGAAGCGGCTGCGACGGCGGTTAGGATTTGCAACTTCATCGGGAAACTGTTCTTGGGGATGTCATGTGAATAACCATATGCCCGAGACGCAGGGTCCCGGTGCGCTGCGGCGTTTTTCCGAAGGCGCGCATGGTTAGGCTAGGCAGGCGGCACTTATTGTACTGGGAGGATTTTGTGTTCCTCTCCAGATTGGAGGTCTTTTATTAGGGCTTCTGATCGGGAGATGTCAATGAGTTTATACTTCTTGTCGCTTTGCGGAGTGAGGGTGAACTCGTCATCCTTTTTCACCGTAAACCGCGAATTATCATAGAGGTACAGGAATTCCCCGAAGGAGGTCGGATCGTTCGCTTCCTTGCGAACAATGAGCACCAATTTCTGGTTGGTTTCGGTATTTTCGATCGTGAGTTCCGACACATCGACTTCCATTTCGTCCCTGGTGATCTTGTTCGGCTTGTAGGAGAGGAGCTTGTAGGGGGTGCCCTCGATCATCTGGCCGAGCTGGAGGAACTGGGTGCGGCTCTTCCCGTCGATGGCATTGATCGTGAACGTCTGGCCTTCATCGGGGGTGCCGGTGAATTTGAGGCGGAACGGCTTGGAGATGAACTTGGCCAGCCGGAGCTTGGTCCAGTATGGCGGCACTGATTTCGCGTCGAGCGGATCCGTGTTGTTGACGAATTCCTCAAGATTCGAGAAACGGTCGCCATCCGGGTCCTGATCCTTGATATCGCCCTCCCAGTAGGGGAGGTCGTACTTGATCAGCCAGGCGTTGGTGATCGGGGCATGGAGGTCTTTGCCTGCGGCCAGAGGGTCGATCAGCTCATTGTTGAGCAGGACGTAGGGACGCGAGATAAAGAGCGAACCATCATGGCTCGTCCAGATTTTGGCCTTGTCCACGGCTTGGGCGGCCGTCTGGAGGACCTCGATCGGGAGCGGCTTGATTGTGTTGTCGGGGCGCTTCGACGAGTTGCGGGTCGCGAAGGTGGTGGGAAAATCCATCGATCCCATGACGATGAATACGCTGGAGCCGATCAGGGCGAGGATGGCGACGGCCAGGATGGCGCGCTCGTAGTTCTTTTTCAACCAGTCCATGTTATTTCGAAGCTCCTTCGGGGGTCGGGTCGGCGAAGTCGATCATCTCCAGGTGGAGCGCGACGCGGACGAGTTCTCGCCCGAGGACGACGTTGAGGTCCTTTTTGGCCGCATCCGCCGTGGCAGTGTAGGCGGTATTGGGCGTGGTCTCCGGCTGCGCGACCGGCGGACCAGCCTGATTGGTGTTTTCCACCGTTAAGCTGCGAATGATGAGGAACTGGTTGTCGTTAAGCAGGGAGTTGAAAGCCACGCGGAACTTGCTTTGTTCGGCGGTGAAGGAAATGTCGAACGGTGAACGCTCGAGGACCTTGGCGCCGCCGGGCTGTGGGGTGGCACCTTTCTTCTGGTTGCCAGCGGGAGCTGGTTGGGAGGGCGCTGCGGCGCCTTCCTGGGCGAGCGGAGCGCGGAGCAGCCCGTCGATGGACTGAACCCGGAAATCGATAAGACGCAGGACCAGGCCCTTGATCACGGAAAGCTGGCGCGCGAGATAGGGCGCCGCCTGCTCCGTGGGAAGCGAGTTTGCGTATTGGCTGAATCCGAGGTAGAAATCCGTCGGCAGACCGACTCCGGCCTGTTTGGCCTTGTCGGCGACATCATTGACCGCGGCGCGGAGATCGTCCTGAAAGCGCTGGGGCCCGACAGACATGTCGAGCGGCGCCTCCATCGAGGCGAGCTTTTTGCGGAGAGCCTGCAGCTGCTGCTTGTATTGGGCAGTCTGGGCCTTGCTCTTCTCAAGGTTCTCCACACTCGGGAACGGGACGCGATCCTGGAGGGTATGGAGCTTGGTGATGGCCTGGTTATATCCGTCGGAGGCTTCCTGCGACCGCGTGAGCGCTTGGGATAGGAGAAAGGCGAAAGCACCGGCTCCCACGATCGTGAAAGCGGTGATACCGGCAATAAAGGGATTTTCCTGGAGCCACTTCATGGCAGAGCGATGGGATTGCGGAGGGGAAGGATGATGGTGTACGGGTAAGCCCAGCTTCTGCCGTCCGGGGTGGTGCGCTGGGGCACGATCTCGGCGTTCTTGATGACTTCGAGGTTGAAGGCAGGAGATTTCCTCAGTTGATCGACGAACTCGTCGATGACTTTCGGCGCATCAAGGCGATCAGGCGGATTTGCCAGAAACAAGCCATTGACCTGAAGGGCGTCGATTTTGGGTGGACCGGCTTCGCCCGGGGGGCGGTTGCCTCCGGCCGACGGGGTGGCGGCTGGCGTGGCGGACCCTGTCTTGCCTCCGGCAAAGCTGTAGGGCTTGCCTTGGGAGAGAGGCTGCAGGTTGGTCACCCAGATATTGTAGGCTGGCAGGCGGGTGGCCAGTTCATCGATGATGTTGGCCCAGGTCGACCGCTCTGCCACCGTGAGGATGAGGGGGGTCGCAGTCTCCTGGAGAGTCTTGTTTTCCGCGTCGACCGCAGTGAACTGATTGGCGACCTGCTCGAGGCGCGTCACCTCTTCATTCACGCTGTCGAGTTGCCCCTGCATGATATCTGCAGAGCGATTGACAAAATACCACCATGCCCCGAGGGAGGCGATGATGCACAGGGAGGCGAGGACGAGGAAAGGCTTGCGGCGGGCAAGATCCTGCTCGCGCACGACAGTCTGGGGACGGAGGTTGATCTCGACCGGGCAGTTGCCGATGGCGCGCAGGGCGCAGCCCACCAGTTCGCCCAGGGCGTGAGCCCGGGTGGAGGCAAAGTCCGCCACGGCCTGGCTGTTGACCGTCACGTTGCGAAGCGGATTGAAGTACTCGATCGGCGTTTGCAGCTTCTCGCTGAAGAACTCCACCATGTAGGGAAGTCCCACGGTGCCACCACACAGGAAGGTGCGCACGGGAGCGCTGCCGCCCTGGTTCTGGCGATAAAAGCTGATCGAGCGCGCGATATCGGCATGCAGCCGGGTCATCGTGTTGCGCACGATCTTTGAGATGCGCATTTCCGTCGGGTCTTCCGGCTCCGCATAGGCGCCGCCGAGGCCGACGAATCCCTTTTCGAGCTTCAGCTTCTCGCCGACGGTCACATCCTGCTTGAATTCCTTGGCCACCGCGGCGCTGATGGTGTTGCCTCCCACGGGGATGCTGCGGCTGAACACGCGGTCGCCCTCGATGAAGATGAGATTGGTCGTGCGGGCGCCGATATCGACGAGCAGCGAGCAGCCGGTGAGCTCGCTGTAGTTGTAGCGAAAGGCGTTGTAGAGTGCCATCGGGGCGACGTCGATCGTCGCGCTGCGGAACCCTCCCTGATTGACGGACGTATTGATGTCGCCGAGCTGATCGGCCTTGATGGCGACGAGAACGACGTTCCAGTTGTTGTCCTTCGAGGCGCCCATGATCTGGTGGTCCCAGACCACTTCATCGATGGGGAACGGGACGTTCTGCTGGGCTTCGAAGCCGATGATGCTCTCGACATCGTCCGGGCTGCCGCCCGGGAGTTTGACGAACCGGGTAAAGACGGCTTGCGAGGGCAGGGCAAAATGGAGCTTTTCCTTGGCGGAGATTCCCATCGCCTTGCGGAGATTGGAGACCGCAGCCTCGACCTGGGCGGGACGAGTCAGGTCCGCCGCCGGATCGACGATGAGCTCTTCCTGCTGGCAGGCGTGGAGAGTGATGCCTCCAGCCGGGTTGGTGTGAAATTCCGCCAAGGTGACGGTCTGCATGCCCAGATTCAGGGCGAAGATACGGTTAGGCGAGGCCATCAGGCTGTTGGAGGTGATTCTTTGATGTAGGGGGGGCTGCTTAGTTGCCGGAGGTCTTGGCTTTGATCGGCTCGTAATAATCCCAGGCGAGGTGAGAGAACGGGGACTCCGACTTGTTCAGGACGTATCCCTGGACGGGTTGATACTGCGTCCACCAGTCTCCGCGGCCCTTCAGGCTGGAGGAGGCCACGACCTGGCCCTGGTTGGAAATGGTCACGCCGACATCAAAGACCGCCTGGGTCGGGTTGTTGACAGAGCCTCCGTCAAAGAAACGCTCCAGCGTGCGAGGCGCCACGTACATGACGGATTTCAGATCCTTGCCCGGCATCACGGAGGTATGTGTGACGGTACCCACCAGCATCGTCGGCTTGCGGTCCTCGGTGACCTGAGCGTTGTTCAGGAGGATATAGTAGGTGAAGGTGAGGTCGTCGATGTACTTGACGTCCTTGGTGCGGGGAGTCCAGTCGAAGGCTGTTTCGATCTCCAGCCAGCTCTTGGCCTGGCGGACACGCTTGTTGTAGCTCCCTGCTCCCTCGGGGGATTGCTGGAGTGCCGGGACGATCTTGTCGATTTTGAAATCGCTATTGGCGACCTGCGCTGAGGCGCCGGCGAGAGAAAGTAGACCGGCTGCGACGACAAGGGGAACCAGTTTGCAGGGAGGCATAGGGGAAGAAAAATATCCCAGATTCGCCGATTAGTTCAATACATTAACTAATTTAATCACGTTTCTCGGAGGAGGGTGCGCCGGAAATCGGTGAGGAAACGCACTCTTTGCGGGAATTTCCCCGGAAACTCGGAGCGAGCGGAGCAGGTGGCGACCGATTTTTTCGCCGATGGTCCGGGCTTACTTGGCTCCGGAACCCAGCAGGACGGCGGGCACGGTCTTCAGGAGGATTCCGAAGTCGAGCGAGAGCGACCAGTGGTCGATGTACTCAAGGTCCATCTGGACCCAGTCGTCAAAGCTGGTGACGTTGTTGCGGCCTCGCACCTGCCAGATGCAGGTCAGACCCGGTTTCATGCTGAGCCTGCGGCGGTGGGAGACGTTCTGAAATTGCTCGACCTCGTAGAGGGGCAGGGGGCGCGGCCCGACCAGGCTCATCTCTCCCCGCAGAACGTTGAAAAGCTGCGGCAGCTCATCCAGGCTGGTCTTGCGCAGCCACCGCCCGATCGGGGTGATGCGCGGGTCGTTTTGCACCTTGAAGACGGGGCCGCTCATCTCGTTGAGGGCCTGCAACTCGGCGTGGCGCTTCTCGGCATCCATGTACATCGTGCGAAACTTGAACATGGTGAAGGGCTTGCCGTGAACTCCCGCCCGTCGCTGACGGAAGATGACCGGGCCGGGCGAAGTGAACCTCACCAGCAGCGCGATGATCGCAAGGATCGGGCTGATAGCCAGCAGTCCGATGGCCGCGCAGGTGCGATCAAAGGCGGCCTTGACCAGCAGGGCCCAGGAAACATCCGGAGTCGCGCGAAAGACAAGCATTGGCCTGCGGCCCAGACTCTCGTACGTCGGCCGGGCGACCGAGGTGCGGATAAAATCGGCGCTCAGCCACGCCTCGACGCCCTCGATTTCGCAGGCTTCGATGGCTTTCTGCACGGTTTCCAGCTCAATGCGGCGAAATGCAAGGATAACGCGTCCCACATTCTGACGGTGGATGGCGTCGACCAGGGCGGACACGGGTGATTTTTCCAGGTCGATCGTGTCGACGACAGTGATCTCCAGTCGCTGCGACGGGGTGAAAGATGAGACGATTTCACGGGCTTTGTCCGTTTCTCCCGCGATGATGATGCGTTCCCCGGCGCCTCCGAGCGATAGCTGGCGGATCCGGCGCCAGATCGACAGCCGTTCCTTGAGGATCAGAGCCGTGGGCGCGAGGAGGCAGAAGAGAATCAGCACCGAGCGGCTGGGCACCTCCTGCCGGAGGAAGATCACGGCCGCCCCGAGCATGAGGCCGAGGAAGACTCCCGCCCGCATGATCTGCTGGAGGGAACGGACTATCGTCTTTTCCAGCGGGTAGTTGTAGTAGCCCTGCACCTCGAGGAGGAACGGGCCAAACGGCATGATGATCGCCAGCATCCAAAGGAAACGTTCGAACCCCGGAATGTCGGCAGCATGATCCAGGACGATGAATTTCATCGCCCGCAAGGTGTACGCAAGCCAGAACATCGAGCCCAGGATGAAGGCGTCGATCAACTGGTTGAGTTGAAGATTGATTTCGGTTTTTCGTGCCAGCATATGGCTGCTCGCCAAGGGAGGGATTCAACGCTATCATGCCACGCAAATATGCGAAGAAAGAAAAGGAGCCTTCCGCAATCCGCCGTTGTGGGAACGATTCACACTCTGCGAGGGTTCAAGCTGGCCGCCAAGGCCGATGTGGACTGGTGCGAGGTGCGGATCGATGTCCTGCCCCGCCCCCCGGAGACCGAGCTCCTCGAAGGTGTCAAGAAGCCCGTGATCCTGACAGTGCGTCGCGTGGACGAGGGAGGGGGGCTCGCTCTCGCCGATGAGGTGAGGGCCGAGCTGTACCGCGAGTATCTTCCCTTGGCTGCGGCGCTGGACATCGAGGTGCGCTCGCTCGGGGCCCTTGCGGGGGTGGTGGGAGCCGCAAAAAGGGCCGGCAAGGTTGTTGTCGCGTCCTTTCATGATTTTGAGGGTATGCCCTCTCTCCGCAAGCTCCGGACTGTGGAGAAGTCCGCCCGTGATGCCGGGGCGGATATCGTCAAGGTCGCGGCCATCACGACAGCCCCGGGAGACGTCGCTGTGCTGCTGGACTTTCTCGGGGAGGCGACGGGCTCCGTCGCCGCCATGGGGATGGGTGTGCTTGGCCGGGCTTCGCGGCTCGTGCTGGCCAAGGCAGGTTCCGCGTTGAACTACGGCTGGCTGGACAAGCCGCAGGTCCCCGGTCAATGGCAGGCGGAGGAGTTCGCCGCGCTGTTGCGGCAGGCCTGATGATTCACTCCAGCATCAGCCTCGCGCTGGTCGCGGCTGTAGGCTACACGCTCGCAGCGTTGTTTCTGAAGTCCTCGCTTCAGCGGGGAGCCAACGCGGCGCAGGTGAACTTCGCTTCCAACCTTGCCATGGGCCTGGTGGTTCAGCCGCTCTGGTTCTTTCAAGGGCCGGAAGCGGGGCCTCCGCTTTGGCAGCCGGTTGTTTGCGCCATCGCCTTTTTCCTGGGGCAGGTGTTCACGTTTGCGGCGTTGTCTCGGGGCGATGTCTCCGTGGCGACGCCGATGATGGGCACCAAGATTATTCTGGTCACGGCGATGAACGCGCTGGTTTTTGGCCAGGCAGTGAGCCAGCGGTGGTGGTGGGCCGCGATCATTGGTTCGGTTTCGATCTGGCTGCTGGCGGGAGTTGCTCCCCGGGGAAAACATCACGATGTCTTCCTCACGGCGGTGCTTGCTCTGGCATCGGCATTCTTTTTCTCGCTCACGGATGTGCTGGTGCAGCATTGGGCGGCGGCAGCTGATGAACTCGAGTTCCTTCCGACGATGTTCCTCGCTACGGCGGTACTGTCCTCGTTGTTCTATCTGGCGATGGACCGGTCGGCCTTGTCTCCGCCCCGGGCGGTCATGCCATCCCTGGCGACGGGCGTGACGCTTCTGGGCTTGCAGGCCGGGGTCATGTTTCTCGCCCTGGCGTGGTCGCATGATGCCACGGGGGCCAACGTGCTCTACAGTTCCCGCAGCATATGGAGCGTGGTGATCGCCTGGACGGCGGGCCATCTCTTCGGGCTCCGCGATGTCGAGGCGGGGGTCCCCGTGATGTTGAGCCGTCTCGCAGGAGCGCTCTTGCTCTTTGGGGCCATCATTCTCATTCTGCTCTAGCCATGCTGGCCCCTTTTACAGAAAAACTGCGCTCGGGTGCGGACCTGACTCGTCCCGATATTGAAACCGTATGCTCCCTCCTGCTGGACGAGGAGCAGCCGATTCCCCTGCGTGCGGATTTTCTGCGGGCCCTGGAGGGCAAGGGAGCAGGGGCTGGCGAGGTGGCCGCGTTCGTCGAGGTGCTTCTCCAGAGATCCATTTCCCCCGCCATCAGCCCGGCGGGCATCATCGATGTCTGCGGGACGGGCGGAGACCGCCACGGACTTGTCAATATCTCGACGGCTTCGATGTTCGTGACCGCGGGCTGCGGGGTTCCGGTGGTGAAGCATGGCAACCGGGGCGTGACGTCAAAAAGCGGCGGCGCCGACGTGCTGGAGGCTCTCGGCGTGCGCATCGACACCGCGCCGGAGCAGGCAGCGGAGATCCTGGAGCGTGCGGGCTGCGTGTTCCTTTTCGCGCCGCGGTATCATCCCACCTTCAAGGCGATCGCACCGGTGCGGAAACTCCTCGCGGAGGAGGGCACTCCTACCATCTTCAATCTGCTCGGGCCGCTCCTCAATCCCGCCAGACCGGAGTTTCAACTCGCCGGGGTCTTTAATCTCCGCCTGCTTCCGCTTTACGCCGAGGTCTTCCGGCTTCTCGGCCGCCGCAGTGCGTGGGCCGTGCATGGCGAGTCGCCGGAGGGCGGACTCGATGAAGTTTCCACCCTGGGGCCGACGACGGTTCATCGCGTGGAGGATGGCGCGATCTTTCAGGAGCAACTCGGGATCGAAAAACTGCCCATCTCCCCAGCGATATTGGCCGACCTGAAGGGCGGCAACGCGGAGGAGAATGCCCGCACGGTGGTCGAGGTGCTGGAAGGCTCCGGCTCCGTCGCCATCCGGCAGATCATCGCCCTGAACGCCGCGTGTTCCCTGCTGGTGACCGGGGCCGAGGCGCAACTGGCCGAGGCCTTCCTCCGGGCGGAGGAGTCGATATCCTCCGGGCGGGCGCTGGAGGCGCTGAACAAGCTGCGCCGCGCGACAAACTGACGGCTACTTGGGCAGGTGCCGGGCGCAGTATTCCTGGCCGTCGGCGGCGACGCGGAAGTCCTCGTGCGGATGGCTGACCTCGTTGGCTCCGCAAACCGCGCAGTGGTGCATGTACTCCGGAGCGCTCTTCACCGCCTGGTCAAATTTCGCCCGGCGCAGGGCGTTGGTCCGGTCGGACTTCATGCGCCGGAAAATCCCGGGGGCGAAGAAAAGCAGGTAATTTGCGAGGCTCCAGGTCGTCGCGACCTGCACGCTCGGGGGGCCGACGAAGAACATATAGGTGGGTCCGATCAGACCCCAGATGGCGAGCCACTTGATCTTCACCGGAAAGACGAAGAACAGAAGGATCTCCAGGTTGGGCGCTATGGTGGCGAGGGCGAGGAAGAGCGTGAAATTCAGCGAAATCGATGCGCTGGAACCGCCAAAGAAGAGCGCCACGGCCACGTAGCCCAGCATGCCGAGCAGGTAATATAGAGTCAGGCGAAAGGCCCCCCAGTTGGCCTCAAGGATGTCGCCGATCCACCACGTAAAGTACACGTAGAAGATCATGAAGAGCGGGCTGAAAAGGCCCGGCCCCACGCCAGGGATGAAAATCCAGCTGACGAGACGCCAGATTTCGCCATGCCAGATGGCATCGCGATCGGCGACGAGGAGAGAAAGGAATCCCGGGTTCGCGATAGCGAGGAGATACACCAGGATATTCAGGATCATGACGTAGCGGATCAGGCCGGGAATGGCGAGGTAGCCGAAGCGTCGTTCTAAACGGTCTAGGAAAGTCACGGCGGTATTACTCGTCTGTCGGGCGGCGCGGATCAACGCCCAAGTTTACTCTGTGGGCGGAACCGGCTGGTAACGCCGCTTGATGCGCTCCAGGTAAAATACGCCGCCGACCAGCCCCCAGAGCAGGTACACAGCCATGCCCGCGATGGAGATGGTGGTGCCGATACCGGCGGGGGTGCCGCAGAGTTCCTGCAGGAGATTGTCGAGGAAGGCCTCGCGCAGGCCAATGCCATTGAGGCTGATGGGGAGCGAGGAAATGGCGGTAACCAGCGGCATGATCGAGGTCATGTCCCAGATGCTCACCTGGTTGGTGAAGGCCTTGGCCGCGAAGCAGAAAGCCATGAAGTAGGCGAAGAGCATGGGCACGGTGTAGATCGTGCCGAGGATGGCCTCGCGGCGGTTTTCGATGCAGAGCTGCCAGATCTTCGAGAGCTTGATGAGGTAGGAGCGGAAGGGGAAACGACGGGGCAGGCGGCCGACGAGGCTGCGCTTGGTCAGGATGAACGAGGCGATGAGCGCCGTGGCCATGACAAAAAGCGTGATCGCAAAAATCTTCATCATGTTGCCGACAGCGAAGCTCTGGGCAAACCAGTCATCGCGCGTCCAGGCAAAGACGAGGCCGATGATGACGAGGACAAAGATGGCGAGCACCCGGTCCACGGCGACGCTGAGGAAGCCCTCGGTCTTGTTCTCGGGATGATCCCGCATGAGGAAAATCACGCGCACCACATCGCCTCCAGTTGTGCCGGGAAGGAACTGATTGAAAAACGCGCCGATAAAGAAGAGCCGGGTGATTTCTTTCAAAGGCACCTCGATATGGAGCATGCGGAGGAAAAGCTGCCAGCGCAGGACGCCGAAGAACTCACAAACACCGGCGGAGGCCACGGCTAGGATCATCCACCGCCAGTCGGCGGTGGTGAGGGCCTTCCACATGGTGATGCGGCGCTGCTCGTCATGAAACAACCACCAGAGGAGCCCGAGTGTGACCGCCACCTGGAGGACGGTCATCAGATGATGCAACAGTGATGGCGCCTCCACTCGAGGCGTCGCAGACTGGTTGCAGGGAGGATGCTTTGGCGTCATCGACGGCGAACTTTGTAGTCGCCGCCGTCTTTGACGCCCAGCAGTTTTTCGATCAGATGGTGGTCGCACCGACCGCTTCGCGAGCCGCAGCACTGGTGTACTGGCGGTTCAGGCGGGCGATGAACGACGCCGAGATGCCGGCGGGGCAGACGGCCTCGCAGGCATAGTAGTTGGAGCAGTTGCCGAAGCCGAGATCGTCCATGGTGCGGACCATGCGGACGGTGCGGCGCTCGCTCTCGGGCTTGCCCTGGGGCAGGAGACCGAGGTGGGCCGCCTTGGCGCTCACGAAGAGCATGGCCGAGCTGTTCGGACAAGCCGCAGCGCAGGCGCCGCAGCCGATACAGGCGGCGGCGTCCATCGACTCGTCGGCGACGACTTTGGGGATCGGTACGGAATTCGCATCCGGGGCGGACCCGGTGCGGGCAGTGATGAAACCGCCGGCCTGGATCACCTTGTCGAGGGCCGTGCGGTTCACCGCGAGGTCGCGGAGGATCGGGAAGGCCCCGACCCGGAACGGCTCGATCGTGATGACGTCGCCATCCTGGAACTTGCGCATGTAGAGCTGGCAGGTGGTGCCGCGGCCGGGGCCGTGGGGCACGCCATTGATCGTCAGGCTGCACATGCCGCAAATGCCTTCGCGGCAGTCGTGGTCAAACTGGACCGACTCCTTGCCTGCCTTCTCCAGCTCCTCGTTGACGATGTCGAGCATCTCCAGGAAGGAGGCCTCGTCGGGGATGTTTTTCGCCGGGTATTCTTCGAAACGGCCGGCTGTGGTCGGGCCGTCCTGTCTCCAGACGCGTAGAGTGAAGTTCATGGGATAATCAGGATTACTTGTAGCTGCGGGTGGCGAGTTTCACCGTTTCGTAGGAGAGCGGCTCCTCGAGGCGGGTCGGGGTGGCGTTTTCGCCTTCGAATTTCCAGCAGGCGACGTGAGCGTAGTGCTCGTCGTCGCGCAGGGCTTCGCCGTCCGGAGTCTGGTACTCCGAGCGGAAGTGACCGCCGCAGGATTCGTTACGCTGGAGAGCGTCGCGGCAGAGGAGTTCGCCGAACTCGAGGAAGTCGGCCACGCGACCGGCTTTTTCGAGCGATTGGTTCAAGGTCTCGCCCTTGCCGAGCACGTTGACGTTCTTCCAGAATTCCTCACGGAGCTTGGGAATCTTGTCGATGGCCGCGGTGAGGCTTTCCTTGGTGCGGGCCATGCCGCAGTTGTCCCACATGATGTGGCCGAGTTCGCGATGGAAGCTGTCGACAGTGCGGTTGCCCTTGATGCTGAGGAGCTGGCTGGTGCGGGCCTTGACGGCTGCCAGGGCGTCCTGGAACGGGGCGCTGTTGACGTCGGGCTTGGCCTTGCCGAACTGCGTGTTCAGGTAATCGCCGATGGTGTACGGGATGACGAAGTAGCCGTCGGCGAGGCCCTGCATGAGGGCGGAGGCGCCGAGGCGGTTCGCGCCGTGGTCGGAGAAGTTGGCTTCGCCGAGGACGTGCAGGCCCGGGATGTTGCTCATCAGGTTGTAATCAACCCAGAGGCCGCCCATCGTGTAGTGCACGGCGGGGAAGATGCGCATCGGGCGCTCGTAGGCGCTCTCTCCGGTGATGTTTTCGTACATCTCGAAGAGGTTGCCGTAACGTTCTGCCACGACATTCTGGCCGAGGCGCTTGATGGCATCGCCGAAGTCGAGGTACACGCCGAGGCCGCCGGGGCCGACACCGCGGCCTTCGTCGCAGACTTCCTTCGCGCTGCGCGAGGAGATGTCACGCGGGGCGAGGTTGCCGTAGCTCGGGTACTTGCGCTCGAGGTAGTAGTCGCGGGCGTCCTCCGGGATGTCCGCCGGGGCCTTGCCGCAGTCTTCCTTGCGCTTGGGCACCCACACGCGACCGTCGTTGCGGAGCGATTCGCTCATGAGGGTGAGTTTCGACTGGTAGTCGCCGCTCACCGGGATGCAGGTCGGATGGATCTGCGTGTAGCAGGGGTTGGCGAAGTACGCGCCCTTCTTGTAGGCGCGGTAGGTTGCGGTGACGTTACAACCCTTGGCGTTGGTCGAGAGGTAGAAGACGTTGCCGTAGCCGCCGGTGCAGAGGAGCACGGTGTCGGCGGCGTGGGCGCGGATTTCTCCGGTCACCATGTCGCGGACGATGATGCCCTTGGCGTGGCCGTCGACGAGCACGAGATCGAGCATCTCGGTACGGGAGTGCATCTTCACCGTGCCGGCGGCAACCTGGGCCTCGAGACCCTGGTAGGCGCCGATCAGGAGCTGCTGGCCGGTCTGGCCGCGAGCATAGAAGGTACGGGACACCTGCGCGCCGCCGAAGGAGCGGTTGGCGAGGAGGCCGCCGTATTCGCGGGCAAAGGGAACACCCTGGGCGACGCACTGGTCGATGATGTTCGCGCTGACCTCGGCGAGACGGTAGACATTGGCCTCACGAGCGCGGAAGTCACCGCCCTTGATCGTGTCGTAGAAGAGACGGAACGTGCTGTCGCCGTCGTTCTGGTAATTCTTGGCCGCATTGATGCCGCCTTGCGCTGCGATGGAGTGAGCGCGGCGCGGGCTGTCCTGGTAGCAGAAGCACTCGACGTTGAAGCCCTGCTCGCCGAGGGTGGCGGCGGCGGAGGCTCCGGCCAGTCCGCTGCCTACGATGATGATCTTGAACTTCCGCTTGTTCGCCGGGCTGATGATCTTTGCGGTGTTCTTGTAAGAGGACCACTTTTTGTCGAGCGGTCCGGCGGGAATCTTGGCGTCAATGCTCATTTGATCGTGTTCTTGCCCAGTCCGAAGATGAGGATGGAGATGGGGATGGAGGAGTAACCGACGAAGAGCGCCCACGCATAAACGCGAGCCACTGCTTCATAAACCGGACGCATCTTGCGGGTCGAGAGGCCCAGCGTCTGGAAGAGGCTGCCGATGCCGTGGCTGAGGTGGAAGGCGAGGAGCCCCAGGGAGATGATGTAAAAGGCGCTCACGATCGGGTTGCTGAACCCGAGGACCACCATGCGGTAGACATCGTGCACCGTTTCACCGTGCAGCTCGGTATCGAGGTGCGTCCAGCTCGGGTTGAAAATCATCAGCGTGAAGTGCCCGAGGTGGAAGATGACGAAGGCCACTACGAAGAGACCGGTCAGCCGCATCGTGCGGGCAAAGACCGTCGTCTTGATCGGGTCGCCCACCGCGTACTTCTGCGGGCGGGCCGTGGCGTTTTCCTTCCACAGCAGCATCGTGAAAAAGATGTGCAGGAAGACCGTGGCCAGCAGCCCGAGGCGGATCACCCAGAGGAACGGCCCCAGGTCGCGCAGGTGCTTGGCGTAGGCATTGATGAGATCCGGGCCAAAGTAGATGGTGAAGTTACCGAGCATGTGCCCGGTAACGAACAGGACGAGAAGGATTCCGGTTACGGCGACGATCGTTTTTTTCCCAATAGAGGAAAAGACCCATCGGCATAATGCCTCATGGATCGGGATGCCAGCCGTAGACGTAGCAGAGGAAGCGGACATGGCAGAATTAGATATTCTAATACGTTTGGACAAGCAAGAGCCTAGCGGCCCCGCCGAGGGAAAAATTTTTCCCGGACCGTTTATTTCGTCGCGAAATCGACGAAATCGGTAAGCGTCAATTCAGGTTTCGCTTCGGAAACGGCATTGTTCTCGTTGAGCAAAACGACCCGGCTGGGGTTGTCGGAGGTGGTGAGTCCGATGAGCCAGAGGTATTTCTCATAGCCGACGTCGGTTTTTTTTGCGGCACTGGCGACGAGGACATAGTCCCCGTGGGCCGGTGCGGCGAGGTCCACCCGTCCGTTGGAATCCGTGATGGTGACGGTGATCGGGGAGGAGAGTATGGCCTTGAGCTTCTCGGAGGCCTCGGAGAAGCCCATCGACTTGTCTCCCTTGACGGTGGTAATTGCCTGCTCCACGGCTTCGCGAGGGTAGAGGCCCACGGTCGAGCCGCTCATGACGGCGATTTGCCCTGCGGCGGGGGAATACGTGATGATGCCGCGGATTTTTCCCGGGGGGGTTACCTCGTTGAGGACCTGGTTTTCCAGCTTGAGAGTGCGTGTGGTTTCCTTCTCCAGGCGGAGATCCTCCCGGATGCCCCTGATCTCATCGCCAAGGCTGAAGGCCCAGGTCAGCAGGCCTACTCCGACGCAGAGGAACAGAAGTGCGACCAGCCAGGGGGCGACATTGGTTTTTTTGCTCCGATGGGAGCGTGAGGAGCGGCGGGAATGTCCGTGGGATGACTCGCTCTTGGACTCTCCTCCCTCCTCCGATGCCGTGCTCACGGGCTTCTTGGTCGAGCGGGGCGGCGTGTCATCATGCCACCCGTCCAGGGTTTTCCACGCGCCGGTTTTTTCTTCAAAGAAGTGATCGGTCGCCTTCAGGGTGCCCATATCGAGGTAATCGGCGATCTTGTCCGAATCATACACGCCGAGGATCTGGCCGTTGCGTGCGATATGGATCTGGGTCTTCTTCACTTTGGGAGGTCTTTGCCGTTGGATTGATGGTCACGCACCCAGGCGAGAGCTTCTTCCCGCGAGGTGAGCTGGCCCTCGAGTTGCAGGGTTTCGACTGCCTCTAGGACTTGCTTGAAAACCGGCCCCGGTGTCCAGCCTAGATCAATCAAATCGCGACCATTAATGAGGGGCTTGGGAATAAGCGGTTCATTGGCAAACTCCTGCTCCTTGGCGAGGAGGAAGTGATAGTTGTCCAGCATGCCGTGGCTGCTCTGACAATCGACGCGATGGAGCTCGAGTTCATCGGTGAAAGTCGGGCGTACCATGAAGCGCTTCAGCCGGGCCACGCGCATGTTCTGCACGTCCTTGAAGGCCATGTGGTGCTGGACGATCTCGATCGTTGCCTCGATCTCGTCGTTGGAAAACTTCAGCCGCCGCATGATGGCCTCGGTCATGCGCGCGCTGACAGACTCGTGGCCGTTGAAACGAATGCGGCCCGTGGGATCGATCTGCCGCGTGGGCACCTTGCCGATGTCGTGAAAGAGCACGCCGAAGACGAGCGGCAGCGAAACCTCCCCCGGCAGCATGTCCAGCATGATGCGGGTGTGGACATAGACGTCGCCCTCGGGGTGAAACTCCGGCGGCTGGTCGCAGCCCTTCATCGCGGTGATCTCGGGCAAAAGCTCGCCCAGCAGTCCGCTGGCGTCGAGCAGGTCAAAGCCTGCGACGCGGCGCGGGGAGAGGAAGATTTTCACAAGCTCCTCTCGGATGCGCTCGGCGCTCACATCGTGGATGCGCGGGGCGTATACGCGAATGGCCTCCCACGTGGCGGGTTCGATATCGAAGGCGAGCGTCGCGCCAAACCGCACGCCGCGCAGGATGCGCAGGCGATCCTCCTCCAGGCGCTTGCGCGGTTCCCCGATGGCGCGGAGGAGCCGGCGCTGGAGATCGGCCTCGCCGCCGACATAGTCCAGCACGCGCTGCTCGATGGGATCGTAGAAGAGGCCGTTGATGGTGAAGTCGCGCCGGGAGGCGTCGCCCTCGGCGGTCGTATAGACGACTCCCTCGGGATGGCGCCCGTCAATATAGGCGCCGTCGGCCCGGAAGGTGGCCACCTGGTATTCCTCGCCGTGGGAAACCACCAGCACCACTCCGAACTGCGCGCCGACCGGGACGGTACGGGGAAAAATCTCCTGCACGCGCTCGGGGGTGGCGTCCGTGGCGATATCAAAATCCACCGGCTCCTTGCCCAATAGCCGGTCGCGTACGCAGCCACCCGCGAAATAGGCGATATGCCCGGCCTCGCGCAGGATGCGAACGATCTCGGTGGCTTCGGCTTCCATGGAGACCGGCACGATAGCGGGTTCCGCGCCGGGCCGCAAAGCTTCCCGGCAGAATATGATACGAAAATCGGCTACTCCGTTACCAGATTGGGATAGGAGGGCTGAAACATCAGTGAGGCGATCGCTGCTTCAGGGTTGGCTCCGAGGTCGTTTCTCGCCAGTCCGAGATGGACGGCTTCGTTTGCTGTTGCCATGGCGACTTTTTGCGAAACCTCGCGGATCCGGGTGAGTTGCGGATAGACGCAGCCTTGGGCGAGATCCTCCGGCGTTGTTTCGGCAGCGAGGGCGCGCGCGGCGGCGAGGAACATCGTGTCGGTCACCGTCGGTGTGTTGGCAGCCAGAACGCCGAGACCGACGCCGGGGAAGATATAGACATTGTTGCCCTGTCCCGGTCGGAAGGTGCGGCCGCCGAGCTCCACCGGGGCAAACGGGCTGCCGCTGGCGTAGATGGCGCGGCCCCCGGTGGCCTCGTAGGCCTGGGACGGGGTGCACTCCGCCTTGGAGGTCGGGTTCGACAGGGCAAAAATGATCGGGCGGTGATTGTACTCGCCCATGCGCTGGAGGATCTCCGCCGTGAAGGCGGGGCCGATCCCGGCGACTCCGATGAGCGCGGTCGGGCGGATGCGCTCGACGGCTTCGGCCAGAGTGGCGGCCTGCGGGGCTTCGTGCGCATAGGGAGCTTTGTGCGAGGGGAGCTTGGCGTCGCGTCCCGCCACCAGCAGGCCCTTGGAATCCACAAACCAGCAGCGTTTCCGCGCCTCGGCCTCGGGCATTCCTTCCTCGACCAGGGCTCGGACAAACAATCCCGCGATGCCGGTGCCCGCCTCTCCCGCTCCGAGGAACAGGACGGTCTGGTCGGCCAGAGGCTTGCGGGTTTCCTTGGTTGCGGCGATCAGGCCCGCCAGGGCGACGGCGGCGGTTCCCTGGATGTCGTCATTGAAGCAGCAGATGCGGTCGCGCCATTTCTCCAGCAGGGTGAAGGCATTGTGGTTCGCAAAATCCTCGAACTGCACCAGACAACCTGGGAACACCTCCTGCGTTGCAGCGATGAATTCATCCATCAACGCCTCGTACGCTTCACCGCGTACACGCTTTTGCGGCAGGCCAATGTAGAACGGGTCCTCGAGGAAGCGGGGATTCTCCGTGCCGACATCGATCGTGATGGGCAGGCACTCGGAGGGATGCACTCCGGCGCAGGCGGAGTAGAGGGCGAGCTTGCCGACTGGAATTCCCATGCCGTACGCGCCGAGGTC
The DNA here is from genome assembly GCA_017305195.1 of Verrucomicrobiota bacterium. Taxonomy (GTDB): domain Bacteria; phylum Verrucomicrobiota; class Verrucomicrobiia; order Chthoniobacterales; family Terrimicrobiaceae; genus Terrimicrobium. Next base: position 126,036 of record JAFKMU010000039.1, on the reverse strand, counting down.
GCCGAGGCCGAGGATGCGCTCGCCGTCGGTGACGACGATCACGCGGACGTTGGTTTGCGGCCAGTTGCGAAGGACCGAGGCGATGCGCCCGCGATCATTGCTGGTGATCCACAAGCCGCGCGGATGGCGCAGGATGCTGCCGTATTCCAGACAGGCCTGGCCGACGGTCGGCGTGTAGATGATGGGCATCGTCTCCTCGAGATGGTCGATCAGCAGTTTGTAAAAGAGGGTCTCGTTGCGCTGCTGGAGGGCGGAGAGGAAGATGTACTTCTCAAGGTCGTTCGACTTGCAGCGGAGCTGGGCGAGCACGCGATCGACCTGCAACTCCAGGTTGACCACCCGGGGCGGGAGGAGTCCGCGCAAGCCAAGCTGATCCCGCTCTTCTTCGCTGAAGGCGGTGGCTTTATTCAAAAGCGGGTGTCGAAGAAGCTCCACACCGTGCGGAAGGTGTGAGTCTTGGGAAGAGAACGAAGCAGCAGCGGACATGAAACGTAAGTTTATGTCCTTGTCGTGTTGCTGTAAATTAGTAAATCTAATACAAGCCCGGAACAGGCGCCCGATACCCGGCCATCATGGGTGATTTTTTCTTCTTCAATTACGCGGGCGATTGCAACGGAGGAGGTTGACCCTGAGCGGGTTCCTCCGCGGCGAGCAGGCGTTTGAGCAGCCCGTCCTTGTCCGGAGGGATCACGGTGAGTGCCACATCGCCATGAAGCATCTTTTCTGTCTCGAGAATCTCAAATACGGCATCGAGGATCTCCCGGTCGGCGGCGATTTCCTGGATGGCCTTGCCCACGAGGTAGGGACGCACGGCGGCGGCGTGGGCAAATTCCTTGGCGGCGGTGCGCTCGGCCCCGCTGCGGATGATGGCGACCTGGTTGGCTCCCTGCTGCCGGATGGCCGAGGTGACCTGCCGGAGGCGGTTGACCACCTTTTGCTCGATCTGCTGGATCATCTGCTGGTCTCGGAAGTGGACCTTGCGGATATAGACCGAGCCGAGCTGGTAGCCCCAGGCGATGGACTTGGGCGAGACCTCGTCGCGTACACGGTGGCTCATCGAGTGGCGATCCTCGAGCAGGCTCTGGAGAGGCATGTTGCTCAGGCAGCGCACGGCGGCATTGCGGACATTGGCGCGGAGAGACCCTCGCGGGTCCGTATTGCGAAAGAGGTACTCCACCGGGTCGGAGACGGCCATCTCGTACCACACGCCGATGCCCATGGGCGTACCCTCCTCGGAGTTGACCGGCTGGCTGCGGAGGTACTCCTGGTCGATGCGCATGTCGACCTTGCGCACGCCGCCGAAGAAGCGGATGAGCAGGCTTTGCGGGCCGATCTTGATGGGCAGGAAATGCAGTCCCGGATCGGAGAGGACGCCGACCACACGACCGAAGAGCAGGAAGACCTGAGACTCCCGCTCCTGCACGATGGCAAAGAGGCAGAAAAACTCCGCCAGGGCCATCAGGACAGGCACCCCGATGAGGCAGACGATGAACGTGACGAAGGCGACAGCGAGGAAGATCATGACTTTGCCTCCACGATGATGCGGCGGGCGCGCTTGTAGAGATCGAGCCGTACGTTTCTCAGGTAACCGGGGATGGCGTCGGGGCCGCTTTGCTTGAGCTGGCGGAGCTGCTCGGCCAGCCAGTTGAGCGGCTCGACCTCGGCCTCCGCATTCATCGTCTGGATCTCCACGGCGCGACGGCTTTCCTCGATACGCTGGTCGGCCAGGGCCTGGGCGACACTGATCTCGGAGGAGACTTCATTATGCGCGGTATTGATTGCGGCGAGAGCTCCGTCGATCTGCAGCGGCGGATCGATGCCGGTGATGAGCGACGCATCGAGGACGATGCCATAGCGCGCGGCGGAGCTGCGGCAATGCGCATCCATTTGCTCGTTGAGCAGGTTCAGATTTTTGCGCAGGTCATTGATCGAGATGCCCTCGAGGTGCTGGTCGGTCGCGCCCTCGTCGGCCGGGGCGCGGAAGGTGGCGATGCGCTCGCGCAGCACGGAGACGAAGTAGCCCATCACGTGGGCGATCGGGTTCTTTACGCCGAAGAGGAAGGCGTAGAGGTTTGCCTCGCAGATGCTGAAGCGGATCTGGCCGGTCACGCCGATGTTGAGTTGATCCTGCGTGACGGCCTCGAGAACCATGCCGCCCTGGTTGGCATCGGGCGTCTCGGGATCATAAGCAATGCTGGCGGTCGCGATGGCGATGTTGACCTTGTGAACCTTCTGCCAGGGCCAGCGAAAATACGGGCCTCCGGGCGGAATCACCTGGATCTGCGGGAAGATGTAGCGTTCGCGGTCCGTCTCGGACAAATCATCCGCCAGCGGCGTGTCGAGCGTGTTTCCCTTCAGCCTCTGCGCCCGCCCAAAGCTGGTGATGACCGCACGCTCGTTGGGCGCGACGGTATAGAAACCGAGGGCAAGCGAGCGAAAGACAAGATAGGCCGTTAATCCGAAGAGTAACCCGAAGAAGATCTCGATGCTGGTCACGGCGGGAGGTTTTGCCCGTTATCGGGAAACGTCCCATGCGAGGCAAGAGCCGAATTGAAAACACAAGGAACCGGCCGCGCGCATGAGCGGGCGCGCGACCGGTTCCGCAAGTGTTCGCTTAGCCTAGAGCACGGCCTCGACCTTCACGGTCCGGCCTGCCGGGGCTGTCGGGATGATGTTGCCCGGGATGGTCTGGCCATCGACCACGAGCGAAGTAATTCCCTTCGATTTGGGGGAGGGATTTTTCACCGTGATGTCGTAGGTCGCGCCGCGGAACTTGCGGGTGACTTTGAACTCCGGCCAGTCGGAAGGAATGCACGGATCGAGGCGCAGTCCGGTGTAATCCGGCTGGATGCCGCAGAAGCCCTGGCTGACGGTAAGGAACGTCCACGCCGCGCAGCCGGTGAGCCACGCGTTCTTGGCCTCGCCGGGATTAGCTGCGTCTTTGCCCGCGATCATCTGGCTGTAGACGTAGGGCTCGGCTCGGTAGGTATCGATGATATCCTCCTTCGCCGCCGGGCAGATCGAGAGGTAGTACTGAAACGCGCGGTCGCCGTCGCCCAGCTTCATCAGGGCAAACTGAATCCACGGGTTATTGTGGCAGAACACGCCGGCATTCTCTTTGTAGCCCGGCGGATAGCTGGAGACCTCGCCCAGTTCGACGTGATACTCGCTGTACGCGGGCTGTTGCAGCACGCAGCCATGCTCGAAGAAGAGATGCTCGTGCACGCTATCGAGCGCGGTGCGGGCGCGGCCGTCCTCGATGCCGACTCCGCCGAGGATGCACCATCCCTGGCTCTCGATGTAAATGCGGCCCTCCTCGTTGACGGCGGAGCCGACCGGCTTGCCGTAGGCGTCGTAGGCGCGGACGAACCACTTGCCGTCCCAGCCATGCTGATCGACGGCGGAGCGGATCGTGTCGTATCCGGCCCGAATGCGCGCGGCATCCTCCGCCTTGCCGAGGTGGTCGTAGAGACCGGCCATCAGGTCGGAGGCGTTGAGAAACAGCCCCGCGATCATGACGGATTCCGCCACCTTGTCGTCGGTTCCATGCCCGGCGAGCTGGAAGGATTCGTTCGGCTCGGTCGAGAAGCAGTTGAGGTTCAGGCAGTCGTTCCAGTCGGCATGACCGATGAGCGGGAGACCGTGCGGGCCGACATTCTCCAGGCAGTAGCGGATGGAAAGCTCGAGATGGTCGAGCAGCGTGCCGGACTTTGCATTGTCGGGCTGGTCGGCGTAGCCGATGTCTTCGCTAAGTATGGACGTGTCCCCGGTTTCCTTGATGTACGCGCAGGTGGAGAGGACGAGCCAGAGGTGGTCGTCCATGAATCCGCCGCCGATGTCGGCGTTGCCCTTCTTGGTCAGCGGCTGGTACTGGTGAAAGCACAGGCCGCTGGACATCTGCGTGGCGGCGATGTCGAGCACCCGCTGGCGGGCTTTCTCGGGCACCATGTGGACGAAGCCGAGGATGTCCTGGTTGGAATCCCGGTAGCCCATGCCCCGGCCGATGCCGGTCTCGAAGAGCGAGGCCGAGCGGCTGAGGTTGAAGGTGGTCATGCACTGGACCTGGTTCCAGACGTTGCCCATGCGGTTGAGCTCCGGGCTCGGGCTTTGCACCTGGAAGACGCCGAGCCGCTCGTCCCAGCGGGTCGTCATGGCGGTGAAGGCGCTGTCGACATTCTTCACGTCGCGGTACTTCTCCATGATGGCGCGGCCGGGGGTCTTGTTGATGACAAACGGCGCGTCGAATTTCGCGGCGTCGCCCACCTCGACGTACCCCAGGACGAAGGTGAAGACCTTCTCCTCGCCACTTGCGAGGTGCAGGTCGAGGGAGTGCGAGCCGATGGGATTCCAGCCGCGCGCGATGGAGTCGGTGGATTTCCCGGTCAGCACCGCCTTGGGATCGTGCAGGCCGTTGTGCACGCCGACGAAGGCGTCGCGAGAGGTGTCAAACCCGGCCACGGGATGCGTGCAGCCAAAGATGGTGTAATGACTGCGCCGCTCGCGGTATTCCGTCTTGTGATAGATCACGCCGTCCTCCTGCTCGACCTCGCCGATCGAGTAGGTGCGCTGGTAGTTCGTCGCATCGTTCTGGGCCTCGTAGAGGCAAAACTCGATGAAGCTGAAGAGCTGGATGTCGCGAGCCTGTCCCGATTTGTTGCGAACGGTGGTCTTCCAGAGCTCGACTGTCTCGTTGTTCGGAATGAAAAAGAGCACCTCAACCTCAATGCCGTTTTTCTCCGCCGTGATACGGCTGTAGCCGAGCCCATGGCGGCACTCGTAACGGTCGAGCGGCGTGCGGGTTGGCTTCCACGTCGGATTCCAGATCGTGTCGCCGTCCTTGATGTAGAGGTACCGCCCGTTGTTGTCGTACGGGATCTCGTTGTAGCGGTAGCGGGTGAGGCGGCGCAGCTTGGCGTCGCGGTAAAAGGTGTAGCCGCCGCCAGTATTTGTGCAGAGGCCGAAGAGGTCGTCCTGGCCGAGGTAGTTCAGCCAGGGGAGCGGGGTGTCCGGGCGCGTAATGACGTATTCCCGGTTGTCGTCGTCGAAGTAACCGTAAGGATTCACAGAGGAGGGTGGGTTGGGGATTGGGGAGGGGAATCAGCTTAATTTTTTGCGAGGTTCGTTCCAGCGTTTTCGCAGAGCGTGAGCTGCAGCCTTGGGCTGGCGCTGGCGGGTGAAGACGCCTTTCTTGTTGCCGATGACGCGGCTCACACCCTGCTTCGTCGCGAAGTCCGCAAAATTCCAAACATGCTCTCCGATAACGAAATGGAGCCGGTCGAAACCCTTGTGAAAGTTCTCCAGCATGGCCACCTGATACTCCTCGCTGAACATGACGGGCGGGTCGGCGTGAAACCCCGCAATGGTATCCGCGCCATATTCACTAATGATGAGCGGTTTCTTGAAATGCTCGTGCCAGGGAGTGAGTTCCGCGACGGTTTGCAGCTCGATTAGCTCCAGGTGGCCTGGGTCGGAGTACCAGCTGTGGTAGCGGTTGATGCACATCACGTCGACGTGCTGGAAGGGGTAACACTCGGCCGGCTTTACCACGTCGCCGATCACGAGCGTGACCGGGCGGGTGGGATCGAGCCTGCGGGTTTCGGCCACAACCTCACCCCAGTAGTCGCCCGCCTTGGGCTCATTGACGATGGGTTCGTTGCCGACGCTCCACATCACCACGCAGGGGTGGTTCTTGTCGCGGGTGATGAGCTCGCGCATGACCTGCTTGTGATGGGCGAGGGTGCGCGACGAGATGCGCTCCTCGCTGTAGGTCGGCTCGGCGGGATTCTCCGAGCGCAGGCCCACGGCGGGGGATTCGTCGATGATCACCATGCCGGCGCGATCCGCGAGCTGGAGGATTTCCTCGGAGTAGGGATAGTGCGAGGTGCGGAAGGAGTTCGCCCCGATCCAGTTCATCAGATTGAAGTCCTTGATGTTGAGCGCGTGGTCGAGGCCGCGCCCCTTCAGGTCCATGTCCTCGTGCTTGCAGCAGCCTTGGAAATAAAACGGCTCGTCGTTGATGAAGAACTGCGTGTCGGTCACCCGCACCGTGCGGACGCCGAAGGTCTCACGGTAGATGTCCACGACTGCGCCCGTGCTGCCGACCGCCTTTGCCTCCAGGGTATAGAGATACCCTTTGCCCGGCTGCCAGAGCGTGACGTTTTCGATTTTCAGCGAGCCCGAGGCCTCGGCGGCGGAGGCGACTTCATGGCCTTGCTCGTCAAGAATTCGCACGCTGATCCGGGCGGAATCCCCTGCGGTCGTCACCGCGTAATCGATGATGCCGGTGGTTCCCTCGCGATCTGTGCGGATCGTGATGTCCTCAATGCGCGTTGGCGAGGTCGCGGTCAATACCACCGGGCGGCTGAGGCCGGAGTAGTTGAAGAAATCGAACTGGATCTCCTGGATGCGGTATCCCGGAGGGTGGTTCATGTCATCGTAGGTGCGGATAAAGCCCGGCGGCAGCGTATCCCAGGTGAGAATGTTGTTCACCACGACGGTGACGCGATTCTCCGCGCCGTAGGCGACGACATCGGAAATGTCGGCGGCGAAAGGGAGATGGCCGCCTTTGTGCGCGACGACCTCGCGTCCATTCACCCAGGCCACGGCGGCATGCTCGGCGCTGGAAAAGCGGATGCTCACGCGCTTGCCGCGCCAGGAGGAGGGAACGAAGAAGGTGCGTTCGTACCACACGTCGCCGATATGGTCGCGCAGGGTGATGTCCTGCGTGAGGTCGTTGTAACTCGCGGGCACCGGCATGGGCATGGTGTCGGCGAGCGGCTGACGGAACCACTCTTCGCCGCGGCCGGTGGCGTGGCGATCGACGCGGAAGTTCCAGACGCCCGAGAGGTCCTTGACCTCGCGGATTTCGTTTTCTTGGGGATAGAGCATGGGTTGGTGGGTTAAATGATTAGCGTGAAACCGCAGCGGCATCGTCGACTTTGATTGAGAGCAGGGCCTCGCGCAGCGGCCGCGCGAGCAGGGCGTAGCCAGCCGGGCGGGGATGGGTGCCGTCGCTCGTGACATACGCCTTGGTGCCATCGGTGAGCCAGAGGTGGAAATTTTCCGGATCGGCCACGGGCGTAAGCGTGTCCACGAGGACGTCGATCTTTCCCTCGGCGAGGGCCTTGGCCAGGAGGTCGTTGAATTGATCCCGCGTCTCGCCCGGCCCCCATCCCGGGTTGGGCGTCTGGTCGGAGGCACTGGCCCATTGGCGGTCCACCGAGGACGTTCGCGGCATCAGACGGGTGCGGACGATTTTTTGCACGCCAGCCTCGCGGGCGGTTTTCCAGACGCTCTGTACGCGGTCGTAGACAGTTTGAGGGTTGGATTTGCTGCCGTTGGACCCGATGTCGTTCGTGCCAAACTCTTCGACGACGACATTGGCGAAAGGCAGCAGCTTCGCCTGCCGCTCGTGCTTTGCCACCCAGGTGGCGGCGGTTTCGCCGGACCGTGTCAGGTTGAGCATCGCGATGGCATTGGCGCCCTTTTCATCCACCGCCGCACGGTTGAAGAAGCCGAATCCCGAGATGACGGGTACGGGATTTTCGGCATCGCCCATGCCGAAGAGAATGCTGTCGCCGATGCCGATCACCGAGAGGTGGCCGGGCTCCGTGTAGCGACCGAGAAAGAGCAGAGGCAGGCCCGAGGGGCGGGCTGTGGCGTCGATGATGGCGGGCAAAGGCCCCAGGGCGTCTTTGGTTCCAGGCTCCTGCGCCCCATCGTACACGAGGAAACGCGCCCCGCTGTAGCTGGCCGGAGTGCCGACCGGCAGCGAGCCGCCGGTGGGAATGCCGCCCTTGGCGTGAACCCAGAAGATTTCATCCCGGGACGGCGGCGCACCCTGCCAGACCGAGGACGGCACGGGATCGGACAAGTGATACGGGGCCGTGTCGTTGGCGGGCATGACGAGCTGGCGCTGCCCGGAAAAGGTGAGAGGAACGATCTGGCCGGTGCTCCCGCGCTCCAGCCAGGCATAGTCAATCGTCACCGGGCTGGGATTCGGCGCCTCCAGAGAGGTCGTGTGCAGCCAGTTCATGAAACCGATGGTGATTTCCGAAACCGGACCGCCCAGCACGTGCGGGGTGCGCTGCCAGTAGGCGGAGACCGCGCCAGCCTGCTTGTAGGCGCCGGTTCCGATTCTCCCTCCTGTCCCGACGACTCGCATAGGTTGGTCGGCAGCGGCGGCGTCGGTGGACAGGAGGGCGAAAATCAGGGTTGCGGCCACGACTGCCATCCGGCGGATGGCTGCGCGGTCGGGAAGTCTGGGGAGAGGGGAGGAGATCATTGGATTATAAGTGCTATATAAATGCAATGGAATGACGTGGGATGCAATCGGAAAACCCGGGGATTTCCAATATTCATCGGCATCCGGCCTAGCGAATTGGCAGCCCGGAGTTGACACAGCAATAATATAGCTAAAGATAGAGGGAAGGAGTCTCCTCATGTCCTTTCTGCATTACTACCGTCCGCCGGAACACAAGCTGAACCTCATCCTGAAGCGCGACCTCTGCATCTACGGGGGGAACTCCGGCGGCATCGCCGCTGCCGTCGCCGCCCGGAGGCTAGGCCTCAGTGTGGTGGTGATCGAGCCGGGACGGCATCCCGGCGGGATGACGGCTGGCGGGCTGAGTCTGACCGACATCGGCAACAAGCACGCGATCGGCGGCGTGGCGCGCGAGTTTTACCAGCGGGTGGGGCGGCGCTACGGAGTGCCGGAGCATTGGCGCTTCGAGCCGCATGTGGCCGAGCAGACCTATCTCGACTGGATCAGGGAGGAAGGGGTCGAGGTGCATTACATGAGCTTCCTCGCGGCAGTCGAGGTGCGGGATCTCGACATCGTGCGGCTGTGGACGGAAAACGACATCGAGGTGCAGGCGAGGTGCTTTATTGACTGTTCCTACGAGGGCGACCTCATGGCGGCCGCCGGGGTGTCGTTCACGATCGGCCGCGAATCCAACGCCGCCTACGGGGAAACGCTGAATGGCGCTCAGGTGCGGAACAAGCACCAGTTCGAGCTGCCCGTCGATCCGTATGTGGTGGAAGGCGACGCCTCCAGTGGACTGTTGCCGGGTATCGAGGCTGGCGAGCCGGTGATCGGCCAGGGCGATCGCCGCGTGCAGGCGTATAATTTCCGCCTGTGCCTGAGCAAGAATCCGGCAAATCAGCTGCCCTTTGAGCGGCCGGAGGGCTACGACCGGGGAAACTACGAGCTATTCGCCCGCTACCTGCGCGCAGGCTATGTGCCGGTCTTCAACAAGTTCGACGCGCTGGTGAACGACAAGGTGGACATGAACAATCACGGGGCGTTTTCCACGGATTTCATCGGCGGAAATCACGCCTTCCTCACGGCGAGCTATGCCGGGCGCGAAGAGATTTTTCAACGCCACGTCGCTCACGTGAAGGGCCTGCTCTGGTTCTGGAAACAGGAGGCGGACGTGCCGCGGGAATTCCGGGAGCCCTTCCAGCAGTGGGGTTGGGCGAAGGACGAGTTTGTCGATTGCGGGGGCTTCCCGCATTCGCTCTACGTCCGGGAAGGCCGTCGGCTGGTCGGTGATGTCGTCATGACTGAGCATCACTGCACGGGGGCCCAACGCATTGACGATTCCATCGGCCTGGCCGCCTATACGATGGATTCTCACAACTGCCGACGCTTCGTGCGCGACGGCAGGGTGCTCAATGAGGGTGACGTGCAGGTGCATTCCGGTCCGCCGTATCCGGTCTCTTACCGGGCGGTCATTCCCCGCTGGGGCGAATGCGGGAACCTCTTCGTACCCTTCGGGCTCTCAGCCTCGCACATCGCGTTTGGCTCGATCCGCATGGAGCCGGTTTTCATGCTTCTGGCGGAGTCTTGCGTGCATGCGGCGCTCCTTGCGATCCGCGGGGAGACCTCCGTGCAGGATGTGCCTTACGACAAACTGCGCGGCGAACTCCTGAAAGCCGGTCAGGTGCTCGATCCGAACATCCGAGCCGCCGACCCGCAGAGCGGAGAGTAGAGCCCATACGCCCGCCCGCCGGACGAGTGCTCCATGTCAGGAAACCGAGAACGCGGGGAGGGGCTCCTCCTCGTCGTCGGAAACGATCGGTTCCGGGAACCCCTTGCTGTCGATGATGAGATCGACATTGGGGAGCTGGAACGTCTTCAGCTTCTCTGGATGGTTCTTGCCGCCGCAGGTGGAGCGCACGAGGAGCTGCAGCTTCGGGTCCTGGGAGGACTGGCAGAGGCGGTTCTTGCTGAGGGCCAGGGCGCTCTTCAGGAGCCACTCGCCGATGTAGTTGAAATTCTGGCGCACCGAGCTGAGCGGCGGGTCGCTGTAGCGGCTGGCCTCGGTGTCGTTGTAGCCGATGATGGCGTAATCATCCGGCGCATTGAGGCCGATCTTGTGCATTGCCGTCATGAAGCGAATGGCGTGCTCGTCGTCGTAGCTCAGGATGGCCAGGTCGCCTCGATAGCTTTTCCAGCGCTCGGCGAGCTTGTCCATGGCCGGAGCCCCGGCTGAAACCAGGCCCGACGGGCTGGGGAGATTCTCCCGCGAGGTGAAGCAGACAAAGGAGGTGAGCACCTTCTGGAGGAAGACATCGTTCGTCGTGTCGGGGCCGATGAAGGCGAGCCGCTTGTGGCCGAGGCCGAGATAGTACTGGCAAAGATCCTCGGTGGGAGAGTTGCCGCCGAAGGCTCCAGACTCCACGAAGCTGTTCTTTTCCAGTCCCGGGATCGGCATGGGCAGGCTGATGGGGAGCGGGCTGCGGAGGACAAACTTGCGCACCTCGTCGATCTTCTGGTGCGGGAACCACGGGAGCGTGACCGCCACGCAGCCGTCGGATTTCAACTGCTCTACGACCCGCAGCGACTGGTCGGAAAAATCGCGGATCCAGCTCGAACGCAGGTGGACCTGCTGTTCCAGTCCCGCATGGGCGATGGCCTGGATGAGTCGGTTTGCATAGGCATTGATCTCCTGGACGACGAGGACACCGATATTCTTGTCCGTGCCGGAGGGCGAATTGGGCTCGCTGCTTTTGCGGGCGACGAAGGTGCCGCTGCCGATCCGCCGCACGATGGTGCCGTCATCCACCAACTGCTTGAGGGACTTGCGCACGGTCAGGAAGTTGCAGTTATACGAGATCGCGAGATCACGCTCCGCCGGTAGTTTGCTCCCGACAGGCAGGGTCAGTACGAGCTGGCGCAATTCCGCTTCCACGCGCTTGTACTTCAGTTGGTTGGGAATGGGTGTTTTCAAGATTGTTGGCGAAACGCGGTTCCTTTTTGCGAGCAAGGGGCCGGAGCGCGACTTCTATTCATTGGGTATATATAGCATTTTGCTTTGCTTGCAACACATTTCCTCACGCAACATTGATGTTTGTGAGGAGGTGGCGGAAGCTTCTGCGTTTTGCGGGCTCCAACGTTGGTGGGAGCGCTCAGGGAGTCTCTGTTTATCGGAATCCTGACGGGCCGTGCGGCTGTTGCCGGGGGATTTTCCCGGGAGACTGCGGGCGTGTATCTGGCTGCAATCGAACGTTCGCGCTCTTTATGTCCCCTGATTTGCCGGTCTTTGTGAAGGGGGTGGCAAATAAGTTGAAAATGTAATTGCATAGCACAATGCATTTGCTATACATCTCCGTAAAGTTATCTGTTTCGTAGCTTCAACCTCCCCCTCCAAGAATTTTATGAAAATCACCGCCTGTCTGAGTTCGACCCGCTTCGGCGTGCCTCTCTCCGCACGTACTCTGGCTGTCGCCATTGGCGCTCTCTCCGTTTTTGGGATGAGCGCGGCATCGGCAGATACTCTTTACTGGGATACCAACGGAACTAGTCCGGGGTTGGGTGGAAGCGGAACTTGGGGCGGAGGATCGGCAAGCAGTTTCTGGAACCTGGTGGCCGATGGCACGGGAACGCCGGGAGCTTACGTTGCAGGTAGCGATGTGGTGTTCTCAGCGGGCAGCACGGCCGTGGCCAGTGCTGTCTCCCTGGGTGGATCGGTTTCTGCGAATAGTCTGACGTTTAGTATCGGAGCCACCACCATCTCTAATTCTGTGGCCAACCAGGCGATCACCGTCGGGTTGGGCGGTATCACACTTGCTGCGGGCTCCGGGGATGTGCTCATCGGTAATGCAAGTGGAGACACCAAGGTGACTGTGTCGGGAAATCAGACGTGGGCGAATAATAGTTCAAGCCGTCTGGTTGTGGGAGGAGGAACAATCAATGGCCAGGTGACCATCGCCGGGTCCGGGACTGTTCAGCTGGGTAATGACGGGACGAGTAATAGCTTCGCCGGTACGGGAGGCAGCTTTGTGGTTGGAACATCTGGCACCTCGGGAAAGCTGGCGCTGTCGACCGCGAATGGCGGGCTGAACAACGATATCTATCTGGTCAATGGAACCCTGCTCGGAGCTGGTTCTTCACAAAGTACAAAGGTCAAGGGGATGAAGTCCACGGGACTGTTTTTGCAAGGCGACTTTACGATTGCGATGGGCAATGACGCGCAGGAGTTCAAGTCTTTGACTTTGGATGCGAATAAAGTGCTGACCGTTAATGGGACCAACGGAAATAGTTCGGCTACGCCGTTCGCGGTGCTGAGGGTGGACGATGGAGCTTCTAATGCCGGTGCGGTCCTCACGAAGTCGGGAACCGGTTATATGTGGATCATTGGAAATGCCAGCACGTACAGCGGAGGCACTGTCTTGTCGGGCGGGGTGTTGCGCGTGGCCTATGATGAGTCTCTGGGCGCGGCATCTTCCGGGATATCGTTCACGGCCGACTCCACTTTGCAGGCGGGACTTTCCGGGACCAACCTGGCGCTGGTGGCTAACGGGACGGTCACGCTGGGGGCTTCCCGGGCAATATCGATAGCGAACGGTGTGACGGCAACATTCGACACCCAGCCGGGATCGACCCAGCAGAACATGGTGGTCAATAGCGCGATTTCGGGTGGCGGGGCGCTGCAGAAGACCGGGCTGGGAACGCTTACGCTGAACGGGGCTAACTCCTATGGCGGAATCACCACGGTATCCGGAGGCATCCTGGCCGTGTCCAGCCTTGCCGATGGCGGTGTTGCGAGCAGCGTGGGAACTTCCTCGAATGCTGCCAGCAGCCTCTTGCTGAAGAATGGAACGACGCTCCAGTACGTCGGGAGCGGCAGTGCCTCGAACCGGTCGTTTACGATTGCTGGTACCGCGAATAATCAAGGCGCATCGATTGACGCCTCCGGCACAGGGGCTCTTAACCTGACAAGCACGAGCTCGATTGCGTACGGGACGACCAATCAAAGCCGCACGCTGACGCTCACTGGTGTCAATACGGATAACAACACTCTCGCTGCGACGCTGACCAACAACGGGAGCGGGGTGGTTTCATTGACCAAGACCGGCGCGGGCAAATGGATTCTCACAGGCGCGAGCACCTACTCGGGAGCGACGACGGTCAGCGCGGGAACACTGATCATCAACGGATCGACATCGGCAAGCTCCGCTGTCTCGGTTGCCTCGGGGGCCACGCTCGGCGGCAGCGGCACGATCAATGGCGCGGTCAATGTCGGCGGCACGCTCGCTCCGGGGAATTCCCCCGGCAATCTTATCGTGAACAACAACGTCACCATCCTGGATGGCGGCGCGGTGAGCATGGAGATCGCTGGGGCGACGATGGGCACTCAGTACGACCGCGTCACGATGACCGGAGCCTCCTCGGTGTTCTCGCTCAATGGCACGAACAACCTCGTGCTGACCCTGAGCTATACTCCGGCGGCCGATGCCCTGTTCTTCCTGGTCGACAATCAGGGCAGCAGCGCGATCTCGGGCATCTTTGAACAGCTCAGTGGCGTGACGACGGATCTCTCGCAGGGCGCTCTCTTCATGGTGGGCGGCCAGCAGTTCCGCATCAGCTATACGGGTGACGTGACGACGAGCAGCTTCACCGGAGGCAATGACCTGGTGCTGCAGGCGGTGGTGCCGGAGCCCGCGACCTGGCTGCTCCTGACGGCCAGCCTGGCCTCGGTGATCGTGTTTCGCCGCGCGCGCAAGACCTGCTAAGCTCGGACCGGTCGGCGAAAGAGGCCGGCCATCCCATGTAAGCGACAGTTTATTTTCTGGTGGCCGCGGGGCTTGGGGGAGCTCCGCGGCGCTCAGCACCTCATGCCCATCCGCCCCGGTAAAAAGTCCCATCTCCATGATGACCCGTTCCCTTCATTCCCTGTCCAGCATTGGCTCCGCCCTGCGGCGGCTGATCCCGAGTGCGCTGCTCGCCCTTGCGCTCGGCGTTGCGGTTTCCCAGGCCGCCGACCCCGGCGTCGATCTGCTCAAGAACGGCGACCTCGAGATGGATGGCAATTCCGACCAATGGCCGGACGACTGGAGCAAGGCCAAGCTCGGTGGAAGCTGGGAGGCGGAGGAGGGAAATCATTTCATTCGCCTGAAGGCGGGCGAGCCGGATCAGATGATCATGATCTACCGGGAGATTCCCATCCCGGCTGGAGCCGGGGCGCTGGAGCTGAAGTTTCGCGCCCGCGTCTCGGGCATCCAGATCGGGACCTCGCCGTGGTTCGACGCCCGCATCATGATGGATTTTCTCGGCGCGGACCGGCAGGTCGTAAAGCCCGGACCGCCCGCACCGAATTTCCGCAAGGACACGGACGGCTGGGTGGAGAAAGATGTGAAGTTCCTCGTCCCGGAGGGCGCGAAGATTCTGAAGTTCATGCCGACCCTCTTCAAGGTTACCGCAGGCACCTTTGACATCGACAATCTTTCGCTCACGGTGATCGACGACACCGAGGTGAAGGCCGCCGCTGCTGCGAAGCAGGAGGAGGCTGCGGCAAAGCAATCCCAGAAAGCCGACGCAAAGCGCGCCAAGGCCGCCGCCAATGTCCAGCCGGACGGATCGATCATCGCCAACGGAAATTTCGAGGCCAGCAAGAACAACGAGTGGCCCGACGGATGGCCGCATCCCAAGACAGGCGGAAGCTGGCCGGCGGAGGAGGGGAATCATTTTCTCCGGCTCTCATCCACCACCCCCGGCGAGATGGTGATGCTCTATCGTGAGCTGGATTTGCCGACCGGCGTGCAGGCCCTGGAACTCAAGTGGCGCTGGCGCGTCACCGGGCTGAAGAAGGGCGCGGTGCCCTGGAATGACGCCCGCATCCTTTTCAAGCTCAAGGACGCCGCCGGGAAGGATATCCCGAATGCTCCGGGACCAGTCTATTCCCAGAAGGACACCGACGGCTGGGTGGAGAAGAGCACACGATTTCTCGTGCCGGAGAATGCCGTCTCGCTCGTTCTGATGCCCTCGGTCTTTCAGGCCCAGGCGGGCACTCTCGACATCGACGATTTTTCGATCAAGCCGACAGAGCCCGGACCGCTCATCGCGGCAAAGGCGGCGCAGGAGGCGGCCGATAAAAAGCTCTACGTCGCTCCCGAGGAGCCCAACAAGGCCAAATGGCCGAAGGAGCTGCATGTCGATGGCAAGAAGGTGCTGGATTCCGACGGCAGGGAGGTTCTCCTGCAGGGCGTGAATGCGGGCGGGCTCGAGACGCTGGCCACCGATAAGCACATCATGCGCTCGGCTCTCGTCGGCATGGAGTGGGGGTCTAACATCATCCGCCTGCCGGTGAAGGAGGAGTTCTGGTTCGGGCGCAATCCCATCCAGAAGGACGGCGGCAAGGCCTATCGCGAGACGGTCGATAATATCGTCAACCTCGTCGCCAATCGCGGAGGATACGTTTTGCTCGACCTGCATCGCTTCCGCGCCCCGAAGCCGGAGCACGCGGAGTTCTGGAAGGATGCCGCGGAGCATTATAAAAACCATCCCGCCGTGCTCTTCGACCTGTTCAACGAACCCCACGACATCAGCTGGGAGGTTTGGAAGAACGGCGGCTTCGTGGAGGAAAAAAAGGGCGCGGATGAGTCCGCCTTCCTCTCCGATGAGGAAAAGGCCAAAAACTCCGGCTTTCAATCCGTCGGCATGCAGGCGCTGCTGGACGCCGTGCGCTCGACGGGCGCGAAGAACATCGTGATCGTCGGCGGCCTCGGCTGGTCCGGCGACCTCTCGGGCATCGCCAACGGGTACACGCTGGATGACAAGGGCGGCAACGGGATCATCTACGGCTGGCATATTTACAACTGGCACAAGGACTGGCAGGGCCGAGTGATGGCGGCGGCGGAGAAATACCCGATCCTCGTCGGCGAGTTCGGCGCGGATGAGAAGAAGGTGAACTTCCTCCCGGTCGAGATCCAGGAAGACCCGTATACCTGGGTGCCCGACATGCTGGGCTTCCTCCAGAAAAACGGATTTCACTGGACCGCATGGTGCCTGCATCCCAAGGCCACGCCGGTGCTGATTTCCGACTGGGAGTATACGCCCACGCCGTTCTGGGGGGAGTTTGCCAGGCGCGCTCTCAAGGGTGAGAAGTTTGAAATGAAGAAAATGCGCTAGGCGTTCCGCCGGGCAATGGCGCCTGTCGATATCACCCATGTTGAACCTGCTGGAACAACGCATCCCGCGCGCCGAGCTCCGGGACATCCTGGCGACGCGCAATCCGCAACTCGTGCCGCGGTGCGACTCGCCGGAGTGGGAGCCCGCCAGGCGCAATCCCGCCGTGCGGAAATGGAAGGCGGCGATCGACGCGCGGGTCGACCGGGAACGCGGCGAGCCGCTGCCCCCGCTGCCGGATGAACTCTACGCCGTGTTTTACCGGACGGGCGAGAGGCGTCCGTTTGAGAGCGTCTACTTCGAGCGCCGCCGCCGCCTCGGGCGGATCGCCGCGTCGGCGGCATTGGCTGATCCCGGGCGCCGGGAGAGCCTGTTGCCCGTGCTGATCGAGCGGATCGAGGAGACGATGGCCGAGGAGTCGTGGACCTTTCCGGCCCACGCCTGGACGGAGCCGACGGGGAAGGACCCCTATAAGATCGACCTGTTTGCCGCCGAGACGGCGAATGTCCTGGGCGAGCTGGTCAATGTGTTTGGCTGGCTGCTTCCGCAGGCCCTGCGAGACCGGATACGGGCCAGGCTGCACGACCAGATGTTTGTGAATTACCTGCATCCGCGCTCCGAGATCACGTGGAAGCACCTGCCCATGAACTGGAACGCCGTGTGCCACCAGGGCGTGCTCGGCGCGGCTCTCGCGCTGGAGGAGGATCACGATCTGGTTGCGGAGATGCTGGAGTCGGCCGCGGAGTGCCTGCCGAAGTTCCTCGCCGGATTCGGCGAGGATGGATCGACCTCCGAGGGGCCGGGATACTGGAGTTACGGGTACGGGCGGTTTGCCGAGCTGAACTGCCAGCTCGAGACCGCCACGGGAGGCCGGCTTTCGTTCTTTGGGGCAAATGAGAAGGTGCGCCGCATCGCGGAATTTGCCCCGGCGATGGTGCTGTCCAACGGATACATGGTAAACTTTTCCGATGGGATGCAGCGCGAGCGGCTTGGTCCGGCGCTGCTGGCTTACCTGGGTGCCCGTCTGGATTTGCCGGGCGTGACGGCGGAAAGCGCCTGGGGTTTTCGCCATGAGGCGGAGACCCCCATCAACCTGGATTCCCAGCGCTGCGACTTTTTCCATTTCAACCGGCTCTGCCTGCGCTGTCCCGGGGATGTCGCCAGCGAGCGTGAACCCCGGCGGGGCGATCACTATTTCCCCGACTACGGCGCCATCATCTGCCGCAGCCCGGAGGACAATGCCTGGGAGTTCGCAGCCAAGGGCGGGCACAATGCCGAACATCACAATCACAACGATTGCGGCAGTTTTATCTTCCACGTCGGGCACACGCCGGTCGTCGTTGAGATCGGCTCGCCGGAGTATGTGGGGAGTTATTTCAGCAGCGATGAGACGCGATACACCTTTCTGGCTGCGCGATCGCTTGGGCATTCCGTCCCGCTGGTCAGGGGATGCGAGCAGGCGGCGGGCGCGGAGTTTGCTGCGCGCGTGCTGCGCTGTCAGTTGGCAGGGGCTCGCGTGGAGTTCTCCATGGATCTCACGCGATGCTATCCCGCAGAGGCCGGGTGCAGGAAGCTTGTGCGGTCATTCTCCCTTGAGCGGGATTCCGGGCGGCTGGAGATTCGGGATGAGTACGAACTTGATGCGCCCGGCGAGATCGAGTCGATCCTGATCTGCTCGACCCCCGTGCTGCCCGGCGCGGAGGGCGTCTTGATTCCCTGCGGCGACAGGCAGGTGCAGGTCACCTCGGAGCGGCATACCGTCTTTCGGGAGGTGGACCTCTGCGATTATCGCAATCGCGATGGGAAGGACGACCGCGTCTACCGGATCAGATTCGGAACGGATTCGGCCAGGAGCAGGGGCTCGCTGCGTCTGGTCCTGCAGCCTCGCTGAGGAAAGCCCGCTCCACATCCGGCGTGAAGCGGGCTCGGAGAATCTCCACCGTCAGCCGACCGGCTGGCAGAGCGCGAGCAGGTCGTCGACATGCGCGGTGGCGAGCGCCTCCACGGTATCGGCTGCTCCGTAGTAGATCTTCACCTCGCCGCTGTCCTCGAGGATCATGCCGCCGGGGAAGACCACGTCATTGCGGAAGCCGATGCGCTCGTAGGGAGCCTCCGGCTTGATGAGCGGCTCGGGGGACATGCCGATGATTTTTGCCGGGTTTTCCAGGTCGAGGAGCATGAGCCCGGCGTAGTAGGCCTTGTGCCAGGAAGGTTCCCAGCCTCCGAGATTGACCGACTGGTCGCGCCAGACCGCGTGAAAGGTGGTGAGCCAGCCTTTTGGCGTCTTGATGGGCGGCGCGGCGGGCCCGGTCTTGTCATTGGCAAAGGAGACGTGCTCGACTCCGAGGACGAGTTCATGGCCGCCCCAGTGCTTGAGATCGGGGGACCACCCGCACCAGGTGTCGAATTGATCGCGTCCCCGGCTGTAGACCGGGAAGGGCCGCTCCAGGCGGAAATACCGTCCTCCGATTTTCTCGGGAAAGAGCACCATGTTGCGATTGTCCGGCACGCTGAGCGAGAGGATGTCGAACTTGGAAAAATCCTCCGTCCGCGCGATGCCTCCGCGCACGCCATGCCGCGTATCCATGGCGAAGCAGATGTGCGCCGCGCCGTCGATGATGGTGATGCGAGGATCATAGACGCGCAGCACCTCGTCCGAGGCGACTTTCCAGCAGGGCTTGGGCTCGACCTGCCACTTTACTCCGTCATCGCTAAAGGCGAGACCGAGTGATGTTTCAAACCCGGGCGGCTTGTTGACCTTGCCTTCCTTGAAGGGCTTCCAGTCCTCCTCGGTGGTGCCATAATCATTGCGGAAGATCATGACATAGCGGCCTTCGTATTTGGCGACTCCGGCGTTGAAGATCAGGGATGCCGGGTAGGGGATGTCCTTGGCGGACAGGATGGGATTGTTCGGGTGGTGGGTGATGGGTGACATGGACGTATCGGGTGGGAGTTTTTTTGGAGAGGGGATTACTTTTGCCCGGTTGGCTCCGATGGCGTGGCGATGTGCGGGAGCTCGATGGGACGGCGGGCCCAGTAAAGAAGGAACGCGGCGACCACGCATCCCGCCAGCCCGCCGAGCGCGAGCAGGCCCGGGACGAGCCACGTGCTGATGAGGGTGGGGAAGATAATGTGCCGGGGGTTCGCTGGATTGTAGCAAACGATCACGGTCGTGGGCAATCCGTCTGCATTGCGGAGTGGAAAGAGCGGGGTGATCCTGCTGCCGACATTGGCGCGTACGGGAATCACCCTGCCAGTCTCGGTGTGAATGACGAAGTCATTCCAGTACACGTAGCTGCGATCGTGCGGCGCCTCGTTGGCCGCGATCTCGCTGTCGCTGCGCATTACGAGATCCGGCATCCCCGCTTTGATCCGGGTCACGGAAACCGCCTCCGTCTCGCCACGGTGGCCGAGGGCCAGAAGGCGGAGCGGAGCCCATAGCTGGGAGATGCCAAAGGCGAGGATGAGGAGACTGGCAATCAATAGCGCCAGTTTCTGCGGCACGTGGCCGGGCGTGTAGGTCTCGATGGGCAGCGGGGAGCTCATGACGCCAGAGCCTCCTCCACGCCTCGTTTCCGGATGACGCCCAGCGCCTCCAGCCTGCCGAAGACCAGCGTCAGCGCGATACCGATGGTCCCCATGAGGAACATCCAGAGATATCCGCTCATGTAATCATAGCGCATCCGCGCATATCCGGAGGTGAGCACGGGATGGGCGATGGTGATGCGCTGGGCGGCGGCGGATTTTTCGATGCGGTCGTAAAGGGCGAGGACCTCGGGCGATTGGTCCCCGGCGGCGCGGGAAAGTTTCTCCTCCAGCTTGTTTTTGGGTCCTGCTCCCGGCGGAGCTTCGGAGGCCCGAGGCTCCAGTACGGCTGTGACTGAGATGGACCGCTCGACCGGTCCGGGTACCGCCCGTACGTGGTTGGTCTGCGCCGGGTCGCGGAGGCTGCTGCCCGTGGCGATCAATCGCCGGGAGGGGTTGAGCTCATGCCCAAAGGGCGCCAGCATCGCATGGAGGATGCGGCTGACCGGGGAGACGTAGGTATCGACCGGGTCCTCCACCACCTGGAGATCGAGCGTCACGGCCGGCTGGATGCGAATCGATGCCGGTGCGCTACCCGCCGCGATCAGCGAATTTTTCCGAGTCACCCCGAGACGATCCACGCTGGTCTGGAGGCGCTGCTGGACCTCCGCGCGCGATTCGCCATCGGGCATGAGGGCGCTGACGGCCAGCCCGTAGCCATTGGCCATCTTGACGGGACGCATGTCGATGATCGCGGGATTTTCCCGGCGCAGGGCGTCCAGTTCCTCCTCGATGGCGCGGGAGGCGGGGCGGCTCGATATGGCGTACTCCGCCACGAGCGCCTGACCCATTCGCGCCTCCAGCAGTTGATCGCCGTCTGTCATGAGCCTGCCGCCCAGCACGGTCGAGACCTGCTTGCGGAAGCTCTCCGCGCGCGCTTCCAGGGTCGCGTCGAGCGTGTCGATCTCACGCGAGAGCTCCTCGATGCGGGGCTGGATCGAGTGCCTCGGTTGTGCTGCCGCTGGGTCCTGCCCCTGCTTGCGCAGGCGATCTGCCTCCATCTCGCGGGCCATCGCCTCCCGGGATAAAAGTGCGGATCTTTCCGCCTCCAGGCTGGTTTTCTTTTTCTCGAGGGTTTCGCTGGCCTTGCTGCCATGGCGGATCTCCCACGTCCGCCCGGTTTGGGCGATCATGCCATTCGCCTGCCAGACATCCGCGGCCAGATTGCTGGCGGAGATGGGATCGGCCGAGTCGACCACAGGCCAACTGGCCTGCTGCAGGAAGGAGACGAATTCGCTCTTGGTCGCCGGATTGTTGAGCACCACGCGGGTCATTTCTCCCGCCGGAGGTTGAAAGACCGAGGCGTAGAAGGTTACGAAGAGACCCACGCCATTCAAGGTAATGAGCCGCGCTGCCAGCCCGACGATGGACGCTCCTGCGGCATAGGTGCCCATGCGATTGCGGCGGACATAATCATAGACCAGCGGCACGTAGAGCAGGCCGGTGAGGATCGCCAGCACCGAGAGTGTCTCGCCAAAGACGATGATCTCAAACAAGGTCGGGCGCTTGTCCGGCAGGACAAACTCGACGTAGCAGTAGTAGAGGACATTGCCCAGGAGCGATAGGCAGAGTGTCGTCTGGTAGGCTTTCATGCGATTGAGCTTGCTGGCAAAGGCGGTGAGCAGCCCGATGATGAAGAGATTGGCGATGCCGCCGATGGCGACATTCACCCCCATCTCCTGCTTGGTGTAGCCCCACTGGTCGGTGTAGAGCAGGTTGCTTAGCGCGCCCAAGCCGGCATAGAAATTCAGGCACGCATTGCCAAACACGAGAAGGTACACCGGCCAGAGTTCGCGATCGAGCAAGCCGCCGACGAAATTGCGCAGAGTGAGCTTTTGCCCGCGAAGGGAGCTTTTCGGATCGGTCTCCTTGATGCCGAGAATGATGAGGAGCAGCAGCAGCGCCAGCAGCAACCCCGCCGACCAGTAGATCACCCACTCGCCGTCGAGCTTCAATCCCGCCAGATAGCTCACGTCGTCAAATCTCCCCAGCATGACGAAGTAAAACGTCATCGTCGCCAGATTGCTGCACCACGCCATGGCGCCCGTCGCCCACACGCGATCCTTCGGCGGGATGATCTCCTGCTTCAGCGGCTCCATGGGGGAGTTCAGGTCGGACGAGAAGTGGTAAAGGATGTACGCCGCCAGCAGGAGCCAGAAATTGGGCATCAGCGGCATGAGGATCATCGCCGTGAGCATGCCGGTCCACGAGACGATGATGAATGGCTTGCGCCGCCCGAAGCGCGTCCAGATCCGGTCCGAGAGGAAGCTCGCCACCGGGGACACCGCCATCGCCAGGATGCCTGGGATGCTCATGATGAATGTCAGCCCGGCAGGGTTCTCGATGAACTTCTTGAGCGAAAAGAGAAACGCCGTTCCCACCACCGCGCTGTTGAAGGTGAAAGACGCCCACGGGAGGATGGCAAAGATCACCCAGCGTTTTGGGATTTCTTGTTTGCAGGTGACGATCACAGGGCGGACGGTAGAGGAGACAGGCGGAGTGGGGTTCCCAATTTGTAAAGCACTATAATAATCGCTTTAGTTTACCAATGGCAAGTGACGTTTTTGGGCGGCATTTCTGGATAAAAACGGAAAAAACGGTTGCATAGTGATGATATAGCATATATAAGAAATGGTATAGCTCTTATGTTCCCCTTCCCTGAAAGACGCTCGATTGCGAGACCGTTTCCCCGACGCTGCGCGGGGTTCAGTCTTGTCGAGTTGCTGGTAGTGATCGCGATCATCGGGCTGCTTGCAGCCGTGTCGATTCCAGCCCTGAGTTCGCGGGGGAATGGATCGGTGACCCAGGCGGTCACGCAGATGTCGGACGTCCTCCAGCAGGCGAGGGCCTACGCCATGGCGAACAATACCTATGTCTGGGTGGGATTTTACGAGGAGGATGGCGCGGCTCCGGGCAAGCCCTCGACCAGCGCTCCGCCGTACCAGGGAAAGGGGCGCGTGCTGATGTCGGCGGTCGCCTCGGTCGACGGGACCTGTATTTTTGACGAGAATGCCTCCCCGGCGGTGCTGCCATCAAACCGCGTGGTGCCCATCGACCGCATCATGAAGATCGAGGGCGTTCACATGACCGACCTGCCCGCGCCGAAGGGCGGCGACGCCCGGACGATCGAGGGGAGGTCCGCCGAGCCCTCCCAGGATGCCGAGAGCCGCATCAGCAGCGATAGCGGGAATCGCACTTCCTTCCCGTTCGCGATGCAGGGATACCAGTTTTACAAGACAGTCAGGTTCAGTCCCCGCGGCGAGGTCGTCATCAACAGCGGTCCGCTCAAGCGGGTGGGGGAGATCGGGTTGCGCCCGGCTCGGGGAAACTTCGTGGACCAGGCTTCTTCCAATATCGCCGCCATCCAGTTCACGGGCATCGGCGGCAACGTCCAGGTTTATCGGCCATGAAAGCGCGTTCCCTCCCTCCTCAAGGTTTCTCTCTCGTCGAAGTCACTCTCGCCATCGGCATAGCCGGGTTCTGTCTCATCGCTCTCTTCGGCATGCTGCCGGTCGGGCTGAAGAGCAACCAGGCGGCGGTGCAGCAGATGCTGGCCAACGGCATCCTCACCAGCGTGGTATCGGACCTCAAGACAACGCCGGTCACGGAACCGCGCGGCGCAGCGACCAGCTCGCCGCGGTTTCAGATCCCGCTTCCGGCCCAGAACTCCGCCGGCGCGAGCAATCCTCTGTATTTCACCGAGGATGGGAGGCTGACGACCGACCAGAGCCAGTCCATGTTTCGTCTCACGGTGACCTTTCTTCCCAATGCGGGCAGCCGTTCGGCGAGTCTCGCCAATGTGAAGATCACCTGGCCTTCCGTCGCGTCGACCGCCAATGCCTCGGGCGGAGTGGAGTCATTCGTCGCCATGGATCGGAACTGAGATGCACGCGAGCAGACATGGCGGACCGCGGGGCGCTGGAAGCAGGCGCCGTTCCCGGGCGGGCTTCACGATCGTGGAGATGCTCGTGGCCATGGCGGTCTTTGCCATGCTCCTCGTCCTGATCACCATGCTCTTCAAAAACGCAAGCGCGCTCGTCATGGCCAACAGCAAGCGCCTCGACGCCGATATCCAGGCCCGCCAGCTGCTCGATCGCATGGCGGTGGACTTTGCCCAGATGCTCAAGCGCGACGACGTGGACTACTACATGAAGTCATCGGCCGCGCCCCAGGCGGGCAATGACCAGATGGCCTTTTTCAGTGAGGTGCCGGGTTACTTTGCCAGCACGACATCTCCGCAAAGTCCGTTTTCCCTCGTAGCTTATCGCGTGAATGAGACCGCGAGTTCCGGGCGCGCCCACAGCATCGAGCGGCTCGGCAAGGGGCTCTTGTGGAGCGGCGTGAGCGACCCCGGGGCGAAGATGGCCTTTCTCCCTCTCACCATCAAGGGGCTCTGGCCTCAGGCCGCCGATGGGTCGAGCGATACCGACTATGAACAGCTCGGCACTGACATCTTCCGGTTTGAATATTTTTACCTCCTGAAGGACGGGACGCTCTCGGTGGATTTCCCCAAGTCGATCACCGACGTCGCGGGCATCTGTGTCGTCGTAGCGGTGATCGATCCCAAGTCCCGCACCATCGTGACGGATGACCAGTTGACGACCCTGGCCGGCCGCATGGCGGATTTCGACAGCTCCATGAAAACCGGCGAGCTCGAGAAGAAATGGCGCGATGCCATCGACTCCAGCAACCTGCCCAAGGCCTCGCTCTCCGCGGTGCGCGTTTACGGAAGGACCTTTTACCTCAACCCCCTGGCCCTATGATTTCTTCCCGCTCCAGAGCCGTACGGCGCAAGGGCATGGCCCTGGTCATCGTCCTGGCCTTTGTCGTTTTGCTATCCGGTCTGGTCCTGGCGTACATCTCGCACTCCATGCTGACGCGGAAGATGTCCGACAGCAGCCTCGGCGACACCCGGGCGCGGCAGCTGGCGGAGAGTTCGCTCGAGGTGATCGTCTCCGATCTCAAGCAGGAGATCGCCAACGGCTCGACGACGAACACCTACGGCACGAATACCCTCTACCTGCCCTCGTCCAATGCCTTTATCGTCCCGATGCGGAGCGGAAACCCGGCGGTCAGCGGCACGAATGACCCGATCCCCAATCTCGTTCGCCGCAGCGTGCGTTCCGACTCCATTGCCTCGCCGGGAGTGGCAAGCCGGGCCTCCGCGGTCAACTCCGCCACCGATCCGTCCCGCAACGGGCGCTTCGTCAGCCCGGCCCGCTGGAACAAGCATTACCTCATCCCCCGCTCGGACAAGGGAACCAATGTCGACACCACGCCGAATGCCTCGGCGAATTTCACCGCTCCCGACTGGGTCTACGTAACCACCAACGGCCCCGTCGTCCTCACCGCCCCGTCCACCAGCGTGATCGGCCGCTACGCCTACGCCATCTACGACGAGGGCGGCCTGCTGGATATGAATGTGGCTGGATATCCGTCTTCGACTGAGACCAGGAAGATAGATGCGAGTTCCTCTCCCGAGGGGGTATGGGGAGCTGGCAACAAGGGTGGTCTCGCCACTGCGGATCTGACGGTGCTTGGGCTCCAGCAGAAGGAGGTCGACCAGATCGTCGGATGGCGCAGCTATGCCAGCGCGGGTCCCTCGGGGACGCTGCCGGACTTGACCTTCGATGCCACCGCCGCGAAGCGGTATTTCGACCTTTGGAAGGCGCATCCCTATGCCTTTTTAAAGGTTCCCAAGGTGGCGAACGGACAGTCCACCGACCAGGCTTTCACCAGTCGGCAGGCGCTCCTGGAGTTTCGCAAGCTGGTCGGCTTTTCGCAGGATGCCTTGCAGTACATGGGCACTTTTTCGCGGGATATCGAGCAGCCCGTTTTCGTACCCAATCCGAATCGGCCGCGCGTGCAATCCAGCACGACCAAGAATAGTACCACGTACGGCACCGGTAATGATGCCTACAATGCCGACCGGGAGGCTGATCCATCGACGGACATCAACCCGCCATTCGCCAAGGCCCGGGTGACGAAGACCTTCACTCGTCGCGATGGGACGACTGCGCTCGTCGGTGAACCCTTGGTCAAAAAGCGTTTCGCGTTAAGCCGTCTCAACCAGATCCTGCGTAGCGCGACGGCATCGAAGACCGACACCGATCCCATCTATCGCGACTTTGGGATTTATCGGAGCTCCGCGAACGAGCCATGGAAGTACGGCCACGGAAACGATACCGGTATCCTGCGACTGGACGCCGTGGCCGCAGCCGGGCGCGAGCCAGATTTTTTCGAACTACTCAAAGCCGCCATCAACGTCGGCAGCCTGGCAAAAAGCGCTGCGCAGGCCGGATGGGACCAGTCGGGCTCGGCTGCGGAGATTCAACACTCGGGCCGTGATGTTTTCACCAATCTCCAGATCCTACAGATCGGCGCCAACATCATCGACCAGGCGGACAATGATGGTTATCCGACCCGGCTTGCCTTTGCGGGAGATGCGGACAAGGAGGTGCGCGGCGTCGAGTCGCTGCCGTATCTTTACCGCCTGCGGATTCGCTATGCGCCGCAGACAGACATTCCGGCCTCGGGCCCGACCCTTGCCTCTTATCCGGCTGCCATGCTGGTCAACCCGGAGCTGTGGAATCCTCACGGGAATGATGCTCCGGCGGATGCACCGACCCAGTTTCGAGTTCGGGCGGTCAGTGCCTTGGGAAGTGGTGTGCCGACCTCCAATAAGCTGGTTTATAAAGATGGGAGCCAGTTGATCGTTCCGAGTGACTGGGCCTCGGCTGGAGATTTGACATTCACCGTGGACTCCTCTCTCTTCCGCGAGCCTACGGTGTTGGCTAAGCCCGGTCGCCCGACCGGAAGCGGGCTTGCTGGTCCATCCCGTTATGATGCTCTCACTGGAGCGAATCTCACAGGCCTCGTCGCCTTCGATTTCCAGCGGAAGAACGGTACATCCGATATCGACATGGGATACATGGGACTGCCGGATTCCGGGCCTGTGACCATCTATCTGGAGTATAAGGACGGTTCGTCTTTTCGGACATACGACCAGATGACGGTGCAGTGGAATACCTCGGCGTTTACCCCCAAAGAGACGAGCACGGCGACCTATCCGAATCCGCCGAAGAGTTGGATAAGCTATCCGTCGAAACTCCCGAAAATCGAGTTCGAGAGGAATGACCCAAGAACCTCTCGGTGGGGAGTTACCACATGGGATCTGCTTGGACTGGTTTCGCCCACCGACGCGGCGAATATGGTCTTCCCGTCCAACTGGTCAACCTTAAGTCAACCTCCTTTAGGGCCTAAAACATTTTATCCTCGGGATAATACATTTGGCGTCGAGGTAGGTCCTTGGGCTCCGACTAATTACGATAACAACGACCTTTATCCCAACCACGATTCCCGGCATCGCGGTTTCAAGCAGGGATACTGGACCATGAACACGGTGCGCAATCAGAAGGGATTTTTCGGCGTAAAGGATCAACCATTCTACAATCGTGATCCCGATGGTGTCGTCCGGCGCGCCATGGGCGGGTACGCATCGGATGCATCGTCCGGCGGTTCGACCGGCACCAAGGAGGGACTGCCCATGATCTCCGGCAATAACGCGAGCCGTCCCGTGATTCTCAATCGCCCCTTCCGTTCGGTGGCGGAGCTTGGGTACACCTTCCGGGATACGCCGTGGAAGAATATTGACCTCTCCTTCCCGGAAAGCGGCGACGCTGCGCTGCTCGACGTATTCTGCGTCGACGAGACCAATAACGATAATGCGCTGACCGCCGGAAAGGTGAATCTGAACACCCGGCAGGCGCCCGTCCTGAAGGCGCTCCTGACGGGTTCCATCGTGGACGACATGTCGTCTTCCCCGACAGTTCTGACTTCAGCCGTCGCTGAGTCGATCGCCAATAAACTGGTCGAGCGAACGATGTCAGCCACCGCTCCGCTCGGACCTCTGGTCAATCGGTCTGAACTGGTCGGCCGCTGGAAGGGAACCGGAACCACTGCGGCGACATCTCCCGACAAGGACCCGGATGTCCTCTACTCGGGCTTTTCCCTGGATGTGGGAACGGTGAGCGGAATCAAAGGGACCGACGCGGCCTTTATCACCGGGCAGCGCGAGGCGGCCATCCGCGCCCTGACCGATGCGGGCTCCACAAGGGTCTGGAACCTCTTGATCGATGTGGTGGCCCAGGCTGGCAGGTTTGCCCCGGGCCAGACCAGCCTGGCCGGTTTTTATGTGGAGGGAGAGAAGCACTACTGGCTGCACATCGCCATCGATCGGTTCACGGGCAGGGTCCTGGACAAGCAACTGGAGGTCGTGACGGAATGAGGATACGGAAATACATTTCGGTGCTGGCGCTGGGAGCCTCCATGGCGTCATCGAGCTTCGCCGAGGAGCCTCCCAAGCCGCCGTTTGTCGCGGAGAGAGCTCCGGAGATGAGCAAGTGGACGGTGTCTTTCCAGTACGGTAACAAGGAGGGGGCGCGTCCTACCGCACTGACGCTTGTCGGCCAGCGGATCGCCCGTCTGGAGGTCACAAAGACCGGCCGGATCAAGCTCCTGCTGAGTTCGTTTTCCGGCGGGGCCACGCAAGAGATTTGGGCGCAGGGCCCCCTGCTGGTGCTGCGGGACCCGGCATTTCAGCAGAAGATCGTCCGACGCAATGCGCAGCCCGGAGGAGATTTCCCGGAGTTTGCCTGGATTTCCGCCAGCAACTTCAAGGGACGCGAAACCGTCGACAAGAAGGAGTGCCTCGTCTTCACCGGGGAGTTTTATCCCCTGCAATTTGCCGACCCCGCTCTCTATGTGATCGTGACGGCGGACGACCCTCCGCAGATCGATCTCGGCAGCAAGGTGCCAGTGACGGCCTACATCGACCCCGTGACACGGTTCCCGGTCAAGCTCGTGGTCGGGGACGACACCCGTACCTATACATTTACCGATGCTCCCGAGCAGGCCCTCGTCATCCCGCAGGACTTTCAGGCCGCCCTGGCCGATGTCCAACAGCGCTACAACGCCCTCGTCAAGCCGCTCTCTCCTCCCTGAGCCCAGTATTTTACCCGCTTATTTCCGTGTTACCTGACAATCCATTCCTTCAGCTCGTTCTCCCCAGGGCGCATTCGGTGCTGGACCGCATTCAGTCCCTTATCTGGGTGAGGGCGGGGGCGGTCGCCTGTGAGTTTGGCGGAGCCTTCCGCGACGCCATTCCCTTTGATCAGGCGAAGGCGCTTTCGTACGAGCCGGTGAAGCTGCCCTTCCACTGGGGGCAGATTTTTGACCGGGGCTGGTTCCGGGTTCGCGTGCCGGAGAGCGCCGGCGGCCGCCCGCTCTACCTGCACTGGCGCGATCAGGGTGAGGGAACAGTCTATATCGACGGGACGCCGTATTACGGGTTTGATGTGGCGCATCGCCATTGCCGGCTGCCGGACGGAGTCGCGGAGTTTTATGTGGAGGGGCTTTGTCTCCAGAGCGCGATCTGGCACCCCGAGGCGACCGGTCTCGACGCGCGGGGAAGCACGCTCAGCGTCGCGGAGGTGTGCCATCGCGACGACCTGGCCTGGGAGGTTTATCACGACACCCGGGTCCTCCTCGACCTCGCCATCGAGGAGGCAAAGGCGGCGAGTCCCTCGGAAGCCCCAAAGCTCGCGGGCGCAGGTTATCGCCCGGTGCTGAACTCCATCCCGGTGCTCTATCGCAGGCTGCTCCGGGCGCTCGACGATGTCTTCAATGCCTTCGACCGCGGAGGGCTCGCGGGAGCCAGGACCGCGCTGAAGTCCGCCTACGCGCTGCTCTCCGGGCAGAAGGAAACCATCCGCGCTGTGCTCACCGGCCACGCCCATATCGACCTGGTGTGGCTCTGGCCCGAGCGGGGGAGTGAATACAAGGCGGTGCATACCTTCTCGACCATGACGAGGCTCATGGAGATGTATCCGGAGTTTGTCTTTGGCTATTCCCAGCCCGCCAGCTATGACGCGGTGGAGCGTCTCAGCCCCTCGCTCATGGAGACGGTGCGCGCGCGCATCCGCGAAGGTCGCTGGGAGCCCGTGGGAGCGACGGAGGTGGAGTCGGATACACAGATGGCCTGCGGCGAGGCGCTGTCGCGCAGCTTCCTGCTCGGCCAGGAGGGGTATCGCCGCCTGCAGGGCCGCCCGTCCCCGGTGCTCTGGCTGCCGGATGTCTTTGGCTACAGCGGGTGCCTGCCCCAGATCATGCGCCAGACCGGCGTGCCGTATTTTTTCACCACGAAACTCACGTGGTCCAACATCAGCCTGTTTCCCTACAGCAGCTTCGTCTGGAAGGGCATCGACGGCTCCGAGGTCCTCGTCCATGTCACCCAGGAGAACGGGTACAACCAGGTCGTCTCCGCCGAGGAGCTGCGGCGCGGGGCGAAGGCCTACCGGCAATCCGACGTGCACGATGAATTCCTCGCGCCCACCGGCTACGGCGACGGCGGCGGCGGCGTCACCGAGGAGATGTGCGAGCGGGTCCGGCGTTTTCAGGTGCTGGCTGGAGCGCCTCAGGTGGGCTGGGGGCGCATCGAGGATTTCTTTGAGCGCCTCGACGAGTCGCGGCCTCGCCTGCCCGTCTACCAGGGCGAGCTGTACCTTGAGTATCACCGGGGAGTTTTCACCACCCATGGCAACCTCAAGGCCATCTTCCGCCAGTGCGAGAGGGCGCTCCAGACCTGGGAGGCAGCCCGCGTGGCCATGGGTGGCGGAGAACTCGACGCGCACTACTGGCGGCGCATGGTCATGGCGCAGTTTCACGATTATATCCCGGGCAGTTCCATCTGGGAGGTCTACGAGGAGGGCCTGCCCGAGCTCGCCGCCATCGCGGAAAAGGCCGTCGAGACGGCGGCGGCCGACCTCGGCGCGGGTCCGGAACCCGCCCTCTTCAATCCCCTCCCGCTGGGCCGCACCGTGATCATTCGCGACGAGGGGGGAGAACAAAAGGCGTATCGACTGCCCCCGCTGTCCGGCGCGTCCCTGCAGACGCTCCCCGAGGTCTTCGTCTCGGAGTACGCGGTCGCGGCGACGGCCAGCTCGCTGCAAAGCAGCCGGGTGGCGGCCGGGTTCGACGCGCGGGGCCGCGTGACCTCTCTGTCGTTCAATGGCCGCCCCATCGCCATCGCCTCCGCGCTGGGCGCGCTGGTGGAGTATCCCGATCATCCGTCCGATTTCGACGCATGGGACATCGACCGTCAGACCCTGAGTCTCGGCACGGAGGTTTATGGTACCGGAAAGCCCCGGGTGTCGCTCTCCGAGCTGGAGGCCGGGATCGAGTTCTCTCTCGCCCTCGGCGGTCGCAGTTCCGGCGTCGTGAGGTATCGCGTCGACGCGTTTCAGCCGGTCCTGCATATCGAGTACGACATCGACTGGCAGGAGGAGCAGAAGCTCCTGCGGGTGAACTTCCCGACCGCCTACACCGGGCGGATGGCGCGGTTTGGCACGCCGTTCGGCAGCGTCCTGCGCTGCCAGCAGCCGGGAGAGTCTCGCGATGAAGCCATGTTTGAAAGCCCCGCCAGCCGGTGGGCCGTCGTGGCCGATGACGGCGAGGCGGAGGGCCTCGGCGTGGTCACGGAATCCAAGTACGGCTTCTCCTGCCGCGAGGGTGTGCTCGGTGTTTCGCTCGTCCGGTCGCCGCGCGTCACGGGAGGCGAGCCCGAGCCGAGGCAAAAGATGTTCCCGGCATCCATCCGCCGGGGCGGAGCGCGCGCGCCGTTTACCGACCAGGGACGGCATGTCATTCGCCTGGCCTTGTGTTTTCACGCCCCCGATCTCTCGCGCGAGGATCTCGCGCCTGCGCTGGCGGACTCGCTTTATACCGACGCCCTGACCTACCGGGGCGGGGCGGTGAACTCGGGATTCCTCGGCCTCTCCGGGGGAGAGAGCCTCATCCCGTGCTGGGCCAAGCCCGCAAAATCCGGCCGCGGGTGGGTCCTGCGCCTGCACGAAACCCTGGGCCGCCGGGGACGGGTGAAAATCCTCCTCGCCAATGGCTGCCGCGCCCTGCGGACGGATCTGTCCGAGACCGTCGGCGATGGTGGTTCGGTCTCCGAAATCTCCTTCAGCCCTTACGAGATCGTCAGTCTCCTGATCGAGCGCAAACAACCCCAACTCTCCTGATATCCATGAAACTCTTTAAGCACCCCCTGTCGGTTCGCCTTCTCCGGTCCGTTGCCTGCTGCGGGTTCATGCTGGCGGCCTCGCCCGCATTTTCCCAGACGATCCTCAACCCGGGGTTCGAGGAGGGGCTGGGCGATTGGGTTCCCCGTATGGATCGCAACATGAGCTCCGCCTCTGCGGAGGCCGCCCACAGCGGATCGTACGGACTGCGCATCGTCGATCAGGACGATAAGCAGGGCAGCGGGCTCCTCTCCCTCACGACCGACGCGGAGGCGGGGAAGAAATACGAGATGTCTTTCTGGTTTCGCACCGTCTCGGGAGAGGGCGGCGTGCAGGTCGCCCTGTATTTCCTGAACCAGGACGGAAAACCCATCCAGAAAAAGCCGCCGACAGTGGTGCCCGAGCGGTCGGCGGAGTGGAAACGCGTTTCGATCTCCGCAGTCGCGCCGGAGGAAACGGCCGGCATGTTCATCCAGATCCACTCGATGAGTGTCGGCACAGTCACGGCGGACCTGGATGATTTCGAGTTGAAGGAAGTCGCCAACTAGCGCGGGGAAAAGCGGGGGATGAAGGCAGCGATCTTCACCAATGGTGTGCCGTGGTTTCCCGGCGACATTGTGGACTATGTTTACGGAGAGGAGCGTCTGCGCAAAATTGCCGGGCTCTTCGATCTCTATCCGACCGTGATTAACTCGGAGAATTTCGCCGTGCATGCGGCGAATCTGCGGGACGTCGAGGCCGTCTTTTCCTGCTGGGGAGTGTTTGCTCCTACTGCGGAGGAGTTTGACCAGATGCCGCGGCTGCGAGGCCTGTTTCATGCCGGAGGGTCCGTGCGTGCGGTGGCGGAGCCCTTCATCCGGCGCGGCGTGGCGGTCTGCACCGCCGTCGAGGCCAACGCCATCCCGGTTGCGGAATTCTGCCTCGGCCAGATCCTGCTCTCCTGCAAGGGAGCGTACCGAAACTCGCGCTACTGCCGCCAGGGTTCATGGGCCGGGGAGCATCCTCCCATCGGTCGCGGAGCATATGGGGAAACCGTCGCACTCATCGGCATCGGAGCCATCAGCAGGCATTTGCTCAAGCTCCTGCGGCATTTCGACCTGCGAGTCATTGCGGTATGCGAGTATCTCACTCCGGCGCAGGCTCGTGACATCGGTATTGACGCTCTCGTCGACATCGACACCGCGTTTCGCGAGGGCTACGTCGTCAGCAACCAGCTCGCCGATACCCCGGCCAATGCCCGCATCCTCCAGGAGCGGCACTTTGCCTCCCTGCGGGAGGGCGCGACCTTTATCAATACCGGGCGCGGAGCCCAGGTCGACGAACCCGGCATGCTCGCCGTCCTCCGCCGCAGGCCGGACCTGACCGCGCTCCTCGACGTCCAGGCGGTCGAGCCTCCCGCGCCGGGCAGCGAGCTTTACACTTTGCCCAACGTCTTCATCACCAGCCATATCGCGGGAAGCGCCAATGACGAGGTGAGGCGCATGGCGGATTACGTCATTCGTGACGCGGAGCATCTCCTGCGTGGGGAGCCGATGCCGGGCCAGGTCGACCCGGCGGTCCTCCTCAGCCGCGCCTGAGGGGCGTGACGTTTACCGCAACAGCGAGCGTGCCACCTGCTGGCGCCCGGTGTTCAAGGATTCGCCAGACCGTAAATGCCATCCTTGCGTCGGGAAATCTGGTGTGTACGATTTTCCCCTCTGCAACGGCGCGTGGCGAAATGGCAGACGCAGCAGACTTAAAATCTGCTGGAGGAAACTCCGTGCGGGTTCGAGTCCCGCCGCGCCGACCAGATATCAGGCATTTTGGCCGCTATTATGGCTCTCCGCCGGCTCTCCGCCAAAAAATGGGGATGAGGTCATTTGTTGATGTTTTTGTGTTAGCCGCATTGAGCGATGACGCGCAAGCGGTAGTTGTTAAAGTTTCTGAAGCCGAAGGCTCGGCGCTGGATGAGTTTCATCTGGCTCTCCGCCAAAAAAATGGGGAAGAAAAGGGAGTTTTTCGAGGGAGAAATTCCCGCCAAGATGGTCGAAAGGCGCATGAAAACGCGCTCCTCACCCAGCGGCCAGGATCTCGGCTACTCCGATAGTTGCCTGGGGAGAGGAAAATCGCGCGGGGGCAAGCCAGATCTTCACCTGCGACGCCCTCCAACAGGGCAAAATACTCCCAAATTCGCCTTATCTTAAGGCCATTCACGCCTGACCCCTACTTTCCCCCCCAGGATCAATAGCGATTTTGATAAACACGGAAGTAACGCGAGTCTGTAAAACGGTATATGGAATAGTGATGTTTACCAGGTGAGCATTACTAGAGGAAGTGTTGTTGGACGGTAATTGAGCCCCTTTTCACGCCCCCGGTTTGAGCACCTCACGCCACTCTTGGATACCTCCTATGTAGTCCGGGTGGCATTTTGACGCCTGGGCTTCCAGTTCCGGGCGATCTCCTGCTTTCTCCGACGATTCCATAGAGCACTAGCCGCCTCCCTGTTTGGGAGCATTTTGGGGTGGAGTCCGAAAATCCGCCCGCAAGCCAGACAGTAAATGAATCCGGTTTCTCCTGCTTGATTTGTTTTGTCGAGAGCGCTTCCCGTGGAAACTCGAAACGACCCGCACGAACATGGATGTAGGATCATGTTCGGCGGATTAACATGGTTGGGAAAGTCAGTCAATACAATGTTGTATGTCCTGCTCCGTTGCAGCCTTGCTCCATGCCTCGGGTTGCTTATCGGGCGGGAGCTTGGTTAGTGGACGGGCTTGACTCTCAGTGTTTGGTTTGACACCCATGGGTGTCAAATTCTCGGTAACTTGCGCTGCTCCAATGAGTCTATTTGCCTGAGTTTTTGTGAAGTTCCATTTGGTCCGGCAATACTCCTCAAACGTCTTGTGCTCGATGCGGTAGAGCTTGGCGTCGCGGATCTCTGCAAGTGCCTCGGGCCGCTTCTCGGTCGGGCGTTCGCTGCTTCCCGCATTGTCCTTGCTTTTCAAGGTTGTGATTGATCTTGTCGGCCAGTTGCATCATGGCTTCACGAGTCGTATTCGACCACGCATTCGCATCCGAAGCGAGGTGCTGTGCAATCCAAATTCCCTGCTGTTCCTCATAAATTACTGCGGGAATTTCAGGGAAACTCTGGTTGGGGACAAGCTTAGCGTCAAGGTGCTCTTGGTCCCACATGGAGTAATTCGGCGCGGTAGTAGAAGGCTTAAATGTGCGGAGTCCAAAGAACTGAGAAAATACGGCTCTTTCAGGGTCAACTTGTACTAAAACCGGGGGACGTAAGTCCTCGGCCATCCAACGGATGTCATTCGGATTCTTGGCTGTGATCTTAAAGACATTCATGATGGAAAGTATTCATGAAGGGAGGAGGGAATACAAGTCGCTTTACTCTCCAGCGAGCCGCCAGCCCAGGCCCCGGGCGCGGAGGAGGAACTCTATTTGCCTTTGACGTAGATCGTTCCTTCTCCCGGAGGAAAAAGGAGCGCGATCTCACGCTGGCGAGCTTTCAGCTTGGGGAAGCTTTCCGAGAACGTCTTCCAGGTTCCGAGAGGGGTCAGCGACCGGGGGCGGTAGTACCAGGTGTCGTCGTGGACGCGCATGAGAAAATCGCATTTCGGATAAACCAATGCGCTCCAGGCATAGCCGCCTCCCTCCCGGAAATCGACGTCGGAGTAGTCCTTGGATTCCGGCAGGCGAACGAATGTCGGATCGGCCATGACCTGCAGGGAGTACTGGATCTCCGTATCCTTTTGCTTTGGTCGCAGAGTCTGGTGAACTTCCTTCCACTCGTTTTTGCTGAGTTCGATCTTCAACCCGGGCGCGGCGCCTGGAGAGGGAGTGTCGGAAATTGTTCCGTCGGAGCCGAAATACACGACCTTGCCATCTCCCATCCATCCGGTTTTTCCCTTGGAAAAGTCGGGGTTGTCGACCTCCTGGGCGATGGTGCTGTTCAGAAATAGTCCGAGGACGCCCGCCGCGAGTGCAAGAGACACTTTATACATGGAGCTTTCCTTAAAGGATTTCTAAGCAACGATGTCGATCTCTAAAATATAGTCCGGGTACTAAGCTGAGGATGTGCCATGGCGGTCGTTCGTCATTTCTGCGTGGCTGAAATGCGGCTTGCCCCGGACGGACATCTGTGATACCGATTTTCTTCAGCCACCCAAAGACGGTCATGGCGGGCCATCAGCCCGTAGCCGTCAACGAAACCGGGTGGCTTTTTGCTGCCCATACCCGTTGTCAGTCCGGCCACGACTGGCTTTGAAAAATGAACACGGTTCCACAGGCAGGCGGCGAAATCTCCCGATTCATCCGTCATCATTTCCGGCACTTCAACGCGGCTTCGCTCCGGGATGCCGCCGATGGCTACGCCGCCCATCTTGACCAGGGCGGAGTGATGTTTCTCACCATGGCTGGGGCGATGAGCACGGCGGAGATCGGGCTCTCGCTCGCCGAGATGATCCGACAGGGCAAGGTCCATGCCATCTGCTGCACGGGCGCGAATCTCGAGGAGGATGTCTTCAATCTCGTCGCGCATGAGTTCTACGAGCGCGTGCCGCATTACCGCGACCTCACGCCAGCCGACGAGCAGGCGCTCCTCGACCGGCATATGAACCGCGTGACCGATACGTGCATCCCCGAGATGGAGGCCATGCGCCGCATCGAGGCGGCGGTGCTGGCGGAATGGCAGGCGGCGGACCGCGCGGGCGAGCGGTATTTTCCTCACCAGTTTCTCTATCGCATTCTGCTCGGCGGGAGGCTGGAGACCCAGATCGACCCGGCCCACAGCTGGCTGCTCGCCGCAGCGGAGCGCAATCTCCCGATGTTCGTCCCGGGCTGGGAAGATTCCACTCTCGGCAACATGTACACCGGGCACTGCATCAGCGGGGACATTCGCAATGTCCACACCGTGCGCACCGGCATCGAATACATGATCTCGCTGGCGGAGTGGTACACCGCCACGGCCCGCCCGATGGGTGCGATCGGCTCGGTCGGCTTCTTCCAGATCGGCGGAGGCATCGCGGGGGATTTTCCGATCTGCGTCGTGCCGATGCTGCACCAGGATTTGCAGCGCGGGGACGTGCCGCTGTGGGGCTACTTCTGCCAGATCAGCGACTCGACCACGAGCTACGGCAGCTACTCCGGCGCGGTGCCAAATGAAAAGATCACCTGGGGCAAGCTCGGCTCCGCCACGCCGAAGTACATCATCGAAAGCGACGCCTCCATCGTCGCGCCGCTCATCTTTGCCCAGGTGCTCGGCTGGTAATTAAACGATCGTCGCCAGGTACTCGGCGGCTTCGCGCAGGGTCGGTTTGATCGCGCGCACGGATTGCGTGAGCATGAGATTGTCGATGCCCTCAAAGTGCTCGATCTCGTGACCGAGATGGTCCACGGGATCGGTCTCGGCCTGCGAGAAGCCGCTGTGATGGACCTTGGTCCGGTACGGCGTGAGGATTTCCGTGTAGCCCACGATCGGCTTGCCCTGCGCGTAGGCGTAGCCGATTTCCCACGCCGTCCCGACATCCATCGAGGGACCGCGAAACGGGACCATATTGGCGAGCACCGCGTCGCAGGAATCAATCAGCCGGTAGTTGGCCTCAAAGATCGCCAGCGCGGTTTCCTGGAGCGTCGAGGCTTGGATCTGGTTGTCGAGCGGGAACTGCCCGTCGAGCCCGTACTCGGCGAGGATGGCTTTGTACGTCACGGCCAGCTTTTTGGCATCGGGGAAGAAGACGTCCGGTCCTGCGAGGTAAACGCGTGCGCTCATGGCTCTGGGAATGTCCGTTTATTCCCGCGAGGTCAAGCGCGCGGGCGATGTTGTATCCGGCGGGAAAAGCTGAGAGCATCCCGTTTCAGAGCCATGCAATCCTCGGACGCCATCCCGTCACCGGCCCTGATCGTCGATCTCGACCGCCTCGAGCGCAACATCTCCTCCATGCAGGCCGCCTGCGACGCGGCCGGCGTCGAGCTCTGGCCGCACATCAAGACCCACAAATCCGTGGCCGTGCTGAAAAAGCAGCTCGCCGCCGGAGCCAAGGGCGCGACCTGCGCCAAGCTCGGCGAGGCCGAAGCCATGCTGCCCTCCGGTGTACGCCGTATCTTTATTGCTTACTCGCTGGCCGATGTGAGCAAAGCCCGCCGCCTGCGCGAGCTGGCTGGAATGCTCGACGAACTCATCCTCGCCGTGACCAGCGAGGCGCATCTGGAGGTGCTGGAAAAGGTGCTGGAGGCGGCCGGTATTTCCGTGCCCGTGCTCATGGCGGTCGATACCGGCCTGCTGCGCGAGGGTGTGCGTACTCCGGTTGCCGCCGGGGAACTCGCCGACCGCATCCGGTCCTCGCATCGCATGAAGCTCGCCGGGCTCTACACCCACGAGGGCCATGCTTATCAGGCCCGCACGCCGCAGCAGGTCGAGATCCTCGTCCGTGCAGCGGAGGATTCACTCGAGGCGGCGCGCGACGAAATCGGCGAGGAGCTGGCAATCTGGCCGGGATGCAGCGTCACGGCGACCGAGTTTCTCAAGCGTTTCCGGGTAAAGGCTGTCCGCCCCGGGGCGTATGTCTACGGCGACCTGAATCTCGCGGAGGGTCCCGGTGGCATGACCTTTGATGATGTCGCCCTGCATGTCCTCGCGACGGTAGTCGATCGCCCTGAGCCAGACCTGGCCTTGATCGATGCCGGATCGAAGGTTTTTTCCAGCGACAAATATTCCGGCAACATCACTGCCCGCGCCGTGGATCGCCAGGACATCAATGTGACTCGTCTCAGCGAGGAACACGGCTTCGTTACCGGGCGCGGCGTTGCTTCTCTGCGGGTGGGGGACCGGCTGCTCTTCACCCCGGCTCACGTCTGCCCCGCGGTGAATCTCGCCGACCGGGTGCATGTGGTGCGGAGCGGCGAGGTGGTCGATGTCTGGCGGGTCGACGCGCGGGGACGATCCGACTAGGCCCTGACGACGCGGTTTTTCGTTCGGACTGGCTTCCCGTTTGCCAGAGTGTTAGGGAAAACGCTGTCGCATAAAGAAGCGGCAGACCTTACCAGCCATGAAGATCATTCGTTACTCGGACACCGCCGGAGCCATTCACTACGCCATGGAGGCTGACGGCATCTATGAACGTCTCAACGGGGAATTGTTCGGTGAATTGACTCCCACCGGAGAAACCGCCGACGTGGCCAAGCTTCTCGCGCCGCTGGTTCCCGCCGCGATCCTCTGCATCGGGCTGAACTACCGCCACCACGCCGAGGAGACGAAGGCAAAGATCCCCGAGTTTCCCATCCTATTCATCAAGACCCCCAACACGCTCCAGAATCCGGGCGACCCCATTCAACTGCCCACCGCCCTCGCGAGTCATCAGGTGGATTACGAATGCGAGCTCGCCGTCGTCATCGGCAAGACGTGCAAGAACGTGAAGCGCGAGCATGCGCTAGAGTATGTCTTTGGCTATACGGCGGCGAACGACGTGAGCGCCCGCGACTGGCAGAAAAACTGGGGCGGCGGCCAGTGGTGCCGGGGCAAGTCCTTCGACACTTTCGCGCCTCTCGGTCCCGTGCTGGTCACCAGCGACGAAATTCCGAATCCCAACAGCCTCGGGATCAAGACCACCGTCAACGGGGAGACCCTGCAGGACTGGACGACGGCGGATATGATCTTCGACGTGCCCACGCTCATCGAGTTCCTCAGTGGCAGCACCACGCTTTATCCCGGCACGGTCATTCTCACGGGCACTCCGCATGGCGTCGGTATGGCGCGGACTCCGCCCCGCTGGCTCCAGCCCGGCGACGAGGTGACGGTCGAGGTTGAGAAAATCGGACGTCTCATGAATCCCGTCGTCTCCGAGTAGCGGGGATTTTTTGGGGGGTCCGGATCGCGCCCGGAGTGCGAATACAGAGCGTGAATTCTGCAGCTTCTCCCTGGACGGAAACGCGCATCCCCGAGCGGATGGATCGCCTGCCGTGGACGCGCTGGCATTGGCTGGTCGTCACAGCTCTCGGTGTGACCTGGATTCTCGATGGCCTGGAGGTCACGCTCGCAGGGGCGCTCAGCGGAGTCCTGACCCATCCCGAGGCCCTGTCCCTGTCGCCGGTCCAGATCGGAGCGAGCGCCTCGGCCTATCTGATCGGCGCTGTCATCGGTGCGCTGGGCTTTGGCTGGGCGACCGATCGTTTCGGACGGAAGAAGCTCTTCTTTCTCACGGTCGGCGTCTATCTCACGGCCACCGCCGCCACGGCGTTTTCGTGGGATTTCTGGAGCTATATCTTTTTTCGAGCGCTCACCGGCGCGGGAATCGGCGGCGAGTATGCGGCGATCAATTCCGCCATCGATGAACTCATCCCCGCCCGCCTGCGCGGGCGGGTGAATCTTTTCATCAATGCCACCTTCTGGATCGGTGCGGCCATCGGATCGAGCGCAACCCTCGTGTTGCTCCATCCGGATTTCCTCCCGATCTGGCTCGGTTGGCGAATGGCCTTTGGCATTGGAGCGGCGCTCGGTCTGGTCATCCTCTTCTTCCGCCGCTGGGTGCCGGAAAGTCCGCGCTGGCTCATGGTTCACGGACGGGCCGACGAGGCCGGGCAGATCGTGGCAGGGGTGGAACGAAATGCCATCGCTCATCATGGCGAGCTGGCTCCGCTGCGGGAACCGGCAATACGTGTTTACGCCCGCAAAGGCACGGCCTTTCGCGAGATCTGGCACGCCGTGGGGCATGAACACAGGAGCCGCTCCATTCTTGGCCTCGCCCTCATGATCGCGCAGGCCTTCTTTTTCAACGGCGTGTTTTTTACCTATCCGCTGGTGCTGGTGCGCTATTTCGGAGTTTCCGAGTTGACCGTGGGCGGCTACCTTCTGCCCTTCGCCCTGGCCAATGCGGTCGGTCCGATGGTGCTCGGGCGCTTCTTTGACACCTGGGGCCGCAAGCCGATGATCGTCGCCACCTACGCGGGAAGCGGGCTCCTGCTCGTCGGGTCGTCGGTCCTGTTCCTCATGCAGGCGCTGTCCTCCACCGGGCAGACGGCGGCATGGATGCTGATCTTTTTTGTCGCCTCGGCGGCGGCGAGTTCCGCCTACCTCACCGTCAGTGAAATCTTTCCGCTCGAGATTCGCGGCCTCGCCATCGCGATATTCTTCGCCGTCGGGACATTCGTGGGCGGGGTGGCTGCGCCGCTTCTCTATGGCTGGCTCATCGGCGTGAGCGGCGAGGACCGCTGGCCGCTCTTTCTCGGCTATCTGCTGGCGGCTGTGCTGATGATTTCCGCCGCGCTGGTCGAGGCGTGGCTCGGCGTCAAGGCGGAGCGAAAATCCCTTGAGAGCATCGCCACGCCGCTCGCTGTCCGGAAGGGCGATGCCTAGGCGATCTCGATGACGATGGCTGTGGTATTGTCTCGTCCCGAGCGCTCCACGGCCGTCATGACGATGCGCTGGGCCGGGTCGTGCTGGCGTTCGGCGGGCTCCGGGTCTTTCAGGAGACGGCGGATTTCATTGTCGAAAAGTCCGTCGACCACGCCATCGCTGCACAGCACAAAGATATCGCCCTTCTGGTAGGCCACCGCGCCGACCTGAGGATCGACAAACTGGTGACCCGCTCCGAGCGCCTTCTGCAGGGAGGTGCGGCCGGGGTGCTGCTTGGCCTCCCATTCGCTGAGCTTTCCCTGCCGGAAGAGCCATCCCACATAGGTGTCATCGTGGGAGAGCTGCTTGATCCCGCCCTCGCTGGCCGGGAGATAGTAGAGTCGGCTATCGCCGATATGGCCAAAATACAGCCACCCCGGGGTGAACCAGGTGAGCGTGAGCGTCGCACCCATCCCGGCGCAATCCGGGTCGCCCCACGACAGGTAGGAGATCGCTTTGTGGATTTCGTGATACAGCTCGGTGAAAATATCCGCAAACCCCGCCGCGAGGCCCTGCGCCGAGCGCTTGAACGCCGCCGGCATGAATCGCGTCACCTTGTCCACCGTGATCCGGCTGGCAAACTCGCCCGCCGCCGCGCCCCCCATGCCATCGCTCACCGCGAAGACATAGTCGCCATGATCCGTCGAGCCTTCCCCCTCGCGCCCGAGGTACCTTAGCTCCTGGGCGTCGAATTGCAGGCCGAGGAAGGTATCCTCATTGTTCAACCGGACGCGGCCCGTGTTGCTGCGGCCGTGCCAGATCAGGCGTTGGTTCGGTATGACTTGGTTGATTGGCTCCATCGGCCTCTTCAAAGCCCGGCAAAATGGTCGCAAACTCGAAATCGATCAAGCAGAAGCGCCCATCCGACTGCCGGTAGGTGACGTTGCGTGTTTCGGCGTCGTCGTGGCGCACGCCATATTTCTCCAGTTCCGCAAAGAGCTCCACCCGGCGCTCGTCGTCCAGATGGTCGACGCGCTGCCCACAGCTCGATGTGACGATTTTCAACTGCTCCGGATCAGATTCCAGCAGGCGCGGCACAAAGGGACACTGCATCTTTTCCAAAAAGCGCAGCACCTTGACCTCGGTATCGAAGCGTTCCTGGGCGTTCGGTCCCCGGAAGGTCTTGTGGACGCGTCCGTCGTAACCAATACGCACCGTGGCGCGGAGGGTGTCTTTGACCTGGTGCATTCGGCTTTTATCGTCGCCGCTGGGCGGGTTCGCTGCAAGCCCTCACCGGGGATTTTCCCTTGGCTGCCGGATCTTCTTGAGGGTTGGCATCGTTCCTGCTCTTCAATAGGTGCGCCGTACGGATAAAGGGTAAAAAACAAC
The DNA here is from genome assembly GCA_017305195.1 of Verrucomicrobiota bacterium. Lineage (GTDB taxonomy): Bacteria > Verrucomicrobiota > Verrucomicrobiia > Chthoniobacterales > Terrimicrobiaceae > Terrimicrobium. The sequence goes on along the minus strand of JAFKMU010000039.1, from coordinate 83,252 downwards.
ACTTAAGCGGTCCCCTCCGGCGCGGTCCGCGCAAAACAAGACACTCGAAGAATAATATGGCGAAGTACAAACTGGAATACATCTGGCTCGATGGTTACGAGCCGGTGGCCAATCTCCGTGGCAAAACCCAGATCAAGGAATTTGATTCTTTCCCGACGCTTGAAGAGCTTCCGCTCTGGGGCTTCGACGGCAGCTCGACGAAGCAGGCCGAGGGTCACAGCTCGGATTGCGTGCTCAAGCCCGTTGCCGTTTTCCCCGATGCCACCAAGACCAATGGTGCCCTCGTCATGTGCGAAGTCCTCCTTCCGGACGGCTCCCCGCACCCGACCAACGCTCGCGCCACCATCGTGGACGACCCCGATACCTGGTTCGGCTTCGAGCAGGAGTATTTCCTGTATCAGGATGGCCGCCCGCTTGGCTTCCCGCGCGAGGGCTATCCCGAGCCGCAGGGCAAGTACTACACCGGCGTCGGCTACAACGCCGTGGGCGACATCGCCCGTGAGATCGTCGACACCCACCTCGACCTCTGTCTCGAGGCCGGCATCAACCACGAAGGCATCAACGCCGAAGTGGCCAAGGGCCAGTGGGAGTTCCAGATCTTCGGCAAGGGTTCCAAGACCGCTGCTGACCAGGTGTGGATGGCTCGTTACCTCCTCCTCCGTCTTTGCGAAAAGTACGGCGTAGACGTGAACTTCCATTGCAAGCCGCTCGGCAAGGAACTCGACTGGAACGGCTCCGGCATGCACTCCAACTTCTCGACCAAGTACATGCGTGAAGTCGGTGGCAAGGAGTACTTCGAGGCCCTCATGGCTGCCTTCGACAAGTACAAGAACGAGCACATCGCCGTTTACGGCCCGGACAACCACCTCCGTCTCACTGGTCTCCACGAGACCCAGTCGATCGACAAGTTCAACTACGGCGTGGCCAACCGCGGCGCTTCCATCCGCGTCCCGCACAGCTTCGTCAACAACGGCTACAAGGGTTACCTCGAAGACCGTCGTCCGAACTCCGCTGGCGATCCGTACAAGATCGCGAGCCGCATCCTTCAGACGATCGCCACGGTTCCGACCCCGTAATCGCCGACAAGGTTCGATTCATGAAGACGCCGCCTTCGCAAGAGGGCGGCGTTTTTCTTTGGGCTAAATCCGCTCCGCGAGCCGGTGGAGGCCATGCGCGCAGGGAGGCGCCGCTCTAGTTTTCCGCGATTTCCTTCGCGATGATGCGGTAGATATCCGTGTTGTCGATCGATCCGTGGATCGTCTCCGAGCCGGGGCCATCGGCCACCAGCCACACATCTCCTCCCGTGTGAAAAGCCGATCCTCGCGGCAGCAGCGCGGGCTGTGTCGCCTCCACGTGACCCTCGGCGACGGGAGTGGCGTCCGGCTTGGGCGGATTCGCTCCGGGGCCGCTGGCCCAGGTGAGATACGGGTGTTCGCTCACCGGGTTTTTGCCCAGCAAGGCGTCGCCCTTTGTCCGTAGCGGAGCCGGAGGGCCATTGAAGATCAGTCCGCCGGTATTGTGGTCGGTGGTGACGATGATCAAGACGTTTGGCCCTGCATTTGTCTTCAGCCAGTCCAGCGTGGCATCGAGCTCCAGCACCTCGGTGATGGCTCGCTTGGCATTGTTGGCATGGCAGGCCTTGTCTGGCAGTCCCGCCTCGGCCACCAGTAGATACGGCTTATCGCCCGCCTTGAGAAACTTCACGGCTTCTCCGACCATGTCGCGCAGCCGCAGCGCGCGGGTGCCATCGGCGTAGTAGGGGAAGGCATCCGGGAAAAAGGCGCCGAGGACCGGCTTGTCTCCCTTTTTGGCCGACAGGAAGGCATTCCAGTCGTCAAAATATGCCACCCCGGATTTCTCCCGTTTTTCGGCATTCTTCTGCACCTGGGCGACCTGGCCGTCCTTGTACTTGATCGCGGGATCGGCCGAACGGTCGCTGAACCATTTGTATCCTCCTCCCAGCACGATATCGGCCCGTTTGCCAAATTGGTCGAGGATCTTGTCGGCAATGAGGTCGTATTGGGACCGGTTGCGGTGCTCGACGAGAAAAGCCGCCGGGGTGGCGCCCGTGACCGAGTCATCGCTGACCACGCCCGTCGACCAGCCTTTGGCTTTCGCGAGATCGAGAATACTGGCCGGACCCGAGGTGGAATCCGGAGTTTCCTGTCCGAGTACTCCATTGATCGCCTTGATTCCCCGGGCCATGGCGGTGGCTCCCGCAGCGGAGTCCGTGACAAGATCGGAGGCCGAGTATGTCCGCACAAACGCTGTGGCCGAAAATTTATCCCAAGCCAGCCTGCCATCCGCTCCGAGAGCGTAATCCCGTGTGGTTGTGATCAACTCCAGCGACGTTCCGTCAGAGATTATCAGCACGATACCATCGAGTTTCTTGTTCGCCTCGGAGTGAACAAGCGGGGTGCCAAGGGCGAGGAATCCCCCGAGAATCAGGTACGTGAACACACGGCGGAAGGGCTGGGCGAGGGTGGTCATCGGAAGGTCGATCTTTACTACCCCCATGGTTCAAATGCTAAAGGAATATTGAAACAACCTTTTGACAGTCGATGTCTCCCTTCCCCCGATAGGAGGCTCCCCTCAGTCCCGTTTTTGCATGGAAGTATCGTTAGTTCTGCTTGTAACCGTGGTGATTATCGCCCTGGTGTTTGATTTCACCAATGGATTTCACGACGCAGCGAATGCCATTGCCACCGTTGTGTCCACCCATGCGATGAGCTTGAAAACCGCCCTCCTCATGGCGGCAGTCATGAATGTCGCCGGGGCTTTCTTCGCTACGGAGGTGGCGACCACGATCGAAAAAGGGATCATCCGGGATGTGGGCACTCCGCTCAATGCCCAGCTGATTGTGCTCTCCGCCCTCGTCGGGGCCATTGCGTGGAACATTACGACCTGGTACTTCGGCATGCCGAGCAGTTCGTCTCATGCGATCGTCGGCGGGCTGGTCGGTGCGGGCGTCACCTACGGGCATGCTCATGGCGTCATCTGGACGTCGATCATGGACAAGGTCCTCATTCCCATGCTCCTTTCCCCGATTTTCGGCGCCATGGTGGCTGCTCTCATCATGGGGATCATCTACCTGATCTTCCTGCTGATCCGGCGGGAAAGGCAGGAGCATATCTTTCGACCGTTGCAGATCATGGCGGGGGCCATCATGGCTTTCTCCCATGGCTCCAATGACGCCCAGAAGACAATGGGCGTGATCACCCTCGCGCTTATCGGCGGCAAGGTTCTGCCTGCGAACAGCCCCATCCCCTGGTGGGTCGTGATTCTCTGCGCAGTCACGATGGGCCTCGGCACCCTCGCCGGAGGTCGTCGCATCATCGAGACGACGGGCAAAAAGATCACCATCCTCGACCAGGAGAATGGCTTCGCGGCCAATATCGGCGCTTCCATCACCATCCTGCTCTGCTCGCGTTTTGGCCTGCCGGTGAGCACCACGCATGTCGTCATCGGCTGTATCACGGGCGCCGGGCTGGTGCGGGACAGGAAAAAGATCAATCTCGGCACATGGGGCAGCATGCTGGTGGCATGGATCTGCACCATCCCGGGCGCGGCAGGCTTCGCGGTTGTGACCTATCTTGTCCTCGAGCGTTTCCTTGTGCCCCTGCTTTAACGCAACTTCTTGAAGAATTCGGGTTTGAAGAGGTGGTAAACCCGTTATAAACACTCTCGATGGCCCGTCGTGGTAAGAATTCCGTCAAACCCCTCTGGATCGGTATAGCGCTGGCCTTGGTTGTCGTCGCCTTTCTCGGTTCCCGCTTGTTTACCTCCTCCGTCGGCGACCCCTATCGCACGATCCCGACGCTCGACAGCAGGGCGTATCTCGACAATGCCAACAGCCTGCGGGGGAACGTTTACAAGGTGGAGGGGGAGATCGTGAATTCCCTCGCCCTTTCACCGTCCGAGGGACGCTTGTTTTCCGTCAGTGTCGGCGCTGATAACAATGTGCTCCCGGTGCTGGTCACGAAGGACTTCAACGAAGTGAACATTCAAAAGGGGCAGAAGTTTATTTTTCTGCTCGAAGTCGACGACAAGGGTATATTGCGCACCAAGAAGCTGACCAAGGCATGAAGTTTTCCCCCCTGATCCTGCTCCTCGCGGGCGCCAGTATCGCCTTTGCCCAAGGTGATGTTTCCTCGGAGTTCAAGCCCGGCCAGTCCAGCCCGGCACAGCCGGCCCCGGCAAATTCCGGCGGGTCCTCCGCGCCGGCCAGCGGCGGCGGGAATGGAGGCGGCTCCAGCTTTCTCGGCAAGGACACGCCGGTCTTCGATCCCGGCAGCGAGATCGTTTCCTGGGATGGAAAGAACTGGAACATCAACAACAACCGGCTCCTTGAGGCGCGGTTTGAGAAATACCTGAATGCGCCCCCGGCGGTTTCCTCGGCCGATGCGGAATACCAGAAACTTCTCCAGACCATCATGGACAAGCTCGCCCCAGGGCGGGTGACGCCCAAGTCCTCCGACGAGGCGTTCCAGCTCCTCGCCCAGGCCTCGCAGTATCCCGACGACGCCCGGTTGTGCGATGCCATCGCAAACCAGGTGTACTCCGCTTGGCTGGCCCGGAAGAACGGAGATCGTGTCAACGCCGCCAACCGCAGCCTAGAGGATGAGCGCAAGCGGCTGGAGTGGAACGCCCGCGTCACCGCAAAGGAAAACGCGCTCGACAAGACCACGGGAGGAAGCGCCAAGGGTTCCAATGCCGCCGCGACCACGCAGTCCAAGCAGCTTGAGAATGACATGGAGATGCAGCCCATCATCACGCGTCTCGCCGAGGTGAATGCGCTGATGAAGGCCAACCAACTCAAGAAAGAGGTGGCTGAGCTGCAGGTGAAGATCGAGTTTCAGGCCCTCATCATCCAGCATTTCCTCCAGCGTCGTTTCCAGCACGTGCTTATCGGGACGCGGTTCTATCGCTCGATCTTCTCGGATGGCGACAGCCAGCTCCGCGTGGGAGAGGATGCGAAGAGCCTCTTTGCCAAGACGACCGGCATGCCTCCGACCGTCGGCACGCTGGACTCGACCGCGAATGAAATCATCCGCGACGTGCGGCAGGGCATCGATGCCTTCAAGTTCCTCCTTGAGAAAAACGAACTCGAGAGCGCGACCAAGCGGCTGGCCGAGACCTTCCTCATCGGCGAATACCTCCCGGAGGTGCGCACGCTGGATCGCGAAGACAAGCGCCGCGCACTCGCCTTTGTCAAAACGTCGAATCAGCTCATCAGCGCCATCGACGTGAAGGATTACACCCTGGCCGAAAAGCTGGTGAAGCAGTTGGGCGAGACGGCCAAGGATTTCGACAGTTCCAAGCCGACTGCGGCCATCGAGACGGCGCGGCAGGTCTCGGCCATGCATATCGCCAAGGCGCGCAATGCAGCCGTCAGCGGCGACAAGGCCACTCTTGAGACGGAACTTCGCTCCGCCACCCAGATCTGGCCGCGCAATCCCGCGCTGACCGAGGTCTCCGGGCTGATCTTTTCGCAGGCCGACGTCCAGTCGCGCGCGCTGGTGGATTTCGATCAGCTGCTCAGCCAGAAGAATCACCGGCAGATCTACGACGACAAGATGCGCTTCATCGCAGCCACCGCGATGTATCCCGACAAGCAGGAGCAACTGCGCCAGGTGCTCGACGAGATGCAGCACATCGAGACGGCGATCATCCAGGCCCAGGAGATCGAAAAACGCGGCGATTACGCCGGAGCTTGGGAAAGCGCGGAGAAAGCCTTCCGCCAATACCCCGACGACAACAAGCTGAACCAGCTGCGCGCCGATCTGACGACCAAGGCCGCCGAGTTCGTCCGCGCCCTCCGGCAAGCCGAGGATCTGGAAAAACGCAACCAGCCCGGCTCCAGCCTCGCGTGGTATCTCAAAGCCCAGTCGGCCTACCCATCGAGCGATTTCGCCCGTGAGGGCGTCCAGCGCCTGACCAAGGAACTCTTCCCCGACTCGATCTAGACCGCGCTAGCTTATTCGCGTGGCCGGGTGCTTCGAGAGAAGCGCCAGCGACTTTGCCAGCAGCGTCTTGCCGGGTTCCATCCGGTGCCAGGTCGAGGCGCCCGAGGGATGGGGCAGGGGAATCATTTCCGTCCGATGCCCGCGATAATCGATGGGCACGACCTGGCCGACGATATCGGCCAGCGAGGAGAAAGAGTGGAAGCGCGAGATGGCCAGCTTGCCCACTGGCAGCACGAGCGACGGCTTCAGGATGTCGAATTCCTTTTCCAGCCAGCCGGAGCAGTTCTCCATCTCGGTCTCATCCGGCACGCGGTCGCCGCCCTTGGGGTTCTTGCCTGGAAAGCACCGGCACACGGCGGCAAAGTACATGCGGCTCCGCGCTGTGTCCTCGTCCCAGCCCAGCGCGCTCTCGATCCAGCGAAAGAGCGTCTTGCCCGCCGTCCAGGCAAAGGGACGCCCGAGCACCGGCTCTTTCACTCCCGGCGCCTGGCCTACCAGCAGGATTTTTGAGAGAGAGGGACGCCCGACGACGACCGGTTTGTGCATCGCCGGGCACTTGTCGCAGCGGCTGAGGGCGCGGAGATGGCGATCGAGGAGGGCTTGCGTACTCATGCGTGAAAGATCCAGCCGATGAAGCTCGTCACGATGTAAAGAGCCAGGAAGGCAATCAAGAGACCCGCGCCGATCACAACGGCGATGATCGCGCCGAGAAATATCCAGTCGCCCATGGTATTGCGGCGGGACGACCCGGCGTGGCGCTGGAGGAGCTGGTAGTTTTTGCGGTTCGATTTGTACCATGCCGAGAAGACAGCACCGATACCAGGGATCGCGCCGATCCCGGCATTGATCAGGATGTTCATTGCCATGCGGGTGATGACCACCTTGGGGACGCCTGCGCGCAGGGCCTGCACGAGTAGCAGCGAAGCAATGGCCGTCGAGGAGGAATCGCCGAGGCCGGGGATGAGGCCGATGATCGGGTCGAGGCCGACGCGGAACTTCGTTCCCGGGATCGTAAACAGGTCGTCGAGAATCCAGGCGAGAAGGCGCGCGAGATCGGGATCTGCGTTCTTCGACTCCGGCGGGAGCACCTCGGTCTCTATCGGCTTGGCATCCATGAACCTCTCATAGATGCCACGGGTTCGCCCTGCGGCAAGCGGCAAACGGAATTCCTTCTTTTCTCCTGCGTCGGCAGGGAGTAGGGATACGGCCCGTGAAACCTGTTTTGCTCCCCTTGGCTGTTTGTGCGGCGTTCGTCCTGTTCGGATGCGCTGGCACGTCATCCACGTCGCGCCCGACCGCCGCGCAGCTTTCCTCCACCAGCTACGAAACGCTGTACCTCGGAGCAAATGGACAGGTCGTTTCCAAGACCACCCAGGCCGGAAAACGGCAGGAGCAGGGGTATTGGAAAGGGACGGGCATGACCGGAGCCCCGTCCATCGTGATCAATCTCTCGACCCAGGAAGCCTATTTCTACAAGGGCGGAGAGCTGGCTGGCATGTCGCCGGTTTCCACCGGGCGCGAGGGATACAACACCCCGTCGGGCAGTTTTTCGATCATCCAGAAAAATCCCAACCACGTTTCCAATCTCTACGGCAACTTCGTCGACGACTCGGGCAAGGTGGTGGAGGCCAATATCAGCTCGCGGGACCGCGCTCCTGCGGGGTCGCACTTTGAGGGTGCGCCCATGCCGTACTTCATGCGCGTGACCGGGGCGGTGGGCATGCACCAGGGGTTCCTCCCGGGCGTTCCCGACAGCCATGGCTGCATCCGCATGCCGAAGGAGATGGCGCAGATTTTCTTTGAGAACGCCCCGCTCGGTACGCCGGTCCGCATTACGCACTAGGCGGTTTTCGGAAAAGATCGACAGCTTTTGATCACTGGCGCGAGCTGTCGGGCCGACCGCTGCTCGCTGGCCGCGTCATTGGGGCTGCTGCGGCTCTTCTCTTGCGGGATGGCGAAGTGTCTGCCGGTTACCGCGTGCCTTGGGAAGGCGTAGACGGCGCGCTGGGAGACTTGGTTTCCTCGCGCTTCACGAGTTGGGTCGGCTGATCCATCGCGATCAGCTCGGACACGGTGACAAATTTATAGCCCTTGGCCAGCAGCGCGTCGAAGGTCTCCGGCATCGCGGCCACCGTGCTGGCATGGATGTCGTGGGAAAGAATGATCGCTCCCGGGTGTGCTCCCTGGATGATCTGGGAGGAAACCCGTGCAGAATTGCGATACTTCCAGTCGAGCGGATCCACCGACCACAGGATGACTTTCATGCCGTACTGGTCGTAATACCGGCGGTTCAGGATCTGGCTCGTCGCTCCGTAGGGCGGGCGCATCACGGTGACTTTCTGGCCGGTGGCCTGCTCGATGGCGTCATTGGTGCTCTCGATCTGCTTCTTGACTCCATCGAGGCCGAGCTTGGTCAGCGCTGGATGGCTCCAGCTGTGATTGCCGATCTCATGACCCTCGGCGACCATGCGCTTGAGGATGTCGGGATACTGCGCGGCGTTCTGACCGACGACGAAAAAGGTCGCCTTGATGCCGCGCGCCTTGAGCATGTCGAGGAGCTTGGGGGTGAGTTCCGGGCTCGGGCCGTCATCGAAGGTCATCGCGATGTACGGGCCGTTCACATTGCACGAGTTATAGGTGATCTTGGGGCCCGACGATGTCCCCTGGGAAGCTGGAGGCGGCAGGGCCATCTGGGGCTCGGTCGAGTCGCCGCGCAATTCAGCGGCGGCAGAGGGTTGGGCAGCGGCGGCGGCAGGCGTCGCGCTCGTTTTCGTGGCCGCTCCGACGGAAGGCTCGCGGGACAGTTCGTCCGGCGGGACCACCACGACCTGGGGCTGTTGAGACTGGTTTTGCGTCCGTGCCGACTGGCACGAGCAGAAGAAGGCAATCGGCAGGATTGCGGCAGTGATAAGGCGTTTCATATAGCCGGACACCCCACTTATTGCACGGATGTCGCGGCGTGCATACTGGAATTTACTGTCCGCTTGGACCCGGGCGCGGACGCGGGGTGGCCCCGAAGCCGTCGATTTCCGTGTTTTCCAGCAAATCCAGAAATTCGCGCAGCGCCGGAGAAATCCGGGCCGAACGGCGCGTGAGCGCCCCGAGCGGACGCCACACATCGGTTCCGTCAAACTCGATGGCCTGGAGCGAGCCTTGGGCGACCTCGCTGCGCACCGCCGTCTCCGGCACGATGGAGAGGCCGTTCTCGACCTCCACCGCGCGCTTCACCGTCTCGATGTTGTCAAACTCCAGCGCCAGCTTCACCTTCACCCCGGCCGATCGCAGCATCCGGTCGATCTCGCGCCGGGTCGGCAGATCGGGCTCGAAGGCGATGAACTTCTCCCCGTTCAAGTTGGACAGGGAAAGCCTGCGGCGTCCCGCCAGCGGATGGGCGGGCGAGCAGATGAGCACGAGGCGATCCCGCCAGAAGGTCGTGGCGCGAATACCTCTCCGCGTGCTCGGGTAGGCGACCAGGCCGAGATCCGCGCGCCCCTCGAGGACGGCGGTGTACACCTCCGACGAACGCTTGTACTCCACGCGCACGTCGACATCCGGGAAGTCCCGGCGGAAAATCTTGAGATAGGGCGGCAGCTCATGCAGGCCGATACTGAAGATGGTGGCGATGCGCAGCTCCCCGGCGACCATGTTCTGGAGCTGGTTGATCTGGCTTCCCAGCCCCTCGAGCGTGCCAAGAATTTCACGGCTGGCCTCGAGAAAGGCTCGACCTTCGGGCGTAAGCGAGAAATTTTTACGGCCTCGCTCGATCAGTTTGACATGAAACCTCTTCTCGATTGCCCGCACCTGCTGGCTCACCGCGCTCTGGGTGATTCCGTTAATCTCCGCCGCCTTCGAAAAGCTGGCTGTTTCGGCGAGATCGGAAAATACCTTAAATGATTGAATCTGCATTTACGGCTTTCGGATAAGAATTGCTAATAATCGGATAAGGTAAAGAGCCTTTTTCTATATGGATATCGCGGACCGTCTTACGGAAATCTTGGATCGCATCAATTCAGCCGCCCTGCGTGTTGGTCGCAACCCTGATGAAATCCAGCTTGTCGCTGTTTCAAAAACCCATCCGCCGGAAGCGGTTCAGGAGGCTTATGAAGCAGGACAGCGAATCTTTGGCGAGAGTCGAGTGCAAGAACTTTTGGCCAAAGCCCCCTCGCTGCCTTCGTCCATTCGGTGGCATTTCATTGGCCATCTCCAGGCGAACAAGATTCGTAAGCTTCTCCCTGTTAGTGAGTTGGTTCATGGTGTCGATAGTCCGGAGCTGGCCCTAGATATCGACCGCGTCGCCGCCGATCTCGGCCTGTTTCCCCGGGTCCTGCTGGAGGTGAACGTCTCGGGCGAGGGCACGAAGTTCGGCTTCAAGCCCGATGTGCTCCGCGCCCGCATTGACGAGCTATTGGCTCTTCCCCGCGTGCAGATCGAGGGGCTGATGGCCATTCCCGCGCCTGTTGCCGATCCCGAGGAGGTGCGCCCGGCATTTCGGCTTTTGCGCGAGTTGCGAGATGAAATTTCCGCCGCCAGCGGCACTCCTCTGCCGGTCCTTTCCATGGGAATGAGCGGAGATTACGAGATCGCCATCGAGGAGGGCGCCACCCTGGTGCGGGTCGGGACGGCGATTTTTGGCCACCGCCCGAAGCCCGGAGCCGAGCTCTAGAGGTTTTTCGCGCTCAGGTAATCGGCCAGAGTTTTCAGTCGGCGCGAGGCGTCGAGCTCGTAAAACAGGTACTCCCTCACGGACGGATCATCCACGAGAGAACCGGCGACGAGGTCGCTGAACTCCGAGGGCTCGGGCGTCGCCGCCATGACATTCTCGAAGTGCGGCGGTAGTTCGCGGCCTTTCTTCGCGAGCGAGCGGCAGAGGCGGGTGATTTTCCGCCGCAATGGCGCGGCGTCGCCAGAGGGCGGCGGCTGGTTCTCCAGCGCTTTTACCCGCACGGTCGGGTAATCGGTGTCCTGCAGCCAGTCCACGATGCACACGCGGTAGAGCCCGAGGAGCACGAGGTGAGACGTGCCGTCCTCATTGCCCACGCAGGCGCGGATCAGCCCGACACCGGCGAGGTCGGAGTCGCGCCTGTCCATCTCGGAGCGGGGGACGATGCCGAAAATGCGCTGCGTGGCGAGCGCGTCGGCCAGCATTCTCCGGTATCGCTGTTCAAAAATATACAGTGGCACCAGTGAGCCGGGAAAGAGCAGCACGCCGGGCAGCACCATCACGCCCAGCACCTCGGGAAGGTTGGTTTCCAGTTTCACTACGGACGTTACGTCTGGGCTCCGGGATGGACGCTCGTTCTTCTCGCTATTGTCGGATTTTCGTCTAAAGTTCCGCCATGGCTTCAGGCAACCCGGCATTCAACGAGAAGACCTTTCAGCAGATCAGCCGCTCCGGCGGCGCCGCCATGACCGTCACGGGAACGATTTCCAAGACGGCCATTCTCCTCCTCCTGGTCATTCTCGGCACCACCTTTACATGGAATCTCTCCGGCCCCCTGGCCATGCCGCTCATGTTTGGCGGGATGATCGGCGGCTTCATCGTCAGCCTGATCACGATTTTCAAGAAAGAATGGGCCCCCGTGACGGCGCCCATCTATTCGATCCTGCAGGGGTTGTTCCTCGGCGGCATCTCGGCGGCCTACAACCAGCAGTTTCATGGCATCGTGCTCCAGGCGGTGCTGCTGACCTTTGGCGTGGCCGCGGCCATCCTCGGCCTTTACCAGACGCGCGTCATTCGCGTCACCCAGCGCCTGCGCTCCATCATCTTCGCCGCCACGGCGGGCATCGCGATCTACTACGTCATCGCCATGGTGATGAGCCTTTTCGGGATGCAGGCGCCGATGATCTGGGATACCGGCTGGCTCGGCATCGGGTTCAGCGTGTTTGTCGTGATCCTCGCCGCCTTCAACCTTCTCCTCGATTTTGATCTCATCGAGCAGGGCGTGGCCTACGGCGCTCCCCGCTACATGGAGTGGTATTGCAGCTTTGGCATCATGGTCACACTCGTGTGGCTCTATCTGGAAATACTCCGCCTGCTCAGCAAATTGCAGCGGCGATAAGCTTTAAATCGTAAGAAGAGATAACGGACTATGTCGGTCGTATTGGATGGTACTTCGGTAGTGGACAAGGTTCTCGATGGCGCGCGCATCGATCAGGACGATATGCGGGAGCTTTACCGCCTCCCGCTTCAGGAACTCGGCGCGCTGGCGGACTTCCGCCGTCGGGTGGCGAAGAAGGACGCTTACGACGGCCGCGGCAACGATGTCGTCACCTACATCGTCGATCGCAACGTCAACTACACCAACGTCTGCAACGTTTACTGCAAGTTCTGCGCGTTTTACCGCACGGAGAAGGATGCGGATCACTACGTCCTGACCCGCGAGGAGCTCGATCAGAAGCTCGATGAACTCGCGGCCGAGGGCGGCGTGCAGGTGCTGCTCCAGGGTGGGCACAATCCCAGCCTCAAGATCGACTTCTACCTCGATATGCTCTCCCACATCCGGGAGAAATATCCGCAGATCAACATCCACGGGTTTAGCCCGCCGGAGTTCAACCACTTCTCCGAGGTCTTCCAGATGCCGCTGCGCGAGGTCGTGGCGAAGTTCAAGGAGGCCGGTCTCGGCTCGATCCCGGGCGGAGGAGGTGAAATCCTCGTCGACCGCGTGCGCAACCGCATCGCCCCGCTCAAGTGCGACAGCGACCACTGGCTCGAGGTCATGCGCATCGCGCACCAGCTCGGCATGCGCTCCAGCGCGACCATGATGTTTGGCCACGTCGAGACGGTAGACGACCGCCTTGAGCATCTCCAGCGCCTGCGCGATTTGCAGGATGAGACGCATGGCTTCACCGCCTTCATCTGCTGGACCTTCCAGCCGGAGAATACCCGCCTCAAGGCCGAGACCGTGACCTCCGCCGAGTACCTGCGCATGCAGGCTCTCGCCCGCATCTTCCTCGACAATTTCGACAACGTCCAAAGCTCCTGGGTCACGCAGGGACCCAAGATCGGACAGGTTGCGCTCAAGTACGGGGCGAACGATTTCGGCAGTGTGATGATGGAGGAAAACGTGGTGTCCAGCGCGGGCACGACCTTCCGCCTCAACGCAGGCGACATCGAGCGCCTGATCCGCGAGGCCGGCTACGAGCCGCACCGCCGCAGTACCTGGTATTCGTTGCTGACCTAGTCGCGGGATCGCAGGATGGCCCGCAGAAAGTCGTTCGACTGGTTCGTTCCCGCCCTCGGGCTGGCGATCATCATGGCTCTGGTATTGCCTGAGCCGGGCGGCAAGCACGGGCCGCTGCATGCCGAGATCCTGAACAAGGTCGGCGTCGCGTTGATCTTCTTCCTGCACGGGGCCAATCTGTCCTTTGGCGCGCTGAAGGCCGGAGCCATGCGCTGGCAGTTGCACACAGTCGTGCAGGTCTGCGTCTTCGTCGTGTTTCCCTTCATGGGGCTCGGGCTGTGGTATCTGCTGGCCGGGCGCATCCCGGAGGATCTGCGCATCGGGCTCATGTTTCTCTGCGCCCTGCCGTCGACCGTCTCGTCCTCCGTGGCGCTGACCGGCATCGCCCACGGCAACGTCGCCGGGGCGATCTTCAATGCCACGATCTCCAGCATTATCGGGATATTCGTCACCCCGCTCTGGATGGCGGGCGTGCTGCACACCCAGGGACAGTCGCTCAATCTCGGCGATGTCATTCTCGACCTCGTCATCTGGCTGCTCGTTCCCCTGATCATTGGGCAGGTGCTCCGGCCATTTATCGGGCATTTCGTCCACCGGCACAAAAAGGCGCTCTCGCTCACCGACCGGCTGGTCATTCTCTTCCTGGTCTATAGCTCGTTTTGCGATTCCATGCTTTCCGGAGTCTGGAAAGGCAAGGGGCCGGATCTCATCGGCGTCGCCCTGGGCGGCGGAGCGGTGCTGTTTGTCCTGGCCATGATCGTGACCAATCTCGCCAGCCGCGCGCTCAATTTCTCCGAGGAGGATCGCATCGCCGCCGTCTTTTGCGGCTCGAAGAAATCCCTCGCCGCGGGCGTGCCCATGGCCAACATCCTCTTCGCGGGCAATCCCGGCCTCGGCCTCATCCTGCTGCCAACGATCCTGTATCACGCCTCGCAGCTCGTCATTTGCTCCTGGCTGGCGCGCCGCTGGGCGCACCGTCCCGGCATCGACCACTCGCAATCGCATTGACCGAACTCCTGGGGAGTGGCAGGTCAGTACACGTCATGTCGGTTGTCCTCACCATTTCCGCCCTCCGTTCCCGAGCCCGGGAGGGAGCCGTTACCGCCAAGGTTCGCGCCCAGGTCGATGACCTCATCCGGAAGGAGGATCGCAATGCCAAGCCCTTCTGGGAACTGAAACTCCGCGATGGCGGCGATGCGCTGTCCCTCAAGGCTTGGAACAGCTCGCCCAACTTTGCCGTGTGCGAGGAGCTCGATCGCGGGGATTCGGTGGAGGTCGAGGGGGAATTCAGCATCGGCTCATACGGGCTGGATGCCCAGCGGTGGACGCTGCGGTATCTGACGAAGGATGAGGAAAGGCAGCTTTTCGAGGGCGACTCCGAGACGCGGGCGGTGAACGAGGCGGACTTCGCCTCCGTGACGCGGCTGGTCGAGTCCATCCGCGAACCGCGCCTGTCCCTCCTGTGCCAGACGTTTCTGGCCGAGTTTGGGCCGCGCTTTCGCCGGGCCGCTGCCGCGCGGAACAACCACCATGCCTTTCGCGGCGGCCTGCTGCGCCACACCGCGCAGATGATGATTTCCGCGGATGCGATCTGCGGCGTCTATCCCGCGCTGAATCGCGACCTCCTGCTGGCCGGCACGCTCTTTCATGATTCCGGCAAGCTGTGGGAAATGTGCCCGCCGGAGAATGGCTTTGAGGTGCCCCGTGAATTGCGCGGAGAACTCCTTGGCCACATCACCATCGGGATCGAACTGGTCAACAGCCTGTGGCGGAAAATCGCCACCGAGGAGTGGAAATCTCTCCAGCCCGCCAGCGAGGACATCCGCGCCCACCTGCTGCACCTCGTGGCCGCCCACCATGGGGAGCTGGAATACGGTTCACCGGTCGAACCCAAGACTCCCGAGGCCATCGCCCTCCACTACATCGACAATCTCGATGCCCGGCTGGAGATGATCTTCACCGCGTATAAAAAGCAGCCCGAGATCGCACCGGGCGTGCGCGAGCGGGTCTGGGCGCTGAATGTTTCGCCCGTGAATGCCCTCCCTGCGTGGGAGGCTTCTGGAGAGGATACCGCCGGAGCCTGATCACCCTGCCTGCGGGCTGACGGGTTTTCACCCGTGGCCTGCAATCGCGCGCCTCCCTTTGTCGCGCTACCCTTTTCAGCAGGGATGAGATTCCGTTTTCTCCAGCGGTTCCTCTCCTTTAAGCTCTATTCCACGGCCTGCTCCCCGGTCTCCCCGGTTCGGATGCGGTGCACCGAATCAAGCGGCAGGACAAAAACCTTTCCGTCGCCGATTTTGCCCGTGCGGGCGGTGTCGATGATGGTGCGGACGACGATATCGACGAGTTCATCGGGCACCACGACCTCCAGCTTCACCTTGGGCAGGAAATCCACCGTGTATTCGCTCCCGCGGTAAATCTCGGTGTGGCCTTTTTGTCGGCCAAAACCTTTGACCTCACAGGCGGTCATGCCATCGACCCCGGTTTCGGATAATGCCTCCTTGATGGCATCCAGCTTGAAAGGCTTTACGATGGCCTCGACTTTTTTCATCGAATTACTTGGATAATAGCATCGCCCGTGCCATGTCGCAATCTCTGTTGCAGGAGGATGCCCGGTTGCATTTTCCCCCGTCCCGCCTCATCCTCTCTGCAAAGTGGACGCCGTCATCGAACGCAAGCTACGCGAGGGTCGGTCGCTGTTGATCCGGCGCGATGCCGTTCGCCTCGGCGCGTGGTTTGTGGCGGGAGCGTTGGGCGTGTGGGTGGTGCTGGCGGTGGCGGCATGGCGGTATCCGGCGGTTCCCTGGTCGATTTTCAGCGCCGGTGCGGTCGTGGTGGTCGCAGCGGCTTTCGCGGTGCTGGCGGCAGCTCTCCGCTGGCGCAAACAGGATGCGGTCGCTCTGGCGCTCGATGCCACGCGCACGACGAAAGATCGCTTCGTTACCTCGCTGGAGCTGGGGGAGAGCGGGGGGGAGGCCCTTCGCAAAGAGCTTTCCGTCTTCGCCCGGGATTATCGCTTTCCCGACAGCCTGAAACCTCGCGCCCCCAGGCTGCCTGCCGCGCTGGTTGCGACCGGGATCGTCCTGGTTCTCGGGGTGGCGGCGCTTGATCATTTCCGCCGCGCGGGCTTGCAGCCCGACATCGCCAGCGCCTCCGGTCTGCTGGAGCAGGCCAAACGCGAGGTCGCCAGGGTGGCTTCACCGGAATCGCCGCTCCGCAAGGAAGAGGAAAAACTCGAGGAGGCCCGCAAGCAGCTAGGCAATTCGACCGATCCGATGCGCGACGCGCTCCGGGCCATCGCCGATCTCGAACGGCGGCTGGCTTCCGCCTCCGCGTCGCCGCTGACGGATGAGGAAAAGGAAGCCCTCGCCAAGGCCCTGGCGGAGAACGAACCGCAGGCCGCGCAGGCGCTTTCCTCCGGCAACGACCGCGAGGCCGCCGAGCAGATCGCGCAGATGGACCCAGAGGCTCTGGCCAAGGCGCTGGAACAGGCCGCGCAGCACCGGGAGAACTCCCGCCTGCAGGAGCTGGCCCGCAAGGCTGGTGAGCAGGCCCGGCGGGAACTGGCTCAGGGGCTTGCTTCCGCGGGAAACAGCGGTGCGCAGCGGCGGCTGCAGCAGGCCCTGCGGGAGATGAAAGCTGGCGGTCAGGGGCAGCAGCAGCAAGGTCAGGGACAGCCTGGAATGGATCTCGCCCAAGGCAAGGGCGGAGAGAAACAGGACGGCTCGGCTCCCGAGGACAACGCGCCGCCCGGCGGCTCGCCCGGCAGTGAACATGACGAGGGTCGCGGCGAGGATATCAAGTCCGAGAAGGACGCCCTCGCGGCCAAGGGCTCCGATGAACAGCTCACCGGCGAGATGGGGCAGGGGGCATCTCGAGTCAATACCTACAGCACTGCGGGCGGGGACAATGCGCAAAGCACCCGCGCCACCCGCGACGGCGGGGCGGCCCAGTCGGCGGACCTCGACGCTGTCACGCCGGAAAACATCCCCCCCGGTTCGCGCCTTCTCGTGAAACGGTATTTCGAATCCGTCCGTCCCAAGGAATGAACGCGCTTGATCTCCTTTCCCTTTACCCTCCAACCTTGACTTCCCATGCCTGAACCATCCGAGACCGACGCCCGCGAATTTTGCCGTGCCTTTGACGCCCTCCAGCAGGAAATGGAAAAGGTGCTGGTCGGCCAGAAGGAGGTCATCGAGGGCGTGCTCACGGCGTTTTTTGCCGGGGGCCATACGCTGCTGGAAGGAGCCCCGGGCCTGGGCAAGACGGTGCTCGTGCGCACGCTCGGTGATGCGGCGGGGCTGAAGTTTTCCCGCATCCAGTTCACGCCCGACCTCATGCCCGGCGACATCATCGGCACGAATCTCATCGTCGAGGACGAGCATGGGAAGAAGCGCTTCGAGTTCGAGCCCGGCCCGGTCTTTGCCAATCTCGTGCTGGCCGACGAAATCAACCGAGCCACGCCCAAGACGCAGAGCGCTCTGCTGGAGGCCATGCAGGAGCGGCAGGTCTCCGTCTCCGGCGTCCGCCATCCGGTGCCATCGCCCTTTCTCGTTCTCGCCACGCAGAACCCGCTCGAGATGGAGGGCACATACCCGCTGCCCGAGGCGCAACTCGACCGTTTTTTATTGAAGCTGCACGTCGAGTATCCCGGCGCGGAGGATTTGCATGAGATCCTGCGCCGCACGACCACGCAGGATCACCCGACGGCGAAGCCGGTCGATATCGGCGGGTGGGGCCGCTGGCAGGAGTTGATCCGCAGTGTGCCCACCGCGCATGAGGTCGAGGCGCGCGCCGTTTACATCGTTCTCGCCACCCATCCCGAGCGCGCCGAGGCCGTGCCTCTGGCAAAGAAATACGTGCGCTACGGCGCGAGCCCGCGTGCTGCTCAGGCGCTCATGCTCTGCGCCAAGATTTCCGCCCTGCGCGATGGACGGTTCCACGTCAGCAAGGACGATATCGACCGCTGGGCGCTGCCCGCTTTGCGCCACCGCCTGATCCTGAACTTCGAGGGCGAGGCGGAGGGAATCACGACCGAGGCCGTGATCCGCGAAGCCCTTGGGGCTTAGGCAATACTCAGGCCGCCGCCGGGGCGGTCTTGGCCTGGAGGATTTTCTCGACGGTGCGCGTGGTCGAGCGTCCCTCGACCATGTCGGCGAGGACGACCTTGCCGCCATTCGCCTCGACGATCTCTCGGCCGCTGACGTAGTGCGCCCAGTCCTTGCCCTTCACGAGCACGTCGGGGAGGATCTGGGCGATCAGCTCCTTGGGTTCGTCCTCGTTGAAAACGACGACGGCATCCACGCAGCGGAGCGCGCGCAGGACAAAGGCGCGGTCTTCTTCGCAATTGATCGGGCGCTCCGGCCCCTTGTTGGCGCGGCGCACGGAGGCGTCGCTGTTCAGGCCGATGACGAGGGCGTCGCCCTGCTGCCGGGCAAACTCGAGATAGGTCACGTGACCGCGATGGAGGATGTCGAAGCAGCCGTTGGTGAAAACCAGCTTGCGGCCCTCGCTGTGCAGGCGGTCGCGGAATTCACGGGCCTGGGAGGGCGTCCAGAGGATGGAGTCTGTCATGCGTGATCGGGCAGCGCGGCGATGTTGTTCTGCAGGTTTTGCAACTCCGGGTCATCCTCCGCGCGGAACGATCGGTAGATTTGCGATGCGCCATGGTAGTAGGCGCGGGCCTGGTCGTACTTCCCGACGGCGTGATAGACCACGCCGAGGTTCGCCATCGATTGGGCGACCTCCGGGTGCATCGGACCAAAAGTCTTTTCCCGGATGCCGAGCGCCTGCATGTGAAGGCTCTCGGCCTCGTCATACTGCTGGCACTCCATGCGGGCCACGCCGAGATTGTTCAGCGCCGTGGCGGTTTCGGGATGATTATGCCCGTGCATCCGCGTGGCGGCCTCCAGGGCGTGCGTGTAGTCCTGCGCGGCCTCGGCCGGGTCGCCGAGGTGACGGTGGATGCCGCCGAGATGATTGAGCAGCAGGGCGTGCTGCGAGAAATCCCGCTGGCTTTCGTACAGGCTGACGGCCTCCCGCGTGCGCTGGATGGCTTCCTCGTGGCGGTCGAGGCGTTCAAAGAGCAGGCCGAGCTTGGCCGAGAGGCGGGCCTGCGAGGAGAGCGCGCCCAGGCGCTCCGCCGTTTCCCGGGCCTCCTCGAAATACCTCGCTGCGTCCACGTACTCGCCTGCGGCCTGGAAGACATCACCGACGATTTCAAGCGCATCGCCCATGCGGGCGCTGTCCGGGCGCAAGACGAGCCGCGCGGCGGACAGGAATTTCTTGCTGATCTCGCAACAATCCTGAGCGCGCGAAACCTGCCGTTCGGACTCGAAGTCCCGGCATAATACTTCCCACAAACTGGACGTCGTCTGCATGCTGCGCCGGATTGATTTTAGTCTCTGCGATTCTCCGGGGGCTGGCGAGCGGATTTTTTCTGCTCCAGGAACCTCCAGGCTGTCTCGCGGGAGGCCGGGAGCCGTCCGTAAAGGGACTCCAGCGCCTGCGCCGGGCTGAGCTGTCCCGAGGCGTCGTAGACACCCAGCTCGCGGCAAAGCTCCTTTTCAAAGTGGAGCAGTCCCCTGGCCTCGGCCGGGGTGCTTTGTACGTACTCAAGGCCGCGCTTCAGGAGATCGAAGATCTCGGGCGCAGGACTCATGGCCGGGGCGGCGCGGCCGGCCAGCTCGGCAAAGTACGCCGCAAGGTAAAATCCGGCGCTCCCGGCGCGGTTCGGATCGAAGGCCCCGAGCACATGGCTCTCCTGGAGCACATGCAGGTCGCTTTTCGTGCTGACGCGGAAATTGATCTCCGCGAGGTAAAACAGGTCGAGCTTCCCGGCAAAGGCGCTCCCTGCCTTGCGGGCTCCGCGAGCGACGGTGCGCACGGCCCCGTATTCCTCGGAGAGCCACGAGATGATCAGGCTGGTTTCGGACCAGCTGGTTTTGCGCAGGAGGATGGCCCGGGAGGTTTCCATGCGGCGGGCGGCTCTACTCCTCGATCGTCTCGATGAGCCACTGCTGCACGGCGGCGTAGAAATTGATCTGGAGCAGCGCGAGTTCTTTCTCGTTCGTGATCTGGAGCGGGCCGGGCTGGGAAAGCTCGCCCTCGTCGAAGTTATACTGGGCGGCCAGGGCGAGACGCGCCTGGTTGAGGGCATTGAGCCACGCCGGGACGTGCCTGGTGGAGAACTCCACGGTGAAAAAGTCGCCGTCCTCGCGGAGACCCCGCAGGTCGGCATCGACGGTCTGCCGCGCGCTCTGGAAGAGGTCATGCAGTTCCGGCTGCACATACGCCTTCCAGTCATCCCGGGCTCCTTCCTCCAGCGGGTCCTCCGTCGGCGGCGGGAAGAGGCGCGCCTCGACGGCCTCGTCCTCGTGGTCGCCGCAGGTCGGCACCTGGCGCAGGATCTCGGCCAGCACGGGCGGGATGTCGCGGAAGCCCAGGCGGCCTTCGGGAGTCTGGTAAAAAATCATATCAATCACTGACCTCGTTCCATCGTGGCGAGGAGCAGGTATCCGTGAAGGGTTTGCACGTAGTGCTCGGCATGTTCCCTGGCTCCGGACCAGACGATGGACCGGCCCTTCTCATGAACCTCCAGCATATGCGCCTCGGCTTTCTCCTTGGGATAGCCGAAAACCTTCTGGAACACCATCGTGACGTAGCTCATCAGGTTGATGGGGTCGTTGTGCACGACCACGTTCCACGGCAGGTCGACCGCGGTTTCATCCTGAGTGGCTGCGCCGGTTTCTGTCTGGCTGGAACTGATCATGCTGCGCGCAAATGGGCGGATGCATCGGGCGGCGGACAGGCCTGCACCATCTCAAAGCACCGCTGCGGCTCTCCGCTGCCGAATTCCCCGACGCTCTCCAGCAGCACGTAACCGCTCAGGGCGAGGCGCGGCGAAACATGGAACGCTGCAGCCCGCAAGGCCATCACTGTGGCGAGATGAGCGTGCGTGCGCCCCTCGATCATGGCGGTGTGCAGGCGCGTCCAGTTCTTCTCGGCGGCAGGCACCGTGTAGGACTTCATCAGCGCCTGGCCATTGCGGCGGCTGAGCGTCTCAGCCCTGGCGGGAAGGGTTTCGCCGATCGTGCGGTCGGCCTCCATCCATCCCGCGGTATTGCCGGAGGCATAGGAGGCCCAGGCGCGCAGGAACTGAGGGGCGAGCAGGGAATCGAAAATGTCTTTCTTCCAAATCTCCCAAGGCTTGGTGGCGATGCCGGGCGTGGCGACGAAGGTCACGCGCGAAATCGATTCCCAACCGGGGTGGCAGAGGCGCACGGCCTTGAGGACATCGAGATACGGATTCCCGATGGTGGTCAGGTCGTTGTCAGCCTCATGCATCATTGGGGCGAAAATCTAATGATCCGCTTGGCTGGAGGCAAGGACGGCGCGGGAATTTCCCGCACTCCTCAGGCAGATTTTAGGGCGGTCTTGGCCAGCTGGAAGATCTTTTCCTGTCGTTTGGCCATGGATTCCGCCTCGCGTTTGCGCAGGTCGTTCCATCCCGCGAGGTGCAGCAGGCCGTGCACCACGCAGAGCGCGGCCTCGTCGTTGGGCGACTGGCGGTAGCTTTTCGCGTTGGCGCGAATGGTCTCGGCTCCGAGCACGAGTTCCCCATGAAGGAAGGTGATCACGTCCGTGGGCGTCGGATCGTCGAAAAACTCGCCATGCACCCTGGCGATGGTCTTGTCGCTCACGATGGACACCTCGACCGAGCGGAGCTGGGCCAAGGCGGCTTCGTCGGACTTGCAGGCAGCCACGCAATGCGGCATCGCCAACTCGCCAATGCGGCGGATGAATTTGACGTCGTAGGAGACAGTGCGCTGGCGGTTGACCAGCAGCAGCTCCGGGAGATGCTCAGGCGGCGGATTGCTGCTCACGGCGCGGGGAGGAGGTTTCCTTGTCCTTCTCGTCGCGCTTCGGGTAGGCGATGCGGGCGTGGAGCATGTTGACCAGCGTGAAGCGGAAGCTCTGGGCGACGCGGCGCAGCTCGGCCAGCGTGAGCGGGCATTCGTCGAGTTGATTTTCGGCGATGCGTTTCTCGATGAGGCCGTTGACCAGGTCCTCGATGCGCTGCGGTGTCGGGCGCTCCAGGCTGCGGGAGGCGCTCTCCACCGCGTCGGCGAGGCTGATGATGGCCGCCTCCTTGGTCTGCGGCTTCGGGCCGGGATAGCGGAAGCTCTCTTCCTTCACGTCCGGGATGTCCTCCGGTCGCATGTTCATGATCTTGCCACCCAGCTTGGCATCGTTCTGCTGCTGGAGGGCGCGCTGGTAAAAGTACGAGACGAGCGAGGTGCCGTGGTGCTGGAGGATCACGTCGACGATCTGGGAATTCAGCTTGTTCTTGAGCGCGAGGTCGACGCCCTCCTTCACATGCGCGATGATGATGAGCGCGCTCATCGTCGGGGTCAGGTCATCGTGGGGATTCACCCCGGGGCGCATGTTTTCGGTGAAATACTCCGGCTTCACCAGTTTGCCAATGTCGTGGAAATAGGCGCACACCCGGGAGATCGTGGGATTTGCGCCCACACACTCCGAGGCGGCTTCGGCGAGGTTGGCCACCGCAAGGCTGTGGTGGTAGGTGCCGGGAGCCTCCAGGCTCAGGCGGCGCAGGAGTGGGTGGTTGAGGTCGGACATTTCCAGCCAGGAAATGTCCGTGGTGATGCGGAAAATGTTTTCCAGCACCGGCAGGATGCCGCTGGCGAGGATGGCCGTGGCAAACCCCATCCCGACCGCCGCAAGGCTCTGCCAGCCAATCATTTTCCAATCCGTCTCCCCGAGGAGATTGATCGGGCCGATCTGGCCAAAAGCCGCGGCGAGAACCCACGTCGCGATACCCACATAGGCGCCCGCGCGGATGAGTCGGCTGCGTCGGCGCACCTGGATCGTCAGGTAGACGGCGATGAAGCCGGTGATGAGCGAAATGACGAGGAAGATCGGGTCGATGCGCCCGACGAGAAACGCACCCCACAGGCTGGCGAAGACCGCCGCGTAGATGCCGTGGTTCTTGCCCAGCAGCACGGAGAGGACCAGCGGGGCGAAGGCATACGGGACGAGCAGAGGAACGAGCTGGAGGTCGATGCGACCGGCCACGGCCTGCATGAGGAAAATCTTGATCGCGGCGAGCTGGATGAAGAGCACCGAAAACAACAACCCCAGGCGCGAATTGCTGTGCATCGTCTCCGGATGGTTGATCCAGAGCTGGGCCACGGCGGTGACGAAGATGAGCAGGCAGAGGAGGAATTTCTTGGCGGGCTCGGCGTTGCCGTCGAATCCGCTGAATCCGGCCTGCTGGCCCGTAAAGATCAGGACGGCGAGACCGCCGACGAATGCAGACAGGATGAGCGAGCGCACAAGCCACCCGCACTCGATATTCTCGAGCAGCTCATTCTCGGAGACGGTACGACGTGTCTTGCCGCATGCCATGCCCTTTTCCACCAGGCGGCGACGTTGGAGAAAGTTCCACATTGAGATGAAGAGAAGCAATTAAGCCTGAAAACGGCTCTCTTGCAATCCGCGATGATCCCGGTACGCGTGGATGATCGCCTGCACGAGAGGGTGCCGGACGACGTCGGTTTCATCGAAGAAATGAAACCCGATGCCCGGGACCTTCCGCAGGGCCTCGACGGCCTCGATCAATCCGCTGCGCTTGTTGCGCGGGAGATCGATCTGGGTGCCGTCGCCGGTGACCACGCATTTCGAGTCCTGACCGAGGCGGGTCAGGAACATGAACATCTGTTCGGTTGTTGTGTTTTGTGCCTCATCCAGAATGACATACGCATTGCTCAGTGTGCGGCCGCGCATGTAGGCGAGGGGGGCGATTTCGATCACGCCTCGGTCCATGTACTTCTGGATTTCCTCGACATCCAGCATGTCGTGGAGAGCGTCATAGAGGGGACGCAGGTAGGGGAGAATCTTCTCTTGCAGGTCGCCGGGGAGGAAGCCCAGCGCCTCGCCTGCCTCCACCGCCGGGCGGGTGAGGATGATACGGCTGACTTTTTCCTGCTTGAGCGCCGCCACAGCCATGGCCACGGCGAGGTAGGTCTTGCCCGTGCCGGCCGGACCCACGCCAAAGGTGATGTCGTGGCTCAGGATGGCGCGCAGGTAGGCCTGCTGGCCCGCCGTCTTGGGCACCACAGGGGCTTTCTTGGGCGAAACCTGGATCTTGAGGTCGATCAGGTGGCCGAGGCCATCCTTGCCCTCCTGGGCGGAGGCGCGCAGGGCGTACTGAAATTCATGGCGCTTGATGGTCACGCCGCGCCGACGGGCGTCGTCGAGCTGGTCAAAAACCTTGCGCGCCCGGCTGACGCCATCAGCCGGACCTTCAACGCGCAACCAGCCGTCGCGCGTCGTAACTTTCACACCCAGAGCTGTTTCCAAATCACGGAGCAGCTTGTCGTCGCCTCCGTAGAGACTCTGCAGCGCCCGGGCATTTTCAAACTCGAGCGTGAGCGTTTCCTGGTTATCGGTAGCCATAGACGAGCGCCCAATGCGTGCGCTCTTGCGGGGACTTCTCGATGGTCACGATGGCGTAGTAGGTGCCGGTCGCTCTCGGCACCACCTTGGCGGCGGCGAAGCGGCCCTTCTGCCAGGCCTCGGACTCGGCGAGACGTCCCTGGGAGTCGTAGATGTGGACATTGATCACGGCGCCTTTGACGTCCGTGGCCATGCAAAACCAATATTCGTTGCCTTTGAAGAGCTGTGCCGTGACGGCCTTCTGGTCCTTCACGCCGAGATCGCCGCCCCAGGCATCCTCACGGATGGTGAAGCCCTGCTTCACGTAGGGCACCGCACACTCGTGGGCAAACGAAAGGGCGTCGTCGACAGTGGCGTACAGCGGCGTCAGGCAAAGGACGGCCAGTGCGACGAGCACGCGCACGGGAGAAAGGGAAAGGAATCGCCGGTTCATTGATCCTCCGAGGTGATGGCGGTGACCGTGTCGGTGGTCAGCTTGTTGACCTTTTGCACGTTCTCCACGGTGATCGTGTCCTTGCCGATGATCGGCTTGATGTCGCGCAGGAGCTTGCGCACCTTGACCACGAGTTCCTCCTTCTTGAGGTTCCGGCTGCGCATCTCGTCGATGCGGCGGGCGAAATAGTTGAGCAATTCCGGCTGGTTGAGCAGTTCCGCTCCGGCCGGGCTGTAATTCTGGCCGACGATGGAGGTCAGCACCTGGGTGCCGCGAATCCAGCCGCCGAGGCTCACGAGCTGGGCGAGTTCGTCGTCGCCGAGTTCCTGCATCGCGCCGCGGACATCCTGGAGAGCGCCGTCGAGTTCGGAGCGCACCGCGCGCCAATCCTTGGCCTCCGCCTTGTCGGTGATGCTCTTGCTGCGGGCGATCACGGCCTTGCGGACGTTGATGCCGTCGGCGAGCACGAGGACCTCCTGGCCGATCTGCTTCACTTTCTCGGAATCCTCCGCTTCCACGGCGATGAAGCCGTCGGCGATGACCGTGCCGAGGAGGAGGGCGATCTGGGCGCGATTTCCGGTATTCGTACCGAGGTGGTCGCGGAGTTCCCCTTTCCAGTTCGGAGTTCCGAGCTTATCGAGGACGATGAAGATTTCGCTGGGGACCGGAACGACCACGTCTTCCACGGCGGCGGCCGGGAATTTTGACAGGTCGATTGTGGCCGGCGGTTGCTCGGCGACTGCGTTGGCCACGGCGAATCCGCAGAGGGCGGTGGTGATCAGACGAGGCAGCATGGGAAAAATAAGCTTCGCGGATGGGCCGTTGCCCGTTAAAAGCGCGCGCATCATTAGATGAATCTAGATAGAATACAACATCTTCTTGAGCAAGCGCGCAAGCGGCGGTTGCTGGTTGTCGGGGATGTCATGCTCGACGAGTTTGTCTGGGGTAAAGTCTCCCGTATCTCGCCCGAGGCTCCCGTTCCCGTGGTGGAGGTGCAGCGCGAGTCCAGCTACCCCGGCGGGGCGGCCAACGTGGCTCGCAATCTGCGCGCATTTTGCGCCACGGTGCATATTTCCGGCCTGGTCGGCCAGGATTCTCATGCCCGGCGACTGGCGGATCTTCTTCGTGAGGAAGGGATTGCAACTGGAGGGATTATCGAGGCGGAGCATTTCGAGACGATTGTGAAGACGCGGATCATTGCGCGCCAGCAGCAGGTCGTCCGGGTCGACCGCGAGAAGAAGGGGGCTCTCCCCGCAGAGGTGGTGGAACTCGCCGCCGAAAGGATATCGACTCTCCTCCCCGAGGTGGATGCGATCATTTTTGAGGACTACAACAAGGGCTTCCTCACCCAGGAACTCGTCGACCGCGTGAGCGCGGCCGCCTCGGCCGCCGGGAAGGTCATTACGGCCGATCCCAACCCGGGCAACCCGCTCCAGTGGCGCGGCGTCACCACCATCAAACCCAACCGCTCCGAGGCCTTCGCCATGGCGGGACGCAGCGATACCGGTGCGGCGGATGAGCCTCTGAAGGACGAGGCGCTTCTCGAGGTCGGGCAGATCCTGCTGGAGAGGCTTGCAGTGCCTTCGCTGCTCATCACCTTGGGCGAGCACGGCATGATGCTTTTTGATCGTTCTTCGCCGCCCTATCACACGCCGACGCGGGCGCAGGAGGTCTTCGACGTTTCGGGCGCAGGAGATACCGCCATCGCGCTTTTCACCCTCGCTCTCTCCGCCGGGGCCACCCTCCAGGAAGCCGCGGAGATTTCAAACCACGCTTCCGGCGTGGTCGTGGGCAAGCTCGGTACCGCCACTCTCACGGTGGAGGAGCTCCTCGCCAGTCTGGAGAAAGACGATGTCTGATCGCAAAGCGGTATTTTTCGACCGCGATGGCACCCTCATGGAAGAGGAGGACCATTGTGATTGTCCCACCCGCGTGCGCGCCATCAAGGGCGTGAAGGAGGGGCTCAAGCAGCTCAAGGACGCCGGCTGGGCCGCCGTCATCATCACGAACCAGAGCGGCATCGGCCGCGGGTACTTCACGATGGACGACTTCGAGGCGGTGAACCAGGAGCTTTATCGCCAGATCGGCGGGGGCATCGACGGCGCGTACTGCTGCCCCGACCTCCCGACCAATCCGACACCCCGCCGCAAGCCCGGCATCGGCATGATCGAGGAGGCCGTGCGCGATCATGGCATCGACACCCGCAAATCCTGGTTCGTCGGCGACAAGCCCATCGACATCCAGTGCGGGCAGAATGCCGGTTGCCGCACCATCCTCGTCCGCACCGGCTACGGGGCGAAGGGCGAGGCCAGCGCCTCTCCGGATTTCGTCGTCGACGATGCCGCCGCCGCCATCCAGATCATCCTTTCCCATTCATGAGCAAGACCGCCGTCATCATTCCGGCCCGCTGGGCCTCCACCCGCTTCCCCGGCAAGCCGCTTTTCCCCATCCTGGGCAAGCCGCTGCTCCAGCACTGCTGGGAGCGCTGCCTCAAGGCGAAAAGCGTTTCGCAGGTGATCGTCGCCACGGACGACATGCGCATTGCCGAGGCCGCCTTTGAGTTTGGCGCCGAGGTGGCGGTGACTTCGCCCAAGCACCCCAGCGGCACCGACCGCGTCGCCGAGGTGGCCCGCAAGCTCACTGGCGTGACCAACATCATCAACGTGCAGGGCGACGAACCCGCCATCGACCCGCGGCTCATCGACAAGCTGGCCGCGCGGCTGGAGGACGACCGCAAGCTCGACATGGTGACGGCGGCGGTTCCCTTCGCCGATTTCGTCTCCGCAGCGAATCCCAATAACGTCAAGGTCGTGACCACGAAGGACGGCCGCGCCTTGTATTTCTCCCGCAGCCTCATTCCCTTTGACCGCGATCAGACCGGGACGGCGAAGTATTTCTGGCACGTCGGAATCTACGGATACCGCCGCGCCTTTCTCGCGAAGTTCGTGGCCTGGAAGCCGACGCCGCTGGAGCAATCCGAGAAGCTCGAGCAGCTGCGTGTCTTGGAAAACGGCGCGTCGATCGGGGTCATCATCGCCAAGGAGCATGGCGTCGGGGTTGATACGCCCGAGGACGTCGAGCGCGCGGAGAAGATCCTGCGCGGGAAAAAACGTTAGGACGACGAAATCGCCCTCTGGCGTGAGACGAAGTTAATGTTTCCCTGGGAATCTTCTTGCAGCGAAAGGCAAGTTGTTCCAAACGGGGAACTGACGTTTTTCCATGCCAGCTTCGCGGCGCAGGGCTGAAATTTGGCCCACCATCAAGAGGTTTCTCCCGTACCTTTGCGTGTACTGGAGAAGATTGATCGTTATCTTTTTCCTGCTGCTGATCGCGGCGGGTTTTGACCTCGTTCGCCCCTGGCTGATCGGGCGCATCGTCGACGAGGCGGCAAAGGTTCAGCCGTGGGCCACCGTGATGTGGCCGCTCGGGTTTTTCCTCCTCTCCGTCCTCGGACGCAGCATCAGCATCCTCAGCCGCAACTACTACACGCAGCAGACCGGGATGAGGATTACCTGCGATTTGCGGGTGGACCTGTTTCGGCATCTGCAAAGCCTCTCGCTCCGGTTCTACGATTCCCGCCACACGGGAAAGATCGTCCACCGTATCAGCGGAGACACGGCGGCGATTCACAGCCTCGTGACTGGCGCGTCGGTGAATTTCATCGGCGACATCATCACGATCATCGGCGTCCTCATCGTGCTGGCCAACGCTCACTGGCCGCTCGCCGTGGTCACCTACACGCTGCTCCCGCTCTTCGTGATGAATTACCTCTGGCATCGCCGCCGCCTGCGGGTGGAAAGCCGCACGCACCGGCGCAACTGGGACCGTGTGATGAGCTTCCTCCACGAGCGCATCGCCAGCACCCGGCTCGTCCGCGCCTTTGCCACGGAGGGGACGGAGATCGAGAGCTTCCGCCAGCGCATCGAGGCGGATTATGTGAACTACAGTCGCGTCGTCTGGCGCAACTCGCTCCTCAGCGTCGGGGCGGATTTCCTG
The DNA here is from genome assembly GCA_017305195.1 of Verrucomicrobiota bacterium. Taxonomy (GTDB): domain Bacteria; phylum Verrucomicrobiota; class Verrucomicrobiia; order Chthoniobacterales; family Terrimicrobiaceae; genus Terrimicrobium. The sequence continues at coordinate 54,195 of JAFKMU010000039.1, read as the reverse complement.
ACCGGCATCGGAGTCTTCATCGTCCTGGGCTACGGCTCCTGGCTGGTGATGAACGGCAAGGGCGAGCTCACCATCGGCCAGCTCACCGCCTTCCTCTTTTACCTCGGCTTGCTTTACACGCCGATCATCCGCGTGGTGGATTCCAATGCCATCGTCCAGCAGGCGGCCACCGCCCTGGAGAAAATCTTCGCCCTTCTCGATACCAAGCCGCACATCCCGGAGAACGAGAAGCTTCCTCAGTTGCCCAAGCTCGACGGCAGCATCACCTTCGATCACGTCTCCTTCGCCTATCGCCCTCAGCACACCACGCTGCATGACCTCTCCTTCCGGGCGAATCCCGGCGAGACCATCGCGCTGGTCGGCCCGAGCGGATCAGGCAAGACGACTGTCATCACGCTGCTGGCGAGGTTTTACGACCCCACGGCCGGGCGCATCCTCCTCGATGATCTCGACATTCGCGACTACAACGTCCAGTCGCTTCGCCGCCAGATCGGCATTGTCATGCAGGACAACATCCTTTTTTCCGGCACCATCGCGGAAAACATCCGCTACGGCCGCCCGGAGGCGACGGATGAGGAAATGTATGAGGCGGCCAAAGCGGCGAACGCGCACGAGTTCATCGTCGACAATCCCCGGGGCTACGAGGCCATGCTGGGTGAGCGCGGTATGCAACTCTCGGGCGGCCAAAGGCAGCGCCTGGCCATCGCCCGGGTGATCCTGAAGAACCCCAAAATCCTCATCCTCGACGAGGCCACCTCGGCTCTCGACACGGAATCCGAGCGACTGGTGCAGGAGGCTCTGGAGCGCCTGATGGAAAAGCGCACGTCGATCGTCATCGCGCACCGGCTCTCGACCATCGTCAACGCCAGTCGCATTCTCGTGCTGAAGGCGGGCCGCATCGAGGAGCAGGGGCGTCACGACGAACTGCTCAAAAAGGGTGGCCTGTATCACCACCTCCACAAGCTCCAGTTCGCGCGACAGGACGCGGTCGCGGCTTAGGGTAAAAAAAGGGCCGGAACGCCCGGAGGCATCCCGGCCCCAGGGAAACTACATCATGTTTGCGCCCATCTCGGCGAGCGGGCTGCGTTCGCCCTTGGAGAGGGAGATGTGCGCCGTGATGCGCTGGCCGCGGAGGCGGTTGCGGGTATAGACGAGTCCGTTCGATCGGCTGTCCACGTAGGGATTGTCGATCTGGGCGGGGTCGCCGACCATCACGAGCTTGGAGCCTTTGGACATGCGGGTGACGACTGTCTTCGCCTCGAGCGGTGTGAGCTGCTGGGCTTCATCCAGGACGAAGAATCGATCCGGAATCGAGCGTCCGCGGATGTAGCAGAGCGCTTCGATCTCCAGCAGACCGCGAGCCATGAGCTGTTCGTAGGGCTTCACGATGGGATGCTGGCCGTTCGGCGCGCCGGGTACTGTTTGCACGGGTTGCGCCTGCTGATGGTGCTGCTGCTGTTTCTTGCGGTCGGAGGAGGGTTTGGAGTTCTCCTTGGTCTTAGGCGGGTTCAGCGGCAGCAGTACCTCAAAGGCGTCGTAAATCGACTGGAGCCACGGGTGCATCTTCTCGTTGAGCGTGCCGGGCAGGAAGCCCAGCGTGTCGCCCATCGCCACCACCGGGCGGCTCACCGTCATGCCGCTGAAGGTATGCAGGCCGGTGAGGTACAAACCCGCCGCCACGGCCATGAGCGTTTTGCCTGTTCCGGCCTGGCCGTAGCAGGTGATGAGGGAAATCTCGGGATCGAGCAGGGCGTCGAGGAAGCACTGCTGACCGGGATTCGCCGGGCGCAATTCGATGCCGCGCGGCATTTGCAGGCTGTGTGGGATGTTCAGTCGGATGAAGTTTCCTTCTCCGATGTGGCGGGCCGGGAGCAGCTTCTCGTCCGAGGCTTTCAGGAGCACGTATTCATTGATCTCCATCGGGCCGGTGCGTGCGGCCTCCAGATGAATCTCGCGGGCGCTGCCAAAGCGCTGCAGCTCGTGCGACTCGATGAGGATCGAGCGCATGTCGTAGCCCTCCGCATCCTTCACCGCCACCTTGTCATTCAGGTAATCCTGGCAGGTCAGGCCGATGGCGAGGCCCTTGAGCTGCATGTTGAGATCCTTTGTGACCAGGATGGTCGGCGCTTTTTCCCGCTCCTGCAGGGCGAGGCACGCTCCGATGATGCGGTGGTCCATCCGCTCCTGGTCCGGGAAGATCCGGAGAAACCGCTTCATCGCGGGTGTGAGCTTGGCCGCATCGAGTGCGTCATTCACCAGGATGCAGACTGATCCGCCGCCCGCCGTGGGCGCGCCCTTGATCACGCTCTTGGCATTCTGGCCAAAGATCTGGTTCAGGAACCGGTGGACCGTGCGGGCGTTGGCGCCGCGTTCGGATTGCTCATTCTTGAACCGGTCGAGTTCGGACAGCACCTCGACCGGGATGAACACATGGTTGTTCTCGAAGCGGTTCAGACTGTGCGGATCGTGCAGCAGCACGTTGGTATCCAGCACAAAATTTTTCACCATCCCTGGGGTGTCCCGCCCTTCCGGGCGTTGGGGGGTGGAGAAGAAGAGGCTTTGTTCCTCGGGGACATCCATCAGGTTGGTTCGATGCATAGGTTGCGGTTAGTCGGTGACGTGGAAAACTGGCCGCGCCATCGGACAAGGTGGCGGGGACGGTGGAGAAGAGCAGAGGCGACGAAGACTGGGAATCCGTGACGGACCCGGGACGCGATTCCAAACGTGCTGATTGGTCGAGCAGTCCAAACCTGAGCACTCCCATACATCTCCTGATCCACGGATACAATCAAAATATTGTGGTTGAAGCAGATTTGCGGCCGCGGAAACCACAAGGGGTCGCATGCCCCCTCGATCCGGCCAAAAAAAGAGCGCCGGATGCATCACCCGGCGCTCTGTTGCAATTTCTTTGAACCGTTGCGGGTTAGTACTGAACCCGGTCGGGCTTCTCGTGGTACTGCTTCCAGACCTCCACGGCTTCCTCGCGGAGCAGCTGGGTCATCTTGATCGTACGCTCTTCCTTGGGGAGGGCGAGCTGCTTGTAGATCGGGCTGTCGTCAAAGTTGCCGTACTTGAAGGCGTCCTCGACCGTGGCGGCGTAAAACACCTGGTCGATGCCCGCCCAGTAGCACGTGGCCATGCACATCGGGCAGGGCTCCGCCGAGGTGTAGAGCGTGCAGTCGGTGAGCTTGAAGCTCTGGAGCGAAATGCAGGCGAGCCGGATGGCCTCCATCTCGGCATGCCAGGTGGGGTCGTGGCTGGCCACGACGCGGTTCATGCCTTCGGAGATGATTTCACCGTCCTTGACGAGCACTGCTCCGAAGACTCCTCCGGTGCAAAGTTCCAGGGACGCCCGGCGCGAGTTGGCAATGGCTCGGCGGATGAATTTTTCGTGGTCGGGTTGGCTCATATGTTGTGGATGGGTGTGGGTTGTGTTTTGTGGAAAGGTCAATACAGGAGATGCCAGAGCGCGGCGACCTCGGCGACGAAGCCGGCCAGGATGACGAGGGCTCCGCGCAGGTCCATGCTGCGGCTCGGGGTCTTTGGGAAAAGCCACCAGCCGAAGATGGCGACAAAGACCGGCATGGTGCCCCAGGTCGTCAGGGCGACGCTGATGGAGTTGCCGAGGAAGGTGGCGAAGGCGGAATTCAGCGAGGCCAGCAGGGGACTGAGGAATCGCACCTCCAGCATGACGATGGGATAAAGGCCTAGGAGAACGAGCATGGCTGCCTTCCAGTTCGGAGGCCCATTCCCCGTGCGGGGGTCGGTGGGGAACCAGCCGGGAAAAGACCCGGGCACGTGCTGCACGTGGGCATAGTCAATGAGTCCGGCGGATTCCTTCAGCAGCGCGCCGCGCTCGGATGAATTGAGCCAGTTTTCCAACTGCGCTGGCGTGGCGAAACGCATCAATGTCGTCCAGCCCTGGCTGGCACTGGTCGGCGGCTGGACATACGAACCGAGGTAACCAGGGAAGCGCGCCTGAGCCTGTTGCGCGCGGGTTTCCCACGCCCGATAGGCCTCCTCGCAACCGGGCCTGACCTTGGTGATGATGACCTCGGTCACGCCTTCGGAGGACTCGGCATTGTCGACTCGCACCTCGGCGATCGGTTCTGTCCCGGCGGGCAGATGATGCCGCGCCTTTTCCAGCAGGCCCAGCCACTCTGTCGAGGTCTGCCAGGCCCGCAGTTCCTCCGCGCCAGAGAATCGCTGGATGGTGATCCACTCCATCTTGCCGCTGGATGTTGGAGGTTTGGCTTCTGCATTGACGAATCCCTGGAACCCGGAGGCCATCGTGACGGCCTCGGCCTGCCAGGCTACGATTTCGTCGCGACGATCGTCACGAATAGACAGGCGGGTGAGCAGGACGTGGATGAGTGTGGCCATCGGTGTGGAAGTAGGATGGGGGGCGGATTTAAAAAAGCACGCTTACTCGCATGGTCAGGGCCCAGGCCGGGTCGAGGTCCGACCCGCCGCCGGGCGTGGGGATAAAGCTGACCACGGGCTGGGCGTAGATGCCATTCCAGACATGGGCCTGATAGTAGGCCTGGAACATGAGTTCGCTGCTGCGGTTGAAGTCATTACCGTTCAGCCACGCCAGCGCCATGCCGACGCCGGCGGAATCGTCCGGGCGACCCGGCACGAGGCCAAAGGCCGTGAGTCCCGTACCGAGATATTCGCGGAATGGCAGGGTGCTCGATGTATTGGCCCCGAACTGGGCAAAGGCGCTGATGCCCGAGTTGTCCCTGCCTGGGTGGCGCAGCCACAGGCGCTGGGAGCCAAAGAGATAAATGCCGCTAGCGCCGGATTCGCTCGAGTCATTGCCTCCAGTCATCTCGCCGGTTTGCAGCCAGCCTCCGAGTCCGGCACTGCCGGGCAGCCCGGCGATGTCCCACGCTCCGCCGACTTCGAGAATCTGAAAGTAATAGCCGTTGAACTGCGGGCCGAGCATCCCGGTCTGAGCGCCGGAGGCCACATTGCCGTCATAAAAACCGTAGGAAATATAGGTTTCCTTGGTGGGGGCGACCGTCACGGTAATGCCGCAGGCCGAGTTGTAATAGCCCGGCATCACGCCGAGCAGGGAGGAGTTCACGAAGACCGGGGTGAACGCGAGGCCTGTCACTGCCGGGATGGCGAGCGAACTGTCCTTTTCCGGTACGGGCCGCAGGACGTTGTTGAAGTCATCCGTCGGCACGAGCTTGCCGACGCGAAAGACCAGTTTCCCGTCAAAGAGTTCCTGCCGCCACCAGAGCTGATAGAGCTCGGAGCGATCGAGCGGATCGGGGCCGGGGAGCGAGTTGTACCCCTGCGCGCTTCCCGCCTGATGGTTGGTCGCCTGGCCGTTGAATTGCAGAAACTCGATGCCAAACTCCGCGCCCTTCCAGCCCATGAGCTTTTCGGCATCCACGGCGAGGCCCCCGATGAAGAGGCTGTTCCAGGACCAGCTGCCGGGATTGTTTCCGCCCGAGATCAGGTAATTCGTGTCGCCAACCCAGATCCCGCCTGCTCGGATGCCCCAGTCGGGTTTCAATCCCAGCCACTCGGCCAGCTGGCCCGTGCCGGTGAACTCGTCCGTCGCTCCAGGATTGGAGCTGATGCTGAGACGGATGTCCTCAGCATGACAGGTCAGGAGACTCGTTAGCGCAAGAATGACGCAGGCTGTGGAGCGGATTGGCAAGTGGGGGCCTTTCGGGCAGTCAGCTTGGAAAAAGGCTTAATGGCAAGAACAACAGCGTATTTCAGTCAAATAAGGCCGGGGACGTCTTCGGATCGGGTAGTCCCCATGTTTTCCACAGCCTGAGGTATTCCTCCCGGGGGAGCAGGACGTAGTGGGGGGTGTCCCCCTTGCGCAGCCAGCGGATCAGCCGGACGATGGAGGGCTGAGTCATTACCGTGCAGCCCGCGGAAGGCCGATCCGGTCCGCGCTGGATGTGGAAGAAAATGGCGCTGCCCGCGCCCGAGACCGGCGGATCGCTGTTGTGCCGGATCTCGACCAGCCAGCGGTGCGGTGGGTCATCGAGACGCATCTTCTGCTTTTCAAACCACGGCGGCGGGTTGGCCGGATCGACCACGACGTGCTGGTTGTAGAGCGGGTTTAGCGGATCGTCGACCCAGGCGTCGGCTGCCGTGATGGTGTGAAAGGGGTAGTCGGCTCCCTCCGGCAGCGCCTTGTCGTAGGTGTAGATCGTGCCGAGGGCAAAGACGCCCGCCGGGGCGCGTTTGTCGCGTTCCGTCTTGTGGATTCCCTGCTGCTCCTCGCCGAGTTCGCCCTTGCCCCAGGCGAGGCCGTTCTTGCCGTAGAGAACGCGAACGGGTTCTCCCACGGGGAGCCACTTGTCCTTCTGGCGCTCGAAAAGCTGGAGCTTGCCCACGGAGGAATCCCAGGTCGGGGCGATGGAGACGATCAACTGACGCACCGAGGAGTCGAGGGCAAAGGCAGACTGGCAAAGGGCCACCGTGAGAAGAAAAAGAAGGGTTCTCATGAGAAGCTCTTGGTCAGGCGGGTGATGTTGCGATGCCCCTTGCGCTCGTACGAGTACGTGTCGAGCATGTTGCGGACGAGGTGGATGCCGAGTCCGCCGACGGGACGCTCCGCCAGCGGCGCGGAGGTGTCGGGAGTCTCCACGGCGAAGGGATCGAAGGCTCCCGCCTCGTCCTCGACGACTACCTCGACCAGGTCATTCAGCACGTTGACAGCGATGGAAATGCCTGGGTGCGCATCGGGGAAAAGGCCATACTTGATCGTATTGGTGACGATCTCCTCCACCGCCAGATTGGCGGCGAAGACTGCCGCTGGCGGCGTGCCATTGTCCTCCAGGAAGGACGTCATCAAGGCCGCCACCCGGCTCAGCTCCGGCAGGGATGCCTGGATGGTGTATGCTGCCGTCGCCGCCATGGATGAGCTTTAGCCGTGCTTTTCGATCAGGGCGTAGGCGTTGTGGTTGTGGATCGACTCGAAGTTTTCCGCCTCCACGCGATACCAGCGGATGTTGGCGTCGCTCTCGCAGCGCGAGGCGACATTGCGCACGAGGTCTTCCACGAAAACCGGGTTGTCGTAGGCGCGCTCGGTGACGGCTTTTTCGTCCGGGCGCTTCAGCAGGCTGTAGAGTTCGGAGCTCGCGCTGTCCTCCACGAGACGGATCATGTCCTCGATCCACATAGGCTTGCTGCAGCGGACGGCGAGCGTGACATGGCCGCGCTGGTTGTGCGCGCCCCGGGCGCTGATCGCCTTGGAGCAGGGGCAGAGAGTGGTGACAGGGACGACCGTCGTGACGACAAAATCCATGTTCCCGTTTTCCATCGTGGCGTTGAACCGGGCGACATAGTCGATCAGCCCCACTGCCCCGGTGACCGGGGCCTTTTTCTCGAGGAAAAAGGGAAACTCAAAGTCGACATGCGCGCAGGTGCTCTGGAGCTTCTTGGTGAGCTGCTCCAGCACGTCGCGGATGTTATCGACATGGAGGACGGGGCCGTGCGAGTTGAGCACCTCGACGAAGCGGCTCATGTGCGTGCCCTTGAAATGGTGCGGCAGATCGACGGTGAGCTGCACCGTGGCGATGGTGCTTTGCAGCGAGTGATCCTTGTCGCGAATCTGGATCGGATAGCGCAGATCCTTTACGCCCACGCGGTCGATGGGCAACCGGCGTTCATCACGCTGGTTCTGTGTATCTTGCAGGGTCATGGAAGCCGTAGCATATCCGCTCCGGAGGGGCCTGCACTAAAGAAAATTCCGGCGAAAGTTGACTGGAAGCTGGATTTTCCCTCTGCCAACGCGGAAATTCTCACGGGTGAAGTCAGCTCCCGTCCTGGCCCTGGACCTGGGCACCTCCTCCGTCCGGGCCGCCCTGTTTGATCCGCGTGGCAAGCGCCTGCCCGGAACCTTTGCCCAGCGCACCTATACCCTCCGCACCGCTGCCGATGGCACGGCTGAGCTCGACCCTTTTGAACTTCTCCGCCAGGCCAAAGCCTGCCTGAAGGCCGCTGCCGCCGGGTGGCACGCCATCTCGGGCGTGGGTGTTTCGTGTTTCTGGCACAGCCTCCTCGGTACGGACGAGGAGGGGAACCCGCTCACGCCGATTTACACCTGGGCGGATTCCCGCTGCCGCGAGGACGCCGCCCGCCTTAGGGCCGAGTTCTCCGAGCAGGACGTCCACGAGGAGACGGGCTGCATGCTGCGGAGCTCCTTCTGGCCGGCCAAGCTCCTCTGGATCAAGCGCACCGACCGGTCGCGGTTTCGCAAGGTGCGCTACTGGATGTCGCCTGCCGAGTGGGTGCAGTGGAAGATCACTGGTCGCGCCACCTGTGCCATTGGCATGGCTACTGGCACAGGGTTGTTTGACCCCACGAAGCTCATCTGGAGCGAACGCATGCTCGAGGCGTGTGATTTCTCCGCCGACCGGATGCTGCCTGTCACGGACGAACCGACCCTCTGGAAGGACGTGCCGTGGTTCCCGGCCATCGGCGACGGAGCAGCGAGCAATCTGGGCTCGGGTGCGACGCGTCCGGGTTTCGGAGCCATCAATGTCGGCACCAGCGCAGCCCTGCGCATCATGAAAAAGGGGGCGGTCGCCAAGGCGCCCTTCGGCCTTTTCGCTTATCGGGTGGATGCCTCCCGGTATCTCGTGGGCGGAGCGGTGAGCAACGCGGGCAACCTTCACGCATGGTGCCTGCGCGAGCTCAAGCTCTCCGACGATCCCGCGGAAATCGAGAAAGCCCTCGCGCTGCGTCCGCAGGCCACGCACGGCCTCACGGTTCTGCCTTTCTGGTCCGCTGAGCGCGCTCCGAGCTGGGACGAGGCGGCGCAGGGAACCATCGTCGGCCTGCGTCACGACACGACCGCCATCGACCTCTTGCAGGCGATCAATGAAGGGTTTTACCTGCGCCTCGCCACCATCGCCGAGATGATCGCCGGTCGCCGCCAGCCGAAATGGATTCTCGGCGGAGGCATCCTCAAATCGAAATCCGCCGTTCGCCGCCTCGCCAATGTCATCGGCAGCCCGCTTTACGCCAATCCCGAGGCCGAGGCTTCACTGCGAGGCGGGGCGATCTTTGCCCTGGAGAAGCTCGGCGCGCCCATCGAGGAGCAGAAACTCGGCAATCCCGTGTTGCCTTCGCCCGTGCTCCAGAAGCTCTATCTCGACGAACGCCGCAAGCAGGCTCAACTGGAGGCATTGATGGCCCGTGGACGATAACGCCAAACTCACGATCAACGAAATCTACCTCTCGGTGCAGGGGGAGAGCACATGGGCGGGGCTTCCGTGCGTATTTATCCGCCTGACCGGCTGCGACTTGCGCTGTTCCTACTGCGATACCGAGTATGCCTTTTACGAGGGAAAGAAACGCCTGGTCAGCGAGGTGCTGGCCGAGGTGTCGGACATGCCATGTCCGATGGTCGAGGTGACGGGGGGTGAGCCGCTCCTGCAAAAGAACGTGAAGCCGCTCATGGCCGCTCTCTGCGACGCGGGGAAGACCGTGCTCATCGAGACGAGCGGAGCGCACGATATCTCCGGCATCGACCCGCGCGTCCACCGCATCGTCGATCTCAAGACCCCGTCCAGCGGGGAATCCGGACGCAATCGGTACGAGAATATCCCGCACCTGACGGAGCGGGATGAGGTAAAATTCGTCCTCGGCTCGCGGGAAGACTACGAATGGGCCCGCGAGCAGATCGGTCGATACGACCTCGGCTCCCGCGTACGGGCCGTGCTTTTGAGCCCGGTTTTCGGAAAAATCGACCCGAAGGACATTGTCCAGTGGATGCTCGACGACCGGCTTCCCGCCCGGTTTCAGCTGCAAATGCACAAATTCATTTGGGAACCGCGCGCCAGAGGGGTATAAAGCCGGGGTGAAAGCTCGTCTCTCTAAGGATTTCTTTTTTGAAGCAGGTCAATCTTTGCCCAACGTGCCTCCCGGGCATAAATGCGGCTCGATGCACGGCCATAGCTTCAAGGTCGAGATCATCGTCGAGGGCGAGGTGGACCCCCACATGGGCTGGGTCTACGACCACGCCGAGATCAGCAGGGCCATGGAGCCGCTGCTCGACTACATCGATCACAAGTACCTCAACGAGCTGCCCGAGCTGGAAAACCCGACCATCGAGCACATCGCCGCGTGGTTCTGGCGCAAATTGACTCCCTCGCTTCCGGGCGTGGTGGAGATCATCGTGCACGAGACGCCGACCGCCCGCTGTATCTATCGCGGCGAATAGCCTCGTCCTTGCTTATTGGCGCGGAAGGGATTACCCTCTGCGCCGAAGTGAGAATCGTTGAGCAACTCGCCGTTTTCATCGCCAACAAACCCGGCACCCTGACGGAAGTCTGCGATGCCTTGGCCGCTGAAAGAGTCAATATCTACGGCCTGACCGTCAGTGACACAGTCGACCATGCGGTCGTCCGCCTGGTGGTCAGCGATACCCGCAAGGCGCTGGCCATTTTCGAGACGCGCGGCACTCTGGTCCTTGAGACCGAGGTGCTCATGGTCGAGAACGACAACCGGCCTGGCAGCCTGTCGCGCATCGCGGCCGCCCTGTCCAAGGCGAAGATCAATATCGAGTACGCCTATCTGGCGTCCATGCCCTCCGCCCGCAAGGGCCTCCTCATCGTTCGCGTGGCTGATCCCAAGAAGGCCCTCAAGGTGCTTCAGGCCGCGAAGCTGTTCGAGAACGAGTAGGGTGGTGTTGGGATACCCCGCTGTCAACGGCGGGGTGATATGGCGTCGCGTGCGCCGATGCCTTGTGTCGCAGGTTCCAACGCAGGCAAGAGGAGCGTTTTCCGCAAGGGGGGTGTCCGGCATTGAACTGCAGGAAACGTTTGCGATGTCTCTGTGCTCTGGCGGTATGCTCACCCGCTCCATGTCTTTTCCTTTGCGGGCGCTCGCCATTTGCGCCAGCGGGGGCTCAAGGGGACAGCCCGACGAGCCTTGCCTCCCTTTCTGGAAATAAAAAACGCCGGACGGATACCGCCCGGCGTTTTCTTGGAAAACTGTCGGGATCAGGCGAGGGCCTCGAGGCGACGTACGATCTCGGCCTTGCCGGTCATGCCGAGGCTCTGGTCCTTCTTTTCGCCGCCCTTGAAGTACAGGAGCGCGGGGATGTGGCGAATGCCAAACTTCTCCGCCACGATCGGCGAGTCATCCACATTCACCTTGGCGATCTTGAACTTGCCGACGGATTCCGTGGCGATCTCATCGACCACGGGACCGAGCATACGGCAAGGAGCGCACCAAGGAGCCCAAAAATCCACTAGCACCGGTTCGGAAGCCGAGGAAACCACGGTTTCGAAGTTGGTGTCGTTCAGTTCAACAACATTCGCGTTTGCCATAGGGAAAAGAGGTTAGCAGAAAAACGGAAATTCGCCACAGAAAGCAAAAACGGGAAGCCCCCTTTTTGGAGAGCTTCCCGTATGAAATGCGGACGCCGGGTTTTAGCTGAAGTAAACCCAGAGCTGGATCGCGAAGGCGATCAGCGAGAGGCCGAGGGCGGCGCCGCCGATGACCGGAGTGATCTCGCCCGCAGCGGGAGCCGCAGGCTGGGGAGCCACGCTGATGGCCGCGCCCGGAGGCACCGACTTCGATGCCGAGGTCGAGACCGGGGGTTTCTTTTGAAGCTGTACGGTCGCCTGGGGCAGGCCAGCCTTGGAGGCAGGGGCTCCCACGGGAACCTTGGCCGTCTCCTTCTTGCTTTCCGCGCTCAGGGGAGCCGGAGCGATGGCCGGAGCGGGGGCTGCGGCGGCGGGCTTGCCGGGGACGGAAGCTGCCGGGGCAGGTGCGGGAGCCACCGGAGCAGGCGCTGCCGGGGCCGGAGGCGTGGGCGGCTTGACGGCGCCAGCCGGAGCGGCTGGCGGCACTGCCGTGCTGCCTGGAGGCTTGGGAGCCATAGGCGGGGTCGGAAGGCTGCCCGGAGGTTTCGGAGCGGCCGGGGGCACGACGGGCGGCTTGGGCGCGCCAGCGGCAGGGGCCGGAGGAATCGTCGGGGGCTTCGGAGCGGCCGGCGGCGGAGCCACCGGAGGCTTGGGCAAAACGGGTGCTGCCGGAGCGGCGGATGCAGGTGCGACCGGAGGAGCTGGCGGCGTCGGCGGCTTGATGCCAGCCGGAGGAGGCACGGACGGAGCAGGTGCTGCACCGGGAGCGGCTGGGGCCGGGGGTTTCGGCACGGGCTTGGGAGGAAGGTTGATCATCGCGGTTTCGCGAGGATTCGAGGCAAGAGGTTGACCGTCCCGGCGCGGGGGGAGGACGATGCGTACGGTTTCCTTCTTAGGTTCGTCAGCCATAGGACTTTGTTTTGGGGCAGCAGGATTAAACTAACTTGTCGATAGTCACAAATTCCCCCGGCGGTGTCAATAAATCCCCCGGCGAATTCACCGGAGATGACCCGGGACGGGCTGAAGATTTGCTGACAGGGACCGGGGGCGCGATCCGCCTACGGCATCGACTTCTCGGGCTGAACGCTGGCGGTCTTGTCCTGCCGGTTCAGGTTGATGTAGTCGCGCATGATGCGGAGCGCTTCGTCTCGAATGGGGTCGGGCTGGGGGACATCCGGCTTTTTGGGGTCGACGGGTTCGTCGTCCTCGACAGCCAGGGCGGCCTTGTCGGGCTTGCGGTTGTAGGCGACGGGCCGGAGCTTGGGCGCGGAAACGTCGTCGAGGCGGACCTCGAAGGTTTTCACGTCAAAGACGGGGCCGCGGGCGATGCGTTCGGCATCGCGGTGTTCCTTGCGGGTCTTGTCCGCCTCGAGCTCGGCCTTGCGCTCCTTTTCATTGAGCGAGAGCGTGTTCTTCTCGACCTTGTCCTTGATGCGGGTGATGTCTTCCTTCACGTATACAAACTCAGGGTCGCCTGTGAGGCGCTGCTGCGAGCGGGCGCGGAGTTCGTCGATCACGAGAGGTGTCGCCACCATGGACTCGGTGATCTTGACCGGGGCCACCTCGTCGTAGGGCAGACGGTGCTTGAGCGAGCCTTCGCCGAACTCCTTCTGGTCGCTGAGCGAGGGTAGGATGATGTCGGACTCCACTCCCTTGAGCTGGGTCGAGCCGCCCTTGACGCGGTAGAATTTCTGGATGGTCAGCTTCAGCGCGCCCGCCTTCGTCGAGTCGTCTTCCGACGAACCGAGGCTGAAGAAGGGCATGAGCTTTCCGATCTGGAGCACGGTCTGCACGGTGCCCTTGCCGAAGCTGCGCTCGTCGCCCACGATCACGGCGCGGCCGTAATCCTGCAGGGCGGCGGCGAAAATCTCGCTGGCCGAGGCGCTGAGGCGGTTCATCAGGACGACGAGCGGGCCGCTGTAGGCGACGCCGGGATCAGTGTCCTGCGAGACCGAGATCTTGCCGTTGGGGTCTTTGGCCTGCACGACAGGGCCGCGGGGAATGAAGAGGCCGGTCAGGTTGATCGCCTCCTCAAGCGACCCTCCGCCATCGCGGCGGAGGTCGATGACGAGGCCCTGCATGCCCTCGCGTTTCAGGCGTCCGATGAGCGCGGCCACGTCCTCCGTGGTGCTCTTGGGTGCGCCGGAGTCATCCATGTTGGCATAGAAGGAGGGGAGGGTGATCCACCCGATGCGGGCGGTTTTGTCGTCGGAACTCTTGAGGTCGAGCAGCTCGGCCTTGGCTTCCTGGTCCTTGAGCTTCACTTCGTCGCGCACGATTTCCACGACCTTGCGCTTCGATGGATCGGTCGCGTCGCCGGGGATGACCATGAGGCGCACGGTCGAGCCCTTCTTGCCACGGATCTTTTCCACGACCTTGTCGAGCTTCATGTCGACGACGTCCTCGAAGTCATCAGTGCCCTGGGCCACGGCGGCGATGCGGTCATTGACCTTCAGGCGGCCGTCGAGGTCGGCGGGACCGCCGGGAACGACTTCCTTGATCTTGGCGTAGCCATCCTCGGAGGCGAGCACGGCGCCGACACCCACGAGCGAGAGCTTCATGGAGATCTGGAAATTCTTCAGGTCGGACTGGCTGAGATACTCCGAGTGGGGATCGTACGTCTGGGCCAGCGAGGAGAGGAAGGTCTTCACCACATCCTCGTCGTCCATCTCACGCACATTGCGCACGACCTGGTCGTAACGGCGGGTGACGGTTTCCTTCGGCGGACGCAGCTTCAGGTCGGCGAGGTCTTCGCGGAGGAGCTCCGCTTCGATGCGGTCGGCCCAGATGCGGTCGGCGTCGGCCTCGTCCTTCGGCCAGGGGGAGTCCTGGCGGTTGATCTCGACCGAGCGGTTGCTGTCAAATTTATAGTCCTTCTGGATGAGGGCGTTGTTTTTCACCGCGCGCGCCTCGACCTTGGCCTTGAACTTCTGGAAGATCTCGCGAGCGGGCGTGACATCGCCGCGCAGCACGCTGTCGCCGAGCGTGGTGGAGTACTTTTTCTCAAATTCGTCGACGTCCTGCTGGGTGAAGTACAGTTTGTTGTAGTCCAGTGTCGTGAGGTACGTCTGAAGGAACTTCGCCGACATTTCGTCGTCGAGCTTCTGGCGTGTGTAATGTCCCTGCTCAAGCCAGCGGGCCACTGAGATGGCGATCTGCCCGGGGTCCACCGTATCGCGGGCGAACGCCAGTGTGGGGAGGAAGAGAGCCGGGAGGAGGAGGCGCCCTGTTAAGCGAGATAACGTACCCATGATTTTATCGGCGTCGGCAAACCTTGCAGAGGATGGTAAGAAAATCAAACGTGGACATCTCCTACTCTGACCATTTTTCGCCGAATCGGTTCAAAACCTATACCGGCGGGGTGCTCGATACCAACAGCTATCTCTATGAATCTCCCTCGGGGACGCGCATCCTCTTCGACGCGCCGCAGGGGGCCGGCGAGGCCTATCGCGACGAGCGTATCGACGCCCTCGTGCTCACGCACGGCCATTTTGACCATGTCGCCGATGCCGCCGCGCTGATCTCCAGTCATGGCTGCCCGTCCTATTGCCATTTCGATACCGTGCCGATGGTGACTGATCGGGATTTCTTTCGGCGCTGGGGATTTGAGCTTGAGGTGGAACCTTTTACGCCGACTCATTTGCTCGACGAGAGCCCGCTGGCGGAAATCGCAGGGGTGCCGGTGCGGATATTTCATGTGCCGGGGCACAGTCCGGACAGCCTGTGTTTTTACTTTCAGGAGGAGGGCGTGCTGGTCGGCGGCGACGTGCTTTTTTGCGGCGGGGTCGGGCGTTGGGATTTGCCGGGAGGCGATGGGGAATTGCTCTTCCGCGGGATCAAAACGAAGCTTTTCCCTCTTCCCGACCGGGTCATTGTCCTGCCCGGGCACGGCCCTTCCACGACGATAGGACGCGAAAAGTCGGAAAATCCTTTCCTTCAGGCGTAGACAGTTCTTTCCTCGCCGGACAGACAGTGTATCTTAATCGGATCGACTCGTTCACCCCATCATGCCTCGATATTCCTACGTTGCCCTAGACGCCCGCGGCCAAGAAGCCTCGGGAGTGATTGAAGCCGATTCTCAGAATGCTGCTGTCGGCCAGCTGCGCCAGGCAGGATATTTCCCAAAAAGCATCTTCGAAGAAGGCAAGGGAAAGGCTCCGAAAATCAAGGCCCCCAAGGCGGCCGCGACCGCCAAAAAGCAGGTCAACATTTCCATCCCATTCCTCGAGCGCAAGACCGTCAAGGGCAAGACCCTGATGATCTTCACCCGCCAGCTCGCGACGCTGATCGATGCGGGATTGCCCCTGCTGCGCGGCCTGACCGTGCTGGCCAAGCAGGAGCCGGATCAGGTGCTGCGCAAGGTCATCGTGAGCCTCGCCGAGGCTGTGCAGGGCGGCGGAACCTTCTCGGAAAGCCTCGCCGGTCACCCGAAGATTTTCAACAAGCTGTATGTGAACATGGTGAAGGCGGGCGAGCTGGGCGGTGTCCTCGAGCTCGTGCTCCTGCGTCTCGCCGAGTTTCAGGAAAAGGCTCAGAAGATCAAAAACAAGGTGGTGTCGGCGATGTTTTACCCGGCCATCGTGCTGGTGATCGCCATCCTCATCATGGGCTTCCTGCTCGTGTTCATCGTGCCGAAGTTCCAGGCGATCTTTGATGACATGCTCGGCGGCAAGCCGCTCCCGGCGCTGACGACCTTCGTTATCGCCACCAGTAACATGGTCAAGGGCAACATCCTCCTGATCATCGCCGGCGCGGTGCTGCTGGTGGTCGCCTATAATATCCTCGGCAAGACGGCCAAGGGCGGAGCGATCATCGACGCCTTCAAGCTCAAGGCGCCCCTCTTTGGCGATCTCACCCGCAAAAGTGCGATCTCCCGCTTCAGCCGTACCCTGGGTACGCTGGTGACGAGCGGCGTGCCGATCCTTCAGGCTCTCAACATCACCCGCGAGACGGCGGGCAACTCCGTCATCGCCAGCGCCATCGGCAAGGTGCATGACAGCGTCAAGGAGGGTGAGTCCATCGTTCACCCGCTTGAGGCCAGCGGCGTGTTTCCGCCCATGGTCATCAGCATGATCGACGTGGGTGAGGAGACCGGACAACTGCCGGAAATGCTGCTCAAGGTCGCGGAAGTCTACGACGACGAAGTCGACAATGCCGTGGCGGGTCTGACCTCGCTGCTCGAGCCGATCATGATCGTCTTCCTGGCCATCGTGGTCGGTACCATCGTTATCGCTCTCTTCCTGCCGCTCATCAGCATCATCAGCGGAATGCAGCAACAAGGAGGCTAGCCGCTGCCATGAACATGAAGAAACGCGCCAACCTTCTCTGCGGCTTCACCCTGGTGGAGCTCCTGGTGGTCATCACGATCATCGCCATCCTGGCCGCCCTGGTGCTCAGCACCGCGGGCGGCATTCAGGACAAAGCAGCCCGCAGCCGGGCCCAGAGTGAGATCGCGGCGCTCAGCGCCGCCCTGGAAAGTTACAAGGCGGATAATGGGGATTATCCGACGGGAACAAATGCTCCCAACACAAATAATGTGTACCTCGTTACGGCCCTAATGCCCAATACTGGCAAAGTTTATTTCGAATTTTCGAAGAACATGACCAATTCGGGCAGCAACGTCATCGACCCATGGGGTGTGACGTACGGATACCAGTATCCGGGAAACGCAAGTCGTAGTGGTTCGAATTTCTTCGATCTGTACACTTACGCCAACAAGTCCACGAACTCCAACGGCTGGATCAAAAACTGGTAAGTCCCGGGTTGCGTTCCTCCAGAAATGGAGGAAGCTTTTCTTGAGGGCACCATGAAAGGTCTAGCAATCATTGTGATCCTGGCGGGACTGCTTGCCATGACGTCTCCGGACATCACGGCTTACCTGATGGGCGCGCCGCGGCCTGCGCATTCGCAGATCGCCGTGACGCCTGCGGCATCCGTGTTATCCGTGGCCGGGTTTGGCCTGGTCATGATCGGCGGCATCCTCTACGCCATCGCAGGGGTCGCCGCTGAGGATCGTCGCAAGCATTCCTCGTAAGGACGCCTGCGGGCGGCTAAGCGACCGCACCTTCGGCGTTGCCATCAGGTGCGGCGGGGAGGCTTGGTCTCCGGCGTGTTTCCTTCTCCCCGTCCCGTTCCTTTTTCGCATCGGACGGTTTCAGCCTGTCAGCCGACAGGGAAGAACCTTGTTCTCACGCCCAGATCGGATGAGATCCGGAGCAAGCCCGTGATCGGTGCATGCCGCGAGGAGGCACGGAGCGGGGTTGCGACGAATTGGATGGAGGCATGCGGCCGAAGAGATCGACGTAAAGGGCGAACCATGCCGCCGCCGGGCATCGGTGATTTCCCAAGCCTTGATTCCTGTCCCTCTTTCAGCAAAACCCGGGCAGAAGGCCCGGGTTGGCGGAGATCAGTTGTCGCTGGAGTTGGGCTGCATCGGCGAGGTCGCGTTGTCAAAGGCGAACGGGAGCGTGACCTGCGGAGCGTCTTTCAGCGAGAGGATGAACAGGAGTCCGTAGTCCGTATCTCCACCCTCGTTGTCGCGCACCTGGGCGCCAATGGAGGCCACCCAGCTTGAGAGATCGCGATGGAGGAGGTAGCGCTGGTACTGAAGCACCGAGGACTCAAACTCGTACTGCTCGTAGAAGCTGAATGCCCAGTTGTCGTTCACGCGGAAGTACGCGTAGAAATCGAGCTGGCTGTTGTTGTCGAAGTAGTCGTTGCCCTCGATGTAGCGGTGGCCGATGCGGAAGTAGGTGTCGCGCGTCGGCATGAAGTTGAAGCCGGTGTTGTACTCGGTGAAGCCTTCCTCGACCATCGGGGTCTGGGATTCCACATCGAGGTAGAACCACTGGACCGGCCGGAATCTCATCAGGTTGAAGAAGTTTGATACCGCGGCGTCCGTGTAGGGGTTCTGGAAGTTGATATCGACGAAGGAATCGATCGTGAACCACTGGTAGGTGCTCTGGTCGCGGCGGGTCTGGAGCCGGTTTCTCACGCCGAGGCGCATGATGTTCCAGGTGTCGATCGTATCGATGGCGGTGAACTGCGGGAAATCGATGGGCATGAGCTGCGTGGAGGGCACCACGCGGTCAAACTGGAGGATTTCGCTGGGGGAGGGGCCGAAGTTGTAGACGGACGAGTAATTCATGTACGGCTGGACGACGTGGCGGACGCCATCGAGGCCGAGCCAGCGGGATTGAATCTTCTCGTAGGCTTTGGAGAACTTGGTCGAGGCCTCGATGCCGAAGTTGGCGACCGGACGGAAGATGGAGCCTCCGTTGTTGAGCTGGGTGGTGGGCGCGTTGAGCTCGTTGGGCTGGTGGGGACCCTCGACGATCTGGACCTCTCCGGTCTCCGGGTCGACTTCTTCAATGCCCGTCTGGTTGATGAAGGAGCCGCTCTTGGAGTAGGCGGTGGCGCGGATGCCGGCGCGGGGAATGACGTTCAGCCACTCAAACCACTGCATCGGGTAGGAGAGCTGGTGGAAGGTGTCGAACCGGAACGAACCGTAGTTCTCAAACTCAGTTTCGTCGAATTGCGGGTCATCAGAGAACATGCGGCGATAGCTGCCGACGCTGGTCTCTCCATCGTAGTAGACGGGCAGGCCAAAGAGGCGGTGCTGCTTGAAGTCGAAGACCGCCTCCGGCAGGCGCTCGGTGGTGTCCTGAAAGTCGTTGAGCTGCCAGCGGCCGAGCAGCGTGAGGGTGTAAAACTCATCCCACTTGGTCACGCTCAGGTAACTGTCGGGGTAGGGATCGACCCGGAACTCGGACGGGTAAAAGTCCTCGAGGAAATCGACGTCGCTGAGGAGGTTCAGGTCGGCGGTGGCGTAGATGTCGTCGGTGATGAAGAGCCGGTGCTTGAAGGTGACGCGGTAGCGGTTGGTCGTGCGGGTTTCCGCAGGTTCACCCGGGGCGTCCACTGTCTTCACGTCCTTGGTCTCCGCGACATAGTACGTGATGAGCTCACCGAAGCTGCGGTCGTTCTTGCCGTAGCGGAAAAGGAGATCGCCGCCGACCGCCGGGCCAAATTTCGTGCGCAGGTCGAGGTGCGCCTTGGCGATCACGCTGTTATTCGGCCCGATGGGGAAGCTGTAGGAGGTCTGGACGAAGGCGCCCCAGCGCGAGTCGTAGCCGGGCAGGAGCTGGAAACCGGTGTTCGTCGTGTTGGCAAAAAGGTACGGGAACCAGAAAATCGGAGTCTGGCCGACGTAGAGAGTCGAGTTGAGCAGGATGACGCGGCTGTCGGGATAGATACGCAGGCTGCGGGACTTGACGTGGAAGTCGGGCTGGGACGAGTCATCCGTCGTCATGATGGCGTCGGTGACGTTGAACTCATTCAGCGACGGAGCGCGCAGGCTGGTCGCGCGGAAGAGAGCCGGGTAGTGGCTGCCGGAGAACTCAAGGGCGCGCATCTGCTTCGTCTCCAGGTTGAAGAGCGCGCGCTGGCCGGTCAGGAGATCGGTCGGGGTGTAGAGGCGGATGTTGCCCACGAGGAGCACGTCGCGGGTGTCGGGATTGTACTCGGCGTAGTCGCAGTAAATACTGTAGTCGCCGTAGTGAATCTGCACGTTGTCCTCGGCGATGGCGACGCCTCCCTCGAAGCGGGTATTGCCATCGGCATTGATCTCAACCGGCACATCCCCGAAGCTTCCAAACTGGGCGAGCGCGCATACAGCGCCAGCCAGCCAGATCAGGGCAGCCGTAAAACAACGTGTCATCATGCGAAATGGGCAGGCTATTTTGCGGGTCTGGGGTGGCAAGAGAAAAAGACGATTTTCCCCGTGAGCGGGCATCTTTGCGTGTGAGAAACAGCCATCTGCTTTCTGGCGGGTGTGTTTGCTTGAGGAATGAGCCATTTTTTACGAACGGTTGGCGAGAAAGACGACGCCCACGCCCGAGAGGATGAGCAGGCCGCCGAGCATGGTCTGCCAGTTCATTTGCAACTCACGGAAAAACAGCCAGGCGAAGAGTGCGACGAAAAGCGGATAGGAGATCTCGATGAGCGAGGCCACGGTGGCGTTGCGACCGCCGATGGCGTGGTAGATGCACAGGCCGCCGATGCAGGAGGTGACGATGGAAAGGACCAGCCACCAGATTTCGCCGCCCAATGCCCTGGGTTCCGCCAATATCCGGGAGCCTTTGCCTGAAATCAGCAGCGAGGCGAGCGACCAGGCCGCCCCGGACAGGGTGAAATAGAAAAAGAACACGAGCGGCGACAGTCCGCGCTCGATGACCCGACCGCTGGAGGCGTAGCTCGCTCCCCAGCAGATGGCGGCGACAATGGCGAAGATAAACCACATGGTTTTATCCTCCGACGGACTCGTACCGGCGCAGCCCGGCTTTCCACATCCCGCGGGCGCCGAGGAAGGCAATGAGGACCCAGGCAGTCTGGATGCACAGCCCGGTCCAGAGTTCCGCGCCCTTCACCTTCTCGGTCAGGATCGCGACCGGGAAGTAGAGTTCATACGGGAAAGGCAGGAGCATGAGGATATTATGCAGCCAGTCGGGCATGATGTTCAGCGGGAACAGGCGGCCGCTCAGGAAGTACTCGAAGGAGTACAGGATGAAAACGATGGTCGAGATCTCGAGAATCCAGAACGCCAGCATCGCGAGTGAATATGCGATGAGAAACTGGAGAGCCCCTGCCATGACGAGGGAGACGAGAAAGAGGGGCCATGTCGTCCAGGACTCCGGCAGGGTGATGAAGCCGCGGAACCAGAAAAACACCGCCGCGACCGGCACGATGGTGATGGTGGTGTAGAGCAGGCGGGAGCTGAGGAAAATAGTGACCCGGTAGGCCAGGTAGTCGACGGGCTTGGAGAGGAAGTTGTTGATCTGGCCGTTGCGGATGTCGGAGGCGATCTGCCATTCGTCATCCGAGGGGGTCACGAGATGCTCCACCAGGAGGATGAGCAGAAAGTAGTAGATCATCTGCCCCAGGGTATAGCCCGCGATGGTCTCGCCCCGCGCCGCGAAGAGCGCCTTCCAGATGAAGACCGTGCCGATGAGCGGGACGAACTCGAAGACGGAGCGCAGGAGGAAATTCCACCGGTAGACAAAGGTATTCTGCAGGCCGGTCGTGAAGACGGTGCAGTATTTGGCGGCGGAACGCATCCGCGACAGCCTAGCGGCTCCGGGCCCAAGGCAAAGCCCGGAGATGGGGAAATGCCGGACGGATTTTATGCTCGCGACGCGGCGCGCTTCCATCCAGCATGGCACGTTTGTTGCCAAATGAAGATTCAACGCGCGCTCATTTCTGTCTCCGATAAAACCGGTGTCGTGGAATTCGCCCGCGAGCTGCATGCTCACGGGGTGGAAATCCTTTCCACAGGAGGGACGGCGAAGACCCTGCAAGCCGAGGGCATCCCCACGGTGGAGGTGTCCCAGTTCACCGGTTCCCCGGAAATCCTCGACGGACGCGTCAAGACGCTGCACCCGAAGATCCACGGCGGCCTGCTTTTCATCCGTGGCGACGAGGAGCACGAGCGCCAGGCGGCGGCCAACGGAATCAAGCCCATCGACCTCGTGGTGGTGAATCTCTATCCCTTCGAGGCAACCATCGCGAAGGAGAATGTGACTCTCGCCGAGGCCATCGAGCAGATCGACATCGGCGGTCCTTCGATGATCCGCAGCGCGGCCAAGAACTACCAGTCCGTCACGGTCGTGACCGATCCCGCCGACTACGGTGCGGTGATCGAGAGCATGAAGGAAGAGGGCGGCGGCACGAGCCTCGCGGTGCGCGAGCGCCTCGCCATCAAGGCCTTCACGACGACATCCTCCTACGACCGGACGATCGCGGGGTATCTCAACAAGGAGCAGGAAACCTCGGCGGCCTTCCGCCTGGAACTGCCTCTGGAACTCCGCCTCCGCTACGGCGAGAATCCCCACCAGCATGCCGAGCTTTACGGGGACTTCAGCTCGTACTTTGAAAAGCTCCAGGGCAAGGAACTCTCCTATAATAATATCCTGGATATCAGCGCGGCCTCGGCGCTCATCACGGAGTTCTCCAAGCCCACGGTGGCCATCCTCAAGCACACGAATCCCTGCGGCGTCGGCACCGATCCCGACCTACGCGAGGCCTGGGACAAGGCCTTCGCCACGGACAAGCAGGCCCCCTTTGGCGGCATCATCATCTGCAACCGTCCGCTTAATCTCGCTCTCGCCAAGGGCATCTCGGAGATTTTCAGCGAGGTGATCATCGCGCCGGAATTTGACGCGGACGCCCGGCTGCTCCTTTCCAAGAAGAAGAATCTCCGCCTGATGAAGCTCCTGCGCCGCCCGCCGGAGAGCGGCCGCGACATTCGCTCCGTCCTCGGCGGCCTGCTCGTGCAGGACAGCGATTCCGCCGACGTGCCGGAGCTCGAGCACAAGGTCGTCACCCAGCGCCCGCCCACGAAGGACGAGATCGAGGCGATGGAATTTGGCTGGAAGGTCGTGAAGCATGTGAAATCCAACGCCATCGTCTACGCAGGCAAGGACCGCACGCTGGGCATCGGCGCCGGCCAGATGTCGCGAGTGGACTCCTCCCGCATCGCGGTGTGGAAGGCCCAGGAGGCCGGCCTGTCCCTCAAGGGCAGCGCGGTGTGCAGCGACGCTTTCTTCCCGTTTGCCGACGGCCTCATCGCCGCGGCAGAGGCGGGTGCGACGGCGGCAATCCAGCCGGGCGGCTCTGTACGTGACCAGGATGTGATCAACGCCGCGAATGAACACGGCGTCGCCATGGTCTTCACCGGCCTGCGACATTTTCGCCACTAAATTCGCAACTTTCCCTCTGCCGGGGCGTTTCATCCTCTGAAGCCATGAAACCGTCTGACGAACGCGACCAACTCTGGGATCTGCTGGGCAAATCGCCCGGTCGGACCGCGTCGCCGTATTTCGCCCGACGGGTGGTAAATACCGTGCGTGCCGAACATCAGGTGCGCGCGGGTGGCTTCATGAGGTGGTTCCGGTGGGTGGCCCCGATCTCGGCGGTCGCCGCCGTGGCGATCGTCTGGACGGCGGACTACTCCACCCAGAAGAAACACCAGGAGGAGGTCGCGCTTTATAACGCCTACTTCGACAAGGCGGCGGACCTCCAGTCGCTGGTGGTGTCCACCGACGAATCCTCGTGGATTGCGTCGGGGAACTAGGCGGCCTCATTTCTAGAGAGGCGCCTGAGTGTCTTCAGGTCGCGAGGACTTTTTCGAGCTTTTGCACCATCTCGCGGTTGTGCTTCACGCGGGTGCGATCCTTGAGGATATCGAGGCTTTTCTCCGGGGACCCCCACTCGATGATCTCGATGGTGACGTGACGCACGCCCCAGTTGTTCATCGCCCGGGTGGAGGACTTGAAGAGGTCGATGGTGTTGGTGCCGACGAGGGCGCTGCCCGTGTCGTCGACGATGTATTCCTGGCCGGTTTCCACGACCCGGAAGTGGGTGCCCACCGGCCATTGCGACCAGTCGGCGGCGGCGCTTTGGAGCTTGCCGGTCTTCAGGGGTTTGCCCAGGGCGTTGCGGGTTTCATTGCCGGAGCCGTTTTGATCTGCTCCGTAAGTGTATGCAGTCGTGCGAATTCCATCGAATCGCGTGCGGGCTTCCCCGCTGGCTGAGGCGCAGGCAAGGCCCATCGCGCACAGAAACGACAGTGCGGTCGGTAGGTGCTTTCGAGCGTTCATAGGGCGGACACCCTACGGAGGGTTTCCGCCACCGCAACCGGTTTTTTCCTTTACTGCAAGTCGGTTGCAGAACGGCCTTCCATCAAATTGATGAGGATCGGATAAACGAAATCGGTCTTTTGATAGGTCTGCGCGGGGTCGATGAAGTCGTGCATGACGTTCTCCTCCTTGGTGAAAACATGAGTGGTCACGGCTTCGGGGCGCTTCGCTTGCCAGAGTGCGATGAGACGCTTGTTGATATGGTTGTTTACGGCTTTGTCGGCGTTTGTTGTAACGACGATGATATGTCCGGCCTTGGGCGGTTCGGTGCGGGCGGAACGCATGACCGATTGGCCGAGGATGATGACCTGCCCGATGACGTGGGTGGGAAAGCGCGGGTAGGTTTGCGGGGGAGCGGGCGCCTGGTCCTTGAGCTGCGGGTTCCACCAGAGAAAGGCGTTCGGCAAGGTGACGAGCAGTCGGGCGGTGGGTGTGAGCAGCCACTGGGGCAGGCCTTTTGGTCCGAGGAAAGGAGCCAGGACGACAACCTGATCGATGTCGGAGCGGGTCTGGGCGAGGAAGGCGGCGCAGGTGCCGTTGACAGAAAGGCCGACGACGGTGAGGTGCTTGCCGAGAGGGCGGGCCAGGGTGGCGGCCTCGGAGGCGCTGTCGGCGAACTCCTGGGCGGTGATGCCTTTCCAGGAATCCGTCAGCCGGTCTTTTTCGCCATGATGCGGCATGCGGGGGATGACGACATTGGCCCCGCGTTCATAGAGAATATGGCCGAGCTTGTTAAACTGCGCCGGGCTGTTGGACAGCCCGTGGAGCAGGACATAAACCCGCTCGGCCGGAGCGCCGTGGGAGAGGACCACCGGGCGGCTGTCCTCGCGCACGGAGGAGGGCGTTTCCGCGATCTTCTGCTCCAGGGCGGTCATGGCTTCGGCGTAGGTCAGGGTCTTGGGAGGCATGGCGCCGACGGTGGGTAGGGGACGAAGTAACCAGATAAGGAACGCCAGACCAAGTACCAAGACTCCGGGGAGGATGCCGGCGAGGCGTTTTCCAAGAGACCTCTTGATGGGATTGCGGACCACGGGTCAAGGATGCTAGAGGAGTTGCCGCCGTTATTCCAATTCCCACGTGAAACGAATTTCCACACTCCTCCTTTTGGTCGTCGTCCTGGCCGGGTGCGCCCGCAATGCCGAGCAAGCCAAGTCCCCGGCAGCCGTTTCCTGCAGCCTCGTTCGCGAGGCGCGCAAGGAGTCCGATCCCTCGGAGCGGCTGGCGCTCCTGGTCGATGCCTCAGCCAAGGCCATGGCTGCGGGGGAGGCGGGACAACCCGCCTACGCCAAGGCGATGGAGAGCCTGCTGCGCATGGTGGAGACCGGGCAGTTGAAGCCGGGTGCGCGCTACGCCGTGCGGGGTGCTGATGGCAAGTCGTGGACCTTGCAGATCGGTGGGAAGTCCCGCGACGAGCGCGCGTTTTCCTACTTCACGGATTTCGAGAAAAGTGTGCCGAATCGCCGCGCTGCGGAGCGTGGATTGCAATGGCCGGGCTGGGGATTCCCGACCGTGGGTCATCGCAGTGTCACCGCGGCGAATCGGACCGATGACCCGTTTGCTCCTCCGACCGGCTATCATCTGCCCGCCACGGTGTTTCTCGACTTCGACGGCAACAAGGCCACCTTGCGTCTGCTGGACACCTACAAGATCAATAACTTCCGATCTGATGGGAAGGAGTGGAAGATCGCCGGGGATATCGCCACTCCCACCAACCTGACGTTCCGCTCGCGGCGCAACCCCATTCTCGCATCCATCGGCTTTCTCCTGATGACGGATCGGTTCAATTTTCCCAACCAGCTGATCTTTACCGAGCCGTACGACAAGAGCCGCACCCCGGTCGTGCTGGTGCATGGCCTGCTTTCGACCCCAATGATGTGGGGCAATCTGGTGCGCTCGCTGGAGGCGGACCCGGAGATTCGCCGCCGCTATCAGTTCTGGGTCTTCTTTTATCCCACAGGATGGCCGATTCCCCTTTCCGCCGCGCAGTTGCGACGCAGCCTTGCCGACGCGGATAAGCGGTATCATTACAAGGAACTCGTCCTCGTGGGGCATAGCATGGGCGGCATTCTCTCCCGTATCCAGGTGACGGATTCCAACGGGCGGGGCGTGCTGGCCGATGTCGTGGGCGACAGGGCGGCGGCATCGCTGGAGAGGCGCATGCCCGGCCAGGGAAAACTGAAGGACGCCATGTTCTTCAAACCGAACCCGAAGGTGGAGAAAGTCATTTTCATTTGTACACCACACCGGGGCAGCAACCTCGCTCTCATCGGGCCGGCTGGCTGGGTGGCGGGGCTCATTCGCCTGCCGAGCTATGTCGTATCCCTGGCGAAGGATGTGGGGCAGTACTTTAGCGAGGATGAGCGACGCCGCATGCCGACGAGCATCGGTGGACTGTCGCCCAACAACCGGTTCCTCCAGGCTATCGCGCGTCGTCCGATTCACAGCCGGACCTTCAGCATCATCGGAGACCGTGGACGTGGAGACACGCCGAACAGCTCGGATGGCGTGGTGCCTTACTCCAGCTCGCACATCGATGGCGCCGAGTCGGAGCTGATCGTGCCAGCCGACCATGGAGCTTTCAATCATCCCATGGCCATCCAGGAGCTGCGCCGCATTCTTTTGACTCAATAGGGCTGGCGAGACTCGCCCGGCATTCTACGAATGACTAAAGCCAAGGATTCTCCCGAGGACGGAGTGCGGTCGCCTGTGGTGTACCGGCTCGCTGTGGGCATTCTGCGTTGCATCCTCTTCTTCGGGGCGCGGGTGCGGGTGAACCGGGAGGCGGAGCTTCCCGAGGGCGCCTGTATCGTCGCGTCGAATCACATCAGCCACTTCGACCCGCCGCTCATCAGCGGGAGCTTTCGGCGGAAGTTTCGCCGGGATATTGACTGGCTCGCCATGCAGGATCTCTTCGCCCATCCGGCGTCGAAGAGATTTTTTGAGGGAGCCAATGTCATCCCGGTGAATCGGGGGGGCGGTGATCGCACTTCCCTGCGCGTCGCCCTGCGCCGGTTGGCGGCCGGGCGTGTGGTCGGGATTTTTCCCGAGGGGGGAATTCGCGACGGAGAGTCCTCCATCCTGAATGGCGCGCCGATGAAAGCGGGCGCCGCCCTGCTGGCGAGCATGGCCCAGGCGCCCATCGTACCGATGGTGATCGTGGGCAGCGACCGCCTCTATAATAAGAGACGCTGGTTTCCCGGGCGCCGCGCGACGGTGTGGATCGGGATCGGTCCGGCGTTTTTCCCGCTCCCGGATCGCGCGGAAACCGAGAAACGGCTGGCGCAGGAGATCGTCGCCCTGCGTGACCGCCTGATCGCCAGATATGGCCTCACTGCTGCCGACCTGCCTCATCCGCCGAAGGAGCGGATGAGCGAGGCATGAAACGAGTCCTTCAGAAGTCCATGGCCCAGGCCATGGACGCCGCGATGTGCGGCATGATGAACGCCCTGCAATGGCGGCGACGCTCGGGCGTGTGCACCCGGGTGGAATTTGACACCTATCTTGCCTCTTGTGAAACGGTGACGCGGGAAGAGTTTTATCCGCTCGTTTCGTTTGCTCCGCGCCGCGAGGATATCTGGCTGCGCTGGGAGAGCCCGGTCTTTAGCGGCTTCACGGAGAATGACCGGGTGAAGGTGCGCCTTTATTTGTGCGACGAGGCCTTTCGCGCTCCGACCGTGATCATCCTGCACGCTCTCATGAGCGCCAGCGACCTCGGCTACCAGCGGGTGGCTCGTTGGTTCAACGCCCATGGGTGGAACGTCGCCTTCCCGCACCTGCCCTTTCACTATTCCCGGACGCCCGGCGGGTATTTCAACGGAGAGCTTGCCATCACGGCAAACCTAGTCCGCAATGCCGAAACCCTGCGCCAGGGCGTGATGGAGCTCCGCCAGCTCATGGGCTGGTTTCGCGAGCAGGGAACGTCTGAGTTTGCGCTGCTGGGCACAAGCTTCGGCGGATGGAACGCGGCGTTGCTGAGTTCGCTGGAAGCCGATCTGCGTTTTGTGGGGCTCGTCCAGCCGATCGTGAATGTTGAGGCCGCGATCTGGGAAAACCCGACGGCGGCGGTGATGCGGCGACTGCTGGTCCGCCAGGGAATCAATCGCGGAGAGATCGTTCGCCACGCCCACCTGAGCTCGCCCATGCATGGGGTGCCGCTTTGCGGAGGCGAGCGCGTCATCCTGACGGCTGGGGTCTACGACACGGTTTCGCCGCGGGCTGAGCTGGTGGCTTTGCGGGAGCTTTGGCCGGGGACGACGCTCCTCGATGTGAAACAGGGGCATTTCGGGTATTCCGCCCTGCGCGAGACGCTCCGGGAAATCGCCCGTCGGCTCGGGGTGCCCGACGCCGTATAGGAAGAACATCCTATTTCCGTCCGGCCACTTTTTTCTGAAAATTTCGGATATGGACGGCACTTCCCCATCTCTGCTCCCGCTAGCGGCGGGTGGAATGGTCATGCCGTCTCCGCCGCACGCGGCATGAATATCGCTGTACCCTTTCCGACTTTATGAACACCACCCTGTATGCCGAAACCCTCCCCGGAGGGGCGATGTGGTCGATGCGCATTCCCCGCCAGCGCCGCATCCGGCTCACGGCGCTCGATGCCGGAGCCAACGTCTCGGCGCTCCTGTACAACGCCGACCAGCCGCTCGACCGGCTGAATGTTCCCGATACCCTCAAGGCCCTGCATACGGCCAAGCTCACCAGGGGCCACATCCTCATGAGCGACATGGGCAATGCTCTCGCCTCGATCGTGGAGGATTCCCTCGGCTGGCACGATCCGCTCGGCGGCCATCTCACCGCCGCCCAGGCGCTGGCGAAGTACGGTGACCACAGCTACCAGCAGTACCGCAACGATTTCCACCGCAACACGCACAACGATTTCCTCGTCGAGCTGAGCAAGCACGGCCTCGGGCTCGCGGACATCGTGGCGAATGTGAACTTCTTCAGCAAGGTCGCGGTGGACGACGACGGCAAGATGGCCTTCGTGCCGGACCACGCATCGGCCGGAGATTCCATCGATCTGCGCACGGAGATGAACCTGCTCCTCGTCCTGGCGAATTGCCCGCATCCCATGAACCCGGCGACCGACTATCCCGTGTGTCGTGTGCAGGTGGAGATCTTCCCGAGCGAAGCTCCCGGGGCCGATGATTTCTGCCGAAACTTCCGCCCGGAGTGTGGTCGCACCCTCGCACTGACCGAACGCCTTTTTATCTGATCCGATGAGCACGCTGATTTACACGGAAAGCCCCCTCGATCCGAAACACGCTGTCTACGACGCGACCATCCTCGCGGGCGACGGATGGTTTCATCCGGTGAAAAAGGGGCAGACGCTCCGCATCGTCGACCTGGAGGGCAACCAGGCGGCGGATACATTCTTCTTCAACGCGGCTGACGTGAAGGAGCGCTACAGCGCGCAGGACACGATCCGCGAGCAGGGTTCCATTTACCTGACGACCGGCACGCCCCTCATGTCCAACCTGTGCAATCCGCTCCTCACCATCACGGCGGATACCTGCGGGCGTCACGACACGCTGGGCGGCGCCTGCGCGGCGGAGAGCAACATGGTGCGGTACTCGCTCGACAAGCGCTTCATGCACGCCTGCCGCGACACATTCCTGCTCCAGATGGCGCTCTCGGGGTATAATGTGACGAAGCGCGACCTCGCGCATAATATCAACTTCTTCATGAACGTGCCGGTGACGCCGGAGGGCGGACTGAGGTTTGCCGACGGCGTGTCGGAGCCGGGGAAATATGTCGAGATGAGGGCCGAGATGGATGTGCTCTGCCTCATCTCCAACTGCCCGCAGCTCAATAACCCCTGCAACGCTTACAACCCGACGCCGATTCAGGTTCTTATCTGGTAATCCGCCATGTTCACCAAGGTACTCATAGCCAACCGGGGCGAGATCGCCTGCCGTATCATTCGCACGCTCGACCGCCTGGGCGTGGCATCTGTCGCCGTGTATTCCGAGGCTGATGCCAACGCCGCCCATGTCCGTCTCGCGGGCGAGGCGGTGTGCGTGGGACCGGCGCAGGCTGCGCAGAGCTATCTGCTCATCGATCGCATCCTCGATGCGGCGAAGCAGACCGGGGCGCAGGCCATACACCCGGGCTATGGGTTCCTGAGCGAAAATCCCGAGTTTGCCGAGGCCTGTGAAAAGGCGGGCATCGCCTTCATCGGGCCGACGGCGGGAAACATGCGCGACTTTGGCCTCAAGCACACGGCCCGTGCGCTCGCCATCGCGAGCGGGGTGCCGGTTTCGCCCGGTACGGAACTGCTGGCCTCGGTGGAGGAGGCGCGCGAGGCGGCGGCGCGTATCGGCTATCCCGTGATGCTCAAGAGCACGGCGGGCGGCGGCGGCATCGGCATGCAACTGGCAAGGTCGGAGGACGAATTGGCGGAGAAATTTGCCAGCGTCGAACGCATGGCCCGCAGCAGCTTCAAGGAGTCAGGATTGTTTCTTGAGAAATTCATCGAGGCGGCGAGGCATGTGGAGGTGCAGATCTTTGGCGACGGCGAGGGAACGGTGGCGGTGCTGGGAGAGCGGGATTGCTCGGTGCAGCGTCGCAACCAGAAGGTGATCGAGGAGACGCCCGCGCTGCATCTCTCCGAGGAGGTGCGCCAGCGGCTGCACCAGTGCGCCAAGGGACTCGGCGAGGCGGCGAAGTACCGCTCGGCGGGTACGTGCGAATTCATCTACGACGCGAACGAGGAGAAGTTTTACTTTCTGGAAGTCAATACGCGCCTTCAGGTCGAGCATTGCGTGACCGAGCAGGTCTCGGGCCTTGATCTCGTGGAGTGGATGGTGCGTCTGGCGGCCGGGGAAAAGCTGCCGCTGGCGGAATACCGGCATGAGCCGATGGGCCACTCGGTGCAGGCGCGTGTCTATGCGGAGGACCCGAACAAGAATTTCCAGCCGAGCTGCGGATTGCTCACGGAGGTGAGTTTCCCGGCGGGCGTGCGCGTGGACGGGTGGGTCGAGCGCGGCTCGGAGGTGACGCCGTACTACGATCCCATGATCGCCAAGGTGATCTCCCACGCTCCCACTCGCGAAGAAGCCATCGCCCAGCTTGAAAAGGCGCTCGCGATCAGCCGGGTTGACGGCATCGAGACGAATATCGACTACCTCGGGGCGATCCTCGGGAGCAGGGAATTCCTCGCGGGCGGGGTCACGACCAAGTTTCTCTCCACCTTTCCCTTCACGCCCCGCACCATTGACGTGCTGGAGCCGGGTACGCACACGACGGTGCAGGATTATCCCGGGCGTGCCGGGTATTGGGAGATCGGCGTGCCGCCCTCGGGGCCGATGGATCACCTGGCGTTTCGCCTCGCCAACTGGCTCGTCGGCAATGAAGAAAACGCGGCGGGCCTCGAATGCACGGTGACCGGGCCGAAGCTGAAGTTTCATCGCGACGCACGGGTGGCCGTGACAGGCGCCGACATGCAGCCCGAGATCGACGGCGTGCGCCAGTCGATGTGGGAGGCGTTCGACGTCAAGGCGGGCCAGACGCTGAAACTCTACCCGGTGGCGGGTGGGGGGTGCCGCGCCTACCTCGCGGTGGCGGGGGGCTTTGACGTGCCGGATTATCTCGGGAGCAAGGCGACGTTTACGCTGGGTCAGTTCGGTGGCCACGGCGGGCGAATCCTTCGCGCCGGGGATGTGCTGAAGATGGCGCGTTCGGTGGAGTTGACTGCTCCGCGCCGGATCGCGGAGCCGCCGATTTACTCCAACTCGTGGACCGTCGCCGTGATGTACGGCCCGCATGGCGCTCCGGATTTCTTCACGCCGGAGGATATCGAGACGTTCTTTGCGGCGGACTGGAAGGTTCACTACAACTCCTCGCGCACGGGCATCCGCCTCATCGGCCCAAAGCCCAAATGGGCGCGGTCGGACGGCGGCGAGGCGGGGTTGCATCCGTCGAACATCCACGACAACGCCTACGCCATCGGTGCGGTCGACTTCACCGGCGACATGCCGGTGATCCTTGCGGTCGACGGGCCGAGCCTGGGCGGCTTCGTCTGCCCGGTGACGATCATCCAGGCGGAGCTCTGGAAGATGGGCCAGCTGCGCCCCGGCGACACCGTCAAGTTTGTGCCGACCACGGTGCAGGCGGCCGTTGAGGCCGAGTTTGCCCTTGATAACTGGACGACCGAGGGCGAGGGATGCCAGCAGGTGGATTTTGCGCCCGCCGATTTATCCTCGGATCGCTTGTTGACTGTTCCCGAGGAGGGAGAACTGCCGCAGGCCGTTTATCGTGCGGCGGGAGACAAATACCTGCTCGTCGAGTACGGGCCGCTCGTGCTCGATCTCGACCTGCGCTTCCGCGTGCATGCGCTCATGACCGCGCTGGTGGAGGCAAAGCTCCCGGGTGTGCTCGATATCACGCCGGGCATCCGTTCGCTGCAGATTCACTACGATAGTCGCGTGCTCTCGATGGGCGAGCTGATCGACGCGCTGACCGCTTTGGAAAAGGCGCTGCCCTCGCTGGATGATCTGGAGGTGCCGACCCGCATCGTGCGACTGCCGCTTTCGTGGGATGATCCGGCGACGCAACTCGCGATCGACAAATACGCGCAATCCGTGCGCAAGGACGCCCCGTGGTGCCCGAGCAATATCGAGTTTATCCGCCGCATCAATGGCCTCTCCAGCATCGAGGAGGTGAAGGAGATCGTTTTCTCCGCCAGCTATCTCGTGATGGGCCTCGGCGATGTCTATCTCGGCGCGCCTGTGGCCACGCCGCTCGATCCGCGCCATCGGCTGGTGACGACAAAATACAATCCCGCCCGCACCTGGACGCCGGAGAATGCCGTCGGCATCGGCGGCGCTTATCTCTGCGTGTACGGCATGGAGGGGCCGGGAGGATACCAGTTCGTCGGTCGCACCGTGCAGATGTGGAACCGCTGGCGGCAGACGCCCGATTTTGCGGAGCCGTGGCTGCTGCGGCACTTTGACCAGATCCAGTTTTACCCCGTGAGTGCGGAGGAACTCCTGCGCATGCGGGAGGACTTCCCGCAGGGCAAGCTGAAGCTCGACATTCGGGAGGAGCGTTTCCGACTGGGCGACTATCGGAAATTCCTGGCCGGAATTTCGGGCGAGGCGGCGAGGTTCAAGGCAACCCAGCAGCAGGCCTTCAACGAGGAGCGCGAACGCTGGGCGCTGGCGGGCTCCGGCGATGGTTCCGCTGCCGATACAGTGGAGGAGGATGCACCCGAGCCCTTGCTGGAGTTGGCGGAGGGTTCCCATGCCATTGACTCCCATGTGGCTGCCAATGTCTGGAAGGTCTGCGTTGAACCCGGAGCCGAGGTGGCCGAGGGCGAGACGCTCATGATCCTGGAGGCGATGAAAATGGAGATCGCCATCGTCGCGCCGCTCGCCGGAAAGGTGGAGGCAATACGCTGCGCCGAGGGCCAGATGGTCATGCCTGGGCAAACTTTAGCCGTGATTGCCGAAAAATGAGAGTTGTCGAAAAAGTCCGCGAAACGTATCGCCGCATTCGTGAGCGGGGGGATGATGGCGTCTGGATCTCGCTCGTTCCGGAGGAGGTGTCGCTTGTCCAGGCTGCGGCGGTGGAAAGAGCGGATCTTCCTCTCGCCGGACTGACCGTTGCGATCAAGGACAATATTGATTTGCAGGGCGTGCCCACGACAGCAGGCTGTCCGGAGTTTACCTATGAACCCGCACAGGACGCCACGGTGGTGCGCAAGCTCATTTCGGCGGGAGCGATTCCGATCGGCAAGACGAATCTCGACCAGTTCGCCACGGGGCTGAATGGGACACGCTCGCCCTATGGCATTCCCCGGTGTGTTTTCAATCAGGACTACATCAGCGGCGGCTCGAGTTCGGGTTCCGCCGTTGCGGTTGCGGCCGGGCTGGTGGATTTCTCCCTCGGCACGGACACAGCGGGCTCGGGACGCGTCCCGGCGGCCTTCAACAACCTGATCGGCTACAAGCCGACGCGCGGGCGCTGGTCGACGGCAGGCCTCGTGCCGGCCTGTCGCACGCTGGATTGCATTACGGTTTTCGCCAAGGAACTTTCCCTGGCAAGGCGCGTGGACGAGGTGATACGCGGGTTTGATTCCATCGATCCGTATTCCCGACCGATCCCGGAAGTCTCTTCGCGGCAGGGGGCCATCGGGATTCTGCCGGAGGCGGAACGGGAGTTTTTTGGAGACACCGAGTATGCACGACTTTACTCGGAGGCCATCGCCAAAGCGCGAGACCTGGGCTGGGAGGTCGTGGAGTTTGACTACAGGCCCTTCCGCGAGGCGGCGGCCCTGCTCTATGCCGGTCCCTGGGTGGCCGAGCGTACGGCGGCGATGGAGGAGTTTCTGGCGGATCACGCCGATGCGGTGCACCCGACCGTGCGCGCCATCGTGGAAGGGGGGAGGAAATTCACGGCGGTCGAGACCTTTCGCGCCCAATACCGGCTCGCCGCCCTGGCGCGGGAAACCGAGGCAACCTGGCAGCGTTGCTCGGCCCTCATGCTCCCGACGGCGGGAACCATCTATACCGTGGACCAAATGCTGGCCGACCCGATCACGCTGAACTCGAATCTCGGCCGCTACACCAATTTTATGAACCTGCTGGATTTGTGCGGTATTGCCATACCCGCGGGCTTTCGTCGCGACGGTATTGCCTCTGGCGTGACTCTTTTTGCTCCGGCATGGCACGACGGCCATTTGTTCGGGCTGGCGGAGCAATGGTGCGCCGGATTGCAATCATCCGACAAACAATAGCAAGCAGCCGTTAGCGGGTGATGGGGGATTGCGGCATTATCCGCCGCAATGAAATTGTCCTTACGTTCGCTCTTGCTCGCTGGCGTCTGCCTCGCCGCCAGCGGTGTTTCTCACGCAACCAGTGTTGGTTACACCGACTACTCCAGCTTGCTGGGCAGCAACGCCAGTTGGTCGCTCTGGGATGTCTTTCCGGGCGGCGGAGTTGTCTTCGGAAATACCTCGGCTGCGTCCTTCTCAGGCCGACTCGACGACCAGGGGACTTCCGATGCGGTCCTCTCCGCAAGCTTTAGCGGCGGAAATCCAGGAGCTCTATTGATTCCTGACGCGGCGGGCACGGCAAACAGCCAGCTCTATACTGGCGGCGCGACGACGTCTTTCACTGTTTCAGCCATTACTACCGGAACGCTTTCGACCTTCGTTCTTCAGGTCAAACAAAACGGCGCGAATCCTAGTGGCGGTACGGATACCAGTGGTTTGACCAGCTACTTTACGCCAACGCTGAACGGTATTGCTTTCACCAATGCTTCCGTCGGCTCGGCGTTTGCCGACCCCACCTCGGCTTCGACGAACGACTGGGTGATCACGACCTGGTCCTGGTCGGGCCTGAATATCAGCGAAGGCGAGTTGATCACGCTTTCCTTCGGTGGCGCGTTTGCGCACAAGTCGCTTGATGGTTTTCGTATCGATGCAGACGCGGGCATGGCGGTTCCCGAGCCGTCGACCTACGCGCTGATCGCTCTGGGCCTGGGAGCTGTTGTCTGGATGGCCCGTCGTCGCTCCACGGTAGCGGTTTCCTGAGGTGTTGACTCCTCCCATCGCAAATCACCGCTAATCTTTCGCAAGCCACCGTAGGCGGATGTGTGTCCGCCTACGGTAAACCTTTTTTCCTTATCCCATGTCGAAGACGGATCACGCACCCATTCATAGAGCAGGTTCCCCCCGGGGCTTCTCATTGATCGAGTTGCTCGTGACCATTGGCATCATCGTGACTCTAGCCGTCGTCGGTACAGGCATTCAGGGCACGATGGCCGAAAAGGCTGCCGCTGCGCAGGATGTCGCCGCGGGGAAGACCCTCATTTCGGCATATCAGGCCTATGCCTCGGAGAATGGCGGGCAACTGCTGGTGGGATACCAGAAAGGCGCCCAGCCCGTGACGCTGCCGGACGGGAGCCAGATCAGCGGGGAAGCTGCCAGCCGCTACGTCTGGAGACTGGCTCCGTATTTTGACTATTCCATTAATGGCGTCTTGTACTCCAAGGCTCGTAGCCGGGCGCAAAAGGAGTCCGAGGATGCCGGGATGAAAGGATACGGGGAAAGTATTTCCGTGGCCTATGGAATCAATGCCTACTACGTCGGGGGATTCGTGGAGAATGGCGAAACCTCCATTCCCAGCGGTGATGTGGCCACCTCCCTGCTGCAGGTGGACAAGCCTTCCTCCCTGCTCGTCTTTGCGACGGCCAGGAGCAGCCAGGGCTCGGGGCATTATCTGGTAAAAGCGCCCCGTTTTGTCCCTCGCGCGGCAGGCTCGGGCTCGCTGTCTCAGCCAGACTGGCCGCAGAATGGCTCGGCGGAGTCGACTGGCAATGTGGACTTCCGCAATGGCGACAAGGCGATGTGTGTCTTCCTGGATGGAAGCATCCGCTCGTACAAGGTGGCGGAACTGACGGACATGCGCCTCTGGAGCAAGAACGCGGCCCGCGACGATAATCCGAATTATGCCCCTGTGCTTGAGGGCGGAAGCGGCGGGCGGGGGAATCGGTGATGAGGAATCGTTGGTCAGGACTTTTGGCTGCCGGAGCACTTGCCATTGGCAGTGGCACGGCCAGGGCGGATTTTCTCTTTGCCCCAGGCACTGGCTTTATCGAGCCAACGCTGAACTATGGCGGGTCGACCACCCGTTATAGCGAATGGCGCAACTTTTACTCCAAGAGCACGGTGGGGAATCTGCCGGATTACTACTCGGAGTTTGGCGGGGTGAAGGTGGGTTCCGTCTGGCAGCCGACACCGAGGCCTCTGGATGATCCCAACTTCCCTGCGGAACCGAACTACTACACGAGCGATCGTCCCAACGCGTTTTGGAACATCAACAATCCGACGATCACCCAGACGAATGCTGCGACCGGATACATCAGCAGCACGGGAAATTTTTACGGATTGAATGGAGCGCAGAGCTTCCGGCTCGATGATAATACCGCCGCGACGGACGATCCGTCCGGTATGCCGGGCTATACGGCGGGAACGGTGGTTTTCCAGTTTCAGACGGATGGCCAGTTCGTTGATCTCTCGACGATTCGCCTCGTCTACATGGACGGTGGGATCGAGAAGTGGATCTCCGCGGCCGATCTGAATCGGGCCGAGATGCTCAGGGAGTATATGCCGCCTGAGGGAGCCAGCTCTGATCCGAGCTCTGCGGAAGGGTACGAGAGCCGTTTTGCGATCCAGTGGAATCTGACGGGACTGGGCATCTCGGAGTACTCGATCGTCTGGGATACGGAGTCGCACACCAGCCTTCAACAGGTGTCGCTGGATAGCTCGGATCAATATGTCGCAGCGATCCCGACGACCCGGGCCTGGACTGGTGGCAGCGGCTCATGGAGCAATGGTGCGAACTGGCTGGATCGCTCGGCGGGTGGCACTTATGGAACCGGCCCGGTCGAGAATGGAAACGTGCGTTTCGAAAACACCTCGGCTGCGCTGGTCACGCTGGAGAGCAGCCAGACGGTCGGGGAGATCGTCTTCTCCACGGCGAATGACCTGACCTTGCAGGCCGATGCCGGGGTGGCACTGACGGCGAATACCGGCATCTCCACGACTGCGGCTGCTACGGGAGTGTATTCCATCAAGTCCGACTATGTCTTCGGAGCAGTCAATCTCTTCGATATTGCGGCTGGCACCGTCCGGATCGATGGCGATGTGTCGGGTGGCTACGGATTTGTGAAGACGGGGAGTGGAGCACTGGCACTGTCGGGGAACAATTCCTTCACGGGTGCAATGGACATCCAGGCGGGAAACGTGCGGCTGACCGGCTCCAATGGCACGACCGCGACGGTCAGTGTGCGCGGTGGCGAGCTGTCGCTGGCATCCGCAACGGCGCTGACGGCAAGCGGCGTGGTGAAAGTCGGTTTTGACAGCACCTTTTTTGATAATCCTGTCCCGGCAGCGTTGTTTATCGATGGCGCGTACACCCTGGGACGCTCGATCGAGGTCGTGGCCAACAATTCCCAGGTGATTCTCGGAGCCCGAAACACCGGAGGACAGACAGCCATTTACTCCGGGGCGGTCAGCCTTACCTCCGGTCCGGCTGATGTGCGCCTGCGTACGGAGAGCGCGACAGACAGGGTGAACTTCACCGGGGCGATGACCGGAGGAGGAACCAATCGCACGGTCACGGTGGATGGCCCCGGAACGGTCATTTTTTCCGGAACGGCAAAGAACTACAATGATGCGACCGTGGTCAGCAGTGGTACGCTGGTTCTCGAGACCACCATCGGAGCGGCCGCTGGCACAGGATACGGCAGTTTCACGGTAAAGAACGGAGCGGTGTTTCACATCACGTCGACGGGCCGTCTGAATGGATTTGCCGGGGATATTTTCACTCCCCAGTCGGTGCTGACGATTGAGGCCGGAGGAAAAGTGAAAGGTGCAGGCGTGATTGCAAGGAAGGTCGCGACGACGGGAACCATGAGCGTCATCGAGGCGTCACGCAGCGAGGGAATCCTTACCATGGCATCCCTCGATGCCAGCCAGGGTGTCACCTTTCAGTTTGATCTCCAGCAAACCGTCGACCCCTCGATTCCGTTGGTTGCGATCACGGGAGAATTCAAAGGGAGCGTATTGGATAATGGAGTCCGCATCGCGTTCACCAACCTGGCGGCACTCGAGGCGGGGCAGGCCTATACTCTGCTCTCCTATGGCAGCCTCTCGGGTCTCACGCTGAGCGATCTCTATCTCGTCAATACGGGACTTGTTCTCGATCAGTCCTTTGGTACGGGGGGCTGGAAGATCGAGAATGGCGGGATTCAGGTGCAATTCGCCGCGGTTCCGGAACCATCCACGTGGGCCTTGCTCGGCCTGTGTGGCGTGACGCTCCTGCTGTTTCGCCGGAAGCTTCGCCGTCTGGCTGCGTGAGTCGGAAGCGAATCCGGCAAACCTTCAATTTCCAAACGAACCCTAAACAGAGGTAACATGCTATGAAAACCGAAACGGTTGAACTCAAGGACCAGTGGCGAGGACTGCTGGAAAAGGAACCCAAGCTCCGCATCCGTGATGCGGCCACCAAGCTCGGCGTGAGCGAGGCGGAACTCCTCGCGACCCGCTGCGGTGACGGTGTCACCCGGCTGGAAGGCGACTGGGCGGCTCTCATTAAGGAGTTTCCCCGGCTGGGCCGCATCATGTGCCTGACCCGTAATGAAGCGGCGGTGCACGAGCGGTACGGAGAGTTTCGCCAGATCGACTTCTTCCACGGCATGGGCCAGGTGGTCGGGCATGACATTGACCTGCGTCTCTTCATGCACGCCTGGAAGTACGGCTACGCGGTGACGGATCGCACCCCGGAGGGCGAGCGCCAGAGCTTCCAGTTCTTCGACAAGCACGGCGCGGCGATTCACAAGGTCTTCCTGCAAAAGGAGAGCAACTACGGCGGATACGGTGAACTGATGAATCGTTTCCGTGCGGCGGACCAGTCGACGACGCAGCCGGTCGAGCCGGTTTCCCCTCCGCGCCCGGTATTGCCTGACGCCGAGATCGACGTGGCGGGATTCCAAAAGGCCTGGCTAGAACTCAAGGACACGCATGCCTTTTACATGCTGCTCCAGCAGTTCCGTGTGGCCCGCGAGCAGTCGCTCCGCCTGGCCCCGGAGGGAATGACGCACCGCCTTTCGCTCGACGCCTCCCGCGTGATGCTTGAGCAGGCCTCCGCGCGCCAGCTCCCGATCATGGTCTTCATCGGCAGCCCCGGCTGCATCCAGATCCACACTGGAGAGGTGACGAACATCAAGATGTTCGGGGCGGACTGGCTCAACGTGCTCGACGACGAGTTCAACATGCATCTGCATCTCCCCCACGTCGCTTCTGCCTGGGTGGTTCGCAAACCCACTACGGATGGCATCGTGACCTCGGTCGAACTCTATGACGCCGCTGGCGAAAACATCGCGCTCTTCTTCGGCAAGAGGAAGCCGGGCGAGGTGGAGGATGCCCGCTGGCAGGCGCTCGTTGCCGAGCTACCGGTCAAGGAGAACGCGTGAAGACGCTCGTCGTATTGCTGGCCGTGGCTTTCGCTCTCGAAAGCCACGCGTCGGACCGCGTCGTGAGCGCGGGAGGAGCCATTACCGAGACGATCTACGCGCTGGGTGCGCAAGACGCGCTCGTGGCGGTGGATACCTCCAGCATCTACCCGGAGCAGGCTGCGGCCTTGCCCAAGGTGGGGTATTCCCGCGCCTTGTCGGCGGAGGGTATTCTCTCGATGAAACCCTCCCTTGTGCTGGTGAATGCCGACAGCGGCCCGACAGAGGCTCTCAGCCAGGTAGAGAAGATCGGAGTCAAGGTCGTCCGTCTGCCCAACGAGCACACCGTGGAGGCTGCGGAAAACCGCATTCGCGCTGTTGGCTCCGAGGTTGGCAAGACGGAGGAGGCCGACAAGCTGATCTCCGTCCTGCGCGAAGACCTCAAGGTTGCCAGTGAAAGCGCAGGCAAGCCGGAGACTGCGCCGAAGGTGCTCTTCATCTACACTCGAGGAGGCGGGCTGATGAATGTGTCGGGCAAGAATACCGCCGCTGATGCGATGATCGCCCTCGCGGGGGCTCGCAACGCCGTGACGGATTACGAAGGCTACAAGCCGCTCACTGCCGAAGCGGCCGTGGCAGCAGCTCCCGACGTGATCCTGGTGACCTCCAAGGGGCTTGAGAGCGCGGGCGGCGTCGATGAGTTGCTGAAGCAGCCGGGTCTGGCGCTGACGCCTGCGGGCAAGGCCCGTCGGGTGGTGGCGCTGGATGACTTGTATCTTCTCGGCTTCGGTCCCCGACTCGGCAAGGCCGCGCTGGAGCTGAGCCAGAAGCTTCGGGCTTCTCCAGGTCTCGCCCAGCAGTGAGCTCCGGCATCCGCCGCAGGCGGAGCTTGGTGGTCGTCGCGTTGATCGTGGCGGCCATTGGCTCTGTCGTCGTCGGCCTCAGTCTTGGCGCGGTTCGCATCCCTCCGGGGGAAATCCTGTCCATTCTCTGGGGCAAGCTGACCGGCGCCACAGCCTCGGGCGCGCATGATGCCGTGCTCTGGCACCTACGGGCGCCGCGTGTGGTGCTCGGGCTCATGGTGGGGGCCGGGCTATCCGTAGCGGGTGCGCTCATGCAAGGGCTCTTTCGCAATCCGCTGGCGGACCCCAGCCTCATCGGCGTATCCAGCGGTGCAGCTTTGGGCGCGGTGTTTGCCATCGTGCTCGGCGGCGCGTTGCTGCCGACGCTGCCCTTTCTTCATCATGCGGGCTTTCTGCCGGTGGCGGCTTTTGCCGGCGCGCTGGGGGTGACGCTCTTCATTCAGCGGCTGGCCAGCACCAGCGGCTATACGGCGGTAGCGACCTTGCTGCTGGCAGGCGTGGCGGTCAACGCCCTGGTGGGGGCCGTGATCGGATTCGCCACCTTTCTCGCCACGGATGCGCAACTGCGCACGCTTTCCTTCTGGACACTGGGCAGTCTGGGTGCGGCGGATTGGGCGATCGTGGGTATTGCCTTGCCCTTCTGTCTCGGGCTGGTGGCTCTGGCTCCGTTTTTCGCCGGGGCGTTGAATGCGCTTTCCCTCGGCGAGGCCGAGGCGGCGCATCTGGGCTATGCGGTCGAGAGAATCAAGGGGCTGATCATTTTTCTCACGGCTGCGGGAGTGGGCGTGTGCGTGGCCTACACGGGGATCATCGGTTTTGTCGGGCTGGTCGTTCCGCATCTGGTGCGGCTCATGATCGGGCCGGATCACCGCTGGCTCATTCCGGGTTCGGCCTTGCTCGGTGCGAGCCTGCTGGTATTGGCTGATACGGCGGCGCGGGTCATTGTCGCTCCGGCGGAGATGCCGATCGGGATTCTCACTGCGGCTTTTGGCGCGCCGTTTTTCCTCGGCATGCTGCTGAGGCAGCGCAGAAAGGCCCTGTGGTCATGATCGAGGCGAGGCAGCTTTCCTTTCGTGTTCGTGACCGTGAACTGGTGCGAAGCCTGAATCTGCGGGTCCGCCCGGGAGAATTCACGGCGATTCTTGGTCCCAACGGCGCGGGTAAATCGACGCTCCTCAAGCTGCTCTGCGGCCAGCTCAAGCCCACGACCGGGACGATTTTCTTTGCCGGAAAACCCTTGGCGGAGTGGAACGTTCGCGACCTGGCGAAATACCGCGCCGTGCTTCCCCAGCAGTCAGCGGTCCCCTTTGATTTCACCGCGCTGGAGGTTGTGCTGCTTGGGCGTTCGCCTTATGGCGATGCGGGGTCCCAGGAGGCGCTGGCCCGCGAGGCGCTGCGCATGACCGATAGCGAGCACCTGGCCGATCGCGTGGTGACGACGCTTTCCGGCGGGGAATTGCAGCGCGTGCAGTTTGCCCGGGTGCTGCTCCAGATCGGATGGAAGCCGGTGAGCGATGGCCGTTGCCTCATGCTCGATGAGCCGATTTCCAACCTCGATCCCGCGCATCAGCATGGGGCGTTGCAGGTTGCGCGGACCATGGCGCGTTGCGGAGTCACGGTGCTGGTGGTGATCCACGACTTGAACCTTGCCGCGCAATACGCCGATCACGTCATTCTGATGAAGCAGGGCGCCATCGTGGCGGAAGGCGCCCCGGCTGAGGTGATGACGGCGGAGAGAATCGGAGAGGTGTTTTCCGTATGCGCTCGCATTACCGCAAACCCGCTCTGCGAAGCTCCTGCGGTTTTCGTGGAACTTCCGCCTCGCTAGTTCTTCTTTCCCTGCAGAGGGAAGACGCATGGGCACGAGCCAAACATCTCGGCGAAGGCTTTCGAGAAGTGGCTGAGACTGGAGTAGCCCACGGTGAAGGCCGCCTCGGTGACGTTGCACTCGCCCTTGCGGAGGAGCTCGGCGGCTTTTTCGAGGCGGAGGTTGCGCAGATAGCGCGAGATGGTCATTCCTGTCTGCTCCGAGAAGATGCGGCTGAGGTAAAACGAGCTGCAACCGACCTCCTTGGCAAGTTCGCCGAGGGTGGGGGGATGTTCCAGGTCGCGAGCGAGCGCTTGCTTCACCCGCTCCACGCGGTCGAGGGCGACGCGTTTGTGGCGCTGGCAAAAGAGTTCGCTCGTCGTGTCGATGAGGACATGGGAGACAATCTCCAGGGCCTTCGCGCGGAACCAGAGGGAGTTGACGGGCTCGGGAATCGGCGGATGGAGCAGCTCTTCGGTCGTCCTCTTGAGGCGCTGATCGAGCGGCGCGCTGCGGGTCTGTTGCGACGGCTTCAGGTTGCCGCTGAGAAAGGTGAGCGTTTCCCGGTTGAGATGCCCCTCGTGGCCTGAAATCGCCTGCTGGAGCCATGGGCGGGAAATCTCGATGGTGAAAAATCGATGCTTCTGCCCCGCATGGCGATCCGCCGCCAGGCCCTCGCTGCCCACACTGTAGTGAGCGACGGTCTGGGGATTGATCACGTGCGTGCGGGATGGACTCGTGCGCAGAGTGCCGCACCCGGCGAGGTTGATACAGATTTCCAGGCTGTCGGGGTGGAAGCTCCGGGACCAGTCGAGGGTCGTGGCGCACTCGAAATCGTGCCATTCAATGCTCAGCCCCTCCTGGAAGCTCCCGTAGATCCGCCTCCACTCGCCCTGAATGCCCTCCCAGGCTGGGCTTTCGACAAAGGTGGACGGTGCGGGCATGGTTGGTAATTAATGAGAATGAGTCTCAGTATAGCAAGCGGGAAGTGATCTTGCGGGGAAAAGAATTCGCCCCCATATTGCGCGCGTGGAG
Source organism: Verrucomicrobiota bacterium (assembly GCA_017305195.1). Classification (GTDB taxonomy): domain Bacteria; phylum Verrucomicrobiota; class Verrucomicrobiia; order Chthoniobacterales; family Terrimicrobiaceae; genus Terrimicrobium. The sequence continues at coordinate 10,481 of JAFKMU010000039.1, read as the reverse complement.
ACAACCGAGGTCAAATATCGCATCGGAAACGAGAAGCTCATTCGCGTGCTGGATGGAGCCAGCGCCAAGCTGCGGTCTTTGCTCGAGCGCCAGGGGCGACCGGGAGGAGCCTTGCGCGTGGCGGTGATCGGCGGAGGCTGCTCAGGGTTGCAATACAAGATGGACCTCGTGGACGGCCCGGCGAATCGCGACATCATGGTCGAGTCCAACGCCGTGCGCGTGGTCGTTGATCCCAAGAGTGCGCTCTTCGTCAGCGGATCGGAGCTCGACTACAGCGACGACTTGCAAAAGGGCGGCTTCAAGGTGACGAATCCGAACGCCGTGGCGCATTGCTCGTGCGGCGAAAGTTTCTCAGCGTGACGGACGCCTTTTCCCTGTTCGGGATCGAGGCCCGGCCTATTCCCGACGAGGCCGGTCTCAAGGAACGCTATCTGCGCGAATCAGCGGCCGCCCATCCAGATGCCGGGGGTGGCGATGCTGGACGGTTTGCGGAGCTTCAGGAGGCGTATCGTGTGCTGGGCGATCCCGCGTCACGTTTGCGACTGCTTGCCGGTGGCGACGTTCCGGCGGGAAAGCTCGGCTCGCCAGAGATTTTCATGCTGGTGGGCGGGACGATGCAGGCGGCGAATGCGGCCTTGCTGGCCCGCTCCTCCGCGACGACGGCTCTCACTCGAGCGGTCAGCGCAGCAGAGTGCCGGGCGGCCGTAGCGAAGGTCGCGCAGGCGCTGGAAGCCATAAAGGAAGCCCGCGCACGGCTCGATGCACGCCTGCGAGAACTGAATGCGCGCTGGCCTGCGGTGGAACCCGGGGAACTGGCAGGTTTGGCGGGCGATTATGCCTTTATCGGAAAGTGGGAGGCCCAGCTGCGCGAAGCGGAATTTAAGCTCGCGCACGGATGAGCGGCACGTAGCTTGCGGGGGACCATGATCGTAGGAATCGACCTCGGAACGACAAATTCTCTCATCGGCGCGATGGACGCCGGTTTTCCCGTGCTCTTTGCCGACGAGGAAGGCCGCCGCCTCACGCCCTCGGCGCTGTATTGGCCGAAGGATGCGACCGAGCCTGTAGTGGGCTGGGAGGCTCTCGATCATCGCGATACGGGGATTTTGTCGATCAAGCGCCTGATGGGCTCTCGCGTCGGCGAGGCGGAGACGGCCCTGCCGGTGGTGGGCAAACCGGGCGAACCGGTACGCTTGCAGGTGGGTTCACGGACTCTCAGTCCCGAGGAGATTTCCGCATTCATTCTACGCAGACTCAAGGCTCAGGCGGAGCGTGCGCTAGGCGGCCCGGTGACGAAGGCCGTGATCACGGTGCCCGCCTATTTCAATGACGCGCAGCGCAGCGCCACCAAACGGGCGGGCGAACTGGCAGGATTTGAGGTCGAGCGTCTGCTGGCGGAACCGACAGCCGCGGCGCTTGCCTACGGCCTGGACCGGCTTGGGGAGAAGTCGCGCGTGGCGGTTTACGATCTGGGCGGAGGGACCTTTGACATTTCCGTGCTGGAGCTTTCCGGTGGTGTTTTCCAGGTGCTGGCCACGAATGGCGACACCCGGCTCGGCGGCGACGATTTTGATCGGGCGATCGCAGAAAAATTTGGCATCTCCCTCGCAGAGGCCGAAGCTCGGAAACGCGAGGGAGGCGAGGAGATTGCGAATGTTTGCCGCCCGATCCTCGAGAAAACCCGGCTCCATTGCCTGCGCTCGCTGCACGACGCAAAGGTGGAGATCGGGCAACTCGACGAGGTGATCCTCGTCGGCGGGTCGACTCGCATGCCGCTGGTGCGCGAGTTCGTGCGCGAGGTTTTTGGGAAGGAACCGAATGTTTCCCAGCATCCTGATGAAGCGGTGGCGCTCGGTGCGGCCATCCAGGCAGGCATCCTCTCGGGTTCCGTGCAAAACGTTACTCTGCTCGATGTGACACCGCTTTCCCTCGGAATCGAAACCTTTGGCGGACTGATGAATGTCCTGATCCCGCGCAATACCACGATTCCCTGCCGGGCGGGTGAAATGTTTGCCAATGCTGCCGCCAACCAGACGTCGATGCGCATCACGGTGCTCCAGGGTGAGCGCGAGATGGCGCGAGATAACTGGAAGCTCGGTGAGTTCGTTGTCTCCTTCGCTCCCGCGCCTCGCGGCCAGGCGAGGGTGGGCGTACAGTTTGAGATCGATGCGAATGGACTGCTCCATGTCCTCGCGCGCGACATCGCAACAGGAGTTGACACCAAGGTCGCCATCGAGAGCGCGGTCGAGGTGAGCGACGAGGCGGTCGAGAAGATGCTGGAGGATTCGCTGGAACATGCCTTTGAGGACATGGATGAGCGGGCTTTTACCGAGGCGACGATCAAGGCCGACGAGATGCTCCCCGCGGTGGACAAGGCTCTGGGCGCGCTGGGTGACAAGGTGGCGGAGGGTGACCGCGCCGCGATCCTGGCCGCCGCCGGGGCGGTGCGCGCTGCGAAGGAAGAAAAATCGTTTCCCAAGCTCAAGGCCGCACTGGCCGATCTCGACCGGCTGACCGAGCCGCTCGCCGCCCAGTTGATCGAGCTGGCGATGGGAAGCTAGCGATTGATTTGAGAAGAGCTAGTTTTTCACCGTCTTTCCCGGCGGGCGGAAATAGGCCGCGAGAAACTCCGGATCGCGGAAGCCCGATTCGCGACCCTGCCGCACGATGATCAGGCTTTGTGAGGGAACGATATAGACTCGCTGCCCGTAGGAGCCGACCATCGCCATGAGATCGGAAGGAGCCTCCCGGGAAAGGCAGGTGCGCTGCCATTCCTGACGGCCCAGCCCCTTGGTGATGGCCTCCTCGACATCACGCGCGACGGCATCTTTTTGCGCTGCGCGTGAATTATTCCAAAGACCGCCGCCGTAGGCGGGATTCGCCTCGGAACCCCGCGTGGCGTCCCGGAAAACCGGCGAGGAAAAGATCGGGAAGATCCATCGCCAGCCCTCCTTGCGCACGACCTGGCCGACGGCGAGGAGCTGCGTGGCGCAGGCATGGGCCCCGGCGGAAAAGTACGGGGTGCCGTCCCGGTCACGGCGCCACCCGGCCGTGGGAATGCCGAGCGGCTGCAAGAGGACGGAGTTGATCCAGGGGAGGGGAGGCTGTTTCAGCTTGCGGGCGAGAACGAGCTCCAGCGCCTCATAGTGGGCTGGGCCATAGGCAAAAGCGGTTCCGGGCTTGGAGACGGAGGACAACCGGGCCACGGCCGCCTGTTTGTCTTTCAGATTGGGACGGTAAAAGGTCGCGTAGCCGGGATTCAGCCCCGAGGTCTGGTCGAGGAGCTGACGGACGGTGATCTCCCGCTTGCGAGGATCGCCCTTCCATTCCGTGATGGCGTCGCTGGCCCGCTCGTCAAGCTTGAGCCATCCTTTGGTGACTGCGGCCATCGCGCCCATGGCGCAAAGGCTCTTGGTGATACTGTAGACGTTGGGCGGCTGTACGGTCGCCTTTCCCCGGCTCAGCATCGTCCGGCCATCCTTCCAGACGAGCAGGGAGATCTCCCCATGGCGGGCGGAGTAGGCCGCGGCGGATGACGGGTCTGCGGTGGCAGCCGCAGTGGCGAGCAACAGGGTGACGAGACAGACTCCGATCGGCTTCACCCGGGGAGTTTACTTATGGGAGTGATGCGCGCGACGGGAAATTGCACCACCCTCGATGCGGGGGGCGGCTTCCTTCAGCCGACGATAGGCGAAAGACTCCCGCCACAGGCCCCACTTGGCCAGATAGGGCTTTTCGCAATGCACGCATACCATCGTGCGGTCGAGGCCATGCACCCAAGGATTTTCCTTCGAGCAGGACGGGCAGAAAGAGGAGAAGGCAGGCATGCGGTCGGTTGCATGCCGGAGCACTTTATCCATGGGCAGGTCGAGATCCTGCGACTCCATCTCGCAATCGAAGCGCTCCAGGCGGCCGCAGCGTTCCAGATAGAGACGGCGCGCGCGCTGGTAGAGGGACAGCACTCCCTCGACGGAGGTGAAGCGCCGGTCCATGCGATCGGAGTAAAAATGGAAGGCGAGAAGCAGGGCGAGCGCGGCATCGGAACTCAGCGTGATGCCATCGCGGATGCAGGCCTGGGTAAACAGGTTGGTGAGCTCGACCGGGCCGTAGGAGGCAAAGTTGATGATATTGGAGAAGGCGAGCTGGATGGCCGGGCTCAGACGGAGCACGCGGCGAATCTCCTCGCGCTCACCCTCCATGATGACGAGCACCTCAGGATCACGTGTGAGATTTTCGATGAGGGTGCGCACGGTGGCCGCCGTGGCGGTGGTGAAACCGGTTGCCTCGCGGGCGCTAAGAAACAGAGCGCCTTCCTTGGGAAGTGATTCCAGCCCATCCTCCAGCAACTGGTCGATGGTGACGCGGTGGAGTTCCGGGCTGCTGATGATGCTGAAGACGTGCAGCGCCTGAGACAGCATGGAGCCGGCGCTCTCCTCGCCCACGGACTTGGGGCCGATGAGGGCGGCGTGGAAGCTCTGCGTCGTCATCGGAAAACCCCGCAGGCCGCGGCGGTAGGCGGCATGGGCCTGCCGGATGATGCACTCGAGTTCCGCGCGGACGTTTTCGTGGCTGACCGTCTGGTTGAGGGCCTCCATGAGGGCGTCCATTGCCGAGCCTGCGCGCTTTTCGACCGTATCCTGATCCGTCACGCCGGAGTCGATGAGTTTGCACTCCTCCAGGACGAGGTCGTTTGATCGCTGAATGCTGGTTGGCGGCTGGCCGGTAAACGAGCTGCGCTTGATCGCGCCCCGGCAGTCCGAGGCCGAGAGCGCCGTGTTGCCGATCGACTGGAGAGAAATATCCTCCGCCTCGATGTGGCTCATCTGGGTGTCGACGGCGATTTCGGAGATCGACTCCAGCCGTGAATGGAACAGCTCAAGCCGCGCCTGGTTCGCCGTCAAGCCGACAGTTCCCTCGGGCCGGATCACGGAATGCTCCATGAGGAGCGAGCCGCCGGTAATATTGACCTGCCCGCACCGGGCCGAGGCCTGTTTATCGAAGGAGCAGGAGCGGAGATGCAGTTTGCTCGAGGCAAGGCCGACGGAGATGATGCTGGCGGCATGGTGCTCGGAGAAGTAAGCGCTCAGTACGCGGACTTCCGGACAGTCCTGAAGGTAGAGTCCCACGCTGTTGCCCCGCAGAGTGAGGCCCTCGGCGTAGATGGAGGATTCCTCCGCGAAGATGCCCGCTCCGAGTTCGTCGGCTCCCGGCTTGGCGGCGCACTGCTCGATGCGGCTCGCGTAGAGCGCGCAGGAGGAGCCGTGGCGTACGGCCACGCCGGCGTGGCAGCTCGATACCGAAGTGCGGAAAAGTTCCGCAACGGAGCGATCGGTCACACAAAGGCCTTCTTCGGCCTTCCGGAGGTGACAGACATTGAAATAAACCTGCGCGCCCTCGCAGACGCGGATGCCGCCCTCGATCAGGCACTCTTCGAAGACAACGATGCCCTTGCGAATCTCAATGGTGGGCGCCTCGTCATTGCCTCGGAACTTCAGTCCCGAAAAGACGACGAAGTCGCCGGTGACGACCATCGGCCCGCGCAGGATCGCGCCATTCTCGACAGCGCGGATGCGCAGAGATTTGTCGACCTCGGTGATCTCGTACTCCCCGGCCGGGATGAGTACGCCATCGTCCGGCGACGTTTTCTTCAGCGCGGCGGCGACGGTCTTGGAATCGAACATGCCCCCGGCGGGATCTACCGTGATATCGCGCGCCCTCGTCGAGCGAACATGCCGGGCCACCACTCCGGCGAGAGCTGGTGGACGAAGAGGAAAGGGGGATGTGGATGACATCGGATCGATAAAATCTACTCAGTTATACCCCGTGAAACGATAACAATCGGCTATGCCCTTCTATCTTTCGAGCACTTTTTATGAAAAAAGCGCGGCGATTTCGCAGTTGCTTTTCCCGGGTCAAGGCGACACCGTGTGAACTGACTTCCAACAGCAAATGAGCGCCTCTCTCTCCGCCTCCACCCAACTCGACGAACTCAAAAAGTTTACAACAGTTGTCGCCGACACCGGGGACTTCGAGTCCATCAAGAAGTATTCGCCTCAGGATGCCACGACGAATCCGACGCTGATCTTCAAGGCGGTCCAGCAGGCGGAGTACAAGCCGCTGCTCGAAAAGGCGATCGCCGATAACAAGGGGTCCTCGCTGAGCGGCGACGCTCTGGCCAAGAAGATCATCGACGACCTTCTCATCGCCTTTGGCACGAAGATCCTTGAGATCGTGCCTGGCCGTGTTTCGACGGAGGTCGACGCCCGCCTTTCCTTCGATGTCGAGGCGACGGTCGAGAAGGCTCGCTACCTCATCGGCCTCTATGAAAAGGCAGGTATCGCCCGCGAGCGCATCCTGATCAAGATCGCATCCACCTGGGAGGGCGCCCGCGCCGCCGAGGTTTGCGAAAAGGAAGGGATTCACTGCAATCTGACCCTCCTCTTCTCGCTGCCCCAGGCTATTGCCTGCGCCGAGGCCGGGGTGACGCTTATCTCTCCATTCGTCGGTCGCATCTACGACTACTACAAGTCCCATACCGGTAAGGAGTACGTCGGTGCCGAGGACCCGGGCGTCCAGTCCGTCCAGCGGGTCTATAACTATTACAAGAAGTTCGGCTACAAGACCCAGGTGATGGGGGCCAGCTTCCGCAACATCGGCGAGATCCTGGAGCTCGCGGGATGCGACCTCCTGACCATCAGTCCGGACCTGCTCGAGAAGCTCCAGAGCTCGAACGAGCCGGTCGCTCGCAAGCTGAGCCCGGATGCCGCCAAGGCCTCCGATATCGAAAAGATCGAGGTGACGGAGAAGGTCTTCCGCTGGCTCCTCAACGAGGACCCGATGGCTACGGACAAGCTCTCCGACGGCATCCGCAAGTTTGCCGCCGACATCGTCAAGCTCGAGGAAATCATTCTCCAGTCCGTGGCATGAAAACGCGCTCCCTGATCCTTCTCGCGGCCCTCGCTCTCTGGTTCATGCCGCAGGCCAAGGCCGTCACCGCGGCCGTCGAACATCCCGGCTCCGTGCCCATCCTGCTCGGTGTCGAGAAGGTGCGCGATGAACTGAAGCTCAACTCGCTCCAGCGGGCGGTGCTGGATTCCCTGCGATCCGAGTACAAGAATGCCGCGCGCCAGATCGTGGCGACAAATCCGGCCACTCCGGCGGAGCGGCTTGAAGCGGAAAAGAAGCTTCTGGCCCTGAATGACCGCTACAACGAGCGGGCGCTCTCGACGCTGAACTCGTCCCAGCGGACGAAGTTCCTCAAGATCGAGCGCCAGGTGCTCGGGGCGCTCGTCCTTTACACCCCATCGGTGCAGAAGGAACTCGCGCTTACGCCGAAGCAGCTCCAGGCGGTCGAGAAGATCCGCCTCTCCGGCCTCGCGGCGGTGGGCAAGATCAACCGCAAGTTTGAGGCGGGCAAGATCGGCTACCAGGAGCGTCTCGACCTCCTGCGCGCCCGCAAGCTGGCCTCCTCCGAGGCTTTGCTCAAGGTGCTGACTCCCGTTCAAAATGCGGAGTTTGCCAAGCTGACCGCGAAGCAGGGTTGATTCACAGGGAAGTCCCTCTGGTCATGCGGGCTTCCTTTCTTTCACGCGCGGCGGCGGGATGGTTCGCCGCCGCTTTTTTTGTCGGGATCACCGCAGTCCTGGCCGGGGAGCTTCCTCCGGTCGAGACGGTCAAGGCGCCGACTCCGGCGTATCAGCGATACCTCGATGTGCTCAAGGAGACCCGGCAGCAGCTTGCCGCCGGGGACATGGACCGGCTGGAGCAACTGGCAGCCGGGTTGAGAACGGGCAAGGACCGGCTCGATGGCGGCACCTGGCTGCTCTCGTCGTATTACGGCGTCCTTGGCGAATTGCCTGATTCGGACCAGGCCCAGACGGACCGCATCGCGTTTTTTGAAAAATGGACCGCCGAGCATCCGGACAGCGTCACGGCGCGGATCGCGCTCGCGCGTGCGCTCACCAGCTACGCCTGGAAAGCGCGGGGATCGGGCACGAGCGATACGGTTTCCGACAATGGGTGGAAGCTTTTCGGAGAGCGCCTCGATCTCGCGCACAAGGTCCTGGATGAGGCGAAGGCGCTCCCAGCGAAGTGTCCCGGCTGGTACGAGGCGGCTCAGATCGTCGCCCTCGGGGAGGGCTGGGATGCCGGGGAATACATGGACATGGTGGGCGAAGCCATCGGCAAGGAGCCGACCTACGGGCGATACTACACCAATGCCTGCTACTGGATGCTGCCCCGCTGGTATGGAGAGGAGGGGGAGTTTGAGACCTGGATCGCCGGGCTGGTCGCCAAGATGCCGGAGGCGGAGCGGGCGCGTCAATACGCCTTCCTGGTCTGGATGGCGGATCGCATGCCGGTGAAGGGCGAGATCGTTTTTGGCGAGGGGCGGCTGGATTGGGAGAAAACCCGCCAGGGTTTTCGGGAATGGATCGCCGCCGAGCCGGACAATCTCATGGTCCGCTTCCAGCTCCTCAGGCTGGCGCTGCTGGCGGAAGATCGGGAAACCGCGCGCGAGCAGCTCGATTACACGGGCGGCCGCTATTTCCCTGCGATGTGGAGCATGGAGACCTTTGAAGGGGTGAGGAAATACGCCTACGAGGGAGGGCCGAATCCCCTCGTGACGCCGAAGCCTGCGGAGCGGACGAGCCCCCGGTTCGATTATGAAACGATCCGCAACATCCGGATCGGCGTGCATTTCCTGCTCGCTCTCGGTGGCGGATTTCTCGCGGGCCTGCTGCTTCTGGTCATTGCCTGGCGGCGCGATGAGGTGTGGGCCGGAGTCGTGGTGGTTTTTGCGGCGGTGCTGGCATCGCTTCCCTTTGGCACGATCGGTTCGCTGGCGGCAGCCGCTGGCTTGTTGATCTATCTGCGCTTCCGTCCGGCTCGCGAACTGCCGGGGAACGCGCAGTTTTCTCCGTGGATCACGCTGGCCGGCGTGATCGCGCTGGCGCTGGCCTACCTGGGACTGCAGATCCTGGCGGTCGTCCCAGCCATCGTCCCGCTGCTCCTGGAGATGGGGGTGAAACACCAGCAGGCCGCCGTGGAGCGCCTCATGGCCAATGGCGACGCAGAGCGCATCGCGATCAGCGCGGCGTGGCTCACCATCCTCGGTACGGTGGCGGTATGCGGAGGCGGAGCAAGATTGGTCGATCGCCTGGGGCTGCATCGCCCCGCCCTCGTGGCCTCGCTTCTTTGGACTCCGGTCTTCCTCGTGGTCATTGCCGGTCTCGGGTTCTTCCTCGACATGTGCATGGATGCCCGCTCGGAAGAGGCTCTCAAGCTGACCGAGCTCGGTCGGCATAGCCCGGTGGTTTTTGTCTTGAGCCTGTGCGTTTTCGCCCCGGTCGCGGAGGAACTCATCTTCCGGGGCTACGCGTATTCGGGTTGGATTCGCTCGATGGGGTGGTGGCTGACGGCGTTTGTCACATCCCTGCTCTTTGCCCTGCTCCATGTGCAGTACGGAGGGATCGGGCTGGCCTATGTCTTCGTACTCGGGCTGTTGCTCGCCCTCCTACGGCGGGTCTCCGGCAGCGTGATCCCGTGCATCGTCCTGCACGCGGCGGCAAACGCGGTGTTCGTCATCAGCAGCTTCATTTCGCCGGTCGAGTAGCCTGCCTTTCTGTCGATAGTTAGAATGCCAATGTCTTTCCCGGTTCGCCGGGGCGGTCGTAGGTTGCGGGCATGATATCCTCTCGGAATGGCCTCATCGCAGGCATGTTGTTGGCTGGAGCTTTTGCCCTCCCGGTATGGGCGGAAGAACTGGCGTTGGTAAACCCGGGTTTTGAGCAAAACACCGAGGGCTGGCGAGCCTCCGGCGAAGACACGAAGAACAACCTGAGCTCCGCGCAGGCCGAGGCCGCGCACTCCGGTCAGCTCGGTCTGCGGGTCGAGCAGGGTGATGGCGGGCCGGGCTCATGGATGGAAAGCTCCAAGCTCGAAGTGCAGCCGGGCAAATCCTATCGGCTGAGCTTTTGGGCGCGCAGCCACAACCAGAGCGGAGCGGGAGTCTGGTTGATCTTTAAGGACGAGTCGGGCAAAAAAATCGACGTGCCCGCCGAGCAAGGCGCCAAGCAGATCACCCAGGGGGCAGGCGCCTGGACCGAGTATACGATGGACTTTACGCCTCCGCAGGGAGCCGCCTCGGTGACCTTCGCGGTTCATTGCTACTCGCAGCGTCCGTGCCTCGCGGATTTCGACGATTTCTCGGTGTCGGCGAACTAAATAGTGTCGTCACGAGATGTGAGTAAGTGGTAAAAGGAAAGGATGATGCCCGCATCGAAAGAAGCCGCCTATCATCGTCACGACATCAGCGAGAGGCATTGGGAGTTGTTGGAAGGTCATTTGCCAGGAAGAGAGGGACTCTGGGGAGGAAGGGCCAGGGACAATCGGCAGTTCATCAATGCGGTGTTCTGGATCCTGCGCACCGGCAGCCCCTGGAGGGATTTGCCTCCGGACTATGGGGACTGGAAAAACACGCA
>JAFKMU010000015.1 GCA_017305195.1 Verrucomicrobiota bacterium | reverse complement strand
GAATCGACCGACCAGCGAATTTGCGCTCGGGTGGACTCGTCGAGCGTGTGTAGGAACTGCCGCACAGACTCGTAAAAGTGATCCAGCGCGTGTTCGCTGGCGTGACGGAGATCGGGAACGTCGAGGACGAATCCCTTGGAAACGAAACCACGTTTATCGAGGTCGTTCCAGACGATGAGATTTTCAGTAAACCAGCCGTTGGGTGCTTGCATGAGAAAAGAGAGGATTGCGGGGTTGGCGAGTGGGAGGCATCCAGCCGGAGCCATTGGCCTGGGTTTCCAGCCAATCGGTGTCAAAGGCCCTGGGTTTGCCTTGCCGAAAGACGAAGACATAGAGCGTAGCGAGCGCGAACGGCACCGCTCCTGCGCTGACACTGAGTGTCGGCGCGTGGTGGCGCGAAAGCAGGAGCGCAAGCCCAATGCTGATGAGGAGCCCGGCGAGCATGAACAGCAGGTTCATGCCTTCGATGCCCCAAATTTTGCCGTCACTGTCGTCTCCGGCGTGAGTATGGACAAGTCCCTTGCTCACTATTGGGAGACGCTGATGGTGGGGAGGCCGCCCGCGTTGAAGAGGGCTTCGGCGATCACCACGGCGAGGCCGAGGAGCAATCCGCCGACAATGGACATCTTGCCCTGGTCGGCATTGCCCGAGCGGACCTGCCAGCCGCCGTGGGCGATGACCACGACCGCGATGATGAAGAGGAATTTGGCGATGATCCCGAGACCTTCGGAAAGAGCGCCGTCCAGTGCTGCTGCGAGGATGAGTGATTTCATACGCCCGCGATGGTGGAGAAAATTCCGGAGGTGAGTTCTCCGAATTTGGATAAAAATAAAAGCCCTCCGAGGAGGCAGCCAAAACGGGATGCGCGGGATGTGCAGACCGCGTCGTAGAGCCGTTTCGCGTCCCGAATCACTTCCGGGTAAAGCTCGTCGGTATGGACGTTCAGCGCTCTCGCGATAAAGAGAAGCTCGTCGTCGGTGACGCAGGCGTAGCGGGCTTCGATTTTGTAAACCCGGCCGGGAGTGGCGGTCTCCAACCCGAGCAGTTGAAGTTTGACGGCGAGATCGTTACGGGACCACTCCTTGCCGCTGCGAAGGCGGCGCAGTTGCGGCCCGATGAGATTTTGGATTGGGTGCTGCATGCAGGACAACCAAGCCATTGCCTGGTTTCCTGCCGGTCAGAGTGCCGAAGCGTTCCAAAAAAATGCCCAAACTACATTTTCGGGGGCTTGAAGGCGGTGAATTGGATGTTCTCCCGCATCACCTTCCGCAAGCGGCGTGAGGCGAAAAGCCCCAGTTCGACAACCTTGTCGGAGTCCCGGAAACGCACCTCGGAATGGTGATTGGTCAGCTTGGTGACATTCTTGATGGCGGGAAAATTGATGATGGTCGATCGGTCGAGTTTCCGAAAGATTTCAGCGGGAAGCAGTCGGTTCCATTCCGAAATCCTCCGCAGCATCGTCGCCGGGCGGTGCGTCGTGAGATGGATTTTGGTATGATTGTGCAATGCTTGGATGAACAGGATTTCCATCGGGGCGACGGCCCGCATCTCGCGTTCCGCGTAGAGGAAGATCGGCAGTTCCTTGGTGAAGGGCTGCGCCTCGCGGCGCTTGCGCGGTTGGGTCAGCCGCAGCAAGGAAAGTTTCAGCCGTTCGGGTTGGATCGGCTTGACCAGAAAATCCATGGCGTTCACTTCAAACGCCTTTACCGCGAAGGCGTCATAGGCCGTCACAAAAATGATGTCGGGCACGGGCCGGAGTTTCGGCAGGAGCGAGAAGCCGTCGCGCTTGGGCATCTGCACGTCGAGGAAGATCAGGTTCGGCCGGAGGGCGTCGAATTGGGCGATGGCTTCGGTCACGCTTCCGGCCTCGGCGACAATTTCGATTCCGGAATGGGCTTCGAGCAGAATCCGGAGGTCCATTCGGGCTCCCTGTTCGTCATCCACGATCATGGCCCGGCGTGTTTTCATGCCGTGGGAATGTCCAATGTCACCGTCACCCAGCCGTTATCGTGGGCGATTTTCATTTGGTGGAGTTGCCCGTAAAGGAGTTCGAGGCGGCGGCGGAGGTTTTGCAAACCCAGGTGGCTGGACTTTTCGGTTTCCTGCGGTTCCTGCCACCGGCCCGAATTGCTGACGGCAATCCTCACCCTGCCAGAGGTGGGGCGGGTGACCCGGAGGCGAACCTTCAGCGGCCGTTCCGAAGTTTCCCGCCCGTATTTGACGGCGTTCTCCACCAACGGTTGCAAGATGACGCCCGGAATGGGCACCGTCCTGGCCCCGTCGTCGATGTGGGTCTGGACGTCGAGATCGTCCTGGAACCGGACCTTCTCGACCTCCAAGTAATCGCGGGTGGCCTCGAATTCCGCGCCGAGGGAAACGAAGCAGTCGCTTCCGTGGTCGAGCGAATAGCGAAGATAGTTTCCCAGGGCTTGGATCACGCTTCGGAATTCGTCCCGGGAGCGTTCGACGCAGGCTCGCAGGGAGGCCAGCGCGTTGAACAGGAAGTGCGGGTTCATCTGCGAGCGCAGCAACTGGATTTCCGATTCGCGGTGATGGGCCAGAGCCTCTGCCAGCCGGTTTTGCAGGTCCTTGCTCTCGTAAATCAGCCGGAACACGAAGTAGAGGAAACTCCATCCCGCGAAGACGGCCGTCCGGTAATACAGGGCGCCCATGCGCGTGGCGTCGCTGCTGAAGTCGGCTTCCTCGAAAACAATGACGTTATGCAAGGCGAAGGAGGCGAGCATTTCGAGGGCGCTGCCCGCGAAAGAGAGCGCGAAGACGATGGGGAGAATTCGTGAAACCCGCCACCGACCGTAAATGCGGCGATAGACCAGATACATCCCGTAGGTCAGGATCAATCCGAGCAGTTCGCGGTAAAACGAAATGAGTGCCCCCGAGAAGGAGTGGAATAGAGCCCATTTTACGGGAATGGCAATGAGCGCGTACACGGTCCACCCGCCGATTTGGTATTTCCAGAAGGGGGGCAGTTTCGACCACATAAAATTTGGTTTCCTCTCCTTCTGTAAGACTCCGCAGATCTAATCGTTATATCCCGACTGTTTCCTGCTTCAGCTCCGCCTTTTTGTTCTGACGATTTATTCTCCGAGGCAGCTGTAACACATGAGGCTCGTCTCACTTTATGTAATGCAAGGGCTTACTCAAAGTGCGACCGATTCCATATCTCAAGGCCCCGAAACGAATCTCCAGCCAGGACAATGGAAATCCGGTTTGAATTCTCGATCTCTGCGATGGGTTTATCAGGAACGCGTCGTTCAGACATAAGAATTAAAGGCTAGCTGCACTTTATAAACTTCCCTTGATGGCCTCGGTCAATCGCTTGGCCATTTCTTCGTGGACCTGCCTGTCGGGGTGTCCGCGGATTCCCTCGGGCATAGGGTTGATGTCAACCAGGTGAATATTCTTGTCGCCCGCGGCAGCTAGGTCCCCCACAACCCGATCAATGTCATCCCGGGTTGATGTGTGGCGGTCGCCCTGAAGCATCGGGCTGGTCAGACAATAGATTTGAGCGTTCGGATAATAACCACGGAGCCGGGCAACGAATGTCTTGTATCCAGCGATCCACTTCTCCGTGTCAGCCTGTATCATCCTCTGGAGGTAGTCATTGGTCGAAAGATTGATGACGATGATATCCGGAATCCACTTGGCGTAGTCCCATTTGCTGCCATATTCCGGCACGATCCGCTCGTAAATGGCCGGCATGCCCTTGACCGCGTCGAGAGTCTTGCCCGACCATGAGATGTTCATTAGTTCCGCTCCGATGTTTCTGGCGGTGATGGCCCCATAACTGAAATATGCGTTGGTGCTTTCCGGGGTTTCCGGCTCCCCCTCGATGGAGACCCCGCAACTGATCGAATCGCCGATGATCTCCATGCGCTTCGGCAGGGGTCTTGTAGGCAGGAGTTTTCCTCCCTTGTCCAATCGGAACCCCAGTATCTGCGTGATGCCGTGCATGGACTGGTCCGCTTTAACGAACTCCACTGTGTGCTGGCCGGGAGCCAATCCCGATGCGAGCGAATAGATGTGCTCGCCATCTTCCAGATTGATTTTGTCCGTCGGTTCTCCATCGACTACCACCTGCCAGAAATCCCCGGGGATTTTCTGCAATCCCCGTTTTTCCCTGACATTGACGGACAGGTCCGTCCCATCAAAACGGACGACCACGGCGCTGTTTGGCCACGAGCAGCGGGGGGCGCCGTGAAGTGTGTCGAAGCGGCCGACATAATGGATATTCGCATCGTCGGGTCCGATCTCCTTCGGCTGATTTGAAGCGTCCTCCGCCCGGACAGCGAGCGAACAGGCGCTCAGCAGCGACAAAAAAAATGTTGTATATTTCATTTGAAATGGTGGAGCAGGCCGACTTTGTGCATGGGGTGGAAAACGCCCCAAAGGCCGCTCAAATTGAGATGATCGGCATTCCTTTTCATTCGATGATGCGTTCAAACCTCGGAAGCCGTTCTATTGGCGTCTCGATTTCAGCTTCGTCAGGACCTTGATAGAGGCGGCCGTCATCGGCCCTCCATCGGCCTGGAGGAAGCGCGACCTTTCGGCCCCCCGCGCCTTTTTGAAGCGCCGGAGCGACCAGTATGCCTGAGCCGAGCATGAACTGATCGCGCACTCCGGCATATCCTTGGTTCGGGAATTCAAATTCCATTGCCCGAAGGATCGGCTCGCCGCTGCGGGCCGCTTCGGCGGCCAGATCATGGAACACCCGCGAAAGCGATTGGCGAATCTCCACCGCGGCCAGGCACAAGTCCGCCGCCTCCTTTGACAAAGCCCGCCAGGGCGCACAGGAAAACTGCATCATCGGGAAGAGCGCCGAGGCTTGCGCGGAGCGGACAAACAACTCTTCATCGACTTCAAAGGACGGATCGTTGAAATAGGTATATTCTCCTCCGCCAACCATGTCGGGACAGACGAACGGATGACCGATGAGGCCCGCCGCGATGGCGTTGGGGATCAGGCTCGCCAGCCCGCGTTCGTCCCAGCTCGGGGCGCGGTCTTGCAATCGCTGGACGAGGGGACGGCCCGCCTGCTTCCAGCAGGCCCGCAATTCATTAAAGGGGAAACTTAGCGCGAACGCCGCCCAGCGCTCGGTCAGTTCCACCGGGGAGGCATTCAGCCAGGATTGGGGCCGGTCGATGTAATGGTGCGCATCTCCTGCGTCGAACTTGAACCCGTCTATACCATATTCGTCCTGTAAACGCCGGAGTTCCCCACGAAACCATTCCACAGCCTTAGGGTGTGTGAGGTCGAGATGGACGCTGTAACCATCCCACCATTCCAGCACGGACGGGGAGCCGTCCCGGTTTCGCAAAATCCAACCGGGAAGATTCCGCCAATGCCGGAATTCCCTGCTGTCCGCACTGAAGAACGGGGAAACCCACAGCATGACACGGAACCCCCATTCTTTGAGCCTGCCAACCATCTCGCGGGGGGCCGGAAAATTTTCGGCATGAAAATCGAGATGGCCGAAGTAGTCGAACCAGCCTGCGTCGATCATCAATACGCCCGGAGGGTAGCCGTTTTCGATGATTCCTTTTGCGTATTTTAACACGTCGTCCTGATTCTGCCGGTGATTGAGTTCAATCCACGTGTTATATTGGGGTGCCGCGAAAAATTCCGCGGGAGGCTGGAGGCCGGATGCGGGGAAGTGCGCTTCGGCAGCCGCCGAATACGCTCCAGGCAAGTCGTCCAAACCCTCGGCGCAAGTGACCGGACCGGTGGAGCCCGTCAGGAAGATGCCGTCATCGCGAAATTCGCAACGAAAGGGATCATCGGACCACAGGTAACGCCCGGCCGAGGAAAGAAACAACGGCGCACCCTGGTTTCCAAGTAAATCGGAATGTAGCTCGGAAATATGAGTGTTCTTTGCCGAGAACGGCATTCGTATGCCTTCTGCGTTTCTTCCTCCCCACCAGTTTTCTTCGGGAAGATAGGGAAGAAGATATGGCAGCTCCAATACTCTGATGATCATGGTTAACAGGTTATGGGGACGGATTTACGGGTACCCGCTCGACATGCGCGTCGAAGAATACCGCGTTTCGGAATGTTTTATGTATTGGCGTAGCCAATGGTGTCGAAGACCCGAAATTTCCTTGCTGGTCGAGTTCGGTAATCATCCAGTTCTTTGAAGGTTGCCACACCGAAATCAGTTTCATGGGGGTCTGCGAACCCCAACTCGCGGGGCTTCCCGGCAACACCCCCCATGGAGAGGAATTGCCGACGGGCACTCCATCCACGATGATCCTTCTATTCACCACATAGCAGTTGAGGGTTCCAAAGCTCGAAACGTCGGCGACTTTTTTGGCTCCGAAATAACCTTCCCACGTTGGACAGATGAATTCCTTTGAGTAGCCCGGTTTATAGGGTGGCGGATCGGGTAGGTTAGACCCCAGATAGGGTGCCAAGAAGCTGCTGATCAATCCCCCTTTTTGGGGATTCGCCGAATTGTCAAACCACCCGGCAAAGGACTGCGACACCGGCGGTCCCGGCAGTGTCATCTCATGATCATTGGTATACAGGATAACCGCCTTGCCGATGTTTGCGAGCCGGTTCGCGCACAATGCTTCGTTCGCCTGTTCCCGCGATTTTTTCAAAGAGGGATAAAGCAGCGCTGCCAGGATGCCGATGACGGCAATGGCAACGAGGATTTCGACAAGGGTGAAACCACGGAGGTGTCGGGTTTTCATGGGGGGGAATGATTCAAACATTACTCTGATTATTAACCTGGGTGGATTCCATTCTTTTTGAGAACACACGCAAATCAGTCGAACACATTGCGCCGGGCAGCGGCGGGCTGTAGTGGTCGGGCCCACCAAGCTTCCGCCAATGATGATGTACCCGGATAAACGCGATGATCGCCAGGGCGACAAAAAAGGCATTCCAGACATAGACATACCTGTAGTCGTGCACCCAGGTGAAAAATGCTCCGCAAACCGGCGCCGCACTCACTGTCGCCAGCGACCATATGAGCACGTTTGCCGAACAAAGCTGGCCCATTCTTTGCGGGTGAAAGAGGCTCTGAGCAAGGACTATATCACCGATGCTCTGCAGCCCGATAGGCAGGGCGAGCAAGAGGCTCATGAGAAGAAAACTTGCCCAATCCCGGACAAAGAAGAAGCAACCCAGCAGGGCAAGAAGCACTCCCGCCATGGCCAGAAACATCGAGCGCACGCTTCCCCATCTGTCCAATAGAACGCCGAATGGATAGGCGATGGGAAGAACGACCAGCGAACCGATCGCGCCTATTTTCCCGATGGTGTCTAAGCTGAGATGGATCTGGTCGCGCAGAAAAAAGACAAGGAACGTATTGCTCACCCAAGCAACCATCAGCGCCGTCCTCGTCAGGTAGATCCATCTGTAAATGGGTGCCCCAAAACATTGCACGGCATAATTGCGGATGGCGCCGGGCAGTCCTCCACCTGCCCTCTCGGCCTGTTCGACCGGGGGATACCCGCCTTCTTTCACAAAGCAACACATCGCGCCAAACCCCAATCCATAGAGCAGAGAAATGCCCAGAAAAATTCCCTTTGAATGCGCTTCCACCATTCCGAAGATCCAGAATCCAAAAACAAATCCTGCCGCGATTCCGAAGATGCGAAAAAGCGACATGAAACGTCCGAGATGACCGGCGGGCACGACGTCTCGAAGCAAATAATAGTAGACTGAGAGGATTATGGCGTTGGCGATCTGAAATAGAGTGACCAAAACGCCGAAAACGAGAATCAGGGGACGGACGGGAAACCAGGCGAGCAGTTTCGCGGTAAAAGGTGCTTCCATCAACCATTCGGCGATTTCCGGTGAATACGGCAATACCGCCAGAAATATCGTAACCAGCGGGGTTGCAACGATCAGGAACGGGATACGCCGCCCCCAGCGGGTGCGGGTGCGGTCGGAAACGTAGCCGATGACCGGGTTCAGAACCGCGCTCAGGATGCCGAAGATCATGCTGACAATAACCGCGATTTCTTTATCACTCGCATCGTGCGCGCGCAGGAGCACCGGAAGGACTCGCTGCTGCAACATCTCCATCATCGAAAAAAGAAAATCACCGGTCAGCAGCCAGATAAAAAGTAACAGCAGGCCGCGCCGTGTATAGACCAGTGTTCCAACGCGAAGATCAGGGGCTTCAGATTCCTTGCGGAGGCCGTCCGCGCCAGTCTGCGCGACTTGGCGCTTTCTCAGGAACGGCATCATCATTTCGGGAAGGGTGGTGTTGGCCCGAAATGCAGGTCATATAAACGCGAATGCGCTTCCCTGGCCGACTCGACCAGTTCCGGATAGGGGGTGTCCGTAATGCTGACAAACCCAATATTGAAATTCTCGCCGTCCCAAAGCCGACCGGTCGTTGGCTGATCCACGTATTGGAACCAATGACAGCCAACAAAATCCGGATGAACGGCCATGCTTTCCACATAGCGGGCGTACATCTCCGCCCTTTGCCGCTGGTCACGGGCGGCGACCAGGCCTTCGGCGAACATTCCGCGGTCAAGCGCGCCGAAATGAAACTCGCTGACGAGGCACGGCCTGTCGATCTGTTTGAGGAAATCCCATTTTTCGTCGATAGCGGTCTCGTAGATGTTGAAACTGACCACATCGCACACTTCGGCGGCAGCTTTGACCGCTTCCGGAGTATAGCGCGCGAATCGGCATCCAAGGTACAAATGGTTTGGATCCACCTTCCTTATCGCCTCGCGCACGACCGAGAAATACCTCAGCGCAAATTCGGTGAGAAATGCGGAAAAGTCAGCCGTCATTGCCGGAGGTGGCGAACTGGTCGCTTCGACAGGCTTTTCAAGCTGCCCCCAGTTCTCAAACGTAGTGCGCCACGCCAAATTTAGCTTTTCGATAGTTTCGTATTTTCGCTTCAGAGTACTAAGCAGGGCCTGTTTTGCGGGAGAAGTCGCATCCTTGCGCAGTGTCCCATAGGCCAACCCGTAATGCTGTCGCGGAGTTTTTCCGCTTCGCCCGTCGCCCCAGCTCTCCTCGTTTCCACTAAAATAGCCAAGAAGCCAGGGATCACGGATCGTCTCCGGCTTGAGCGAGCGAACGGATTCCTCGATCTGCGTCGCAAATGCGGGATCGAACGGATCATCCATCTGGCGCCATCCCGATATGCCGTCACTGATGCGCTGGTGCTCTCCGCGGGCGCCGATGGCCAACGTATATGCAGTATGGGAGCTAAATTCCATCGCCAGGTCAGAAAATCCCCCGGCCGTGTTGAATCCCCAAGCCCGCATGCGCTGGAAAGTCCTATCGCGCCAGGACTCCCGATAGCCGGGGCCGTATTTGCGTTCCACGTTTGCGGCGTAAAAATCATAGCTCATGCCGTTTTTGACCACTGCGGAAAACGCATTTCCATAGGGGATCATGTGCCTGCTTAAGGGGCCGTCCTTCTCCGGAAGCTTCGCGAACATAGACTCTCTTCCCGTGATCGCCGTGCGCGACTCGTGAAGAGAGACACTGTTCAGGCCGATCGACAGGAACAGATATCCATCGGGATCGACGAGCCACCACGTGTGGGCTCCGTTCCCGGTTTTCACCTTGGCCGTTCTGAAAAATCCGCTTCCCGGCAATTGAGGGCCGCTCGTCCAGCCTCCGTAGCCGTCCCGTTCCGGTAGCAAAGGGCGGGCTGCGAACTGCTGTGTCTCCGCATCCCGCGTGGCGGTCAACTGCCCTGCGTCCCGGATTTTGTCCGGCCAGTCCGCACGGGTGTATTGCCCGAACGCGTCCACGATGCCGTTCATGTCGATGGTCGGCACGTGCGCGAGACGGATGTTGTCCACAATCAGTTGCGAGCGCGCTTTGGGATTATGGGAGAAGATGCGAAGCTCGCAAATGTGGGAAGAGTCAAATTCGCCTGGAGCAAATACCTTTAGGGGTTTCATGTCCGAGGCAATCGGCGGCAGCCCTTTCATGCCAAAGGGTTCCGGGGTAGCAGTGAATGGCAGTAGATACGTTTCCGTTCTTTCGGGCAGAGCCTCGCCTGTTCCAGAGCGGGTATTGGTCGCGCCGTTATGGGTTTCCTTGGCGTCGTCAATACGGATGCCGAAGCTGAGAGGTTCTGTTCCCGGGTTGGTGACATCCAGCGCGAGCCCGTTGAAATGCTTCCAGTTCCACGGGATCGCAGGTTCCAATAGCGCATGCGGCCATTCGGCTTCCGCAAACTCGATCTTCAGGGCGCACGAGCCCTCGGTAGCTCCTTGGCTAGTCTGCGATACTTTCACGTCCGCGGTCCGAAACTCCGTGATGTCCTCTGGGCGTTCGAATGAGGTGATTTGCTGCGATTCTCCCGCCTTGGCCTGAATGGCCATCAGGAATACGCATCCGCTGACAAAACTGGCGCGTCTCATCCACCGCATGGCCGGACTATCGGTTCTTCGATGAAGCCCGCAGGAGGCTTTCTGGCAGGTCGGTCCCGAGATCATCTGGCAGGTCTAGGGAGTCGCAGGTGCGTCGTGGCCCACTCTGAGGTCGTCAATGTAAAAGACATGATCTCCCGGGGCCGCCGCTGACAGATCGATCCCAAATGATACAAGATTCACGCTGTCGCGCTCGAAACTTCCCAATGTAAGGTCTAGCGTTTGCGTTGTTCCTTCATCGCCGAGGACAAAGACGTCAACTCCGCTCGGGGGATTGTCAACCCGGACACCGTTGTTCGTGTAAAAGAAAATGATCTTTCGGCCATTGTCATCCGTTTGCTCATGAGCAATGCGGAGGTGAAGGCTTGAGTCGGTTGACCAGTCCTGAGGCGTAAAAGGCATGATGACTGATGTCCACCTGTGCGTGCCTTTCGTGGTGTCGATGTTTTCCGGGACATGCACAATCCATTTGACCGCATTCTCACTCCAGCCTGGTTTGTCCACTGGCTCAACCCGGGAGATGCTCGGGTCGCCTCCGGACTTCCATCGGAAGGTCAGGAGATTGCCATCTGCTCCATCTGCCTTGGAGTCCCCGGCCATCAGGGAGAATGGTATCGTCCAGGCAGCCAGACCGCACAGGAGAAACGCTGTGACCCGCCTGAAAGGTGCCGCCTGATCCGGCGCTGGCGATTCGCGAAATACATGCGAACGGCGGAAATGCAGTTTTTTCATCGAGGAGTTTTGTGTTTTCATATCTTGACGATGGTTTGAATGCGCGAGCAGGGGGGGCGCAAGGGTAGCATACACGTGTATGCTTAGCTTAAGTGGGAGATGAGTCAACCAGTTTTTCGAGATTCGACCTGCCGAAGTTGGAGGGGGCCAGGCCGCGGACGTTCAGTTGGATCTCGCTGATCCGGTTGATCCTCTTTTGACGAGCACAGGCTTGATATTTTTTCTGGTGCATCGACCTTTGCCGCGGATCTGGGCCAGGAGCAATTCCACAGCGGTTTTCATGATGACCTCCACTCTCTGGTCGATGCTGGTCAGCCCCGGGAGGATATAATCGTTGACGACCATGTTCTCAAATCCGCCGATGATCGAAATATCCTCCGGCACTTTGATGCCTGCCCTGCGAAGACGTTCCATGGCGACAATTCCGATATAGTCGTTGAGTGCGATAACTGCAGTGGCATCCCACCGGGAGGACAAGAACTCCTCAGCGACGAGATTTCCGTAGGCGGCATCGTGAACTACCTGATTTGCTCTGGCGAAAATGCGGACATCCCGGCTGGGGTGAATGCGATGCTTCTTGAAAAGCTCTTGATAGACTATCCATCGGGTGTCGCTCATTCCTAGGAATGCGAATTTCCTATGCCCGAGGTTGATCAGGTGATCCATTTGCATCGCCATTGCCAGCGGCCGGTCACAGGACACGCTGGAAAATCGAGGAGCTTCGCAATCGAGTAGGACGACAGGCATTCCGGTGTTGTGAAGCGCCTCGACGATCTGAGGCGACTGGTTTTGGACCAGGATGGCACCCTCTGCTTTCGACGTCGAAAAATGCTGGATGGCGGATATTTGCAGTTCGGCTGTATTGGCGATCTCGATCAGGGTATTGTACCCAAAGGAGCGCATCATTTCCTGAAAAAGCTGCGCTTTGGAAGCCAGGGTCGGCGTGAAAATATCTGGTACGCAAATGCCAACCAGTGAGGTCTTGGCTCCCCGGAGCCCGCGACCGAAGGGGCTGGGGGAGAATCCTACCTCGCGCATCGTTTTCAGGACTTTGGCGCGCGTTTCATCCCCGATGCGGGAATGCCCGTTGATGACCTGGGAGATGGTCCACCGGGAAACGCCCATATGACGAGCCAGGTCGGCGGTGGAAGTAATCGATCGGGAAGGAGAATTGGACTCCGTTGGTCTCATGCCTTTGTATGTAAACGGATTGAAATTGACCGCAAACCTGAAAATAGCATACACGTGTATGCCATGCAAGGTTTTCACATCGACTCCTCCGATGCCCGGCGCGCTTACCCTCCCGTTCGACTCGCCCTGATTGGTGTTGGAGGCATGGGCGCCTACCACCTCAACTTCATTCGGGAACTTGAGGAGCAGGGACTGGTCAAGCTGGCGGCGGTGGCCGACCCTCTGCTGGCTGCCCGCAGCGCCCGGGAGGATTTTGAATCCCGCGGTGTCCATTGCCATTCCGATTATCGGGATATGCTCGATCGCAACGAATTGGATGCCGTCCAGATCGCCGCCCCGATCTCGCTTCACTTTGCCATGGTGAAGGACTGTCTCGCGCGACGATTGTTCGTAAATCTGGAAAAGCCGCCGGTACCGCTCATCCAGCAGCTCAATGAATTGATTCGTCTGGACAGGACTATCCGCGTGTCGGTGGGATTCCAGCATATCTGTTCCCCGCAGATCCATGCGCTGAAGCGGTGGATTCTGGCGGGGAAGCTGGGGGTTCTGCGGGAGATCCGTATTGCCGGGTCTTGGCCCAGGACATCGGACTATTACGCCCGCCCCTGGTCGGGAAGGATGGCCTTCGCTGGCGAGCCGGTTTATGATGGCCCGGCAACAAATGCGATGGCTCACCTGATCCACAATGTCATGTTCCTTGCGGGGGATCAGTCGGAGAGTTTCGCCAGGCCATGGGATATCCAGGCGGAGCTTTACCGGGTGCGCCCCATCGAAAGCTATGATCTGGTTTGTCTGCGCGGCAGCTTCGTCTCCGGTATGAGCTTCACGGCTTCGCTCTCGCATGTCACGGAGAAGGCTGTGCCGTTTTGCGTCGAAGTGAGTGGCTCCGAAGATTGGGTGCGGATTGGCAACGACGGGAAGACCGTCGAATCTAGTTCCGGCATTCATGAATTCCCTGACGCGCCGGACCTCAATGCATTTTCTGCCTATCACCGCCAGTTTATCGAGTTTGCTGCCGGAGTCCGGTCCCGGCCGCCGAGCACGCTTCAGGATTGCCTTGGATTTATCATGGCGACCAATGGAGCGCTCGTTTCATCTGGCGGTATTCATGACATCCCTTCCGAGTTCACGCGCATCTACGGGATGGGCGGCGACATGGGTTACGACGTGCCCGGACTGACGGACCTCCTCGAGGGTTCGCTTCGCGAAGGACGGTTATTCTCTGAGTTGGGCGCGCCGTGGGCGGTTTCGACGGGGCGCGTGCGGTTGGCAGAGTTACGCACGCTGGATCTCGAAGCGCTCATGAACGCCGATCGCGCCCTCACTGAGGAGGTCGTGGCAGATCAGATCGGAGGAAGGGCGTGAAAGTCGGATGGGCTGAGGTCGGGATACGCTCGCCATCCGGATACCGGTATGAGGACCATTCCCTCCGGTACGAAAGTCTGGATAACAAAGGACTGCATCCTTCCGCTGTTTTGAATCCTCCCGACCCCGGATGGCATCACTACAAGCCGGACGCTGCTATCCAGTTCCAGGCGGAAAGGGACACTCCTCCGGTTCCGTTTGCGATCGGCTCGGAACACGCAGGAAAGACCGGTTCGATTCGCTTGCTCGACATTCCCGTGGCTGTTACGGAAGAGGCGGGAGTAGATCGGGGGTACTCTGATTTGCGGTTTGGGTTTCCCCTGCCGCAGGGTGGCCTGTTCGACGAAAGGCGTCTGCAATTGATCGCGCCGGACGGGGCTGCATTGCCCGCTCAGTTTACGCCGATTTCCAGATGGCCGGATGGAAGCCTCAAGTGGGCGCTGATCGATGCTCATTTGTCACTGGCCGCCCGAACGAAAGCCAATCTGACGGTTCGGATCGGCACCGAAGCTGTACCTGCCCGACAGGATACCCCGCTTTCTGTCACAGAGGAGGAGGATGTGATCACGGTGGTGACGGGGCCTCTCAGGGCGGTCATCGACAAGCGACGCTTTAGTGTATTGAAAGACGTCTGCTACGATGCCGAAGGAGCATTCGCACCGCTCGGCAGAATCGCTGAATGCGTCGACGGGGTGCACCTCCTCGACGAGAAGGGCTGTTTGTTCACGACGGCTAACGCAAGCCCGGAATCCTGCACCGTGGAAGAGTGCGGCCCCGAACGCGCGGTCGTCAGAGTCAAAGGAAAATACGCGGATATCTCGGGGAGGTGCTACATGGCCTACACGACACGGTTAATATTCCGGGCCGGATTGGGTCAAGTTACCATCGAGCACACGCACTTAAACGACAATCTGGAATCCGAATTTTCGGATATCACGTCCCTGACGCTCCCATTCGTTCTGACCGATGCCATGACGCATGCGGTGGCGCCCCTGTCCTGTGCCAATGGGGAAAACGTCTTCAAAAAAGCTGAGACTCTTTCCATCTGCCAGATCGATGACCAGCGGAGCGAGGTTTGGGTCGGCCCGGAGAGAGTCGAGGCCGGGCGTTTGAGCGGGGCCATATCCGTGCAGTCGAAAAGCAAGGCGCTCGGCTGCGTGATCCACGATTTTTGGCAGCGCTGGCCTAAGAGTGTCAGGGCGGAGGATAGGGAGTTGGCCATCGATCTCCTGCCGGAACAACCCGCGCCAACATTCGGAGCCGATCTGCCTCCCCACATAATGTTTCCATTCGTAGACGGGAAGTACCGGTTCAAATGGGGCATGTCGTTCACGCAGAAAATTACCCTCGACTTTTCGGGGGAGGAGCCGCTCCCGGAACTCGTCGCGGAAGCGCAAATGCCTCTGGTGGCCGTTCTTCCCGCCGCATGGTATCAGGAGACAGAGGCATTGGGCCGGATGGTCGCGCCCAAGGAAAGCCAATTTGCCCTCTGGGACGCATTCGTTGATCAAAGCTTCCGCGCGCATCTGGAGCTTAGCGAGCGGCAGCGTGAGTATGGTTATTTGAACTATGGCGACTGGTGGGGCGAGCGCCACTGCAACTGGGGCAACAACGAATACGACATCGCCGCGTGCCTCTTTATGGAGTTCGCCCGCTCGGGCAGGACCGATTATTACCGGCGGGCGATTCAGGCCGCACGCCACCAGGCGGATGTTGACATCGTGCACGCCTATCCGAACCGCTATTATCAGGGAGCCAATGTTAAGCATTCCATTGCGCATACAGGCAAGGCGGGCTCCGTCCGCCTGCATGGCGACCCGCAGCTTCCTCCCGCGACATGGAGCGATCCCTACGATTGTAGGACCGACGCAACCAACGGACACACCTGGAGCAAAGGCATGACATGCGCTTGGTTCCTCGCTGGCGAGGCGCGCGTCATGGAGGCGGCGATCGAACTTGGCGAACATATTGCTTGGGGAATGTCCAGACATTGCCGGTTTTTGGGCACTGCTGAGCAAACCGAGGAAAGGGCGGTCGGTTGGGCGCTTCTGGCGATTCTCCATCTTTATCAAGTCAATTATGACGGGGCCTATCTCCAGGCAGCGCGTAGGATCGTCGGCGCCGGACTCAAGGATCAAATTCCGCCCGAAAAGAAAGTCTGGCCGTGGCCTCAGAAACCACTGCCGAAGGATCATTCGCCCGAGGGGCTGGATGGAAACTGTCACCTGATCCTGGCCATCCTGCTCCACGCCCTGGCCGAATACCACCGCATCACGCGGGATTCGGAGGTATGGAATCCGTTAAGGCAGTCCTGCGAATGGATCGCCAAATCCTGGTGGGAGCCGGATTTGTGCTGGCCCATCGCATCGACACCGGAAGGATTGCCCGCCACCCCTGTGAGATGGCCTCGGCTCAACCCGATGATCGCCGCCCCATTAGCCTATGTCGGAAACGAGCTTCGATCCGGCGAAATCATTGCTATCGTGGAAAAGGCGCTCCGTCCAAGCTTCTATTTCTGCGGGGCGGAGTCCCTCGGAAAGGAACTAGCGGAATGCATGGCGTTCATGCCGTCTCTCTTTTCTAATCTCGATGGCTATTACCGGAAACAGGACCCCGAATCGGGATTGCGGTTGTTCGATGGCAGCAAGGAGGAACTGGCACGGACCATCGCGATCATTCCCCGAGCCACGAAGCACTCAGTTCTGGGACCGGAAAATCGGATGTTCGGCGTGAAGACCGGAAAAAAGGGCTGCGTGCTGGTAGCCTCCCGCTCGCTGATCATGTCAAACACGGTCTACATTACGCCTCCGATCCCGCCGGGCAAGGGCGTCTTCACCGTGTCGAACCGGTCGGGTCGGACGGTGTGTCGGCGCGAGTTCGACGCGACTCGGCCGGAAACGATTCAGGTGCCGTTACCGGGTCCCGGCGGAGAGGAATTCCAAGTGATTATCGAAGACGGCGAATGGGGAGCCTGGAGCCTGGAAGGAGACAGGCTGCAAATCGTCATGGAAGCCTCGTTGGGACTGCGGGTTCACGTCGGTTCTCCGCGTCGTTACGCGTTCTTTGTCCCTTCCGGGACCGGCGAGTTCGGCGTCCGCATCGCCGGTGCGCATCATGGGGGATTCGGCCTCGCGGCGATTCCCCCGGACGATGCACCGGTCACCTGCCTCACGGACTCCAACATCGCCGGGATCGCTTCCTTCCGCGGAGAAGCCGCTGCCCCGGTCCGGGAAATCAAAGTCGCGATCCGCCCCCAGGTCGAACAAACGGGCAGAATATGGGATCTCGTTCTCTATGCCGATTACGACCTCCGCTGCTGCCTCGAAGGCGTGCCGAAGTGGCTGGCGTTGAATGCGTCCGCGTGGTTCGCGCCGGATTCCCGGACGGGTTCAACCCGAAATACAAGCGGCGGGAGCGGCGAACCGCCAAAGAAATTTTAAAAAATCGTTGACAACGCGTTACGGCCGCAATAGCCTACACGTGTAGGCTTATAATAGAGACAAACGCCTCCGCACCAATTAATCTCCACCCCAATTCCCTATGAACAACAAACACCTTCTCCCAATGGCCTTGTTGCTGGCCCTGACAACAACGGTAAAAGCGGCGACTCTGATTGACATCGGCTCGACAGCTCCGAGTTCCAATCTGATTCTGAGCCATCCGTTGACGAATAACGCCGGCAGTCTCGCGTGGCAGAAGTCCACAGCTCTCAGCCGGGATCGCAAACTCGTACAGCCGTTTTTGGCCCCCGGCACTTCTTCGGATTCCTACCAATTGCAGACGTTTACCTTTTTGAATCCTTCCGCCACCCAATCCGTAAATGGCAGTGGTTTCACCATCTCCTTGCTCGATCTCACCGCCACGCAGCTCGGCACGCCCACAACCGCGGAATATCAGAATCCGCTATTCACTGAATCGGGCACGGCGTCGAGCTTCGCGACGACCGCAAATGATTATATCTCCATTTCTCTTGACACGCCCTGGACTCTCACTGGAGGGCATTACTATGGTATAGCGCTGTCCTGGGGCTCGGGTGTGACCTTCGCTCAGCTGAACGTCCAAGAGTCAACTGCAACGACCGGTATCGGGAACTTGTATATGTCTAACGACAATGGCTCCACGTTTTCGTCGTTTACCTCTTCGGTTTTCTATCTACAGGCGGTTCCCGAGCCGTCTGTTAGCGCGCTGTTTATTTTAGGGATTGGCGCAGTGGTTCTCCGCTTTCGCCGCAACCTCCGCCGCCGCACTATTATTTCTTAGCTTCTTTTACATCCCGAAAGAAAATCATCACCTCGGGCTATTGGAAACGGCCCGGATGGATCTGAAGCAAGCGCGCGATTTGACCGGCGTTCCTCCGGAAGAAAGCGCGGATTTTCTATCCATTTCTTTATGTCCCCATGGCTGAGACTGAGAGTGGTTGATCGGACGCCCTGAGGGGCGGATTGCGGCGCGGGCTTTGCGATGCGCCGGAAAACACTGCTCGATTGTAGAACTTGTTGCTCTATGACGCACTTCCGCTGGTCGTGTTCCCCGGTCGGTATATCGGTTTGTCCGATAAAAGCGGATGTTTCTCGCGTTCAGCCTTGCGAGTTCCGACAGAAGCGATCCGGGAGGGTTCGCAAGAAGAACGAAGCTTTAACTCGAGCTGCGGAGACTATTTCAACCCGAACCCTCAAAGTCCCCCCATGACGTTCCTCCAACCCGACCCTTGCCAAATCGCATATCGCCCGCACCACAAGAACCCGCCTGCGACCAAGTGCGACATCGCCTATGATGTCAAACGGGTCGCGGCGACGGTTTACACTCGCTAGTCGCAAATGTTAACATGGCGAGTGGACTGATTCGCCTTTACGTCGATGGAGCGCCCGAGGCAGCATCTGTCGTGAGCTTTTGGAGACCGCAAGCGACCGAGCGCGTTTTTGTCTCTTCGGTTGAGAATTGCTATAAGATTGGTTCCATGGATGCGCCTTTTAGACCTCGCATTTTGGACCGCGAGCTCACTGACAGTGAAGTTGCTAAGTTGAGATTAGCCTCATTCAGTCGCCAGGACTGTGGCCATTATGCGACTTCATCTTTCGGTGCAGAGCTGGTTGACGCTGTCCTCGAAAACACCCTATTGGAATTGAGTCCAAGAGGAACAATCCGGAAAAAAATATACATGGTCGAACGACGCCTCACCTGAACGAACACGACATCCTTTGAGGAAGGCTGATGATTTGTTCAGCGCAATTTATTTAGGATTTCCGCTCTTGGTGATTCCAAGGGCAAGCTGCTTGCCTTGGAAAACACTGCAAAACTCCCAAGCGGTTGCTGACTGGCTTTCAGCTCATTTCGGATAGCATCTCCGATGAATTTCTGAACCGTCCTTTTCAGGCCGCGCGCTCCAAGCGTCTTATCAATACCGTATCGCACAAGAAATTCTATTCCCTCCTCGGGAATCGCTAGATCAAAACCTTTATGCCGAAATCGTTCGAGTTCCTCAGAAATCGCAAGCAAGCCAATCTCCCTCCGTACCTCGGTTGAAAGTGGCTTGAATACAAGCTTCTCGTCGAACCGTCCGCTGAGTTCGGGGCGGAATACCCGGTGGAGTTCTGATAAAACGGCCCGTTCCAACGTTGCGAATGGCAGCCGGGTCGGGCGTAGAAGCTGCTGTGAGCCGATGTTGCTTGTGCAGATAATATAGAATCCGGAGAGATCGTAAGTGCAGTGATCGCTCAGGGTGATGCGGGCCGCATCCAGCATTTGTAAAAAGAGATCCCAGATGAGGCGATGGGATTTTTCAATTTCGTCGAAAAGGAGAATCCCCTGATGGTATTCAGAAAGGATCTTCCCCAGTCGGCCAGATCTGCCGGTTTCGTCACCCACAAAGAGTTTCACGCTGTCCGCGTGTTGGAATTCTGACATATCGAAGCGGAAGACCGATTCGTTCCCGAAAAGGTAGCGGGAGCACTCCAGGGTCAATTCTGTCTTGCCCACCCCGGTCGGCCCGAGGAACAGAAATGACCCTAGTGGTTTATCGGAAGGCTGCAAACCAAGCTGACCGCGTTCAAGCGCGGAGCAGACGTGGGGAATGACGTGCTCCTGTCCTTTGATCTTGGAGGAAAGATATGGCTCAAGGCCGTTCAATTTTTCGATGAGGATGGTATTATTCATAATGGGAGACAGGTTGAGCGGGCTTGCCTGTGAGCCACTGGCGAATGGCATAGTCGGGGCGGAAAGAAAGGAACCATCTGGGGAAGGTTCCGTCCGGGTTGATGGGGGGAATCAGCCGCTTTCGGAAAGGCTTCTCGCAATGCCGGATGATAGCGTGAAATTTGTACAACTTCCGTAGACGATACGGCTCGAAGAACGGTTTGATTTTCCGTTGGTAATTGTAGGAGCGTTTTCCGGCGGACCAGCCCCACGATTTTTCCACGATTTCACGCTCGCCGATGTTTTTCGAAGCGATGACGGCGGAATCCTGATTGGCAACGGTAAAAATGAGTTCGTTGCTCAAGTTGAGCATGAGAACTTCTGCGTAGCGTTTATCGAGCGAGCCGTGGATGGAGGTGTAGGCTTGGGTAGCAAGAACGATGGTAGCGCGGGCTTCCCGGATTATGCCTGCTACCCGATGATCGGCAAACGCCGACTCCGCTCCAGTGATAATCTCCTGTCCTTCATCTGCGAAAAGGACGATGAGATTGTCCCGCTCGCGCTCCTCGGCTGATTTGTCGAATCGGCTCAGGGCGTGAAAATAGTAGGACAATTTCAGGATGGTATTGATGTAGAGGCGCTCTGCTTGAAACTTCTGCGGCATCGCGATGCAGACAATTTTGCCAGCGTCGATTTTGGAGACAGAAAACGTCGGCTCGTTGGCACAAAAAACCTCCGCAATTTCCGGGTGCATGAAGAAGTCGAGATAATTGCTGATCGTTCCTTCCACGCCGCCGAGCTGTTCCGGTGGCTGTTCCAGATGGCTGCGAAATGCTGCCAGCAAATCTTTCGAGCGTTGATCTCCGAAATTGGTCAGTTCCTCGATGGCGGCCTGACCATCTTCCCTATTGAGGAGCAAGCGGTGAATATTTGGAATTGTGACATACGC
>JAFKMU010000014.1 GCA_017305195.1 Verrucomicrobiota bacterium | reverse complement strand
CATGCCGGGTGTTGAAGCAGTTGAAGTAGGAGTCATGGCGGAAGTGTTTTTGGCTCCTTTTATAACGACACAATTTCCATGAACATCGGAATAGCGGGCCCTATTTCCCTTCAGCCGTTCAAAGAACTCTTCTCCCATGGCGAAGTTATTCCGAGAACATACAGTTTTCCTCTTATTGGCCATCTTGCGAGGGAGGTTTATGATCGAGGACATTCCGTCACCGTCTTCGCATTAAGTTCTGAGGTGAATTCAACGGTTCGTCTGTCAACGGACCGCCTGCGGGTAATCATCATGCCCCAGCGCGCTCGTAGGACTGCCTATGATTTTTATTCGCATGAGCGGAAGATATTATCTGAAGCAATGTCTGGTTCGGATTGTGATATCATCCACGCGCATTGGACCTATGAGTTTGCTGCTGCTGCGCAGAGCTCAGGGAAGCCTGTATTGATCACGGCACATGATTCTCCTTTGGTGCTGCCTCGATTTTTTCTGTGGACGAAAGGCATGTTGTTCTGGGTAATGCGCAGTTTTCTAGGTCTCAAAGTCGTGGCTGGAGCGTCGGCGATGTCCGCGGTTTCTCCATATGTTCAAGGTCACCTGCAAGTAGTTAGTCGCTCAGACTCTGACATCACTGTTATTCCTAACGGCGTTGGGGAGTCGCTGTTTCAGCTGGGATCTCGGCGAATGGAGCGCTGGAGTCCCTCTCAACCTCTTACGCTTGCAATGGTGCTGGAGGGTTTCACCCGGAGAAAAAATGCAAAGGTCGCATTAAAAGCATTTCAAATATTGAGAAGAAAGAATCCGCAGATCCGGATGCGGTGTTATGGAGTCGGCTTTGGTCTTGGGGATGACGCTGAACGATGGGCGGAAAAATCTGGATTGCTCGAGGGAATCGAGTTTGTCGGCAAGGTGTCCCAGGAGCGCCTCTTTCGGGAGCTGACCGAGCAGACTCATTTGCTCGTCCATCCGTCGCTTGAGGAAGCACACCCTATGGCTTTATGCGAAGCGATGGCTCTGGGCGTACCGATCTTGGGGGGAAGGAATAGCGGCGGAGTAGCTTATACTCTCGCTGACGGAGCTGCTGGCTATCTCTGCGATGTGCGCAGTGCTTCCGCTATCGCCGAGACCGTCCAGCAGGCGATAGATGATTATCAACAAAGTATGGAAAAGGCGCGGTATGCGTGGGAGTACGCTCACAGGGAGTTCACAATCTCAAGAATGACCTCGCGATACCTTGATGCCTATGAAAGGGTGTTGGGGCGCACCACGGAATTACCATAGCCTTTTTAGGGATTTTTTTTGGGAATGACAGCCTCTGCCAGATTCGGACGCGATCCGATCTTTTTCGGATGAACAAAGCGTCTCCTCGTGTTGCGGCGTTGCTGACCTGTTTTAATCGGCGTGAAAAGACGCTCGCCTGCCTGAAGGCGTTGCGGGAGCAGCTGCCCGCGCGGACGCCGGCGGGGGAGGAGGTCGAGATCGACGTGTTTTTGGTCGATGACGGGTCCAAGGATGGCACGGCGGAGGCGGTGCGGGCGTATTGGTCGGCGGCGCACATCATTCCCGAGGATGGGATGCGGTTTTGGTGTGGAGGTATGCGGCGTGCCTGGGAGGTCGCAGCGGCGACGGACCCTGATTATTATTTCTGGCTGAATGACGATACGCGCCTGCTCCCTGGTGCGCTTGCTCGGCTGCTCCAGCATGCGAGCGGGGCCGACGAGACTGGGGACCTGCGGGTGGCGCTGGCCAATTGCCGCGATCCGGAGCTCGGGATTTTCACCTATGGGGGCTACGAGCGGCTGGGTGCTCATCCGCTGATCCTGAAGTCAATGGCGGTCAACGAGCACCAGCCGGTCTTTGCGGATACTTTCAATGGCAATGCGGTGCTGATCCCGCGCGCGGTCTATCGGGCAGTCGGCGGCATGGAGTCGTTTTTGCACGGCCTGGGCGATCTAGACTATGGCTACCGCGTGGTGCAGGCGGGAGGCCGCAACGTGGTCGTGCCCGGGTATATCGCGGAATGCGAGCGGGGAAATGTCATCACCTACTGGCTGAAGGGGCCGGGACGTTGGAAGCGGTGGAAGATGCTGAACGATCGCAAGTCCGGCCTGCCATTCCGCGACTGGCTCCTCTTTGCCCGCCGCCACGGAGGCAGGATGTGGCCGCTGGTTTTCCTGCGTCCCTACCTGCGTGTCCTGCTCGATATCTGAACTTGATTACCCTGGGATGAAACGACGGCGGATTCTATTGAGTTGTTTTTACTTCTCCCCCTATCGCGGTTCGGAGGCCGGGGTCGGTTGGCGCGTCGCTACCGGCCTGGCGGCGAAATACGATGTGACGGTCCTCTGCGGAGATTTCACGCCGCAGGGCATCACTGCCGGGGACTTGCGAAAGTACCGCGAGGCGGGCGGTGAATTCCCCCCCGGGCTGGAGGTTCACGAAATCCGGGCGGACGAATGCGCCCAGGCGCTTCATCGTATCCACGCTCTGCCGGGGATGTGGGCGTTCTATTACCTGGCCTATGCTCGCTGGCAGCGACAGGCTCTAAAGCTGGCGCAGGAACTTCACGCCCGGCTGCCGTTTGAGCTCGCTCATCACGTGAATATCATCGGTTTTCGCGAGCCGGGATATCTCTGGCGACTCGGCATCCCGTGGTTCTGGGGCCCGATTGCGGGCGCGTCGATGATCCTATGGCCCTATCTGGCGTTGATGAGCCGCGCGGAGAAATTCCGGTGGGGTTCGCGGAATATTCTCAATGCCTGGCAGATTCGAACGAACCGTCGCTGCCGCGAGGCTGCGTGTCATGCACGCCATATCTGGGCGGTCACGCCTGAGGATTGCCGGATGGTGACGGATGTCTGGGGGTGTAAGGTAGAGCCGATGCTGGAGACTGGCGCTTCTCTTGTAGAGGGGGTAACGCCGAGGATGCTGGCCCGGGGAGAAACTTTGAAACTGGTTTGGAGCGGGTTGTTTCAGGGGCGAAAAGCCCTGCCGCTGGTTCTGGAAGCGCTTGGAACCTTGAAGGATCGCAAGTGGACGCTTTCGATCCTTGGAAATGGGCCGGAGGCCCAAAGCTGGAAGGACATTGCACGGACAATTGACGTGGCTGACCGCATCGAGTGGTGTGGAATGCTGCCTCGGGATGGAGCTTTGGAGGTCATGAGAGATTCCCATGTCTTGCTGCATTCTTCGCTGAAAGAAGGGACTCCACATGTGGTTCTGGAGGCTCTGGCCTTGGGGGTGCCGGTAATTTGCCATGACGCCTGCGGGATGGGAACAGCGGTTACCGATTCCTGCGGGATCAAGATCCCCATGATCAATCCTCGGGTCAGCGTCGCCGGATTCCGGCAGGCTTTGCAGCGGGTGCTGGACGAGCCGGAGCTTGTTGAGCGGCTCTCGCGCGGAGCGATCCAACGGGCGTCGGAACTTAGCTGGCAAAGCAATATGGATCGCTATTCCCGGGCATATGAAACACTCTGGGCCGATTGACAGGATCCGAAGGGAGCAAATCCAGCTCCCTCCATAATATGATTTCAAGAGCGATTCGGTTTTTGAAAAGTCTCCGTGACCTTTGGCTAAAGCGAATAAAATGGAGGCGCTATACGCTGGGCCGGAATTTTCACGCGGGTCGGGGCGTTGTCCTTTGGGCGAAGAGCCACCTCGTGATCGGTGATAATTTCTATATCGGTCGCTATAGCCAGATCGAGTGCGATGCTGACATCGGGCATGATGTGATCTTTGCGAATTGCGTCGCTCTGGTGGGGCGGTACGACCATCATTTTCAGCAAATCGGCACGCCCATTCGGAGAGCCTCCCAGATTCGCGATGCCGACTACTCGTGGAAGGGACTCGATTCCCGGGTGACCATAGGCAACGACGTGTGGGTGGGTTATGGTGCGATCATCCTGAGCGGGGTACATATCGGGGATGGAAGCATCGTGGCTGCGGGTTCTGTCGTGACAAAAGACGTGCCGCCATATTCTATCGCTGGAGGGAACCCGTGCCGGGTTATTGCGCCGCGCTTCCTCACCCCCAGTGACATTGCTGAACACCAGAAAAGGTACCATCCGGGAGGAAACTAAGTGCCGAGGGTAGTTATCGTTCAGGAGCACTTGCCGCACTATCGGCAACGGTTCTATGAGTTGCTTCACGCCGCTTTGGCGGGGCAGGGCGTGACGCTGGATCTCGTATATTCACCGCACGTCGCTGCGAATCTCCTGGCTGGTCGCCTGCCTTGGGCCACGCCTGTTCCTATTCAACGCTGGAAGTCGCTCGCATGGCAGAATGTCTTCCCCATATGCAGGGGCGCGGACATGGTGATTGTGCAGCAGGAATCCAAATATCTGGCAAATTTTCTCCTGCAGCTCAGGAGCTTCGTTTCAACGCAAAAGCTTGCCTACTGGGGGCATGGGCGAAACTTCCAGTCGGAGAATGCCAGTATCGCAGGCGAAACGATCAAGCGGATTGCGTCGCGGTATTGCAACTGGTGGTTTGCGTACAACGATTTCAGCGTTGATATCGTCAAGAGCCTGGGTTTCCCGGAGGATCGCATCACGTCGGTGCAAAATGCGATCGACACTCGTGCGATCGCGGAGGCCCGCAACAATATCCCTCCAGGTGAGCTGGCGGCCTTGAAGGCCCGGCTTGGCATCAAGTCGGATAATGTCGGAGTCTTCACGGGCGGATTATATCGCGAGAAGCGGCTGCCCTTTCTCCTCGAGGCCTGCCAGTTGATCCGGAGAGACATTCCGGACTTTGAACTGATCGTCATCGGCAAGGGGCCGGAGGCGGACTTCATCGAGGCTGCGGCGCGGCAGAACGAGTGGATTCATTTTGTCGGTCCGAAGAGCGACCGGGAGAAGGTGCCGTATTGGGCGCTATCCAAGCTGCTTCTCATGCCGGGCCTGGTGGGTCTGGTGGTGCTGGATTCCTTTGCTCTCGGCGTGCCGATGATCACGACAGACTATCCGTATCACAGCCCAGAGATATCCTACCTGAAGGATGGAGAAAATGGCCTGATCGTAAAGCCGTGGCCCGATCCGGAGGAGTACGCCCGCCGCACGGTGGAACTCTTGCGCGATCCGGATCGAATCAGCCGACTGGCGCGGAAAGCACTGGAGGACGCCGATCGCTATTCCGTGGAAAGGATGTCTAAGAACTTTGCGGAAGGCGTGCTCAAGGCGCTCGCAGCGCCGAAGCTGCGAAGGAGCAGCCTCAGCGGACGACCGGCGGAGAAGCTGGCAAAGAGAGACACGACCAATGTGGGAGTGGTCGTGCGGAGCATGGCACCCTATCTGAGGGACTTTTACGACAACCTGAGCGCGCCGGAAAACGGTGTGGGAGTGAAAATCTTCATCGGCCAGCGCGGCACGGACTGGGTTAATCCCTGGGACAGTACCCTAATGAACCTGCGCCGGGCGGATCATGTCTACGTGAACGGGAGGACCAGCAGCAAAATCCTGCGTACGATTTTCCCGACGAGAGAGTTATTCAATGCCCTGGAGCGATATGCGCCGACGATCCTGCTGATCAATGAGTACTCGCCGCTCTCGATTTTCGGAGCGATCTGGGCGGGAGTGAGGGGAGTGCCATGGGTCATCGCCACCGATATCGGCCCCGACTATCGGCCTCCTTATCCGCGATTGAAGTTTTCCCAGAAAATCGTCCATGCTATTGCGAATCGCCTATGCTTTGGCGTGCTGGCGCTCACCCCATCCGCCGCGAAAAAGGCCCGCATGCTCGGCAAGCCGTATCTCCTGAGCCCGCACGCCATCAATACGAGTATCTACCTGCCCGGAACCAAGCCATGCCAAGGTGATCGCGTCAGGTTGATCGCGGTCGGGAATTTCATTTATCGTAAGGGCTACGATCTTCTTTTTCGCGCCATGGCAACCCTTCCACGGAAATGCGCTTGGGAACTGAATTGCTATGGAGCTGGCAGTCAGTTGGTCATGCGGGAACTCGCGAGCGATCTCGGGATCGTGGATCGGGTGAATTTTTTTGCCTTCGTTGAAGTGAGTGGCTTGATCGAGGCCTATCAGGCGGCGGACGTCTTTGTCCTGGCCAGCCGGTCGGACACCTATGGCGTCGTGGTTCATGAGGCGGCTGCCTGCGGGCTGCCGCTGGTGGTTAGCAAGTATTGCGGCGCATCCGAGGTGCTCGTGGAGGAGGGGAAGAACGGATATGTAATAGATCCTGAGGATACGGAAGCCTTTGCGAGGCGTCTAGAGGAGGTGATCTCCAGCCCGGATAAGCGGGCGCAGTTTGGACGGCATTCCCGGGAGCTGGCGGAAAAGTGGGACGTTCGGCGTAACGCAGCGAATGCCGCAGAATGGTTGAAAGAGAGGATTTCCTCGCAGCTTAAACGATAGATGTTATGAAATCAGATATAGGTATTCGCAATGACCTAAGCGTCGTATCTGCCGCGATCATTTGCCTGCTGGGCATCGGGCTGATCATGTTGGTCGATACGACCATCAACGATGTAACTAGCGCGCCGGTGATAGGCGTGTGTACGCTTTTCTTACTTGCATTGAGATATCCGCCGCGGGTGGTAGCGCTCTTTTTGATTCCCTTGTGGATATTTGTTGCCTTTCGTATGTGGAATATCGTGTCTTGGTCAACGGCCGAAGGCGGTCAGTTGCCGCGGTATTGGATTCGGATTATGACCTTTGGGCTCGCTGGTGTGATTGCCGTGGCTGCAGCTGCCTATCGAGCCAGGCTGGATAAGGTAACCGGTCAGCTGATGCGCATCCTGGAAGCCATCCCGCTGCCATTGATCATCGCTGATGCATCAGGGGCGATCCGCGCCGTTAGTGCTGAGACCTGTTCCATCTCAGGTTTGTCTCGGGAGCAAATCATCGGGTTTCGCCTGCCGGATGTTGTTGGCTCTCATCTCCTGGAGGAGGCAGATGAAAACTGGTATCAACATTGGCTGGAAAGTCCTGAGGGGAAGATTTTCGATGTGGAATTGCAGCTTGGTGCTCGCCGTTCTCCCGCCAGAGTCGGAAGGCTGGGCTCTGGCCGGCACGCGGTGATGATTGTGATATTCCTTTAGGATTCGAAAATGGTGGTCGAAAGAGATCGTCTTGCCGAACCGATGAAGTTTTACCTGCGATCGCTTTCAACCGGCTATGGGATGCTGGTCATTGGTGCGGGGTGTTCGCTGGTTAGTGTCCCGCTTGCTTTGCATTATCTTTCGGCGGAGAAGTTCGGGCTTTGGACCGTGGTTCTCCAGATCGCGGGGTATTTTGCGTTGATCGATACGGGGGTGTCTTCGTCGGTTGGCCGGTTGTTGATCGATCATCGCAAGGTCCGACCGTCGCGCGAGTATGGGGCGATCTTCTGGGGGGGATTTGTTGTTTTGTGCGCGATGGCGGTCGTCGTTGCGGCGGTGGGTTTATGCCTGGTTCCGTTCCTGCCGGATGTATTGAGAATCAATGCGGCGATGCGGCCGACGTTTGCCGTGCTGGCCTGCGTCCAGATTATTACCACGGCGCTGAGCCTGCCGGTGCGGGCTGTCGGGCAGAGCGTCCTCTCCGCTTCGCGGTATGACCTGATCCACCTGTGCCTGAGTGCGTCCCTGCTGGCGAATCTCGCGGCCCTATGGGTGGCGTTTCTGCTTGGGGCGGGGATATATGCCTTTGTCTGGGCAGGGGCAGCGGGGTTGGCGATTTCTGGGGTGCTGCAGGTGCTGGTTGCGGTCAACCAGCGTACGCTGCCGGGACGCGGCGAGCATTGTCTGCCGACGCGGGGAGGGTGGCGGCCCTTGCTGGGCTTTGCCCGCGATGTTGTTTTTTTACAGATCGGCAGCACGCTGGTGTTTTCAACGCAGTCGGTGATCGTCGGTTCGACGCTGGGCTTGACGGCGGCTGCGACCTGGGCGGCGGGGAGCAAGCTGTTCACCCTTTTCCTCCAGGTGGCGGGAAAGGTTTCTGAGGTGGCTGGCCCGCAGATGGCGGAGATGCATGTGACGGATGACCGTGCACGTCTGGCCGCGACGCTGCGAAAGATCCTCGGATTTACCGTGCTGACGGCCGGGGCCGGGGCGATCCTGCTGGTCGCGGGCAATTCGATATTCGTCACGGTATGGACTGGCGGCAAAATCAGCTGGCCGTATGCGGCGAGCATCTTTCTCGCGGTATGGCTGGTTTTGTCGGCGACAGCCAATGCCTTGACCGCGCACTCTGTCGCACGGAAGCGAATCACCCGGCTGCGGTACGTCTTTCTCCTGGAAGGCATCGTCGGTACTGCCGTGGCTTGGTGGATCGCTCCAGTGGGAGGCATCGCAGGGATAGCGGCCGTCTTTGCCTGCACCTGCCTGTGCTTCTCGTTTCGGGCAACAGTCTGGCATGCTGTGAGGACGAATGCCCTCGCTGGGGCTCATGCGGCATGAAGGTCGTATTGTGCCTGCCGGGGAATGATTGGGGGGGGATCGGCCGCGAGCCGGTGCGAACGCTGGCGGCCGCCTTGTCCGGAGCGGGGGGGATGGAGATTTCCTCGGTGGCGTTGTCGACTGGAGTTTCAACGGTTACGCGAGAGAAAGAGAGCGTCCTTGTACCCTCGAGAAAATCGGTGGGGCGGTGCATGGCGGATGGCTATCGCGAGGAACGGTGGAGAGTGGCGGAGGAACTGCGCTCCCTGTCACCAGATATCGTCCATGTTCACTGGACTCAGATGGGGCATGCACTCGGGGCGCTGGATTCCGGCATCCCGCTTGTGGTCACCGTGCATGACGCAGCGCTCACCTGCGCCTACTGGAACTGGAGCTGGCATCCTGGCGCGGCGATCTCCTGCGTGCGAGGCGTCGAGTTTACAGGCCGCGTGTTGCGCGGTGCATCCCGGATCATCGCGGTGTCGCCCTATGTAAAGCGGCATGTCGAGAGTGTGTTTTTGCGGCGCGGGATAGCGAAGGTCTCGGTCATTCCCAATCCTGTGACGGCTGGTGGAATGGCAATGAACATCGGGCAGACGGAAATAGGGGAAGGGCCGGTGTTTGCGGCGGTCGGGCACTGGGGACCGCTCAAGCGATTTGACCTCGTATTGCGCGCTTTTGGCGAGGTGGTGAAGAGGCTGCCTGGCGCGACGCTGCTGCTGCTGGGCAAGGATCTCGGTGAACAGGGGGCCGCCCATCACTGGGCGATGAGCCGAGGGCTGGCGCGGCGAGTGTCCTTCCTGGGTTCCCGATCGCATGAGTTCATCATGAGACTGCTGTCGGATTCTGTGCATTGCCTTGTCCATCCTTCGCGCTCGGAAGGGTTCGGTCTTGCGGTGGCCGAGGCGATGCTGCTTGGCGTGCCTGTGATCGCGTCCGAAGCAGGCGCGCTTCCGTGGTTGATCGAGGATGGCTGCGCAGGGGTGATCGCGCTCTCTGCGTCGGTCGCGGCCTGGAGCGAGGCGATGATCCGGGCGGTGGAGGCCCGAGCGCCGGGTGGTGAGGCTCAAGGCAGGGTGGATCGTGCGGTGGCGCGGATTCGTGAATTGTGTGATCCCGCAGCCGTTGCCAGCCAGCATCGCGCGGTGTACGAGAGCGTGCTAGCCCAGTAGGCGCAGGATTTCCCGGGCTTGCACCTCGGGGTCCAGGCGGGTTCGCCAATACGAGGCAATTGCGTGGCCATCGCGTCTGCCTTCATCCCAATGGATCGCTTCGGCGTGGAGAGCCCGTGTCATTTCCTTTACAGTGGGAGTTGGCGCGACGGTGCCAGAGTTCTGCGAGGCGAACCACTCCGCGGTGGGAATGCAGGAGGGCAGGACCACGCTGCATCCTCCACACAAGGCCTCGCCAGCGGCGAGGTGAAAGCTCTCATAGCGGGATGAGGCAAAGAGAATGTTGCTACCGGCCAAGAGCCGGCCCAGGCTGGAATGAGCGATCCGGCCATGAAAGATCAGCCTGTCGACGATGGGCGTCGACGTGGGAGTGGCGCCAACAAAGTGAAATTCGTAATCGGCTCGCTCCCTTAAAAACTCCTTCGCAACACGAAGCGCCAAAGGGAAGTTTTTCTGAAAGCTCGTCCATCGCCCGACCGCGATAATACGGTTGGGCTTTTTTTGTGCCTTCTCCGGGAGAGGGATGTGCTCGAGATCGATCGAGTGCGGAACGAGGTGGAGATTTCTTGCCGGGTATCCATAGGATATCAACCAGTCCTTGGTACGCGTCAGCGCCACGGGGGATTCGGTCAGGAGTACGGGAATCCTGCTGGCGATCTCGGCGGCGACGGCTCCACGAGTGGAGGAGACCGCGAGGCAGTAGAGAGTCCAGAGACTGGCCCAGAGCGTAGAGGGCGCGGCCGGCCAGCCCCAAGGGTAAATCGCTCCCCGGCGGTCCATCGCTTGAGCCCAGGCGAGGTACCAGAACCTGCCGATTCCTACTCGCGGACTGCGCATCCCGTCGCTGTCGGTGTGCTCCGCTAGCAGGGGCGTGATCTGGCGAAAGGCCTGACGGACTTTTTCGAAGTGATGCAATCCCCAGCCAAAGAGTACCACGGCATCGGGGCAGACGGACTTCCACCATTCCGGGGATTCCAGCTCGTCGATGGTTCCGAGTACAAGACCGTCTTTTTCCAGGCCGACAGGTTCGTCGATAGTGGCCCCGCCGGAGAGCGCGACAAGGGTCGAGCGCAAACCGAGATCCCGGAATGCCCGCACGAGCAGGCCGGCATCGCGCACCCAAAATCCGCCATCCCGCCGGTAGGGAAGAGGGATGACGACTACGATATGGTTGGGGACTGGCATTGGGGTAAGCTTCAGGAGGCAGGGTTGGAGAGTCCTTTGGTTTCAGAGCGCCAGTGATGGCGGATCCACTTTCGGCAAGGTTCCTCAATCAAGTGATAAAGGATGCTCGCGGCAATCAGAGGGGCGAGAAGATAAAGCACGAATGCGCCGATGCGCCACCACTGTGAGTCCGCATGCAGTGCAGGATTGAGCAATGTTGCCAGAAAGAGCTTTTGTACGATCGCGTGAACGAGATAGAGGGCGTAGGAAATATGCCCGAGATAGACGATCAACGGAGTGCTCAAAAGCCGGGCCACACCGCTCGCGGAATTCCAAAGACCACCGATCAGAGGAGGGAAGAGCAAAACGAGGGCCACGCGATCAAGGTTCCAGGGAACAATATCCGGCGGAACGCAAAGGATCGCAATAATCGACAGCGTGGTGAATGGAAGGAGTCTTTGCAGCGTGCGGCGTGCGGCTTTACTAAGCCCGCAGCCGCGACGAAGGAAAGCTCCGGCCAGGAATTCGGATGTGACCATGGGAAGGTGTTCGCTTAACCCCCACGCGCCTGTCATTTTCGGAATCCAGAACGCGAGAAGACACAGCGGTATCAGGAAAAGGCAGATCGCTGCAGAGGGGTTCACACGTTTTCCGAAAGCGACAAACACGGGAAATACGAGGAGATAGGCAAAGGATTCTGCGCCGCTCGACCACCCAGGATAGTTCCATCCCCCGGGCACCCCGGGAAACGGCTGCAGCATGAGATAATGTGCCGACAGCCACAAAGCCAGGGATACTGGCCCTGCACAGCGAATCCGAGCGCCTCGGCGCAGAGAACCATGATCACCAGTGTCGTAAGAGTGGCGAAATAGTTCGGATATATGCGGGCGAAGCGATTGATGATGTATTTCCGGTATTCCTGCTTCGGGTTGAGACGAAGTTTATCCTCGTAGACGTGAGTGATGATAAAACCGGAGAGGACAAAAAAGAGATCTACGCCGAGCCCGCCTCGTGAGTAGAGCGGCGCAAGTAAAGAAAATGAGGGGACGAAGCTTTCCAGTTCGCTATGGAAGTGTGTCAGGACGACGCCGATGGCGGCAAAGGCCCGGATGCCGGTCAGTGAAAGAATCTCATGGGCTATCGTGGGGGCGCCCGGATGGCCTGATCTGTGCGTCATGAATTGGCTTGTCTATGGGCAAGAGGGATCAGGTCCGCATAGACCTTGCTGAGATAGCGGGCTTCCGAGTACTCGCGGGCGATGTGAGCGCTCGCATCGTCTGCCAATGAGCGGCAGAGGTGGCGATCGGAATCGAGGCGCAGAAGGATGGTCCGAATGTCGTTGGCCAGTTGTGCAGGATTCTGTGGATCGATGGGAAAGCCGACGCTATCCGGCACGATCAGCCCCGGTCCGCCGAGCTTGGCGACGATGGGTACGCATCCAGACAGCATGGCTTCCATCAAGGTCAGCCCGGCATTTTCGCGGAGGCTCGGCAGGAGGTAGATATGACTGGTATGAAGGGCCTCCTCGTAGGCCGCGCCCGAGAGGGGGCGTTCAAAGGAAACATTCTGCGTGATACCGAGGCGGGCGCAGAGAGACTGGAGGTGTCTCAACTCGGGACCTTCCCCGCAGATGCGGAAGCGAAAACTCAGCCCCTGAGCCTTGGCTTTTGCCAGGGCGTTGAGTGCAACGGCGAGGCCCTTGCGGCCTTCCAGGCTGCCACCGGCAAAGAGCTGCAAGGGGCCTTGCCACGACTTCTCGTGCAAATGGCGCTGCAAGCGGGCAACGTCTGGAGGGGTGAAGAAGGCGCTGGAGACGATATTTACGGCGCCGTCCTTTCTCAGGGTCCGAAGCAGGACGGCGGTTTCGGGATTGGATGCCAGCACGGTACTGGCCCGGTTGGCGCATGTCCGCAAGGAACTGCGATAGCGAGAGAAGAAGGAGTGGCCCTGCCGGAGGAATTCCATCCGCCGGGTGGCGGGGCTGAGCATTGGGTGAAATGCCCGGGGAATGGACTCGCCTCCTCCCAGGGGACCCCAGATGAGGGGTATTCCGAGCTTCCACAAGGGTGAAGGCAGTCGCCAGCTCGAGATGGTCAGATGATGCGCCAGGTCGAACTTTTCCCGGGCGTGAAGCGTGCGCGCGTAAGGCAGGATCTGGCGATCCTGAAACGTCGCCGTGTCTTGCCATGCCGCCAACCGGGCGATGACGAGATTGGGGTGATGCCCGCGGAACCGCCCGAGGAAGTGCCAGGTGACACCGGGAAGTTCGGCGCG
This sequence comes from Verrucomicrobiota bacterium, assembly GCA_017305195.1. Taxonomy (GTDB): domain Bacteria; phylum Verrucomicrobiota; class Verrucomicrobiia; order Chthoniobacterales; family Terrimicrobiaceae; genus Terrimicrobium. The sequence goes on along the minus strand of JAFKMU010000014.1, from coordinate 8,395 downwards.
ATCAGCGTCGGAAATAAAAGGCCGGTTGAAATCGAAGGTGAGGACATGGACCTCATGCTCGCGGGCGAGGGCCCGTACGCCAGCCCAGCCGAAATGAGCTTCGGAGCCTGTCACCGGGTTGCAGGCCATGGCGGATACGAGGATTTTCATTGAGGGGGCGTCGACGGTGTGTTGTAGCGCTCCATGCCTGCCGCAAAATAAGGAGCCGACATCTCGTTTCTCAAGAATGCTGGTAAAAAGAAAGTCCCTCTGCGTGGTGGACCGGAGGGGGCTGAGGGGAGCCTCGTCTCGAAGCGTGACTCAACGGGGCCATTCATCGATATGCAGTAGCCCCCATGGCGCTCCTGAGAGAGGCTCGAGCGGCGGAAAGCACCGCTTTTCCTTCGCGAATCCGAGAATATATCCGCTCCCGGCGAAAGAGACTTCTATCCAGCCCGAGAGCGTGTCCATGTGTCGCTTCAAAAACATTCCATTCGCGGGCATGGAGCGTCTTGCCGAAGGCCAGAGTATTCTCCCATCGCTCCTGTAGAAGAGGGCTGCCGGGTTCCGAAAACGCCGCATTTAGCAGGGCGCACTCGCGATCGAGATCTGCGAGATCGAGGATTCGCGCTTTTCCTTCCCTGCCGAGCTTTGAGCGGAGTGCTTCATCGTTGGCGACGATTTGTAGCGCCTCAGTGAAACCCTCCAGAGTGCAGCAGATGAATCCGGTCTTTCCATGATCGACGAGTTCCACCTGGGCGTTATCCCCCCACGGAGTTGAGCGAGAGATGACTGGCTTGCCTGCGGCCATGCCTTCGGCGATGGCATAGCCGTAGCTTTCCCCGTATCGCGCCGCGTGGAGGATGACATCGCTGGCATGGATCAAAGCCTCAACTTGGCTGGGATCGGTCACAAGGGGCAGGGATATGATGCCTTCGCCGTAGGCGCCACTTAAGATTTCCGCTTTCAGCAGTGGCGATGGCTCAATGGCCAGGAGCTTGATGTGAGGCGAGCCGTTCTGCCGGGCGGCTTTTACCGCGCAGCATTCCCATGCCGTCCATTTCGCGGGATCGGGCCGTCCCAGGCGGAGGGCGACGATATCCTGCTCTGCGAAGCCCAACCGGGATCGCAGCAGGGATCGAGCCTCTCTGGTGAACGGGCGAGGAGGGCAGATCGGATTTCGCGCGACTCCGCAGTTCTCGAGGTTGCGCAGAGATTTCCATGAACGGCGCGCGGCTTGGCAAGCGGATGTCATGGAGACAAAAAAATGCTGATCTGTAACCCCTTGGGCCGCCCGATCCGTGAGCCAGCCGAGAATATTGGTCTCGACCACTTTGGGACGGTTTTTGCCCATTTCGTGGAGAAGGGGATAGATGGGGTGAAGAAGAGAATACCCCGGCACATGAAGATGGAGGGCATCAAATCGACCATCGCGGATGGCTGGGAAGCTGTCCGCCTCCGTATGGACGGGCTCCACTTTCAATCCCGGAATCGGATGATCTGGGTCATGATAGGGGCTGGAGCCTGAAAACGCCGTGACCTCATGGCCTCTGCGGGCGAGGCCCTCGGCAAAGAGCCATGCGGCTTTTTGCGTGCCACCGACACCGGCCGGAATCATGCAGGCTATCTTCACGAGACCCTCTTTTTGCCGTGAAAACGGGTTCCTGAAAGCAGAAAACGCCGGAAGCCGGATGGTGCCTGGGTTGGGGATGGAGAAAGTCCTCTCTTTTCGGACTGGCTGATCCGGGCGGGGATGGCGGGACTTCTTGTTGCTTGTCGCTTTTCTTGGCGATTCATTTTTACTACCCCTGTTTGCTCTCCATGCGGGTATTTGTCGCCATATTGTGTGCCCTTGCCATTTGTCTTGGGCAATATTTTGCGGGTTCCGGTCTGCGTCCCGCTCTGGCACTCCCAAGTTACGGGCTCCTCGGGCTGGCAGGTCTTTTGAGCATCCCTCTGGCTTGGAACCGGGCGTTTGCGCTTCCCCGATGGGACTGCCTTCTCTGGGCCGCAGCATTTGTGGCGTGGGCTCTTGTCCGGCAGGTTTACTCGATCGAGCCTTGGATGGCAGGAGCTTTTTTACGCCTGACGCTGGCGTGCGCCGTGATGTACCTGATCCTGGCCTCGGCTCTGGCAACGCCCGCATCCCGCATATGGTTCCTGGGCATCTTGATGGTCGATGGGATCATCCAGGGAGGGATTGCGGCGGCGCAGTTGGGCGGATTTCTGGAGCGATGTCCGCAGGGGTGGTTTTCGGAATTTCACCGTCTTTTTCTCGATATCCCCATTGTGCAGTCCGATGCGACTGTCATGCGCCGCGCGCTGGGGTTGTACGTGAACCCCAACCACCTGGCATGGTTTCTCAACACGGTGGGGTTGTTTGGGATCGCGCTGGCGTGCCTTGGTCGCGGGCGGGCTTGGCAAAAGGTAATTTACGCCTATGTAGGCATCGCGTGTCTGGGGTCCGGGCTGCTTACCTTGAGCCGGGGTGGCGTGCTGGGTCTGGCGGCTGGGATTATTGCCCTGGTCATTCTGGCCATTACGGCGATCTTTGTGAGCGGCACCGGGCGACGCTGGGCGCTCGCCTCGATGCTCGTGGCGGCCGTGGTATTGCCGACGGTCATCGTTGTCACTTACGCCAGCCAGTCCTTGGACGTTCAGACGCGATTGAATACGCTTTTCCTCGATAAATATCGGCCGGAAATCTGGAAAACCTCGCTGCGCCATCTTCAAACCAGTCCCTTCGTCGGCACAGGAGGGGGGACTTATGTCGTCTATAGCAGGCTCTATCGCACTGGAGCATCAGATACCGACGACTACCAGGCTCACAACGACTGGGTGCAGGTCGCTAGCGAGTACGGGATCATTGGTTTCGCCCTGTTTCTCCTGGCCGTAATCGTCCATTTTCATGCGGGTTGGCAGGGATACTTGGCGGCGCTTCGATACCGGCTGGCTATTGGGAGCTTGCCGCAGAGCAACTCGTCCGCCCTGCTCTTGGGGGCGCTGGCCGTTTTTGCCATGTTTGCGGTCCATTCTCTGACGGATTTCAACCTTCAGGTTGCGGCCAACGCTCTGCTTGCGGCGGCGGTGGCGGGAATCCTTGCTGGTTCTCGGCCTGAAAGTGTCTCGGGCGAAGGGCGATCTGCCCCGAGGAACATGCGGATACTGTATGCCTGCCTGGCGGGAGGCGTTTCTCTGGCTTTATTGTTGTGTGTCTGGAATTCGCGCGGGGAAGCCTGGGCGCTTGGGGCGGAAAACGACCTGCTGACGAATCGTCTTGAGTCTGCAGGGAGAAAGGCTTTTTACGCGGTGACGGTCGAGCCGGGGAATCCATGGGCGCACTACATCTCAGGGCGAGTGGCATTGGCTGCGGCAGCCACTCTTGAGGGGAAATATCGGACCGAGGAAAAGCAGGCGGCCCGGGAGAGTTTTGAGAGAGCCTTGGCGCTTTCTCCTGACGAGAGTGTCTTTAGATCAGGGTTGGCAGGGGCTTTGCTGGCGGAGAACCAATTGGACGCCGCCCGGAACCAGGCCCTTTGGAATATCGAGAGAAATCCATCGCGTGCCATCAGCTGGGTGCAGTTGGGTTTGGTCGCCCAGCAGCAAGGGGATCTTTCTTTGGCGTTGCAGTATTACCAACTCGCAAGCGGTTTGTGGGGCTCTGGTATCGATCGGCAGAAATTAAAGATTCTCCAGGAACGTGAACGAGCGAGTCAGAGGAGTGCGAGGTAAGAAATGTTTGCCTAACTGGAAAGTTGCGCTACAACGCCCGCATGGTTTCAAGAAATGCTGCCTCCCGATTCGCAGCGCTGGCCGTGCTTGGGTATGCGCTCGGCTTTGTTGCGTCACCTGCGCGTGCTCAGGTGAGTTTTTACAGCGCTCCTCCACCGGCTGATTTTGGTGGAGGGCTGGGTAATGTCACAGCCATTCCGTATTCCTTGAGCGAGGCGGAGGCTCCTGCTCCTGAAGATATCCCGGCCGGTTCTTCTGCTCCTGCTGGAGGCTCATCGGATGGGAAATCCTCTCTTGGAGCCGGACTTTTCTCCAAGCTGCCGATCGATTTTACCTTTGCTGTCCGTGAGGGATACGATGACAACTTGTTCACGACCAAGAACAATACGGATAGCAGTTTCTACACAAACTGGGCTGCCGGAGCATATTACACGTTTGGTACGCCTCGCCTCCAGCTCCAGACGAGCCTGGGGGGTGGCATCACCTATTACTACACCCGCCCGGGTGACAAGGTCGATTTCAACGGAAATTACAGCCTGAACGCGGTTTATCTCGCGACGCCCCGGCTCACGCTGTCGATCAACTCGACCACCGCCTATCTCTCCCAGCCGGATACCAATATCGTCGGTGGCACCAACCGTCAGGATGGTGATTACATGTATTCGAACACCATCCTGAGCGGCTCATATCAATGGAGTCAGAAGTTTTCCACCACCACCACCTACAATTTCAATGTTATCTACTACATGGATAACAACTTGAATCAAAATCAGGGGCGCATAGACCAGACCTTCGGGCAGTCCGCCAACTGGCTGCTGTTGCCGAAAACCACGGTGGTGGCGGAGTATCGTGCAAATCCTGTCACCTACTTCGACGCGGACCTCAACGTGTTCAACAATTTCTTCCTCGTGGGTTTTGATCAGGTCTTCAATCCGCGATTCAAATGGAATGCGCGAGCAGGTTTGCAAGTAGGCTTTGACCAAAATCCCGATGATGGCGATTCGGTCTATGTTGGGCCTTACGGCGAAAGCACGCTGACCTATCAGTTCGCCAAATCGTCATCGATCTCCTGGATGATGAGGTACGGCACGGAGGCCTCCGGTCTCAATGATGTTACACAACGCCAGACATTCCGTACGGGCCTGAGCGTAGCTCATGCTTTCACCCGGCGCATCACCATGACCCTCGGGGTGAATTATCAGGCGAACTACTACGACCAGAACAACGTCATCTCCTCCTACTACGAGAATATTTTCGACGTGGCTGTCGGTGCGAGCTACCAGATCAATCGACACTGGTCTTTCTCTGCCGGCTATCAGTTCACAGCCGACATCGCTCCCGATGCCGAGTATCGGGAATATACCCGCAACGTGGTGTATGTCGGGGCAAACCTGGCATTTTAGTTGCGTCGCCAATTGATTTTCGTCTGGCAGGCTGTAGCATAGCCTTTACCCCTTTCTGCCCCAATGAGTTTAGAGTCACCGGATAGCGGAGAAATCAGGTTGCATTTCCTTGATTATTGGCGAGTTATCCGTGTTCGGTTGCCGCTGATTCTCTTGGTTCTGCTTTTGGTGGTTATCACGGCAGGAGTGGTGACCTATTTCATGCCGAAACAGTATGCGTCTATGGTAACGATGCAGATTCGGCAGAACGACAAGGCTCTTCAAGTTTTCGATCGGGCGGCAGTTCAGGGTTCCGACCCGCGGTTTTTGTCGACGCAGTTTCAGATTCTTCAGCGCAAGGAGGTTCTCTATCCCGTCATTGAGGCCCTCGGACTGGACCGGAAATGGGGCGTTCCAAGTCGGGAGATCGCCTATTTCCGTCTCTCGGGAATGATTCGAGTGCAGGAGATCCGCAACACGGAGCTGATTCAGATTGTCGTTTACAGCACCGATAACAAAGAGGCGATGGAGATCGCGAATCGTGTTGCTGAGGAGTATCAGAAGCGCCGCTTGTCAGAGGAGAACGAATTTCTCACCAAATCGCTCTCCCAACTTCAGCAGGAAGTCGATAAGCAGCGGGCGAGTGTCGATCGCCTCCAGGGGGCGATGACCAAGATCCGTCAGGAGACCGGGATTCAGGATCTTAATCCGGACACCTCCGATGGTGGGACCCAAGCCGAGAATGCCGTATTGCTTCAGGTCGAGCAGCAGGTCAATCAGGAAGCGCTACGGGTTGCTGCGCTCCGGGCAAAGTACGATCAGGTCTCCAAAATGACAGATGAGCAGATCATGCGGTCGCTCACGACCTTGGAGATCGAGGATCCGAGTATCCCCCAGCTATTGCCTCAATATCAGGAGGCTGCTTCGGAAGAAGCTCGAATGCTCAATGCGGGACTTGGAGCGAATCATCCGAATGTAAAGGCTCTTCGCGCAAAGAAGGAGGTCATGGGGAGGCAGCTTTCCGAGCAGACCGCGATGCTTCGAAAGACCCTTGAGACAAATCTGGCAATTGCCCAAGACGGCCTGCAAAGGCTTCAAGAGAAATTGGAAACTGTTCGTTCAGAATGGCAGAAGTCCAAAACCAGTTCGGTCGGTTACTACGAGGCTAAGAATGAATGGCTGCAGGCCAAAAAGTTGCTTGAAGCGGCTCAGACTCGCCTTTCGACGGAGAAAATGGAGCAGATCATGCCTCAGAGCCCGGCAACGATCTGGGAGGCGGCGGAGGTTTCGACGGCTCCAGTCAAACCCAATGTCGTTCTGAACATGGTCTTGGGTGTGGTTGTCGGACTGATTTTCGGCGTCGGCCTTGCCTTCTTCATCGAGTATCTCGACACCAGCGTGAAGACGATGGAAGACGTGGAAGCCTTCCTCAAGGTGCCGGTGCTCGCGGTGATCCCGAAAGGAATTTCCCTGTTGGTCAACGAAGCCAAGGACAATGCGGATGCCGAGGCATACCGAATCCTGCGTACGAACATCGAATTCAATCGCAAGAACCCGGATGCCAATACGATCACGCTGATTAGTGGTGGTGCGGGCGAGGGCAAGAGCACCACGATGTCGAACCTGGCTTGCATCTTTGCCTCCGGCGGTTACAGCACACTGATCGTGGACGCGGATTTGCGGCGCCCGTCGCAGCATCGTATTTTTGGGGTTGAGAATGAGGTCGGCCTGACGGATTTTCTCACCACCGATGTGCACCTGGAAGAGGTGGTCAACCAGACGAAGATCGACAACCTCTTCCTCATGACGAGCGGTCGCCTGCCAGCGGATGCGGTGGGAATCCTGAACTCGCAGCGCATGGTGGATCTCATCGAGGAGGTGAAGCACCGCTTCGATATCGTGTTCTTCGATTCACCGCCGATCCTGGGCGTGAGCGATGCCTCGGTGCTTTCCAGCGCGGTGGACCTGACGATCATCGTGGTGCAGCACCGCCGCTTCCCGCGCGCCATGCTCCAGCGGGTGAAGCAGGCCATCCTCAATGTCGGGGGCAACATTCTCGGGGTGGTGCTCAACAATGTCGACGTACGGCACGACCAGCACTACCAGTACTACACGAGCTACTATAACTACTACTACCAGAAGCCCCAGCAGCAGAAGGCTGAGAAGAAGCCCGCCAAGAAGGCTCCCGTCTCGGCAGTGCAGCAGCTTGAGAGCGAAAGGGATCAGGAGGATACGTACTGATGAAAGCTTGGGTTCTTTTGGTGATCGCCTTTGTGGCGGTTCAGGTCGGTTTTGCCCAGGATGTGGCCCTTCGCGAAGGAGACCAGATCGAAATCCGTCTCGGCGGAGTGCCGGCGGACGAGATTTCTCAAGTCTCGGGAAACTACCAGGTCGACGGCAAAGGATACGTCAACATGCCGCATATCGGGCTGGTCAAGGCTGCTGGATTGACGCAGAGCCAGCTGCAGGAATCGATCGAGGCGACTTACAAGAGCCAGCAGATTTACACGAACCCAACGATCACGGTGAATGTGCCGACTACGGCTCGCTTCGTGAACGTGGGTGGCGACGTGAAGGCTCCGCGTCGAGTCGAGTACACGCCAGATCTGACGGTGCTTGGCGCGATTAACGCGGCAGGTGGCTTTACGGAATATGCCGATCAAGCCAAGGTTCGCCTTCTCCGGGGTGGTCAGGTTACGATCATCAACGTGAAGGACGTGCGCCGCGATCCGACGAAGGATCTGAAGCTCCGCCCGGGTGATACGATCGAGGTTCCTCAGGCTTGGTGGTGATCACTGTGCGGGTTCGCGTCAGGTCGGCTGTTCGTCGAGCTGCACCTTTGTTCGGGATGGAGTGACTTGTCGGGTTATTACTCTCGGCAAGACGGCGGTATGGAGGAGAGGCAAATCTCCTGAACATTCTGTTTCGGAACAGATAGAGGCCTGCCCGATGAGGCTAACTTGTCCCATAGTTCTTCAGAGGTTGGCAGAGATTTCGGCTCCGCTCCACCTCTCTCCGGGACTGAACATCTAGAGCATTTTCTATTTAATTTGTCGTAAAAGAGGAATGAAGAAGTAAGCTCAGGGGATGAAGACTCTGAGTGAGGATTTGCGGGAGCGCATCGTAGTCAGGAGATCGAAGGGAGACAGTGCAGCAGAGGTGGCGCGGATGTTTGGAGTCTCCAAGCGCAGTGTGGAACGCTACTGGAAGCAGCAGCAAACCACGGGCACGCTCAAAGCCAAGCAGCGGGGAGGCTACCGGCGCTCGTGTCTGGCGGGCCACGAAGATGATCTTCGAGGATG
>JAFKMU010000013.1 GCA_017305195.1 Verrucomicrobiota bacterium | reverse complement strand
GCTGCGCGGGCGTCCGCCCTTGGGCTTATCGGGATCAGGCGGCAACAACAGGTCGATCATTTCCACCTCTGCCTCAGTCAGTTGCAACATCAGCATCCCTTAGCATATCACCACTTTCCTGAAAAGAAGGTTTTGGGATAGATTCTAGCTTGTAGAATATTCGAATCCCGTAGTCTCGATATTCTTCCTGCGTTTCCAGGGCACCCGTATAAACAAAAGCCATCCGGGCACTTTTGCAAAATCATCAAAGTGCAGTTGGGGTTCGTTTTGCCGGGAAATTTTTACTTTTTGTGACTTGTCAATGTATTTCGGGCCGTTTTTTCAGTATTTGCCTCAGGCAGCAAAGTTCGTTTCGTGAGAGCTGTACATCTCCCCAAGTTGAAGGGAGTGGATTTCTTTGGGGATTACTTCGCGGCCCGGAGAGAACCATTCGTTCAATGGATCAGTTAATATCCCCAACTGCTGCGCGCGTTCGACCATGCTGACAATCCCGGGCACATCGATCAGTGCATCGTTGCCGTTTGTGGCAACGTTTTTCTCGTGGGCAGGAATGTCATGGATCGTGCCCGATGAAATGAGAGCGGAGCAGGTCGCCTCGCTATACCCGATGCAGTCGGCCAGCGCGCAGGTGGGAGGGGCCTCCATGGCCAGGGCGGAGAACGCACGGCGGTGAGCGTTCAGCAACAGCGCCGAATGGGTGGGAGGGATATCGCTCTCGCGCATCGTCATGCGCCCGGTCGTCGTGTGAACGTCCAGTTGCCAGGGAACAAGTTGCGCGGAGCAATGCCCCACGGCGATTTCGAACGTCGTTCCGGCCGTCGTTTTCCCGCGGATCCAGCCGAAGTCGTAGGAGTCAATGTCCCGCGCTCGAGCGAGCCAGCCTCGGACACAGGCCGGACGCGCAAAGCGAGAGTGTTCGTCGCCCAAGATGTAAAATATTTGCTGGAGAAGATGGGCAAAGGCGTTGGTCAGGGGTCCGTCAAAGACCTCGAACTCGTCGCAATGCATCTTTCCTGCCCATTTGGCTCTCCGATAATAGCTGTCGGGCCGCGGCCATAGGCCGCTTGAGCAGACGTGGCGCACAGGCCCGACTCCTCCGTGTGACAGCCGATGTTTGAGCGATTGCACGGCGGGCGCCTCAAGCATTTGAAACCCAACTATCACGCGGTCGCTTCCCGGATAAGCCAATAGCCTTTCCAACTGATGGTACGTCGGAGTCGGAGGCTTTTCCAGATAGACGAAAGCTCCATGATCAAGGACTGTCATGACATGGTTGAGGTGAAAGGCAGGCGGGCTGCACACCACTACATAATCCAGAGAGTTGTCCGCCAGCATGGTTTCGTGGTCCGAATAGATGCGGAGATGTTTCGCTCCAGGGGGTGTGAGAGGAACATTAGGATCCGCTGCAGCAACAAAGCGGCAAAGGTTCTCTCGTTCCAATTGAATGAGGGCATTGACATGATGAATGCCGAATCCTCCTATCCCGATGAGGCCAGCGCGCGGAATGGGCTTCACGAGGACAGAACCTCGGAGAGATCTCCTGCGACGAGGACATAGCCAGGAAGCAGGAGGCTGGTTGTTTTCATGTTCTTCACTGACATACAAAGGGCCGGTAGAATTCCTCTTTGCGCTGGCCGCTTGCGTCACCGACTAGCCGCAACCACTGTTTACGGGCACCCGATCGATCTGCGTCGTTGACGTAGAGATTCAGGTGAAATCCCTGGGCGGGAGGTTTCTGTGAGCCAATAGCTTTCCAGGGAAGGGACAGGCAGTACGTTGTGAGGTTTCCTTCACGCTGCACGGTGAAGGGGACATTTTCCTGTGTGAGATTGCCCGCTACGAGTGAGGAAAGTCCGTTCCGCCGAAAAACCCACCCCATGGCTTTTTGTGCGCCATTCAGGGCGATGCCCAGCTCTGTCGGGTTTTCCGGATCCTCCGGGGATCGAAGAGATATTTCGAGACTATCCCGTTCGGATAGATTTGGGCCGGACGACGGGTAGGTCTGGATGTCGTCCTCCACCTTTACGGTGATGTGGAGATAATTCTCGTCAGCGGCGAGGAATGCGGTCGCACTCAAGTCGCCGGGACCATGCCATTGATTCACTTCGTTGATCTCGGCGGAAAACAGGTTATAGATGGCATCGCGGGTATCGAGCTTGATGGCAGTCGCATTGGCGGAAGTAAGGACAGGCGGCAGTGAAGTAAACGGGGGCAGGACCGGGACGCCTCCGGCGATCCTGCAGGAAACCTGCGATGCAGCAGCGAAATCACTGTCGTCGTATTTCAAGGTGATCCGCGCCTTCGGTTGCTGATTTCCCGATGTCTGGATATGAGCTCCCTCGGCGAGGGATGCTTTTGCCATGATCGTCAGGGAGGCGCCTGGCGTGATCGTGGGCCGGCAGGGTGAAAGCTCCCAGACAATTCCCGGCATGTCCGGGCTAGTCAATTCCATCACCGGATGGAGTTCTTCATCCGTGGGATTGTAAAGGATGAACCTTACGGTCGTGGCTCCTCGAGGGGCGAGGATGATAGATGCGGGTGTTTCCAGCAACGGTCGCAGGGCGGTGATGCCGCCTGTGCCCGCGAACTGGAAATAGACTGGTTCCGGGCCGATTTCCACCACGCTTCCGCTCTTCAGACGTCCGCTCGCAATGGGGTTGCCCATGAGGTCGCGGGCGGCTTTCAGCTTGGCATCGCTTTCTGCCGCAATCCAAAACGGAGCGGAGTTCTTTCCGTCTCGCCATGCAGCGACTATCGTCGCACTGTCTGATTCTGCCTCGTAATAAAGGAAGCCCGAGACATTGGCAGGAGCCTTGTCCTGAAGACTTCCGACGTATTTCGCGGAGGCGAGTTCCCTGATTACAGTTTGATAGGCGGAGTATGATGGCTTGGGCTGAAAGTTGCTTTTGACCAAGCCAAAATGATGCTCCTTGTTCTCCGGCTCCACCCCATCGTCACGGAGATCGTACCAGAGATAGGCGTGCAGCCCGAGCCATGGGGCCGCAATGTATTTCTTGGCAAGCTCTGCGGCCTGCGTGCGCTCCCCACCCCCGGGAAGAAGCATGTTAAAGCCGCCTTCGTTGACCCAAATGGGAATGTCCAGCCGCGCCTTGTCGTAGACCGGACGGACCGCTTTGCGGTATCGGTCGACCATGTTCTCGAAGGTGTTGTAGTCGTGATAGGCGAATACTTTCCATTGGGCAGTGTTCAAGATTGGTACAACATCGTCGACGAAGCGCGGGTTAGGCTGGCGCCGGACCATGGCAAAGCCGCCATTCATCGGCATGGCTTCAGGATTCGATTCGCGAATGGCGGTGGCCGCGGCGTTCCATGTCGCCGCGTATTGCTGCGGGGGGCTGCGCCACGAGATATCCGGCTCGTTGAAGTATTCCCAATATCGAACCCGGCTTTTATAACGTTTGGAAATCGTCTGCGCGAACTCGACTATGGCGTCTTCTCTCGGAGTAACCCTCGCCCAGGAGGAAGCATCCGGACTGTCAGGGTTCCCTGTCCTGGCCCATTTCGGCGTGTCGGAAAAAATGGCCTGAAGTTCAACGCCGATGCGAGCGAGATCGTCGAGGAAGCGGTCCGCCATTTCAAAATTCCATTCGCCCTGTCTCGGTTCGGAGACGTTCCAATCCAGCGGCCCGTCACGGACAATGTCGACACCCAGTCTGTCGATCAACGCCATTTCCTTGGCATATTCATCAGCCGGTTTCCGCCATGTGTGACTGCACAAGCCATAGCGGAAATGAGAACCCCGGCTTTTGGTCGGCATGTCGACCGCGAAGGAGCGAGTGTATCCAGCCACGGTTTGACCGTCGGAGCGCTTGACTTGGGCATCGATCTCGTACCATCCGAGCTTAGTCGGCTGGTAGGTTATGGGAACCTTGACCACCTTTTTCGGAGGGAGGGCTATCGGCTGGCTTTGTTCGGTCTCGGTTCCATACCAGGAGCTAACCCGCCAAATCACGCTTGTTCCCTCAACGGGCGTGTCGGTCGGGTTGTAAACCTCGACGCTTAGGAGATAGGGCTCTCCCAGGCTGTAGATCTGGGTAAGGCGGTCGAGCTGGGGGGCGCATCGCGCCTGGATTTTCTCTCCAGACGACTGCCCGGCCTGCCCCATCGCTGCGACCAGCAGAGTGGCAGCGATGGCTGGCCAGGAAGGAGGGATTTTTTTCACATTCCGCTGGGATGAACCAGTCTCAATCACTCTCCGAATCCGGGTAAAAGAAGACTGAGTTTCTCTATCTCGACCAGAGGTGCTTCGCCTCCCCCCGATTGCCTAACCACCATCATATTCGGAGCTTTTTCGCTACGCGTCGGCAATGGTCCGGAGGAGAAGATTGGCGACGGCGTGTCTCCGGCCTCGGATAGGGTAAACTCCCAGGTATGCGGCTGCGCGGTCAAATCTACGGTGAAGTCGATCTGGTAGCGAACGCCCTCGTTTAGCTTCTCTGGAACTTTTCCTCCCGGATACTTCATGACCAAATTGGGGCTGAGGAGGAGGCTGGCCACGGTCGCACGGCCGGTTGAGAACCAGTTGCCCTCAGTGAGCAGGATCAGGAGGTCTCCCGAGCCATTTGGCGTCGCCTGAGGGGTGAAGATTATACTGCCCTTGAGGCGAAGGGAGTCGGAATCCGAAATCTCCTTGGTGATCCTCTTTGAGACTGCCCCGGAAATCAGGGCGAGGACGCGCTTCCCGTTAACCTCTTCGATTTTGACCTGCGCGAGGTCGCTTGCGGGGTCGATTTTCCACTGTCCGGATTCCCCGAAATACGTTCCGGTGTTTACGGTGAGTTCGTCGACCGAGCCGCTCCCACTCCCTATGGTTTTTCCGTTACCATAGGATTTGATTTCTGATTTGCCGAAATCCGTGGATAAGATGGTTTGGGCGGTTGCTGTAAGGGGTGCTCCCAACAGGAGCGCTAACGCCGCAGATGTGATTGAGAGCGGAATACGGGGAATCATGCCCAGAATCAAACAGGTGACGGAAAACCCGAACAAGGCGGGCGAATGTTGACACGTCAAATTGACTCAGGGTGTCTGTCGAGATGGCGGAAGGATGAACTTGTTCCAAAGCGCCGGATTTTTCGATTCGCACAGTCCCTCGGTCCACTGAATAAACTGCTTTCGTGAGCCTTGGTCATTGTCGTTGATCGCGAAGTTCCAGGCAAAGACGCCATCGCCGACTAACGTGCGATCAAGAGAGATGCGGTACAAGGTTCCGGTCTTGAGACGTTCCACCCGGGCGGTGATTTCGGTGGACGATGGAGCGATAGTTCCACTTGGGAGGCCCCCTGCTGCGATGTCCTTGTGGATCACTGCATCCGCTCCGATGCGTCCGACGGTATATTGGTTCATCGTCTTGCCGTCGCGGGAAAATGCGAGTTGCAGGGAATCGTACTGCCAGAGGTGTGCCGGATCGGAGCCGGTCACATCCTGATCGTCTTCTGCCCAGATAATGAACTCGATCCGGCCATTGTCGCGCATCCATGCGGTGGCTGAGAGATCCGCGAGACCCTGCCACCACTTCGTGCGATCCGGCTCCTTGTCGTAGAGGTTTGTCACCTGGGCGTTTTCCAAGAGGAAATCCGGATTCCGCTGCTTCCAGGAGTCCAGAGAATCGCCGGCCTTTTCTCCTTCCGAAGCCAGGACGCGGCGGACCGGCGTGAGGGCCACGCGTTCTTCGGCCAGTTTTTTTCCGTCGGCTTCCAGAAGGATGTCGAGACAATCCCGGGCCTTCCGCGGTTCGAGCTGGGCAGACAGGGTGCCGGGATCAGCCAGCATGAGCGCCCAGTCACCCTTACCGCTCAGCACCTTGAAGCTAAGAAGGTTGGAGCCGGGTTTTAGCGGGAGGTCGATCGTCCGTTCTGTCACGGAGAGCCCCCGGTTGCCCTCCTGCAGGGTCGAGCATACGACCTTGCCGTTTAGATAGGCCTCCATCCACCAATCGGCAGCACACCCGATGCGAACGGTTTGCGCGCGATCGGACTTTATGACGCCAAAGACGAACCCGGCTCGCTTTTCACGAGGCAGGTCACCCGCGCCAAGCAGGTTGATGCGTCCTTGGACTAATTGTTGCCGCCGTCCAGAACTGCCAGCCAAGCTGGATGGGAGATCCTGGATGTTTTCCAGATGCACCTCCGTCTCGGGAACATCGGTGTAAATGGTCCATGCCTTGGGCCACTCAAGTCCTGAGCGACCGGGAACCCAGTTAAGTTCGAGCCTCACCGGTGTCTCCGAGCCTGCCGGGACCGTGACGGTTTGCCGAGCGGGAGAAACTGAGGAATCTCCGTCGGATGATATGGCCGCAGACAATGTGGCCGTTAAAGGCTTCGCCGCGTGATTTTCGATCACCACATCCAAAGGATAGGAGACGTAGGGCACAACCGAGGCCACGTCTGGAACCCTCAGCAAAGAACGAGAGACCGTGGCTTGGAAGCGAGGGTCCTTCGCCTCCCAGAGCAGGTAAACCGGCTCCTCTGTGATTTCGAGATGAACCACGCCGTCTTCGCGAACCTGGACCGGCAACACATTACCGAAAATGTCCATGAGACGGACATTCTCCGCCTGCGCGGCGGAGGCGGCGATCTGGATATAGCCATTGTAAAAGGTCGGCTGGTTCGACCATACGAGGCAGGCCCGCTGGGTTCCGCCTGGTTTGGCAAAGCTGTAGCCTTCGGCATGGGTTTGAGTGAATTTAAGGGTCTGCTGAAAAGAGAGTCCTTTGAGATGTTCCGTCATCGTCCGATAAGCGAGCACCGCAGGTTTTGGCTCTTGATCGGAGCGCAGCAACGACCATTCGCGTTCACTACGGAAGGCGTGCAAGCGAAACGTCATGAGAAACCGAAGCCCCACAGACTGGGCAAAGGCCTGTTTCTGGACGACCATCCACGCCTGAACATCTTCCTGGCGTTTGGAACCGACGAACATTCCTGATTCCGTATCGGCGAGAGCCTTGTTTTTCATTCCGGATTCATCAGCGGCTTTACGCGTAAACTCATAGATACTCCGTTCGGCCTGCGAGCCAGGGCCATGGGCGTGATAAGCAATCACATCGATCAGAGCCGGGTTGACTAACTCTAGGAAGCGCCTGGAGTTGACCTGCCCTTTCTCCCCATGAAAGGTGATTCCGCCGTTCATGACGACCGCATCGGGATTCCCCGCTTTCAGCGCCCGGTAAGTCTTTTCGTATATCTGCGTGTAGAGTTCGATCGGTGTTTTTTCCAGATCCGGCTCGTTTCCGACCTCCCAATAGGTAATGCCTGGTAGCTGGCGAGCCGCTTTTTCAACGAGAAACTCCCATTTTTGGACATCGTCTGCGGGAAAGCCCTTTTCCGCTGTAGCCCCAAGGGGGACGGCCATTCCCATGACGCGCAGTCCATGCTGGCGTAGTATTTTCACTTCCTCCGCATTCAGCTCCACCGATGGATACGCTTTTAGCGCCGCAGGACCGATGACCATGCCTGCCCCACGCAGGATATCGACGCCCATCGCGTCGAACCATCCGGTAAGCCCGTATTGGCCCTGACCGATTGGCTTTCCCGGGATGGCTGCGGGGGGGGATTTGGAAATGACTGATCCATAGTTGGGATCGAGGCCGTAGAGAAAGGCACCGTCGGCTGCCTTGGGGATAATCGTATCCGAGATGACGCCAAAGTAGTACTCTCGCTCGGTACCGCGATCTGATTCCGTCTCGACACGCAGGTTGAGAATATAGACGCCATAGCGAAAACCGCCGGTATGAAGCGCATAGGTTATCGGGGTTGCGGTTCCTGCGTTCAGGACGATTCTGCCCTCCTCCAGCGCCAGTTGCTGGCCGCGACGATCTGTCACGGACAGCCGGTACGTGGCGGGCACATCTTCCTTCAGGTCGTTTTGAACAGGGAGTTCCAATGAAGTCGTCGAGTCGCGAGGGAAAAGCAGGATTCCATTGGGAGCGATCGCATTCTTGCACCTTAACTCGGGAAACGTCTGGTTCTTGATGCGGGCGTGATTGCAGATGATCGAGTCGTCATCGGGAGGAGCGGGGGCAACCGGCATGGCCTGGCTTCGGCTCACACCCTTTTCGATGCGTGTGACTCTCAGGTCGACGCCATGAACGGCCACGAATGGTTCGGGACTGGCTCCATCGACGCCAGAGAGCACAAAGATGCCCGGGATCAGGGTAAATGGGCGGGTATTGAGCAAGCCCGAGGTGAAAACGGGCTTGGTGGAGTTTCCTTCCTCGTAGACAGAGAACTCCCAAGTGTTCTGTTTGTTGCTGAAGAAATCTACGGAGTAGTCAATCCGATACGTCTGATCATCTTTTAACTGCAGGGCCGTCCTGGTGCCGTCCGCGCTTACGTACTTCAGTTGACGATCGCCCTGCAGGACGATGTGGATGGCGGTAACCTTGGAGCTGGTGGTAAACCAATCTCCGCTGTTCAGGGCGATGAGGAGTGTCCCACTACGGCCGGTAGCGTGCAGGGGGGTAAAAACAACAGATCCTTTGAGTTGGAGGAACTCCGCCTCTCCGATCTCGCGAGGGATCACCTTGCCCACTCCCATGTCGCCCGTAGCCTTACTACCGGTCACGAACTCCAGGACATTTCCGTCCTTTCCCGGAGCCACGCGGATTTCTGCATCGGGCATCCCCAGGCGAACCGTCATTTCGTTCCCAGGGTTTCTGCCGATCGCCTGGCCATTCGCATAGGCACGGATGCTGGCGCTATTAAAATCCGTTGAAAGAATCTCCTGAGCCCCGGCGGGCCAGGTGAGAGCAATCAGGGCGATGAGGGGGGTGATTATCGATTTCATCGGAAACGACGCAAATTGACAGTGCGAGAGTCCGTTGCCCACTGCCTGCGGGGTTGACACGTTCAACAGCCAGCGGATGCGCTCACGCGGGCTTGCGCCTCTGTCCAGTTGTTTTGCGCTTCCGAGGTACTGGCGCGGGGAGGAGTCTGCCCAGGGAAGGACCCTCCACAAATTTTGCATCGATCATAATCGATTCCGGACTTTCAGGTAGCCCGAAGGATTGATCATAGATCCCCTTGCTGATATACTGAACGGCCTTCTTTCCGAGATAGGCTGAGTTCTGAAAAAGGCCGGCCATGGTGCCCATTTCCTCGGAATCAACCGTGAGTCCGGCACAGGGAATATCCTTTCCTGGCGACTTTCCGAGTTTGCGCAGGAAGTCGAGGATCTCGCGCCGGGCCAGGATGATGACGTCGGGCGTCTTTTTGCTAAACCATTGAGCGAATTGCTTGAACTGGCTGTAGCTTTCGAGCCTTAGCAGATGCACTTTGGTTTTCGGGTTGTCTAGCAGGAAGGAGTGAATGCCACTGCTCAATCCGCGATCTACGCGCATGTCATCTTCATCCGTGATGGCGACGCCGATCGATCTGGCACCTAGGGCGCTCAGTCGGGACAAGAGCAATCGGATACCGTGGTTGTGATTGCTGCGTACCACAGGCAATTCGGGAATGCCCGTGGAAGTCGTGCAAGCGATGGCGACGAATCGCTCCCACGGCATGGTAAATGCGTTGTGCGGCCATGGCATGGGAGCAAACAGCAACCCGCGAATGCCGCGATGATACAGGACGTTTGCCAGGGTGCGGATATCTGCAGCGCCATCTCCGGCCCAGAAATGTTCCAGCCGAAACCCCAACCGGTTTGCTTCCTCACTAGCCCCCTGCTTCATTTCCACCACCCAGGACCATTTCTGCCAGCCATCGGGAGCAGGGTCAGACGTAATGAAGGCGACGATTTCTTCATCCTGGAGCTTGCGCTTGACCCGGATTTGCTGCATTAGCGCGGCGATCATCGGATGGCTGCGATAGTTATATTGTGCCGCCAGCGTCTGCACCCGATCACGGACTTTCGCACTGATGAGGTGGCTATTGCGCAATGCCAAGGAAACCGTGGTGCGGCTGACCCCGGCCAGAGACGCCAACTCCCGAATTGAAATCCGTTCCGCCATTTGACACGTCAATTAATGCAGCTTTGCGGTTGCTTCAAGTCCAGAAACGCGCCTCACTGTCCTCATGTTACCGAAACAGTACTCTCCCGCCATGCTTGGATCGCTAAAGGGGATGCTGGCAAAATCTCCGGCCATTCCCATCACGCACTTCTCCCAGAATCGTTATCTGACTTATCCGCACTGCAACGGCTTTTGCCAGAGTGGAGGCGGTCTCGTCGCGGGCCAGTTGGAAAACGATGGCGCTGGCATCTGGATGCTGGATCTCCGTGAGGGGACCGTTCGGGAAATATGCCGGTTCGTCGCTGAAGACATCCCGGAGCGTCCGCTCTGGTTTGATGTCGCAGAGAAGACGGACCACATGGTCGTCGCCCTCAAGTCAGAGGTATTGCTTTTTGACCTCGTCTCCGGGCATGAGCCGCGCAGCATTTACCATGCGCGTCCGGAGGAGAGCCTGCATGGGCTTCCTAGCATTTCCCCAGGCGGAGACAAAGTCGCATTTGTTTCAAAGATGGATGGTCGGTGGGAACTCTATCAGACGGACGTCGCCACCGGGAAGACGGATCTGCTGTGCGCCAAAAATTGGGAAATCACGCACCCCCACTTTTGTCCCCACGATCCGGAGTGGATCGGATTCTGCCACGAAGGACGATGCCAGGAGGTGGCGAATCGTATCTGGGCGTGGCATGGCCGTCATGCACCGGAAGGAGCATGCATCTTTGACCAGGCTCTTTCGGAAGGGGGCCATCTTCAAATTGGCCATGAGCGATGGTGTTTTCATGACGTTGCCACTCTTGTGGTTGGCTTTGGCGTCAATCCTCCCGGGTGTGGCGGCATTTACGAAGTCCATGCCGATGATCGCGCTCCTCGCCTCGTCAGTGTCGGGAAAAATGACTGGCATGTGAATAGCAGCCCGGACGGGCGTTGGGCTGTGTCGGACACTTTCCGCTCGCATGACGGAAGCGGAGACGAAGAACTCATTGAGGACGCCCTCGTGGAATGCAGCGACATTATCGTGATCGACCTGACGACTGGCACTCGCCAATTTGCGGCGCGAACCCGGATCGGTCGCGCGCATCCCTGCCATCCGCATCCCACATTTTCACCAGACGGACGTTACATCTTCTTTAACGAAAGCGATTCCGGTCGCGTCCAGAATCGCGTTGTTTCGGTGGCGAACCCGTTCACGCAGAGCGTGTGAGTGCAGACCCGGAGATTTCGCTTGGCGCGCCTTAAAAATGGGGATTTCTTTTGACGTGTCACATAGCGGTATGGTTGCAATAGCATTCTGAGTCAAAGACCGTATTCGAGAAGGTATGATTCTCCCCCACAGTTTAAGCCGATACAGAGCATTTACGCTTACGGAGTGCCTGCTTGTCCTAGGGATCATAGGATTGCTGGGCACCCTTCTTGCTCCCTCGCTGGGTTCGCTTGGTACGAGTTGGAAAATGGACTCGTCGCTGCTCGCAGCCAGCAGCGTATTGGAGCAAGCAAGACAATATGCGGTGAGCAAAAACACCTATGTCTGGGTACTTTTCAACGAGCCCGAAATGAATGACGCCTCCAACGAATTGACTGTCGCTGTGGTTGCTTCCAGGTCTGGAACGGACACTCTTGGCTGGCCGGACGACAAAATCATCCTGCCAGCAGCTAACCAGCCGGCATCGGATATCGAGATCGTCGTGCGTGGACGAAGGCTGAGCGCGGCTCGCATTGCCGATCGACCGTCTGTGAATATAGGCAGCCTTCCGAAAGCGGGAGCTGCTGAGCAGGCTTCGCTGGCCTCTTTGAACATTGAAATCGGGCCGAATGGCAACCGGGCATCCTTCACGCGCGCGGTGCAATTCACGCCGACGGGCGAAGCGCGCGCGAGCGGAGCCATTGTACGATATATCGACCTCACCATGCTCCCGCTGAGAGGCGAAGGAGGCGGGGATTCCCCCAATCAAGCGGTGCTTCGTATCGGAGGCCTCACTGGGAAGACCCTTATCTATAGAAATTGAAGAGCGGATGTGTTGCATTTGGATCTCGTGCTCCATTCATGAAAACGACCGCTCCTTCCCGCCCGGGGTTTAGTCTCGTCGAAGTCGTGCTGGCCCTAGGCATTGCCACATTCTGTGTGGTGGCTTTGCTAGGGTTGTTTTCTGTGGGTCTGGCCAGCCAGAGGGAATCACGAGACGAACTCCAGGCGGCGAATATTGCCCAATCGTTGATTGCGATGCGCCGGATTTCCCCTTCCGTGGAGTTTGGACCGGACTTCCCGCTCCCCCCGCTCAATGGAACCAGCGTGCCGCGTACTCTGATGCAGGTTGACGAAAATGGGAGAGCGACCACCAGCGCCAACAAAATACGGTATTGGCTGAAGTACGAAGTGGATGCCCCGGCTTCCAATCGAATGGAGCCTCACCGAGTTTACCTCAGCCTTCTGTGGCCCGGAAATTCACCCGTAGACAAAGCGACCGGCCAATATGAGCTGCTCTCGCTTGTTCGCGCGCCATGAAACATAATACATCTTGGCGACCGGCTCCCGCGTTCAGCCTTATCGAGCTTCTCACCGCGATGGTTGTGCTCAGCCTGATCGTACTCGTGCTCGCCCACATGCTGAGCATGGCATCGGAATCCTGGAAGGCCGGAACCGCCCGGGCGGACGCGATGTCCCAGGCGCGTGTCGTCCTGAACCTGCTCCAGCGCGATATTCAGTCGGTGGTGCTGCGGCGCGACCTGGCTGCCTTCGTTGATGAAACCGGCAATCCGGCATGCGCCTTTTACACCAGGTTTCCTGCGGTTGGCGGAGACCGGAAACTTTCACTCGTCCAATATTTTCTCAACGAAGAGCCCTCGCTTGTTCGTTCCGATCATTCATTCAGCTTTCCTCCGGAATCGCAGACGACAATGGATTTTGAGGATGTCTCCCGGCTAAAAGACCTCTCATCAGGATCGCCGCAAAGCCTGGCTTCTGGCGTCGTGGGCTTCCGCTTGCAGTTTGTCAGCGCCATCGGGACATTGGAGCAGGCATTTCATTTTGATTACGACAAGCCAGACGCGCTTTCCAACACGAGGGGCGTTATTTTGTCGCTCATCGTGCTCGATAGTGCTGCATATGCGGAGGCTCGGCGGATAGATGCATTGGGTGCTTTGCTCACAGCGCTCGACGGAACGCCTGTGTCGACCCAAAGCTATGCGGAATACTGGAACCAATTGATTTCTAGTCCTGCATTCGGAGAAAATCTGCCCAAAAAAGTCCGCTCGGGTTTGCGTGTTTTCGAGAGCCGCTTTCCGCTGCCCGGTGGTCTGGCCAACTAAGGCTCGTCATCTATGCACAAGAAGTCCTCTCAATCAGCCTCGGCCCTTCTCATCACTTTGTGCATGGTGGTTATCATCAGCATCCTGCTGCTTTCCTTTCTGGTGGTTGCGCAATTGGATCGTCAGTCCACCTTTTACTACGGGCAGTCGCTCCGCGCCGAAGAGATCGGGCTGAGCGCGCTCCAGGAAATCACGGGCGATCTGCTGCAGGAGATCGCAGCAGGCTCGAAAGCCGACAACGATCCGCCCGGTGCCGCATATACGTCCAATGGGGTTCGCATTTACATGCCCAGGACTCCCAAGAGCAGCCAGGCCGCGCGCATAGGGTTTGCCTCGGCCAGTTTTGGCACCGATGTATCAACGAATATGCTGCCACCTGCACTGGTTCGGGCGAGCCGGGCGACGGACTCCTTTTATGCGTCTCCGCCCGCCGCCGACTATAATGTAGCCGAGCTTCCCCCTCCCCGAGCCTCGACGACGTCGACGACCGACGCAGCCGCAAACGGGCGGATCGTTTCCGTGGATCGATGGAACAAGCCGCTTTTACTGGGCCCGGCCGTGCCGGAACCCTTTCGCAACAATCCCCCTCAATGGGTCTATGTCACGAGGCAGGGAAGTCGTGTTTGCACCGATGAGGAAGCGCTTCAGGGGAAACTGCGCGCCGATCTGATGACGACAAACGCGTTCGGGGTGCTGGGCCGTTACGCATTCGTCATTTATGACGAAGGAGCGCTGCTCGACATGAATGTCGCCGGGAGCCCGACCGTGACGACGAATACCGCTAATTTCCGGGGAAAGACCTATGCCAGCTACGCTGATCTGACTCAGGTTCCCGGGCTGGCCCAAAACGTCGTCGACAGCTTTGTCTCGTGGCGCAATTCGGGAGGCCTGTCGCGCGCTGGTTCCTATACCAATGCCGTTCAGCAGGCGGCAACGAACGGTTTTCTTCGCGCCACGAGCACCTCGGGTGCCAGTGATAATCCGCTCTTTAGCCGACAGGACATGCTCGACTACTTCAAAAAAGCCGACCCGGGGAATTATAAACGCTACGTTCCCTATCTTGGCACGTTCAGCCGGGCAGTTAACGCCCCGTCGTGGGGTCCCGCGACTCCAAAAGCGAGCTCGATTGACTATTCCGCAATCGCGGAGCAGAAAGACGCACCCAACCGCAATCTGGCCAATATGCGCGGAGCGGACGGTCAGCCATTGATTAAAAGACGGTTTCCCTTGAGCCGTCTCGCTTTGCTTACACTCCAAGCAACATCTGCTTCCGGCAGCGACATTCATGCTTCCTTCGGGCTGCTGCGCACATCCGCCTCAGAGAGCTGGACCTATGACCATGGCGATCCGCACAACATCATGACGCTGGAGGAGGTGCGGTTCGCCGGGAGAGAGCCCGATTTCTTCGAGCTCCTTAAGGCGGCTATTCTCAGCGGATCCCTGGGGCGCGATCCCGGTGCTGTGGGGGGCGGAGCCGAAGGCGGCCCTGCGGGAATCAACTTCGACGAATACAGCTCGATTTCCGATGCACAAATCCTCCGTATCGGAGCAAACATCATCGACCAATACGATAGTGATGGATACCCGACGGCGATTTATCTCGATAAACATGCCGCATCCAATGCGGTCGAGCGGCTCTACGATACGGCGTTTGGCACTGAAGACCTGCCCTATCTCTATCGTCTCATGCACATACTTTTTACTTACAAAGTTACAAATGCCCAGACCCGCGCCGGTCAGGCGGGAGGATGGCTGCAGCCGCAGGTATGGAATCCGCATCAGCAACCGCAAACGCCCGGGGCGGAAAGGCCGACGGAATTTCGGATTTCCACGCATGGAAAGGCGCGCATCGAGTGGTCGGAAACCACGATTCCTAACAGCAAGGTGGTTTCTGCGGATGTGGACTACGATGCCGATCCTCCGGCAGGGCAGGTGACCTTCTCCGCCACGGCCAGTTCCTTTCGGGATCAGCCGATTTCCTTAACAGTGTCCAATGCAGACGCCCCAAGGGAGATCAACAAGTGGAGTTCCTCATATAATCCGGACACATTGTTCCCAACCGGGAATCGCTTCGTTGCGATCAACACCGGAACCCTGACATTTTCTCCATCCGCAGCTGGAGCCAGCATCGGTCGACGCATCACTCCGGTCTCGCCTTTGACCTTCGTACTCGAGTACCGGGACGCCTCTGGAACCTACCGACCCTATAACCTTCTTTCCCGGCTATGGCTCAGCGACGGTATGGCCACCTCGGCCTCCGTCTCGCCGCAAGCGACCAGCAACGATGGTTCGACGCTGCCTCAGGTTTACACTGTACGACCTGATCCGCGGACAGACCGCTTTTCGTCGGCCACGTCCTTTCTTTCCTATGGAGTCACCTTTAACACCAGCGCAGGGAGAATGCAAATGGGGGACCGCATGCAAGCCACCCTACGTCCGAACAAAGATTATAAGTTTGCGATTACTAAACATGTCCCGCGGGCGTCTTCGGGATTTACCTACACACCCACGTCGGGAGCCTTTTTCATCGGGTCTTGGGCGGAAAATCTCACGGGATTGGCGGATTCCAGCAGCTACAGCGATGTCGACGGCGTGACCCGCCCGGCGGACGGATTTCGTCGGAATGCTTCTACCGGGGATGGGAATCTGCTCTATCATACCGCTTCCGCTTCACCTATCGCCGGGGTGGGAAACGCCTCCGCAGGTTGGCGACCGGTGATTCTCAACAGACCATTCCGTTCTGTAGGTGAGCTTGGGTATGCGTTTCGAGACCAGCCCTTCAAGACCTTGGACTTTTGGTCGAAGGACAGCGCAGATGCCGCCCTGCTGGATGTTTTTTGCATTGAAGAGGAGCCAACGGTAGTCGCCGGGCAGCTCAACCTCAATCGAGCCCCTGTGTCAGTGCTAAAAGCCATCGTATCCGGAGCAAGCAAAAATGAAAACACCCCGTCTTTGATCCTGAGCGGGACTGATTCCAGCACGGTGGCAGATTCCCTAGCCAGCTATGTTGCCGGGAACGAGCCATTGATGAACCGAGCAGATCTGGTTGTCGCTGCTACCGGAGCAGCGAACCTCAGCGCTGTCTTTAATGCCTCGTTATCTTCTGCCGCTGACAAAGCCAACAAAGCCTATGGAGAAGCCTCAGTTCGAGCGTTCAGCAGCACGGCGAACTTGCGCACCTGGAATCTGTTGATCGACGTTATTGCACAGTCCGGACGCATGGCTCCCGGTGCCAAGAGTCTTGGCGGCTTTCTGGTTGAGGGAGAAAGGCGATTTTGGCTTCATATCGCCATCGACCGGTACACCGGGAAGGTCGTTGATCAACAGTTGGAATCAGTCTATGAATGATATCTGTAGCCCAAGGAGCAGAGGCTTTGCCCTTCCGGCAGTTTGGCTGATCATGCTGGTGTTTTCGGCTTTCCTGGCCTGCCCATTTTCGTTACGCGCCCAGGATTCGCAGATGAACTTTCCGAAAGGCAACGCGACGTGGAAGGTCGATATTAGTTATCCTGACGAGCGAGGCCATCGCGGGGATATCGTTCGCCCCGTCCGCATTGATGTGACGAGATCGGGAGATGTTGCCTGCTATCAGGTCACATGGTCAGACCGCGCAGTCACGCGAGACTGGGTGACCAGGGATTATGTTTTTGTGCAGGATAGAACCACCGGTCGGACTGTCCTCCAGGATAGGGCCCGCGGTGGATTTACGTATCGGTTTCTAGATGAATCCGCCTTTGGCTGGATCAAGCCACAGAACCTCGTCGTGGAAACCTTGAAATATCGTGAGACCGAGTGTCGCCACTTTCGATCATCGATCTCGTTGCCCGCGCTGGCTGGAGCGTCCCCCGAGGTCCTCGAGTGCCAAGCTTGGATCGAAAAGGAAACCGGGGTGCCGGTAGCCTTTGAGGATGGAAACGCGCTCTATACTTACTCCTTCGGTAAGTCGGCAGCCGCTGCGCTTCTTCTCCCGGAGGCCTGCCGAGGGGAACAGGCCGCGTTCGAGCGCGCCCTGCAAGCGCCAAAGCGTCTTGGACGCTGAATCCGCAGCGTTTCGGTGCGGGACCCACTTTGACGTGTCAAACTTGCGCTCCATTGCAACATGCCCACAACGAAATAACCTGAAATTCACTAGGTGCCACATTATGAAAATCCTCCCTTCACTAGCTCCACTATTTTTTGTTGCCAGCCTTCACGCCCAGACAATTCTCTCAACGGACTTTAGCTCGGCCACGTCTGGCACCTATGCGAATGGCTCAGCCATCGGCGTCGGCGCGACGACTTCGATGACAGCCGTAAATCTGGCTGCTAACATGGCTGTAAATGTCGTGTCCAACAGCGGCGCTCAGACCTTGCAACTAACGGACAATAATTCATCCTCCGGTGGAGTTGGAGCTTACAAAGCATTTCAAAGCGACGGCTTTGTTGCCTCGCAAGGTTCAATTGCTGGATCGGTGACATTCACGCCTCTTTCGCTGAGTTCAGGCAGCCGGGGATACTTTGTGATGATGTTGAACAGCGGAAATGGCACCGTCAGTCCTGGAAGCAGTGTTACTGCGATCCAGCTCTACGTCGATAACTCTCTCAAGGTGCGATATTACAACGGTACGAGCGACACAAACGGGTATGTAGGTCAGCCCACCTTGTCCGCGAATACAACGTATCGATTCGAGTACAACATGAATTTCACAAACACTGCTGCCGAGACATGGGGGTTCAGCCTGTATCAGGTCGGTGTAGAAACGGCTCTATATTCAGTCTCCGGGCTTTCCACTCGCGCAAATATCAACCCCAACGGCACTGCTGGCACGGACTACTGGACGATGGTCCTGAGCGGAGGAGCGTATAACGCGGGGGCCAGCCCGGACCCTTATGTGCAAATCTCGGCAGTGTCGCTGGCAGCGGTTCCGGAACCCTCGACCCCGCTATTGCTCGGTTTGGGGCTGATTGGCGGTATGCTCACATATCGCGCCCGACGAAAGAAGGTGTAGATCATTAAGGCCCTCCTGCTGCTGGCCAGCGCCTCTATTCATGGCAAGTCGGCATATCTCCACTCACCCGGAGGTCTTCCAGCGCTGATTCCAGCAGCATGGCAGCCGGATTCAGCGCGCTGATCTTGCAGAAAGGCGCCCTGTCAGAGACGCTGTCGCGGGTACGTATCGGTACGGCGACAATGCCCGGCTCCGAGAGTGGCTTGCCTCATCCCAGAATGCCTGCAACTTCACCAGGCGGCCCAAAACCTTGGCAGGCCTTACCCCTCGACCGGTTCGTCAGGCCTTCCTTTTAAGTTAGCCAAACCTCTTTACTCTAGATCGCTTCCATTTCCCGCGGGACCGTGTCTCCGATACTGTGCGCCCCCTGAATCTCGGGAAAACGGCTGCAAGCCAGGTTTTATGCATTTGTTTGACTGGATACTGATCGTCTTTCCGCTTGCGCTCTTGCTTGGGGTGGCGCTCTACACGCGGAGTTATCTCAAGGGCGTGGCGGACTTTCTCTCCGGCGGGCGCCTGGCGGGACGCTATCTACTTGCCGTGGCAAAGGGAGAACAAGGCGTTGGTGCAGTCGTTTTTGTCGCCTCGTTCGAAATCATTGCGAAATCGGGCTTCATCCTTTCCTGGTGGGGGTGGATTAGCATTCCGGTATCGCTCATCGTCGCGATTAGCGGATGGGTGATCTACCGATTCCGGGAAACTCGTGCGCTGACCCTCGCGCAGTTTTTCGAGATGCGCTACAGCAAGCGATTCCGCATTTTCACGGGATTCCTCGGGTTTGCCGCAGGTATCGCCAATTTTGGCATCATTCCGGTTGTTGGCTCTCGTTTCATGACCTATTTCCTGGGCCTCCCGCCGACGATCTCGGTGTTCGGCTGGGAACTGGAAACCTACATCCCGTTGATGGCGCTGCTCCTCTCCATCAGCCTCGCGCTGACGCTCTCCAGCGGCCTGATCACACTGATGATCACGAACTGCCTGGAGGGCATGATCTCGATGGTGTTATTTCTCATCATCATTGGATTCCTGCTAACGGTATTCAGTTGGACGGAGATTTCTCAGGTCTTGGAAAACAGGTCGCCTGGACAGTCGCTGCTCAATCCCTTTGATTCCTTCGGATTGCAGGATTTCAATATCTGGTATGTCTTAATGGGGCTTTTTGGTGGAATTTACCGCACCATGGCATGGCAGAATCAGGGGGCCTATAGCACGGCAGCTGTGACGGCGCACGAATCCCGCATGGGTGGTATCATGGGGACATGGAAGGGCCTGGGCAACGGGGCGATCATTACGCTGCTGGCAGTGTGTGCGATGACCTATATGTCGCATCCGGATTTCGTCCAGCAGTCCTCCGCCGCAAAGGCGGAGATTTCGGAGATCGGGCAGGCCCAATTGCAGTCGCAAATGACGGTGCCAATCGCAGTGGTGCATATGCTGCCGGAAGGAATCAAGGGACTTCTCTGCATCATTCTGCTCATGGGGATTTTCGGCGGAGACGGAACTCACCTTCTGTCGTGGGGAAGCCTATTCATCCAGGACGTGATCCTCCCCTTGCGCAAAAAAGCCTTCACTCCCAAACAGCACATTCGTTTGCTGCGGTGGTCAATGGCAGGAGTGGCGCTCTTCGCCTTCGCCTTCGGGTGCCTGTTCAAACAGACTGAATACGTGGCGATGTGGTGGGCGGTCACAGAGGCCATCTACGTCGGAGGAGCTGGCATTGCAATCATTGGCGGACTCTATTGGAGGAAGGGTACGACGGCGGGAGCCTGGGCGGGATTGATCTCGGGTTCCAGCCTGGTGACGGGAGGAATCATTGCCCGACAGATTTGGGGAGATGCCTTTCCTCTCAATGGGATTCAGATCGCGTTCTTTGGTTCAATCAGTGCGTGCGTAATTTATGCGACAGTTTCACTACTGACCTGCCGAAAGGACTTCGAAATGGATCGCATGCTACACCGCGGAGTTTATGCCGTGGCATCGGAACAGAAATTCGAAACCAAATCCCGGAAGCAAGTAACTTGGGGCAGGCTGATCGGCATTGATGAGCATTTTACCTTTGGCGACAAGATGCTGGCTGGTGGATTGTTTGGCTGGAGCATGCTGTGGTTCGGGGTGTTCGTGGTGGGAACGGTCTGGAACCTCGTCGCTCCATGGCCGCTGGCGGTTTGGTCGCAATTCTGGTTCGTCGTCGGTATCGGCATCCCTGTCTGCTTCGCCGTGATCACGGCAGTGTGGTTTTCATGGGGCGGTATTCGGGACATGCGTCTCTTTTTTCAACGCCTCAAACAGGAGCGCCCTGACAATCTCGATAACGGGATGGTGGTTGATCACCACAATCTTGGAGATCGCCCGGACAGTTGAACTTAACGTAAAAATGCATCGTGTTTGAAAAGGCTCGCTGAAACACAAAAAACCCGGAAGCGTTTGAGTTAGTTTTAGTGGAAGTAAGGGCCGCACGAATTGGTATTGGGTGGAATCTAATCGGCTCCACTGAATCGACCGCCAAGTCCGCTGGATAGGTACTTCCCACAACTGCTCTCGCCGTTATGAATCCAGACTTTGTCTTCCCTCAAAAATTGGACGCGTCAAATCGCCTGCACGTTGCTGCCTGTGACTTCAAGGTTCAAAGTTGATAGGAGATTTCCTTCAAAATAAATACATGACTCCGATTACCCCTTCCTGGCTCGAATCAACAGTTTTTTACGAACTCTACCCGCAATCGTTTTTGGACACAAACAGCGATGGCATCGGGGATATCGAAGGAATCATTCGCAAACTCGACTATATTAAGTCGCTCGGCGCTAATGCGATCTGGTTGAACCCTTGTTTCGCCTCTCCCTTTCGCGATGCCGGATACGACGTCGAGGATTTTTATGCCGTTGCTCCCCGCTATGGCAACAACGCTGACCTGGTTCGGCTTTTTGAGGCGGCACACCAGCGCGGAATGAAAGTCTGCTTGGACCTGGTGGCGGGTCACACTTCCGATCAGCATCCCTGGTTTAGGAGTTCCTGCAGCGCCAAGCGAAACAAATACTCAAACTGGTATGTCTGGACCAACAGCGTCTGGGAGGAAGGCGACAATATGATAAGGGGTTACGGCGACAGGGACGGCAACTTCCTCACTAACTTTTTTTATCATCAGCCTTCTCTCAACTATGGCTATGCCAATCCCGATCCTACCAAGCCTTGGCAACTTCCGGTATCGCATCCCGACGTACAAGCGGTGCGTGCCGAATTATTCAAGATAATGCGCTATTGGCTTGACCTCGGGGCAGACGGTTTTCGAGTAGACATGGCTCACTCGCTGGTAAAGGCAGATCCAGACCTTAAAGAGACCATGGCCTTCTGGGCTGATGTGCGTGCCATGTTCGACCTCGACTATCCCGAGGCGGTGCTGATGTCTGAGTGGTCTGATCCTGCAAAAGCCATTCTCGCTGGATTCCATGTCGACTTCATGCTCGCCTTTGGCAAGCCGCCCGCCTACACGTCGCTGCTGCGAAAGGAAAAAGGCCGCGATCTCAATCCGTCTGCCCAAGACGGTCACAGCTATTTTGATAAGGAAGGCAAAGGCAATATTCGGGAGTTTCTGGACACCTACCTCGAGCACTACCTTATCATAAAAGATAAGGGCTATATTACCATTCCTACCGGCAATCACGATTGTCCCCGCCTCGCGATGGGCCGCACTCAGGAGGAACTCATGACGGTGTTCGCAATGATCATGACCATGCCCGGCATTCCGTTTATCTACAATGGAGATGAAATCGGGATGCGCCAGGTCGAAT
This sequence comes from Verrucomicrobiota bacterium, assembly GCA_017305195.1. Classification (GTDB taxonomy): domain Bacteria; phylum Verrucomicrobiota; class Verrucomicrobiia; order Chthoniobacterales; family Terrimicrobiaceae; genus Terrimicrobium. The sequence goes on along the minus strand of JAFKMU010000013.1, from coordinate 831 downwards.
GCCTCATCTCAAAAGAGGGGGGCTATAGCCGGACAGGAGCGCGGACCCCGATGCAGTGGGATCGCACCCTCAATGCCGGCTTTTCAGACGCGGCCTCCTCGAACCTCTACTTGCCGGTCGATCCTGATCCTGGGCGCCCAAATGTGTACGACCAAGAGTCCGATCCAATGTCACTGCTCAATGTAGTTCGCCGCCTGGCGCGCTTGCGTAAAGAGCATTCTGCGCTTTGTGCCGATGGCAATTTCATCCCGCTGTACGCAGAACCGGGCAAATACCCTTTCATTTACCAACGCTCGAACGCCTCCGGGGATTTCGTCATAGCCATCAACCCCTCTGCGCAGCCGGTGCAAGCCTCGTTTTGCGGAAGTCACAGAATCGGATCGTTACACAAAATCGAGGGAAACAAGGTGAGGTGCCAAGTGGTGAACGCCGATTTTCAATTGGAAATGCCAGGGATCTCCTACGCCATTTTCAAGTGTGGCGCGCCTTTCGGCTCTGGTTTGAGAAACAATAATTAGGTTCACACAGAACTCGCGTCAAACCTGGGTCGCTCTTGCAAACTTCCACCCGAGAGATCTCCGCGAGCGAGCAGACTGCCTTCGGATTATTTCGCATGATCCGAAGCCATTGAGCCCCTTCAAGTCCGGCACTTGGGAATGCCATAGGCGCGCATGCTTTCATTGCACTCAGCATAGAGATAGCGACCTCACTGCTACCCTCTTTCCCTCCGCTGACACATCCCCGGAACCTCCCAAGGTTCCGTCAAACCCCGAATCTCCAGATAAAAATCCTCCCGTTCAACCCCCGCAAAACTTGCCTATTTTTGGTAAG
>JAFKMU010000038.1 GCA_017305195.1 Verrucomicrobiota bacterium | reverse complement strand
GTGCCGATCCGCGCCTGGCGGACGCAGAGGGCGTGACGCCGCTCACGCATGCGCGCCAGCGCGGGTACGAAGCCATGGTGAAACTGTTGCAGGCGGCGGGCGGGTAGTTGCGCGCCGCAGCAGCCTTGAAGAACAAGAAGAAAAACAAGAGGAACTAAAAGATCTCATTGAACGAATTGAATCAACGCTAGAAGACCAACGCAACAAGCTCGCAAGATCTTCAATCACTGCTGATTCAGTTTGGCATGAAGTGGAATCTCTTAAAAGAGATCTGCGTATCGCAATGTCTCAATTGAGCGATACGACAATTCCAAAAAGCGTTCGCAAGAAAGAGCCCAAGCAATCCACCGCATCGAACTGCCCAGCCTGCGGATGCAAAATCGAATACCGGCAAAGAGCCTCTCCACGGAGTTTCAAAGCGCTTCCGTGCAAAGAATGCGGCGTAAAGCTCATGTCCACTTACCACGAGAATGAAGGTTTTATTCTTTCAGTCAGGCACCCGGAAGCCGCAGACGCATCATGCCCCTCATGCCATTCAAAAAATTCAGTGGAAATCGATTCACTGCCTCATTCAAGCATTACAACAAAATGCAAAAATTGCGGCGCCACATTTAAAGCTGTAAGATTATTCACAGGCATTGAGAGTAAGCTAATTACCGAAAAGCCGCCAAAATTTATTAAACCTCAAAAATTAGATGAGGACACCATTGAGCTGGTGAGAAAAACATTACCCAAACAACCTTGGCCAACCGGAACACATCGCGCGCTAGCGGAGACTTTAGGTTTACGACCCGCGATTGTTTCTCAAGCAATTCAAGCATTAATGCAACGCGGCGTTGTAAAATTTCAAATAAATAGTGTACTTTACTCACCGATAGAAACGCAAGTCTCAACGGGAAATACTATCGACCCCAATCTACCCTGAAGAGAGAGGCGAGGGGTCGGGCCTATAATTTACATGTCTCGAAGAAATCGTCAGCCGGCGTCAAACATCAAATTTGATGGGCCTGAATCAGGCCGCAATGCGCCCATTGCTCTCGCGATTCACGAGCTGCAGGAGGGTGCGCGACCAGAACCCCGCTTTAGGAAGCCCGTTTAGGCAGGAGGGGCATGCCGCTGCCCCTGCCGGGACGGCAGAATAAGGCGGTCTCCCGCGCCCATGGCGTCGGCGGGTTTTCCGAATGCCCGGGACTCGGTCAGCATGCGCAGGGCGGTGGCGTATTCCGCGAAGTCGATCTCCGAGACATACCGCTGGGCAAAGGAAAGCACGTCGATCAACGCGGATGCGCGGTCGTTGTGAGTCAAGGCCTTGAGCGACTGGAGATACTCCGAGCGAAAAACCGTCGGGATGATGATCCGCTCCTCGCCCGCGTGGACGAGTTCGGCATTCATCATGATCCGGGCCACGCGCCCGTTGCCATCGGCAAAGGGGTGAACCTCGGCGATGAGAAACATCACAAACACGGCTCGGGCCATGGGATCGCCCAGGCTCTGGAGAATCTCAAAACCTCGCATCAGAGTTCCCTCCACCAGCTCCGGCTCCACAAAGATCGTTTCTCCCCAGCGGTTGCTCTTGATCTTAAACTCCCCCGGTCGCATGTCCCGGCGGCCCTCCATGATGATGGCGTGCCGGTATTTGAGGAGTTCCAGAAAATCCTCCGGCGACCCGGCCACTCTCGCCATCTCCGAGGCATCCGACACGACCCGAAACGTGCCCAGGATATCGTGCGCGTCGTCCGGGCGTTCCACCGGGATCGCGCCCTCGAATACGATGTCGTAGGCCTCGCCGATCTCAAACTCCGTGCCCTCGATGTAGTTGGAAAAGTAAGCCTCAAAGAACGGCAGATACTCCGCATGCCTCCGCGCGGGAATGCGGGTAAACGGGGTCTGCGCGAGCGCGATGCGCAGGGTCTCAAAGAGTTCCAACCGCTCGGGATCGTAGCCCAGCCCCCGGGAGCGGGCCTTTGCCCCCACCGTCACCAGCCGGGTGTCGTGCGTCCCGAGCAGCGTGGAGATGAGTTGCGAAAGCTCCTGCGCCTCCTCCTCCATGCGCAAGGGTCCGGCCAGCTCCCTCACCTCATCGCGCAGGGCGTTGAGCTTTTCCGCGCCACCGCCCCGCCGCAACAGGCTCTCCATCCAGCCCTCCAGTTCCGCCCGCGAGAGAGTGGGACGCACATGATTCCGCGCCCGGCTCGGCCGCATGTTTTCCAACAACGCCCTGCCGGGAGCCGACATCCACAGCCCTCCCAGGAATGGCCTGTCCACTCCCGCGATGGGGCCGAACCCCGCCCTCGGGCGAAAGGTAATACCCGGCAGCACCAGATCGTACGAACGGTCCGCCACGAGGAAGACCGAGCCGTCGGAGGCCGGGCGATTTTCCAACGCCGTCCGATCCACGATCAGCGCCCCGGGCAAAAGCTCTGCCGCGATGGCCCAGACATTGCGTTTGACGATGGCCGCTGGCTCCGCCTCCACCGCCGTGGTATAGAGCCGGGGAGCGAGCCGCCGCAGTTTCTGCTTTTGGAGGGCGCGCTTGATGGCATCCCGGTTCTCCGGCCGGGAGATAACGATTTCGCTTTTGGAAAGAGGAACGCCCACGGATTTGATTTAAAACGAAATATCCGCCATTATTTTTGATTTAGCGACAATTTTATCTCCGTTTTTTTGATTTAATCGACCCACATGAAGAAGTAACCGCCGATCAGTGAGAGCAACGGCGGCGAGGGGTCGGCCTATAATTTCCATGTCTCGGAAAATCGGAGGCCGACGCCAAACATCAACATTGATGGATTGGAATCAGGTGGCAAATGCGACCATTGCTCGCGCGATTCGTCGCGATGAAACGGGGGTGTCTGCCATTCCCTTGAATCCCCGATTGATCCACGAATGAATTTTCCCCAGCATGGCGACACAAGGTATGCCCCTCACCAAACGAATGACGCTGAGAATAGTTGGCATTCTCGCCATCATGATCGGCGCGGGAGCTCTCGCTATCGCCCTGCTAAATATGCCGAATAGATTATCAGGCGGCCGCGATCTGGGCGGGCTTTTCTCTTTGGCGGCGCTACTTGTGACCTTGGGAGCGGGCAGCGCTTTGGGCATGTCGTGGGCTGGGTATTTCCTGGCATTGGGGGGATCGATTTACGGGATCGCAATGATCCTGGGATCGCTGGTTTTTGTGCCGTTTCCCTGGTCTTTGATCAACGTCGCGCTCGGGTGTATTTTCTGTATCCCGGCCATGGTCTTCCTCACGACGGACAGGCAGAAAAGACCGAGCCGATGATTTATCCCGCATGAGAACCGGGGACCGGAATCTTGCCTGAATGCACCAGCCTGATAAAACGCGCCAAGGTTTCTTTTGTGAAAAGAAGGCTCTCCGTCCTCATCCTGACGTTTTTCTCCATAGTAGCGGTTTGCGTTACCATATTCCCGCCGTGGGTGCATGTCGTGCGGACTGCCGGAACCCCTCCCGATGGTCATTTTTGGATATGGGATTCGGTTCCCGTGAGTGACAGGAACTATCGGGTCATTGACTACGATAACCTTTTTCTCACCTACTTCACGATCCTGGCATTCTTGGCGCTCTCGCTCTGGTTGGCGAGGCGGCTTTGTAAACAAAGGAAGAAGGCGGCCGACCTTTAGTTGGCATATCCCGAACCTTCTTCGCCAGTCGGCCATTGTTGTCAGGAATAATAGGCTCGTCTCCGCGTGGTGAACGACTCTGCGGGTCGCTGCAGGCTGAGCGGTTTCCTGCGGCCTCCCTCGTCAAGACGCAAAGGTGGCCCGGCACCCGCCCCGAGGCGGCAGCCGGGTCTCCCTCTCGAAACCTACTCCGCCTTGGTCGCTTCGCGGGAGAGATCATGCCAGAGGGACTCCATGAGCCGGAGCTTTTCGGCCACGGTCATTTGCTGGAGATCGACGGTCGCGGGCATGGCTTACAGGTAGCAGATTTTCCCGAGGTCACAACCTCGGAGCGCACGGACGGCTCCGGCCCTCCCGAGTGCCAGTTCCCTAATACGTAAACTCCACGCCTTTGCGGGGTGGGGTGGAGGAGATGGTCTGGTTCTGCGTGAAGAAGTATTCCACGGGCCAGAAGACGAGGTCGATGGGGAAGACGAGGGGGACGAGGGCGTAGGCCAGGGGTTGTGGCGGACGCGGGGGCATGTCGGGCGGGTCCATCGGGCCGGGGCTGCCCTGCGCGGTGGCGATCACGCTCTGCGTGACGCAGGAGGAAAGAAGGGTCGCGGTGACAGCGGCGGCGGCAACGTGGAGCAGGAGCCTTTTCATGGGTTGGTGGCCGCGACTATAGCCGACCAGTTGCGGGGGCGAAAGTGCGTTTTACGGGAGGGGAGACAGGTTTTACAGAGCCGAGCTTGCGAGACCGGCGGAGCCAACGTCGCAAAGGACACAAAGGTTCGCGCCAGTAACTCCGGCCTCGCCCCGCCGCCACCCCGGTAGCACACCCCGGTCGCTACGGTTTTCAAGGCACGACTTGAACAGAAGGCAGCAAAGGTAACGAAGGACAACCCATTCCTGTCGGGATCAGTAAAAACCCTCGCCCCCACCGCGCCCGGAATCACCGCGCCCCGCCAACTCCGTTCTGCGCCCAATCCTTTGCTTCCTTCGCTCCGTTGGCTTCGCCTGTCTCGCGGACTCGGCTCTGTTCATTCCCCTGCCTTGTCCTTTGTGTCCTTTGCGACCTTATGTAAAAGTTCCCCGCCTCCCCCTCAGGGCGTACGCCCGAGGAGGACGAGGGAATAGTCGTGGCAGAAGTGGACGAAACCGTGATACCGCTCGTTCAGCGTGGCGGGGTCGAGGTCGGCGTCTTTGCCGTCGGTGAGCCATTTGACGATGCGTTTGTTGGCAAAGTAGATGCGCTCCTCGAGGTGCGTGCCGTCTTTGTTCCAGTCGAGAAAGACGAAGGCGACCTTGTTGTCGGGGCCGAGGTAAAACTCGGCGGTGTTGCCGTTGTTTTCGGTGGCGATTTTGACGAATCGGCCAGCGCGATTCTGCCAGCCTTTCAGTGCGATGCCGTCGTCGGTGGTGGCGGTTAGTTTTTTGTAGCTATCGAGGTTTTCCTCGACGGTGTTGTAGAGCGCCTTTTGCGTGGAAAGGTCCTGCGCGAGAGCAGGCGCGACCATGGCGGCCAGCAGCACCACCCACGGAAATAACATCTTCATGCGAACCGCTTAATTCTCTCATCCCGGAAAAAACGCAAGCCTAAGAGCCGGTCTGAAAAAGGACGATGGGCGAATGGCAAGGGAAAATGGCGGATGGCAAGGCGCGGCGACAGAGCGTATCCGCAGCGATACGTGAGGGAGCCGGAACGCAGCCGAAGGCCGTTTTCCCGCAGCAAGGCGTCGGTCGGCTGTTTTCAGACAGGCTCTAACGCGGAGGAGTGTTTTTCCAGGGGTAGTTCAGTGTTTTTTGGAGCCTCCGTCGCTCCGGGGCGGCGGCCTTGTCGGTCAGCGCACGGGGAGGCACGGAGGAACGCCGCGCGACGGGAAAGACGCGGGGGAGCGGCTCGATGCTGCGCCCGGGCGCGGCGCGGTGTGGCAGGATGGCGGGAGCAGATTGGCTGAATCTGTCGCCCGTGTTCGCGGCGGCGAGGCTGGCCGGAAGCGTTGGCCGCTCGGGCTGGATGCGTCCCTGCGGTTCGTCGCCATCGCCGCTTCAGGACAACCCCCGGCGCTCACTGATCACCGGCGGCATCTTTATCTAATCCGCTCCGATCCTTAGCGATGCGGGCGAAAAAGGAGGGGTTGGCATGGCGGGTCGGAGGGCGGTGAAATGGGCTTGCGTTTTTGCGGGGATGAGAGAATTAAGCGGTTCGCATGAAGAGATTGCTCCCCGTGGTGGCGGTGTTTCTGGCCGTGGCGGCGTCGGCCTGGGCGCAGGATGTATCCGCGCAAAAGGCGGTTTATAATTCCATCGAGAAAAACCTCGGCTCCTACAAGAAGGTAAAGGCCAAGGGGCCGGATGGCGCGGCGCTGACCGGATGGATCGACACGGACGACGTGCCGGTGAAGATCCTCGCGAAACTGAAGGGCGAGACGGATGAGTATTACGTCGGGCCGGATGGCAAGCTGGCCTTTGTCTACCGCGAGTGGGACAAGGACGGCGCGAAGGTGGAGGAGCGGTTTTACATGGATGCCGAGGGCATCGTCAAATGGCTGTCGACCGAGAAGAACGCGCCGGTGATGCATGGCGAGGACTACCGCGAGATGTGGTACGCGCTCATCAAGTCCAACGTGGAATACTCCAAGGTGCTCGCGCCCGAGAAACCGGCGACGAGTGCGGAGGTGAAGGCCGCCGACACGCGAATGACGGAAGGGAAATTCCTCCGCATCGACGAGGGCGATTATTTTCACTGGGTGATGAAGGACGACGCGACCGGCGAGGAGGCGACATTCTTCATTCTGAAGCCGGATGCCTCGGTGGAGGCGGTGGTGAGTGATCCGGAGAAGTTCGTGGGCAGGAAGTGCCGCGTGACCTGGAAGGAATCGACCGAGAGAATCCCCGAGGCAGGGCAGAAGATGGATGTGCAGCAGATCCTCTCGGTCAGTTGGAAGTAGAGACTGCGAGTTTTCAGTGGTTCAGTTTTCAGACTGGGCGCGGAAGGATGGTGCGCCGCGACTTGGCCGTGCGCTGATTTTATTACGGATGGGTGCGGCGGGTGCTTTGTCACGCCCCGGCGATGTGTCGGGCTGATCCCTCGGGAGGCGACGCTTTTCCGAGGGCAAGAGGTCTTTTGCTGAATGAGGTTTACCGCCGAGAGGCCGGGCGAGGATGTGGAATGGAATCTGGCAACCAGATGAGCAGGTGTTTGCTTACACCCGATGAGGGGGGCGGCGAGGCGAGCAATCGGTGCGGGTGCGGGCGCGGGTGACCTGTTGCGCAGGTGTTTACTTACTTCCGGTTTCGGCAGTGCCGGGAGGATCAGCAGGGTGTTTTACGCTGTCGTGATGCGGGGTGGGAATGTCACGCAACCTGGCGAGCAGGCATCCACTTACATCCCGACCGTGCGGGGTGGATCGGCCGGGTATGGGGAGATCGGGCAGGCGCGTCCACCCGTTGCGCAGGTGTTTGCTTACCTGGGGACCATGCGGGGAGGGCTTCGTGGGTATGGAGCGGTTTTAAAAATTGTAGCTGCTGCCCGGCGGCGGCGAGGGCCGCCCTGAAGCGTCGGCGGTATGTATCCAGACAGCCGCATCGCACCCGCCGCTCCATGGCGACTCCCCGGCATTCACCGCTCACGGGCTATATCTTTTTCCAGACCGCTCTATTTCCGGAGTCGCCGGGCAAAAAAAGACCGGGCGGGCTTTTGGGGGCCCGTCCGGTGACTTTGGTCTTTGCTCGATGTGTCTTGGTCTTGATGCATCACCTCCTTTTCCTGGCGTCCCTCCGTTGCGGGAGACGCTTTGATGAGTGTGGTGAGTGGCTTTTTTTTAGCTTCTCCGGGTGCTAAATCTCCTCGCCCACTTTGCTGATGCGGTCGCGGAGCTCGGGCGAAAGGTTTTCGGCCTGGACGTAGTCAATACGTTTGCGTCCGATGGTGTCGCGTTCGCCGAAGTTTCGTCGGCAGTCGGCCATGGCGGAGGCGACGAGTTCCTCGCGCACGCCTTCAAAGTAGACGTCGATGTCGGAGAAGTCCGGGTTGTAGGCTCCCAGCGTGAGAGAGCCAAAGAGCAGGACCTTGGTCGCGCCGTAACGATCCTTCAGGTAGCGGCCGATGGAATGGGCCAACCTCCGCGCGTAGGCCACAGGGATGTGATCCTTGAGTTGCATAAGGTATTTCCTCCTTCGATGTATGGTCAGCATACGGCGGGCCAAGTTTTTTGCAAATGGGCGGGGGTGCGCGGCGGGCCGTATCGCCTTGCGGGATAGGGAAATAAAAGGTCGCCGAGGAGAGGCTGCCGAGTGGGCGGTTTTCGCCATGGGTGGAAATTTCGGGCCACTCTGGAGTGATGCGGCGGGCGGCGGGGTCTTGAGGCGGATGATTTTTCATTGAGCCGCTTGCGGGCGGCGGGTGGTGATGCTAGGGGAGCGGGATGGTCGGGAAGGCGATGCATGGCGGGTATTGGCTGCTGGCTCTGGCGATGGCGTGCGGAGTGGTGCGTGCGGCGGATGTGGAGCAGGTCTATACGATTCCGCTCGAGAAGTTTGACCTGCCTGCGAGCGGGGGCGGGACGTATCCCAAGTACGGGATCTGGCTGTCGCTGGGCAGCTCGACGACGCCGCAGGTGTTTGAGTTCGACACGGGGGGCGAGGGGCTTTACGCCGCGCACTCGGCGGATGCGGCCTGGTGGGGGGCGGACGTGACGGAGGAAACCACGTCGATCGACAAGAACTTCGGCAGCGGGCTGGAGTACACGGGCAAGGTGGCCAAGACGAGCGTGGCCTTTTACAATCCCCACAGCACCACGCAGGTGCTGGCCACGACGGCGGCGGATTACAAGGTGGGCAAGTCCGAGCACATCGTGAATACGGACACGAGCACGGATCTCTGGCCGCCCGCGACGGTGGGGGGAAACCCGAAGCCGCCGGTGGATGGGAAGTTTTACGGCGACTTTGGCCTGAGCCTGAAGAAGGGGGACCACGGGATCGAGAACGTCTTTGCGCAGCTGTCGTATGGCGGCGGGGTGACGGCGGGCTACATCGTGTCGCTGGGCGAGCGGGGTTCCAGCCAGCAGCCGGGCATCCAGGTGGGGCTGGCGGCGAGCGACCTCACGAATCCGGACACGGTGTGGTTCACCATGGCGGCGGGGCCGGCGGGCGAGCTATTTGAGCACTCGGGGCTGGAGACCTATGCGGCCGAGCTGATCTCGGCCTCGCTGTATCTCTCGGGAGCCGGGGGGAAATCGGCGACCTTGAGCGACCTGGGGCTGAATCTCGACACGGGCAATGGCAGCCCGGGCATCCTTTACCAGCAGGACTCGGCGGATGAGACGGCACTCACGCCCGTGAGCAATGTCGATGTGGACGGCAACCTGACCGGGCTGCAGGACGGCCTCCAGCTCACGCTGGTGGGCACGGATGCGAATGGCAACAGCGTGACGCTGGATCAGTTCCTCACCGGGTCGACCTATGGGACGGATCTTGTGTGGGAGGAGTACCGCGGCGACGGCCAGGAGACGTACATGAACATCGGCCAGTTGCTCTTTGAGAAGTACGCGGTGACGTACGACCTGGAGAATGGCCAGCTCGGGTTGACGCCCTACGCCGTGCCGGAACCGGGCACGGCGGCCATGCTGCTGCTCGGCGCAGCCGGGGCGCTGATCGTCGGGCGGCGCTGGAGTGTGATGCGCTCGCAGGCGGGATAGACCGGCGGGAGCAGCGCGAAGGCGACGGGGGGATTGTTCGCGCTTTACGATTGTCGCGCGAAGGGGCTTTTGCTAAGTGCTGGCTCGTAGCACTCCCCCCCGCTTATGAAATCCCTCCCCGTCCTTTGGGTCCTGCTGGTTTCCTCACTGTCTCTCCACGCCCAGGTCTGCGCTCCGGAAAAGACGCAGGGCAGATACCGCGCTGAGGTGTCGGATTATCTCCAGGCGCACGTGGTGCAGGTGGCTCGTTCCGGCGAACGGGTGGTGCTCCTCGGCGATGGCGGGATCTTTGCCGTGAGGCAGGAAAAGCAAAGCATCGCAGGCTTTTCCGATCGCATCGTGCTCAACCGGGTGGGGGACTCCTTCATCGCGAGTCTTGGCGCGAGGGAAAGAGTCAATACTGTGCTGAGCCTGGTGAAGGCGGATGCCGCCGGGATCGAGCTGCGCTACCGTGTGATGGATGGGCGGAGCGGCACGCTGCGGATGGATGAGGGCACGATCATCCTGCCGACGGCGAAATCCGGCGGGGCCGCGCAGGCATCGCCTGGCGACCCGGCCTGAGCTTCAGCCTCGCATCGAGTCGACGAGCTGGCCGATGCCGCCGCATTCCGGCAGGGCCATGAAGCCATGGTCCTTGTACAGCGTGGGGCAGAGGGGCTGGGTTTCCTGCAACTCCCGCCACCCGCGCCAGAGGGCGTCGTACTCGGCGACGAGGAGGCTGGCGGCGGAGGTATTGCCATATCCCCGGCGGATGGCGGCGAGTTCGAAGCTGACGCGGTAGATCGCGTACAGGAAGAGTCCATACTCGCAGGAGACGCGGGCAAAGGCGGCGGTCTCCGCATCGGCGAAGCGGATCTCGCCAGCGAGCGCGGCGATGCGGCGCCAGAGGGCGACGGCCTCGCGCTTCTCGGCCAGTACGCGCTCCAAGGCTGCGGGAGAGTCGGGCAGCGGCGGAGTGCCGATGAAGTGATCGCGGCTCCACCAGCCGTCGATGTCGGCATGGGTGCCGCGCTTGCCGCGCACGACGGCGGCGGCGGAGAGCAGGCAGAGCTCGCGGAAGCGCGCGACATCCTCATCCGCGAGGCCGAGGCGCTCGCGGGCGTAGCGGGCAAAGACGGCCGCCTCGGATTCCCCGGGGGATCGCAGCCACGCGCTGAGGACGCGGGTGTTGAGGTCGATCCAGAGTTCATGCGCGATGTAGGGGCCCTGCCAGCCGCCGCCGCGGCTCCAGGTCCAGGCCCCGGCGTAGAGCGGGTGGCGGACAAACTCGCGCAGGGAGCGCATTTCCCCCGGCTCCATGACGTGGTCGTACTCCTCGAAGCCCTCGATGATGCCGTGGGCCACGTAGTGGGGGTAGGCACCCTTGCCCTCGTACTCGCGCTGGCACTGGATCTCGACGATCTGGCGGTGGCGACCGAGGCCGAGGAACCGGCTGAAGCGGTTGCCGCGATGGAAGTCGTCCTCGCAATGCTTGTCGGAGATGATGAGGTTGCGATGCGGCTCCACGGCGGCGCTGATGCGCAGGTAGTTTTCACTCGTGGGCCGGTCAAAGCTCAGCCACGTGCGGAAGAAGACCTGCTTGTCCAGTTCCTCGCACACGACCTGGCGGAGGAGATTCATCAACGGGATGATGGTCTCCTCGGGATTTCCCTTTTCCCGGATGTGGCCGACGTGATGCGGGGCGTCGTGCAGATAGGTCTCGCCTACGCGCACGACGATGCCGTCGAGATCGGCAAACTCCCGGAACATCTTGCGCAGCAGGATCGAGAGGTATTGCCTTGTGCGCTCATCCCGTATGTCGCCGAAGCTCTCCAGCCCGGCGCGTTCGACCAGGGCGCGGGGGAAGAGCACCATGTCGCACTGGCAGTAAACCCGCAGCCCCGCCTCGCGCGCCTCGCGGTATTTCCGCAGGAGTTCCGCGCGTTTGCGCTCCACCCACGCCGCGGCCTCGCTGCCCGGCGGGCAGATGCCGGGATCGACATCCGACCAGTCCACGGCGAGCTGCGCCGACTCAAAGATCATGAACACCTTGCCGCCATAGCCCAGCCCGGCCAGCGTGGAGGGTGAGGTATAGCTGGAGACAAACTCCGGCTCGCCGGGGTTGTGATGCACCATGTCGAGCAGGTGCTCGGGCTGCACGGGCGATCGGGCCGGGGCGGGATGCGCCGGGTCGACGGCCGGGCGGTGAGCGTGGGTTTCGCGAGCGGTGAGAGTAGGCATGATCGGAGGATGGTTGCGCCGGGTGGGGAATTCGCTGGGCTTGCGCCTTCCGGACAGGAGCCGGAAAGAAAAGCAGCCAATTCGCCTTGACATCTTTTCGTCTATCAGTGAATTATCGTTCACGCAATCGTTAATTCAAATGCTCGAATCCACCCCAGAGAAGCAAAAGATCACCATTCGCGAAGTCGCAGCCGCCGCAGGCGTCACGATGACGACGGTGTCCTCCGCACTGCATGCGAGGGGGCGGGTGAGCGAGGAGCAGCGGCTCCGGATTCAAAAGATCGCGAGGGAGCTGGGGTATCAGCCCAAGGTGGCGGCCCAGATGCTGCGGGCGCGCATGACATCCCAGATCGGGCTCATCCTGCCGATGGATGCCAATACGCAGGACGGGCTGGACGGCCACGCCACGCCGATCCTCTTGAATTTCGTGCGGGCCTGCGAATCGCGCGGGCTGCGCTATCACGTGGAGTTTTTCAGTCCGAATCAGTCTTTCGCGCCGCCGGTCCAGGTGTCGGGCGGGATGGTCGACGGCCTGCTGGTCGGGGGTTATGTGGGCAAGCCGCTCGAGGAATGGCTGAACGCCTCCGGGTGCAAGTGGGTTTCCGTGGATGAACCGGCGGACTACTGTGTCGTCTCCGCCAGTGATGAAGGCATGTACCGCGCGGTCGAGCGTCTGGCCGCGCTGGGGCACCGCCGCCTCGCCTACACAGGCGGACCGCTGCACTACCATTCGCAAAAGTCGGCCTACGAGGGCTTTTTGCGTGCCGTGCGGGATTTCGGCATGGATCTCTCCGGCGAGGGCCGGGTCGTCCACTTCGACGATGTCTCCCGCCCCGGCCTCCTGCAGAAGGCCTCGGAGTGGGCGGCAGAGGTGCTGCGGCAGCCCGCGCCGCCGACCGCGGTGCTCTGCCACGATCTCGTGCACTCGCGGGGCATCGCCTACCGCGTGATGAAGATGGGTCTGTCAATACCGGAGGATCTCAGCATCATCGCCGTCGGGCCTGCGACTGTGGCGGAGAGGGATCTGCCCTGTATGAGCACGATCCAGGTTAATTTCCAGAGCCTCGTCGAGAATGCCATGAGCCTGCTGGAGGGCGCGATGCTGGGGAAGAAAAACCTCCGCAAGGTCGTCCGGGTGACTCCCGACCTCATCATGCGCCAGACCGTGGCGCGCCCCCGACAGGCCTAGAGGACGAGCCTCTTCCCCTTTTCTCAAAAAACAACCCGCCTCCCGACAACCCCCATGAAGAAGATGCAGACCAAAAACCTACTGTTCAGTGTCCTTGGTGCAGCCGCCATCGGCTGGGCCGCCCCTCAATCCCAGGCCGCCGTGGTCATCAGCACCGGGGCGCAGCCCACGATGAATGTGCAGGTGAGCCAGGCCACGCATGACGTGGGAACCTCGATCGGCTGGCGGTATGATGTGGCCAACGGCCTCCGCGATGTCGGGCAGTCCTTCCTCGCGACGACGGCATTCTCACTCCAGGCCCTCAGCATTTACGTCAATGTGACGCCCAACTTCACGGCCATCCGGAATGCCGCGATGACGCTGACGATCTACTCGGTGGCGAGCAGCACGTCGTCGGGCGCGCAGGGCAACCCGGCCAACGGCACGGTGGTCTCCACCCAGACGGGGACGTTTGCCTCCGACTTCTCGGTAACGGGCAATACGACCGACAGCTGGATCACCTTCACCCTGGGCGCACCGGTGAACCTGGCCGCCGGGGGATCGTACGTGTGGATGCTCAGTTTCGAGGATCAGGCGGCGAATCGTTCGATCACGATGGCCTTCCTCAACGGCAATCCCTATGCCAGCGGCTTTGCCTGGGCCTCGACCGACGGCTCCACCTACTCGCTGCTCAATGGCGTCAATGCCGACACGGCCTTCATCCTCCAGGGCACGGCGGTGCCCGAGCCCGCCTCTGCCTCGCTGGTGATCGCCGCCCTTGCCGTCGGTCTCATCTGCCATCGTCGGCGCAGCGCCTCGCGCAGGAACGCCTGATATGAACCGCTGTCTCCTCCCTCGTCTCGCCGGATCGGTGATCGCCCTCGGCCTCCTCGCGACGCCCTGCGCCTTCGCCGCCGGGAAAATCCTGCTGGCCGAGAGTTTTGACTCACCCGGCGAAGCCGCCTCACGCTGGACACCCCTGAAATCGAGCATCCCCTGGGTGGTGGCCGATGGCGAGGCTGCGCCGAGCGGGAACGTCATCTTTGACCTGCTGCGAACGAAGGATTTTGCGCCGGTGACTGATGGCGTCTTCGATCTCACCGTCACCGTGCGGTTTGAGTCCGCGCTGGCTGGCGGCAACAACCGGCTCATCCTCCAGATGCGCGACAGCCAGAGCAACGACGGCTACGAGGTCGTTCTCTCCCAGGGTACGTCCAACAACGCGCAGATCGCGGTGATCGCAGGCTCCTCGACGACCTCGCTGACCAAGGGGCTCGTCTCCAAGGCCTTCAGCTTCCCTGTCGACACCTTCACCACGGTGAGGTGGACCCGCACGGCTGCCGGAGAGATGAAGGTCTATGTCGACGGGCAGGAGTACATGAGCGGGTTTGACGAGCAGTTCCACCAGTTTGACGTGCTCTCGATCGGCTCGCGCGCCTACGTGCCCGAGGGCGACACGGGTCCATCCGCGATGCGCCACATCTTTGGCAGCGTCGAACTCAAGGGGGACTAGCCCCTCATGCCATGAAGCCACTCCCCCCCAGGACCAGCCGCGGATTCACCCTCTTGGAGCTGCTGACCGCGATCCTCATCATCGGCGTGCTCGTCAGCCTCGCCGCCCCGGCTTTGAACAATGCCATCCGCAAGGCCCGGTCTGCCGCCTGCCAGTCCAACCTGCGCCAGCTCGGGCTCGCCACCCAGCTGTTCACTCAGGAGAGCAATGGCTACATGCCCGACATCGGCTGGTGGGCGCAGGAAATACTGCCCTACGCCGGGGCGGAGCGTCCTTACCGCGACATCTTCTGGTGTCCCGCCGCCACGCGGCAGGAGTGCCCGGTCGTGGCGGGCCGCACGCTCTCGGTGTACCGCAACAACCAGCTCATTCCCATCGGTTACGGGATCAATGGCAACTACCCGAGCAATAACGGGCAGTATGCCTACGGCAACCTTGGCACCCGCTCCCCCGAACGTCGCATGAACAACATCCCCAACCCCTCCAAGGTCGTCCTGTACCTCGACCAGGCGGGCGGATATGCCAACCTTTTTTATAACACCCAGGATCGCTTTTCGACCCGGCACGCGCCGTCCTCCGACCCGAACAAGATGGGGCTCAACGCCGTGTTCGTAGACGGGCATGTGGAAAGCCTCTCGATGACCTACGACACGGCGGCCCGCTCCCCCTGGCGCAGCATGTTTGACGCAGTCTGGTAATCCGCGACTTCCCTGATGATATCCCTCCGCTTTCCCTCGATCCTCTCTGCGTTCCTAGGTTGTCTCTTCGCCGGCTGCGATGGCTCGGCGCATCGCGCCGGGAACTCCGCCTCGCCATCCCCCGTCCCGGCAGCCTCGCCGCAGGCCGCCGCCATCATTCCCGGGCCATGGTATCATCCCGCGCCGTTTGCCTGGGCGCTCCAGGAGATCGCGCCGGAAAGCCGCCTCGCGCCCTCCCAGCCCTGGCGCACGCTCGTTGCCTCGGGGGAGACCGACCCCATCACGGCGGACTGGAGTGCACTCAAGCCGCGAGCGGGCTGGCAGCGCGCCGTGGCCTCCCTCGCAGTCGGTCCCGGCGAGCCTTCGTTCTTTGAGCAGGAGTTTGCGGCCTCCGCACCGAAGCTCACGCTGCCTGCGCTGCCCCCGGGCGGGTATTGGCTGAAGGTGCGGTTCGCGGGCGACGGCTGGGTCGCGGGGAAGAGTTTTTTCCTCAATATCCTGGAGTCCGGCGTCGCCGATCTCCCCCGGCATCTACTGCCCGGCCCGCTGCTCCGGCTCCGCGCGGCGGAGGGAGCCGTCGTCGTCTCGGGCGCGCCGCCCGCTGCCCTCCTGCGCGTCATCGTCTCGGAGCTGAATGGCCGCCGTATTCCCGCCATGGAAGCACCCGTGCAGCGGGATGCCGGGGAGCAGGTCATACCGATTCCCCAGGCTGTACCCGGGAAGACGGTCGAGGTGGCCGTGCTGGCGGACGAGGGCGGGCGCATCACCGGGCGCGACAGCGTCTGGTTGACTGTTCCCGGTGATTCCGCCGCCCCGCCGATCTGGCCTGCGTCGGCGAGTCCCGCTCCCTCCATCTTCGACTATCCTGCCGGGGAAACCATTTCCAGCCAGGGGATCTTCGCCGAGCAGCGCGCCGGGCTCGACCTCCAGGTGGCTGGCATGGCGGCCCGGGGAGGCAAGGCGGTCCAACTCTGGATCACCTGGGGTGGCATCGAGCCTGTGCTCGGCTCCCGCGACTGGAGCAACCTCGACGCCTACGTGAATTACCTCACCGAGCGCAACATCCCGTTCACGCTCGCAGCGGCAGGCAGCGTCCTCTTTGGCAACGGCCCTACCGCGATGTGGGGAGATTGGGCGATGAATCACGAGGGCCGCTACAAGCTCTGGCGCGACCAGCCGGTCGTCAGCCCGTCCTCCGCCGCATATCGCCAGGCTGCCGCGGACTTCACCCGGGCGCTCATCCTGCGCTATCGCGGCAACCCATGCCTCGCCGGGTACGTCTTTCTCAACCAGGGCACGGATAGCGGCATCTTCCAGGAGCACTTTGACTCCATCCTCGACTACTCCGCGGCGGCGCGGAGCGACTTCCGCGCGTTCCTGCAACGCCGCTACTCCTCGCTCGACGCCCTCAATACCGCCTGGAGCACCACCTGGCCCTCGTGGGAAGCCATCCAGCCGCCGCTCCCTCAACTCGACCAGGAGGTCAACCTTTCTCCGGCCTGGAAGGACTGGACGGCCTGGAAGCTCGACACCTATCGCAAGTGCTCGGTCGACCTCTTTGACCCGGTCGTCGCCGAGCTCGATCCCGCGCGGCCCGTCCTCCACTACAATGCGAAGACCGGCCCGTTTGAGTACAACTTTCACGACCTGAAGGTCCCCCACTGGGGTACCGCCGACGGCGCGGGCGAGGACTATCGCATGGCGCGCATCAACAGCATCACCAAAAACTGGAACCTGTGGCGGCAAACCGAGTCCCACGACGTGCCTCCCGCCAACCTGCGCTACCTCTCCGACATGTGGGCGGAGTCCCTCCGCAATGGCGGCAAAGACATCCGGTACAACCTCGTCTTCAACTCCATGGCGTCCAGTTTTGCCACCGCCTACCCGAAGAACGCGAAGCTCCAGGACGCCCTCGCCTGGTGGTCGCGCACGGCTCCGCTGCGGGCCGCCCTCACCGACAGTGTAACGACTCCTCCCCGCCTCGGCGTCTTCCTTTCCTGGGCCGACATGCTCTATCGCATCCGCGTCTTTCGCTGGTACACCCTCCCCGGCAACCGCGCCGAGGAGCTGGTCCGCCATGAGGACTTTCTCCCCGTGACCTGGCTCTCCGAGTGGACGCCGGAAAGCGCGTGGAAAGATGTCTCGGTGCTCCTCGTCCCCGAGGATGCGAGGGTCTGGAGCCCGGGCCTCGCGGACCGCCTGGGCAAATACGTCAACGAGGGCGGAACCCTCGTTCTCTGGGGAAGGAGCGGGCAATACGATGCCGGTCTTGACTCCTCCGCCTCATTCCCTTGGGCGGGTGCGCTCGGCCTCGCCGGGTTGCAGACTCATCCCGCCGCCCCCGGGCAGGGAGGCTCGGAATCCCGGGTGGAACTCGGCGCGACCCGCGCGCTTTGCTCGCCCGCCATGGAGGTCGCGGCCGTCCCGTCCGGAGCCGCCCAGACCCTGGACGCCCGGGGTCGTCCCATCGTCCTCTCCTGGCCCCATGGCGAGGGGCGTGTCCTGTGGTGCCTCTCCGAGACTCCGGGGGAATCCGATCGCATCGTCGCCCAACTCCTCAAGGACGCAGGAGCTCCCCAGGAAACGCTCAGCTCCAACCCGCAGGTCGACGCCTTCAGCGTTTACCGCAACGGCGTGCGCTACGTGATCCTCAACCGCTTCCTGGGCTACGGGGCCAAAGCCGACGACATTCCGGTCACGACCCGCATTCGCATCCCCGGGCTCCCCGGGGGCGACTGGACCATCGAACCCCTCGTGCCTCCGGGGCAGCCCCGGCAGATGACCGCCGCCGACCTCGCCTCCACCGGTTGGGAGGCCAGCCTCCTGCCCTCCGCCATGCAGGTCTACGCCCTGCGCCCGAAGACTCCGGGTTCCCGCGCTTCAGTGGAAAATTGACTTGTCCTGTCTCATGCGCAACGGGTGAGAAAAATACCCTGCTCCGCCCAGGGGGCGATGCCATGTCTCCGGTGAGCCCAAACCGCTCACAGGATATCGTCGCTCGCTTAAAGTCTGAAAACGGAACACGGGAAATTCGTCCGCCGCAGCGACCGCTTCGCGTCAATGTTCCCCTCTGTTTTATTCACCGCCTTTGTTCCTGCCTGTCTTGTGCGGGTCAGGTGAGGAGGGGAGCGCCGAGGGAGGGCATCTGGACGGGACAGTACTGCCAGGCGCCGATGTCGAAGAGGACGGCGCAACTCGAGTCGTCCTTCCAGATCGCGTCGGGGAGGCCCCAGTAGACGATGTGCGTGGTGGTGCGGGAGCGGTTGGTGAAGGACGCGTTGGCCCCGGCGGAGGTGTAGACGTGGATGTAGTCGCCGCGGGCGATACGCTTGGACGGCAGCCAGAAGGTGCGGCGGAGCGAGCCGGTGATCTCGCCGTCGCTCCGGCACGTACTATCGGCAAGGATGTACGCGCCGGCGTCGCAGTCGGCGTTGGCCTTCAGCGAGACGTATTCCTTGCCGTGTTTGCCTCGATGATGGACGGAGCGGATCTCGATGCGCATGGGGCTAGGGTGCGGCGGGTTGCGGGGTTGAGGGGGGAACGGGGCTGGCCGCCGGGAGATTAACTCCCGGCAGTCTGGAGAGGAGCGGTTTCGCTGGGCTTGGCCGGGGTGCCGGACGGTGCGGCGGCCGGGGCGCTGGGAGCTTCCACTGCGGCCTCGGGCTTGGGAGCCGGGGCGGCTGCGGCGGGAGCGGGCGCGGACGGCGCGGGCTTGCTCGGGTGCTGGGCCATGGCCTGGAGTGTGTCCCAGTGGCGATCGACGTCGGCCTGGGCGGCGGCCAGGATGGCGGCGGCGCGGGCTTTGTCTGTGCCCTTGGAGCGGAAGCGGAGCTCGTTCTTCAGGTACTCGGCGACGGGCACGGTGGGTGAGCCGCAGTCGAGCTGGAAGGAGGGCTGTCCAGCCTCCGCGCGACGGGGGTCGAAGCGGTAGAGCGGCCAGGTGCCGGTATTGACGGCGAGCTTCTGCTGCTCGAGGCCCATGTTCATCGAATAGCCATGGGCGATGCAATGGCTGTAGGCGAGGATGAGCGAGGTGCCGGGGTAGCTCTCGGCCTCCTCAAAGGCCTTGAGGGTCTGCGAGTCCTTGGCGCCGAAGGCGACGCGGGCGACGTAGACGGAGCCGTAGCTCATGGCGATCATGCCGAGGTCTTTCTTCGGCGTGTTCTTGCCGTTGGAGGCAAACTTCGCGAGGGCTCCGAGCGGGGTGGCCTTGGACTGCTGGCCGCCGGTGTTCGAGTAGACCTCGGTGTCGAGTACGAGGATGTTGATATTCAGCCCGAGGGACATGACGTGGTCGAGTCCACCGAAGCCGATATCGTAGGCCCAGCCGTCGCCGCCGATGATCCACACGCTGCGCGGGACGAGCGAATCGGCGAGGAACTCCAGGCGGCGTGCCACGGGTGAGGCAATACGCGGGAGCTTGTCACGGAGAACCGAGATGCGTTCGCGCTGCGCCGCGATGGCGGCCTCGCCTGCGGTGGGAGCGGTGAGGATCTCGTTGACGAAATCGTCGCCGATCTGCGGGGCGAGGGAGCTGAGGAGCTGGCGGGCGGCGTGGTTCTGCTGCTCGTAGGCAAAGCGCAGGCCGAGGCCATACTCCGCATTGTCCTCGAAGAGCGAGTTGGACCAGGCGGGGCCGCGGCCTTCGCTGTTCGTGGTGTACGGGGTGGTGGGCAGGTTGCCGCCGTAGATGGAGGAGCAGCCGGTGGCGTTGGCAATGACGGCGCGGTCGCCGTAGAGCTGGGTGAGGAGCTTGATGTAGGGCGTCTCACCGCAACCGGCGCAGGCGCCGGAGAACTCGAAGAGAGGCTCGGCGAACTGGCTGGACTTCACCTCGGGCTTGAGCTGCGAACGGTCGGCGTTGGGCAGGGTGAGGAAGAAGTCGAAGTTCTTGCGGCCTGCCTCGACGTGGTCGGCGTGCGGGGCCATGTTGAGGGCCTTGCGCTTCGGGTCGGCCTTGTCCTTGACGGGGCAGACCTGGACGCAGAGCGTGCAGCCGGTGCAGTCCTCCGGGGCGACCTGGAGGGTGTACTTGTAGTCCTTGAAGTCGCGGGAGCGGAAGTCCGCGCTCTGGAAGGAATCCGGCGCGGTCTCGAGGAGCGAGGAGGGGTAGTACTTGGGCCGGATACAGGCGTGCGGGCAGACGAGCGCGCATTTATTGCACTGGATGCAGATGTCGGAGTTCCAGATGGGAACGGCGAGGCCGACGTTGCGTTTCTCCCACTTTGCGGTGCCGGTGGGCCAGGTGCCGTCGGGCGGGAAGGCGCTGACGGGGAGTTCGTCGCCGAGACCGGCCATCATCGGCGCAGTGACGTGCTGGACAAACTCGGGGGCGATCTGCGGGACGAGGGAGTGGGCCGGGGCGTTGAGCGGCGCGTTGGCGGGAATCTCGACGGGAACCATGCCGGCGAGGGCGCGGTCGACACCGGCGTAGTTTTTCTCGACGATGGCAGCGCCTTTCTTGCTGTAGGTGTGCTCGATGGCCTCCTTGATGTGGGCGATCGCTTCGTCCTTCGGGATGACGCCGGAGAGGGCGAAGAAGCAGGTCTGCATGATGGTGTTGATGCGGTTGCCGAGTCCGGCCTCCGCGGCGACCTTCACGGCGTCGATGGCGTAGACGCGGAGGTGCTTCTCGAGGATCTGCTCCTGGGCGAGGCGCGGGAGACGGCTCCAGGTCTCGGAGGGCGGGAAGGGCGTATTGATCAACACGGTCGCGCCCTCTGCGGCGATGCCGAGGACGTCGAAGCGCTCAAAGAACGGGAACTGGTGGACGCCGACGAAATTGGCCTGGCCGATGAGGTAGTGCGATCCGATGGGGCGCGGGCCGAAGCGCAGGTGCGAGACGGTCATGGCGCCGGATTTCTTCGAGTCGTAAACGAAGTAGCCCTGGGCGTAGTTCGCGGTCTTTTCGCCGATGATCTTGATGGAGTTTTTGTTCGCTCCCACGGTGCCGTCGGAGCCGAGACCGAAGAAGACGGCGCGGCAGACGTCATCAGGCTCGATGTCAAACTCGCGGTCGTAGTCGAGCGAGGTGCCGGTGATGTCGTCATTGATACCGACGGTGAAGTGGCGGCGCGGGCGCTCGGCTTTCAGCTCGTCGTAGACGGCCTTGACCATGGCGGGGGTGAATTCCTTGGACGACAGGCCGTAGCGGCCGCCGATGACGACGGGCTCGACTTCAAAGGGCGAGCAGCCAGCGGCGCGGCCCTCGGCGATGGCGGTGATGACGTCCTGGTACAGCGGCTCGCCAATGGCGCCGGGCTCCTTTGTGCGGTCGAGCACGGCGATGCTGCGCACAGTGCGCGGCAGGGCGCCGAGGAAATCCGGCACGGAGAAGGGGCGGAAGAGGCGGATTTTCAGAACGCCCGTGCGTTCGCCGTCCTGATTGAGGGCAAGGGCCGTCTCCTCGGCGGTTTCCGCGCCCGAACCCATGGCGATGATAACGCGGTCGGCATGAGGGTGGCCGGTGTATTGGAACAGCCCGTATTCGCGGCCGGTGAGGTCCGCAAAACGATCCATCAGTGCCTGAACGACGCCGGGGAGACGATTGTAGTAAGGGTTGCAGGATTCGCGGGCCTGGAAGAAGACGTCGGGATTTTGCGCGGTGCCGCGAATGACCGGGTGGTCGGGGCTGAGGCCGTGGTCGCGGAAGGCGGCGATCCATTCATCATCGATCATGCGGCGGAGGACGTCGTCGCCGAGTTCGTCGATCTTGCCGATCTCATGCGAGGTGCGGAAGCCGTCGAAGAAATGGATGAAGGGCACCTTGCCAGCGAGCGTGGCGGCGTGGGCGATGAGGGCGAGATCCTGCGCCTCCTGGACAGAGTTTGAGCAGAGCATGGCGACGCCGGTCTGGCGGCAGGCCATGACGTCGGAGTGATCGCCAAAGATGGAAAGTGCGTGGGCCGCGACGGTGCGCGCGGTGACGTGGAGGACAAAGGGAAGGAGCTCGCCCGCGATCTTGTAGAGATTCGGGATCATGAGCAGGAGACCCTGCGAGGCGGTGAATGTGGTGGAGAGTGAACCGGCCTGCAGCATGCCATGGATCGCGCCAGCGACGCCGGCCTCGGACTGCATCTGCACGAGCTGCGGGATGATGTTCCAGAGGTTTGGCTGGGACTTGCTGGACCATTCATCGCACCACTCGGCCATGGGGGAGGACGGAGTGATGGGATAAATGGCGATGGTTTCGCTCAAGCGATAGGCGACAGAGGCAACCGCCTCGTTGGCATCCAAAGTGACTGGGGCCTTCATAGTGGAGCCCAACGTAACGCCATCAATCCCAAACCGACTCTGCGTGTGTTGGCGAAGACTGTGCGGAAATTGTCACTTGGGACAACGGAGGTTGCACGGCGCGAGGGCGTGCGGGAGGCCCGGGAAAGGAGCCCGGGTGCGTTTTTTTTCGGGGATTGGACGGAAAATGGGCGGTTTGCCGGTTAGCGGGTGTTGCATCCCTAGCGCGGATGGACGGGGTTTTCGGCGTGAGGGGTTGGTTTGCGGGTGGTTTGGGCTTTGATGACATGGCAGCTTGTGATATTTCTCCTTATATCCATGAGCATACAGAACGAAACAAATCGCGTGCAGTACTGGGGAAACGAATCAACGGAGATCGCGTACCCGGTGCCGTTTTACTTCTTTGAAAGCGGCGACCTGCGGGTCGTGGTGACGGATGCCGCAGGGAATGATGCGGAACTGGAGGAGGGCGGCGGGTATTCCGTGGCGGGTGCAGGCAATGAAAACGGAGGGTCTGTATGGACTGTTTCCATCGTGCCGACCACCTCTCGGGTGACGATCTATCGCGAGGTCAGCGCAGTCCAGACCACGGTGTATGAGGAGAATGGGGAGTTCCCCGCAAAAACTCACGAACGCGCCCTCGATCGCCAGACCATGCTGAACCAGCAGAATGCGCGAGCCTTTGACCGGTCGCTGAAGGTGCGCGAGAGCGATGGCGAGAAATCGGCGATGACGGCGGTGGGGAATTCCGTGATCGGATTCGGCGCGGATTTGCAGCCGCGAACATTTACGCCGTCGCAACTGGCGGTGTGGCTGAACCTGACCCAGCAGGTTTTCGGCGAGGGAACAAAGACTTGGCTGACGGAAGCTGATAGACCTTCAGCCGTTCCTGATTTTCTTGGACAGGTTGGAGTGCAACTTAGCGACGCTTCCTTATGGGTTGCAAATGGAACGAGCGCAGGGAATTGGACTGATCCTGTGCCAGGAGTTGCGGATGGTTCGATTGCGACTGTGAAGCTCGCAGACGGCATTTTTTCCGCCGACACGACGGGCAGGGCCAAGATGGCCGATGCGTTTATTACCCTGGCGAAGATCGGAGAGGGAATTTTCACGGCAGACAGCACCGGACGCGGGAAATTTGCTTCCGGGTTTATTGACTCTAGCCTTTGCTCCTCCGATCTATGGAACGCCATCGCTCCGGCGGGGGCAGTGCTTCAAACGGTGACTGTCTCAAGAAATGACGAGTTTTCTACGACATCGCAAATTCCGTATGACAATACGAAGCCGCAAAAAGGCGAGGGGCTTCAAATTATGTCTGCTTCAATAACTCCTCTTTCCACGTCGAATAAAATAAAGATTTTGTTCGGGGGCTTTGTTAGTTCGGCAGCTCCTGCCGCCGCGACTTATTGCGTATTCAAACCAAACGTCAGCGACGACGCTCTTGGATCATGGATGTCGAGCATTGGCGGAGACGGGTATGCTAATCAGGTGTTTTTTGAGTACACCGATTCACCGGCGTCTATATCATCGCAAACCTATTCTATTCGATGCGGACCAAATACTAGTGTGACCCTTTTCTTCAATCGCCTCTATACGCCGGGGTCGAAATTCAACGGAACGCTGACGCAGACGTTCACTCTTCAGGAGATCAAGGGATGACGATTATTTTCGCGAAATTTGCTAATGCTTCGCGTTCATCGGTCGAGCTTCTGACGGTAGAGGCCGGATCCGTAATTGTGTCTTTGGACGGTCGGGACGTTTCCGGAGGATGGCAGGAGGTATATTCCGAGTGGGCTCCAGAAAACGAAACCGCTGAGTATGTCGAGCCAGCACGTACGCGCGCGGTATCCGAGCACCTCGCGTCGTTCGGTTTCGACGCCATTGCGCTCCTGAACCTCTCTGACGTCGAGCGAAAATTCGCCGCGCAGCCGGTGGATCTCCCGCCAAAATGCGCGACCGCACTCTCTTGGGTCAACGCCGTTCAAGTCGCCTACGCATCCGGCCAGACTCTTCCCGACGCACCCTGCACCCTTCCCGAACTCTTCGCGGAAATTGCCCCACTCCTAAAGCCATGATTATTGAGAACTTCCGCACCGTAATTGTTGATTTTGTTCCCGTGCTCGACAGCAGCGTCTATTCCGCTGGCGATGTGCTTTTTGACCGAGCGCAGCTCGATGTCGGGAACTATGCGAATCCCGGGCAAAGTGCAGCGCAGAAGATCCGCGGGCGAGTTGTCTCGGTCGGGGTCCTCGATAAGGACGATCAGGGCGTGGCCATGGACCTGTATTTCCTCAAGGCTGATGTCAGCCTGGGAACGGTCAATTCCGCACCGTCGATCAGCGACTCGAATGCCGAGCACATCGTCGGCTTTGTCACGGCCACGGCCAGCAAGGATCTCGGCGGCTGCCGTTTTGGACAGGCGGACTGTGACATCCGGTTTTCCGTCACGGGTGAAACACTCTATCTGGCGGCGGTGACGCAGGGGACGCCAACTCACACGGCGACCGGACTGAAATTCCGTATCGTACTTGAGCTCGAGGAGGGTTATTGATGACGATGCCATGGCGGCGATCGGCGCGGCTTGATGCGGACGCGGTGGATTACTTTGCGCGTATTGCGGCCGCCGGTGGTGGGCTTCAGAACGGTCTCTACACCGAGCGGGGGACGAAGCGAAGGCTTTCCGATTTTTTCATCTCCTTAAAGGACATGGGGCTCTGGTTGTCGATTTCCGAGATGGGAATTTTCCTTGGCGTCTCAAGTCTTCCCGCCTGCCTCGCGAAAGCCAGGTATGCGGCGGGAACACCCTCGTTGCTAACAAATTTCAACTTTGTCGCCGGCGACCACACTCCCGCCGGTGCCGCGAGCGGGCTCAGGGGGGATGGAGCGACGAAGTACCTTGCAACCGGAGTGGATCAAGCCTCTTTATCCCCGGGCAATCTGTCTCAATGGGCATATGTTAGCAATGCGGTGACGAGCGCCAACACGGAAGCTCTTTTTGGGGCGAATATCAGCCCTGGCGTGCATCTGTTCAAGACGCTCGATACGCAATTCATCTCAGCGCGCACGGCGCAGCTGGTTCCCACGGATTCCGGGTTCGCCATTACGTCCGGTTTGATTGGGTACTCTCGTGCCTCATCAAGCTTGGTCAATTGGCAGGTGGGTGTAAACTCCGGTTCCAGTGCATCGGCGTCGGCTTCCCTTGCATCATATCCCATGACCGTATTGGCTCGCGGAGGAGCCAATCCGACGCAAAGCACCGTCGCGCTTTACGGCTTTGGAGCCGCCATAGACCTCGTCGCGCTGAAGACAGCTTGTGATGGCGTGTTTGCCGCATTTGGAGGCACGCCATGAGTGATTTAGTATCGCAGCTGATGGCGTCGCTGGCGGCGGGCGTGGTGACGAAGTTCGCCGATTTGCCGCCTGAGCAGATCGAGGCGCTGACGGCGGAATTCAGCCGGGGGACGTTTACGAATGAGCAGCGGTCCGTGATGGCGGGTCTTGTTTCGGTGGCGACGGGGAAGGACGTGCAACTAGATGAGTTTAACGCCTCCTCTCCGGTTCACAAAATCAACCCGGTCGCGCTTGCTGACGGGACGCCGGTATTGCCGGTTTCGCTTTTGACATGGGCGGGCCGGGGACAGGGTTTCTCCGGTGCCCGGGACCTGCTGTTGTCGATGCCCGTTCGCCAGGTAACCGCGGCCGATTGGCCGACATCTGAGGAAACGCCATGACTGAGGAACTTCGTGCGGCCGCACAGGCCGGGGACCGTTTTGCCAATATCATTCTGCTTCTTTACAAGCTGGGCGGCTGGGGCGTGCTGTCCCTGGCGCTGCTGGTGGCGCTGCGGTACGTATGGGATGAGCGGGCTTCGACAAATCAGGCGCTCATCTCCGAACTCCGGGACGGAAAGGCGGCGACCCTTGCCATCGTTTCGCAGAATTCCGAGGCCATGCAAAAGACTGCCGAGGCGCAGCAGCAGGTCGCCAGGGCGGTCGAGCAGCTCACGGCGGAAGTTCGGAGACGCTAAAGATATGAACTTGAAAAATGGAGTATCAAAAGTCGGGGCCGTGCTCTTTGGAGCAGTGGCCGGAGTGATCGGTGCGGCGGTGACGGGCGGGGCCACTGCGGCGGTGCAGTATGTGCAGGCCAATGGCGCTACCCAGAACTGGCAGGCGGTGGGAGGAGCGGCGGCAGCCGGGGCAGTGCTTGGCACGGCAGCGTATTTCTTCCCGTCCCCAATCAAGGACCCGGCGAAGTGACTCCTCCGACGCAGGGATTCATTGAGCCGCTTCCGGGCTTCCGGTGGATGAGCTATAAAGACGGCCGTCAGGCCCTCCTCGCGCCGCTCGTGTATGTCTCCAAAGACGGCGAGCGCTTCGAGGTGCCGGCGGGGTTTGTCACCGACTACGCTTCAATCCCTTCCATCTTCTGGAACATTCCCGGCTTCGATCCCTACGGACCCGCGAAGTTCCCGGCGGTGCTGCACGACTGGCTGTATTCGCTGCGCGGCGGCGAGCCCCATGGAAAGAGGCGCGCGCAATGCGATGCCCTCTTCCTCGAGGCGATGCAGAGCGTCGGCGTGGGCTGGCTGCATCGACGCATCATCTGGGCGGCGGTGCGGCTTTGCGGCGGGCTGTGGTCGATGTCTCAACCCTGGGCGGAATGATGGGCCGCGTGCAGCGAATGAACGCCCCGGCGGTCCAGACCGCGCCGACCCCGCTGGAGGTCGCGATCCGCCATGTCGGCGTGCGGGAAACCTCGCGCAACCAGGGGCCGGAGATTGCGCTTTTCTGGAACGATACGAGCTACCCGGCCGGGGATGAAAACCGCGAGCCATGGTGCGCGGCCTTCGTGTGCTTTTGTCTGGCGGAGGCCGTCCGGCAGGGGTGGCGGCCGAGGGTCAAGGCGCTCCCGCGCGAGGCGGCGGTGCGCTATTTCCTCGACTGGTGCCGGGGCCGGTACGGCGTCGAGGTCTGGGAGAACGACGGAAAGCGCCCGCCCCAGGCGGGAGACATCGCCGTGTTCCTCCTGAGGCTCTCCCATATCGGCTTCGTCGAGAGCATCTCCGGGCGGACCTTGACCACGATCGAGGGAAACACCGACGCGGGAGGCGGTCGGGAGGGCGATGGCGTGCATCGCCGCCAGAGGGCGCTTTCGTTTCCGGGGTGGTTTGTGCGGTTTCTTTCGTTCGCGTAATCCGCGCCATTGTGTAGGGTCTCGAAATGGTCCAGGTCGAAAAACTTCTGCTGGTGGTTGCGGTCGCGCTGGCCGCGGGTGTTCCCGCGTCGCGCGCCATCGGGCCGACCAACGACCGGGACTACTTCATCGCCCCTCTGCCCACGCCCATCCCGACGCCATTCGCCGCCCCCATCTCGGGCATCGGCGCGGCGATCATGGAGGACTCCGGGGTTTGCCGGATCATGCAGGTATTGCCTGACTCTGGGGCCAAGGCTGCGGGGCTGCTGGCGAATGACGAGATCGTGCGCATCGACGGCACATCCGTGGCGGGATTCACCATCGACGACATTGCCTCGCTCCTGCGCGGCAGTCCGGGCACCCGCGTGCTCGTGACGGTGAAGCGCCCCGGCGTGGAAAAACCCCTCGACATCTGGGTCGTGCGCGCGCCGATCAAGGTTCGCTAAGCCTCGCGGCGAGCGCTGTCTTTTGGCTTGGAGTCGGGGGTTTAATTTGTTAGTTTCTCCTTATATATGTCGGCTAAACAACGAGTGAGGCGAAGCGCGGCCCTCGGCGCGGTGATCTGTGAACGCCTGGCGGGCGGCGAGAGCCTGCGCCGGATCTGCGGCGATGCCGGGATGCCGTCGCTGGCCTCCGTCTACCGCTGGCTCCAGGCGGACGAGACGTTTCGCACGCAGTACGCGCTGGCGCGCGAGCACCAGGCGGACGCGCTCTTTGACGAGATCCTCGACATCGCGGATGACGGGACGAATGACTTTGTGGAAAAAGAATCAAAAACCGGCCTGCGCACCATCGTGCTGCGGGAGGAGGCAATATCACGTTCGCGTCTGAGGGTGGAGGCGCGGAAGTGGATGATCGCCCGCCTCGCGCCGAAGAAGTACGGCGAGAAATACGAGCCAAAGGGCGAATCGTCCGACACTCTGTTGGATTTCCTCGATGGAATCCGCGCCGCGGGCGAACGCCGGGAGGGAGCGGAATGATGAAAGTCGACCATCTCAAGGACCGCCTGTGGCGGCTGCGCAACCTGTATTCCATCAAGGACGCCGAGACCGGGCGGGTGATTCCCTTCGTGCCGCGCCCCGAGCAGGAGGCGGTGTTTCAGGCCCTCGCCGAGGGGCATCGCAAGCTCATCATCCTCAAGGCCCGCCGTCTCGGCATGAGCACGGCCATCGATGTCTATGCGGCGGATGAGGCAATATTCCACGCCGGGAGGCAGATCAGCATCGTCGACCGCAACCAGGATGACGCGAGCAAAAAGCTGAGCGGCATTTGCAAGGTGGCGTTTGACTCGCTCCCCGCGGCCATCCGGGAGCGCTTCCTCGTGGTGCGCGACAATGACAGCTCGTGGCAGCTCCAGACGCGCTCCGGCGATACCGTGAGCGCGATCTATGCGGGAAAAAACGCGCGCGGCGGCACCAATCAGCTCCTCCACATCTCCGAGTGGGGCGTGATCCAGGCGGATGATCCCGGGCGCTCTGAGGAAATCCTCACTGGCGCGCTGCCTTCGGCCGAGCATGGTGTGACCATCATCGAGACCACGTGGAAAGGCGGGCGGAACGGCCACCTTTGGACACTGGTGAAAGACGCCCTGGCGATTCCCGCAGGACGGCGCACGCTCCAGGACTGGCGGTTGTTTTTCTTTCCCTGGTGGAACGACCCCACCTACCGAGAGGCAGGCGACGAGTCGCGCATCGACCCGGAGCTGCGTACCTACTTTGCGGAGAAGGAAGCCGAGATCGGGCGCCCGCTCGACCTCGGGCAGCGCACCTGGTACGCGCGGCGGCGGGCGAGCCTGGGGGTCTTCATGTACCGGGAATTTCCCACGACCTTTGACGAATGTTTTCGCGCGCCGATCGACGGAGCCATCTATGCGCCGCTCCTTGACAACCTGCGGCGGCAGGGAGCGATCACCGGCGGGCCGGTGGACGGCTGCGGACTCGTCCATACCTTCTGGGATCTCGGCAGCCCGCTCAATACCGTGGTGTGGTACGTGCAGTTCGTGGGGCGCGAGATTCGCGTCGTTGATGTCGATCTGTCCAGTGCGGATACGCCGCTCGACCTCACGCCGGTGCAGCGCGTCTCGCGCATGCTGGCCAAGGGCTACCATTACGGAATCCACTACCTGCCGCACGACGCGGCGGTGACCGAGCGCAGCGGGCGCACCTTCCAGAGCGAACTCACTGCGGCGGGGTTGGTCAATACCCGCGTCATTCCGCGCACGGCGGATATCTGGGTGGGGATCAACCGCCTGCGCCAGCTCATGCCGCGCATGTCGTTTCGCATCCCGGCCTGCGAGGCGGGGCTGGAGGCGCTGGCAAATTACCATACGCGCAGCCAGGGGGAGGGCGGTCGGGCCAGCGACGAACCTGTGCACGATTGGTCGAGCCACGCCGCCGACGCCCTGCGCATGATGGCCGAGGCGGAAATGGCGGGAATGATTTCCTCGGGCGGCGCGGGGACGCATTCGGGCCGCGTGGCGGTGAAGATGGCCGGTCGCACGAAGCGCTTTGCCTCGCGGCATTAGCCTTATGGAACATAACGAGCCGCCCGTGTGCCGGATCGCGGAGATGTACCGTACCCAGCCCGCGCGGCTGTCGTTCCGTGAGGAGCTCGATGGCTATTTGCAGCACGGCTATGTTTTCAACACCCCCACGGTCTTTGTGATGGGGCGGCCCGTTTCGCGCCGCGCGAGCCTGGAGGAGATCGTCGACCCGTGGCGGGTTTTCGCCCGGGAGGAGCAGGACGCGTGGTTCCTCGCTGCGCTGGCGGGGGACTGGCGCTCGCAGCTGCACCTCTTTCCGTATTCGCTTCCTTGGATCGGGTGGGAGAGGGGGCTGAAGAGCGGTTTGCGCTTCTGGCCGCTGGCGCGGGTGGCGCGTTATCGGCGCTAAAGATCCAGCAATTCGCAGATGGCGGCCTTGATCTCCGCCAACTGAGCTTCGGGCAATTTCCCCAATCGTCGGATCAGCGCGTGCTGGTCGATGCTGGCAAAGCCCTGGATGTTCACGGCGGAGTGCTTCGGCAACCAGCGAGGCTTTCCGATATCCACCTCCCCGCGCAGGCCGCGCAACTGTGAGGTGAGCGGGACGACGACCACGAGCGCTCTCGCGTCGGCCGGTTGCGGGTAGGCCAGGATGAGTACGGGGCGCTGCTTGGCGGCGAGCCCGAAATCGACCGTCCAGATCTCGCCAGGGCGAGGCTCAGTATTCACCGAGGGCTTTGTCCCAGGCCTTGCCCTGCTCGGCGGTGGTCAGCAGCCGCTCCGGCTGGGTGGTGATGGCAAAGGGCAGGTCATTGCGCAGTTCGACCTGGGCGAGGAAGATATTGAACGCATCGCCGGGCTTCATGCCGAGGCGGGCGAAGACCTTTTCCGCCTTGCGCAGGCGTGCGGTGGATACCCGGGCGCGAAAGAGCGTGGTGGTTTCTGACATGGCGCAAAGATGCTCAAAAATGCTCAAAAAGTCAACATGGTGCGCCCCGTGGGTATGCGGGCCGTGGTGGGTCAGCGCGGGTGCGGCGGATTCTCAGCGCCTGGAAACCTGCCTCCCTGGCATGGGTTGCAGGGTTTGAGCGAGTATTAGCGATCCGGGCCGGATTTAGGCTGTCTGTTTCTCCTTAAAAATGCATAATTAGGAATGTCGAGCGGAGAACTCCTGGTGAGCCCGCCCACGGCGATTCCCGAAGGCTGGGACCTGCGCGGTTGCAGATAATCCAGTCGGCCGAGGGGCGAACCAATTCCAACCAAGAGAAAGAGAAATCTTATGGCAGCTATCAAGAGCATTCCGGACTACTATGTGACGGAATACGAGACAAACTGGAGCCACAAGGCCCAGCAGAAAATCTCCCTGCTCAAGGATCAGGTGATCCTCGACAACATCGACGGCAAGGAGAAGAGCTACAACAAAATCGGCACGGTCGAGTTTCAGCGGGTGACCGAGCGCGCGGGAGCCACGCGAGTGAGCGACCTCAGCCTCGAGAAGCGCTGGCTGCGCCCGTTCCCCTTCGACGACACCAAGGTCTTCGACGAGTGGGATGAGAAGTTCCTCGGCGAGATCAGCCTGCCGTCGAGCCAGCTCATGGAGGCCCAGGCGGCCGCCTATGCCCGGCTCGCCGACAGCATCATCCTGCAGGCCGCCGTGGGCGATGCCTACACGGGTGAAAACGGCACGAGCGTCGTTTCCCTGCCGACCTCTCAGACGGTCGCGGTGAACTACGTCGAGAGCGGCACCGCCGCCAACAGCGGCCTCACCATCGGCAAGCTGCGCCGGGCGAAGTACATCCTCGACGACAACGACGTCGACGACATGGAGCCCCGCACCGTCGCCTATTGCGCGAAGCAGCTCCAGGACCTCCTGCGTTCCGTCGAGATCGGCAGCAAGGACTACAACGCCGTGCAGGCGCTGGTCGACGGCCAGGTGAACAAGTTCCTCGGCTTCACCTTCAAGCGCGTGTCGAGCAAGGTGCTGCCCATCTCGGGCGGCGTGCGCCAGGTGGTCTTCTGGGCGAAGAACGGCCTGCGCCTCTCCGACAGCGGCAAGCAGACCCGCATGGACATCCTGCCCATGCAGTCGCACGCGCTCCAGGTGCGTTCCGTGGGCGTGCTCGGCGCGACCCGCGACGAGGAGGCCCGCGTGGGCATCATCTACTGCGACGAGACGGTCTAAGCGACCGGCGAGGAATCCTTAGAAATCAAGAAACATCATGGCAACAGTGAAAACTGACGTGGCGACCGCGCAGAGCTCGAGCAATCCTCGGGACCGCGGCGATGGCAACAAGGTGACGGGCGACCTCCGGATTGCGGAGGCTGTCTATACAACCACGACGGCCCTGGCCGCCAGCGACGTGATCGACGTCGTGACGCTGCCCGTGGGAGCGATCGTGCTCCCCGAGCGCAGCTGGGTGGCGAGCGAGGGCACCGGCGGCACCGGCACGGCGATCGCCAAGCTCGGCGACGCGCTGGACGATGACCGCTACTCTGCGACCAGCGTGGCGATCGCCTCCGCCGCCTCCTCGGCGGTGACGGCGGCTGCGGCGACCAGCGTGGTCGTGCGCACTCCGGTGACGAAGGATACGGCGACCGTGAAGGCGACCGTGGCCCTCTCCAGCGGCACGGTGACGGCGGGCAAGGTGGTGCGCTTCAGCATCGCCTACCTTCTCCCGTAAGGGCTGGCGTCCTGGTTGATACCCCGCATCCCGGCCCCGCGCCGGGGTGCGGCAATCAGCCCGGAGCCCCCGCTCCTGCATTCCCTAATACAAATCATCATGGCAGCAAACCCGACCACCATCTGCAACCTCGCCCTGGCCCACCTCGGCGAGGATCAACTCATGAGCCTCGACGACGACTCGCGCGAGGCGCAATTCTGCAAACGCTTCTACGACCAGACGCGGGACGAGGTGATACAAAGTCACCCGTGGAATTTCGCCATCCGCCGCGCCGTCCTCTCGCGGCTCGCCGAGGCTCCCGCCTTTGGCTGGGCCTGGCAGTATCAGCTCCCCGCCGACTGCCTGCGCATCCTCCAGCTCAATGGCCACGATGTTTCGAAGCGCGAGGGCCGCTACGAGGTCGAGGGCGGCCGCCTGCTCACGAATGACGAGGAATGCGCCGTGCGCTACCTGCGCCGCGTGGAGGATGCCGCGCTGTTTCCGCCGCTCTTCGTCGAGGCCCTGGCCTTGAAAATCGCCACCCGCCTGGCGAAGCCCCTCACCGGCAGCACCTCCGAGGTCGAGCGCCTGCTCACCGAGTACGAGAGAATCACCAAACCCCTCGCCATGCGCGCCGATGCGCTGGAGGGCCGCCCCGCCGTGCGCCCGGCCTGGGTCGAGAGCGATTTTGTGCGTGCCCGCCGCGGAGGGATCTAAAGACCATGCCGTATCAGCTCATCCCCAGCTTCAACGCGGGAGAAATCTCGCCCTATCTCGACGCCCGCAGCGACCTGGAGAAGTACGCCTCCGGTTGCCGCCTGCTCGAGAATTTCATCATCCTGCCCTACGGCGGCGTCTACCGGCGTCCCGGCACCGAGTACCTTGGCCGGGCAAAGCACGCCGACTCACGCTGCCGCCTCATCGGGTTCAACTTCTCCATCACCACTCGGTTCGTCCTGGAGTTTGGCCGTGAATACGTCCGCTTCTGGTCCAATGGCGTCCCGGTCACCGTGAGCGGCTCGCCCCTGGAACTCGCCACGCCCTACCTTGAGAGCGAGCTGCGCGATCTCCAGTACGTGCAGATCAATGACGTGATGTACTTCGTCCACCCCGCGCACGAGCCGCGCAAGCTCACGCGCAAGTCGGATACCGACTGGACCTTTGCGCCCGTCGCGTGGGACTGGCCCGCCTTCCTTGATGACAATACCGACCCGACCACCATCACGCCCAGCGCCACCACGGGCACCGGCATCACGCTCACCGCATCGGCGGCGACCTTTGAGGCCGGGCACGTCGGCGCGTACTGGCAGATCGCTCACGCCCGGGCCAATGCCTCGGTGACCGTCTCCATCACCGCCAGTAATACCTCGTCCTCCCTCGCCGTCATCGGCAGCTGGGAAATCACCACCTACGGCACGTGGGCGGGCACCCTCCAGGTGCAGCGCAGCGAGGATGGCGGCGCGACGTGGGAGACCATTCGCTCCTTTGCCTCCGAGAGCAACCGCAACGTCTCCGCCACGGGCAAGGAAAACAAGGAGGTCCTCCTGCGCCTCACCGTCGCCTTTTCCTCCGGCTCTGGCACCGCGCGGCTCGAGGCCGTGCAATCGCGCGAGTACGGCTTTGTGAAGATCACCGAGGTCACCGACTCCACCCATGCGAAGGCCGACGTGGTGAACTCCCTCACCGCCGCCACCGCGACGAAGGCCTGGGCCGAGGGCGCATGGTCGCAGCGCCGCGGCTACCCGCGCACCGTCACCCTGCACGAGCAGCGGCTCTACTTTGGCGGCACCAGCGCGCGCCCGCAGTCGCTCTGGGGCAGCGTCATCGACGACTTTGAAAACTTCCGCGTCTCCTCGCTGGACGACTCCGGGTTGTTCTTCACCCTCTCCGCGCAGGAGTCCAATCCCATCCAGTGGCTCCTCTCCCAGGACCAGCTCCTCATCGGCACCGCTGGCGACGAGTGGACGCTCGGCAGCAGCGACAGCAACTCCGCCCTCACGCCCACCAACGTGCGCGCCGCCCGCCAGTCCAGCTACGGGTCAAAGTCCCTCCGCGCCCTCATCATCAACGACGTCGTCCTCTTCGTCCAACGCCAGGGGCGCAAGGTGCGCGAGCTCGTCTACTCCTTTGAGAAAGACGGCTGGGTCGCGCAGGATCTCACGCTCCTCTCCGAGCACATCACCCGCGGCGAGGTGCTCGAGTGCGCCTTCCAGCAGCAGCCCGACGCCATTTACTGGACCATCACCGGCGCGGGCCAGCTCGTCGGCATGACCTACGAACGCCTGCAAAACGTCGTCGGCTGGCACCGCCACACTACCGACGGCGCATTTGAAAGCGTCGCCACCACCTATGGCGCGAATGGCGCGGACGAGGTCTGGGTCGCCGTGCGCCGCACCATCGACGGCCAGGACGTGCGCTACATCGAGCGCTTCCGCACCGACTTCCGCGAGACCTTTGAGCAGGAGGACAAGGTCCACTGGTGGTACCTCGATTGCGCCCGCCGCATCGTCAATACCCCCGAGTCCGCCACCGTCTCCGGCCTCGATCACCTCGAGGGCAAGGGCGTGGAAATCCTCGCCGACGGCGCGGTCTCGCCCGGGCGCGAGGTCTCGGGCGGCGCCGTCACGCTGCAATCCCCCGCCGGCACCATCCTCGCCGGGCTCCCCTTCACCTCCACCCTGCGCCCGATGAAGCTCGAGATGCCCGACCAGCAGGGCGCCTCCCGGGGCCGCAAGAAACGCATCCACCGCATGCTCCTCTCCCTGCACAAGTCCCTCGGCGGCGAAGTCTCCAGCGACGGCGGCGCGCGCTGGGGAGCAGTCTATTCCCGCTCCACCGCCGACCGCATGGATGCCAGCCCGCCCGTCTTCACCGGCGACAAAAACGTCGTCGTTGCGGGCAGCCACGCCACCTCGGCCGACATCGCCGTGCGCCAGGCCCAGCCCCTGCCGCTCACCGTCCTCGACCTCGTCCTGAAGTGGGAGGTCTATGGAGACTGAGGCCGCACCGCACCGCCCGATGAAGCCCTACCTGCGGGAGTTTGACCCCGCCCGGGATTACGAGCGTGTTTCCGCCTGGTGGCAGGCGCACGGCTGGTCTGCTGTTCCGGTCGGGGCGCTGCCCCGGCTCGGCGTAGTCGCCTACTTCGCACACGAGGACGACATCGCCGCCGCTGGCTGGCTCTACATGGATAACTCCGTCGGCGTCTGCATGCTCGAGTGGCTCGTGACCCGACCCGCCAACCGGCCCAAGGACTCGCTCCGCGCCCTCGACGCCATCATCGAGTTTCTCCAGCAGCGGGCCGTCGACTTCGGCTACGGCGTGATGCTTACCACCGCCCGCCAGTCCGCTCTCGTGCGGCTGCATGAGCGCCATGGCTTTCAAAAAACTGACGAGGGCGTGACGCACCTCATCTCATTTCCCACCACGTAATCTTATGAGAATCCAACACATCGAGAACCTCTACGGCCATCATGCCATGCGCTTCGAGTACGCGCTGTCAGCCACGACGATCAGCACGGCTGCGTTTTATACAGCGATGGCTGCTTCGGTAGCTGCCTCCGCAGCAGGCGCTGGTCTGAGCATGTACTCGCAGCAGGAGCAGGCCAAGACCGCCAGCGCCATTGCGGATTATAACTACGACATCGAACGCCAGAATGCCGAGGTCCAGTCTAGGATGGCCCAGCAGCAGGCCCTCTGGCGGCAGCAGGCCGCGCAGGTCCAGTACCAGCAGCAGCAAAACAACGCCATCGCCTACGACCAGCAGGCTCAGGCCGTCGAGCAGCAGGCTCAGGAAAAGATTCGCCGCATGCGCGAGGAGGCCGATCGCACCATGGCGACGAAACGCGCTGCCTATGCGAAATCCGGCATCACCACCGAAGGCAGCCCGATAGTCGTCCTCGCCGAGGCGGGGGGCTTGCTGGAACTCGGCCAGCAGGATGCCCTTTATGATGCCAACCTCGAAGCCAGCGCCTGGCGGCGCAAAGCCACCGACGAACGCTATCAGTCGAAATTCTCCCTCTTTAATCAAGCCGTGGCGAAGTACGAGGGCGACGCTGCAAAGGTCGGCAAGATTCTCGATCTGCAGAGAGCCGACATCAATCTCGCCTCAGGTCAGGCGCAGGCTCAGGGCTATCGCGTGGCCTCCTACGGTTCGCTCATCGAGGGCGTGGGAGACATCTCCTCGACCGTCTACTCGGCAACCAAGTGATTATGCCGACTCATCGCAACCATTGAATTGTTAACACTCCCATGTCACGAGTCTATCTCCAGGAAATCCCCAATGCCCCGCAGCGCCTTGCCGACCCCGCCGTGATGAGCGGCGGCCCGAGCGCGCCCGATCTCGGCGGGGTCACGCAGACCCTGCTCCAGTCGGGCATCCAGCAGGGAGCCTTCGACGGTCCCGCCGAGGGCGTCCAGCGCGTCGCCGAGTCGGTGAAGGGGCTCGCACGCCCGCTCGCCGCCGCCGCGCTCGATTGGGCGCAGATGAAGTCCGACGCCAACGACGCCATCAATAAAGGCCAGCGCCAGGCCCTTCGCGCCGAGTGGTATTCCAACCTCAGCGCCCAGACCGAGGGCCTGCCCGAGTCCGAGTGGGTCCCGCAGTTCGAGAAAGCCCTGCCGAAGCTCAACGAGGCCCTCGCCAAGTACCCCCTCTCGCGCCGCGCCTCCCCCGAGGAGGATGGTTACCAGCTCAACTGGGTCGCCGAACGCAAAGGCTCCCTCCACATCGCCGCCACGCGCCAGGCTTTTGAGAAAGGGATGGTGACGCTCGTCGGAGGTTATCAGCAGGCCATCGCGCAGGGTGACATCGAGGGGGCGAAACGCCTCGGCGACCAGCTGGAGGCAGGGCGGTTCTGGGCACCCGAGCAGCGCAGGCTCGAAGACCAAAAGGCTGGCGATACACTGAAGCTCAACGCGCTGTCCCATCTCCTCCAGAATGACCCCCGCCGCCTCCGCTCTGAACTCGATGCTTCCAGGGCGGACGGCACCATCGCCCAAAAATTCGCACCTCTCTCACCCGAGCAGATCGTCAGCCTCGACGCCCAGGTCGATCACGGCGTCGC
The DNA here is from genome assembly GCA_017305195.1 of Verrucomicrobiota bacterium. Lineage (GTDB taxonomy): Bacteria > Verrucomicrobiota > Verrucomicrobiia > Chthoniobacterales > Terrimicrobiaceae > Terrimicrobium. The sequence continues at coordinate 138,812 of JAFKMU010000038.1, read as the reverse complement.
CGGGGTGAATGCCCGGGACTACTTCACCGCGCAAAAAGAAATCGGCGACGGCATCATCCGGAGCGGAGACGACGTCGAAAAACGCTACGGCTTGCTTCCCAAACAAACCCGCGATCTCGTCGTTCGCAATCTCGCCTCCGACCGTCCCTTCGACAACGCGAAGGATGGACCCACCCTCGCCAGGGTGCAGGTGGGCGTATTGACCTACGACCCCCGCAATGATCCCGGCCAGTCCGGGCTCCGGAAGATTCAGGAGGAAATCTCCCTCCTGCCGCGCAAGCAGCAGATGGAGATGATCAACAGCCTGCAAAAAGTTTGGACGGCGGGATTCGTCGAGGGCCGGCCGCGCTCCGCCAGCGAGATTCAGCTTTCCCGCAAATTGACGGAGTTCCAGGAAGCCGCCGATCGCGGCGACTACGGCCCCACCGGGCGCGACCCCGTCGATCCGCACCTCGTCACGGACCCGCGTGCCAGCGCCGACTTCGCGAACCGCTGCTTCTTCGTGCAGCAAAAGTACATCGCCTTCGCGCAACAACATCACGATGCCACCCCGCAGGATTGGGACAAGATGTCCAACGCCCTCCTCGTCAAGGACGCCACCGACCAGGCCAGAAAAGCCTACGCGCCCCCCGTCCCACGCAGTCAGCCTCCTTCCCCCTGGCACCAGCGCATCCCGGTCGATCAACTCCGCAAGCAGGAACAACTCCGGCGGGAACAGCATTTCGGGCAAAAGCCAGCGCAGGACCCCAAGGCCCAGGCCGCCCGCGACCGCGCCGACCAGGTCATCAACTCCACCCCCGGCAAGCTTTGAAATGGAATCAGGCAATACATTGACAAACGACGACGTACTTCATCTCGCGGACGAGTACGAGACCGCATCGCCTCAGAGGCAGCAGGAGATCAAGGGGACGCTTGGGCAGTGGCGGCAGGGCGACCGTCTCAGGCAGGAGCAGGAGCTCGCCGCGCAAAGGGAGAGCGTGGACCGCTTTTTCCTCGGCCAGTTTACCGACGACCGGGAGTTCGAGCGTTCGGCGGATCATCCGGCAGTCCACTTGGCCGAGTCTCATAGCGACGACCCCGGGCAGGTCAAATACACCGCCCTCGGGGAATCCTATCTCTCGTCGCTGCTCGGGCGGGACGTCACCGGGTTCGAGTACCAGTACCAGCGCGATGGTTACTCCCTCGCCCGCTTTGGCCGCAAGCCCGCCGACGACCGCGAGTTTCGCACCATGGTGGCCGGAGAGCTTCGCACCAACCAGATGCGAAAAACGGCCTGGGAGGATTTGCAAAAAACGGTGATCGTCAATGCGGTCAACGACAGCCTCGCCGGGAAGGAAACGATGTTAGCCCCCACCTTTCAGGAATGGGCTGTACGGCATCGCGACTTGATCGACGGAAAGGAAGAAACGGCGTTTCTGACTGCCGCGTTTCGCCAATACCGGGCTTCCCTTGAGGAGGTAAAGAGACTGCGCGAACCGGCGGCGCGGACCCTCTCGGTCCTCACGGCCTACTCCGACGGCGGCGCGACGGATGAGGATGTTTTTACTCTCGGGCAGACCCTGGCTTCCCTGTCGGAGGAAGATCGGCGGAAAGTCCTGGGCTATGTCGGTCTGGCCGCGGACGCCCGCGGCATCAAGCGCGATGTCTTTGAGCAACTCGCCAAGAATATCGGCGAATCCATTTCGCGCGGGTTTGACTGGATATCCAAGGGCAACCTCGCCTCCCAGGAGGATTGGGCAGCGATGTGGCTGGATTCGCTCAAGACTGGCGATGTTCACATACACGGTGACGAGGGCTTTCCCCGGCTGGGAGTCAACGACCTTCCGGGCAACCGGCCACTGACGCCGCAGGAGTCTGCCGAGTGGACCGGAAAATTCGAGAAGCTCATGCCAGCCTTTCAGGTGACGCGAGAGCTGCGTGCCCTGGCCAAGGAAAAGGTCGATCCAATCAAGCCGCTGCTGGCGGAGGGCACATGGGGAGGCGAGGCGGAGCGCGGGCTTTACGGGCTGGCTGGCAGTGCCGGGACGATGGCCATCACAGCCATTCCCGGCATCGGAATGATCGCCGGATCGATGGTCCTGGCCGATGAGGAGTACGACCGGCTCCGGCTGGAATACCGCGACCTCGACCCCCGCAAGGCGCGGGTGATGGCCGACATTTCCGGCATCGCGCAAATGGGGATCGAAAAGCTGCAGCTCAAGGCCCTTGGCGGCAGGCTGCCCATGCTGGGAAAACTGTTCAACGAAATGAAGCCGGGGCTGTGGAAAACGGCGGGCGTCATTGTCGGCGCAAACCTGGAGCAGAACGTGCAGGAAAACCTGCAAAACCTCGTGCCGGTGGCGGTCGACGCCCTCGGCGCTGCCATAGGCCATGATATGCCGGGGCACGACCTGCGGCGCGATCTTGGCGAGTGGGTGCACCAGATGCCGCAGACTTTCTTTGCCGTGCTGCCGATGGCGCTGGTGGGAGGAGGCGTGGCGCATTTCCGGGATTTCAGCGATGACGGGCGCTTTTTGCTCGAGCCTGAGATGCTGGCCATCGCCGGGTTTTCCAGGGATCAGCAGCAGCACATTCATACCGCCCATACCATGGAAGAGGCGCAGGCCCGCTACCGGGAGGAGTTTTCCAGGCGATCTCCGGAAAACATCGCTGCCGGGCTCGAACTGTTGCAAAAAGCAAGGGAGCAGGCCGAGCAACAGCAAGCCGACCCCGCCCAGCCGCGTCTGGAAGCCATCACTCGCGGAGAGCGCGGCACCGAGTGGATCGTGCGCGACAGCCAGGGCCGCGAAACCCTGCGCACCCAAAATAGCGAAACCGCCCAGCTCGCCCTCGCCGAACTCCAGCAAAGCGCCGCCCGCCAGAAACAGGCGAGCACGCTGCGCTTTAGCAAGTCAGGCGACCAGGCGGAGAATGTCGGAAGGATGTGGGTCGAACTGGCCCGGGACAAGCGCACCATGCAGCACGGAGAAACCTCCGACGCCAAAGACCTCGGCACGCTGTTGACAGAGATTTCGCCGGAGGCCGGGCAGGACGTGCGGATCAGTGAGCAAAAGGCGCTCAATGGGCAGAACGACGGCTATGTATTTCAGGGAAGCGATGGTGGGGAAATCAAAGTGGGACGCTATGTCCAGGATGAATATTTCTTCGACACGCAGCGTGCCGGAGAGCATAGCACACCGATCAACCAGGCGGCCTATGCTTGGGCGCTGAACAACGGCAACAAAATGGTCGAGGATCCCGGCGGACTGCTGCGAATTGGCGTATTGAGGCGGACGAGTCAGATGTTATCTGCTGCGTTGAGGGCTGGCACGACGCGCCACATGGAGCCGGGGCCGGACAGCGAAATCGTTGGATGGCATGAGGAAAAGTCGGAGGCGGATTTCTTTCACAACGTGGGCCTGCTCGCCATGAAGGAAGCGGAGCTCGTGCGAGGACGCTTGAAGGGGTTGGATGCCCTGCGCTATGATGGAGAAAGCCAAGCATTTTATGACGGAGAACATCGAATCCCTGCTGAAAAGGTTAATTCCTACCTCGGCGAGAGAATTGCGGGGGTGGATCCAGATTTTTCCGAAAGAATTGGGCCTGCGACTCTTAGACGAGCATTGGCAACTCGTTTTGCCGAGGAGGCCGGGACCTTGGGCGGCAGACGTTTGGGGCAGCATGCAAAAGCGAGTCCCAATCTCCATCGCATCCGCTATGCGAGGGACGATCGAGGAGAACAAGAAGTACCTGGAAGCCAAGAGACTTCAGCGGGAGGAAAACCTGCGGAAGTATCTGGAGGAACTCGACGCCCGCGAGAAAACAGCGGAGTAAGCCGCGAACAGGCCCGGCAGTGGGTCGGGGAAGTCCTGCGCAAGTGGGGCTCACACTTGGACGTAACGGTGCACGAGAGCGCCGAGGCAATCCCCGACGCCGAGTTGCGCGAGGAAGTCCTTCGCGAAGGCGATGTGGAAGCCTTCTTCAACGGCAGCGACGGGAAGATCCACCTCCTGGCCGACCGTGTGAATTCGCTCTCGGACGCCGAGCGGCTGCTCAAGCACGAGGGCTTTCACTGGGCGGTGGGAGGCAAGCTGCGCGTGGAGTACGGGCAGCTCGTGGCGGAGATCGGGCGGAGGATTCCGGGCGATCGCATGCAGGAGATCATCGCGCAATATCCGAAGGGAACGCCGGACCTCTGGGTGGAGGAATACCTCGCGCACCTGGCGGAGACCAACCCGCAGTCTCCGGTCTGGAGACAATTCGTCTACGAGGTCAAGCGCCTGCTGCGGCGGGTCTTCGGAGACCGGGTCGAGTACACGGAGCAGGACATACGCGCCTTCCTCTCCAAGGCCCAACAACGCGCCGCCCGAGCCAAGGCCACAGACGCCGCAGAATTCGCCAAGGTCCAGGAGGAACTGCGCTTAGCGAAATCCCCGAAGCCGAGAGGATGGGATCGGAAAGCATGGAATGAGATCCGAGAGGGTGATAACTGGGATTCCGTGAAAAAGCTTCTGCCGAAGGAAGATGTGCTCCCGAGCTTTCTTGACATCAGTGGCGATCAATACACGATCGTCTCGCGGGCTGCGGAATTTATACAACAGAATTCGATTGTTTCCGACTGGACCGGACGAACCGTTTATTTGCCTTACGGGCAAAGTCGTGGCGGGTACGGCAATGATCTAATGAATCGTGCGGAACACCTTACTGGATTTGAGGAGGAAAAGGGTTCTCACATACGTGAACTGGATAGGGAAAAGGCAAAATGGCTGGCAGTCGTTCCAGAAACGATAAGGGAGGCGTCTGTTAGAGTAAGGCAGCGAAGTGAAGTGTTTTACTTTAGGAATTATCGAGGTTCCGTGCACATGGTGATTACCAGTCAAGAGGGTGTTTTGGTCAACCAGCAAAAAATTGATTCGGGACTCGTAACCAGTTTTTCAGTAGACATTAAGAGGTCATTCAAAGGAGCGATCGTAGATAAAATCCGCTAGAAAAATGACCCCCGGGCGAGTTGCCTTGCCCGGGGGTGGTCTATTGACCGGCCGGTCACACTGCCGGTTTTCGCCGGGCAAGCCGCTCTTAGCTTCAGTGACCGCATGGCGACTTCATTGGAATAAGGCTCCTCCCTCACCACGCAAGAAAGAGTAAATCATAATGCAAGCGTTTTGTCAAAGCCCGACGTGGCCGAGGTGCATCGACGCTATACGTGGATATGAATCGGGTCTCGTTACGCAATATCCGGTCTATTTGAAGGACGAGGATTTTAAAGAGGCGTTCGTGGAGCAAATTAATCCGGCACCGCTGGAGTAAATTAAAGGCCCTCTCGGATACCGAGAGGGCCTCGATCGAAATAGAATTTCGACCAGCTGTCGCACGGCCGGATTTCTCCGGGCGAGCCGCGATTGACTCCAGCGACGGCAGACAGTGGCTTCAACGGGAATTTCGCCCCTCCCTCACTCGCTCGGATATTAGATCATAAGGCAGGCGCTTTGTCAAAGCTGCGCAGTGTTGATGTTGAAGGCCACCGGCTGGGGCCGGGCCGCCCGGAAGGCCGGTCTGGTCTGGGGAGAGCAGACGGCGCAGGAGCTGGCGCAGAATGCCATCGCGCCCGTCTTCGAGACCATCGCCTCGGCGATGAGGACCGATATGACACCACGGGATGCCGGGCAGGAATTCTCCCGCTACATCGAGGACATCCCGGCTACGCTGGCCGCCACCGGCTGGCTGGCCCTCATCGGCTGCGGGCTCGCCTCGGTGAGAGACATCAAGAACCCGCAGGCCGATGTCGACGTGGCCCTGCGCCACTGGGGATTCAGCGAGGAGCAGTCCAGACGCATCAAGGCGGCGGCCACGCCGGAGGCCTTCGACGCGGCAGTGCGCGAGGAAATGCCCCTGCGCACGCCCGGGGACATCGCCGCCGGCCGCCGGGAGGCCGAGGCCGCATGGCGGCAGGCCGAGCAGGAGCAAGCCGACCCCGCCCAGCCGAGGCTGGAAGCCATCACTCGCGGAGAGCGAGGCACCGAGTGGATCGTGCGCGACAGCGCAGGCCGCGAAACCCTGCGCACCCCCAACAGCGAAACCGCCCAGCTCGCCCTCGCCGAACTCCAGCAAAGCGCTGCCCGTCGGCGCGGCGGTGAAGGCGCTGCCGAGGCAAATACAGAGGACTCCCCCGAGAACCTCAACCAACTGAGAATGTCCAAGGGGCGGCAGGAGCCGCACCGGCTTGCTCAACCCTTCAATACCAGATACCTTAGCCATGATGAACAACTCCGAGACCCAGCCCATGTCCTTCAACGCGTTCTGCGAGAAGGTGAGAGAGCAGGCGAGAGCGAGTCAGGGAAACATGGGCGACGCCTCGCCAGTGCTTCCCGCCTATTTGCGTGGGCAGATGAACAAAGGAGAGCCCGTTTCGATTCTGAAACATTTCTCGTCCCAGAATTCGCCGGAGGAGAACATAGCGTCTTCATCGACCGGGAAAGCGGAAGACTCGTCAAGCTAACGAAGCCGGGATTATTCGGGGCGCAGGCGGAGGACGCTGGAGCGTACCTGGAAAGGCTGGCGCTGTCGAACCGCGTATTCGGGGACGACGTGCGCTTTGAGGGAATCGTCACGCTGCCCGGCGAGCATGCGCCGCGGGTGGTGACCTCGCAATCCTTCGTGGAGGGACGGGACGCCACCGCTGCCGAGCAGGCGGAGTACCTGCGGAGCAAGGGATTCGTCGAGCATGACGGGCGCTGGGTGCATCCGGTGCTGGGCGTGGCGGTCTGGGATACCCAGACGCCGGGAAATGTCATTACCCGGCCCGATGGCACGATGCAGGCGGTAGACCTGCAGGTGGAAATGCGGCAACCATAGCATGGCGTGTGCCAGCTATTTTGGTAATGGTGCCGGAGGCAGCTTCTTGGAGATGCAGTGGCCGCGTTCTTGCAGGCTTGCCTCGGATTCGCTGGAACATGCCAACACACGGGCCCTCCCTCATCCAGTGTTCGTCCCCGGCAACCAAGGGGTTCCCGTGGCGGGGTGTTTCACCGGGGGAACGCCCGCGAAGCGGGTTAGGCATGCGACTGCTTTCGGCTCTGTCGACGGGTAGTATTGCAGAGCTGGCGGGAGAAGGCAATGCGGGGGAGCGCCTGGGAGGCGGTGAGGGCCGGGAGCGTGGTTTTTTCACCCCGAGTGGGTAGCCCGGTATCTCGGTGCGGCCGCTCCGCTGATGGGTGCGGGGCGGCTGGTGTTGACCGGGAGTGGAGGGAACGAGCGCGAACGCTACTGGCTTCCCTGCGGAGGGGTCGTGGTGGTGTCCGCGGTTGCCGCAGTGGTCGTCGTGGTGTCGGACTTCTTCTCGAAATTTTTCTCCACCTTTTCGCCCACGGTGCCGACGGCGTTGAGGAGCTTGATCGGCGGCGGGGCGTTGTGGAGGAGGGCCTTGCGGGCGAGGGTGCCGCTGGGCTGGGGTGTCTGGGCGCTGGAGTCGGCGGTGTCGGTGTTCGACGAGCAGGCGGCCAGGGCTGCCAGCGGGAGGATCAGGAGTGCGCGGCGGATTGGGGTGAACGGAGCCAGGAGATACCGGAGCTTCATGGCGGGAAATGTGAAGAGCGGAGGCCGGGGGATGGCACGATTTTCTTCACGAAACCGCCGGAAAATTTCACGAAACGCGCGTTTTGGGCGGTTTGGGGACTTTTTTCCTGCCGCGGGCTGCGTATGGTGTCGGGCGTGAAGCTCGGAATCTCGCTCGACCCGGATCGCCGGGAAGGTCTCTTCTGGAGGCTGCAGGCCTTTGGCTGGGGCGGGACGCTGGTCACGTCGGTGACGATGACGAGCTATCTCTCGCTGGAGAACGGGATCACGCTTTCGCTCTTTCGCACGATCTTTGCGGTGGCGGTGTCGGCCTGGGTCCTGCGGCCGATCTATCGGTCCATGCGGGCGTCGCGACCCGTGCTCACGCTGTTTCGGGTCGTGGCGATCTTTGCCTTCTGCGTGTCGCTGGGCATAGCCGATACCGTGTCGACCCTCGGGCTGGCCAGCATCCTGGGGGTGAATCGCGTGATGGAGGGGCTGCGGGAGGTTTTCATCGTGAGCTCGCTCATGCGCGGGGCGCTGTATGTGTTTTGGACCGTGCTGTACTTTGGCATTCACTCGCTGCTCGACGCCCAGCAGGAGCAGCTCCGCGCCGCCCGCACCGAGGCGGCCCTGCGCGCGGGGGAACTCCAGATGCTGCGCTCGCAGGTGAATCCGCATTTTCTGTTCAATTCGCTCAACTCCCTCCTCGCCTCCTCGGACGATCCGCCCACCGTGCGGCGGCTCACGCTCGCGCTCACGGATTACCTGCGGTTTTCGCTCCAGCAGCGAGGGGACTTTGAGCGGCTCGGCGTGGAGCTGGCGGCCTTGCAGAGCTACCTGCAGGTGGAGAAGGTGCGGTTCGAGGAAAACTTTGAGTACGTCATCGAGACCGGCCCGGGCGTGGCGGAGGTGAAGGCCCCCGTCGCGCTCATCCAGCCCGTGCTGGAAAACGCCATCAAGTACGGCCAGCTCGCCGCCATCCGCCCCTTGCGCATCGAGATCCGCACCGCCATCGAGGACGGTGCGCTCGTCGTCACCGTGACAAACTCCGGCTACTGGGTGGAACCCGGCACGCACTCCTCCACCGGCATCGGGCTGGCCAATCTCCGCCGCCGCCTTCAGCTCCTCTACGGCGACCGCGCCTCGCTCGCGCTGGAGCCCTCCGAGGCCAGCGTGACCGCGCGCATCCGGCTCCCGGTCGCTCCTCCGCAAGCATGACTGCCGCCACGATCAAAACCCTCCTCGTCGATGATGAACGTCCCGCCCGCCGCTGGCTGGCCCGGCTGCTCCGCGCCCATGCCGACGTGGAGATCGCGGGCGAGGCTGGCACGGTGGAGGAGGCGGCGCGTGTCGCCGCCGGGGTGCAGCCCGACGTGGTTTTCCTCGATGTGCAGATGCCGCCGGCCAATGGCTTTGAACTCCTCCCGCACCTGCCGCCCGGCGCGCGCGTCGTCTTCGTCACCGCGCATGACGCCTACGCCGTGCGCGCCTTTCAGACGAACGCCCTCGACTATCTGCTCAAGCCCGTCCACCCCGAGCGCCTGGAGGAAACCCTCCGCCGGCTGCGCCTCCAGCAGCCCGCGCCTGCGGTATCGGCTGATCCTCCGCAGAGCCTGGGCCTCGACGACATCACGCCGCTGCGCGACGGACGCCTGCTGCGCATGGTGAGGGTGGGGGACATCGCCGCCATCGAGGCCGAGGGGGCCTACACCCGCGTGCGCATCTGCGGCCAGCCGCCCGTCGTCATGCTGCGGCGCGTGCGCGAGTGGGAGGATGTGTTGCCTGATCCCCCGTTCTTCCGCGTCGAGCGTTCGCTCATCGTCAATCTCCGCCGCATCCACCTCGCCGAGGGCGCGGTGCGCGACGAGACGCGGCTCGTCCTGCACGACGCGGGCGAGCTCATCCTTGGCCGCGCCGCCTCCCGCCGCCTCTGGCGGCTGCTTTAGGTTCCGTGCCTGCCGCGCGGCGCAGAGCGGACCCTGCTCGTGATCCCAGCTCCGCTCCTCCCTTTGCAAAGGCATGGCCGCGCTTATTCACCGGCGAATCCTAAGGATTGCCGTCCCAGCGCGGCGGGTGTACCTTAGGGGTATTATGAATATGGGTCGTCTCAACGGCAGGGTCGCCCTCATCACCGGCGGCACGAGCGGCATCGGACTCGCCACCGCGCGTTTGTTCATCGCCGAGGGCGCGCATGTCATTGTGGTCGGGCGGAACCAGGCAAAACTCGACGCCGCCGTACAGTCGCTCGGCGAGGGCGCCACGGGCATCGCCGCCGACGTGGCCAGCGTCGCCGGGCTCGATGCGCTCGCCGCACAGGTGCGCGCCGCCGCCGGACGGCTCGACATCCTCTTTGCCAATGCGGGCCTCGGCTCGTTCGTGCCCTTTGACCGCGTCACCGAGGAGGATTTCGACCGGTGCTTTGACACGAATGTGAAGGGGACATTCTTCACCGTGCAAAAGCTCGCGCCGCTCATGCCGCGCGGCGGCTCGATCATTCTCACCGGCTCGATGGTTTCCGGCCAGGGCGTCGAGGCCTTCGGCGTGTACTCGGCGACGAAGGCCGCCATCCGCTCGTTTGCCCGCTCGATGTGCGTCGACCTGAAGGCGCGCGGCCTGCGCGTCAATGTCGTCTCGCCCGGCAAGATCGTCACGGAACGCTACACGACCGAGCTGGGCTTCACCCCGCAGCAGATCGAGGAGTTCAAGGCCCGCAACGCCGCGCTCACCCCGCTCGGCCGCACCGGCGAGCCCTCCGAGGTTGCCAGCGCCGTGCTCTTCCTCGCCTCGGCCGAGAGCAGCTTCATCACCGGCATCGAGCTCTTCGTCGACGGCGGCCTCGCGCAGATCTAGGGCGGGCTGAATCCAGGCGGAGCCAATACCCGGCGGCGGCGCGGTCTGTCCCCCTGCCGCTGGGCACTCTCACCGCTCCCTGCCGACACGCGGTGTTTGCCGATGATCGGCGGTTCCTTCGTTATTTCAACCGCCCCTGGCTGGCCGACGTGGCCCGTGGTCGAGGCGTACCGGGAGAGGCGGGGGAAATACCAGGTATGGCGCGGAGGCGGTCGATTCGTTTGCCACGATGCCGGGCGCGATCTGGAGGGCGTGCGTGCGGTATCGACGCGGCCCGTTTCCCTGGCTCTCGACCGTGAGGCGGATTTTCTCGCGGTCGAAGAGGCCGCGATGGAATCGCACGATCGCTCCGCGCGCCCCGCCAGGGAGCAGGAAACGCCGCCACGCGCCGCGCGCCGCACCGGTATCCCCGCCGCGCCGGGCGCAGGCAATTTTCCTCCGCAACGTCGCGCCACGCCAGCGGAGCCGCGTATTTCCGCCCTCGCGTAACCCGCACCCGCTGAGCGGCTTTTTCATATTGACTGACCGCGCGCCGCGAGGGCGTTTGCAGAAACAACGTGTCACGCCTGCCGCCGGATGCGAAGATTCCGGCTTATAGATGAAAAGTTTGTTCCTGATCCTGCTGGCGGCCGCATCCACGGCGGCGGCGGCAGATGCTCCGCTGGTGACGTTTTATTTTGATGACCCCTCGCCCAATACCGTAGCGCCCTTCGCTCCCTCCACCACGGCCCCGGGGGTGAAAGCCGGCCCGATCGAGCGCGGCGCAGGATTCGTCGAGGGCGACACTCTCCCCGGCGTCGACGAATACCAGAAGCCCTCCGCCGCTCTCGGCGGCAAGATCGACCTGCAAATCCCGCTCAATCAGACTCCCGGCTCCTACGACCTCCTCTACATCGCGGGCGAGGGCGCGACCCATGCCGGGAAGGTGGGAGGAGTCAATAGCGGCGGTTTCCTCGTCCTCCAGGTGCGCCCGCTCGCGGCCACGCAGCAGGCCGACACCCTCGCCGCCGCCACCGCGCACGACCTCGACTTTTCCTTCACCGTCTCCGCCGCCGGAGCCGACGTCACCGTGACCACCATCGCCTTCCGCACCGCATATCTCCGCGACGGCGAGCGCATCATTCCGCGCCAGGGCCAGTGGGAGGTCGCGCTCGACGACGGGCGGGATTTCCGGCCCTTCGGCGAACCCGTGTCCCTCGTCGACCCGGTCGTGCCCGCCGACCGCCTCGCGGAGCGAAAGGTCAAGGGCCAGCCCTTCACCATCCCCGCAGGCAAGACCGCCGTCTTCCGCTTCACCGCCTACGGCGCCGCCGAGCACTCCGACTCCGGCCAGCCCCTCGTCCTCGACGACATCACCCTCGGCGGCACGGTCGCCCCCGGGAAGTAGGGGGCAGGCTGCATCGGCCTCCTCACCTTTACCGCCGTCCCCGAGTCGCAAACGATCATCCTCGTGCTGGCTGGCGGTCTCTTCCTCGCCGTGATGCACCGCCGGATGCGGCGAACGGCCGCTGCGGGCTGAGAGCCTGTCTGAAAATTGCCGGTCGAACGGCTGGCGGCGGGAAAACGGCGTTCGGCTGCGTTCCGGCTCCCGCACGTATCACTGCGGATACGCTCTGTCGCCGTGTCTTGCCGTTCACCATTCTCCCTTGCCATCCGCCCATCGTCCTTTTTCAGACAGGCTCTGAGATTCGCGATCCCGCTCCGGGCGGACGATCGCTTCTCGTGCACAGCGCCAGGACTTTGCAATGGCCGCCGCGCCGGGGCTTTGCTAAGTTTGGCAACACGATGGGTGTCTTCGCGATCACCGTTACGATCACGTGCGTCTTGTTCCTGATCATTGGCGTGCATACGGAAACCCGGCGCGTCCTTTACGCCATGCTGGCGGCCGTGGTGATCTTTATCTGTTCCAGCGTGGCCATGCCTGCCATCGGTTCGGTCCTGATTTCCTTCGGGCCCGCCCTCGACGCCCAGGGGCAGGTCATGAAAGACGCCCGCGGCGAACTGGTTTACTCGATGACCTCTGTGCGCAACTACAGCAGAGCCAGTGACCAATTTGGCAGCGTCCTCTACCTCTCCGGCTCGATCTTCGCCGCAGGCTGCATCCTCCTCCTCTCCCGGGCCTTCAGGCCGTAGGGGCGGCGCTCGGCACTCTCTTCCTCACAAGGTAAGCGCATCCAGCGGGTATTCACCGAGGGCGTGGCGTCAGGCTTTCCTGATTTTGTCGAGATGGCGGGGTGGAGCTTCCCGCGCGCAGGCCTGGAGGCGGCTGATCTGTTGGCGCAGGAGGTCGGGCGCGATTTCGCCGGAGAAAGGTCGGGCGCTTCCTTCCCTGGCCCAAGCCGAGCCTCTTTCGGAAGGCAGCATCCCGTCGGTCATGAAATCCTCGCAGGTTTGCTCGATGCCGGGAATGATCAGCGTGATGCCGCCAAAGTCGTCCGCCGCCAGCAGGCTGAGGTGGGCGTCATCGATCCGGTGAATGCAGGAGCTGGCGAGATACAGCCGGGCGTTGAGAGACACAAACGCGCGGCAGTCGGCCAGCGTCGATGATGGCCGGCTGCGCTCTCCCGCCAGGAAGGCGAGATACTCTCGCAGGTTCTCTCGGAGCAGGTCGGGCGGCGGGAGACTGGCGGCGGGAAATCGCTCGATGATCTCGCCGCGTCGCGAGATCGTCCCGCATCCATCCTCCGGGATTTCGATCAGCGCCTCGGCGCACCGGATGATCTCGCGCTGCCTCAGCCGTGTTTCGCAGGCATGGGTGGCGGCGATGCGAAACTGCGTCCCTCCCTCCAGCGTGCCCCGGGCAAAGATGGTGTCCGGGCTCTCGATGTCATTCGAACGGTAAAGCTCGGCGGCGACCTCGACCGGATGCGCCCAATCCCACAAGCCTCCAGTGCCTGCGTGGAAGAGCATGTTGTGCAGATAATGCGACATGGCGTTGCCGCAGCAGGAATCCAGCAGGATCTTGTCGCCAAACATCAGCTTCCCCGCCCAGCCATTCCGTGCGAAATACCCGATCGGTCGACGCCAGAATCCCGAAAACCCGACCTCAACGATGCGGCCAAACTCTCCCGCCAGCACCCGCTCTTTCAAGCGCAGCCGCCACGGCTGGGAGATGTGATTGAACCCGACCGCCGTGGGCTGCGCCGCCGGCAGATCCGTGGCGATCATGTCCTCCAGCTCCTCGGGATCGAGCGTGGGAGGCTTCTCCAGGTAGCAGGCGAGCCCGAGGCCGACGCTCATGCTGTGATGCTCGCGATGAAAGGGGATGGGGCTGGAGATCGCGATAGCGTCGAGTTCCCGCGCATGGAGCGCGAGCATGGTCTCAAAGTCCTTGTACGCCGCGACCCCCCGGCTGCCGAAACGATGGGCCTCGCATTGCGCCGCGAGAGCCTCCAGCGCCGGGTCGCAGGCAGCCACCACGTGCACCGCGTTTTCTTCCTCCAGTTTCGACAGGGCGAGGTGATGCAGGTCGGCGAATCCGCCGATGCCCGCCACCGCCATCCGGATGGGGTGCGCCTGGGCGGATGTATTGCCGTTTCCCGGGCTGCGGCATTCCGTTGCCGCGGCTCCTTGATATGCTGATGACATGCTGGGTCCTCTCATCTCAGGGAGCCGCATAGCTCTGGAGTCCGCCGTGGCGGAGAAACTGCCGGTACACTGACACCGTGAGCGCCAGGCCGCAAAGGGCGATGCCTCCCGCGGCGGGAAACACCCAGTGATACGCTCCTCCGCCCCAGTCGATGAGGGCTCCCATTGCGACCGGGAAAAACAAGGCGGAAAGCGAGATCAGGATGCCCGCCGCCGAGGCGTACCGGGCGAAATGCGAGGCCGGGTACAGGCGGTTGCCGAGCGAGGCGGAGCAGGTGAAGTAGCTGCCCGAGCAGACCCCATGCAGCAGCAGGGCTGGCAGGAAGGCTTCACCTGTCGCCGCCCGGCTCGCCGTCCATAGCATCGCGCCCGCGTACAGGCCGAGCGTCACCGCTCCGACGCGCAGGGGATGAAAGACATCGGCCAGCCACCCGAGCGGATACGCGAGCAGGAGCGAGATGAGATAAGTCAATGCAACCACCTTGCCATAGGCATCCATCCCGATATGCAGATGGCTCGCATAGCGGATGGCGAAGGTGTTCATCGGCAGGAAGGCCAGGGCCGCCAGGGTCATCATGAGAAACACCGAGACGTAATACGGCTTGGAAAAGCACGTCCTGAGGTAGCCCGCGATCCCGGCCACCGGGCTGCGGTGCATCGGGCTGGCTGGGGCGACAGGGGGGTAGCTGCCCTCGCGGATCTTCAGGCAGACCAGCATGAACGACACTCCGTAGAAAAGCCCCAGCCCCACGAGGATCGGTGTGAAGTACCCCGGCGTATGCCCCATCAGCCAATAGTTGAACAGGATGCCATCGATGAGGCTCACCGCGCGAAACAGCCCGTGAAAGCGCCCGATCAATCTCGGCGGCACCACGTCATTGAGCAGCCCGCCAAAGACCGCGCCCCCGGCGATCGTCGCGATCTCAAAGATCGTCCACGAAAGGCAGAATCCGATAAGCGCCGTCGTCGTCGCGTCCAGCCCCGGCAGCCAGCCTGTGACGGCCCTCGCCAGCAGCGGCGTGAGTCCCAGCCCGATCATCGCCCCGGCGGCGAAGGGCGTCGTCATCAGCAGGAACGGGATGCGCCGCCCTCGCGGCCCCCGGTGCCGGTCGGACATCACGCTCACGATCGGCGCGATGCTGATCCCGAGGAGGGCCGGGATGGACCCCGTGAGCAGGGCAAAGAGCAGGTTGGAGATGCCGAGCTGGCCGAGATACCACTGCGCCATCGGCGCGACCGAACGCTCGCGCATCGACCAGGAAAAGTCCCCCAGCAGCAGCCAGCCAAAGAGCAGGAACAGCCCGGAGGACGTGTAGGCCAGCGTCCCCGCACGCCAGCGGGGCTCTCCCTTCCCGGCTCCGGCCTCATTGCCTGGGAGCCCGTCCTCCTGGCGACATCGCGGCGGGGCGGCTTTTTCGGAAATCCTCATCCTGCGATCTACTGGATGAGGCAGTTTTCCGAGCGGACCTCGCTCTTGCGTATCGCCGAGACATGGCCGTCGCACCAGAGGACATTGGCCATGCCCAGGTGGTTTTCCGAGACGCGGTTCCAGTTCTTGAACTCCGGCGACACATCGCGGAACCCCCATCCCCAGTCGTCGCCCTTGACCGAGTCCATCATGAGGATCACGCGAGAGGGATTGCTGATCTGGTTGGCCTTCACCACGGTAAAGTTGATCTGGGCATTGTAGGTGGGCATGACGTTGTAGTTCACCGCGTACGGGTAGCCTTGCACCCCGCTCGCGTTCACCTTGGCCGGGGACCTGTTCTTGTCGCAGATCGTGATCTTCATCCAGGTCTGGGCATTGCCCGCGTAGGCGGCCAGCGGGGAGTCAAAGTTGTACCACCACCAGGTCTGTTTCGGGTCGGCCACCCCGCCGTAGGAGGGGGGGATGTTCATGTTGTTATCTCCGGAGTACAGCGCCA
Source organism: Verrucomicrobiota bacterium (assembly GCA_017305195.1). Classification (GTDB taxonomy): domain Bacteria; phylum Verrucomicrobiota; class Verrucomicrobiia; order Chthoniobacterales; family Terrimicrobiaceae; genus Terrimicrobium. The sequence continues at coordinate 122,916 of JAFKMU010000038.1, read as the reverse complement.
CAGCGTGCGAGATGGCGCGCAACTGCCCCGCGCATTTCGCCTTGCGGGAGTTTTCCATTACGGGGCCGACACCTGCGTAGAGCAGACTCGCGAGGAAGAGCACGATGGCTACTGCCGCGAGCAGCTCGATCAAGGTGAACCCTCTTGCTTTGCCGGGATTGACGGGGGGGAGCATGATCAAAAGGATGGCTAATGGTTGAGGAATGCCCCGAGCGCCTCGGGGTCGATCTCCAGGGCGACCGTGCGGTGCGTTTTCGCATCATTCAGGATGATCCAGCGCCCGTCCGGGCTGATGTGCGGATGCGGATGCCAGGGGTGCTTCAGGATCGCGGTGCGGTAGAGCATCTCCCTCTGGCCTGTCTGCATGTTGACCGCCATCACATCGCTGACCGAGTTGGAGTTTTCCCAACCCTTGCCCGGGGCGTCGTGGGGGCCGCTCGTGTCCACCACGGCCCAGCGTCCGTCGCGACTGATGTTGCAGTGCATGTCGCGATCTCCCTGGCTGACCAGGCGGCTCTTTCCATCGAATCCCACCTCATACAGGCCGCGCGGCGAACCTTCACTGGCCCCATAGGCGATGAAGACCATGGAGGGGGAATGAAACGCCGCGCGCTCATGACCCACCTGCAGAGGCTTGCCATCCAGCCCGGTCTGGGTGAAGAGCATTTTCCCCTTCGGCGCGTCCTGTGCGTTCCAGGCCCAGATGCGATCGGCGACCTTGTCGGCATCTCCCTCGTGGGAGAAGCAGATCCAGCTCGGGTCATAGGGTGAGAAATGCACGTGGTTCAGCCACCAGTCGGTCTCCATGAGCACATCGGTCTTTCCGCTCGTCAGATCGTGCCGCAGCATCTGGCACTTGATGCTGTCATCTGCGGGATCGGCCCCTTTCCTCCGTTTCCGCATCGAGACGATGGCGTCGCCCTTGGGCGAGATGTCGCTCACCGTGTGCCACCATTTGCCCGCCTCCTCCGGCGTATCCTGGTAGACGACCTTCGGCGGCTGGCCGCTCTCGATCTCCCACAGATAAAGCGTATTGTCGGCGGTGAACGCCATCCGCTTCCCATCCGCGGAGAGGCTGTAGTACAGGTCGATATGCGGGAACCATCCCAGCTCCTTCTGCGTTCCCGTCGCAGGATCAACGGCCAGGAACGTCAGCCCGTCGCGCTCCGGACGTGCGGCCACATAGCTTCTCCCATCCGACAGGAAACCATTGGAGTGGGGGTAGACGAAATAGGCACTCTGCGGCCCCTCGACGACACGCTTCACCAGGCCTGCCTGGGAGTTATATTGACTCATCCCGAGGAGGGCGATGGAAAGGGACGCCTGAAGGAGGCGGCGGGAAAGGCCCCCGGCCCGGCGCGGTGAGGAGCTATTCATGGCCGAGGAAAAAGATCAGGTCGTACTGCTGCCCTTCACCGGACTGCTGGTGATAGCGCGTGAGCTTGCCGCCGGGCGTTTGCACCGCTCCGCCGCCGAGCTTCGGCGTCGAGCCTGCCGCCGTCCGTGAGAAATACAGTCGCTGCCCGTCGACGATGGACTCCGGCCGGAGATGAAAGCCGTACCGGCCGCCTTCCAGCAGCTTGATCGCAGGCGAGAAATCAAACACCAGGTATTCCCCGCGACGGTAATCGCCGGGATTCAGTTGGACGGGCAGCGTGGCGACCGTGTCGACCACCTCGCCCTGCTCGTTCAGCCGCTGGATGTCGATGGCCCACTTCTGGGGCGAGATGACCCCGCGATTCAGGGGATGCTCAAAGGCATCGGCCCGCAATCCCAGTTCCTTCAGCCCCTGCGTGGACGGCCAGGTGAACATCTGTGAGATCCCGCGGCGATCCGTCGCCTCGGGCTTTCCGGTTTCCTTGGCGTCCCAGTTGCGCCACCGGGCCTGCACAGGTTCAAACTCCGTCGCCTGCTCGACATTGCTGACGACGGCTTCGCTATCAGGAGCCTCGGCCAGCGCCTTGACCGTGACATCCGACGCAGGCAGAGCCGCCACAGTGCAGGCGATGAGACCGAGGAAAAGGGGGAGGGGATGTGATTTCATGGGATGATCGGGGGAGGGTGGGATCAGGCTCGGGGGGAGGCGGCTGACGCTTTGCGGGTTCTGGCACGGACCAGGAATACCATCGCGCATGCCCCCATAGCTATCAACCCATGGGCGCTCGGTTCCGGCACGGCCACGAGGTAAAATCCCGTGTCAAAGCCCTGCCCGCCATAGCTGCCGGAGTAAGGCCCAGGTCCCGTCACCGAACTGACCTGCGCTGCCACGCCTCCCGAATAAACCGACGTGTTGGCCGACCTGCTAAAAAACAGCCTTTGAAACGTGTCGCTGGAGGTTTCCGGATACAGGATGAATCCATAGGTGCCCCCATTGGTCAGCGACAGGTTCGTCGACAGATCAAAGTAGAGATAGCTTTCGGGGCTTACCGCCGAGGCCGGCAGCGTAAAGGTCAGGTGCGCGACCGTGGAGACGATGCTCGCCGCCGTCTGAAGTCCGTTTCCGCTCAGCTGCTGGATGTCCAGCACCCATGTGCTGTCCGATGTATAGGGATTCAGCGTGTTTTGCGCCGTGGCCAGGCGCAACCCCAGGCCGTCCAGGGCCTGGACGCTGTTCCAGGTGAACGTCTGGGATATCGCGCGCACGCTTCCCGTCTGGTCTCGCGCCTGGACATTGGAAGCATCGCTGAACGATGACTGGTTGATCGTGGCATTCAACGGCACGGAGGTCGTATTGCTCACGATGATCTGGGCGGAGGCTCCTCCCGCAATCAGCAGGAAAGAGAGTAAAGCCATCGCCCGGGATATGCGAAGTGGAGTGGGAAATGTGAGGGGTGCTTTCATCTTGAGACAAAAGCTGATTCTCCTTGCCGGTCCGAACAAGGAAGTTTTATGCTGACACGTTCGTATGGCTGGTTCCGTAACGGTTCGTGATTTAGCTGAGTATCTGGGCATTAGCCGCACGACGGTTTCCCTCGGCTTGCGCAACCATCCGGGTGTTAGCAAGGCGACGCAGCTCAGGATTCACCAGGCGGCTGCGGAGTTAGGATATCAGAAAAATGCGCTGGTCACCGCCCTGATGACCCAGGTGCGCACGCGGCGGATCGAGTACCACGGCGAGGCCATAGCCTTCCTGACCGCCTTGAACGAAGAGTTTTACTGGAAGAAGCAATCGCAGGGGGAGGTCTTCGAGGGCGCCCGCGAGATGGCGGAAAAGCTGGGCTTCCGGCTGGAGCCATGCTGGCTCGGCCCTATGGGAGTGGATTCGCGCAAGGCCTCGCGCATCCTGCGGGCGCGGGGAGTATGCGGGCTGCTCCTGTCCTACATGCCCTCCGGTCTTCTGGAGCTCGACCTGGACTGGGATCGCTATCCCGTCGTCGCGACCGGCTATTCGTTCCGGCAGAAAATTCCCCACCGGGTTGCCGCCAATCAATCCAGCACGGTCGGCGTCTGCTTTGAGAAACTTTACAACCTGGGCTATCGCCGCATCGGCCTCGCCATGGCCGTGCAGGCTAATGAACGGGTGAATCGCTATTGGGTCTCCAGCTATTTGGGGACGCAATGGCATTGGAAATGTCCCCGGCTGGAACCCTTTGACGCCCATGGCGTGCCCGACCGGGAGAAGTTCCTCAAGTGGGTGATGCGCGAAAAGCCCGACGCCATCATGAGCTCCTTCTGGCCTGACTATTCCGCCGAGTGGCTGAGCGAGATCGGCCTCACGATTCCCGGGGATGTCGGCTACGCCGGGCTGGACGTGAGTCCGCAGGACTGGGGAAAGATTGCCGGGATATCGCAGAATCACCGCCTGGTCGGGGCGACAGCCGTGATGCAGCTCAGCGACATGATCTTTCGCAACGTCGTCGGCCTCCCATCCCATCCCATGGAAACCACCGTCGGCGTCGAGTGGAAGGACGGCCTCACCGTCCGGCAGCAAAACTCCGCCGACCCCCGCTCGTCGACTGCCTCTCGCAGCAGGAAGAGACAGTCCTGATCACAGCTCCTCGCCGGGCGAGGAATCCGGGTTTTCGGCACTTCCTGCCGCGCCGCGCTGAGGTCTTCCCGTGCGTGCGCGCCAGGTCGGGCTCCTCCTGCGGAACACCTAGGGTTTGGCCGTGAGGAGAGGCTGCAGGTGGGCAAACCAGCCGTCGGCGAGTTTCTGGGCGCCGGAGGCATTGAGGTGCGTGCCGTCGACATAGTCGCTGTCGGGACCATTGTACGGTGGAGCACCTTTCCGGAGATCGACTTCCCGGTGGAGGTCGACGAAGACGACGCGGCCGCCGACGGCTTTTTGTTTCGCTACGATGTCGGGCAGGGCGCGGTTGAGTGCCCCGGCGTAGTCGTCGACGAAACCGATCTTGAGGACGGATGCGACGAGGACTGTGGCCTGGGGAGCGAGGGCGGTGATGTGTTGCAGGAGCTTCGCCATCCGCTCCGGGGCGGTGGCGGGATCGACGCCCTTCTTTCCGTTGTAGTCGTTGTTTCCGACGAGCAGGAGAATGATGTCGGGCCGGGCGTCGGGAATCCAGCGCCCGATATTGTCGGCGAGATTGCCCGGCTCGCTCTGGTCGGGGCCGATGGTAAAACCGCCGTGACCTTCGTGGAGGAGGGGGCTCGCGCCGACGGAGCCGACGAATTCGAAATCATAACCCGCCGCCGTGAGCTTGTCGTAGAGAAGCTGCCGGGCCTCGCCCTGCGCCGTGAGGCTGTCTCCGAGAGGCAGAATCCTCGCGGTGGCAAAGGCTGCGTGAGGCAGTAGGAGACAAACGAGCAACAGGGATCTGATCATCGGGCAGTGTGTTGGGAATCCGGGGACGGCAGCTCCTTGAAGACGACATAGGGGGCGGAGTTGATCGACTTGCCGTCGACGATGCCGGGAGCCAGCTGGAGAGCATGGGCGCGCACTTTGCCATCGCTGTCGTTGACCGCCATATTGAAGCGAAATCCCGCGCGCAGCCGCTCGTCGGTGAGACCCATCTCCTGGCGTGGAAGGCGGACGGTATAGACTCGGCCCTCGCCCTTCCGCTCGACGTCGACCTTCATCCTGGCGAGAAACTCCTCTTTTCCGACGGCATCGGGGCGGTTCCAGAGCATCGTCAGCGGCTGGCCGGAGGAATTCTCGGCAAAACCGAATTCCCACTCTCCCTGCTGGCCGGGAAGGACGAGCGCGCATTGCACGCTGTCGGCCTTCCACATGTCGGCGGCGGTGTTTTCCTGCGCGTGGCGATCATCCGTAACGGCGACGCGGAGGACGAGGTCATCGGGGTCGACCGCGAACCAGGCGCGGACACTCAGGTCGTCCGGTCCCCGCCAGCGGTATTGCACCATGTTGGGATCGGCCTCGACGAAGGAAAAGAGCTGCTCGCGCTTCTCCAGGACAAAGTCGGGATCACGGCCGGGACGGTCGGCGGGCACGGCGATCGTGCCATAATGGACCGGCACGAGCATGCTGCCTTCATACGGGATGCCCTCAAAAGCATAAGTCATCTTCAGGTTTGCGTCGGCCCCGTAGCGATAGGAGGCCCCCTCGGGGAGACGCACCTTGAGCGCCGCGGTGGCACGCCCGTTCGGCGCGAGCGAAATCTTTTCCGGGGCCGGGGAGACGACCTTGATGGCCGAGGGAGTCGCCCACTTTACCCGGACCTCGGCGGGTTGATCGGAGGGATTCTGGAATTCGCAGTCGACGACGATCTCCTCGCCCGGCGCGCCGAAGAAGGCGCGGGACGGCCCGGCCAGTTTGCCCGCAGGGCGGATCTCCCCGCCGCCGTGGACTTTCAGAAACCGGGGCTCCTTGCTGGCGGGGATGACGATCTGATGGTTGACGAGAGGCAGGGGGGACGAGTTGCCATTGAAGTCGATGAGTTCGGCTTTACCCGCCTCCGCCAGGTGCAGGAGGACCTGCTCGTTCTGCGAGCCTTCATCGTCATTCCAATAGACCAGGAGTTTCTCCTGCTCGTCTCCGAAGAGAAAGAACCAGCGGCTCTCGCCGAGATCGAGCTGCCGCAGATAGGGACGGGAGACCACCTCGCGTGCGACCGTGTTGAAGGCGAGATAGGCGGGCTTGGGCGCCATTTTGCGGGTGAGGAGGCCGAAGTTGTGTTCTGGATTCCTGGGATCGGTCCCATCGTTGCGGAGATCGTACCAGAGATAACCCGCCGCGCCCCGGGCGTAGGCAAAGGTCGCTTTCTTGATGAGAGTGTGGGCCTGCTCGTTTTCCTTGCCGGGGGTGGCGTAGTCGGAGGTTTCGTTGAAGAAAATGGGCGGCACCTTGCCGGGCAGGGCCGCGCGGAGTTTTTTGTAATCGCCGTCGACGACCTGGGCGAATTTGTGGAATGGCCCGTGCTCGTGGATCGCGTGATAGTCAAACTGATCGCCCATCGCCATCATGACCCGAGCCTGGAGGTCGGGGTTTGTCTTGCGGGCGCCGTGCTCGGTGAGAGTGCCAAAGCCGCCGCTGAGAATGAGATTCCCGGGATCGGTCCGGCGCAGGATGTCGACGGCGAGGCGGGCCGTGGCGAGGTACTCCTCCGTGGACCCGCGCCAGAAGCCGTCGAGGTCGGGTTCGTTCCAGATCTCCCAGAGATGGATGCGGCCCTTGTAGCGTTCACTCGCGGCGGTGACGTACTGGCTCCAGGCCGCTGGGTCGGGAGCGGAGCGGTTCCAGCTCAGCCAGTCTTTGGCGTCCCGTAGCCCGGGGGCGGCGGCCCAGCGCGGAGTGAAGGCCAAAAGAAACTGAATCTCCATGTGGAGGCGCTCGGCGGTGGCGACCATCTCATCCGCGACCTTCCAGTCCCACTGGCCCGCCTCGGGCTGAATCATGGACCATTCGGGATTGGAGCGCAGGACCTTGGCCCCGATGAAGGCGGCGGCTTCCATTTCGGTGATCCGCTCTTTGGCGGAGACCCGCTCGCTGTGGGCGACGATGCCGAAGCGGAAGGCCGGAGTGGTTTCATTCGGGCCGGCGGGGTCGAGGAAGCCGAGAGCGACCTTGCCCGCGACATCGGAGGCGGGGTCGGCCTCCTGGCGAAAGGCGTAGTCGATCTGCCAGCAGCCAAACTCGCGACCGGCGAACGAGCAGGGAACCAGCCCCTCCTCTCCAGCTGGGACGGTCAGCGAGTTGGAAATTGACTCCTCCTTGCCGGACGGGGACCGCAAGGTGGCCTGGAAGGTGATCGCGGCGGGCTCGGCGCCTTTGTTCTTCAGGACGAAGCCAAACTTCCCCGCTGCCGCCGGAGTCACGACCGGCCAGGGCTGCTCCCACGGAATGGATACCTGAACGGGAGCGGCCTGGAGCATGCCCGCATGGGCGAGGGAGAGGGCGAGAAGCCGGGCGACGGATTTCACAGGGGGGAGTGTGGCGATCTGGAAACTAGGGGTTTATGCGCTCGATCGCAATGTCGTCAAACAGGATGGCTCCTCCCTTGGTCTCGTGGCCTTTGAAGGCGGCGGCGAAGCCGAGGAAACGAAGCGGGAGGTCGCAGACCTTGTTGACGTGCTCGCCCCAGGAGACGACTCCGCCCGTGTCCGGAGAGTCGGTCGAGATGATCCAGGCGATCTCGTGCCAGCCGGGCTCGCCGGCATGCTCGACGGGGACGGTGAACTGAAAGGTCTCGTGCTGGCTGTCGAAGACGCGGAGAGAAAGCGACTGCACATCGGTTTCACATTCCTCGAAGTTCACGCGAGCGGTGACCTTGTAGCTGCCGGGCTCTTCGATCAGCTTCACGTTGTTGCCCTTGATGTTTCCGGCGACGTGGCTGCCACGGTGTCCGACCCAGCTCAACTTGAGGACGTGGTTGCCGGGAGCCGAGGGGTCTTCAACGATGGCGATTTTTGTTTCCTCGTGGGAGTTCGGCTCGACATCCAAAGTCAGCTCGGTCTCGAATTCCTCGAGTTTGTCTGCGGCGCGAGCCGACAGAGAGCCGAGAAGGAAAAGGCTGGTCGTGGCGGTCAGGACGAGCTGGACGCCGGTGCGGGGAAGGAAGGACTGGGTTTTCATGAGGCGGGGAGGGATGGCTTGCACCATGGCTCATTCGCGGCTGCGCGGACTATCGCAAATGAGCCGTTGGAGTTGTTTTCGAAAGGCAGGGAGGGATCAGGCTCCGAGCACCGCGCGCCTGCTGCGGTGAACGAGGAACACCAGTCCGGACCCCAGCGCCAGCAGGGCCGCCGCGCCGGGCTCGGGCACGGAGATCGTGAGCTGGCCGTTGAGTTCGCTGAAGGAGGACAGGCCGTCGGCGGACGTCCACACGCCGGAGGTTTCCGTCCAGCCGCTGTTTGCCACGGCGAAAGTGGAGGCGATGGTCGTGTCCGGGAGGATCGATGAGTCGATGATCGTGTAGGTGCCTGCCGCCGCTCCCGTGAGATCGAAGAGGAAGGTGCCTTGGAGAGTCAGGAGACCCGCGCCTGAGATCGAGTTGAACTCCCCGCCGTTGTAGTCGAAGAACAGCTGCCCGGTGGATGCCAGGGTGAGGCGGCCTGCGTTGACCACGGTGTCGCCGGTGAAGGAGTTCACGCCCGAGAGAATCAAGGTGCCGGAGCTTTCCTTGACCAGGCCGCCGTCCATCGCGTTGGCGCCTGGGCCGTTGGAGTGGAGGAGCGCCTGGCTGATCGTGATGTCAACGCCATTCGTATCGATGCGGGCTCCGCCGTTGCCGACGTTTGCCCGGGTGAGGCCTGTCATGAAGGTGGTGGAAGCAAAGCGGGCGCGAAGCGTGCCGCCATCGAAGTTGAAGGTGCTCGTCGATCCAAAGGTGCGAATGGAACTGGCGAGCAGGGTGCCGCCGGTGAGGTTGACCGTGCTGCTCCCGGCTCCGACCGCTCCACCGAGTGTCAGGCTGGTGACGGAGGCGGACCCGGAGGAGACGTTCAGAGTGCCGCTTCCCGTACCGCCCAGATTCAGGGTGAGCCCGCCATTGTTGCTACCAATGAAACTGCCGCCGCTCACGGTCAGGACGCCGGTGTTGACGCCATTGCCGACGATGTCCCCGGTGGTGGCGAGATTGGTCGAGAAGGTTCCGCCTGTGATCTCCATGCTGCCGTTCGTGCCGGAGGCAATCACGAGGCCGCGGGTCGTGCCGGAGATCACCGTGGAGCCCTCGGCGCTGGTGTAAAGCAGGGTGCTGGCCGCGCCGTTGTTGACGTTGATGCGACCGTTGGTGATGGTCGTATTCGACGGGGCAAGGCTTGGGGACCAGTTTCCAGCGGTCTGCCAGTTGCTGTCCACGGCTCCGGTCCAGGTGTAGGTTTGCGCACGGGCGCCGCCTGCGAGAAGAGGAATGGCTAGTACGAGGGGAAGATACTTTTTCATAGAGGTGGGCGTCATGCTCATCCTCCCGGCCTCGCAACTCAAGGAGCTGGCCGTGTAACAGTTACATGGAAATGTCCGGCGTCACCGAGCCATCGACCCAGCGGGGCGGTACATAGATGATCATGGGCACGTCGGGCACGCCGCGCTCGTATTTGTGGATGGTGGCTACGAGAAGGTCCACCCCCCACCGGCCCAGGAGGCCGTACTGATAGTCGATCACTCCGCAGGTGTTTCTGTGACTCAGATCGCCGAGGAAAATGAAGCGCTCGCTGGGTAGTGAGGCGAGGACCTCGGGAGGGATTTGGTCGCGGGCCGGCGCGATCAAACTGCGAAGGCGTCCCTTGTCGAAGGCCTCATGCAGTTTCCGGAGGTTGAGCTTGTTCAGATCAAAAATGTAACGTTGCGCCATCGTGGGTCCGGCGGGATGGTGGGCAAGGAATCCCGCGCGAAAGGCCCCATCGGCACGACGATCGTAGCGAAGATCGAAGAGGGCGCCGAAATCCGAGCCAAATTTCCGGCGCGCGTAGTGGACGGCCAGGCGAATGGATTGAAAGTGGTCGAAGCGAATGCTGTTGAAAGCCGGATGATAGAGAGACCAGCCGAGAGAGGCGACGGCAAAGGAATCGAGCTGAAGCCGCATATGCACCTTCCCGTGTGAAAGGAAGGCGGGGGAAATGAGCACGCCGCCGATGGAGCGATTGAGCATGACTTTGGCCAGGCGGTCGGGGGTGTAGTGGCAACGGTAAAACTCGTCCATGGAGTAGCCGAGTTCCGCCGCGCGGCTGAAGGCGCTTTCGCGGATTTCGAGGAGGCGGGAATGTTTGTCGGCCGGGGTGGTGTCGTACCAGAGGAGGGCGAGATTGCCTTTGAACTGGCTGCCCGTCCGGCCCCGGAGCGAGGACATGAGATGGCCGACGTAGGGGTTGAATTCGTAGCCAAGCTCTTTCACCGCCGCGAGCACAAGCTCCCGCGTCTCGGGGAGCACGCTGCGGTGGCCGCGAAGCGCACGGGAGATGGTCGCGACGGAAAGGCCGGTCGCCCTGGCCAGATCGCGCATGCCTTGGGGGGGCTTCTTGTTCATGCGGGGAAAAGACTAGAAGACGGAGAGAAGCCAGGAAACGAGAATCTTATGGTCCCTCGTCGTGAAATCGGGCGATGGCTATGGAAATGCCGGAGCCAGTGCTGGAGCGGGATCTCGTTCTCGCCCGCGCGCGAGATGACGGGATCACGGTGAGCGTCGGGGAGCAGGGGGAGAATCCGGCGAGAGTGGGAAGACATGGTCCGCGTCTTTCTCCGGGATGGCGGGTTGGGCCGCCGTCTCACTCCTGCGCGTTCGGGCGGAGAGCGGCGTGTTATTAATCCAAACGCGTCTTATGGCATCGTGGTCGCAGGCCGCGACAAAGTTTGCTCATAAGACAGCGGCTCTATGTGGAAATCCGCGAAGAGCATGTTGGAGACATTCTTTCCGGCGAATTTATGGCGCGAGTAGTCAATATATCCTCCCGTCTGCGGCGTGGCTGCAGGAGCGGTGTTCCAAAATTCCCCAGTGTAATTTTCCGCCATCAGAATGAAGTCGGAGAGTTTTTTATCCAGATTGATCAGCTTGGCCGGGGCTTTGGCATAATTCGGCGGGCTGAGGTAGTTGCTGCATCCATAGACAATGCCCGTTGTCTTGTCGTTCGGGCAACGGAACTTCGCCCGCAGATCGGTGCTCAGGTAGGTTTTGGTGCCTCCGATCACATAGGGAGCGATCAGGTTCTGCCAATGGGTGTTAGGGTCGTTGGAGACTCTTTCCTGCTGGGGTAAAAAGCCATCATGGTCCGTCATATACATCTGATAGGCGATCCCCCACTGCCGCAGGTTGCTGGCGCATTTTGTCAGGTTCGCATTATCCCTTAGCCGGTTGATGGCGGGAAGAAGCAGCGAGGCCAGGATGCCGATGACGGCCACCGTCACGAGAATTTCCACCAGGGTAAAGGCCTGGCAGCGAGTCGGCGCGAGGATATGCCCGCTGGAGGAAACCTTTCGATGATTCCAGGCATGCGATTTCATGGTCGGTCGCAAACGCGATTTGCCAGGAAGGGGCCCAAGGGGCGATTGGCTGGGGAGGCTCATGATTGGCGAGGGAGCGACAGGGTGTCGTCGATGGTGCCTTACCTTCTCACGGCATCTCGTCGCAGGCAATTGCCCGCTTGTGTAACAGTTACATGCTGCCTGGAAACCGCGCGCGCCTGCTCGGAACGACAGGGCGGGAGCTGCGGTCGCGCCGGGCTGGAGATTTATTAGGGATCGGGAAAAGTTAACGGATTCCCCGGGGCGCGGGTCTTGCCGCCTTCTCTAGTTATGCGTCATGCGGCCCTGGCGGTAGGCGGCGCGGAATTGCCTCGGCGACATGCCGGAGAGTCGCGTGATGAGGCGGCCGAGGTAGTTGGCCCCGGCGAGGCCGGAGCGCACGGCGACTTCTTTAATAGGCAGTTCGGTCTGCTTCAGCAGCTCCATCGCGTGGTGCAGGCGGAGGTTTTGCAGATAGTGCGAGGGCGTCATGCCGTGGGCCGCGAGGAAGGCGCGGAAGAGCGTCGAGCGATGCAGCCCGATTTCATTCGCGATCGCGCTCACGTTGAGCAGCGGGTCAGCAAAGCGCTCGTCGAGTTGCTTGCGGCACGCCTCCACCCAGCTCGAGTGCGACCGCGCCAGCGGGGCGAGGCTGCCCTCCATCGCGGCGAGCAGGATCTCGTGCGCGTAATGCGCCGCCAGCCGGTCGCCTTTCATCGTGCCTTCGCTGAGCGCCGCCCGCAGCGCGTCAAAGGTCTCCACCGGGCAGCGCGGCGCGGGGAGGGGGCGTTTCACAAAGCCAAACGCCTCCAGCCATTGCGGGCTCATCGGGTGGTCGAGGGTGAACCAATGGTACTTCCAGCGCGGCGTGACCGGCCTCAGTTGATGCATCTCGCCGGGCAGCAGATAAAACACCTCGCCCCGATCCACCCGGAGCGTGCGCTTTTCCAGCACGAACTCCCCTGATCCCTCCACCGTCCAGAAGATTTCCGAGAACCACTTCCGCATCGGTGGCTCGACGAGGGAATCATTCGTCAGCGAGTAAATTCCCGCCGACCGCACCGCCAGCGGCAGGGCGGGGGGCAGCTCGTGGTTGAAGCGATAGATACTGGTTTTCTTGGAACGCAACATTTGTGTGATTAATACGACATTCGTCCGGTAGACGCTCTAAGCGCAAGGGGGTAATCAGTTTCCTAACCCGCAACAGAATAGTGAAAACCCCTAAAATTGTCATCATCGGAGCAGGCAGCCTTTTCTTCGGACGCCAGGCCATCTGGGCCGCCGCGAATCTCCCCGGCTTCCGAGGCTGCACGCTGAGCCTCGTCGACATCGACCCCGAGCGCCTGGAGAAAATCACCAAGCTCGCCCATCTCGTGGCCGGTCCCACCGGGGCGCGGATCGAGAGCACGGATGACTATCGCACCGCCCTGCGCGGGGCCGATTACGTCGTGCTCAGCTTTTCCCGCGACAATACCTACTACCGCCGCATCGAGTGCGAGGTCGGGGCAAAGTACGGCATCCGCTCGTGCTCGGGCGACACCATCGGGCCGGCGGGCATCTTTCACGCCGTGCGCGAGTTTCCCGCCATCCTGGAGATCGCCCACGCGGTCGAGGAGATCTGCCCGCAGGCGTGGGTGATCAATTACGTCAACCCCTCCGCCGCCATGGGCATCGGCCTCATGCGCCACTCCCGCGTGAAAAGTATCGCCCTCTGCGACACGCACCACATGCCCGCAAAGAAGGAGAGCTACCTGGAGCTGATCGGCGAGGATAAATCCAAGGTCGACCGCTTCGACATGCGCATCGCGGGCGTGAATCACTTCACCTGGATGCTGCACGCCCGGCTCGATGGTCGCGACGTGCTGCCGGAGATTCGCGACGCCTTTGCCCGCGCCGCCGTCGGCGAGATCGACGAGGGCTATGCCAAGGGCCGGTTCAATAACTACATCACCGCCCAGCTCGCGGATGTCTTCGGCGCGGTGCCCACCTGCACCGGGCATACGAAGGAGTACTTCCCCTTCTACCAGGGCCGCTCGCCCATTCAGGAAAAGATCCCGCCGCTCGCCGTCTTCGATTGCGACGAGCGCGACCGCTGGACCGGCCGCGTGTGGCAGGAGATCGACGAGTACAACTCGGGAAAGCGCCCGGTCGAGGAGTTCCACTCCAGCCTGAAGAGCGACCACGCCGCCGATGTCATTCACACCATGGTCACGGGCGATGGACGCACGTATTTCCTCAACCTTCCCAATATGAACGCCATCGAGGACGGAGGCCGCGCCGTGGAGAATCTCCCCGACGACGCCTTCCTGGAGCTGGAGTGCCGGTTCACCCCCGAGGGGCCGCGACCCTTCAAGGCGGGCCGCTTCGACTACGGCCTGCGCGCCTATCAATACCTCGCGCTCGACATTCACGAGCTGACCATCGAGGGCATCATGCAGCGCGACCGCGACCTGCTCGTGCGGGCATTGTCAATCGACCCGCTGGTGAACTCCATCGCCACCGCCCGCGTCGTCATCGACGAGCTCTTTGAACGCGAAAAGGACGCCCTCCTCGACTGGCCCGAGCGCGAGGCCGCCCCCGAGCCTGTATTGACCAACGCCCCCGTCACCCGCGCCCAGCTCCAGCTCTATTAAGAGACGCGCGAGAAACCCCTCACCACACCACCCAAAACCCAACTACCCCATGAAAAACCAGCTCCCCTCACTCATTGCCGCCTCCAGCCTGCTCGTGTTGACCGGCGTCCGCCCGGCCGCCGCCACCGTGCTCGTCTCGGTCAGCGACACCGCGCCGACATCGTCCTTTGCCAGCAACACCTCGACGGCTGGCGGCGTGCAGTGGCGCAACAACACCGCCAGCGGCCTGCGCGATGTGGGCCAGTCGTTCCTGGCCTCGACGAACCTCACGCTCGACTCGATCACCTTCCGCCTCGCTCCCGATGCCGCGCCCGGCGCGGGTGCGCTCACGGCGGCCTTTAGCGTGTCGATCTTCCAGGTCTCCTCGGCCAGCGGCGTCCCCTCGGGCACGGCGCTCTACACCGAGACCGGCACCATGTCGGGCCTCACCGGCACGTCGTCGGATTTCAGCAAGTACGTCACATTCAACCTCACCGATGTCGCGCTCACCGGCGGCAACTACTACGCCGTGATGCTCTACTTCCCGACCCAGGCGGCCAACCGCAACGTCACCTGGCAGGTGAGTAACTCCGCCTCGTACACCGGCGGCATGGCCATCATCTCGACGGATAATACGAACTACTCGGGCTGGGGCAGCGGTTCGGACCTGGTCTTTTACGCCACCGCCGTGCCGGAACCCTCCACCGTCGTGCTCGGCCTGCTCGGCGTCGCCTTCGTCGTCCTGCGCCGCGCCCGCCGCACCCGCAGCGCGTAACGTATCCTTTTCACCGCGCCCGGCTGGCGTCTTGCGGCCGGGCCGGTGAGCCATTAGCTTGAATCTCCCGCCTCCCCCCGAGTGCCTCCCCGTTGCCCCAGCATGATCCGGCCTGCCCTCATCCTTGTCGCTCTCGCCTGCGCTTTTCACGCGGAGTGCCTGCGCGCCGCCGCGCCCGACGCCTTTGACCTCCAGGCCGCCGTGGCGAATCTCCAGCCCGGCGCGGTGCTGGAGCTGCCGCCCGGAGTTCATCGCCTGCCGCGCGCCGGATGGCGGCTCGCGGGCTTGCGCGGTGTCATCATCGACGGCCATGGCGCGACCCTCATCGCGGGCAGCCGCGAGACCTCCTCGCTCCAGATCGACGGCTGCGACGGCCTCACCATTCGCAACCTCCGCATCGACTACGACCCGCTGCCTTTCACCCAGGGCGATATCGCATCCGTGGATGCGCAAGCCGGGACGATCACCGTGCAGCTTCACGCAGGCTATCCCGGCAGCGAGGCCGCCGCGTCGACGGGCGGATTCTTCACCGATGCGCGCCTCCAGCTCTTTGATCGCGACACGCCCACGCTCAAGCCCGGCGCTCCGGATTACGGCGTGGCCTCGCTCGATCCTGCGGGAGACCGCACCGTGCGCGTCTCGTTTCCCAAGTGGCAGACCGGCCTCGATTTCCTCACCGTCGGCGACCGCGTCACGCTCTCTTCCCGCGCCGCCGAGGGCGTGTCGATCCGCAATTCCCGCGAGGTCACGCTGGAGGATGTCACCATCCTCGCCGCGCCCAATGTCGCCATCGTCGTCCGCTCGTGTGAAACCGGCGGCACCTATCGCCGAGTGTGCGTCATTCCCGGCCCGCCGCCGCAGGGCGCGACCCAGCCGCGCCTCATCTCCGCCTGCGCGGACGGGCTGAACGTCGCCAACACCCGCCTCGGCCCGGTCGTCGAGCAGTGCGAGTTTGCCTATCAGGCCGATGACGCGATCAATTTCCACGGCGCCATGATTCCGGTGCTGAAGTGGATCGACGACCGCAGCTTTCTCAGCGTGCTCCCGTGGCGCAACAACCGCCTGGAGGTCATCGCCCGCCCGGGCGACGCCATCCGCTTCCTCGCTCCTCCCTCCTATGAGGTTGAGGGAGCAGCCAATATCGTGAAGATCGAGAAAACCCCCGAGCCCGTCGAGCCCTGGCTGGAGCGGGTGGGGAAGACGTGGGAGATGCTCAAGGTCAATCCGGAGAGCGTGACGTTTTATCGCGTGACGCTCGACCAGCGCCCGCCCGGCGTGCAGGCCGGAGGCTTCTGCGAGATCCCGGCCACCTCGACCTCGGGATTCCTCATTCGCGACACGTATTGCCACGATCATCGCGGCCGCGGCTTTCGTCTCATGGCCAGCGACGGGCTGGTGGTGAACAACCGCTTCGAGCGCATCAAGGGCTGCGCCATCTCGCTCGGCGCGGAGTTCTCCTACTGGCGCGAGGCCGGGTGGAGCCGCAATCTCGTCGTCTCCGGCAACCAGATCCGCGATGTCGGCCAGGGGTGGAATATCCGCCAGCCCGACAGCTACACCATCGGCGCGATCAGCATCATGGCGCGCACCGACGCAGGCGCGGCTCCGGCCTTCCCCGGCAATGAAAACATCGTGCTGGAGGGCAACCTCATCGACGGGTGCTCCGTCGCAGGCATTAGCATTAGCAATGCGCACAATGTCCGCGTGAGCCGCAACACCATTCGCAACGTCAACCAGGACGCCTCCGGCGAGGCGGGCCGCGCGCGGGGGCTTTCCACCACGCAGCCCATCTCGATCATTCGCGCCGAGGCCACGCTTTCCGACAATCTCGTGCCATGAAATTCCTCCTCCCTCGCTTCCTCGCGCTCAGCCTCCTCGCTGCCGCTCCGGCGCTCCATGCGGAACTCGACGCCGTGCTCGAGGCCGCCCAGCCCGCCATCACCGGCGGCGCGTCCTATGTCAACGTCATGTCCACGCAGGGCATGGGCTGGCGGTGGACGAAGGACGCGGGCCGCCGCGATTACGGCCAGATCTTTCCGGTGAAGCAATCCTTCTCCGCCAGCGAACTCGCCGTTCAGGTGCTCTACGCCGACCCGTTCCGCTCGGCTCGGCGCGCCGCCTTCCAGCTCGACTTCCTGCGGTTCCCCTCCGGCAATCTCACGGAGCCGCCCGATGTCGTCGCCACCTTTGACGGCACGCTCCCGCCGAATCCCGGGCTCGGCACCGGCGAGGCCGCTTGGCTGCGCTTCCGCTTTCCCGAGGTGAAGTTCGAAGGCGGCTCGTCCTACGGCTTCCTCCTGCGCTTCAAGGAGGAGGGCGCGGCGGAGCAAAACATCATCTTCCGCGTCACCCCGTCCAGCACGCCCGACGGCGGCTACGGCATCATGGAAGCCGATGGCGGCGGCAAGATCGAGAAGGGCCCGTCGATGAATTTCCTCCTCGGCGTCTCCGCCCCCGGGTCCGCCAGCGCCGCGCCGCGCCCGCCCGCCACTCTCACCGTCGACCAGCGCGCGGCCGACGGCTATCGCACGCTTGCTTCTGCCGTCGCGGCCGCGCAGCCCGGCGACACCATTCGCATCGCCCCCGGCAGCGGACCCTATCGCGAGCCGCTCTACATCCCGCGCTCCGGCACGGCGGAGCAGCCAATAACGGTCGACGGCAGCGGCGAGACCATCACCGGGTTCGACCCGCTCGTGTTTGAGGAGCGCGATGGCGAGTGGTCGTTCGATGTCGCCTCGTTCCTCGCCGCCCGTCCCAACATCCAGGGCTTCACCAAGGCCGGCGGCAAATGGACCTCCGTCGTGCCCGGCGGATTTCCCTCCGTGCTCGTGCATCATGGCCGCCGCGTCTTTCAGGATGCGGCCACCGCGCGGTTTGAGGAAAAGGTGCGCCTTTCCGACGACGGCTCGCGCCTCATCCTGCTCGATCCTGCGCAGCGCGACGGCTGGGAGATCGCCGCCCGCGATCGCGTCGTCGTCATCCTCAACGCGTCGCACCAGACCTTTCGCAACATCCGCGCCACCGGCAGCCTCAACGATGGCTTCAATCTCCACGGCACCGGCGAGGGGCTTGTCTTTGAAAACATCGAGGGCTCGCAGAATCTCGACGAGGGCTTCTCCGCCCACGACACCATCGCCTGCGAAATCACCGGCGGGGTGTTTACCCAGAATGACAACGGCATCGGCAATGTCGGCCAGAGTCGCCTCGTCGCCCGCGACATCCGCACCTTTGACAATACCGGCTACGGCCTCTGGTTCCTCGATGCCTCCGCCACGCTGGAAAATGCCAGTTCCTGGGGCAACGGCGTCGCCCAGTTTGCCCTCCACGGCAAGGCTGCCGCCACCGTGCGCAATGTCTCCGCCGTGCCTCCCGCCTCCGCGACGAAGCCCCGCATGAGCTACGAGGAATCGGCGAAACGCACCGACTCCCGCCTCCAGGAAATCGCCGTCACCGCCCGTTGCGAGGGAGCAGTCGCCGAAACCACCGCGCCCGCGCCAGCCCGCACCGCAGCCCAGTAACCCCATGCGCCCCGCCCCCCATCATCGCGCCTTCACCCTCGTCGAGCTGCTCGTGACCATCGGCATCCTCGCTCTCCTCGTCAGCCTGCTCCTGCCCATGGCAAAGACCTGGAACGCCGGGGCGCAGACCGTCGCCTGCTCCAACAACCTCCGGCAGATGTTTCTCTACCTCGACGCCTACGCCCGCGAAAACAACGGCGTCTACCCCGCCGTCTCCGACGCCACCACCGGCAACTCCTGGTGGCTCACCCTGCAAAACTACATCAACACCCCGAGCCAGGTCGTCGACATCCGGAAAAAGACCGTCTTTCTCTGCCCCTCCTCGCTGCGCACCTATCCGAAACAGATCGCCCGCCGCACCTATGGCATGAACTGCGAGGGGCTCAAAAACGACCAGGGCGTCCTGGACTGGCGCACTCCGATCCGGCCCATCAGCCAGAGCCGCCCATCCAGCACTCTCTTCATCGCCGACACCTGCAACGGCCCGGCCAACAACGGCGACGGCTACCAGTATTTTCGCGCGACATCCGCTCCGGCGTTTACCGATGTCGTCGAGGCCCGGCACTCGGGCCGGGCCAATGCGCTCTTCCTCGACGGCCACGTCGAGATGATCGACCCAAAGGCCCCCGATTCCCTCGACAAGGTGAAGAACCTCGGCCAGTGAAGACGCGCGCCGGTCTTTGAAGGAAGGAAGCAGAGGCAGCGATGACGGGCTGGTGGTGTGGTGCCGCGAGGCCCGGGTGGGGGAGGGAACTCCTGCGCTGCCTTTGCGACCTTCCGTCGCTCCCGGCCCGGCGTCTCAGGGTCGCGGAGAAGCCCTGTCCAGCACGGCGGTGAGCTCGGCGGGCGTGAGAGCGGTTTTTTCCCGATCCTCCCACTGCTTGAAAAACACCGCGTCGTCGCTGTCGTGGCGGCTGGAGTCCACGATCGTTCCGGCGTCGTCCACCACGTAGGCGGGCCGACCGGGCCGCACCCATGCCACGAGGGAATAGCTCTTGTTCATCACCAGGAGCAGATACCGCTGCCGCTCTCGCGGCACCCAGTAGGCCTCGCGAATGTCGGCGGGCGCGGGGTTGAGTTCGCGCAATGTCTTGTAGCGGTCGTCCATCCCATTTTCCCCGAGGTTGGCGATGAAGGGCCACAGCCCCGCCCCCACGCCGAGCGCGAGCAGCACGTAGAGGAATGTCTTTCGCGTGGAGATCATGCCGGGGGAAATGTACGCCCCCGCCGAGTCACGCGGGTGCCGACGGAGGCGTGGGTCATCGCGGTACCATGGCATGCCTGCCGGCGTTTGTCCTCCTCGAAAACCCGCGCCTCTTTCGCCCCTGCGCCGTTTCATCAGCATTTCCGGCCGGTTCGTGAAAATTCTGCGCCGCCCCGCATTCTTTTCTTTTTCCTGCTGCGACTTGGTCGCATGAAGTTTTCATGCCGATCACCGCCGAGACTCCTCCTCATCCGCGTCCGTCGAAACGCCTGACGATCCTGGATCTCGTCGGGCAGGCATGCGCCATCGGGCCGCTCATCGGCATCGGTCTCTTCCTTGCCTTCGTCGCGCAGATCGCCGGGGGGCGCGGGCCGCTGGCCATCCTCCTGGCCGCCATCGGCATGGTGTGCTTTGCCATGGTCATCGCCTTTTACGCCTCCTTCACGGGTGGGGCGGGGGCGATGGGCGATTACGTCGAGCGCGCCTGGGGCCGCCGCGCGGGCATGGCCATCCTCATCATTTACACCTTCTCGCTGCTCGTGTCGGGCGCGGGCGGCTTCTCCATCGCCGTCGGCGTGCTCGTGGCCAATTTCTCCAAGGCCTACCTCTTTGGCCTCGTCCCGTGGTGGGGCGGCGCGCTCATCGTCGTCCTCATCGCCTGGATCATGAATGTCCGCGGAGCCGATGTCGCCACGCGCGCGCAGCTCGTCATTGTCCTGGTTTCCGTCATCCCGTTTCTGCTCACCGCCGTCGCCGCCATCATCCACGCGGGCCCGGCGAATACCTGGGACTTCTTTTCCATCTTCCATGTCACCGGCGGGGGGAATCTCTTTGGCGGCCTCCTCTTTGCCATCCTGCTCTTCGGCGGGTTTGAAACCGTCGCCGTCCTCGCCGAGGAGGCGTCCAATCCCCGGCGCACCATCCCGCTCGCGCTCGTCTCCACCGTCGTGCTGACCGGCATCCTCTTCGTCCTCTGCTCCTACGCGGGCACGGTCTACTTCGGCCCCGAGCTCGTGGGCAAGGCCTGGCCCGCCCAGCTCGACGGCTTCGCCGAGATGGCCAACCGGCTCCTCGGCCACTGGGCCGGCATGTGGATACGCGTCGGCATTTTCGCCGACTTCATCAGCTGCTTCATCGGCTTCTCGCTGGCCGCCTCGCGTGGGCTCTACGCCCTCAGCCGCGCGGGCATCCTGCCCCCCGTCCTCGCCCGCACGAACCGCCTCGGCGCTCCCACCATGGCGTCGCACTGCGTCCTCGCCACCGCGCTGGTCGCCATCGCCATTGGTTTTTTGATTCCTGACCACGAGCGGTACAAGTCGCTCTTCGTCGTCGCCACCGCGCAGGGCCTCCTCCTCGCCCTCACCTACGCCGTGCTCGCCGTCGGCGCGTGCAAGATCATCCTCGCCTCGGGCAAATCCTCCCTCCCTCGCTGGGTCGTCCTCGTCATCGCCAGCGCCATGCCCATCCTCGCGCTCTACGGCTCGCTCTTTCCCTTCCCGCAAGGGCCCGAGCAGTGGGGCGTCTGGGGAGCCTTTGCCGCCATCCTCCTCGCCATCATCGGCAGCCTCGTCTGGAAGCCGGGGGCTTCCCGCCCGTAGGCCGGGCGGGAGTTTGCAGCGGTTCGGTTTTCAGGCGGCGTGTGCGGACTGCCGCCCCGTCCCCCCGAGATGCCCTCGCCTCCCTGCGTTTCCTTCGCGGCCTTTTGTTAATGAGGCTTTGTTAGGCTTTTCTGCGCCTTTCGCATTGTTGAATTTTCCCCATCTCTCCGGGGTGAATACAGTTTTCATCAGGTAGAATGGACTCCGCGTTGCCAACCGGTTTCGTGATCCTAGCCTTGGGTCATGCACCTCCCCACCTCACGCCGTTTTTACGCATGCGGGCTGTTGGCCTTTGCGGCGCTTTCCTCCACCCTGCGAGCGGACACCCTGACCTGGGACAGCAGCGGGTTGAACCCTAATGCCCCCGTCGATGGCGCGGGCGCGTGGGACACCACCTCCGCTCTCTGGAGCAATGGCACGGTCGATTCCATTTGGAACAACGCGGGGAACGACACCGCCGTCTTTGGCAGCAACAACGGTGCGGCGGGAACGGTCACGGTCGACACGATCACTGCGGGCGGCCTCACCTTCAATGCCGCCACCTCCGGCTCCTATCTGCTCAGCGGCGGCACGCTCACCCTCGGCGGCTCCACACCGACGATCACGACGAATGCCAATGCCGAAATCGCCTCCGCCATCGCAGGCACCACCGGCCTAACCAAAGCGGGCTCCGGCGTGCTCACCCTGAGCGGGACGAATTCCTTCACCGGCGGCCTGAAGCTCAATGCCGGGACTGTCAGCTTTTCCGCTGGGGCAAATCTCTCGACCGGGACGGTTACTTTCGGCGGCGGCGCTTTGCGGTTTGCAGGAACCAGCGGGTACAATGCGATCAGTCGCACCTGGTCGGTCGGCACTTCCGGGGCGACATTTGATCTGGGCACATCCGGTTCCGGATATGTCGTCTACTCGGGCACGATGAGCTTTACGGGATCGGGCGCCAGGACGATCACGCTTTCCGGTTCGAGTTCGTCTAGCGGCACGTCCGGTGTATCCTTCGTCATTGGAGACGGCTCCGGCGGAGCCACCTCGCTGGTGAAAAACGGCACGGCTTCCTGGAACCTGAGCGGAGCTAATACCTACACCGGCAGTACGACCGTGAATGCAGGCACCCTTTTCCTCAATGGCGATGACCGCATCTCCGTGGCCAGCACGGTTTACATCGCCGCGGGTGCTTCCATCCGCATGGTGGGAAATCAAACCTTTGGCAACCTGCAGGACGGCACTGGCGGTGGCGGCCAGCTGGCCCGCGCCTATGGCGGAGCCTCGATCGCGACCATCCAGTCCGGGCGCTTCAGCGGACGAATCTATGAAATCACGGACACAGGCAGGACGGTGAATGTGGCAAAAACCACCAGTGGCGTGCTCCGGTTTAGCGGGACGAATAATACCTACTCCGGCGGCACCACCATCTCTGGCGGCACCCTCCTCATCAACAACGCCTCTGGCGTCGGCCTCGGTGTGAACAATGTCACCGTGACCAATGCGACGCTCGGCGGTAATGGATATTCCGCTCTCGGGAGCAGTGTCGCCAATGTCACAGCGGCCTCGCACACCATTGGCGCTGGCGGCGTTATTGCTCCGGGCGACTCGGAGATCAATGGCGGCATCGGCACGTTGACTCTGAATGGCGCCAACAGCACGGGCGCCATCCTCGACATGCAGGCGGGATCGTCCTTCACCTTCGACCTCGGCGCGGGAGATGCCAATGACACCCTGCGCTTCTACAGCTACGCTGGCGCATCCGACTTCCTCCGCGACAGCGGCGGCATCGTGCTCAACTTCTCCGGCGCGCTCGCCGGGACGTATGACCTCTTCCGCTTCTACTCGAATGCCGGGACGACGCTCACCGACGCGGGCTTCACCGAGGCGACATCCAACTTCACCCTCGGCTCCGGCCTCACGGGGTATAACGCCACCTGGGACTACTCGACCCTCGGCGTCATCTCGCTTACGCTGACCGCCGTGCCGGAGCCCTCCTCCGCCGTGCTCTTCGGCCTGGGCGGCCTCTGCGCGATGGTCCTCTGGCGTCGCGCCCGCTACCGCGCCTCCGCGCGGGGCTAACCCGGAGAAGGCATTAGGCGGTTTTCTCTGCTCCTTTTTTTAGGCGGACGTAATACATGGTTGCGGAGGTGTTTTCCCCACTCATACGCTCGTCCCGCATCTCGATGTAGGGTTGCTTCCTTACGAGCTCGCTGAGTTTGGAGCATCCGTAGTTTCGGGAGTCGAATGATGGGTGAGATTTTTGGACCGAGACGCCCACAGCGGAAAGGGTCGACCATCCGTTTTCGCGAGCAGTGGCGTTGATGGCGTCTCTTAACATTTGTTCGAGTTGCGTCGCGCTTCGGGAGGAGCGTGTTTCTGAACTGGCCTGCTGATTCAGGATCTCCGTGAAGATAAATTTGTCGCACGCATTGACGAAGGAATCCGGGGTCTTCTCTTGACCCAGACCGTAAACCACATACCCCGACTCTCTGATGCGCGTAGCCAGACGGGTAAAGTCGCTGTCGGAGGACACGAGGCAGAATCCCTCAACGTTGCCGCTGTGCAGAATGTCCATCGCATCGATGATCAGGGCGGAATCCGAGGAGTTCTTTCCTTTGGTGTTTTGAAACTGCTGGACGGGCTGGATCGCCTGCTGATGCAGGACGCTCTTCCATCCGCTTAGCTGAGGAGTGGTCCAGTCTCCGTAGGCTCTCTTGATGGTGGCGGTGCCGTAGCGGGAGATTTCCGATAACATCTCATTGACCAGTGAGGCCTGCGCGTTGTCTGCGTCGATCAGGACGGCGAGTTTTTCGCTGCCGGAGGGAATGCTCATGGCTGGGTATGAACGCAAAAAGCTTCCTGCCCCGCAAATCCAAAGGTCGCAGGGGAGGGAAGGGGAACGGCTTGAACCGCCGTTCCCTTTTTTGTTAGGTTTTCGGGCGCTCCCCTCCTCATGAAAACCTCCGCCAAGCTGCTTATGGTCCCGGCCGTCCTGTTGATCGTCGCCGGGCTTGGCGTCATCGTCGTCTTCGGCGGGTCGCGTCTGGTCGATCTCGTGCAGGCCCTTTTCCTGTATCATGGGTCGGCGGACGACGTGCTCTACGCCCTCCGGGTCATCGGCTCGGATGTCTCGGCGGTTTTGCTCTCCGGCCTCGCCCTCGCCGTGCCGGGCGGCGTGTGCCTCGCGGCCGGGGTCGTCGCCCTGCGCGCCAGCCGGAAACGCGCGGCATTTTCCTCGCGCTAAGCCGCCCCGCTCCCGGAAAACCGGACGCCTCGCATTCCTCTCGCCATGAGGGGGAAGCGCCGTTTTACCCCCTCAGAAAAGGCGTGACAATGGTGACACATTTGCCATTTTGCCGGAAGATCCCCCGGGCTCGCGTGCGCCTGGGAGGGCTGAACCTACTTCGCCGGTATGAAAAATCTATCCGTTTCGGCCCTCGCGGGCTCTCGTGTTTCGTTTTCCCGCAGGGGATTTTCCGCCTTGGCGCTCCTCGTCGGGGTGCTCTGCGGTTCGGTCTCCCCGGCCTCGGCGGATACGCTGCCTCTGGCTTTTGAGAATCTCTCGGGCAACAGCTCCAGCCAGGTGTGGATTCAGTTCCTCGGCGGCGACCAGGTCACCGGCACCTATGTCGACAGTCTCACTGGCGCGACCAACCAGCTTCAGGCCAATACCGCCTATTCGCTCGACCAACTGATCAACCCCTCCACCGGCCTCTCCACCGTCAATCTCTCCAGCTTCTCCGGTCGTGTCTATGTGAGCTACGGAGCCTACGGTCTCCAGGGCATGGGCGCGCCCGGCAGCTCGTACACCCCGTCGGCCAATCTCACGACCGATCCCAACTACAGCACGCGCTACCAGTACATGGAGCCGACGGTGAAGCTCCAGTCCGACAACAGCGTCACCGTCTGGGCCGACCTGTCCTACATCGACTTCACCGCCACGTCGCTCTCGATGTCGGCCCGCTACACGTCGAATAATCAGTTCAACACCACGGTTCAGAACTACAACCAGACCTCGTCCAACTCCCAGGCTCTCGTCAACGTCACCAAGGCTACGGCGGTGAATCCCAATGCGGTCGTCCTCCCGTCGGGCGCCTCCTCGACGCTGCCCAACAGCCAGTTTACCCGCGTCATCAGCCCGCAGTTCTCGGACCCGAGCGCCTATCACGACTTCACGAATTACCTGACCTACCTTGACGGCAAGTCCGTTCATCTCTCTGGAACCTTCGTCGGCACCGGCACACAGCCTAGTGGCGACGTTGCCACCCAGGCGCAGACCTATGACTTCAAGGGCACCTTCGGGGCCGATGGCACCATCACCCTCACGGCGCAGACTGATTCCGGTGCGAGCAACGTCTCCTGGATCGATGGCACGACCTCTCCCAACCTCGGCGCGGGCAACACCGTCACCATCACCATCGCCGCCGGGGCGCTGAACAATCAGAAGGGCATTTACGGCAACGATGTCGGCTACACCGTGCAGATCGGCACGGGCGGTGCCACCGTCTATACCGCGATCTCCAATGATGTCTGGGGCCGCGTCGTCGGCGACCTGCTCGCGGGACTCAGCTTCGGCTACGTCGGCAGCACGGTGGAGTACAACGGCACGCCGATCGGCGAGCTCGCCAGCTCGCAGTGGTGGGCGGCGGGCGAGTCGCAGGGCTCCACCCCGACCTATCTCGCCGATGGCACGGCAGTAACCTGGGCCGACACCCCGGCCTCGCAGGGCATCTACTTTGCCGGCGCACAGCCGAATAATCCGGACTATTACAACGGCTACGCCGCCGCTCTCGCCAGCATCGATCCCGCCACCGGCCAGCCCTACACCACCGGCTACGGCTTCCCGCTTCAGGACCGCCTCGGCAATAACCTCCTCTCCTACAATACCGGGTCCACCCCTGGCACCTACATCCTCCTCTCGGTCAATCCCGACGGTACGAGCGCGCTCCCGACCGGCATCTTCAATGGCTCGGCGGGCAATGGACAGTGGAACGACTCGGCCAACTGGGCTGGCAACATCGTCCCGGCCAGCGGAGCTTCCGCGCAGTTCGCGGGCGATCACACGCAGGCGTACGCCGTCGACACCCAGACCGACCAGACCGTCTCCGGCCTCTTCTTCAACTACGGCGCGGGCACTTACACGATCAATAACAACACGATCACCCTCGGCGGCAACATCGTGAACTCGTCCGGCGTGGCCAACGTCCAGACGATCAACAGCGGCATCAACTTCTCGACCGACGGCTCCGTCATCGCCGCCTTTGGCGACATCGTCCTCGGCGGCCCGATCGCCCTTAGCAGTTCGACGACCGGCACGGCCAACACCGTCACCTTCTCCGGCAACAAGAACACCACCGTCAACGGCGTGATCTCCGACGGCACGACGGCGGGCGGCAAGGTCCTCATCAACACCACCAACGGCGGCAAGGTCACCTTCAACGGGGCCAATACCTTCACCGGCGGCCTCACGCTCAGCCAGGGCATCTTTGTCATGGGCAACGACGCTGCTGCCGGCACCGGCACGTTCACTCTCGGAAATGCCGCCGCCGGGGCGAACCCCTCCGCCACTCCGGCTCCGCCCGTCCCGACCCTCCAGGCCACCGCCGCCCGCACTGTCGCCAACCAGCTCGCCATCGTCGGCGACGTGAATATCGGCGGGTCCAACGCCTTCACCTTCACCGGCGACACGACCCTCACCAATAACAACACCGTCACCAACACGGTCGCCACCACCTTCTCGGGGGCCATCGGGGAAAGCGCGGCCAACACGTCCTTCACCAAGGCGGGCTCCGCCGACATGACCTTCAGCGGCGGCACGGCCAATACCTTCACCGGCGATCTCAATGTCAACGAGGGCAAGCTCATCCTCGCCAAGACCGGCGGCGTTGCCGCCCTCGGCGGCGACATGGTCATAGGCACCGGGGCCGGCTCGACCCCCACCGCGACTGTCCAGCTCGGCGCGTCGAACCAGACGACCTCCTCCACCGGCATCACGATCAATACCGACGGCCAGCTCGACCTCCAGAGCTACAATACCTCGGTCAACGGCCTCACGATGTCGGGCGGCAGCGTCACCGGCACGGGCAAGCTCTCCCTCTCCTCCGGCATCACCTTCAATGGCTCGGACTCCGCCTCGGCCTCCATCTCCTCCGGGCTCGATCTCTCCGGCACCCAGACCCTCAACATCTCCAAGACCTCCGAGGATGTGGAGCTGACCGTGAGCGGACCGGTCACCGGCACGGGGTCCAACCTGACCAAGTCTGGCGCGGGCGTGATCGCCTTCACCGGCAGCAACAGCATCACCGGTTCCATCACGGTCACCGAGGGCGTCCTGCAATCCACCTCCATGGCCAATGTCACGCTCACCGTGAATGGCGGCGCTTTTGCCACCTCGCTCAGTGACGGCCTCGCCCCTTCCGTGGCTGTCAGCTCGCTCAATGGCTCGCTCGGAACCTCGAGCGGAGCCTTCATCATGGGGCTGGGCTCCGGGGGGAACTCGGACAGCATCGCGTCTGCCGGCGCGGTCAATCTCGGTGCGAACACGGTGTTCCTCTTTCGCAATGGCGGTTTCGGCGGCGGTACCCAGACCTTTACCCTCATCTCCGGCGTCGACTGGGTGAATACCGACGTCAGCACCTTCACCTTTTCCTCGATCGACGTGAACGGCCTGACCGGCTCCATCTTTCTCGACGGAAACGATCTCAAATTTACCGGCACGGCTGGCACCTCGGCGACCTGGACGGGCGGGGGAGGCGATGGGAACTGGAGCACCGGAGGCAACTGGCAGGCCACGACCGCTCCGCTCGCAGGTTCCAATATCGTCTTCAACAACAACACGGGCACGAGCATCAACGTCGACACCGCCCAGACCACCGGGATGATGACATTCGGTTCGAGTGCGGGAGCCTTCACTTTCTCCGGCAACCAGATCACGCTCGGCGGCAATCTGACCAACGTCTCGTCCCAGACACAGACGTTTCTCAATACCATCGCCCTCAGCTACAGCCGGACCTTCAATGCGACCAGCGGCGATCTCGTCTTTGGCTCGGGCCTGACCGACACGTCCATCCTGCTCAGCAGCAATAGCGCGCTGGCCAATACCCTGACCTTCAACGCTAATCACAACTTCTTCGTCAATGGCATGATCGCGGATGGCCTCACCCCCGGGGGCAGCATCGTCATGGCTGGCCAGGGTACACTCACGCTCGGCGCAAAAAACTCCTTCTCCGGCACGGCCACGCTCCAAGCGGGCACCACCAGGATCGCCTTCACCGAGTCGCTCGGCAACCAGAACGCCCTCGGCACGAATACGCTTATCTTCAATGGCGGCAAACTCCAGATCGGCGGCACGGGCATCGTGTTCAATCAGTTCCGCGGGGTGAACCTCCTCGGCAACGGCACCATCGACACCGATGGAAACGACCTGGAAATCGACGGCTCCATCTATGGCGCGGGCGAACTGAACAAATCGGGCGACGGCAATCTCTACCTCAACCAGACCAACTCCCTCGTTGGCAACACCTACACAGGCAATACCAATATCCAGCAGGGTTCGATCACCATCGGCTACGCCGAGGCGCTGGGTGACACTGCTGGCACCACCTCGGTGCAGGATGGCGCTTCGCTCATCGTCCAGAGCGCTGGCGATTACAATGTCACGGGCGAGCAGCTCTTCCTCAACGGTGCGGGCTACAATGGCGGCGGCGCGCTCCAGCTCTCCGTCGGCAAGTCGACCTGGGATGGCGACATCACCCTCCAGTCCGCCTCCACCATCCAGGCCAATGCCAATACCACGCTCACCCTCGGCAAGAAGGTCGATCTCGGCGCAAACGCTCTCACGCTGAATGCGCAGACCGACGGCGTCATCGACATCACGGGCAAGATCACCGGCTCCGGCACCCTGAATGTCGCCAGTGGCGGCGTGGTTAATATATCCTCGTCCAACGCCGACTTCACCGGCAACACCTCCATCTCCTCCGGCACGCTCGGCATCTCCAGCGGCACGGCCCTGGGCAGCACGGGCTCCCTCACCGTCTCCTCCGGCGGCATGCTGGAGTTTCTCGGCACGAGCGACTCCACCGTGACCTTCAGCTCCATCTCGATCGAAGGCACCGGGGTTGGTTCCAATGGCGCGATCTACAACAACTCCGCCACCAGCACCACGCTCGTCGGCAACATCACCCTCGCCGGCAACGCCACCATCGGCTCCGCCCTCGGCCAGCTCACCATCGCTGGCGACATCGATCTCGGCGCCTACGATCTCTCGGTCGACAACATCGCCGCACAGCTCGGCCTCACCGGCGCGATCAGCGGCTCCGGCAATATCACCACTGCGGGCACCAGCTCGGTCCTGCTCTCCGGCAACAATAGCGGCTACTCGGGCAACACCACCATCATCACCGGCACCTCCATTACCGCCGCGAGCAACAACGCCCTCGGCACCGGCGCGACCACGGTGAACAGCGGCGGCGCCCTCATGTTCCAGGGCGGCATCACGACGACCGGCGGCTCGCTCAGTGTCGGCGGCGCGGGCGTGGCCAGCGGCGCGCTCAGCAACGTCAAGGATGACAACACCTACGGCGGCAGTGTCGCCTTTACCTCCGCCACCACCATCCAGGCGACCAAGGGCAGGCTCACCCTCTCGGGCAACCTTTCCACCGCCGCCCCCGTCCCGATCGTCATCCAGGGCAACGGCACGGTGTACTTCAGCGGTGATGCCTCCGGCCTCACCACGGGAACCGTGGTCAACGTGAGCAGCGGCACGTTTGCCTCCGGCTCGATGTCCAACGTCCAGGTCAACCTCGGCACCGGCGCGCAGGGCAGCTTTGCCATCCCGACCTACAGCCCGGGAGACATCAACAACATCCAGAACGTCAGCATCCAGAACATCTCGTTCGCCAACTCGCAGTCGGCCACCGCAGGCGGCGTGCGCCTCCTCATGGATCTCGGTGCGGGCACCTCGTCCGACCAGATCTCCGTGACCACCCCCTCGGCGCTGAATGTCCCGATCCTCTTCGACTTCAACAACGCGGGCTACACGACGGGCGGCACCTACACCCTCCTGTCCGCCGCCTCGGGGAATTTCAGCATCTCCGACATGAACAACCTCACGTTCAAGAGCAACATCACCGGGCTCTCCGGCACGTTCTCCGGGAACAACTCCAGCTCGATCACCTTCACCGCCTCCACCGGCCCGGCCGTGTGGGATGACAGCCAGGCCAACGGCCAGTGGGGCGATGCCTCGAACTGGCAGATCGGCGGCTCCACCGCGACGAACGTTCCCGCCGGCGGCTCCGCCACGGCCTTCACCGCCGCTTCGGCTGGCAACGTCGACACTCAGTCCAGCCGCTACGTCGGCGGCATCGCCTTCCAGTCCGGCTCCGCTGCGCTGAATATCCAGAACAACACGATCACCACCTACGGCGACATCGTGAACAACTCGTCTGTCACGCAGACCATCTCCAGCGGCCTGGCCATCAATGACGGCGTGGCCATCAACGCCGCCTCCGGCGATCTCGTCGTCAGCGGCAATGTCGCTCTCAGTTCCGACACGACCGGCCACATCCTCACCTTCACCGGCAGCAAGAACACGACGGTCAGCGGTGTGATCTCCAATGGCGGGGCCAGCTTCGGCACCGTGGTGAAGACCGGCACGGGCGCCACCACCTGGACGGGTGCAAATACCTTCACCGGCACCACCACCATCACCGGCGGCACGCTCGTCATCAACGGCTCCACCGCCGCTGGCAACACCATCACCGTCGCCTCCGGCGGCGCGCTCGGCGGCTCGGGCGACATCGACGGCCGGGTCATCGTCTCCGGCACGCTCACCCCGGGCAACAGCCCCGGCCTCCTCTCCACCGGCTCGCAGGAGTGGCGTCCCGGCGGCAACTACAACTGGCAGGTCGTCGACTGCGCCGGTCTCGCGGGCGCGGGCTATGATTCGATCTCCGTCACCGGCTCGCTCGACCTGAGCTCCCTCACCGCCGGCTCCTTCGCCATCAACCTCTGGAGCCTCTCCTCCACCGGCCCCGATGTGAACGGCGACGCGGCCAACTTCAATCCCGCCGCCAACGCCTCCTGGACGCTCGTCTCGACCACCACCGGCATCAGCGGGTTCAACGCCAGCTACTTCGTCGTGAACACCATCGCCACCAACGGCACGGCGGGCTTCTCCAACACCACGGACGGCACCTTCAGCGTCGCCAAGGTCGGCAACAACCTCGTGCTCAACTACACCACCGTCCCCGAGCCCTCCACCTGGGCGCTCCTCGGCCTCGGTCTCGCCGCCCTCGTCCTCATCCACCGTCGCTCCCGCCGCACCGCCTGAGGCGGGAAGGCGGGCTGAAATAGAAGGAAGCGAAGGAAGCCAAGGGCGGTCCGCCACGCGCGGACACCCTGCGCCGCGACAGTCGCAAGCCCGCCGGAAAAGGCAGGTTTTCTACAGAAGATCGCAAAGGACACAAAGGTCTGGCGGCGATTTGCGATCCCGGGGGCGCGTGAGTTCCAGCGATGCGAATCGCGGGGGCCGCGCGAGGCTTTCGAGAGAGTCAATACCCTACGGTTTCTCCTGCGTGGCCAAAAGTCGTCGGAGCGAATTTCACGCCGCCGTGTGTTCCCGGGAGGCCGCCCAACCTTTGTGGCCTTTGCGACCTTCTGTTAGAGGTTTTGAATCCCGAGGCGTGTGGCGTTCCGCGATCGCAAAAGAAGCCTGATCTTTGCTTCCTTCGCTGCCTTCTGTTCAACCCTGTCGGTTTTGATCGAAGTACGGCAGCAGCCGCAGCTTGAGCATCACGATGGGCGAGGCCATGAGGAGTGCGCCGACGATGAAGGACAGGATGAGGTTCGCAGGCGTCAGCACACCGTCGAGATACGCGCCATAGTATGCCCAGAGCGCGATCGGGTAAAAGAGCAGCACCGCCGTGCCCAGCCCCGGAGAGAACCGGCCCCGCGTGGTGATAAAAGGCAGCACGTGGAAAAAGGTCGCGTTGATCAGCATCAGCGCGGGCAGCCCCAGCGAATATGCCGGGAGCGACCACGCCACCTGGGAGCAGGAAATTCCCAGAACCACCACGACGCCGTTCACAATGGCAAAGTGCACCCAGTTCACCGGCAGCTTCAGGACATTCTCAGCCCAGCCCTTCCAGTCAAAGGTATACTCTTCCACGACATGCAGGGCGTAGGCAAAGGTCGCAATCCAGAGGATGTAGGCGTGGCTCATGGACGCAAGATTAACCACGCGTCCGCGCGCGCCTGCAAGCCGTATCCCTCGGCCTTTCCTCCGGGATGCCCCGCATGGTCAGGTCAGGGTCACGCCCCGCATTTTGCCCGGTATCGCGCGGGCGTCGTCCGCGTGCGCCGCTGAAAGACCCGGGAGAAGTAATACTCGTCGCGAAACCCGCACAGCGTGGCGATCTGCTTGAGCGGCAGGCGGGAGTGAACGAGCAGCGTCCTCGCCCGGTCCACCCGCAGCGTCGTCACATAGTCGATGAGGCTGCACCCGCGCTGCCTGCGAAACTCGTGCCGCAGGTAGTCCGCGCTCAGGCCCACGGCCTCCGCCACCTCGCGTAGCGACTCCACCGTGGCAAAGCGCTCGCGCAGATACTCCTCCGCCTGCGCCACGCACCGCTCGGCGCGGCCTGCCTGCTGGCGGTGCCAGCTCCGGCAGGCCAGCTCGACGAGCGAGAGCAGCGCCGTCGTCGCCCGCAGGTTGCACAGCGCCTGCGCGGCGGGCTGCAGCGCCGCTCCCACGCCCGCCAGCAGCTGCAGGTCCTCGATGAGTGAGGGTGTGTCAATACGCGGCACGTGCAGGCACGCCCGGGGAAAGGCGGGGCCGCCGCGCGGGGCGGCGATCTTCACGCACAGGTCCTCGCCCTCCGTCTCCATGACCTGGTCGTGCTGCTGCCCCGGGGGATGAATCACCGCGCTGCCCTCGCCAAACTCCACCGTGCGGCCATCCACCGTCGTCGCGCCCCGTCCCACCGGGTGATAGACGATCTCCAGCTCCGCGTGAGCGTGCACAGGGCACGGCGGCTGCACCGGCGTGGCGTGGCGCATTCCGTGCACGAAAACCAGCGGCGGCCGCGCCGCCTGACGCTCCAGAAACTTCGCCCAGGGAGATGCCTTTGCCATTTCGCCATCATTCGCCGGAAGCCGGAATTTTCAAGCGGGAAGGGGAGTTTCCTAAACAGAACCCGGGAAAAAACCGAAAAGTGCAAAGATAAGCCGCTTATTTCAATCGCCCGCCGCCGCCCCTCGGAGCGATGGGTGAAGCCATGACCACCGCCTCCCCGTCACGGCTTGTTTTCACCGGCAAGCAGCAGGTTAGCCTGGAAAGCTTCACCCTCCCCGCCCTCGCGCCCACCCAGGTGAGGCTCCGCATCGAGCGCACGCTCATGAGCACGGGCACGGAGAACATCGTCTTCAACCGCCACTTCGACCCCGGCACGCATTGGGACCGCTGGGTGAAATACCCCTTCCATCCCGGTTACACCGCCGTCGGCACGGTCGAGGTCGTCGGCCCGGAGGTTGCGACGCTCCAGCCCGGCGACCGCGTCGCCTGCCGCACCGGTCATGCGTCCGCCGCCCACGTCGAGGCCGCCGAGTGCTTCCCCATTCCCGCCGCGCTTGGCTGGGACGAGGCGGTGTGGTTTTCGCTGGCCAAGATCGCCTTCCATGGAGCCTCCGTCGCCCGCTACACCCTCGGCGACAGCGTGCTCATCATTGGCGCAGGCCCCATCGGCCAGATGTCGACCCGCTGGGCGCGTGCGGCCGGGTGCGCCTCGATCATCGTGGCCGACGCCGTGCCGGATCGCATGGCCCTCGCCATCGCGGGCGGAGCCTCCGCCACCATCACCGGCCCCATCACGGAGGCCCGGGACGCCGTGCTCGCGGCGGGCGGGGGACAGCTCCCGCGCGTCGTTATTGACTCAACCGGCAACGCCGCCGTCTTCTCCGCCGCCCTCGGCCTCGCGGCGGATCGCGGCACCGTCGTCGTACTCGGCGACACCGGCCAGCCCGGCAGCCAGACACTCACGCCCGATGTCATCATGCGCGGCCTCACCATCGTCGGCGCGCACGATGGCCACAACACCGCCGCCTGGAACAACCAGACCATCACCGCGCTTTTCTACACCCTCGCCGCCACCGGGCGCTTCCCGCTCGGCGGCCTCAACACTCACCGCTTCACCCCCGCCAAGTGCGAGGAGGCCTATGCCGTCGCCAACCGCGACCGCGCCCGCACCATGGGCATCGTCTTCGACTGGTCCGCACGCTAACAAAAGGAAACTTCCCATGAACCCGCTCAAGCAATCCTTCTCCTGGTGGTGCTTCGCCAACCGGGGACTCGATCCCGCCACCCTCCTGCGCACCGCCCGCGACATCGGCTATGAAGGCGTCGACCTCATCGAGGAAGACCTCTGGCCCGAGGTCGTGAACCAGGGGCTCCGCATCGCCGCCGTCGGAGGCCACGCCTCCATCGAGTCAGGCATGAACCTCCGCGAAAATCATCCCCGCATCGAGGCCGAGATCCGCGCGAATATCGCGAAGGCCGCAAAGTGGCAGATCCCCATCCTCATCTGCTTCTCCGGCAACCGCCGGCCCGGCGCGTGCGGCATCGACGCGACCGCCGAAATTCTCGCCCGTCTCGCCCCCGAGGCGGCCAGCGCGGGCGTCACCCTCGCCATTGAGCTGCTCAATAGCAAAGTCGACCATGCCGGATACGAATGCGACCGCACCTCCTGGGGCGTCGAGGTCTGCCGCCGTGTTGACTCGTCCGCCGTGGCGCTCCTCTACGACATCTACCACATGCAGATCATGGAGGGAGACCTCATCCGCACTATCAGCGAGCATCACGCCCACTTCGCCCACTACCACACGGCGGGCAATCCCGGGCGCGGTCAGCCCGATGCCGCGCAGGAGATTCACTATCCGCCCATCTATCGCGCCATCCAGCAGACCGGATTCACCGGCTATATCGGCCACGAGTTCATCCCCTCGGGCGATGTGAAGACCGCCCTGGCCGAAGCCTTCGCCGACTGCCGCCGCGCCACGGCGGTTTGATCATTGACGCGGCGCACCCCCTCCGGGAATGCTTGGCGGCATGCTGAGCTTTCTCGGGGAATGTCTGCGCTTTGCTTTTTGCCTCGCCATCACGCTTTGGTTTCTGGTGATGATTATTCAGGCCGTGAGAGCCGGTAAGGTTCGGAACAAATTTTCCTCGTCCTTCTGGACGATCCGTCGTCAGCCGGTGATGTTTTTATTGAGCTGTTTCGCCTATTTTCTTTTCGCCTCGGTATTCGGATATTCTTCCGTCCGGGCATGGCGCGATCTCTGGAGCGCCTGGCTCCTTTGGGCCTGACCCGGAGTTTAAGCTCCCGGAGCGTTCCGGCATCGCATCCAGATAAACACGATCAGCCCCGCGAGCAACGTGAGGCCGACATACAGGAGCACGCCCGCCGGTACGGCGTAGAGGAGTGTTTTCCCCGCTCCGAAGAGAAAGAAAAGGCTGCCCCAACCCGGATTGCGAGATGCCGCCATTTGTGCAAAGCCTCCCAGCGCGCCGCTCAGGAGGATGAGGACAACGGTTACCACCCCCGATTTCAGCACGGCTCCTTGCAGGAGCCGGACCGTCTCCACCAGCGCCTCGCGATTGCCGGGGCGCCGCGCTGTCACTACTTGATGGTGGCCTCAAGCTGCTCGAAGAACTTCGCCAGCACGTCGCGGTGCTCCTTTTGCTCCTCGATGAGCTTTTTGCTGTAGGCGGAGAAGCTCGCGACATTCTGCACCGGGAAGTCCTTTTTGACTTCGCGGCTGATCCAGAAGAGCAGCTTGCGCTTCGCGTCCGTCGCCCCGCTCTGCCCCAGGTTGGGCGCGGTGATGATCTTCTTGTAGTCTGTCACCATCCCGGCAATGGAATTGCCGCGTTGCGTATGAGTACCCCATTCCTTGATGGCGTTGTGCTCCGAGATGTCGGCGGCGAGGTTCCAGATATCCTCCGTGCGCTTGGCGATGGCGTTGACCACCGCCGCCTCGCGGGTGAAGGCGGGCCACGTCATGTTGCGCCACCCGCTGATGTTGTCCAGGCGGTAGCCGAACCGGCGCTCCACGCTGTTGAACTGCGAGTCTTTGCCAAAGTTCTCCATCTTGCGGATCATCGTGAAGGTCGCGATGGCGATGGCCTTGCCCGTCTTGACATGAATGATCGGGCTGCCGCTGTTTCCCGCGACGAATTTCGCGTCGACCTCGACCAGCTCCGGCCCGATGCCCGTCACTTTGCCCGTGATCTCCGTCACCACCGCCGCGCCCAGGCTGTTGCCCAGCACGACCACGTCGTCGCCGATGGCCACGTTTTTGTCGATGTCCTTGAGGATCTCCACGCCGCCCGTCGTCACCGTCGTCTGCGGGAGGGCGGAAATGTCGTAGGCATCCGCCACCGAGAGCCCGTTCGTCGTGATCGGAGTGCCCTTCAGCAGCCGCACGGAAAACTTGCTGTTGCCGCTGAGCACGTGCGTGTTGGTGAATACGTATAGACCGCCCTCATAGGCCGCGAGGAACCCGCTGCCCGCTCCCTTGTCGCCCTCGATGATGACCAGGTACGGCGCGTACATCTGAAAGATCGACGGCGTGGGCGCAGCGTTGGCCGTGGCGGCGGGCGTCTGCTCGGGAGCGGCTGGCGCGGGGCTGGGGGCCGGTCCGGGCGGCGGCGGGGCGGTCGGGATCGAGGCGGGCGACGGTTCCGGCGTTGCGGGTGGCACGAGGTCTTGCGCCCGGGACGGCAGGGCGGAAATGGCGCAAAGAAGCAGCAAGGCCGGGATGGCTTTCACGGGTGATGAGTAAGTGGCGAATGATAAGTTCTTCAACCGACGCACTAAGCCGGTGCGACGATACGGGAGATAGTGCATAAACTTGCTGGCCGGAACAGAGAAAATCACGGGCGTCGGCCCGGCGGCTTGGATTTCGTTGCTTAGGGCTTAGTCAGCGGCAGTTGCGCGGTGCGGATTTTTCTCCGCCCGGGAGGCATTCGGGATTGGCTCTCCCCGGGGAATCGTCTACAGCTTTTTTCCAAGCCGTCTCCCCAGCCCTGTCGCCATGTCGCTCCCCGGCAATATCCAGAATCCTCCGCCCGTCACCCAGCCGCGTTCTGATGACGAAAGCATCCGTCGGCAGGTGCTCCTGATCTCAGAGGCCTCCGAGGTGCGTACCTTTCTCGACGCCATCCCCGACATCTTTCTCGTCGTGAATTCCGCCCGGCAGATCGTCTTCGCCAACAAGTCCGCCTTCGGATTTTTCGGCGTCTCCGATCCCGTCGAGCTGTGGGGCCGGCGGCCTGGGGAGGCGGCGCGCTGCATTCACAGCAACGAGGCTCCAGGCGGCTGCGGCGAGAGCTGCTCGTGCCAGGTCTGCGGAGCCTTTCAGGCCATCTGCGGCGGGCTGGCCGGGTGCAGCCCCGTCGAGGAGTGCCGCCTGCTTTCTCTCGACGGCAGGCCCTACGACCTCCGCGTCTGGGCTCAGCCCTTTGTCCTTGCCGGGGAATCCTTTGCCATCCTCTCCATCCAGGACATCAGCGATGAAAAGCGCCGCCAGGTGCTGGAGAAGATTTTCTTTCACGACATCCTCAATACCGCAGGCGGCCTGCATTCCGTCGGCGAGATCATGGGCGTCTCCGCCCCTGAGGAGATGACGGAGCTGGGCGGGCTCGTCTCCCAGCTCTCCAGCCAGCTCCTCGACGAGATCCACGCCCAGCGCCAGATGCTCTCTGCCGAGCGCGGCGATCTCCCCGTGCGCATGGCCCCCGTCCGCAGCGGTCCGCTCATCGACCGCCTCATCACCACCTACCGCAAAAACCCCGTCAGCAACGACCGCCTCATCGAGTGCGCCGCCCCGTGCGATGATGTCGAGTTCACCACCGACCCCGCCCTGCTCAACCGCGTCCTCGGCAACCTCCTGAAAAACGCCCTCGAGGCCAGCCGCCCCGGCCACCGCATCGAGATCGGCTGCCACTCCGACGCCACCGGCGAGATCGAGTTCTTCGTGCAAAATCCCGGCATCATCCCCGAGAGCGACCAACTCCAGATTTTTCAGCGCTCCTTCAGCACCAAGGGCTACGGCCGCGGCATCGGCGCCTACAGCGTGAAGCTCCTCACCGAGCGCTACCTCCAGGGCCGCGTCGGCTTCACCTCCAACTCGGGGGACCAGACCCGCTTCTTCGTCCGCCTCCCGCTGGAGCCTTCGGCGCAACTCTGCGGCGTGTGACCGCTGGGCGACATTTCTAGTCACATACCATGCGCCTCTGGCTTGCCGTGCTGCTTTCCTTTTTGGGTTTCGAGGTCCTGCCAGCCGTCCCCTTCGTCGTCGACTCGCCAGCGGTCACGATCACGCTGCCCGATGGATTCCGGCACGATGAGAAGGATACCTTCGGCTATGTCATCGTCCCTCCCGGCAGGGACAAGCGGCAAAAGCTGCGCATTCACTATACCGGCTCCCAGGGCGTCTCCCCCGGGGAGGCGAGCCAGCAATCGATCGACCGCATCAACCAGCGGCGGGCCAAAGACGGCCGGCCTCCGGAAGTCGTCATCTTCAGCAAACCCGTCAAAACCGCCAGCGGCCTCCCGGGGCAGCAGGTCCGCGTCGGCGCGAGTCCGGAGGGCTACCTCGACCACTACTACTTCATCGCCCCCTCCGGGCGGATCATTTGTGTCTGCGTGTATTACTACGGAGACACCGCGTTCGCCGGGGGCATGCACCGGGCGATCATCGACAGCTTTGCCTTTGTGGCGAAGTAAGCCGGGCGCCTCCCTCTAAGCTTCACCGTCTTGCGCAAAGGCCTCGGGATTGCTTAGTCTGCCCCGTCGCCTATGCTCGCTATCGCCGTCATCGTCTGCTTCATCTCGATCTTCGTCTACGTCGGGAACAACGAATACCACAACAAGGGATGGCTCCTTGGCACGATCAGCGGGCTGCTTTCCCTTGGGGTGACCTTTTTCACCCATCTGGGCCTCATCGGCCTGCTCGGCGTCAACCTCCTCCTCTACGTCGGCATCTGGATTTACAACGTCGCCTCCGGCAGGCCGTCCCGCTCCCGCTCGGGGCTGTGACCCGGCCTCGCTACACCCGTAGAGAAATCTTCTGCCGATCCGACAGGCAGAGCCGCCAGAAAACGGAGTAGAGCGCGAGCGGAATGAGTATTTCTCCCGTGGAATCCCCAAAGTTCCTGGTGATCGGCACCAGGCACGGCAGCAGCACCAGATGCACCCACCCGTACGCCAGCATGTTCCACCGCAGCGGAAAATACGGCGCATTCATGACCAGCGCCGCCAAGGCATAAACTCCGATCGATAGGAACGCCCACGTCATCCCGTCCGGGTCTGAGCGGAGGAGCGTCTGGTTCTCTCCAGTCCAGTAAAGGGCCGCGACGGACAGAAAAACCGCCATGGCCGTAAATAGCAGCACGATTCGCAGCATCCATGCGCAGATCGAATAAATATCCGGCGGTGCCGTTGCCGATCCCGCCCGCTCCGCCATGAAGATGCCAAAGCGGAAAATCCCCCACAGAAAAAACAGGAGCATGAAGCCAGTGATGCTTGCCGGGCTGGGGGACATGATCGTTTCGGGGATGAGCAGCCTCGCAAGGCTTAGCGAAATCCCTCAGCCTTGGAAAGCCCGCAGGCAGAGCCGCCCCGCCTACCCGCGCTTTAAATGCCGCCCGAGGATGCCCTGAAACTCCGCAAACTGCTCGTCGCTGAACCACCGCCGGGGAAACATGTGAAAGACTTCCCGCGACGGGTACAGCAGGATGAAATCCCGCCCGACCTTGTATTTGTGCAATTGCCGCCACGCCGCGCTTGAGTCGCCATGCTGGCTGGTGAAGCGAATCGTTTCCTCCGTGATCTCGACCTCGTACGGGTCGTGCAGCGTCTTTTGCTCACGATAGATCCGCTTCGCGCTCATCGGCATGAGGAAGAAAAACCGCGCCGCCAGATACCCCAGCACAGCCAGCATCACATAGGGCGCGGGCTGCGTCGTGGCCGAGGGATGGACGAAAAGCTTCAGCACGATGAGCACCACCGCCGCCGCGAGCATGAGCACCAGAGCGGCGAAAAATACCGGCCTCGGCCGCAGGTGCAGATACTGGGCGCGGACGTAGTCCTCTTCGGTGAGCTGGCAGGCGATCTTCATGGGCGGTGGCTGGCGACGCGCGGACTATGCGCGGGATGCCCCCGGGAGACAAGCCCCGCCGGGTTGGCCCGGGGCGGGGCGGGATGATCGTCCCGCCTCGCGCCCGGAGCCGCCCGGGGTCCGCGGCTGCCTTCGCGGGGTCCCCGGGCTGGGAAAAAACTGCCCCCCCCTCAGGGCGTGGGGAGCGAATTCGCGATCCCCTGGCCATCAGCGTTGGGCGTGGTGACGGCGAGACCGGTGGAACCCGCCGGCATCCTGAGGATGCGAAGGTGGAGCTTCATGCGATGGAAAGTGGAGGTGGTGCGCCTCTGCTCCTGCCGGTGACCCGTATACCGTGGAGGATAACGGACCGGAGAAGCGAGAGTCGCACCGCCCGGTCCCCCCTATGGCTCCGCGCCTCACGTATCGTCAAGCTAATTCCGGGCGGACGCGTAATAAACTATTAGCATCAGGATTTAGCCTGCAACATTGCGTGGAATTCATTCGAATTTATCAGCCATTTTCCCTTGGAGACCATCTTGGGATGAGGCTGGAGGAGGTATTAGTGTTTCTCCAACCCATGGGATATTAATTAATTGGGTTTAATATTTATATGCCGAGATTTTAGTGCGATCCGAAG
Source organism: Verrucomicrobiota bacterium (assembly GCA_017305195.1). GTDB lineage: Bacteria > Verrucomicrobiota > Verrucomicrobiia > Chthoniobacterales > Terrimicrobiaceae > Terrimicrobium. The sequence continues at coordinate 82,079 of JAFKMU010000038.1, read as the reverse complement.
GCTGCGCGCGGGTCTCGGGTCCCCGGATGAAGGTCGCCTCCGGCGGCGGCACATCGACCGTCATTCCCCGAATGACGGATTCCGTGAACCCTTCCAATTGCGTCGCTGTGCCCGGCATACGTCAGCCCTCGACGGAAGCCGATTTCCCGCCCCGCTGCAAACCGCGACTACGGGCGAGGGGAGGCCTCTTTTTCCACCGGACGCAGCAGCGCAAACCGCACGCGCCCCTCGGGATCGACACCCACGGGGAACATCATGCCGCTTTGCTCCTTATCCTTGGCAAACATGATGCAGGCAAAGCCAAGCACCTTCAGGTTGTGCTCGTAGAGTTTGCCCTTGACCGATAGGGGCTTTGTGACGCTCTCAAAGACCTCCTTGCGCGCGTCATTTGCTCTTTCAGCAGCCAGCCTTCCCTCTTCGGAGACCGTCGGGGCGAATAGTCGTTCGGATACTGGTTCGGCGAGACTCTCCAGCGGAGTGAATGTCACCTTGTCGAAGTGCCAGCCTGCTTCGGGGTAGCTGCCGGAGAAAACATAAGCCCACCGCGCACTGTTGGCTTGCTGCATTTCAGGTGCTGCGCCCGCCTCGTACTGGAGACTTTGCAGCCGCTTGACATCCTGCCTCTCGCACGCGGCGGTCACCTCCTTGAGAAAAGCCGCCATGCCGGGAACATCCTCCGCCCGGACGCTGAAGGCGGCGGCCAGTAGAACGAGGATGACGGCGAGATGTTTCATGGAAGGTTGCCGGTTCAGCCCAGGTCCGGCAGCCTCAGCGAGGGTCCATCGCGTCGCGCACCGGAGTCGGCAGCGCGCGGCGGGGATTGAAGTTCGACGGCACATGACCGGCAAAGTTGGGCGTCACCTTTTGGCGCTTCGGGCTCAGGAGCCCGCGCTGCGCGAGATACGACGACAGCACGGCCGCCGTCTCATACGCCGTGCGGTCCACATCGGAGCTCACGCCCGGCAGGCTGCCCGCCAGCGTGCCCGCCGCCGTACCGACGAGGCTCGCGCCGCCGGTGGCCACGCCCAGCGCCGCCCCGGGTTCCATCCCCGAGCTGCCGCGTGTGCGGAAGGTCAGGATCTTGCGCATCCCGCCGCCATTCACGGCAAACACCGAGACATTCGTGCGGAAGTGCGTCCGCCCCGCCCCCAGGCCCACCACCGCGCGCATCGCCCGGCTGCCCTGGTCCACCTGTACGATTTCACCCCGCACCAGCCAGGTCCCCGCCGCCGGGACGCGGCCTGCCGCCAGCACCGATGCCGGGGCCGCATGGCGGCGCGTCTCCCGCACCGTGCGATCCGCCAGCGCCTTCTGGATCTCCCGGCCCAGCCGGGCCGTCTCCGCCGCCGGGCGGTCGCCGAGATTCAGCGCCCCGGGCCGGATCGTGAAAGGCTGTACCAGGACCGAGCGCGGGGCCGCCGTGGCCGCCGGGCTGTGCTGGTGGAACTGGTACACGCCGACCGAGCTGCATCCGGTCAGCGACAGCGCCAGAGCGCCGAGCAGGAGGAGGAAGATTCGCATCGCGCCCTTCTTTCATGTCCCGCGCGGGAGTCAATGGCAATCCGCCGGGCCCTGTACCTGTTGCGCGCGGCCCTCGCGTTTCGGACCTGTTTCCCTCCGCTTCCATCCCTCCGCTCCTCCCGCCAAAAAAACGCTTTTTCCGGTCTTCTGCTCTCCCCGACAGGGGCGAAAAAGGTAATACGTCTGCGTGTATAAATTGACTTATCCTTTGGGATGATTAGGCATCTGGTTGCATAATTAACGATCCCCGAAAGTTAAATTACCCGTTAGTGGGTATGGATGCGAAGCGAATCTCCGTTAAGATCAACTATTGGCGATTTTTGCCAGACGAACGTTGAAATGAACCCGAGGGAGCCACTGCACGCATCGATGACGCATCAGTCATCTCCCAGCCTCGTGTCGTCCGCGGACCTTCTCGCTGTGCTGGATTCCGCGCCGGACGGTATCGCCATCACCGCTCCCTCGGGGCGGTATATTTACATCAACAAGGCGCATTGCCGCATGTTTGGATACGGCGGTTCCGAGGAGGTTCTCGGGCGCTCCTGGCGGATGTTTTCTCCCTCGGGTTTTCGCCGCCGCGCCATCCGTGATGCCTTTCCCGCGCTCCGAAAGGTGGGTTTCTGGATCGGACGGCTGCCTGGAAAACATAAGAATGGATCGATCTTTACACAACAGGTTGCTCTTAGGCTTTTGCCGGGCCGGAACATTATTTGCATGTGCTTTAGTGCAACCGAGCGCCTCGAGGGGGAGGACCTGCGCGACCGGCTTTTTGCCCTTTCCCAGGGCCTGCTCGCCGTGGCCGATACCCGGGGCTGCATCAAGCAGTTCAATCCCGCCTGGATGACGCTGCTCGGCTACGGAGCCGAGGAGATCTGCGAGCGCAGCCTGCTCGACTTTGTGCATCCCGATGATCGCGACTTCACCCGCGGCAAGCTCGACCGGCTCCGTCGCGGCCAGCCCACGCGCAGCTTCGTCAACCGCATGCGCACCAAGTCGGGCTCCCACTTGTGGCTGAACTGGAGCACGTCGTCCTCGCCGGGGGAAAATCTCATCTTTGCCAGCGCGCACGACGTCACCGAGATGAAGCGCGCCGAGTCCGTCGTGATGGCGGGCGTCGCCCAGGCCTGCCACGCCGACCACCAGCAGGCCTACTTTGCCGCCATGGCCAGCCACGAGCTGCGCACGCCCCTGGCCAACATCATGCTCGCCAGCCAGCTTTTGAAGAACCACTTCAAGGAACTCCCCGAGCACGTCATCGAGCACCTCTTTGGCGAGATCCAGTCCACGATCCGGGCCATGACGTCGACCATCGACACCCTGCTCTTCGCGGGCAATGTCGACCTGGGCCGCGTCGAGTTTCGCCCCGTCGCCGTGTCGTCGACGCACGATCTCGAGGTCCTCATCCGCAGCTCCATCGGGGAGCCCTCCCCGCGCGTCGTCATCGCCCTCCGGGGCTTCGACGGCGAGGTGCATCTCGACCGCGCCCTCTTTGGCCATGCCATCCGCAACCTCGTGGAGAACGGCCTGAAGTACTCGCCCTCGCCGTCGCCCGTCCATGTCATCGCCCGCGTGCGGCACGGCCGCATGAGCGTGGCCGTGGCCGATCGCGGCATCGGCATCCCCGCGGCCGAGAGGCGGCGGCTCTTTGACGCTTTTTTCCGCTCGTCCAATGTCGGCTCCACCCCCGGTTTCGGCCTCGGGCTCTTCATCGCCGAGCGCGCGGCGCGGCTGCACGGCGGGGTGATCCGGTATCGCCCGAGACATCAAGGCGGCGCGCTGTTTCTCATCCGGTTCCCCATGCGGCCGGAGGATCACCGGGAACCATGGGACCAAGGCTAGGAGGGCAACGGCATGGCACTGATTTATCTGATCGAGGACGACGAACAGTTGAGGGAATACACCGCCCTCCTGCTTTCGCTGCATGATCATGTCGTGAAATCCTTCGGCGACGGAGCCCCGATGCTCGCCGCCTGCGATGACGGCCTGCCCGATCTCGTGCTCTGCGATGTGAAGCTCCCCGGCCTCCCCGGCTTTCAGGTCCTCGAGCAGTTCCGCCATCGCGCCATGGCCCGCCACATCCCGTTCATCTTCGTCAGCGCCCACGTCGAGCGCGAGCAGATCCGCAAGGGGATGAACCTCGGAGCCGACGATTACCTGACGAAGCCCTTCACCGAAAGCGAGCTCGTCGACATGGTGCACACCCGGCTCTCCCTCCACGCCCGGCGGCGCGAGACCGTCGAGGCCCATATCGCCGAGATGAACGCCCGCGCGCTGCGCTGCCTCTCCCACGAGATCCGCACTCCGCTCAATGGCGTCATGGGCGGCCTTGAGCTCATGCAGATGGACAAGCCCGACACCGCTCCCGAGGAGCTCGGCATCGTCGCCACCTCCGCCGTCCGGCTCGAGCGCACGCTGTTGCGCTATCTTTCCTTTATGGAGGCCGTGAGCGACTCCCTGCCTCTCCGCTCCCAGGAGGTGACCAATGTCGACATGCTCATCGAGGATGTCTCCTCGCGCATCGCCGAGTCCTGCTCCCGGGGCGAGGACCTCATCCTGCACGTCGACTGCCAGGTGCGCACCCTCTTTGCCCGCGAGCTCACCCAGGTGCTCGAGGAGATCGTCGGCAATGCCTTCCAGTTTTCCGATCCGGGCAGCGAGGTCCAGGTCATCGCCACCGCCAGCCACGAGACCCTCTCCATCGAGGTGCGCGACGACGGCGTCGGCATGAAGGACGACGAGTTTGCCGCCATCGCCCCCTTCCGCCGCTTTACCAACAGCTACTCCGACGACATGGCCATGGGCGTCGGCCTCTGCATCGCCCGCAAGCTCGTCTCCAAGATGCAGGGCGAGCTCACCCTTTCCCGCCGCCGCCCGCGCGGCGTCGCCGCCCGCATCGAGTTACCCGCCTTTCCGCTCGGCATCCCGTCATGAAATCCCTCTCCCTTCTCCTCGTCGAGGATCAGCTCATGTTCCTGGACCTCCTCCAGTCCATGCTGAAGACCATCCGGCTCATCGACCGCGTCGTGACCGCCTGCACCCTCGCCGAGGCCCGCGATCTCTGCTCCCACCACGAGTACGACCTCATCATCTCCGACTACATGCTGCCCGACGGCATCGCCCACGACCTCATCCGCGAGGTCCACCGCGCCCGGCCCGAGCAGGATTTCATCATCCTCTCCGCCCTGCCCATCCAGGAGGGGATCTCCGAGGGCGCCTCGCCCAAGGTCTACTGGATCGATAAAAACAACACCTTTCACTCCCTCAAAGGCCGCATCGATTCGCTCTTCGGACCGCGCACCCGCGGGGACGAGGTTGCCATGTCCCGCCTCACTGGCCGCGAACGCGAGGTCCTCCAGCTCATCGGCGGCGGTTTCACCAGCAAGGAGATCGCCGGCCGCCTCACCCTCTCCGTGCAAACCATCGAGACCCACCGCAAATCCATCGCCAAAAAGCTCGGCATGTCCGGAGCCGAGCTTGTCAGTTACGGCACGATTTTCTTTCGCAGCTGATCATGAACGAAGACACCACGCATCCCCCGCACGTCCCGACGGAACCCGGCGATGCGCCGCCATCCCCGCGCGCCTTTGTGCGGGAGTTTGAGAAACGCCACGGCCCCGGCCGCTGGCGCACCGTCGCCCGCGAGCTGGTCGTCTCCTCGATCTGCTGCCACGTCATCGAGTCCTACCGCACCGGCCAGGGCATGGTCTACCGCACCGTCTTTGACTGGCGCACCGTCACCGACCCCATCGACATCGTCGTCCGCGCCGTCGCCGACACCCACGGCCTCTCCGACCACGACACCGTCTCCGTCCACGACTACCTCACCCGCCTCCAGGCCGAGCCGCCTGCAGCCGCGGAACCCGTCTAGCCATCGATCACCTCCGCCACCGCCAGCCCGCGAACCGTATCGATCATGAGCGTGACGCGTTTCTCGGGAGGATCTTGTTTGCGCAAGATCAACGTCGGTGTGAATCCCTTTTCGCGCGCCCAACTCGTCAGCAGTTCCGGGCAGGGAGGTGGGTCGTTCTCATCATGAGCGGGGGAGATTTCCTGGTAACCTGCGACTCTGGCCGCCTGCGCCAGCTCGGCGGTATCCGTCCTCATTCCGTACCAGGACGTGTATTCGCGCCAGCCAAACATCACCGCCACCGGGAAGGTCGTTCCCGGCGGCAGGGAGAGCCCGGTTAACCTTTCCCCATTTTCGAAGAGCTCAGCATTGCCTTTCCCCTGGCCGACAAAATCCACCGCGTGGGTGGACCAGAAGCACCGAGCAAGCCCGGAAAACGAGAGTGCAACCGTGATCAAGACCGCCGCCAGCATCAAGGCGACCCGCAGGGCGATGTCCTTTGGAAATCTCCTCGGGTAAACGAAGAAAAGCCCGCCGAGAATCACCGTCCCAGCCCACGCCGCCAGCGGCAGGACGAGAAAATCCCACACGCTTCGGATATGAATCCAGTCCGGTGTGTAATACCCCATCTGCCTAGAAGGAAGCCTCCCGCCGATCATCTCTCAGTCCAGCCCTCTTCGCTTTGCGACGGAAAATCCTTAGCGCCTTGATCGCCACGTCCGGCAGCATCGCCGCACCCTCGGTCGCCCACCAGTAAAGCCCGAGCGGCACCGAGACGCCGAGTGCCGACCAGGCAATCGTCTCCGCAAGGGGGGGCGAAGGTTCTTTCAGGAGGCAGGTGACGAAAGCCCGCACCCAGATAGAGCCGAGCAACGTCCCGGCGAACCACACAGTCAGCAGGATCACGAGGAGAGGTGGTCTGACCAGGGAGCGAAGGGCAGCCCCTATCGCGCAGGCCGGGGTAAAAATTCCCCAGCCGACGACCGCGCTCGCCGCGACCACAGCGATCAACCCCGCAGGCAAAGCCAGTGGCCCCCCGGCTCCTCCTCCCACGATTATCGCGGTGACCAGCAGCACCAGATAAAACGCCACCCACCCCGCACACAAGATCGCCGCAATGACAGAAGTCATCACCGCATGACGGAGCAGAAACAAGCCGATGGAAATCGCGCGCATTATTGGGAAATCTCTCGCAGGCGATCGTGATGGGGAGGTCTATTCGGCATAGTGAAAACTCACCTTTCGGGCGAGATCATCGAAATACGCTCGAACGGCCTCGCTGGGACGTCCCAGGTCGAACACGTAGGCCGCCGCGATCAGTTGATACCCCGCCACGATCAGCCAGAAGATGAGCTGGTAGTTCCCCTTCTTCACCTTGTGCCGAAACCGGTGCTGCGCCACGAACGATCCCGGCCAGCCCCCGATCAGTTCGAGGAAATGCAGGAGGTTCTCCGGCGTCCGCCATTGCCCATCCTTCGCCTGCCGCTTGTCCGAGGCGCAAAAGAGGAAGGCCAGCAGCGACACCACCACGGAATACCCCAATAACCAGAACCCCGGAACATGCTGGGAAACCTTGACCAGCGCGAGCACCGGCAGCCCTGCCAGTACGCAAAGCACCAGCCCGGCGATCAACCACGAAAGCGTCGGCCGCTCCGGCCAGCTCAGGGAACGAGTCTTTCGTCTGGAGTTCAACGGAAAATGTCTGTGCCAAATTTCTGCACGAGCAGAGATCGCATCATGGTGTTGTAGGCGTCAGCGCCGGACGTGACGCCCTGTGTCACTTCGCAGGAAGCGACAGGTTCGATTTTGATTCCGTATTTATGATAAAGACGGGTCTCCTCTGGTAGCGGACCGAGCCACAGGCCGTAGCAAAGCAGTCGATAATGGCCCGCATCGAAATCCTCCTTCGCATATCGTTTGCCTAGAGACACCGCCTCTTTCGATGACAGGTTGAACAAAGAGGCTTCACGGAACGGCGGCGGCCATTTGCCTTGGGTGGATGAGGTTCTCGTCGGGCCTGTTGGGCTGGTGACGCAGGGACCAGAGTCAGTGAGAGCGATAGTGCCAGAAGGATGCTTTTCATGAGAAAGGAACCGTTTCGCCATGGGTGAAACAGCCGGAAAATCCCAGCGCTCGCGGTTTGGGATCAGCCATTACTGATCGCCCTTCCGGGGAAAGCTCGCTGCCAGCGCCTCGGCTTCCTCGCGCGGCAGATTGTGGGAAATGGTGAATTGCCCGCCGAACGACGACGTTGTCATCAGCGAGGGCGCGCACACGACCCGGCCATTGATCACGATGGCGATCTGCTTCTCGTACCAATCCTTGACCGCCGTATCAAATTTCTTCTCCCCCGCCTCCGTCAACCACAGCTTCAGCATCCCATCGGGCAGGATCTCCACCCGCTCAAAATCCGCATCCGCCACGATCGGCGTCGTCTCCACATGAAGCACCAGCGTCTTCCCGCTGAAATCATAGCTCATCTCCCGGGTCGAGGCACCCGGCTCCCTCAAGACCTTGGCAAACACCAGCGAAGGCTCCGCCGCCCGCGCTCCGGCGAGAGTCGCGAGCAGCACCAGAAGGGCGAGAAGAGGGGATTTCATGGCTAAGGAATCTCCACGCCTATGCCAGAAAATCCCGCCTTTGTCACTTAGTCCTGCAAGCCCTTGCCTGCGAGAATCCGCTCCCGGCACTTCTCGATCCGCGCCGTCCGCGTGGCGGATTGCTTCGCTCCCGCGAAATACAGCAGATACCCGCGCTGCCGCCCGGGCGTGAGCGCCGCGAAAGCCTTCTTCAGCTCCGGCACTTTCTTCATCATGGCGGTTAGTTCCTCCGGCACGGCAAACTCCGCCGTCTCCTTGTAGCGCACCTGCGCCCCGGCCTTCTCCGCCGCGATGGCCTCGCGCAAATAAGCCTTCAGCAAATCCGCCCGCTCCGCGATCTCTCGCGCATTCATAAACCGCGCCTGCCGAGTCGCCTGCGTATTTTCTCCCGGTCGCACCAGAATCCCCGCCGCATCCTTCAACAGCGCCCCCTTGCAAAATAGCAGCGCACAATACTCTTTGAACCCCTGAATGATCGCCACATTGCTCCCCGCAAACGAGTAACACGGCTTCCCCCACTTCAGCTCCTCCGTCAATCCGCACCCCAGCGCAATCTCCCGCAAAGCATCCGTCTCCTCGCGCCAGGCTGTTGTGCGCGAAATAACGAAATCAGATTGGGATCTCATGATGATCAATCCTCTAATAGGAAAGTTATCTCCTTCGGCGTGGAATTAGTGTCGGGGGTGGGGGTTGGTAGGCTTTCAATTGCTGGTCCGCAGTGAGTAATTCAACTGTGCAACTCATTTGAGAGTAGTAGTCGGCGACCTTCTTTATTGTAGCGTCGCCTATTGCTAGCTTCGACTGCGCGAGGGGAGGCCATGTGTTTGCGAGTTCACGAAGCTGATCTGGTGCCCAGAGCTCTGTTTGATGCTGGAATGCTGTCCACGGACTCTCTTCATCGGCTGTCTTGCGCATTATTTCGCCGAGAGCTTGAGCGAGTTGTAGTCGCTGATTTAAGGAGTGGGCTATGTGATTTCCAGTTTCGATTATAGTGGCTAAAGGTAAGACGAGTGTGTGTCCGGTGTCAATTGCGGCTTGGATTTCTAGGTGGACTCGCTGATAATTCCATTCGTTATCTCTTTCTCCGCAGGTTTCCATTCCGGGGATTTTTAGCCATACGCAGAGAAGGCTTGTGTCGATAATTAAAACTTGCTTCGAGGTGCTCATTTGTTGAGTTCTCTCTGAAGGGTTTTTTCTAATGCCCCGCTTGTTGCAATTGTTCCTATGCGGCCTTCTGAAAGTAGCTTTGGAAGTGCTTTTATGTCCTCCAGAAGGGTTAGTCTGCTGTGCCCGGATTCTTTTTCTCTGTGTGCGACGACAACAAAGGGAACCATTTCGGGACCAAGTTCATTGAGTAAGGCCGGATTATGGGTTGATGCGAGGACGTCAATCTTACGTTTTGCTCCTATTTCTCGAATCATTTTTAGCAAGAGTTGAGAACGCGAAGGATGTAAACCGTTGTCGATCTCTTCGATTACGAGTTGCGTTTGTTCGGGGAGAGTTAGTAGTGCGGCGGTAATTGCGATGAATCTTAGGGTTCCGTCCGACATGGCGCGAGAGTCAACTTTAAGCGGCTCGCCGTCGGATTCCCAGCCTTCGCCGCATACTAGCATGGCGTCAGACTCAAAGGGGCCATATAATTCGGAACTTAAACTCTGAATGTCTTTTTCTGGGAGATCTCTTACGTATCGTAGAATGGTTGATTCGACTTCTTTCTTGTGGTCGGATGGTAGGGCTGCGATAACTCCGGCGAGATTGCTTGCGTCTGGTTCAAGTTTTTCTGCTTTGGTTGAGAAAGAGCGCATGTGTGATGGAATTGGATTTAGGATAAATAAATGGCCTAATGCAGACCAGACTGATCTAATTCCATTAGTTATTTCTTCGGATTTTACTGAGCTACTTGCAAATTGAAGTTGGGTTAATACGGGGATGCCTCTTTGCATCTCCCTGGGTGTTCCTCTCTTTGTGTTGTAAAGTCTTGCTGTAATTGCGGGCGCGTTTTTTTCGCAAGTTTCTGTCCAGAAAAGCTTGATCGAGGTTTCTCGTCTTCTGGCGCACTTTATTCGATGAAGCGATTCGGCTGTAATAACCGGACGAGATGCGGGGCTGACGGTTATTTCGTAACGGTAATCGATATCTGAATCATCCGAGGTAACTCGGACCGATAGTGCAAATTCGGGTTCACCTTTAAGTGCGACCCAATCAATCCCTCCTCGGAATGAATCGCTTTTTTCGGTTGCTTGGAGGCATTCAACCAGATCTTTTGATCGAGCGATTCTTGATAGGAAATCAAGTGCATCAATGGCGTTGGATTTTCCGCTAGCATTCGTTCCGATTAGAATTGCAAGCGGATCAAAATAGAGTGTCGCTTCACGAAAGCTCTTCCAGTTGCTAAGACGAATTTCTTTAATCATGTTTTGTTCAAATATTACTTGGAATGATTTTATGCGAAGTTACTGGGAATTGTAATCGGTCGAACTTTCGAAGACACGCAAGATTTCCTCACCCCTCCGCCAGCAGCGCCTTGGCATGCGCCCGGGCGGAATCCGACTGCCCGCCGAGCATGCGCGCCAGCTCCTGCTCGCGCTTGGCTCCGGTGGCCTCATCGAGGAGGGTGCGGGTGCGGCCGCTTTCGACTTCCTTGGTGACGATGAAGTGCTCGGCCGCGCGGGCCGCGACCTGCGGGAGGTGGGTGATGCAGAGGACCTGGCGGGCGGCGCCGAGTTCCTTCATCTTCAGGCCCACCTTGGCGGCGATCTCTCCGCCCACGTTGGCGTCGATCTCGTCAAAGACCAGCACCGGCACGTCGTCTTGATCCGCTAATGCGCCCTTGAGCGCGAGCATCACGCGGGAAATTTCGCCGCTGGAGGCGATGGCGCGGAGCGGACGAGCGGGCTCGCCGGGGTTGGGGGAGAATTGAAACTCCGCCTGCTCGCAGCCGTGCGCTCCAGGGTCGGCGAGCGTTTCCAGCGCGATGGAGAATTCCGCCTTGGCAAATCCGAGGTCCTTCAGCCCCGTCTTCACCTTGTCGCCGAGCTTCTTGGCGCTGGCGGTGCGCTTGGTCGTGAGCTTGTGGCCGAGGTCGAGCATGGCGCGCTCGGCGGCGGCGATGTCGGCGTCGAGCGAATCGCGGCGTTCCGCGCGGCCCGTGAGTTCCTCCAGCCGGGTCGCCGCCTGCGCGGCAAAGTCCAGCACCGCCTCGACGGTGTGGCCGTACTTGCGCTTCAGCGTCTGGAGCACGTCGAGCCGCGCCTCGATTTCGTCGAGATTGGCCGGACCGTCCTCCAGCGAGGCGGAGTACGTCGTAATCGCGCGGGCGAGGGAATCCGCCGCTGTAAAGACCTCGTCGCACGAGCGCGCGATCTCCTCCGAGCCGGGGTCGAGACGCGAAAGCTCCCGCGCGAGGCGCGAAAGCTCGCCGAGCCGCGAGGTGAGGGAGTCGTCCGATTCGTTCACGCCCGCCGTGAGCTGGGTGCAGATTTCGCCGATGCGCTGGGAATTCGCCGCCGCCTTCTGGCGCGAGAGCAGCGTCTCCTCCTCGCCGGGGGCGAGCTGCGCCTGGTCGATCTCGGCGACTTGGTGCGAAAGCAGGTCGATCTCGCGGGCGAGGGCTTGCTCGCCCTGGAGAATGGCGTCCTTTTCCTCCCGGAGCTTGAGGAGTTGGCGGCGGGCGAGAGTGAATTCCTCCCGCAGCGCCGTGCTCCCGGCGAAGCTGTCGAGCAGCCGCGTCTGCTGGTCGCGCGAGAAAAGGCTCTGGTGGTCGTGCGGCCCGTGCAGGTCGACAAGCAGGTCGCCCAGCGCGCGCAGGAGCGCGAGCGTGCAGGGCGAGCCATTGACGAATTGCTTCCCCGCGCCCTCGGCGGGCACCGTACGCTTCACGATCAGGCGGCCTTCCTCGACGGGTTCCGCGCCGTGGTCCTCCAGCGCGGCGGCGAGGCGCGGGTCGGTGGCGTTTTCAAAGACCGCCTCGACCGTGGCCGAGTCCGCCCCGGAGCGAATCACCCCCTTGTCCGCCCGATCCCCCAGGAGCAGGGTGAGCGCGCCGAGGATGACGGATTTTCCCGCGCCGGTCTCGCCCGTGATGGCGATGAAGCCCGGTGAAGGTTCCCAGGTGAGATCCTCGACGAGCGCGAGATTGCGAATGCGCAGGGAGGCGAGCGTTGCGGACATGGGCGGACTATGGCATGAAAGGCGGCGAATGCGGGAGTTGGAAATTCTATTTCTTGGCACGGGGACATCGCACGGCGTGCCGGTCATCGGCTGCGAGTGCGCCGTCTGCCGCTCCGACGACCCCCGGGACCAGCGCCTCCGCAGCAGCATCCAGCTCCGCACCCCCGAGATGGTCATCCAGGTCGACACCCCGCCGGATTTCCGCACCCAGTGCCTCCGCGAGGGTCTGCGCCACATCGATGCCGTCGTCTACACCCACTCGCACACCGACCACGTCCTCGGCTTCGACGACCTGCGGCGGTTCTGCGAGATCGAGGACAAAAACATGCCCATCTACGGGTCGCAGCGCACCATCGACGACCTGCGCCGCATCTTTGCCTACGCCTTCAGCGAGGAATACCGGTTCCGCAACTACATCCGCCCCGAGCCCACCATCGTCGACGGCCCGTTCCGCCTCGGCGAGACCGAGATCGTTCCCGTCGACCTGCCGCATGGCCGCATGACCACGACCGGCCTCGTTTTCAGCCGGGGAGGGGAGCGCAAGCTGGCCTACTTCACCGACTGCGCCGAGGTGCCGGATGCCGCCATCGAGGCCGCCCGGGGCGCGGAGATCCTCGTCCTCGACGCCCTGCGCTACGCCGACCACCCGACCCATATGACCGTCGACGAGGCGCTCGCCGTGGCCGGGCGCGTCCAGCCGGGCAGTACGTACTTTACCCACATGTGCCACGAACTGGGCCACGCCGAGACGGAGAAAAACCTCCCCGGCGGCGTCCGCCTCGCCTACGACGGACTCCGACTTACTTTATGATCAAGCGCTGGGCCTCCTTGCTCCTCTGCGTCGCCGCCATCACAGCGCACGCCGCTACCCCCGAGGAAACCGCCGCCACCCTGGTGGTGTACAATTCCGCCGACCCCACCTCCACCTCGCTGGCCCAGTATTACGCCCAGCAGCGCCAGATCCCGGCGGCCAATCTCATCGGCCTCACCTGCGGCCTCACCGAGGAGATTTCCCGAGACGAATACAACTCCACCATCGCCGGCCCGCTCCGGCAGCGGCTCCTCGACGGCGGCTTCTGGCAGGTCAATGGCGACATGGTCACCGCGACCAAGGTGCGCTTCGTCGCCATCATTCGCGGCGTCCCTCTGAAAATCCGCCCCGTTCCGCGCCCGGCCCCGTCCGCCGCGCCTGGAGCCACCCCGGCCCCTGTCCCGCCTGTCCCGCCGCTCGAACGCGACGAGGCTTCGGTCGATAGCGAACTGGCCTGCCTCGGCCTGTCCATCCCGTCGCCCGCCGGACCGATCAAGAACCCCTACGCCGACAAGGTCACGCCCATCCTCGACGCCTTCATCGAGCCCGGTATCCTCCTCGTCTGCCGCCTCGACGCCCCTTCCGAAGGTGCCGTCCGTTCCATGATCGATGGGGCCATCGCGGCGGAAAAGACCGGCCTCTGGGGCTGGGCCTACCTCGACTCGCGCGGCATCACCAGCGGCCCGTACCTGGAGGGCGACCAGTGGCTCACCACTGCGGCGAATACCCTCCGCGGTCGCGGCGTGCCCGTCCTCTGGGACAAGGCCCCCGAGACCCTCCCCGCCGGCTATCCCGTCACCGACGCCGCCTATTACCTCGGCTGGTACGATGGCAATGTCAGCGGCCCCTTCCGCGAACTCGACTTCCGCTTCCTCCCCGGCGCGGTCGCCGTGCACCTGCACTCCTTCAGCGCGTCGACCCTCCGCAATGTCTCCGCCGGCTGGTGCGGTCCGCTCCTCGAGCACGGCGCGGCGGCCACGGTGGGCAATGTTTACGAGCCCTACCTCACGCTCACCTCGCACCTCGATGTCCTCACCGCCCGCCTCCTCGATGGTTACACCTTTGCCGAGGCCGCGTATTCCTCTCTCGTCGCCCTCTCGTGGATGAATGTCTCCCTCGGCGATCCGCTCTACCGCCCCTACGCCTCATGGAAAGACCCCGCCATCGGAGGATCAGCCAATATCTGGCAGAAATACCGCCAGGCCGTCCTCGGTGCGAGCGGTAGCGTCATCGCCGCCGCCCCCGATCTCCAGAGCGATGCCGCCTCCACGGGCAGCAGCATGTTCCTGGAATCCCTCGGCGCGGCCCAGGCCGACGGCGGCGATTTTCCCGGCTCGCTCAAGAGCGTGAACTCCGCGCTCGCCATGAAAAACCCGCCGCTCATCACCTACCGCCTCCAGCTGGAAAAATTCGGCCTCCTCGGCGCGACCGGCAAGCGCGACCAGGCGAAGTCCCTCCTGGAAAGCATGCTCGCCGCCAACCAGCCCCCATCGCAGAAGCTCCTCCTCCTGCAGCTGCAAAACCGCTTCTTCCCCGTGGCCACGCCTGCTCCCGCGCGATGACCGACCGCTACGGCCAGCTGCGCGCCGCCGCCCGCTGCCGCGAGACGCCTGATCTCCCGCCCACCGCGACGGAGCTGGAGCTCCAGGCCCGCTTTCATCGCGGCGACCTCGGCACGGCCTGGACCTCCCGCGACGGTCGACGCATCGAGCTGCTGCACTCCGGCCATTGGAACCGCGAACCCGGCCCGGATTTCCGCGACGCCCGCCTCCTCATTGACGGAGCCGAGGTGCGCGGCGACATCGAGATCGACCTCGCCGACCGCGATTGGGAAGCCCACGGCCACGGCGCAAATCCCGCCTTCCGCTCCGTCGTTCTGCACGGCTATTTCCAGGAGAGCGCGCGCCGCGTCTTCACCCGCGACTGCGACCATCGCGAGGTCCCGCAGGTCCGCCTTTCCGCCGATCCTGTCGCGCCCGATTCCCGTCCGCTCACCCCGGCCCCGCCGCTCGACGAATCCCGCGCCATTGAGCTTGTCGAGGCCGCCGCCCGCCACCGCCTGCACCGCAAGGCCGCCGCCTTTCGCACCGCCGCGCGTCTCACCGACCGCGACGACGCGCTCTTTCAGGCCCTCGCCACCGGCCTCGGGTATCGGAATAACAAGATCCCCTTCCTCCTCATCGCCCAGCGCTCCACGCTCGCCCGTTGCCGCGCCGAGGGAGGCGAGGCGCTACTCTTTGGCCTCGCGGGCTTCCTCGATGCCGAGACCTTTGACGAAGGCACCGACGACGTCCGCGCCTACCTCGCCCCGCTCTGGGAGGAGTGGTGGCGCATCCGCGCCCGTGAGGAACGCCTCATCCTTCCCGCCGCCGCGTGGCGGCTCGCCGGCATCCGCCCGGCCAATCACCCCCACCGCCGCCTCGGCGCACTCGCCGCCCTCGTCGCGCGCTTCCGCGAGATCACCAGCGCGCTCGACTCAGGGGATTGCGGAGCCTTCACCGCCATCCTCCAAACCCTCCGCCACCGCTACTGGACGGCGCACTGGAATCTCGCCACCTCCCGCCTCGCCGGAGAGATCGCCCTCATCGGCGAGGACCGCGCCACCGACCTCGCGATCAATGCCTTCATCCCCGCCATCCCCGACGAGGAAACCGCCTGGCAAAAACTCGCCGCCCTTCCCGGCCCCGCCCCCAGCGGCAAACTCCGCCAGGCCGCTGAATGGCTCAGCGGCGGCAGCCTGAAACCCTACCGCACCGCCGCCCGCCAGCAGGGCCTCCTCCAGACCTACGACGACTTCTTCCCCGACCCGCCCGAGACCATCTCCGAGCGGTTCAGTCGGGTGGGGTGATGTTTGCTTGTTTGGGGATGGCTAAGATTCTCGATATATCTTAGTTTTTCTCGGTGATGTTGCCCCTCTCTCGAAAGACGGTTCTGCTATTTCTCGCTCTTGGTTTTTGGGGCTTTGCGTGCACATTCGCCGACGGTCCCAGTCGGCTGACCTGTCTGGTTCTCGATGCGACACCGGCCTTTTCGAGGTTGCAGGTGGTTTTGGAAAATAACCATGCGACCGAGCCTGAATTTAGTGAGGCTTTACAATGGGCATATGCCCCGAGGCCCTTGGCGAATACCGAGATAAGGCTTGTGGGAGGGAAGGAATCTTTCAGCGTCAGAACGGACTCCGACGGGATGTTCACCCGGGAGAATCTCGGTGAACAGGTTTACTCCCTGTATGCTCCAGGCCGGAAAGCAGCCCTGCTTTCGCTGGCCCCGGTAAAGGAACAGAATGTCCGCCTGCTGTTGAGGTCTGACCTTCTGAGCATCCGCGGCCGGGTGGTGGATACCGCAGGCAATCCCCTCGCCGGTGCGGAGGTGACCGCTACCCCTGAGCCGCTTCCGGAAGCCGGCGATGTTGAGAGTCTCACCAGATCGACTCGCTCCGCAACGAATGGCACTTTCGAGATTAGCGACATCCCTCCCGCGAATGTCTGGTTCCTCGCCGGATACCTCCGGGGAGGGGACCCCACCGAGTTTGGTCAACATTCCTTCTTTATCAAACTGGAGGCCAAGGCGCAGGGATATTCCGGCACGGGGAAAGGATCTGTCGTTCTTCCGCCCGTATCGGAGGAGGTACTGGGCGTTGCACGAAAAATCAATGCCTTCGTGGATCGCCGGTCTCCCGCCGGAGATAGGGTTCACGCTCCGGATCGGCCTCTGCCCGAGATGAAGGACAATGTGATTTCCAACATCCTGCTGATCCTGGAAAAAACGCCCTGACGGTTTCCCTGCCCGCGAGGCGGTCTTGCGGCGGAGTGGGCAATACGCGACGAAGGCCGGTGCGCGCCTCAGGCGGCGGCCCCGAAGACAGTCTCCAGGTAGAGCTGGCGCACCTCGTCCTGCCGGATGCCGGTGGTCACTTCGATCTTTGGCCCGGAGGGCTGCACGACGGTCATCCCGGCGGTGAACTCGCCGCGCGTTTCGATTCGTACCGGCAGCGTCTCCGTCTGGTAGAGGTCGCGGCGGAAGGCCCACAGGATCGGGAAGAGGTCATACATCACGGGGCCGGGCTTCCAGTTTTGCACCGGGTGCCACGCGTCGATGGCGCGGCCGAGTGCCTGATGCAGGGGAGACGCGGACTGGCGGAACCGGTCGCAATCCTCCGCCGTGAGCACGAAGCGCCTTGTAACGTCCCATGTCCCCATGGCGATCGGGATGCCCGAGGACAGCACGATGTCGGCCGCCACCGGGTCAAACGCGATGTTGTGTTCGCGGCGGTTGAGAGCGGTTTCCCCGCCCATCAGCGCGAGGAAGCGGATTTTCTTCGCGATCCCGGGGCGGCGCTGCAGGGCGCTGGCGATATTGGTCAGGGGAGCGATGCTGGCGATCGCCAGCTCGCCCGGGTGAGCCTCGGCCATCCGGATGATCAGCCCAGCGGCATCGTGATCCTCGACCTCGTCGCGCGGGTCCTCGGGTTCCGCGAAGCACGCGTGATTCATCGACACGCCGAGATCCTCCAGGCGGGCGGTTTCCGATGGGGTCATCGCCCGGGCCGGGTGATCCAGGCCGGCTGCCACCGGGATGTGCCCGAGGTCCAGCCAGCGGAGCAGCCGCTTGATCAGGCGGGCCCGCCTCGCCGAGGGATACGTGACCGTGGTGATGGCGCGGACCGCGATCTCTTCGCGCTGCAGGGCGAAGAGCACAGCCAGGAGATCGTCGATATCCTGGCCTGGGTCGGTGTCGATGAGGAGACTTTGAGCGCTCACTGGGCCGGAGCATCCGAGATCGTGACATTCCCGATCTCAAATGGCTGGGTTGGCTTGGGGGCGAACTGCACGAAGATGCCTTCAATGTCTTCCGCCTCGTCGGGCGGATCGAGGTGCTTGAGGAAACTTTGCATGGTCTCCCGAACGGTTTCCCACATTGGGGCGTCGGCGTCCAGCGTCGCATGAGTCGTACTGCTGCTGGAGTCGTCCTGGCGGAGGCTCAATCCGGAATGATCGGTCGCGACCGTGGCGGTGATCACCTTCCCGCCCTCGGCATCCTCGGCCCTCGCCGCCGCTGAGCATCGGCTACAGATTTTTTTAATATTTCTCCACCCCTTGCGCCCATTCGCCCTCCGGGAGTCCGTTACGAGGTTCGCTCGATCAGCTCCGCCACAGAGGCAAAGGCCACATCCACCGCGCCGAGGACATTGGTCGTGTAGCAGATGTAGCGATCCTCGAGGCAGAACTGCGGATGCGGGTGCACATGGTACCGGCGGCGGGGCAGGCCCGGAGCCGGGAGGTGCGAGGCGATGGCGACGGTGCGGCGCGTCGCCGCGTTCGTAAAGGTCACGGCCCACTCCTCGGGCGACAGCGCCGTGTCGCTCACGATGTATTGGCCTGTCCCGTCGGCATGCGAGTGGATGCAGTCGCCGGGGAAGAGCGTGCGCTGGCCGGTGCGGATGTTCACGCGCTCCGTGCCCTGGTGGTAGCGCACGTACCAGATGTGTTCGCCGTCGGGGTCCCACCATTCGTGGCCCCGGAGCGGCGAGGGATCATCGGGATGCACGGGCCGCGCAGTCTCGCCGCGCCGCAGGAGCCAGAGCCGGTCGTCGATACCGCCCGGCGCACCGGTGGAGGCGTCGGTCCACGTATCCTGGGCGATGAGCATCAGGCCGGGATCGACCGGGCTGAATTGCGCGTGATTGTAGCAGCGGTCAAATCTCTGCCACAGCCGGAAGCCGGCCCCGTCGAGCGGCAGGTCGCCCGCGAACCATTCGTTGCCGATCTGCGCGTCGATGATGAGCGAGGCGCGGTCGGCGGAGAATCCCAGGTGGGTTGCCAGCCGGAGCGGCCGCCGCCCCCGGGCCAGCTCGGCGGGAAACTCCCCCACGCGCCGGGCGGTGTCCTTCGCCCCCGGCCCGCGGCTCCACACCTCCAGCCCTGTGGTCCAGAAGGCCTCCCCCGTATTCTCATCCACGCAGGGCGACGCATCTGCAAATTGCGTCTCGGGAAACCAGCGCACCTCTTGCTCCGCGAAGTCGGCCACGCCGAGAGAACGCCCCTGGTAGGCATCGCCCCCGGGCGGAAAGGCGCAGTAAAACCAATGGTACCGCCCGTCGCGCGAGAAGCTCCGGTTGGTGAAGTAAAAGGATTGCTGGATCGGAGCGACGCGCTCCCGCAGCAGGTGGCTGGTTACGCCGGAGACGGGGTCCTGCCACGGGGTGAAGAGCGGGGAATTCTCGACCGGGGTCATACTGATGGAGGAAAGGTCAATACGTGCGCACGTTGCCCGAGTACCCGAGCTGGGTCCAGTTTTCCTGCGTCATCGGGGTCCAGCCGGTAAGCTCCTGCGAGTCCACGTGGCCGTCGAGGTAGAGGCGGTTGGCCCGGTCGCCGTGGTAAAAGCCGAGCAGGTCCTTGTCCCCCGTGCTGGTGCCGAACCACCCGCGCCAGTTCGTGGGCTTGCGGGGTTTGCCGTCGGCCAGCAGGACGAAGCCCGAGGGGTTCACGGCGGAGGCCTTGAGCATGGTGTATTTCGGGTGGTAGGAGTTTGCGCTCTTGGAGGGGCCGGTGATGGCGGCGCGGTAGCTGACGAAATACGCGTTGCGTTCGGTCGGCGTGAAGTCGCTCACCGAGACCGGGCAATGATAAAGAGAGGGCTGCCGCGCGGGGTTGTTGAGTTCGTACTCCATCCCGACATACGGGGCGAGGAGCGAGGGCCAGAGGGCCGTGCCATCGCCGCCCTGGTCGCAGGGGACGATGTAGTTGTCATTCTCCGCCGACCAGGTCATGGCGGCGATGCCGAGCTGGCGCAGGTTGGCCGCGCAGCGCGAGGCGTTGGCATTGTCCTTCACCTTTCCGGCCACAGGAAAAAGGAGCACAAGCAGGATCGCGGTGACGGCGATCACGCTGAGCAGCTCGATCAGGGTGAAGGCGGCGCGCCTGCGGCGTGCGGTACGATGGCGGAAGACGATTTTCATCACCGGGGAGTGCTGGCGGCAGCCTGGGTGAGGCTCACGCGATGAATCCTGACAAAGGGATCTGAGCTGGCCCCGCCGCCCACGCCGCAGCCGAGGGCGAAGATGCCGGGCGTGATGTGCGGCGCGCGGGTGTTGAGCGGTCCAGAGGCGAAGATCGGCTCCTTGCCCGCCGCGTCGTCGTCGAAATACACCGCAAACTCCCACGTGTTCTGTTGCGGGTTGCTGAAGTCGGCGGAGAACTCAAGGCGATACCGGGTGTCGGCCTGGAGCTTCGCGGCGGGTTTCGATCTGGCATCGGAGACATATTTCAGGCCGAGGTTGCTCTCCAGCGTGATGTGCACGGCGGTCACCGTCTTGCTCGTGGTGAGCCAGTCGCCGCTATTGACAGCGACCTGAAAGATCCCCCGGCCGCCGGAGACCGTGAGCGGCGTGAAGACCACGGACCCCTTCAGGACGAGATCCTTCTCCGCGGCGATCTCGGGTGCGATGGTTTTGACTGCTCCCGCCTGCCCCCACTCCGTGCCGTTGTTGATAAACTCCAGCACGTGCGCACCGTCGGCCTCCGCCACGAGGATCTCGACATTGGGAATCTCCAGCCTCGTCGCCATCTGGGCCTCGCCCGAGCCGATGGTGTCCGCATTCGTATAGGAACGAACCTCCGCGTCTTTGAAATCCGTGGAAAGAATCACCCCGGCGGGGAGCTGCGGCAGCGCCGCCATGGCGGCGGTGGCGAGGAGGGGAAACAGTCTGGTCATGGGAGGGGAGCGGGGTGCTGGAGGTACAATGTTCCCGCAGCCCAGGAATGACAATTGGCAATCAAGTTGACACGTCAGCTCGCGGGGCGCGCGCCTTTGGTTGACGCGTCAGCATTTCGCGGCCTTGAGATTTTGCGCGGGGCGGCGGATTCTTGCGGGCATGGCCGGGGCGCAGCTCCGCCGTCCCCTCCCGCAACCTCACGATTTTGCTGCTGTCATCCTCCATGTTTCGATTTGCCGCCGGTTCATTCTTCCGGGTCTCCGCCATTGGTCTCGCGCTGCTGGCGGTCCGCGTTCCGGCCATCGCTGCTGAGAGTCCTGCGGACGCGCCGCCGCCGAATCACGAATCGATCATCTGCAATCACTATCTGCCTCCCGGCACGGCCTTTCCCGCTGTGCGCTGCGAGGCGGCTGTGACGCCGGGCGGCAGGCTCCTGTTTGCCCGGGGGGCGCAGCCAGCCATCGAGCTGCCGGTGCGGAACGATCGCGCGGAGGCGATCCCGGCGCGGTACACGCTGCGTTTCCTCGACCGGCAGGGGACGCAGATTTTTGAGAAATCCGGCGCGCTCGATCTTCTGGCTCGCGGCGAGGCATCCGTCGCCGCGATCGTCGACACGGACGGGCTGAAATACGGCGTCTACAGCCTCGTCCTCACCGTGCAGGCGGGCGGCGCGACGCTGGCGGAGAGGGAATACTATGTGGGCGTGATTTCGTCCGCGGAGATTCCCCGTGCGGCGAAAGGCGACTTTCTCTACGGGCTCGATCCGAACTATGGCGGCGTCATCGCCCGTTCGCCGCAGCCGACCGCGCCGGGTCAAATGGCCGTGCAGGGCCAGTGCGACCTCCTCGGCTGGGTGCTCGCCTCCGGCGCGGACATTCTGCGCACGGCGGGATTTGGCATCGGGCCGGGCGCGTGGTCGGGCGACACGGGCGACCTTGCCATCCTTTCCCGGCATGGCCTCCAGGTCGTGGGCATGGCGTGGCCGCCGTCTCCCGATGGGATCGTGGAGGGAAAGAGCGGCGCGTTTTCCGAAGCCGTCTGGACCTCCTGGCTGGCGCTGGCGGAATCCGCCGCCCGCAGCGCGCCCGAGGTCGTCTACTGGGAGGTCGGCAACGAGCCGGATCTCGGCTACCCCGACATCGACGCCTATACGAAGATCTACGAGGCCACCTGCCAGGCGATCAAACGCGGCAACCCGCGCGCGGTGGTGATGAACGGCGGTATTACCTTTTTCGGAGCGGCGGGCAAGCCGAACTCCCGCCGCTTCCTTGAGCGGGTGAAGCCGGAGTTCCTCGACGCCATCGCCTTTCACGCCCACGGTCCGGGTTCCCTCGCGGAGGAGAATATCGCCGGTCAGGTGCGCCGGACCGCGCAGGCCGCCGGCATGGGGGGCAAGCCCCTCATTGACACGGAGTCCGGCATGTTCGTGGGGTCCCGCAGGCAGGAGGACGTGCAGGCCGCCACCGTGCTGCAAAAGCAGGCCTACGCGCAGGCCACGGGCATCGAGTATCTCATGACCTTCCGCCTGCACGCCTTTCGGCGCGGCGATGTCGGCTACGGCATGCTGCGCTCCGATCAGGAGCCGATGCCCGCCTTTCTCGCGTACCGGACCATGACCGAACACCTGAAGGGACTGGCCTTCCAGAGCCAGCTCGCAACGGGCAGGGCTCATGCCGAGGGGTACTCTTTTGCCGCGCGCCATGATGCCCGGCGTGCCTGCCTGCTCTGGGCCAATCAACCAGCTTTTTACAATGTCTATGTGAAAGTCGCGGACTCGGCGGACGGCGCGAGGAATCTCCGCTTCATGGATCTTTACGGTAATACCTCTCCCGCCGCGGCCTCGCCGGAGGGCGTGGTGCGGGTCGAGGTCACGGAGACGCCGGTCTACCTGCTGTGGGATGCCGCCGACCCGGCCTTTCAGGCCGTGGTGTCGCGGTCGATCCTCGATACCCCCGACATGGCGATCGTCGTGCCGGGCCGGGAGAGCCCGCTTGATCTCGCGATTCGCAATCCCGCCGACCACCCTCTCCAGGCCACGCTCGCCGCCACGGCCAGCAACCCGGAGCAGACCGCGATCTCGCCCGCGCGGCAGCCGGTCACCGTTCCCGCCCGGGGCGCGCTGCCGGTGCGCCTCGCGGTGACGTGGAGCCCCGCCGCCCTGCATTATCAATGGCCGGAGACCTGGCGGGTCTTTACCGGCGATCCTGCTCCCGAGGTCGACCTGTCGGCGCTGCGCGCGGCGCCGGACCGCCTCGGCGATCAGCCGGGTCGCATGGTCAAGGCAACCCCGGGAGGCTTTATCAACCTGCTCCTGCCCGGCGAGGCTCCTCGCGAGAAACGCGCCGGGTACATCCTCGGCACCGTGCGCGCGGAGCGCGACGAGAACGTCCGGGTCGCGTGCAATGCCGACTGGTGGATGGAGTTTCGCCTGAATGGAGCGCTCATCTGCAGCACCATGGAGAGCGGGAATGAAGGGCGGGTATTGACTGAGCGCATCCTCGAGCTGCCCCTGAGGAAGGGCGACAACCTCATCGCCATCAAGGTGCTGGGCGGCAAGGGCGGGTGGAGCGTCACCCTGCCGCCGCCCGCCGCGCTCCCCGCGCTGCTCGATCCCCGCCATGCCGGGGACTTCATCGACCTGTCGCTCACCGACGAGGCCGGGAAGGAGATTGCCCGCGAGCGCCTGGCCATCGAGCCCGTGCTCCGCGTTTCCCGCGCGGCCGGGCCGGGGGCTTTCCCCGTTCCTCCGAACCGCCCGCCGGATTTCTCGCTGGAGAGCGCCAATGTGACGAATCACTTCGACAAGCTCCCTGACAGCACGAGGTTCTGGCAGGGGCCGGAGGACCTCTCGGCGGAGGGCTGGCTGGCCGGCGATGACGGGCATTTGTATCTCCTTGTCCATGTGCGTGACGGCGAGGACCGCCCCGCCTCGGAGGCGGCGCGGCTCGCGGAGTCCGACTCCCTCCTGCTCGCCCTGGCCCATGGCGACGCCGTCGGGATGTATCGCATCGGGCGCGTCGGCGGGAAGGCCGCGGTCGTGCCGGAGTCCTCGGGATTGTCCGCCGGGGGCATCGCTGCCACGGTGGAGCGCACGCCGGGCGCGACTGTCTACCGCGTCACCCTCGACCGGCGGCTCGCTGGTGACGAGGTCTTCCGCCTGAACGTCGCCGCGAATGACGACGACGCAGGCTACAGCAAGCAGTTCATCTCCTGGACCGGCGGGCTGGGGGAGACGGTCGATCCGGCTTTGTGGAAAAATGTTATTCTCGCGGAACCTGTGAAACCGGGAGGCCGGCCATGAGCGGACTTCGCTGCGCCGCCCTGGCGGCCGTCCTGCTGGCCCAGGCCGCGCGGGCAGGGGAGGCATTGCCTGTTCCTGAGCCCGCCCGGCCCGCCGACAGCTTCGTCGAGTCCATCGGGGTGGCGACGCATTTTAGTTACCGCGACACCATGTATGCCGAGCGCTGGGAGGCGGTGCGGGATCTCCTCGGCGGCCTCGGTGTGCGCACGATCCGAGACGACCTTTCCCCTCGCCATGACGAGCTTTGGGAAAAATACGGCATCCGCGTCATCGCCATCGACGACGACCCGGCCACGCCCTGGGAGCAAAAGCTTCCCCTGTGGCAGGCGAAACGCCATCTCCTCGCCGCCATCGAGGGCCCCAACGAGGTCAACGGCGGCTGGAAGAAGCTCGGCAAGACCTATCACGGCCGCGGCTGGCCGGAGGGCCCTCGGGAGTTCCAGGATGATCTCTACCGCGCCGTCAAGGGTGACGCCGCGCTGAAGGACATCCCCGTCATCGCCGCCAGCACCGCCTACAAGGGCGACGGTTCGCGGCTGGCTCCGCTCCGGAGCTTTGACATCGCCAATACCCATAGCTATCCCGCCGGGGCCATGCCGTCGGAGAGCCTCGACTTTCGCGACCCGTATCTCCTGCTCGGGCGCGGCGCGACCCTGCCGCCGCTCGCAGCCACCGAGACGGGCTATCACACCTGCCTCGCCAGCAGCCAGGTCATCGCGGGCACGCAGGCCGGGGTCTCGCACGAGGCACAGCGCAAGTACCTGCCGCGCCTCCTCGCCGCGTACTTCGACGCGGGCTTCCGCTGGACCGTCTTGTACGAATTCGGCGCGGGCCGTCCGCGCAAGGCGGAGCAGGAGGACCCCGAGGCCGCCTTCGGCCTGCTCATGCCCGATGCCAGCCCCAAGCCCGCCTACTTTGCCCTGCGCGACCTCATCGCCTCCGTGGGCGAGTCCCGCTGGGACGCCTCCGCCTGCCAGTGGGTGCGCCCGGCTCCGTACCGCGCCGGGGCACTTGCCTTCTCCCTGCGCGGCGCGCTGCCCTCCGTTCATCATACGCTGCTTCAGCGCTCGGACGGGTCTTTCCTGCTCCTGCTCTGGAACGAGGTGCCGGGCTTTGACCGGAAATCGCGGACGGATATCGCAAATGCCGCCGTACCCGTGCAACTCGTCCTCGCGCAAAAAGCCGCTGAGGTGACAGTCGCGACGCCGGGCGGGAAGGCCACGCCCTCCGCGCGATTCTCGGATGTTTCGACCGTCGACCTCCAGGTGCCCGATGAGGTTCTCATCGTCACGATCCAGCCCGCCGCGCCGGTGCCGCCCGGCGAGCTCCCGGCGGCCAGGGACATCGCGGCCCGGGCCGAGCCCACCGCGCTCTCGCTCGACTGGCCGGCCTATCCCGGCCCGGATGCCTGGTGGGTCTACCTGCATGGGCGCAAGCTCGGGCAGGCCGCGCCCGACGCCGACGGGCGGCTGCACTTCACGCTGGGCGGGCTCCTGCCTGCCACCACCTATCCGCTGGAGATCATCGCTGCGTCCCGCGATGGCCGCGTCTCCGATCCCGCCCGGATCTCGGTCTCCACCATCGACGCCTTTCCCGATCTGGTCATCCGCGAGGTAAAGACTGCTCCGGAAAATCCGCGTCCCGGCGAGGAGGTGCGCTTCCTCGCGACCGTGGAAAACATCGGCTCCGCGCCGACCGGGGACGGCGTCACCATCGGGGTGAAGTTCTCCATCGACGGAAAGACCGTGTGCTGGAGCGACGCCCTGCGAGCTCCGCTCGCGCCGGGCCGGAAGGCCGAGGTGAGTGCAAACAACGGGCCGCAGGGCCGCTCCACCTGGACCGCCGCGCCGGGACGGCACACGCTCGCCGCCCAGGTCGATGACGTGAACCGCCTGATCGAATCCGACGAACTGAACAACACCGCCTCCGCCTCGCTCGATATCGCGGCTCCGGCTCCGCCCCCTTCCCAACCATGAGACCCATCCTGCTCACCCTCCTCGCTCTCGCCCTGGCCCGCCTCGCCCCGGCCAAGGACGCTCCCGCCACCCTGGCTCCGCTCGGCGACAGCCGCACCGCCATCATCGCCTTTGACAAGGCCGGGCTGAACCGCACCACGCTCTGCCATTTCAACTGGGCCAACGCGTTGAACCAGCAGAAGTACCCCTGCACCGGCATCTTCGGCATCTCCGGCGCGACGTCGGACACGATCATCTCGACCATGCTGGACCCGGCCCTCGCTTCCAACCCGCGGTTCCTCGTGATCCTGATGGGCGTCAATGATGTGCGCTCGCCCGGCTTCAGCGCGGACCACACCATGGCCAACATCGCCAAGGCCGCCGACATGGCCCTCGCCCGGGGCATCACCCCCATCGTCTGCACGGATCCCGGCTCCGAGCATTACCTCCCCGCGCACGTCGCCTTCATCAACGACCTGAACTCCCGCATCGCCGACTACTGCACGCGCACCAAAGGCGCGGTGCTCTTCGACCTCGCCGCGCTGGCCTCCACCCAGCGAGCGCCCTCCATCACCCTGCAGCCGGGCTGGTTCTACGACGGCATTCATCTCCAGACCCTCGGCGCGTACAAGGTCGGCGTCGCCCTCGCCGCGCTGCTCGACGGCCTCGGGGCCTCCGTCCCGGATTACCCGGGCCTCGCCGGGAACATCCTCGGCAACCCGGGCTTCACCGGCACGACCGGGAAGCTGGGAGATGGCAATACCGGAGTGCTGCCCGATCTCTTCACCGGAGGCCGGGACAATGCGAACTCCTCGTCCGCCTTCTCCGTGAACGCCCGCCCCGATGGCGCGAATGAGCTCGTCGTCGATCTCAAGACCACCGCCCAGAATGGTCTCGGCGGCATGCGTGTGTCCCAGATCATCCCGGTGGCCGAAAAGGCGGAGGGATTCCAGGCCGGGGTGCAGGTGGAGATCGACCCGGGCTCGGTGAACCTCGCCGACGTGCGGGCCGAGGTCACGCTCGTCTTCAGCGACGGGACCTTCGCGGTGGCCTATGATTTTGACGGCACCCAGAAGCGCGACACCATCTCCGCCATCGACCCGGGCGGCCCGCTCGTGCTGACGCTGCAATCCCCGGCCAACCTCGTCGGCGAAGGCCGGGAGGTTAAAAGCGTGAAGTTTGTCCTCGGCGCGCGCGTCCTGGGACAAGGCAATGCCGTGCTGCGCTTCCGCAATCCCTGGTGCCGCAAGGTTCCCGCCAGCCCGGCGGCGAATTAGCGGCGCGCGGCGGTCTTCGTTTTGCTGCGCGCCGGGGCTTTCCGCAAAGGCGCGAGCGAGCGCCCCTCGACGAAGCGCCCCCGGACCACGATGGACTCGGGGTGCGCGGGCAGGCCGAAGACCTGGTCATAGATCGCCTTGCTGACATACTCCACTCCGCGCTGCCCCAGATAAAAGGGGTCCTGAAAGACGCCCGCGATTTCGTCCAGCTCCTCCGTCAGCACGTCCAGCGAGGCATAGGCGATCTTTCCGCCCATGCCCAGGCGCTCGAGGAAGGCCGGGATGGTCGACTGCAGGCCGACCACGACCTGAGGGCGCGTCTTTTGGAACCATCCGGCAAAACTTTCGAAATCGCCGTAGTCCTTCAGGCGGAGCAGATGGACTGCGGTCTCCGGGGCGGTGAGGCAAAAGGTATGGGCTCCGGCCGACCACGCGTGGGCGATGCGCTCGTCATCCTCCAGCGAGATGGCCACGCCGATCGACTGCGCCTCCAGGCCGCGCAGCCGGGAGAGCAGCGAGTGCATGCCGTGGGTATGGTCGCTCCGCACCACCGGCAGCTCCGCGATGCCCGTCGACGCCGTGCAGGCGATCGCCACGAACCGATCCCAAGGCAGCTCAAAGCTGGGGTGGGGCCACGCCATCGGGGCAAAGCACAGCGCGCGGATCCCGCGATGGTACAGCATGCCCGCGAGCGCCGAAATGTCCCGCGCCCCCGGTCCCGCCCAGAACTCCTCCAGCCGGAAGCCGAGCCGCGTGGCCTCGGCCAGCGCTCCCTCCCAGATCTGGCGGTTGAAGGAATACTTCTTCCACTCCTCGCGGGTATGGCTCGACGTCACAAAGGCGATCGTCGCGCTGTCCTTGATCGCCCGCTTTGAACGCACCTGCTGCATCAGCGCAGTCACCATCGGGTTGCTGCGGTAGTTATGCTCCGCCGCCAGCTTTTGAATCTCCTTGCGCACCGGCGCGCTGACCCGGTGGCTGTCTCTCAGGGCGAGCGAGACCGTCGTGCGGCTCACGCAGGCGATGGCCGCGAGATCCCGGATCGAGACCCGGCCGGGAACGATGCGCGGTTCCGGCGGCGGAGGAGGATCGGGCGTGCCTTTCTTCTTGCTGCTTTTCACGTTCGGGGAGGGGCTGGGCTATCGAGCAACCTCGCAGGAGGAAATCCCCGGATAAAGCACAAATGGCGCAGCCCTTCCCGCCCGTTCACGACGGAACGGGCGGGAGCGCGCCGGTATCCGCTCGCGCACGGTCCCCCAAGACCGGGCGCGCCTCGGACCCGGCAGGCTACGCCGGGACGGAATGCCTCGCTCCTGTTCCCAGGCCGTGCAGCATTTCCGCCTCCAGACCTTCCGAAACCATCATTTCCCCGGCGTCGGCCGCCCAGGCCAGACCGGTCTCGCCGGGTGTGAGAAAATTCTCCACGCATCGCGCCATATCCCTCTCGATCCCCGGGATCGCGCACGCCAGGTCGCCATCTTCGTCCTCCCCGCTCTCGCGCGCCACATTGCAGGTGTGCTCCGCCGGGATCTGGTGAATGCCGCCCGACGCCGCCAGCATGAGATGGGTGGCGCTGAGAAAGGGCCGCGATGCCTCCAGCGGTGTGAGGTTTCTCTCCCGGTCGCCCCGGGCAAAGGCGACGAAGGCCCGCCGCAGGCTCATCTGCCCGTCTTCGCCTCGGAGCACCCCGCCATCGGGCAGCCGCAGCTCCCTCCCATTGTCGGCAAAAAGCAGCTCCCCCCGGCTGCCCGCCAGCCGGATCGTCACACCGCGCTCCCTCGCCGCCGCGTGGGTGAAGGCAAAGGAGCAGGCAATATCCCCGTCCAGCCGGGCGCGGAGAAACCCCGTGTCGTAGCTCGGGATGTCGGGCCGGGCGCGATAGGCCTCGCCCCGCCCGCTCACCGGCAGCCCAGTGCTGCACCCTTCGGAACTGCACAGGTGGAGGGCGAGATTGATATAGTGGGCAAAGGCATTGGTGCATGGGCCGTCGAGCACGGCGAGCCCTCGCCACTCGAGCTGCCCGGCCCAGCCGGCGCGGTGGTAGTAGGATGTCGGGCGCGGCCAGATCCCCCAGGTCGAGGCGGATTTCAGCCGACCCAGCTCGCCCCGCCGGATGCTCGCCCGCGCCGCCGCCGCGAGCGACGAGTAGACATGCTGAAAGCCCACCATCACCCGGCCTTCGCGATCGGCGTCGATCAGTTCATCGAGCTGGGAGAGGAGCGGGACGGCGGGCTTTTCCAGCAGTACAGCCAGCCCTCGTTCGAGGGCCGCGAGGGTTGTCTCCCGGTGAAAGGGGATGGGGACATTGATCAGGACAGCATCCAGCCCCGGCGCATCCAGCAGGTCGCGGTAGTCCGTGAAACAGCGCGCCTCGCTCAGCTCCGGCCGGGCGCGGCAATCCTCCAGGGCCGGCGTGGAGACATCCGCGAGAGCGGTGATTTTTACCCGCCCCTCCGCCTGCAGAGCGAGAAACCCGAGGACGTTGTTCCAGCCGTAGCCGCCGACTCCGATGATGCCGAGATTGAGCATTTTGTCAGGGATGTTTCGCCCCTTCCGGGCCTGCCGGGGCGCGGGGCGAGGTGCCGCTCAGGCATGACGCATCCGCCGACGAATGCCGAAGAGCACAAAGGCGAGGCCCAACCCCCAGAGCACCGCCGTGGATGGCTCCGGCACCGCCGAGAGAACGCCCGTGGCCTCGGTGAAGGTGTACGTCGTCGTGCCGGACACGTAGGTCCACACATTCGCCGCCTCCGTGAAGCCTGTGATCGAAAAGGTGGAGCCAAAAGTCCCGTTGACCGTGCCCAGATCGACGATCGTCCAACTGCCATTGGCGGCTGCGTTGGTGAGATCAAAGACGAAGTCACCGTTCAGCGTGGCTGCCTGCCCGCCGGTTCCCGAGATCTTGTTGTTCAGGCCGCTGGCGCCGATGACGAAGGTCATCTTCGCATTATCCGCCAGCAGGAAGGAGCTGGTTTCGCTCAGCACGGTGTTGCCCGTATACGTGTTGGTCACGCTGGCGGCGCCGTCGCCGAATTGCGTCCTGCCCGTCCCGGAGAGCGTGACATTTCCGCCGCCCGAGATGGCTCCCGTGTAGCGCACCGCACCGACGCCGGTCTTGCTGCTGGCCAGGGTGACATTGCCGTTGAGGGCTAGCGTGCCGGAGTACGTTGTGTCGGAGGTGGACGTGTTGATCGAGCCGAGGACATTCGTGCCCACCGTGGAGACCACGGTGATATTGTACGCGTGCGTTACCGAGTTGGAGCTGGAGACGAGCGTGGCCGAGTTTCCGGCGCTGCCCAGGTATACGGCATTGGCCGAGCTGCCCAGCGAGGTGGCATTGGAAAATGTCACCGCGCCTTTCTGCACCGTGACCGTCCCGGTGAAGGTATTCGGCCCGGAGAGGGTGATGTGACCGGCGGAGGCGCTGTTGCTCAGGTTGCTGAAGGTGACATTGCCCGCGCCCCCGATGGTGGAGGAGATGGCGATGGACCCGCTCGCATTCGTCGAGCTGCCGGTGTTGCTGATGAGGATGTCGTCGGCCAGCGTGAGGGTGCCGGACCCGAAGTTCACGCGGGAGCTTGCGTTGGAGCCTGCATTTGTGATCGCGGCTGTTCCCGCGCCCCCTCCATCCTGGTTGAAGGTCAGGGCATTGCTCAACGTCACGCCGAATGTCCCGGCCCCGCCGGAGAGAGTGAAGCTCCCGATGGTGACACCGGAGCTGTTGTTCTGGGTGATCGTGGCGCTGGTCGAGTCCGTCTTGTTCACGCTCGCTCCCATGCTGTTGGGCACGCCGGTGCCATTCCATCCCGGGCTGCCATTGCTGTCCCAGGCGCCGCTGCCCCCTGTCCAGACCGATTGGGCGTGGAGGGCGGGTCCGGCAGTCAGCAATGATGCGCACAGTAGCGCAGCGCTGCGGGTTCGCAGGGTTCGGTGGGCGGGGGTGAGGAACGACGGGTTTGCCAGGTTGGGGCTCTGGAGGGTGTTCATTCCCCAAGGCTAACAACGCGCCCCCGGTTGACAATGGGCTGCAACGCTGACACGTCAACTAAGCCCGGCCGCCGGGGTGGGCGGATGAAAAGATACCCATTGCCACCACCCTGGGGAAGGTGAAATGATACGGATCGTATCTATGCCGTCCTCCCTCCCCATGCCCAAGTACGCCGAGATCGCCAACCTCCTCCGCGAGAGCCTGTCGACGAAAGCCGACGGAGCCCGGCTCCCCTCCGTACGGGCGATGATGCGGCGGTTTGGCATCTGCCAGCACACGGTCACATCCGCCCTCGCCCTGCTGGAAAATGACGGCATCATCGACCGGCGACCCGGGAGCGGAGTCTATGTCCGCAAGCCGGATGCCAACCCCGTCATTTGTTTCTGCCGCCCGGGGAACCAGAACGCTCATTTTGATCTCAAGGAGGACGCTCTCGGCCGGGCCTGCCAGGCCCGGGGATGGCAGTTGATCGTGGATCGGTTCGATGCGCTCAAGGTGGATGTCTTTTCCGAGGAGGCCCCGGCCGGCGCCTTTGTCATCCCGCCGGAGCTGATCACCTTTCACGCCCCGCTCCTGCAGCGTCTGACGGGGAGGGGCGTCCCTGTCGTGGTGATGGGGCGCGACACCAGCGAGGATCATCTCGATTTCGTCACCGGAGACGACAAGCCCGCGCTCCGCGAGTTCGTCCTCGGGCTGAAGGAACGCGGGCATCGGAGGATTGCCTATCTGGATTGCGAACCGCCCTTCGACGAGGTGCGGCGCCGCCTGGAGTATTTCGCCGAGATCTGCCGGAGCAACGGACTGGAGGACTTCACCGTTCTCAATGTCCGGACCCAATACGGCCAGGACGGCGTGAAGAATACCGAGCGATTCCTCCGGCGCTACCTGGGGCGGCTGGGCCGCGCGCCGCTGCCCTTTACCGCGCTCATCGCGGGCAGCACCGCAGGCTCTGTGCCCGCCCCGGTGGTTTTCCGGGAGGCGGGATATTCTATCCCCCGCGATCTGAGCTTGTGCAGCATCGGGAGCGACCCGCGCGCGATCTATTGCATCCCGCCGACCTCCGATGCCGCCCTCCATGATGAGGAACTCGCCGCCGCCGCCATCGACATCATCGGGCGGCGATGGAGCGGCGACCGCAGTCCGCTCCTCTCTCAGGTCATCTCCTACCGGGCCAACTGGAGGGAGAGCGTCGGCCCGCCGCCGCGGCGGCGCACGCGGCCTTCCCCGGCCCGGCGCTCCGCGTCCCTCTGAAGGGCCGTGGCACCCCGGCCGCGCCGGGCTCGCAGTCGCAACTGTATAGATACAGTTTGTATCTCTTGAGGGTGGCTTTCCTTTGACCCGTAGGCCGGAAAGGTTCTGAAATAGCGGGCGTCTTCTCATGAGCGCCCTCCCCCCTTCCCGCCACGCTGTCCGGAATTCGAGGCTGCCCGTCGGCTCGCTTTTCCTTCTGGTTCTTTGTTTGATGCTTTCCGGCGTCGCCCGTGCCGGGGCGGCATCCGGCATCACGCCGTATGATTGCTGGGGAAACCTGTCCTTCCTGCCGGGCCCGGTGAACATCGGGTCCTTCTCCGCCAATGGCACGGCGGTTTCCTTCCCCGCCGACCCGACTGGCGGCCATGCGGGAGGCGGCCCGAATGTCCTGCACATGGATGGCTCGTCCTATGTCTCGGTATGGGGCGGACGCTACAATGGGTCCGTATTGCCTGCCGCCGGGGATTCCGTCGGCGGGTCCTTCTGGATCTACCTCCTCTCGTCGCCCACCCAGGGCGCATCGGTCGATGTCCGCATGACGGGGTATGACTCCGGCAACACCGAGAGCGTTTTTTGCCACACCTCGGCGGTCGACCTGTCCTCGCTGCCGCTGCAGACCTGGATCGAGATTCCGCTCACGCCTTCATCTTCGACCTGGGTGGCGGGGCTGACTCCGGGCTTTAACATCCTCTCCAGCGGCGGGGTGAACTGCTACGTCAATGCCGTCACCTTTGGCCGCAAGACCCAGGAGCCGGCGGAAACGCCCGGCCTCGTCAGCGCGGGAAACCTCCCGGTGTTTCACGCCTACTCCGGCTCGACGTTCAACGGCGACTTTGAAGTCGGCAACGCCTCGGTCGGCAATCAATACTGGGGCGCGGGAGCCGCCGCCACGCTGCAATTCATCACCAACCCGGCGGCCACGACCCCGGGAGCGGCGCAGAGCGGGTACAACATGGCTGCTGTCGGCGCGGCGGGGTTTGGCTGGAATCCTGCGTCGCTTTCCTCCTCGGCCGACGACAACCTGCCGCGTATCGGCGACAAGGTCGGCGGGTACTACTGGCTCTACGTTCCGGCCTCCGCCGATGTCACCAAGGGGTTCCCGACCATCTCGTTCTCATCTTATGATCCCGCCGCGGGCGACATCATTGTTTCGGATTCCAGCTCCTTTCCCGCGGCCAGCCTCGTCAAGGGCGCCTGGAACCAGATCCCCATCCATCCCGTCTCGTCCGCCCGCAACACCGTCCAGCCCAACGCGAGCCGCGTCGCCATCATCCTGACCGCACCCTCCTCGGCGAGCTACGCCTCTCCCTTTTACATCGACAACATTGCGGTGGGGAAAATCCCGGCAGGCGTGCTTTTCTCGCCCAGCACGTCGGCGATTGATTCCGCTGGCAACACCGTCACCGCTCTCGACGCGTCCGCCACGACGCTGTCGGCGGAGGCGGTCATCCAAAACTCCCTGGTCGACTCGGCGCTCAGCGGATTCGTGGTCCTGAATATCCGGCAGCAGGGCCTCCTGAAAAGCACCGTGACGAAACCCGTGAACATCCCCGCCATGGGCGCCTCGGGGCTGAGCTTCGCCGCTGCCGAGCTCCGGGCTCCCCTCGACGGCCTGTCCCCGGCGGAACTGAGCGCCGATCTCACCGTCTATGGCAGTGATCGCAGCACCGTCCTGGCCGCCCGCACGACGCTGCTCCGCCAGGTGCAGACCATCGCTCCCTCCAGCTCAAAGATCCAGTACGTCGGCCGCTGGAGCGCGGCTTCCCCGGGCATGGTGAGCGACTACGTGCGGCCCTATTTCAAGTTCAGCTTCACCGGCTCCTATGCCGCCATTCACCTGACGGCGGCGACCAATCTGGACGTGACCGTCGACGGCGCGACGACCCGCTACAGCGGAGCCAACGGATACACCGAGATCGCCCGCGACCTCGCGCCGGCCGGGGTGCATACCGTCACGGTCGCCGCTGCCACGTACCCCGACATCATCCGCTACGATGCGCTCCATCTCGAGGCCTCGGGAACGTTGGTCGATCCCGTGACGAACGCCAACGAGATCGAGTTCATCGGCGACTCGATCACCGCCTGGAACGATGGCTACTCGTGGCTGGTTCCCCGCACCCTCGGCGTCGAGAGCAGCCGCATCTGCTGGCCGGGCATCGCCCTCCAGACCGGATATGGCTACGTGACGACGACCCCCGCCAACATCGGCATGCAGGAAGCGTATTTCAACATCGCCATGGCGACCTACGGCTCCGGCACGGCGGGGTTGTGGAACTTCAGCCAGTCGCCCTACCAGCCGAGCGTCCTCGTCGTCAACCTCGGCACGAACGACGCCGCGCAGATCACCGGCTCTCCCGGCCTCGTCGCGAATTTCCAAACCGCCTACGTCAACTTCCTCAAAAAGCTGCGCACGTATCATCCCGACGCGCAGATCTTCGTGATGCGCCCCGTGAGCATTCCCTACGCCAATGTGAATGCGGCCATCGCAAATGCCGCCCAGGCCGTGATCACCGGCGGCGACAACAAGGTGCACTTCATCGACACCACCGGATGGACGGTGGAAATCCTGTCGGACGGCATTCACCCGAGCCCGCTCGGGCACACCCAGATCACGAATTACCTCATCCCGATCCTGCAGCCGTATCTGGCCTCGTCCGCGCCCTCGTTTGCCAGCGCGTCGAGTGCCTCCTGCGCCCGGGGCGATGTCTTCGCCTTCCAGGTGGCGGCCGCCGGGCATCCGGCCCCGACCTATGCCGCCTCCGGGTTGCCGTCATGGCTGAGCCTCGACGCCGCGACGGGGCTCCTCTCCGGCACGGCGTCTTCCTCGGGCCCTGCCTCCTTCACCATCACGGCGACGAATTCCGCAGGCAGCGTCCCCCAGGCCTTCACCCTCGCGGTCAGTGAAGCCAGTGGCCCTGGCTCGCCGCAGAGCCAGGCGACGACCCTCGCCGCCGGCACCGGGACCGCCCGCGCCAATACCTTTCTCTCGCTGCCGCTGCCCGGCGCGCCGACCGCGTCCGGGCAGTTGAGCGGCGTGGTCACCGGCGTCACCGCCACGGCCTTCACCAATGCCAGCGCCGGGTGGACCGCCGGACAGCTTTCCAACCCCGCCTCGCCCTGCCTCGTGCAGTTCACCAGCGGCGCTGCACTCGGCCGCGCCTTCCTGCTCTCCACCGCGACAGCCAATACCGCCACGACCGCGACCCTGGACCCCGCTCAATCCGCCAACCTCGTCGCGCTCGGGGTGGCCGCCGGCGATGCCTATGAGCTGCTGGCGTGCCCCACCATCGCCTCGGCCTTTGGCGCCCCGGCCACGACGGGAATCCTCGGCGGCGTCTCGGCCAGCGAGGCGGACCAGGTACAGATCTTCTCCGGGAACACCTGGAAGAAATACTACTTCAACACCACGAGCGGCTCCTGGCGGCAGGCCAGCCTGGAGACGGCAGCCGGCAACATCCCGATCCCGCCCTCGACGGCGGTGCTCTTCTCCCGCCTCGCGGCCTCTCCCGTCACCCTTTCCCTCCAGGGCCGGTCGTCGCGCACCCGCCGGGTCGCCGACATCGCAAACTCGGGGATCACCCCGCTGTCCTCCACCTCGCTGACCGGGCAGACGCTCGCCGCCGCCGGTCTGGAAACCCTGCCGGGCTGGGCATCCGGCGCCAGCCCCGCCGCCGCCGATACCGTCATGCTCTGGAGCGCCAACACCTGGAAGAAATACTACTTCGACGGCACCCATTGGCGCGCGGTGAGCCTCAATACGCTCGCCGACTCGGCCGCGATTCCGGCCGGGGGAGGGATGCTGATCTCCCGCCCGGGTTCCGCGCCCGGCACGACCCCGCTCATTCAGAACTTCCGCTAATCCCTCCCTGCTTCCCTTCCGATGAAATCTCTGGCCCTGCCCCTTGCCTTCCTCGCCCTCTCCCTTTCGCCCCTCGCCGCGCAGGTCCTGACCGACTTTGGTTCGGATCAGTTCACCATCACCTACAGCGACTTCACCGATACGCAGACCCAGTCCTCGCTGCATATCTCGGGCACGGACTTCGGCTCCGAGCTCTCCGGCATCGTCTCGACCGTGGTGATCCCGGCCTCGACGATTGAGCTCACGCTCACCGGCACGCTTTCCGGGTCCAATCCGGGATCAGCCTTCCAGATCGCGCTCCTCGACACCGACGACAATGCTGTTTACTTCGACGGCTCCTGGAGCTCGTTTGCCTTGGGCGCGCAGACCAGCGTGGTCTTGAGCCGCTACGCTCCGGTGCCCGCCTTCAATGGAAATGTCGTGCGCGTCGCCCTCTTCACCGCAGGCACCGGCTCCAGCCTGAGCATCACCCTGAAGGAGCTGAAGACCACCGCCGTGCCGGAACCCTCCCTCTCCCTCGCCATCGCCGCCAGCTTCACCGGTCTCCTCGTGCTCCGCCGCCGCCTCGTGCGGAAGGCCGCGATGCGGTGATCCGGCCTTCGAGCCGGAGCGGGTTTGCGGAGAGATCCGAGCAGGGCGGGGCGCTGGCCCGGAGTTTTCACAGGCTGCTCATGGAGGAGCTTTCACCCTGGGAACCGTCGACCGGTTCGCGCTGTCCTGAACTTTCTGCGCGCGCCATTGCGGCGACGACCTGGAGCGCGGACAAGACGGTATCGGCGGGAGTGTGAATCTCCTCCCCGTTGATCGCCCGATGAAAAGCCTCCCACTGGTATTGCCCGCTTCGCTTCGGGCAGCGGATTTCCTCGGTCACGGGTGTCCCGTCTTTTTGCGTCAGCAGGGATAGGCGCGTGGCGGACTCCGCGCCGCCAAATACCAGCGGCCCCACATTTCTATAGATGGTTCCGCGTTCGAAATTGAGGGTCAGCGTATCGCTCCACCTCTGGCCGTCGTCGATGCAGAGCGAGGCGAAGACGCTGGCGATGGCGCCGCTGCGGAACAGGATGCCGATCTGCGCGTTATCCGGCGTCGGGCGTCCGGTCCGGATACGCGAGGTCATTACCTGCACAGCCTCGGCTTCCCCAAGGATGCGGATCAGATCGTTTATAAGATAAATTCCAATGCGAAAAACCGGGGCGACAGGACAGCTGGCGGGATCGTCATACCAGGTCCCATCGGCATCCTCAAAGTAGCTGGCATAGGTGTCGGCTCTGCATCCGATGGGGCGGCCCAGATCATGGGTTTTGCGCCAGGCGTCGATCACGACTAGGTCCGGCGGCGTGATCGGCTCCGGCGAGTTCAGATGCACCGCGCAGCCGAGCTCGCGGGCTTCCCTCAGGATGTCTTTGGCGGCCTGGATGTCCCGCTCGAAGGGCTTGGTCGTCATGACGTGCTTGCCCGCCCGGATCAGCTGGCGGATCAGGCCCGCCCGCCCAGCCGGGCCGGTAAACAGGCCGACCGCAGGGATCCCCGGGTCTGCCAGTATTTCCTCAAACGTCATCGCGGGAACTCCGGCTTTTTGCGCCATTGAACTGGCCCGTCCGGAATCGGAATCGCATACGCCTGCAATGGCGAAATGGCTTCCGGCCTGGTCCCGATCGAGCAGGGAGTCCACGATCCAGCGGCCGTAGTTCAGGCCGATGACTGCGAACGGTATTCTTGACTTGTCCATATATCAGGCGCCGGCCCAGCCAGCGTGAAGCGAGAGTGCAGGCCTCATGGCGAGTTCAAGTAGATTGCCCCGAGGGGAATACCTCCCATCCATCGGCGTCGGGGCCGTAGGGAAAGGGATACGGGTTTTTCAGGGACGACCGGGATGTGAAGGGCAGGCTCTGCCGGGTCAGGCCGTCCGCGTGCCATACGGAAGACTCCGGCTCGATGCCATTGACCGCCGCAAAGCGGAGGCGCTTGGAGCTCAGCCCGTACGACATCTCTATTGTATTGCCAAATCCTTCCCAGAAAATGGTGCGCAGATTGACCCAGATCGTGTCGCGCAGTGTGGACTCGATGACCGCCCGGCGGAATGCCTCCCGGCCTTTTTCCGAATCATAATCGGATGTTTCATCCAGGCCCGAACAGACGGCGACGAAGCCATTAGTCGTTCCATCCAGTTCCTCCCGGGTGAAGGTTCTTTCAGGCCCTTCATAGTTCGGGAAAAAAAGCAGCCGCCAGGCTCCCGAGCGGATTTCGCGAAATTCCGGTGTCGCGTTTCCCCAGTGCGTGACGCCGAGAGGCCTGATGGCCATCTGGAAGGGGCCGTCCGTCACCCAGACGTGCCCGTGTTCAAAGGTGATTTCCTCGACGCGATCCAGGTGCTCGGGGATGAGGATGGCCAGTCCCATGCGATGAATCGGCCGACCGGCAAGGCTCGGCATCGGATGCGCTGCAACGAGCGAGGTCGCGCCATGCTGGAGCGTATGGTACCCGCCCATCTCCCGCGTGAAGTCGACTTCGCCAGAGGCTTCCCCCCGAGGGCTGGGGGCGGTGATGCCAGGCAGATCGTCGTTGACGATATACCGCATGCTCAGGTGCCTGCGATCCGAAAACCGGGGGAGATGGTCTTCCTGATCTTCCGTCCGGCGATAGACGAGTTGCCAGCGTTCAGCCTGTTGCGTCCAGTCGCCATTGCTCGTCCCGAGAGCGAAAGTCTCGGTCTGGTGCATGCGGATGGAGATCTTGTCGGCATGGAAGTCTCCCTTAGCCCCTCCCTCTCCGCGTTCTGTCGTTGCGGAAAAGTTGAAGGGGAACCGGCGCAGGCGCAGCCAGTCGAGCAGGCGGGCCGGGGGATGGTGCTGGCAGGCTGCGAGAAAGCTGAATCCTCCCTCGAAGAAAAATCTGTCCCCGCGATGATGCCGGATGAGCTTGCTCTCTTCCGAAAACAATTCGTCCAGGGGATTGGCCACGAAATCGTCTCCGAAAACCTGCCATAGCATGAAGTGGAGGGCGCTGATGTGTCCTGCCGAGTCGACGGCATAGGCTCGCGAATAGGGCCCGGCGACCGAGCGCGTTGGGGCGTGATAGTGAGCAAGCAGCTCGGCCCAGATATGGTGGCAGCAGTCCTCCGCCAGACTTCGCGCTTCGGCATTGGTCGAGTAGCGGGCGATCTCAGTGAGGTTTGTCAGCGTCAGGGGGGAGTAGGTCGGGCTGCAGTGCTCGGAGATCACCCCGCGCCGGGTGAGCAGCAGTCGCAGCTGATGGAGATTCCAGAGCCCGTGTTCCACGGCGCGGCGGTTTTCAAAGTATTCTCCGCCGAGGATAAGCCCGAGCGTCGCCTTCGCAGGCATGTTGTCGTTGTATCCGTGAAACTGGAGATCAGCCCGGGCTCCGCCGGGGTTGTCCATGATCGTCCGCCGCGCCCAGGAGGCGAGCCTCGCCCCCGCCGGACAGGACAGCTTTTCTCCATGCAGGACGAGCAGGTGCAGCGCATGGGTGCAGGCGAAGATGCAGTAGGCGTGATCCCCGCTGCCACTATGGCCGCTGATGATCTCGGGGGCGGCGGTGATGAGTCTGCTGGCAAAATCCTGATCGGCCGGGTCGCCCTCCAGCCAGGCAAAGGCCTGCCAGAGCCACTCGCGAGTCTCGGGCGGGGTCGTGGGGCATTTCCATTCTCCGGAGGGACGGAAATATGACCTGTGGCGACGCCGGATCTCAGTGAAATATTTCTGTCTGCGGCCGTTCTGTCCGGGAAGATCGAGAACGGGAAAAGTCAGCTTGTGTAGAGCGGAAGGAGCAGCTCCGGGGAATGTGTTGATAAGCATTTCTGAAAGGGAGAATTCTAGCCGTACGGTTCCAGATAGACTGGCAGCGTACGGTCGGGTGTCGTCCTGCCCGCCAATTGATCGCGAATGTGGCCGACGAGAGCTGCTGCTGCGTCCTTGACGCGCACGACGAGGCGATCTGCCGGAAATGGACAGAAGACGGGGAACTCCGCATTGGTGTGCAGCACGATGTGAAGGTCCTCCGGGATCCGGACGCTATGCATGGAAAGAGCGAGGATCGCGCCGACCGCCATCGAGTCGGGATAGATGAACAAACCGTCGGGACGTTTGTCCGGCGGCAGATTCCGCCAAAGATGGTCGCAGAACTCGTAGCCGGTCGAGGCGTGATCCCGCTGGAGATCAGTCTGCGGGGAATCGATGCCGATCAGCCGCTCGGGGCAGATTTCCAGCCCGGCCTCCTCCAGCGCTTCCTTGAGGCCGCGCCAGAGGCCGAGCTGATACGAGTCGGCATCGGGGTGGTCATGAGCCAGGAGGCAGGTGACGACGCCGATTTTTTTGCAGCCGCGGGCGACGAGCTGGCGGATGGCGGCTCTGGCCATCTCACGGCGATCCCAGTTCAGGGAGTGAGGGTAACTGTTTGACGAGAGCGTCGCGAAAGGAATCGGGATGCTCTCCATCCATCGGACGCGCTCGGGCGGGACGCCGGGAGCGACGAGCCCCTGCACCCAGCGCGTGCGGGCGTGTCGGCTCAGGTCATCCGGCGGGCGCTCCGCGCTCAGGGCGAGTTTGCGGGTATCTCCAAAGACCTCGACTGCAAACCCCTGTTTGTGCCCGAGGTCGGTGATCTCCGCCAGCAAGGCGCGGCCAAACTCGTTGAACTTGCCTTCCTCGGCCTGATAGTAAAAGGCGAGGCGCTCCAGTTTCTTTTTTGGCGGTTCTGCGATGAAAGTGCCTACGCGCCGCGTGCGAACCAGCAGCCCTTCTTTCACCAGTTGGGCCAGCGCGCGCTGCACGGCTGAGGCGTCGACCTGCAGCTCGGCCGAGAGCATCTGGTTGGTGGGCAGTTTCGTGCCGGGCTGCAGCTTGGCATCATGGATCATTTGCCGGATGCGCGAGGCGATCTGGAAAACGGGGGATTCTGCACGCTTGACGCTTACCAGGTTGCGAATGGCTTCACGGGCGGCGGCATCACGGGATATTTTGCTCACGACGTTGGAAAGGATGTGGGTTTCCCCCAATCCTTCCACTTCGGCGGCGCTTTGAACATCCATGATGGAATACCTCTTAGCGCAAAGTTCCGATTATTCAATACTTCAATTACATCAAAAAAATTAATTGACGTATTTAGTGAGTCTGGCAGTCTTCCGGTGAGACTTGAACCCCCCCCTCGCGCTTAACCAGCATTTCACCTCAAGAACACCTCCTGTCATGAAACTCAGATCAATTCACTCCACGGCATCCCTTGCTGTGAAACTTCGCTCCGGCTCAACCAAAGGATCAGTGCTTCTCGCGCTGGCGTGCCTGGCATTTCTTCCCGTCGCCGCCCAGGCTCAATGGTCGGGATCAGGTGCGGGCGGGAGCGGGACGGATATCAATGATCCGGCCAACTGGACTGGCGGGAGCATCACGGGTTCGTTTATTAACAACACGACGAATGCGACGCTGGCCTTGTCCTCTGCCTCCACGTCGGTGAGCGGCTTGAACTTCAACTGGACGACGGCCAATAACCTGACCCTCACCGGCAACGGCAGCGGCGCAAGTGAGGTGATCAACCTGGCGGGAGATATCCTGCTGTCCCGGGCGGCGGGAACTTCTGCCGTGACCATCGGCAGCGACGTGACGATCAACTACGGCAGCTTCAGCGTCGCTCGGAATATCGCGTATGTCGCGGCGGGAGGCGGAGGGAGCTCCAACC
This sequence comes from Verrucomicrobiota bacterium, assembly GCA_017305195.1. Classification (GTDB taxonomy): domain Bacteria; phylum Verrucomicrobiota; class Verrucomicrobiia; order Chthoniobacterales; family Terrimicrobiaceae; genus Terrimicrobium. The sequence goes on along the minus strand of JAFKMU010000038.1, from coordinate 40,091 downwards.
TGGTGATCAATGGCAAGATCAGCGGCACGGCAACGGGCTCGGGAAAGATCGCCATCACCTACGTCACGGCCAACCCGAATATTTACCTGACCAATGATGGCAATGATTTCGACGCTCCGATCGACAATGCCGGGAACCTCTATTTTACCTCCATCAGCAATGTCGGCGGCGGCCCCTCCGCGTTGGGCGCCGCGACCACCGTGGCCAATGGAACAATCACGAACAGCGGCGTCCTGATCTTCAACGGCAGCACCAGCCAGAGTTCAAACCGCAACATCACCATGTCCTACAACGGCGGCATCAGAAACCTTGCGTCCGGCGGCAGCACCCTGACTCTCTCGGGAACGGTCAATAAGAGCAACCGCTTCCTGGATCTGGGCGCGGCATCGGGCAACGTGCTGGAGATCTCCGGCCAGATCACCGGCACGACGAACGACCTCCGGGCCGGACAAGCCGGGGATACCGGAGTCGTCAGATTGTCGGGGACCAATAACAGCTATACCGGAGCCACGCAGATCGTCCGTGGCACGCTGGAAGTCGCCAGCCTGGCCAACGGCGGGACGAACAGCAGCATCGGCGCCTCCTCCAACGCCGCGGCAAATCTTGTCATTCGCGGAGATCTGAGCGGATCGCTCAAGTATATCGGCTCCTCAAACTCCTCCACCGACAGGCTGTTTACCATGCAGGGCAATACGGGGATCAACGCGGCGGGGACGGGGACGGTTTCCTTCACGAACAGCGGATCGATCGTTTTTGCCTCTGCTGGTTCGGCGGCCAATCTGGTCCTGACCGCCAGCAACACGGGGGTCAACGTGATGAATCCTTCGCTCGGTAACAACGGCGCGGGCGTGGTCGGCGTCGCGAAGAACGGGACGGGAGCCTGGGTCCTGGGAGGCGCCAATACCTATACCGGCACCACCCAGGTGAATGCGGGCACCCTTCTGGTCAGTGGTTCGATTGGCAATTCCGCGGTCGCGGTGGCTGCCAACGCAGTCTTCGGCGGCACCGGTACGGTCAATGGCGCCACGGTGGTGGCGGGTTCGGCGATTCTGCGCGGAGGCGATGGCGCGGCAGCGTCGGGAGCATTGACCATGGCCGGCAATCTGACCCTTCAGGATACATCGAAGATCCAACTGGTCCTGGGCGCCTCCGGAGCGCATTCCAGCCTCTCCCGCACCGGGGGCGCATGGGTTTTCGACAGCGACCAGGCGTTCAGTTTCCTCGACCTTGGCGCGACGGTGGGAGTGTATGACAATATCATCAGCGGCCTTGCTGGAACGGAAGCGGGCTTGTCCGGCATCGGCAGCTGGACCATCGCCAATGCGGGATGGACGGGGACCTTTTCCTACGACGGTGCCGGGGGGGTGGATCTCATGGTGACGGCTGTCCCCGAGCCCTCGGCCCTGGTTCTCTCGCTTCTCGGCGTGACGACGGTGCTTGTTCTTCGCCGCCGTCGTGTGGTTTGCTGAGATCAGAAGGTAGTTCCCCCCCCCCTCTCTGCCATCTCCATGCGCATCCCCAACCCTGGATTTCATGCCGGCACCCGAGCCTTCACTTTGATGGAGCTGCTGGTCGTGATCACCATTGCTGGCGTCCTCGCGTCACTTGTCCTCGCGGGCTTGCGGAATACGCGAGCCTCGGCATCCACGGCGGTCTGTGTCAACAACATGAAACGGATAACCGAGGCTGTATTGGCCTATGCGAATGACAACGGCGGAGAGATCATTCAGTCAAGAACCGGCCCCAGCGGAGGCACCTACTGGACGTGGCGGCTGCAGCCCTACCTGCAAGACTATGTGAGGCCGGAAGGCCAGTTCCTGGCAAAAAATGCCGTCCTCTGTCCCTTGATGAAGGAAAAGGGGTTCCGGAGCGAGCAGAGAGCTGGAGGCTCGGGATACTATGTCTCGTACGGCCTGAATAGCGCCGTGAGTACGGATGGCTCCAAGGGAGTGGCGGCGGTTCGCCTGGCGCGTGTCGCGCAGCCGTCGAAGGTGCCTCTTGTCACCGACCTCACGGCATTCGTGTTTGCCTATTTCTCCTACACCCGGACAGATGCGGATTACTTCACCTATCTGCACGGCAACGCCCAGAACTTTGGCTTCCTGGATGGTCATGTGGAGGCATTGACCAGGAAGCAGATACCCACGGACCAGACCAATGTTTTCTGGACCGGAGGACTCAATCCCTAGCACGAATGCCCGCGGGATTCACGGGCGCGTACTTAAGCTAAAGAAAGAAACGAACGTAAGATGAAAGGTATCCTTGTGGCTCTGGCTCTGACTGGTCTCTCGCTTGCACGCGGGCAGGCAGAGGGAAATCTGTTGGAAAACGGCTCCTTGAAGGAAGGCGACTCAGGCTGGGTGTTCTACCCCGGCAGGGACAATAAAGAATTCGTCGACGGCAGGTTTGAAACCGTCGATGACATGGGTGCGCTGATGATCAGGATGGAAGCCGGCCCGGGAAGCCATTGCTGGTGGTCGCAGGATGTCGCGGTCGAGCCCGGCGCTGATTATGCCATCACCGTGGAGGCGCGGAGCCCAGGCAGTGATCACCGCTGTTATGTCCTCGTGGCTTTCCTTGACGACACGGGCAAGGAGGTCGATCACAAAATGCTGATTACCATTTCCGACACCCAGGCGATTTCACCCAAACAAATAACCAATGATCAATGGCGGGTCTTTGACAGCCATTTCGTCGTTCCCGACGGCTTTTCCCGTGTGCGCCTTCGGCTGGGGCTCGGTGGAAAGGGGGGAGGCGAAGCCTGGTTTCGAAATATCCAGATGGAGAAGGTGAAATAGTCGCCAAACACACCGAACCGCGTCGCGCGCAGCACAATGCCGTGGCGCTGCCACGCTCAGATTCTTTCACCAGGGTCGCTGGGAGCCGGGTGGAAAATCATCGAATCGTTAGCCCTCCGAATTTTCAGTTTTGAAAGTCTGCATCCTTCCCCTTCTCGCGCTCATTGCGTCATGCACCCTGTCTGTTGCCAGGGAAGCGGAGAATATTGTCCGGAATCCCGATTTTACAGACCTCAGGGAAAACATGCCGGCGGAGTGGCAGGTGAATCTGCCAAAAAGCAGCTCCCTGGACTGGGGCGTGGGAGAGGCGGATGGGAGGAGATTCCTCTATCTGCGCTCTCCGGGCGAGGTCCATGCGTGGTGGACGCAGGAGTTTCCGGGAAGCGCCGGGGATTCCTACCGTTTGACCTGGGAAGCCAGAGGCTTTGGCCCTGGCGAGGAGTACAATATCTATGTCGGCGCCGGTTACGTGGGGGCTGCGCGGAAATGGCTGGGCTTTACGCAACTCCAGACCATCGCCAGGGCTAGCAAAAAATGGCCCAACGTGGCGAAACCGGCCGTGGAAAAGTGGAAGACGTTCGAGTCGAGTTTCACCTTGCCTCCGGGCACGGTCTCTTTCGGGCTGCGTTTCGGGCTGGGAGCCTCGTCTCCGGCTCAGGCTGAGTTTCGCTCGATCAAGCTCGTCCGGACGAGTCAGACCGTGGAAGAGGCACTACAACAGGCTCCGGAAAAGATTCCGGTCGAGGAAATCAGGCTTCTGCCAGTCAGCGCCAATGGCGTCACCCTGACCCCCGACTGGACCAACACGGGCGCGCAGACAGACTCGTCCGCGACCCGGCTCCGCCTGTGCCTCAACGGCCTGTGGGCCATACAGCCAGCCGACGGAGCTCCCAGTACCGGGGATTGGGCGTTTTTCAAAGTGCCGGGGTACTTCAATCCGCAGATGTATTCGATCTACGGGCTGGATAAGGTAACCTGGAGTGGCAGGGATATCTACCGGACGGCAGACCCGATCTGGTATGTACGCGAGGTGCAGGTGCCGGTCCTTGGTCAAGCGGGGAGCGTGTCGCAGCCCTCGCCGAAGGAATCAACCGGAAACTGGCTGTCGCGCTTGTTCGGATTTGGGAAGAGCTCTCTGGCTCCTGCGACGGGAACTCCTCCGGCGCAAAGAGTATTCCTCGACGTGGGAGGGATGTGGGGATACGCGATCCGGGTTTATTGGAACGGGAAGCCGGTGGGGGTGCTGGAGAACCAGCTGGGAGGCCGCATCGACCTTACTGATGTGGCCAAGCCGGGCGAAAAGGGCCAGCTTGCCATTTATGCACTGGGTGTGAAACCGGCCGATCCGCGCTTCGCCTACCGCGAGGACTTCGTGCGCAAGCGCGAGCCCGTCACCTTTGGCGGCAACTGGAGCAAGGGATTCCACGATATCTATCTCACCGTTGAGCCGGAGCGGCAGCTGGCGGAGCAGATCCGCCTTTTGCCATCGGTCCGCCACAAGACATTGGAGGTCCGAGTCCCGGCTCAGCCGTCCGGCGCAGGGCTGGACTACAAGTTTACCGTGACTGATCCGTCCGGCGGGATCGTGCTGGAGAAAAAGCTCGAAAACGTGCAGGAGGAAGATGGCTGGCTTTCCTGGAAAATCCCATGGGAGGACCCGCGCCTCTGGAATCCCGACGACCCGTGGCTGTATCGCGGCGTCCTTCAGGTCAAGGGAGCCGATGGCTCCATCGTCGATGAGTCCCTGCCGGTTACCTTTGGCTTTCGTGAAATCTGGGTCGAGGGGAAGGATATCTTCCTCAACGGGCATCCCCTCCGGCTCAGGCCGCGGCTGACGCCGCTCCTCGGAAATGTCGACAAGCACGCGCTCCGCAGGATGTTCAGCTTTTTCAAGGACATGGGGTTCAACTGTGTCTTGCGCGTCGCGGCGGGAAACAGCGATGAAGGGACCAGCCGGATGTCGGCGGAGGATCTCTACGCCACGGCTGACGAGATGGGGATGTTGCTCATATCCTACACACCCTACAATCTGGTCTCCGGAGGCCAGTGGGGGGACGAGACGATTCCGGATTCGGAAATGGACAGGCTGGTTCGTTACGTTGAGAAAAACCAGATCCAGCAGGCATTTAACCACCCCAGCGTCATTGCGTGGTCGGGATTCGGGTATTCGCCCTCCATCGCGGGCAACCCGTTCGGCATGCACCCAGATATCTGGGGACAGAAGCCCCTAGACCAGCCCGGCCTGCTGGACGCCTACATCCCGGGCGACGAGGTGAGGAGGAAGGATCTCAAGAGTCTGGAGGCCAGCCGGCGATTCGTGCGGGCGATCAAGCAAGCAGACTCTACCCGGCCCTTCCTGTCTCACCTGGATGCTGGCCAGGGCGACGGATGGGGAACTTTTGACTACTTCAACTGGACTCCCACCCAGGAGTGGGAGGAATGGCCCGCACAATGGGCGGAAAAGGGAGTCATGCCCATGGGCTCGACGGAACATGGTCTTCCCTATCCCGGCAGCTTTGTGAATCACGCTCCCGCCGGAGGCGACCTGGAGCCGTGGGTGACCGAGTACGTCGCCGCGGAAACCGGAGATTCCTCCTATTTTCACGAGCCCGCATCCTATCTGGAATATATCGCGAGAACATATGACCCAAAGACAAAGAATTTTGCCAAAGACATCCGCAACCCCCCGCATGACTCGGGAAAGAGAGCCGTCGAGGAATCCATCGACAACGTGCAGCGGATCTGGGCTGCGAGGAACCGGGCGATCTATCGCGCCTGGCGCACTTACGGTGTCTCCATGGGGCTCGAGCCCTTCGGCCCTGCGACCAATTATATAAAGATCGATGAGCTGAAGAAGGGGGACGGCACCGTCGTGGCAGATCCCTCCGCCAATCTTAAAACCACCGGGGCGAAACAGGATCGCTGGACCTGGCAGGGTTACTGGCCTTTCGAGACCATGATCTCCTATCCGGAGCAGCCTGTCGGCAGGAAGCCTGCCATTCTCTCGCCCTTGGGCGACGTGCTGGCGGAAAATAACTCGCCGCTTCTGGCCTACATCGCCGGAGCCAGCCCCGCTTTCACGGCGAAGGATCACGTCTTCTGGAGCGGTGAAAAGGTGCGCAAGCAACTGGCTCTCGTCTGGGACGGTTTTGTCCCCGCGGAGTTTGTTGTGACATGGAAGGCGATGGCGGGAGGCCGCGAAATCGGCTCCGGAGAGATGGAGATGAATCTGCCACCGGGGGAAATCGCCTTGAAACCCTTCGAGTTCGATGCGCCCGTGACGACGGAACCTCGCCTCGATGGCGAGATCGAGATGGCGGTGCGGCGCAAGACCGGTAACGACGTGGTCGCACGCGATCGATTTGCCTTCCAGGTTTACTCTCGCTTCGTGCTCCCGCAACGAATCGCCAGCGCAAAAGTGGCGCTCTTCGATCCGGCTGGGGAATCGCGCTCCATGTTTGAGCGGATGGGGGTATCGACTCTCCCTGTCGCCAGCCTCGACAAGATTCCTCCCTGCGATTTGCTGGTCATCGGCCGTCACGCCCTTGAGCGAGCGGGTGGTTCAGCCTGGCTCGCTGCCCTGCCGCCGGGAACTCCCATCCTGATCCTGGAGCAAACCGACAAGGTCCTGGAGAAACTGGGCCTGCGCGCCTTTCCGACCCGGACGCGGCAGGCCTTTACCCTGCCCATGCCCTCGGCCCTCTCCCAGGGCATGACCGATAAAGAGTTTGCGGATTGGCGGGTGGCGGCGACTCTGCTGCCACCAGGGGCGGCGCCGCTGAAAGACGGGTATAATTTCCATACCGGATATCGCGGCGCGGTGGCGTCCGTCACCATCGAGACGCCGACCCGGGGAAATTTTACGCCCCATCTCCAGAGTGGATTCGATCTTCGTGAAACCCCCTTGCTGGAAACCGTCTGGAAAGGCCATCCGGTGCTCTTCAGTCAGTTGTCCCTCACGGATGGCGCTGGTATTGACCCTGCCGCGACGAGAGTGGCGGCGAACATTCTGGATTACCTTCTGGCTGAGCCTGTCGTCACCAGGAGAGCCAGCTTGCATGCGATCGGCGACGTCTCGGTCGAGAAAATGATCCGCGATCTGGGCGGATCGCCGTCCGATCCTGCGAATAAGGGCGCTCCCGGCGCGATCTCATTGGTTGGCACCCTGCCTGCTGATCCGTCTGCTCTGGCCGCCTGGATACGAGCGGGAGGCACGGCTGTTGTGCTTCCGCAGGCGGAGGGAACCTATCGGGCATACTTCCCGGGGTTGAAGACGACGATCGAGCGTGTAAGCCTGATTCCTTGGAAACAACTGCCGGGGGGCAGACTGCTGGCAGGGCTGGGCCAGAATGATTTTCACTATCGCCAGGCGCTGGAGCAGATCATCTTTGATGGCGGGGGCAATATCGCGGAAATCCCCGACGGAAAGGGGCGCTGGGTGCTGCTGGGGTTCGATCCCCGCAAGCTCGATGTCGAGAAACAGCCCTACCTGCGTCTGACCATGAGACATCAATACCGGGCTCTTGCTCAGATCCTTGGCAACCTGGGCGCAGATCTTTCCAATCCCGTGAATTCCCTCTTCCAGACTCTCGGGCGGCAGGCGAAAAAAATACCGGTTGCTGACGAAGGAGTGTTCAAAATCCGCGAAGCTGGGGACACCGCAGACACGGCGTGGACCCGGCCGGGGTACAACGATGCCCAGTGGGCGATCTTTGACCCGACGAGCAAGAGGACTCCCTATGGCAAGGCCCTGGTCCGGGCTTCTTTCAAGATGCCTCCGGACCTTGTGGACTCCGGCCTGGCCGTGGATCTGGGAACTGTGGATGACTACGATGAGGTCTGGCTCAATGGCGTGAAGATCGGCGAAACCTCCGACAAAAACACCAGTCCCGACCAGGCTTACTCAGTTCATCGAGTCTATCCCATCCCGGGAGGGCTGCTGGCCGCAGGAGAAAACGTGCTGGCCATCCGGGCGTGGAACCGCAATGCGGACAGCAAGGACTGGAAGACCTGGCTGCGAGGGCCGATTGTGATTCGCCCGCTGGAAGAGGATGCGGGCCCATACATCGGCGAATACAAGAGAAGCGACGACCCGTATTTGCAGATGCACTGGTGAGTTCTCTCCTATCTGGCCCGGATGTAGCCGGTGGTGGGCCAGTAGTCGTAGAACGGGATGGCGGAGTTCACCGGGGTTCCTTCCCCGCTGGCGATCTGTTTGTCGTCGCGCCAGAGGGCGAAGTATTGCCTGCCCGCCTGGAAGGGAACCTCCAGATGATGGATGCCTGCCGGGACATCGATGCGCTTGCGCTCCTGCCCGGAGATCACCTCGACCTGGGCCGGAGCGGTGAGGGCGGTCGTGAGGTAAATCTCGTCCTTGATGGGGGCGTTGCCGATCTTCACCGGCGGGCGCGTGTCGGCGGAGGGCACGAGCTTCTGGCTGCTTGTCCGATAGGAAAAGAAAAGCGTGTCGTCCGTGATCGTGGGTTGCACCCCGGTCTTGTACCACTGGATGTAGTAGCGGTTGAGCTCATCGAGCCCGGCCATGGATTTGTACCAGCCGTAGGGCGCGTCGCCCGTGCCGTTGCGGTATTTGTGCAGGTCGTCGACGGGGATGATGTACGATTCGTTGTAATCATTCCAGGTGAGCATCATGACCCACTCGGGTTTCTGCACCTCGATGACCGAGCGCCACTGCGCGTCGAGGCCCTTGCCGCCGGAGTGTTCGTAATACGAGCCGTTATCCTTCTGGTCCGCCTCCGGATCGCCGGGCCGCCAGTACCAGCTCGGGATGCTTTTACCCGCTCCGCACCAGTAATGCATGGCGATGGTGCTCATCCAGGTTTTGCCAGAGTCATGCAGGGCGCTTCCCAGCCGTTCCAGGTTTTGCAGGCCGGGGCCGTTGGGGGAAAGCTGGATCTGCCAGAGCGACAGGCCCTGGATCAGGTCGCCCCATTCGGAGATTTCGGCGCTGGCGGATTGGGCATTGACTCCTCCGCTCCAGACCTGGCGAAAGGTCGCGGGAACGAAATAAATCTCCATCCCGTCCTTACGCAGAGGCTCGGTGACGTTATCCCGCCACCACGTCACGCTTCCGCTGTAGGATGGCTTGTTGTTGGCGTCGGTGACCCAGCCATCCGGGCCGTAGGCCGCGACGAGGGGCTTGCCATCGACTTTTTCGTAAGCTTCATGATCAGCATACTTTTTCATCAGCATGAGGATGTCCGCCGCGCGCCGCTCCAGGGTTGGCTGGCCGTAGTCGAACTCGAAGAAGAGCTTGAAGCCGGTATTCAGGCGCTTGGCCGCGCGAAACATGGCCTCGATCGAGCGGTGGTAGTTCTCGTTGTCCTGCATGATGTCGAGCCCGAATCCCTCGATGCCCATCGACTGCGCCATCTGGATCTCCGCCATGAAATTCGCCTCCCGCTGCTCGACCGGCGCATCGTCCCAGGAGGGAAACACGGAGGTGCAGGGCATGTACCAGGCGAAGACCTTGCGGTTCTTCAGGAAGGTGTTGTCGATCTTGAAAAAGGTTTTCTCCGGGAGCCGGTAATCGGGCAGCCCCTGCTCCTCCCCGGCCCATTTTGCCCGCTCCTGCGGAGGCCTTGCGCATCCGCTCGCCAGCGCGGCGGTGAGGAGGGCCGCGAGGGATGCGACCGCCAGGGAGGTCATTCGCGCCAGCCGGGGCCGGGCCATGGGCTTGCGCCAGGCGGGCGAGAGCTTGATGGGAGGAGTCGTCATGAAGGTGAAGGGGCGGGGGTTGAGATTGCCGGGTCGGCGCTCTCCCCTGCGGCATCTCGAAGGCGAATCGCCGGGATCAGGAGAGCGGAAATCCCGCCCCTACGGTTGCGCAGGCGGGGCGGAACTGCAAGGACTTATGCAATGTAATTAATTAGTATTTCTGTAATGATAATATTAGCAAATCCGGCGCGCTATTGCGCCGGTTTGTGCCGTGCGGCGATGGTCTCCGGAGCGGGGGCGATGATCAGGTTGCTGAGTGTTACCTCATCCTCGCCGCCTTCCTTGCCGCCGGCCGAGCGGTTGATGGATACGCAGGGGCTCACCTTGGTGATCCCGGCGGGAACGGTGAAAAAGCCCGACGCGCGGAACGTCCCGGTTTCCATCGCCCCGGGGGTGGTCAGCCGCGCGGTGGAGATTCCCGCCAGAGGCTGGCCTCTCGATGCGCTGCCGGTCATGCGGTCTCCGATGGAGAAGCCGAGCGAGGCGCGACCGTCGCTGGAGGCGAAATTCAGGTCGACGGCATAGAAGTACGTTTGCCCCGGCTCGACTGCGATGTCGTCGGTCTTCCACTGGGCGTATCGGCCTGCCTCGTGCGAGGGTTTGTGAAAGCGCACGATCTCGGCGGTGCCAGCCGCATTCTCGGCGACTTCAAATGACGAGTCTGCCTCGGGATCGTAGTCGACCTTCCATTTGCGGGGCGCGATCTCGCTGTCGGCTCCCGGACCGGCGGGCAGCTTGGGGCAGTCGGGGCCGATGATTTGTTTCAGCACGGGCTGGAGCGCCTCGCGGGCGATGGCGAGTGAGGCGAGCAGCGAGGGATGAACCTTCCACGCGTCCTCCGGGCGGCCCTCGGTCTCGGAACCATTGCGAAAGACAAAACCATCCTTCCATTGCGCGGAGCCATCGGCCTTGGCGCAGGCGGAGAAGATGTCGCAGTACCAGACATCCTCGCGTTCACAGAGCTCCTTGATCTCCGTGTTCCACGTCGGCACGACGGAGGTGATGTCGTTGGGAATCGATGCGCCCGGGACCAGCGGAGTGAGGCCCTCGATCGGGAGGATGTTGCAGACGACGGGAATCGAGCCGATCGATTTGACGTAGCGGATGTTTTCCTTCAATCCCTCGATGGCTTCTTCCAGAGCCTTGCCGGACGCGATCTTGTCCGGCGGGGCGAGGAGCAGGTCATTCGTCGAGGAGATGATGACGGTGATGTCCGGGTTCAGCGAGGCGATGCCAGCCGGGATTTTCTCGCCGTTGCCCCAAGGTTCGGTCGAACCCGCGGGCAGGAGCAGACGGGCGATTTCCGCGGACGTTTTTCCGGAATGCCCCTCAAAGGCCTGGATGTCCGGCACGGCCAGTCCATCGCAGCCGAAGAAGACAAACGCTCCAAAGGCGGTCCATTGCCTGTTCGTGCCGACCAGCCCCTTCCACTCCATCGGCGTGTACTGGTTGCGGCAGATCGAGTTTCCGATCGCTCCCACGGTCGGGAGGGTGTCGGTGTGAAGTTGCGGAGCGGCGGAAGCAGGCAATGCCGTGAGTGCCAGGAGGCCGAGTGCCAGGAGGTTTTTCATGTGGGATGGAGGGGTTGCGGAAAGGGGATTGGCGTGAGCGGTTTCTTCACCGGGCGGCCATTGGCTCCGGATGGCCGGTGGTTTTTTGGAGCGTATCGCGGCTCATGAGGCGGCGATAGAGGTAAAGCGGGACGAGGCCGAGCACCGTCAGCGAGCAGGCCAGGATGTAGGCCCAGTGATAGTCGCCGCCTGAGGAGTGGATGAGCCAGCCAATGAAAACAGCGACGCAGCCGTTGTAAAATCCCCGCAGGCAGGAGTTCGTCGAGGTTACGGAGCCGATGTTCGCGGGCTCGGTCGTGCGATAGACCATGATGTCCGCGGAGTTGTAGAGCGGCTGCACCATGGCCTGGAGGCAGGTCGCGAGGATGAGCGTGTTGATGTCGCGAATGTTGAGAAAGAGCAGCAGGCTGCCCACCGAGATGAGGCAGAAGAAAGGCATGAGCCGGTACGGGCTGAAGCGATCGACGAGCCATGAGATGGGAAACACGGCCAGCACGCCGCACAGGATCGACCACGAGATGGCGATGGCGACCTCGCTGCGGGCCAGGCCGAGCTTGTTGACGGCAAAGAGCCAGATCCAGCCATTGAAGACGATCTGGTAGGTTTGAAACATCGAGCAGGCTGCCATCTGGACGACCTTGCGCCGGTCGGTCCACGCTACTTTCATGGCCGACCAGGGGCGGAACTTCTCCGTGGTCGGATTGCGCACCGGCGGCTCCTTGATGGAAAAGCCTCCCACGAGCGTGGTGGCGAGCAGGACCAGGGCGCCGAGCACATACGGCAGCCACTCCGCGATCTCGCTCAGCGCCATGCCCTCCCGCAGGGCAAAGAACGTGACGATGGCCGTGAGGATCGCCGCGGGCGCGCCCGTCCGGGCCAGCATCCGCCGGGGCATGCAGTCGATGTTCAGCAGCGGAATCGTCGCCGCCTTGATGTCGGTAAAGAGCATCTGCAGCAGCCAGAGCGCGACGAGCAGCCACAGCACATGGACGAAGGGGAACAGGACAAACGACAGAATGATGATCGGCGCGGAGATGAAGAGATACGGGATGCGCCGGCCCAAGCGCGAGACCGTGTGATCGCTCTTCCAGGCAAAGTACATCACGAGAAAGCTGTAGGCCCACGAGTTGATCGACCCGATGATGCCGATGCCCGCTTCATTCAGCCCGAGGGAATTCACGCGCAGCTGCATGAGCGGCCCCACGACGGTGAAACTCACGGCCCACCCGAGGTTGAGAAAGAGGATGAACCCGAGGTTGCGCCACATGAGCGGGCGATTCTCGTAATACGCCCGCAGGGCGGGGTCGGTGATCTCGGCGACCTTTGGGTGGGAGTCGCTCACGGCAGGCACGTCACCCAGAGATGGCTAAAGAGACCGGGCGCGCCGCGCTCCGCCACCCAGTCGTAGAGCTTGGTCTTTTCCACGGGCATGATGCGTACGCCTATGGCGGGCCAGTCCAGACACATCTCGGGAATCTCGATGGAGCACAGCGCCTCGTCGCTCCAGCGCCCCTCCAGGCCCGCCGGGAGCACCCAGTCGGCCACCGCGCAGATTTCCGACGGCTGATGCACCGGGAAGCCCGTGACCCGGGGGGCGGGCGAGGATGCGAGGGGATTGAAGAAATGCACGCGCTGCGAGATGTCCCGGCGCTCGGGATCAAAGGCATGCAGATGGAGCACATAGGCGCCCGCTCCGCGCTTCAACCCGGAGAGGCTCACCCGCAGGTGACGCCACTGCACCCACGCGCTCACTCCCCAGTCCCAGCCCTGGGGATAGTCCACGCAGATTTCCTCGAAGGAATAGTCCTCCGCGCACGTGATCGAGTCAAACTCATGCCCGAGCACCTTGGTGATCGAGCCGCGCGGGAGAAATGCCCCCGGGTGAACCTCGATCACGGTTTTGCCTGCCCCAGGGCGCTTTGAGGCGAACCACCGGCCGATGGCGTGAATTTCCTTTTCCCCGGCGGAGCGCGCGAGCCTGCGATCCCAGCGATCCGGGTTCCGGATGTTGCCGAAGAGCTGGAATCCCGGCCCCTCCGGGAGAATGGCGGAGTCGATTCGAGCGGCGTCGGCGGCAGTGGCATGGCGCAGCCCGGCCTCGATGGCCTCCACGCCGATGAGATCGATCTCGCCCGCCTGCAATCCCCAGAACCGATGCCAGCACGCGAGGCGGGTCCCGTCAAAGCTCAGGGTGATCCGGTCGCCCGCTACGATCTCCCTGCGGTGGTCGAGTCCGCAGAGACGTTCCCATTCCACAGGTTCCGGGGAGGATCGCCGGATGCGGGCCTCCACCGCGAAGGGCTCCGGGGTTTGGGCGGCGAGGACCGTGTAGGGAATCCCGCCGCGGTGAAACGTCTGGCCGACCACGAGATTTCCCCATCGGCGGGAGGTGGGGGCTTCTCCGCCCGGCCGGCCCGCGACGCGGATCACGAGCTTGGGACCGGGTGTCTCCACCAGCAACGCGCCTCCCGTTCCGGAGGGATGGGGGACGATGCGCGTCTCTCCCTCGCCGCTGGCGATCTCTGCTTGAAAAGGGGGCTGCCACCCGGAGAATGCCTCCCAGATCATCACCGGCGCTGATCCGCCGCCCTGCTGCGTAATCGTGAGGATGCGGGAGGTATTGCCTGATTCTGCGCTCTCGATCTTCACCTCATCCTGCGGGCGGGTGATCGAGGCGGGTGCGCTGCCGTCGGGCTGGAAAGCCGGGTAGCTCCATTCCGAAGAGTAGTCGTAACGCCGCTGCGGCAGCGGCTCGGGATGTTGCCAGATCGTCTGCGCGCCGAGGTGTTCGTCGACGATCACATCCGGGAAGCATCCGGGCCGGTGGCCGACATGAAAGCCCATCATCTCGCCGCGCCAGTAGCTCGTCTGCCGCTCAAATCCTCCCTGGGCCCGCAGCCGCGCGGCCCATGCCTGCAGGCCGCCGATCTCAAGGCGGCCCTTGTCGCGTTGCGCGGCCAGCCACTCCAGCGCCCGGCGGTTATGCTCATAGCATCGTCCCGAGAAGAAATACTGGAGGTTGATGTGAAAGAAGAGGGGCCGCCCGCTGAGCTCGGCCTGGTGCAGCCAATCCTCGGCGATTTGCTGAAAGGGCAGGGGATCGCGGGAAGGCTCCAGCCAGCGATCTGCGGCCAGTGCATTGAGCGGGCACCAGGGGCCCTCGCTCCAGTGGTTCAGGCAGACCATGGGATTGCGCAGCTCCATGCTGGACATCAGCACCGCGTCGGCACGCGTTCCTGCCTCGGGTTTGCGGAAATCCTCGTCGGAGGCGAAGTACGGTGAAAGCGGCGAACCATAGTGAGCGATTTCCCAGCCGCCGTCCTCGATCACCGTGGGGGCGCAGAATCCCAGGATGTAGCCGATGCCGACCCGGCGGCAGGCTGCGACGAAGGTGTTGCCCGGCGTGTAGGTATTCACCGCCTGGAGCGGACCGAGGTCCAGCGCCGCGAAGCGCTCCGCGGCTTTGCCGAGAAACTCTTCGCACTGCGACTGCGGGTATTTCCACCAGTTGGCATCGCGGCACTCCGGCGCGTAATTGGCGGGATAGATATTCGGTGCGCACAGTCCTCCCGCCTCCGTGATACGCTTCAGGATGGTGCGGTTTTGCCCGGCCCGGCTGAACCCAAAGGTCGTGTCGCACGTGAGGCCGAGGCCCAGGAGATGGCTGGCCTCCTCGGAGATCCGGTCGTTCACCTGATCCCACTGGGCGTAGATGTGGCAGAAAGACTTCATGGCATTCGAAGGAAGGAAATTTGCGACGTTGGCGAGACTCTATTTGACTTTTATGAAAAGAGAATTAAAAAAAGCGAATATTTAAATGGAGGCGCGAAGTTTGGAGATTGCTGAAGACAGGTTTGGGTTCGTCGAGCGGATCGATGGTGGCCCGGGCGAGACTGTGATCCATCGGGCGCGAGAGGGCCGTGGTTTCTGATCCAGCGTTCGTGAGCACGTATTGCAACCCCCTCCCGTTGCCGCATTACCAGCGCGGTCGCGCCTGCGCCAAACCGGGTTATGAAGGCCCGGACTTTCGCGAGATGGCCGATCCCACCGTCATCCGATTCGAGGGACAGTGGTATCTCTTTCCCTCCGCCGGGCTGCTCTGGCGCAGTGCGGATATGGTGCATTGGGAGCATATCCCCATCGAGCCATTCGATCCCGGCTACGCTCCAACGGTCGTGGTTCATCGGGGCTGGCTGTACCTCACGGCTTCCTGGGATTGCTCCGCGATCTGGAGGGCCCGCTCGCCGCTGGGACCCTGGGAGCGGCTGGGGACCAGGGCCTATGATGCCGATGGGAATGAAACGTGGCTGAAGGACCACACCGGCAAGCCGGTTCGCTGGGGCGATCCCTGTCTCTTCTCCGATGAAGACGGCTCGCTCTATTGCTATTGCAACCTCGGCCAGGAGGTGGAGCCCAGTCCCGCGCATCCCTGGCGGATCACCAATGACATCGGAATCCTCGGGGTGCGGCTGGATGCGGAAGATCCCAGCCGTTTTGCCGAGGCGCCCGTCAAGCTCGTGAACTTCCGCCCGGAGCACTGGTGGGAGCGCGGCGGCGAGTCCAATCACCGTCTCGACGCGCCCGTGCTGGAAGGCGCGTGGATGACCCGGCATGGCGGACGCTACTTCCTCCAGTACAGCGCCAACGGCACGGAGTACCGCAACTACGCCATCGGGTGCTATGTTTCCGACCATCCTCTCGGTCCCTTCGAGCCCCAGCGGCGCAACCCCGTCCTCATTCATCGGGGCGGCTTGGTCAACGGCTGCGCGCACCACTCCGTGGTCGAGGGACCGGATGGCGGCTTGTGGTGCTTTTACACCACCCTGGTCCGCATCGCTCACCCCTACGAGCGCCGCATCGCGATGGACCGCGTGGCGTTTGATGAGAATGGCGAGCTTTACATCGAGGGACCGACGGAGACTCCGCAGCCCGTCCCCGGTGGTGAAACGGGCGAGCCCCTGGTGGCGCTGTCGGTGAATTGCCCGGCGCGGGCTTCCTCGGTTCGCGAGGGGCGCTCTCCGCATTATGCCGTGGATGATGGTATTCGCACCTGGTGGGAGGCTTCGTCGGAGGAGGCGCCGCAGTGGCTTGAGGTCGACCTGGAGGCGGCCTTCCCGGTGGCGGCGGTGAGGATTCTTTTTGCTGATCGGGGCTTGGATTACGCCGCCGGTTGCCGCCCCGCGCCGTATCAATATCGCATCCACGGGTCCCTCGATGGTTCGCAGTGGTCCGTATTGGCCGATCTTTCGGGAAACGAGGAGGAGCGCCACATCGCCTATCACACCTGGGCACCCGTACCCGCGCGGCATGTGCGGCTGGAAATCCTCGCGTTGCCGCCGGGAATGACGGCCGCCGTGTGGGAGTTCACCGTTTTTGGCCGTCCTCATGAGGCAGGCTTTTCCTCCGCCCAATGACGATCCGCCCCATGCCCGGGCGCCGATCCCGTCGCACCCTCCGGGCCAGCGAAGAGAGATAGCCTGAGAACGCGAAATCAGAGATACTCCGCGCGTGAAAAAAACCGCCGCCCATACCTCTCCCGATCCGATCCCGGGAAGCCTGGATATTTCGCTCTCGAAAAAGCGGTCCACCGTGGACGAACTCGCCGACCGCGTGCGGGAAAAGATCCTGAGCGGAGAAATGCCCCCGGGAACCCGGCTGCCCACCACGCAGCAACTCGCCGCCCAATGGGGCACGTATGTCCCGGCGGTGCATGCGGCGCTCACGGCGTTGACGAAGGAAGGGCTGCTGGATCGCCGCCATCGCATGGGCACCTTTGTGAAGGAGCGCGAGGCGAGGCTTTCCCGCGTCGGCATCCTTGCTCCCAGCCAGCTCTGGCAGGACGCGAGCGAGCTTCTTTTTATCCGTGAGCTGTTTCTCCTGCTGGAGACCCGTTTCCTCCAGGAGAATATCCGCACCACCGTATGGTTTGAAACCCGCCAGGGGGAGAAAACGACGACACCCATTCCTGCTCTGGTCAAGGCGGCCGGGCGAGGGGAGATACAGGCGCTGATCGCGCTGAACAGCGGTCAATACAATGCGGCGTGGCTCAACGCCCTGCCCGTACCGGTTACCGGCCTGGGGCGTGTGCTCAAGCATCGCGTCGATTTCGACATCAACAGCTTTTTTGAGATCGCGCTTACCCGCCTGCAGGAGCAGGGCTGCAAGTCGGCCGGCCTGATCACCGCCGTCCCTCCGAGTCACGCGGAGCACGTGCATGCCTTTCGCCGGGCAGCCCGTCGGCTCAAGATCCAGGTGCGCGACGCCTGGGTGAGAAACTCCATCCGCTACCCCGAGCCGCACGATGAGTTTGGGTACAATCAGTTTCGCGAACTCTGGGCCGGGCCCGGGCGCCCCGATGGCCTGATCGCCTTTCCCGATAATTGCGCCAAGGGCGTCATGCTGGGCATCACGACGGCGGGCGTCCGCGTGCCGGATCAGCTCAAGGTCGTCTTCCACAAAAACGCCGAGCTGCCCTTTCTCTGCCCGATCGCGGCGGCGATGGTGGCAAACTCCAGCCACCAGTGTGTCGATGCCTTTGTGGATCAGCTCACCCGCCTTCACGCCGGAGAGAAATGCCCCGAGATCCTGCTCGGGTACGAACTCATTCCGCCGCCGAAATCCCCGCCCAAATGAAAATTGATTTTCGAGAAAGTCCCCCCAGCGCCCCGAAGGGCTTCCCCCTGGAGCACGTGCATTTTTCCGGTGGCCGCACCGGCATGACAGTCGCCAGCCACGGCGGCCTGATCAACCTCATCTACTACGGTCAGCAGTCCCTCGGCGGAGCCTCGCTCTTTCGCTCCGGGTTCGCCCATTCCTCCTGGCCCAAGCTGTTTCGCCTCGTGCTGGAGGTCGATGGCAAGGGGCGCTACCCGGGATTTCAAAAGACGCGGCTTTATCCCTTCGGCTTCGAGACGGAGGGCTCGTTTCAGGGCGTGCGCTACGGCTTTCAGATGTTCCTGCTCAATGATGCCCTCGTCCAGCGTGTGCGCATCCTCGCCAACCCCCGGGACCGGCATCTGGCCCTGAAGGTGGCTCTACATGGATTTGTCAATACGACACCCGGCTATCGGACCTGGACTCCGTGGGCGGAGCGTCCCGACGGGTTGGGCGTCACGGCGGCGGCGCTGGACCGGATTCCCGAGAGCCAGCTTCTGGCCCAGATCGAGGATCGGAAGAAAAACCCGGTGCAGAATCCCACTTTTGAGAACACCGATGTCGCCGAGGCTGCGACGCATGTCGGCCTGCTCGCCACGCAAGGCCTGACCCTGGAGTCCATGGGCGGCGTTCACGAGGGGTTCAAGCATTACCTGCGCAGCGATTTCTCCGGCTGCGAAGCGGCATTCGCGGTCTGTTTCAGCCCCGGCGAGGAGATGCTGGCGGCCCGCATGCGGGAGCTCCGGCAAAGCGCCTGCGCCGACTGCGATGCCCTCGTCCGCTCGTACCACGAACGGCTGCGCACTGCACCGCGCATCGCCGTGCAGCCGCCCTCCCTGCGATCCTGCCTGGAGAATATCCCCGCCGTGCTCGATTCGCTCAAGGTGGCCGACCTGCCCGGCGGGATGCGCGCGGCGGCTCATGGTTACTGGGTCTGGTCGTGGGACGATCTGGTCTATCCCGAGGCGCATCTCTTCGCGGGCGACGCGGATTTCGTGCGCAATGCCCTGCGGTTTGCGGTGAAAACGGCGGACCCCGTGCTGGGCATTCCGCATCAGTTCAATACCCGCCTGGTCCCGCAGATGGTGATGGCGTTTCCGGCCCAGTGCCTCTTCATCACCACGCTCTACAGCTATTACTGCCACACGGGCGATCGCGCGCTCCTTGAGGAGGCTTTGCCACTGGCCATCTGGATACTGGAAAAATGCGGGCGCGATGTGGTGGCTGAGACGGGGCTCGTTCGCGGCACCTCGCTTTATCCCGATTTCCCCGGCCTCATGGGCCAGGATGGGCAGGACATCAGCAGCTTTAATAACAGCATCTACTATCAGGCGCTCGCCGCCATGAGTCGCCTCACCGCGCATCTGGCGGCAGACGGCGAAGAACGCTACAGTGCGCTCTCGGAGGACTACACCGCCCGGGCGCAGGCCGCACGCGAGGGCTTCATCCGGCACTTCTTTGACGGGGAGAAGGGATATTTCTACGACTCCATCTCCGCGGTTGATCTCACGCCGCGCCAGCACTACCCCGTCTATGCGATCCTCTGGACCACTCCATTTGCCCGCGATCTGCTGGGCGGACATGAGAAGCGCATCGCGGCCTTTATGAGCCGCAATTTCGTCCGCCCTCATGGCCTCGGCATGTACCCCGGCTGGGATGCCGCCTGGATGCGCGACGGGAATCAATGCGGCGCGTACTATCCCGTGGTGGAGCCCTTCTTCCGCAATGTCATGGCTCTGGCCGGGCGATCCGCCGAGCTGAAGGCCTGGGCCCGCAACGTGGCCTGGTTTTGGGAAAGCCACACCATCCCCGAGGGGCTGACCTATGAGACGGAGAGCGAGCTCCCGGACAATCCCGGCACCAAGCAGGCCTTTGCGGCCAAGGCGTGGTATGGACTCTTCTTCCGCACGGTGCTTGGTCTTGAGGCGGGACTGGACGGGCTTTCCATCCGACCGGGACCGTTTGCTTTCCCCGTGGAGGTCTCGGGATGGAAATTGCGCGGCAGGTCCGTCGACATCGCGATCTCCGGCAAACCCGGGCGCGCCTGCATCGCGCTGAATGGACGCAGGCTTTCGCCGGAGGAGTCTGTCATCCCCTACGACATGCTGGGCGAGAACAACCGGATTTCGATCGTCTGCGGTGCCGGGACGGCAATCCCATGAAAAGGCTCCTCGTTATCCTGTTGATCGCGGGGAGCGTGGCCGCGCTCCAGGCCCAGTCTGGCGGCACGCCGCAACCCAGCCCGGCCCCCGTTCGATTCGGGAGAGAAAAGCAAATGCCGGATTTATCTCCTCATCGGGCAATCCAACATGGTGGGACGGGACACCGCACCATCGGCCAGCAGACGACATATCCGCACTTGGCCGGATCGCCTGAGATCACATCAGGCCTGTCCTGATACCCGGCTGTCTCGCTCATCTTCACGGACTCCACGCTGCTGAGATTTTCCGTGCCGGAGAGATGCTGTCTTGGGGCGAGGTCCGCAAGGAACGACCTGCGGGAGATTTGCGAAATGGCCTCGGGTGCCCCGGCGAGTCGCCAGGAGCTTCTCCTGGAAACGCAAAAATCCCGCCGCCAGGTCTTGCGACCGCGCACGGGATTTGCGTTCACCAGTCCGGATTTACCGGAGCCGGCGACGAAGGATGAAGAGAAGGCCCGATCCGACCAGGATGCTCAGGCCGGCGGAAGGCTCAGGAACGGAAACGATATTGGAGATATTCGCATCTGCATACGAGGTGTTCTCCCCAGATGATCCTGTCGCCAGGGAAAGGGCCGAGAAGTTCGTGACACTGCTTCCAAAGGACTGACTGAACGAGAGCGAGGAGACCAGGGTATTCGATGAGTTGTAGACCTTGGCGCCGTCGAGGCCGGTGACGGTGATGACGGATGTGGCCGTGGTCCCGATGGCCGGGAGCGTGATGGAGATATTGTACCAGGAGCCCGGATCGAAGAAGCCGACGGAGGTGCCGCCTTGATCGCCGAGGGTCAGCTTGGAGGTGCTGTTTCCTGCGCCAGCGCTGCGGGAAAAGGTCATACCTGCGGCGGTGTGGGCGCTGTTTGTGATTCCGGAGCTGTCGTAAATCCGCATCACCATCTTGTTGTACTGGTTGGTCGAGGCGTCGACCATCACGAGGGTCATCTTGATGTCAAACGAAAGGGTGATGGCGCCCGTCTGCGGAGTGCCGCCATCGATGTTCACCTTCGCGGATGCGAGCGCGGCATTGGTGTTATCGACAAAGTGCAGGTTGTTCGTGTCGGTGCCGGTGGCCGGTGCTCCCGAGGCCACCGAGATCGAGGTGTTTGTCGGTGTGGAAACCGTCCAGCCCGTCGGAAAGGTCGAGAAATTCTGATCCGTATACAGCGGCGCGGCCTGCGCGCCAGCGACGAAAATGAAGCCGACGGCGAGGGCGGCAATGGCCGTGGCGCTTGGGAACTTAAGGGTGGTTGTTGGGTTCATGGGGCTTGGATTTGTGGAGGTTGTCGGACAGGTGAACTATGGGTCTGGCTGAATTTTCCAGCAAAGGAAAAATCAATGTAATTAATTGTTAATCAACGTGATGTAATATTAGTCGCGATCTTTGGATTTTAATTATCCGTCTCCTCATCTCTCACGGCGGCGGCGGCTTCTTAAAGAAATCTCGCGTGAGCAACACATACGCTAATTGACTTTTATAAAACAAGAATTAAAAAAAGCGAATATTCAAATTTTCGCCACGCCATCCGATATGTCCGTAGTCCGATACGCCAAAGAAGCCCCCTCCATCCCGACCATATGCCGCAAGGGGAAATCCGCGCAGCTGCTGGTGGATGGCCGTCCATTCATCTCGCTGGGAGGGGAGATTCACAACTCGAGCGCGTCGGATCTCGCCTACATGGAGTCCGCCGTGTGGGACAAACTGGTCGAGCATCACTGCAACGCGATCTTTGCTCCCGTCTACTGGGAGCTCCTGGAGCCCGAGGAGGGCCAGTTTGATTTCACCCTGGTGGAGGGCCTGCTGGCTGGCGCGCGCCGCCGGGGACTTCGAATGGTGATCCTCTGGTTTGGGACGTGGAAGAACGGATTCTCCACCTACGCGCCTGCGTGGGTGAAGACAGACCCCCGGAGATTCCCGCGGATGGAGCGCGAACCCGGGAGGTCCTGCGCCGCGCTGTCGTCCTTTGGCTCGGAGACCCTGCGGGCGGATGCGCGCGCCTTTCGCGAGCTGATGAAATACCTGAGCATTCACGACGCGGTGGATCGCACGGTGATCATGATGCAGGTGGAAAATGAGCCGGGACTGCGCGGCGCGCCCCGGGATCGCTCGGCGCTGGCCGACGCGGCTTTTGCCTCCCCGATTCCGGCGGACCTGCATGAAGGGCTCGCGGCCCGTCAGGAGACTGGCACCTTGCGCCCGGAGCTGGCCGGGATGCATCTCGGGGAGGTGCCCGGCGCATGGGCGGCGACCTTTGGAGAGCTGGCCAACGAGGCCTTCATGTCCTGGCAGATCGCCAGTTTCATCAATGAAGTCGCAGCCGAGGGACGCAGCGCCTATCCACTGCCCTGCTATGCCAATAGCTGGCTCGTGCAGTACCCCGGCCAGGAACCGGGGGAGTATCCCAGCGGCGGCCCGGTCTCGCGGATGCTCGACATCTGGCAGATCGCCGGACCCGAGTTGTTTGCCCTCGCCCCCGATATCTATCTCGATGCCTTTGCGGGGATTTGCGAGGACTACGCGGGCAGCGGCAATCCGCTGTTGATTCCCGAGGCGGGCAATCGCCGCCGGGAATCCGCCGCCCATGCCATCTACGCCATCGGCCGACACGATGCGCTGGGTTTTGCACCCTTCGGGATCGACAGCATGTCGGACCCGCTGCTGGCGCGGACCTATCAATTGCTCGCCGATCTCATGCCGGTCATCACCGCGCACACGGGTACCGGCCGGATGACAGCCGTCGTGCAGGGAACTCCGGTGAATAGCGGCGTGGGACCGGCTCCCGGAGTGAATGGGGCGGAAAAAGAGGTGCTTCTCCTGGAGAAGTACCAGGTCGAGGTTTACTACCACTCCGCCCCGCGCTCCGACCGCCCCCCGGCAGCGGCCTTGATCATCGAGGAAACGCCGGACTCGCTCACCGTCCTCGGGATCGGAGGTATTGACTTAAACTTCTCCAGCCGGGAGTTCACCCCGGAAGGCAGCCGCATGAATGTGGATTACCTGAGCATCGAGGAGGGCGAATACCGCGACGGCGTCTGGCAGCCCGGCCGCAGGTTGAATGGCGATGAATACGTCCTGCGATTCGGCGACGAACCCGCCATCCGTCGCGCCAAGCTTTATAGTTATGCCTGAAACCAGCACACGGGAGGCCGATCCCTTTCGCCCCGCCGCGCGAACGCCTTAGCACCCCGGGAACGGCCCGCCCGCCATCGCCCGCACCCCTTCACACTGCATGCATTCCGAACCCCTGAAAGTCGACATCGCGCTATCGAAGAAACGATCCACCGTCGATGAACTGGCGGACCGCGTGCGGGAAAAGATCCTGAGCGGGGAGATGCCCCCGGGGACGCGCCTGCCGACGACGCAGCAGCTCGCGGAGCAGTGGGGCACCTATGTCCCGGCGGTGCATGCCGCCCTCTCGACTCTGGCAAAGGAGGGCCTCCTCGACCGCCGTCATCGCAAGGGGACATTCGTCAAGGAACGCGAATCCCGCCTTTCGCGAGTGGGGGTCCTCGCGCCGAGCCAGCTCTGGCAGGATGCCAGCGAACTGTACTTTACCCGCGAAATCTTTCTCCGTCTCGAAAGCCGCTTTTTGCAGGAGAATATCCGCGCGAGCGTGTGGTTCGAGACGCGCCAGGGAGAGAAGACCTCCACGCCGCTCCCGCAGCTCATGAAGGCGGTGGAGAAAGGCGAGATCCAGGCGCTCGTCGCCTTGAATGGCGGCGAATACAATGCCGGTTGGATCAACGCCCTGCCCATGCCGGTTTCCGGGCTCAGCCCCTTGTTAAGGAACCACGTGGACTTTGACGAGGTGAGCTTCTTCGAGATTTCGCTCACCGCCTTGCGCGATCAGGGCTGCCGCAGCGTCGGGCTGATCAGCGCAGTGGCTGCCGCCAAGAGCGATCACTTTCAGGTTTTTCGCAAGGTCGCGCAGCGCCTGAAGCTACAGGTCCGCGAGGCATGGGTGAGGAACAACATCAGGCACCCCGAGCATCACGATGAGTTCGGCTACAAACAATTCCGCGAACTCTGGGAGCTGCCCGACAAGCCGGACGGCCTCGTTGGCTACCCGGATACATGCGCCAAGGGCATCGTGCTCGGCATCACCACCACCGGCGTGAAAGTGCCAGCGGAGCTGAAGGTGGCTTTTCACAAAAACGCGGAGCTGCCCTTCCTTTGCCCCATTCCCGCCACCATCGTCGGCAACTCGTGTGCGCAATGTGTCGATGCGATCATTGATCAGCTCGTTCGCATCCATCGCGGAGAGGAGTGCTCCCAGGTCCTCATCGGATACGACCTCATGAGGGAAAATACACCCGCCGCCGGCCTCCTATGAGTACGGATCGCTGCTCGAACAGTCTGCCTCGCCATATCGTCCT
Organism: Verrucomicrobiota bacterium; assembly: GCA_017305195.1. Taxonomy (GTDB): domain Bacteria; phylum Verrucomicrobiota; class Verrucomicrobiia; order Chthoniobacterales; family Terrimicrobiaceae; genus Terrimicrobium. The sequence continues at coordinate 15,759 of JAFKMU010000038.1, read as the reverse complement.
CTTCCTAAGGCAATAGATAACTTTCGGATCGCAGATGAACCGCCGATTATAATATTACGAAATCTCCTCCCGTGAATAATTATCTATTATTGCGCCTTGCGAACGGTAACGCCCCGCATCACCGTTTGGGGAGATCTGCTCGGCAGTATTCACTCCGCCGCATTTGATATGAAAAACTCCCCGCGCCATTGCTCCGCGCTCGTCGGAGTCTGCCTGATGTTTGCCGGGTTGGCGGCTGCCTCCAGCGCAGAACTGAAGGCGATTGTCTCCGACCGCGACTTCGCCGGTTTTCCCAAGGCCGCTGGCGGGGGATTTGATTGGGAGGTGAAGGCCTCGGGAAATGCCAGTGCCGAGGTCGTGGCGGAGGCGCCTCCTGGCGGGCTGGACAAGAGGAGCCTGCATCTGCTGGACCCCGACCTGGATGCCGGGAGCTTCCGGCCGCTGGTGGCGGCGGCGCTGCTCAGTTCGCCCGCCTCCGATCCTTCCGTGAAGGCGGTGCTCATCTCATTCGACTTCCGCATGGCGAATACCGGAACGAATACCAATCTCTTGTTCCGCGTCTACGATGATGCTGGGAAAAATACGGAGTACGCGGGCGTCATCCAGTTTTTCAACAACTGGAATGGAGAAGGCCGGGGGGTGCTCGTCGGCAACAAGCCGGGCGCGGAACTCGGCGCTCTCAAGTTCGACCAATGGTATCGCGTCGAGGTCACACTGCCGCCGCCAGGAGCCGAGGGGATACAATCCTTTGTCGTGCGGGAACCGGGCAATGATGAGCCGGTTTTGAAATCCAGCGAAAAGATGTCGGCCGTGTTGGGCGATTATACCCGCCTGTCCTTTTCCTCGGGATTCGGCGATGCCCGGCAGCTGGACGCGCTGATCTTCAATATTTCCGTAGCCACCGAGCACTAACGACGCAATCTCATGACTCCCCTTTCAGACCGCACCCGGAAGGAGTTTCCTTCCAGCCCTCGACGAGCTCCCTCCGGGGATCGTGGGAAATTTCCTGCCTGCTTTAGCGTTGTCCCTCGACCGGGTTTCCCCAGAGCGGCCCGCTTCCGGCCTGCCGCCGGGTTCACGCTGTTGGAGTTGCTTGCCGCGGTGGCGATCGTAGGCGTCCTCGCCGCTCTCCTGATGGCGGGTCTCTCCAGGGCAAAAAGTTCCGCCACCGGGGCGGTTTGTCTGGGGAATCTTCGTCAGATGGCGGTGGCCACGGCCTCCTACATGGCGGATAACTCCCAGCAATATCCGGCGTCAAACAACTGGGCGTATCAGCTGCTCCCGTATCTGGCGGATCGACCGGGCACCCTGGCCGAGGGGATGCTGTACTTTTCGAACATCGCTCCGAAATCCAGCGTCTTTTTCTGCCCGGGGGCCGATCGGCAGACACTGAACGGCAACACGGCGAAATATCGTTACGGCAGCGGCGTCATAGCCTATGGCATCAACGCCACGACGGTCGCCAACGCCGCTCAAAGCGTTCCTATTACGCCCTGGGTCCTTCAGGCTTCGAACGAAAAGCTCAAGCTCTCGCGCCTCATGCTGTATGGCGAGGGGAATCTGCTGAACCTCTTCTGGGGCGATGACGCCCGCTGTGCCGAGGGGCGCCACGGACCGGGAATGAACGTCGCCTTCTGCGACTTCCATGTGGAGCACGTCCCCTATCGGCTTACCGATCCGAATTTCCAGAATCTCTATTTCGGATACGACCGCTTCAAGTGACTTCTCCCGGTCCCCTGGCTGCCGTGGTTGCCTTGAACTCCTCGCCGGCAGCAACTTTCTCGTTTTACCCGGTCCGATCTATTGGGGCAGATCAGGATAGCCGACTTCTTGGCAGGCGGGCGAACTGCAAGGCCTGTTCTATTTCAGGAAACGAGATGCCTGGTAATTGCAGACAGATGTCGACTATGGGGAACTCTCGTTATTGCGTCATGGGATCGGCTGATATGAAGAAGCTGTCGATATCTATCTCGCCGCTTGTGAGAGAGCCGGGTTCGGACTCAAACAGCAGGCCGACAAAGCCTTTTGAGTACAGATCATTCAGGTTCCCGCCTATGCTGGCGACAGGTGTCGCCGTTTGAAAAGATGATGACAGTAGTCGGTTCTGGTCTGATCCGCTGCCAGGGATCGAGGCATCGGAAAAGAGCTCGAGTTTGTAAGCGATAGCAGAACCCGATGAGGAAAGTGTCAGCTGGAGAAAATAGGGGCTCGTGGAACTTCCAAAAGAAAATGGTATAGATGAATCCAGCTCGGAACCAAGATCGCCATCTTTGAACGAATATAGCCGCAGATAATCGTCCTCGGCGCTCCCGCTTGGGCTGTTTTCAATGGCGAATAGCAAGCCGCTCGCGTCTGGACCGGAGTCGGATAGTCCAACAAGGATTCCACCTCGTGCCGGAGTTCCATTCGAACCGCTGGTGAGATTCGTAAGCCGAGCACGAATAACGAGAGGTGCTGAGTATTCGAACTGTTCCCAGCCGGGAGGGCGTGTTGTGTTCAAGGTTTCCGGTTCGGTGTCGTCGTAAACAATCCACGCGAGGTTGCGGCCTTCTTCGGTATGCACCTTGCATTTGAGGGCGCCGCCCTGAACGATAAAAAACAGTCTCTCGTGGGTATTGTCGTATTTCGGCTTGATCATTCCTCCTTCGATAGAATTGCCTGATCCGAACTCGGCCTGGCGGTCTCCACTCTCCGCATCAAAGTTGATGATGTGCCAGCCAGCGTATGTCTGACCGAGAGGCGTGAGTGACAGAAGGGCGATGGCGGAGAAGCGACGGATTTTCATGATAAATCGTGCAGATGGAGGCAGCGCCAACATTACTGGTTTTGTCCACCGAAGAATTTTGAAGTTTTGAAGAGAAGGGCATCCTCTTTGGAAACATTTTCGACATGACCATCGGCATATGCGACGCCGCATCGATCCTGGATATGGCGGAAGGACATGTTTCCAATGATCCCGATGAAGGATGTGCTCAGAGAATCGGCAAAGAGCATGGTGTTGCCGGGAGCTTGAATCGAGAATGTGGAATCCGATTGATAGCCGTCGACTCTATCATCCTGTTGGATCCGGTAGTTGATGCCGTAGCTGCGGCGGGGGGTGGGATCCTTGGCGACGAAGGGACAGGTGAAGATCGTCTTCCTGGAGGCCTCCGCGCCGTAAAGTTCCATGCCGGAACTCGATGGTGTGATCCCAACGTAGGGAGCCAGCTCGCGCTGCCAGAAAGTTCCTAAGGAAGTGGGGAGAAAACCATTGTGGTCTCCGGCGTAGGCATTTGCGGCGACGCCGAGTTGTCGCAGATTGCCGAGGCAGGTGCTGAGGCGACCTTCATCGAGCACGCGTTTGCCAGCCGGGTAAAGCAACGCGACTAGAACGGCTAGTAATGCAAGTACGGCGAGGAGCTCGAGCAGAGTAAACCCGGAATCTGCCGGAGGATCTGGGGGGGAGGACGGAAACATGCTCTTAACTATCTCGACGGGAATGGGCGGCGACGAGAGAGATGAAGTATCATAGCTCCGAACAGGGCAATAGTGAAGGTGGCTACCGTGGCGGGCTCGGGAACGGCTGTGGTATCAATATAGAAATTGTCGTATATCACCTGTCCGCTGGTATTAGTGCTGGTGCTGCTATAGGCCATAGCGACATAGCCGGAAGCGTATTGAGAAGATGACAGGGTGCCGGAGATCGAAGCGACGGGAGTTGCGGTTCCAAAGTCTGCACTCAGAAGGCGATTGGCATCGCCGCCAGTTCCAGAGATGGATATATCGGCGAACAACTCAAAGGTGTAGTTGGTCGAGGTGCCGTTGGGGGTCAAGGTTAGCTCGATGAAATACGGCGTCGACGAGGAACCGTATTCAAACGAGCTGGAGTTCAAAGAGCTTCCAATCGTGCCTGAGGAAAGAGTATTGAGCCGGATGTAGTCGGCTCCTGCTCCATTGACATTGTTTTGCAGGCTGAAAAACAAACCGCTGTCGTTGGAGCCGCTGTCGGCTAGGCCGATGAAGATGCCGCCGGATGCGGAGGTGTTGCTGACGCCGCTGGTCAACGTACTGACGCGGCTCCTGACAACCATGGATGATCCGTACGAGAATTCCGTATACCCACTGGGGCGGGATGAGTTTACGACGGTTGGCTGGGCATCATCGAGGACCAGCCAGGCCGAGTTCGCAGTATAGGAGCTCGATATCTGATACTTAAGCCCTCCTCCTTGCACAAAGAAGTTACCAGTGGTTGAGGATGCATTATCATAAATCGTCGTACCTCCCGTATAATTGCCAGAGCCGAACTGGGCCTGTCGATCTCCCGAGGTAGCTTCGAAGTCAAGAAGAAGCGTGGTGCCAAAGCTGCTTTGCAGTGAGGCGCCTATGGCGAAAGACGCGAGTGCTATTGCATGGAGGGAGTTCATGGTTTGATGGATTGGAGGGTTGATATGTACTCTATTTTGAGGAGTGCAAAAGGTCATGGAGCAGAGAGTTGGGTCGAAGCTTGGGCGCGCAGCGGTAAACTCCCGCAGGGTAGAAGGGGTTGATCATCTTTCTGATCAGCAAATCGACCGCTCGTATGGCAAGTTCCTCGACGTCGACTTCAAATGCCGTGACGGGCAGGGAAAACAGTGAAGGCGTTTGCTGGCGTGTCTGGACGGCGCAGAATGGCCGGTAACTTCCGGACTCGCGCAGCCTGTAGGTCAGACCTTGCGCCATCATATCGTCGGGAATGATCAGGCCGGAAGGGCGTTTCGATGTGGGACGACGAAGGAGTTCGTCTGCGACCAGGACGCCGCCGCCGATGCCGTTGCTGCCGATATGTGTTGCCTCAGACTCAAAGTGGCAGTCTGGAAATGCGCGCGATGCGGCCTTCCATCCTTCCAGGACGTGGCGGTATTCTGAATTGAGACGGCATTTTGTGACGATGCCGATATGCCTTGCTCCCTGGGCGATCAGTTCAGTCGAAGCGTTCAGGATGAACTCTTTTTCATCGATAATCACTCCGAAGTCGGGAGAGTTCCAACCCGCCACGCCGCAGACCGGGATGTCGTTACTAAGGAGACGGGTGGCGGTGACGATCCCGTCGACGAGACCGCCATTTACGTCATCGCCCAGGCCGGAAAAGTCGCTCAAGCTTCGTGTGTCTACTTCTTCTCCGTTCGGAGCAGATGGCGAAAGCATGTAGGTGCGATCCGTGCAGTTCCTTAGGCTGAGCTGACGATGCAGGCAATGTGCCAGGACCGAATAAAAAGGGCTCGCCTGCAGCGAAGGGGTAACGATGCCAACTGTCCAGACGCGGCGAAGCGGGTTGCAAGGCAGCAGAGAGGTAATGTAGGTCCCGGCCTTTTGGCGACGAGTAAGGATGCCATCAGCAACCAGCCATTTCATGGCCTCGCTGATTGTTCCCTGGCATCCCTTAAGGATCTCCATGAGATCGGCCTGGGGAGGAAGGCGGTCTCCGATGGAAAGGTCGTTCTCATGAATGAGGCGAAGGATCTTCCGATACGTGGCCAGGGCCTGATATCTCCGCGCTTCGGGAACGCGATCGAGAGCCGCTCTCTTGAGCTCATTATTCTCTTTGCCTGCGTGATCCTGGCGGCCAAGCGCAGATTGGATGATGTGCCTTTTTGCCTTCAATGGATGGCATTCTTAATGCGGTAATGCTATCACGCAAGAAAAATATCAATTGACCGATATAAATAATTCGAGCATACCGAACGCCATGGCAGTTTGTGAAATTGACTCCGACCTGTGTGTGGTTGGCGGGGGGATCGCAGGCATATGCGCCGCCCTTGCCGCAGCGCGGGGAGGGCTCTCCGTCGTGCTGGTGCAAAACCGCTCTTTACTGGGCGGGAACGCATCGAGTGAAATCCGGCAGCATATCGGGGGGGCTGGTTTTCAGGGGCATTTTCCCGAGGCCCGGGAGGCGGGTATCGTTGGTGATTTGTGGTCAATGCTTCGCCGGAAATGCTATCGTTCAAATCCCAATGACTATGCCGAAAGCAGTGTGCTCTTCTGGGATGTGTGCCGTCGGGAAAGGAATCTGCGTCTTTTCCTAAACACGCAAGTTTTGGAAGTTGAGAAAGAGGGGCGGGAAATCATTTCCATCTGCGGCCTTCAGGGTAGCACGGGAAAGCGTTTTCGCTTTAGGGCGAAGCAGTTTGCGGACTGTTCCGGCGATGCGGTGCTGGCATATCTGGGCGGTGCAAAATTTCTTGCCGGACAGGAGGCCCGGGAAGAGTTCGGGGAATCGCTTGCTCCGCCGGAGCGAAGCGATTTCACAATGGGAAATACCATTCTTTTCCAGGCGGAGAAACTGGATTGCGAGGTCCCGGCTCCGGATTTTGAGTGGATCGAAGATCTGCGGGGGCGTGAGATTTGGTGGACGCTGCACCCTCCCTCGGCCCCCATGGAGAGCGGGTGCTGGACATTTGAATATGGCGGCAAGCTCGACACGATTCTCGACGCGGAGGAAATCTATGAGGAGCTGCTGAAAATCGTCTACAGTGCATGGGCCGATCTCAAGCGGCGTCCAGAGTGCGGCATGGAGAACTACCGGATCAGCTTTCTTAGCGCGGTTCCCGGGAAACGCGAAAGTCGACGGGTTATCGGAGATTACATACTCACCCAAAACGACATCGTTCAGACGCGGCGATTTGAAGACGATGTGCTTTATGCCGGGTGGAGTCTGGATTTGCACAATCCAGATGGGTTTTATGGAAAGACCAGGCCGACGACATTCTACTTTTTTCCTGAGATTCATTCGGTTCCGCTGAGGTGTCTTTACGCGCGTGATCTGGACAACTTATGGCTCGCCGGTCGCGACATTAGCGTGACGCACGTGGCGCTTGGCGGCGTCAGATTAATGGCGTCGTGCGGGCTTGCCGGTGAGGCTGTGGGTACGGCCGCCGTGTATTTTTCCAAAGAAGGGACCTGTCGCGGGACATCTCGGAATCACATCAAGTCGATTCAACAGGATCTGCTTCGAAACGGAGGATTCATACCTGGGGTCCGGAATCAGGATCCTGACGATCTTGCTCGCATCGCAGAAGTGCGCGCCACCAGCGAAGCCACGCTCTGCACGGGAGAGCACTCGGAGTGGAGTCCGATCAATGATGGAGTCGGGATTGCCTTCCCAGTAACCGCGGGGAAACTTGAAACCCTCACGATCTGGGTGAAAAATGAATCGGGTTCTCCCAGTGTACTGACCGCCAGACTCCAGCCGCTTCGGACGATCAGGGATTTTCATCCCACGGAGGTGCTTTCCGAGGCACAGGCAGTCGCCAGCGCCGGAGTCAGCACGGTTGAGTTCGCATTGGGCGCCAACGATCTTGCCGAGGATATTTACATGGTTCATCTCTTTTCCGAGAGACCTGACATCCATGTATCCCAGACCCGGTCCCGGGTTACGGGCGTTCATTCGGCGGATCACTTTCCGCATGGACCGACGAATGATCCCCACGGCTGGGGACAGGAGCTTGGAATGCCCAACCCTCCCAGGTGGGTGCGACGGTTTAACCCCCGTCGTGTGACGAATCCCATGGACTTTCACCTTACTCCGAGATTCGCCGTCCATCCTGCCTCGCATTGTTATCGTGCGAGCAATGTGAAAAATGGGGTGAATCGCCCGACCCGGTTGCCAAATCTCTGGGCGTCCGACCCGGTTGATGGGCTCCCTCAGGAGATCTCGCTGCATTGGGGCGAGCCGGTTCTGGTGGAGGAAGTGAGATTGATTTTCGATGCCGACATGGACCTTGCCATGCCATCGAGAGAACCGGTCGAGGTTATGGCCGCCGATTATGTGATCGATGTGGAGACCGAGGCGGGGGTGCGTCGCCTGGCGTCTGTGCAAGCCAACGACAGACGCATGACAGTGCATTCCTTTGCTCCGGTGAAGACCCAAGCCCTAAGGATCTCGATCACGCGAATGAATGCTGGCGGAAGCAATGCCCGGCTGTGCGAAATTCGGTGCTATGGGCCTCAATCCCGGAACTAGATGAAGCTCATATCCGTCCTTGCCACTTTCCCGCTCATTGCCTGGGGGAGCTCCGTGATTTCTCCGCTTACGCCTCTTGAAGAGGCGAGCGGATGGAGGTCGAGCAGTTCCCGGCTTCGCCTGGTATCGATGGACCATGGATTACGGGTGGAAGCTCTCACGGACACCAAGAAGGTCGCTCTGGAATGCATGAAACCGCTGCCCTTGGCTGGTGACTCGGGGAGGATTTGCTTTTGGCTATACGCAAAAACCGGGAAACCTGGGGATTCCGTATCGGTCCAGTTTCGTCTGCGGGATGCCCGGGGAGCGTTGTTCGTTATCAATACATCACAGGATATTTGGAGTTCACTCAAGATACCCTCCGAAAGCTGGACGCAGATCGAGTCCTATCCCCTCAATGCGAGGGATCTTGATGCATTGCCATCATCTGTCGGACGATTCGTTGGCAAGATTCCGAGCGGCGGAGCGGCGTTGCCGGTTTTTCCAGTATCTCTCGTGGGGATCGATTTCACGACCACGGGCAACAAGTTTCAGATACTGGAAGTCAGGAATCCCATATACACCACGCTTGATCGCCGGCTGTCTCGTGGATACTGGCAGGCCGATGGACGATGCCTCACGGTTGAGGAAACCGGGATTGCAAGTCCTTTCCTCGTCGCATCCGACTATGCGGAAAGCAACGGCTCCTATCGAATATACGCTGCACTAACTCGCGCGGCAGATGGCGCGCCCGTGGCGACCAAGGTCGGGGACTTCTCGATCGATTCCTCGGATATTCCCAGCTTTCAGGCCGTGGAGCTGCCGTTGTTGTCTCCGGGAACCTACCGGCTAAAGAGCCGGGTTTGGCGGCTTGAGGCTGGCAAACCGATCGGCGAATATCGGGAACGAAATAGCTGGTTTCTCATTTTCCGTGGACCAGAAAATGAATCGGCGGTCGCAGCATGGCCTTCCGAATATGACCGGATCGTTATCGATCCGAAGGTTCCGTCGGGGGTTTATGACTGCGTCGACAAATTGGACCTTCCGATTTTGGTGTCCTTGCGAGGGCTTGCCTCCGGGGAGAAAAGTTATGATCTCACGTGGAAGTTTCGTCACTATGACAGACGCCCGATCGCCGAGGGAGTCATTCCTGTTCACCGCGATGGCGGAGAGGATTTCACAACGAGCGTGCTTCTCGATATACCGGAGGATGACAATGTGTTTTCGCTCGAGGTAGCGATCTCTCAGGGCGGAAAGGTCATAGATGCGACGACCAGAATCATTGGATTTAAAGGCACCGGGCCGGAGCAGCGGGCGATCCCTGCTGAACGAGTCTCGCCTGAACCCGGAATCTACCTCGGTGTTACGGCGATGGGGGCAAAATTTCGAGATGATGCCCGTTACGCCAGGGCGCTGGACGCGTTTCAGCATATGGGAATCCGTGGCATCGAGTATGCCGTGGAGTGGGCTGATGTTGAGCCTCTCCCCGGGTGCTTCACATTTGCCGAGATGGATCGCCATCTCGAGCTGGCGGCGCGGATGGGATTTGCTGTCATGTTACGCCTGCGGAGCGAATTCCCTCGCTATACGATCCCAGGGTGGGTGGATGCCGATTACATCTGCCAACAGGACGGAACTGTATCCGGCCTGCTGGCGTCTGGCCCGTCATTCTCTCCCTGCGATGAACGATGGGTGCAAGCTTACACAAACTTCCAGAAGACCGTCGCTGCACGATATGCGGGGAGCAAGGCGGTGACGGGATTCAAGGTTCCCCAGAACATTCGCGAGTCATTCTGGATTGACAGACCCTTTCGTTATCAATTTACGGACTATAGTCCCAGTGCCGAGCGTGGATATCGTGGGTTCTTGCAGGCGCGCTATGACGGGTTGGGCGAAGTTGCCGAGGCCTATGGAGAAGACATCACAAGCTGGGAGCAAATTCGTCCGCCCACGCCTTATGCCGACGCGGCCGACCTGAATCTTTCGACACCATGGCGGGACTGGGTCGACTACAAGACGGAGTATTACAACCGGACTGTTTCTCGTGTCCTGGACGGGTTGCATGCGAATGCTCCCGGCCAGCGACTGTATTTTTACAGTATAAACGCGCTGACAGGTCCTCCCTCTCGTGAAACCCTTTTGGGGTTTGAGCGGAAGAATGCCGCTCTCGCGGCGGGCGGTTCTCATCCTGTCGGAGAGATTGGATATGCACGGCTCTATCCAACTGGGTATGGACTCAACCTCATGCCAGAGCCGAATGCCTATGCGATGCCATCCGCCCGTCATGCGGATGACCATGCGGGTACCGCTTTGGAGGGTTCCACCGGCCATGGCCCCCGGATGTTTTCCAACTGGCCCATGATGCAGGATCCCAGAGACGGCAGCTCGGCGCAGCAACAGGCTGCGGTACGACTGGGCGCGTGGAACAGAGTTTTTCAATCCGTCCCCCGGCTGCGCATGCCTCAGGCACCTGTGGGAATCGTCTTCTCGTGGGAAGGTATGACCTTGGGGTTGCGCGGCATGTACTCACTAGCCTTCACCGATGTTATGGAGAAAGAGTATCGTGACGTGCTGTTGAACCGTGGCATCGAGTCGTTTGGCGCGGATGATACCTTTGACGAGGTTGGTCTGGCGAAGTTTCCGGTGCTGGTTCTCCCGCCTGAGGTCACACCCGTTGTCCCGGAGGAGTTGCTTCGCCGTGTTGCAGACTATGTGAGGGATGGCGGCACTGTTGTGATGACTCCGGAATCGGCCAATATCGACCTGGCTCATCTTGGTAAGCGGGAGGGATTGCTGCGCGCTCTGGGTCTCGCTGGAAAAGAACCAACGGATGAGGTTCCTGCCAGGGTCAGCGTCGGCAAGGGCTGGGCTTGGATTTGCCGCGATGAAGTGGCCATGCGAACCTTCCTCGGTTCGGATCAGTTTCTCAAGGCGCTTGAGGAACGGGGAGGCAGGAGATTCTTCGGGTCCCGACAGAGGAACGTGACGACGACGCTGCACGATGGCCAGGATGGAAGGTTCTATCTCTATGTTTTCAATGGGGGATCCGAGGATGTCGTGCATCTCTCGGCGTGGGCGTCCCCATTGGGCGGCAGAGCATTTTCCCTGAAAGATATCCTGAACGCCGGTGAAGCGTTGCCTGTGCATCTCCAAGACGCTGAGACGGCGATGGAATTGCCGCTGAAGGCAAAGACGGCGGGTTTCTTCGAGATCTCTTTGCTGGAAAATAATGAGTAAACGATTTTGTTCTATTAGGGCTTATTCATGGGTCCGGCTGCTATGTTGCAGTCTGGGGTGTCTGGCTTTTTTACATGCCCATGCCGACGTGACATTACCCGCCCTTTTTTCGAATCACATGATATTGCAGCGCGGGGAGAGGGTCCCCGTGTGGGGCTGGGCGGAGCCGGGCGAGACGGTGTGCGTTGAGATAGCCGGACTAAGTCGGAAGGTCGCCGCGGACGCCCAGGGAAAGTGGATGGTGGTGCTGAACCTGCAACTGGCGGAAAGGGGGCCCTGCACGCTGACTGTGACTGGAAAGAACCGCATCCTTCTTCAGGATGTCCTGATCGGGCAGGTGTGGCTGTGCGCGGGGCAATCCAATATGGGGTTTCTTCTCAAAGGAGGCCTGGACGACGATACCGAGATCGCGGCGTCTGCGAACGAGCGACTGCGGGAGTTCCGGGTGGACAAGCGCCCGTCAGTAAATCCTGAGGAGCGCGTGGGCGGGGAGTGGAGGTCCTCAGGCCTAAAGACATCGGGCACGTTTAGCGCCGTCGCCTACTATTTTGGCAAATCCCTCCAGCGAGAACTGGAGGAGCCAGTCGGACTCATCCACGTTTCCTATGGCGGAACGCCAATTGAGTCGTGGATTAGCATGGAGGGTCTGATGGCGGATGCCGAAATCGGGAACGAAGCTCGATCGGCGTATGACAGCCTGGTTGGCTATCCTGAGCGCAAAAAGACGTTTGATACTCAATGGTCCAGGTGGGTTGAATCGACGCACAGGGGCGACATGCCACGAGCAAAATCGGAGGAGTTTGCCGCTCCAGACATCCCGATGGATGGGTGGCAGGCTGTTTCCCTTCCAGGGGTGCTGGACATCGGTCGCGATGGCGGCGCGGTCTGGGTGCGCAAGGAGATCGAAATCGAAAAGGCCTGGACGGATAAAAAATGGCCTCTCTATCTCGGTATCCCGACACATCTGGAGCAGGTGTACTGGAACGGGGAGAAAATCGGCGAGATGCGCCTTGAGGATTTGCGGGGGCCCGGTATGGCCCGCACCTATAATGTCCCCGAGCGTCTGCTCAAGGAGGGGCGCAACGTCTTGGCCGTACGCCTCCATGGTCCAGTCGGTCCCCTGGGCATTATGGGGTCGGTCAATCAATTGCGCCTCTCCACGATCCGGCCTCTGGCCGGAGTATGGCAAGCCAGGGCGGAGGCTGAATTGACGCCTCTCACCGAGAGCGAGCACATCTCCATACCGCAGATGCCAGCTCTCGTGCCTGAGCCGCAGCTGGTGGCTTCAACCTTGTTCAACGGGGCAATCAATCCGCTCATTCCATACGGGATAAAGGGGGTTATCTGGTACCAGGGGGAAAGCAACGTCTCGCGGGCCTGGCAATACCGGAGAGCGCTACCTTTGTTGATTCAGGACTGGCGCAGGAGGTGGGGGATCGGCTCACTGCCGGTGGTGCTGTGCCAGCTGGCTTCTTTTCAGGAGAAGAAATCCTCTCCGGGTGAGAGCGGTGTGGCGGAGCTCCGTGAGGCTCAAGCCGTCGCTCGAGCCTTGCCGCATGTCAGCATGGCTGTCCTGATCGATCAAGGAGAGGTCGATGTCCACTACCGTGATAAAAGCGAGGCGGGTCGACGTCTTGCGCTGGCGGCATTGCATGACGTCTACGGCAGGAATATTTCCTTCTCCGGGCCGGAGTATGATTCGCACACAAGGGAGGGGAATGCGATTCGTATCAGGTTTTCGCATGCAGATGGAGGGCTCGTACCCAAGGTCATGGGCGAGACATATCCGGTCGCCACCAGAACCGGTCAGACAAAACCGCTGATCCTGCCATCTCCTGGGAGCGAGTTGCAAGGCTTTGCTCTCTGCGGGCCGGACCGCAAGTGGGTCTGGGCGGATGCCCGGATCGATGGAGATACCGTGGCGGTGTCGTCTCCTCTTGTTTCAGAGCCCGTGGCGGTGCGCTATGCCTGGGCGGAATTTCCAACCTGTAATCTCTTCAACGGGGCAGGGCTTCCCGCCGCACCCTTCCGCACCGATGATTTTCCTGCAGTCACCGAGGGCGGCAAATATCCCCAATAGGACTGATGAAAATCGCGAATTCACGAATCGCCCTCAACCTGAAGGACTCCGGAGAGATCGGAGTCTTGCTGGATCGAGCTCACTTCTGGCAGGGAACCGGTCCTTTGATGATCCTCCATTATTACGATCGACAGCATCCGCGGAAGCAAACCGTGGCATTGCCCTCAGATACGGGTTTTGCCTTTGGGACGGCTGGCACTCCGTCGCTCGGAGCCAGAGGGGAGCTGCGTGTGGAGAGTCGCTCAAACGGGTTGGAGGTGATCGGCGAGTTTCCGTCCATCGGCATTCGAATGGCTGTAGATATCGCCCTTCTGGACGCAGGATTTTCTGTGCGATTGAACTCGGACGCCATTGAAGAAAGGCTGCCTGATCTGTATCGGGTGCTCGCGGTCGAGATCCTTCCGCAGTTTGGTGCCGCCCGTACGGGAGAGCCGGGCTACCTGACTTTGCCAAACTGGTCGGGATGTCAGACCTTTTACAACAAGACCTACCCGCGGGAGGTGCGGCAGACCATATATAGCAGCAACGACCAGTGGGAGAATGTCTGTGACATGCCTGTCTTTGGCATCACCCGGAACCACGGAACCCTTTGCGGTCTGGTGGCAGCAGGCGATTATGACGCCGAACTGATTTGCCGACTTCATTGGGAGAACGATCAGGCTAATAGCGTACATCCTAATCTGATCTATCGTTGGGAGCAGCAGGATGCGCTTTTGCCGGGGCGGCGGGAAGTTCGGTACTTCTTCACCTCTCCAAACGATGCCAGCGGTGAAGGATACGTGGCCTGTGGGCGCGCATACAGGGAGTTTCTGAGATCCGAGCGGGGCCTCCAGACCTGGGCTGAAAAGGAGACCGAGCGTCCGGTTGTGGCCGACTATCGGGATCGCTTCTTTTTGAAGATATTCATGGCCTACAAGGATCCTCAGGCCGATGGGCGGGGCAGATATCACGCCACATGCACCTTCGATGAAGTGAAGCAGATTTTGGAAGAATGCCTCGCCATGGGAATGTCGCGACTTGCTGTCATGCTTGTCGGCTGGGGACGCGACGGACACGATGGCATGCCGCCGACACGATTTCCGGTGGATCTGCACCTTGGCGGAGAAGAGGGCTTTCGAATGGTGCTGGAGTGGTGTCGTGACCGGGACATCATGCTAGGCGTGCATGATTCCTATGGCGAAGGCTACGCCTGCTCGCCGGAGTTTGACCTCGGCGATGTCATCCGTCATCGAACTGGAGAAGCCTGGCAGGGAATCATCTGGAGCGGAGGGCAGGTGCACAAGATATGCCCCTCTGTATTTGTCGAAAAACATACCAGACGAGATATCTCTCACCTGAGCGCGCTTGGCGTTTATGGGCATCATCATATTGACGCCATCGGGAGCTTCATGACATGCCATTCGCACACGCATCCGCTTGAACTGCGGCAGGATTTCACCCGGCAGGTGTCGAAGATGTTTCGGATCGCTCGAGAGACCATGGGCAGCGTTTCCACCGAGATGCCGTTTGGGCCGTATTTCGCCGATGTTGATGGATTCTTCCATAGCTATACCGATCCATCTCCCTGGCATCGGGCTTCCCCCATGGGCCGGTTCTTTCTCGACCGGACGGTGCCTTTGCTGCAGACGGCAGTTCACGGCAGTATCAACTGCGGGGAGTCTGTTGGAGAGCATGATGACGATCCGTTGTATTGGCTTGATCTTGGGCTCACTCCAGTCTGGGAGGTCTGTGCGCATCCATCGGAATCATTTGGGATCCCGGCGTTTTCAAGCGTCGCGCAAACGATGCTCCGCATCTACAATCTCTATTTTGGGAACGATGGACTGGCTGTTTTGCTCGGTCAGCGGGAGATTTTGAGTCGTAGTGAGCCTGCGAAGCTCGTATCATGCACTCAGTATTCAGGTGGAATTGAGGTTTGGGTAAATCGAAGCAAGATGCCATATAACGGAATTTCCCCCGGTGAATTCCACGTTATTAGGAGTAAATTTATTGAGGACCTAAGGTAGAAACTTTTGACGTGCTCCCGAAAGTTGAACCAGAGCTAGGTTGAGTTTTCGAGAGGTTTGACCTCACCCCGCAAACTGGACCGCAAAAGCTCAAGAGTCGGTCAGAGCGGTCGTCCGGTTTGTGTTCTGACACAGCGCTCGAGCGTAGGACTGCCGGAGGCTGTCCAGCAAGGGCGCTGTGCGGTCTTTCATGATTGTATTCCCTTCGCCATTGCGCAAGCTTCTCTTCGGCATCCGCCAGCGAGAAGAACAGATGCAGGTTCAAGCACTCGTCTCGCAGTTTGCCATTGAAGCTCTTAATGTATCCGTTCTCTACCGGCCGACCGGGCCTGACGTGACTCGACTTTTTCGCGCCAGGGGATGAGTTAGTCTGGGACCAAAAGGAACCAGAAGAAATGAAGGGAAAGAGATACAGTACCGAGGATAAAATTCGCATTTTGCGGCAGGCCGACCGAGGGCAAAGCATCGGGGAAGTGATT
>JAFKMU010000003.1 GCA_017305195.1 Verrucomicrobiota bacterium | reverse complement strand
CCGACACTGTCGTGCCGCCCGTGTAACTGTTCGTGCCGATCAGCGTGAGGTTGCCGCCTCCCGTCAGGGTCAGCGAACCGCTGCCCGTCATGTTGCCGGCGTAAGTGCCGTTGCTGGTCTGGTTGAACACCACCTTGGCATTGTTCTCGATGTTGCCCTGCAGGCTCGTGGTCGAGCCCTGCAAGGTGCCGCCCCACACCGTCGTGCCACCGGTATAGGTGTTGGCGCCGGTCAGGATCAGCGTACCGCTGCCCTGCTTGACCAGCGAGCCGCCGGTGCCGCCGTTCCATCCGCCGTCGGCGATCACGCCGGCAAAGGTCGTATCGTTGGCCGTGCCGACCGTCAGGCTGTTGCTGCCCAGCAGGACCGACGTGCCGGCAACACCAGAGAGATCCTGGATCGTGCCGGGGCCGTAAGCGCCGGAGACGTCCAGGCTCGCGCCGGTCCCGGTGAGGGCCACACCGCTCGAAGAGGCGATGCTGCCATCGTAGTAGAGCGAGAGCGTCGCCCCCGCCCCGACCGTCGTCGCGCCGGTATAGCCGTTGACCCCGGCCAGCCCCTGCGCTGCATTGGCCGCAAGCGCGAGCCCGCCGCTGCCCGAGAGGCTGCCCGCGAAGGCGCCGCTGCTGCCGGTGACGGTGAGCGTCTGGCTGCCCAGCACGACGCGGCCGACGCCGCTGCTGTCGAGCAGGCCACCGACCGTGGCGCCGTTGTCGGTCCCCGAGATGTCGAAGGTCGCCTCGCCGGCGCTGCTCGGCGAGAAGGCTACGTAGAGCGAGTCGGCGATCGAACCCGCCCCGATCAGTACCAGGCTCGCCCCTTGATAGATCCGCGTGATGCCGCCGTAGGAAGACACGCCCGACAGCGTCAGCGTGCCCTCGAGGAGGGTCAGCGCACCGCGTGTCACGTTGCCGTCGGGGCCGGCGCCGGCATCGACGATCGACCCGGAGAACGTACCCGTGGCATTGCCCACCACCAGCTCGTTGCTGCCGAGCCTCACTGTTCCGCCGCCGGCCAGATCCGCGACCGAGTTTTCCGTGTTGCCGCTGCCGCTGATGTCGAAGGTGGCACCGCTTGCCACCGTGAGACTCGAGGAGCCGATGCCGCCCGCCCCGACGATCGCGAGCGTGCCGGCATTGATCGTCGTCGCCCCGCTATAGCCGCCGTAGCTCTCGAGCGTCAGCGTGCCGCTGCCTTGCTTGGTCAACCCGCCAGTGCCGGAGATGCTGCCGGCGAAGCTGGTGCTGTTGGCCGTGCCGAACGTCAGGCTGTTGTTGCCCAGCACGACGGACGTGCCGGCAACACCGGCGAAATCCTGGATGGTCTGGCTGCCGCTGGCACCGGAGATATCGAAGGTCGCGCCGCTCGCCGCAAGAGCGACGCCGCTCGATCCCGCAATGCTGCCGGTGCCGGACAACGCCAGGGTACCGGCGTTGATCGTCGTCGCACCGCCGTAGGTGTTGACGCTCTCAACCACCAGCGTGCCGGTCCCCTGCTTGGTCAGCCCGCCGCTTCCCGTGATCGTGCCCTGCAAGGTGAGTGTATAGCCGTTGGTGTCGAACGTGCCGCCAGGTGTTGTCAGGGTGATCGGCCGCGCCATGGTGAAGCTTGTCGTCGCCTGCACCGTGCCACCGACGATGGTCAGCCCCTTACCCGCTGCACCGAAGGCACTGTCCGAGCCGGCCAGCACCGTACCGCCGATGATCGCTGTGCCGCCCGTGTAGGTGCTGTTCCCCGTCAGGGTCACCGTGCCGGGGCCCATGTAGGCAACGCTGCCGCTGCCGCCGATATCGCCTGCGAAGGTAATGTTGTCGGAGCGATTGAAGGCCAGCACGCCGTCATTGACCACGTTGCCCGCGATCATGCCGGTGGTGCCGCCATTGCCGAGCTGCAGGATGCCGTCGGAAATGGTCGTGCCACCGCCATACGTGTTGTTCTGCGTCAGAACCAGCGTGCCGCCGCCTGCCTTGGTCAGACCGCCGCTGCCGCCGATCACACTGTTCTGCGTGAACGTCGTGCCGGTCGCGACATCGAACGTGCCGCCGCCCGTGCCCAGGGTCGTCGCGCGGGACGTCGCAATGTTCGCGGTCGTCTGCAGGGTGCCGCCAGCAAGGGTCAGCGGGCCGCCGGCCGCACCCAGATTGGCGTCCTGCGAGATCGAGAGCGCGCCGCCGTTGACCGTCGTGCCGCCGCCATAGGTGTTGATGCCCGACAGAATCAGCGTGCCGCCGCCGGTCTTGGTCAACGACCCCGTTCCCGACATGACACCCGCATAGATGCCGTTGATCGCCTGGTCGAATACCACCGCGGCGTTGTTGGTGATGTCGCCCTGCAGGCTCGCCGTATTGCCCTGCAAGGTGCCGGCGCTCACGACCGTGCCGCCCGTGTAATTGTTGGCGCCGCTCAGGATCAGCGTGCCGCTGCCCGTCTTGGTCAGACCGCCGCCGCCGGAGATGTTGCCGGCGAAGCTCGTGCTGTTGGCCGAGCCGACCGTCAGGCTATTGCCGCCCAGCACGATAAACGTGCCGGCGACACCGGTGAGGTCCTGGATCGTGCGGCTGCCATTGGCGCCGGAGATGTCGAACGTCGCGTTAGCGACTGCCAGGTTGACGCCGCTCGACGCGGCGATGCTGCCATTCCCGGAGAGCGCCAGAGTGCCGGCGTTGACCGTGGTCGCGCCCGAATAGCCGTTCGCTGCCGCCAGAGTCAGCGTGCCGCTGCCGGCCTTGGTCAGGCCGCCGGCACCACCGATGACTCCATTCTGCGCGAGGGTCGCGCCCGTCGCGACGTCGAACGTGCCGCCCGCGTTCAAGGTCGTCGCGCGGGATGTCGCTATGTCGGCGGTTGTCCGCAAGGTGCCGCCATCGAAGGCGAGAGCGCCGGCGGCAAGGCTGAGATTGGCGTCTCGCGAGATCGAGAT
>JAFKMU010000012.1:23914-35543 GCA_017305195.1 Verrucomicrobiota bacterium | reverse complement strand
CCCAGAGTCCCTCTCTTCCTGGCAAATGACCTTCCAATAACTCCCAATGCCTCTCGCTGATGTCGTGACGATGATAGGCGGCTTCTTTCGATGCGGGCATCATCCTTTCCTTTTACCACTTACTCACATCTCGTGACGACACTATTTAGGCGGCGACTACGTGCATCGTGAGGCCAGATATGTTGCCGCGACCGCGCGGGAGCTCGCCCGCCTTTCCGCCCCCCTCGGCGTGTTTTCCATCCTCGGAAACCACGATTACTACGCAGGCCATGCGCTGACACTGGCCGAGCTCTCCAAAAACAACATTCCGTGCCTGGTCAACGCCGGTCAGCGCATTACCAAAGGCGGTGACACTTTATGGCTCGGTGGGGTCGACGATCTCTGCCGCGGCCATCCCCGTCCGGCGATGGCATTGCAAGGCGCTCAGTCAGGTGAGCCGATCATCCTTTTATCTCATAGCCCGGACGTCGCCGAGACGCTCGATGACGCGCGGGTCGGATTGATGCTGTGCGGACATACTCACGGCGGCCAGGTCCGGCTTCCCTTGATCGGCAGTCCGATCATCCCGTCTCGGTATGGTCAAAAATACGCCAGCGGCTTGGTCAAAGCCCCGAAGACAAACTGTTTCGTCACCCGGGGCGTCGGTACGATCTTTCCTCCGGTCCGAATCAACTGCCCCCCGGAGATCGCGCTCCTGACCCTGACAGCCTGATCCAGCGTTCTGCTAGATCGATTCGCCGAGAAAGGTGTGGATGCCGCACTCGGTCTTCTCAAATCCCGTCCAGCGCCCGGCGCGCTCATTCTCGCCCTCGGAGATGGGCCGCGTGCACGGCACGCAGCCGATGGAGCGAAATCCTCTCGCCGTCAGCGCGTTCGACGGGATCTGGTGCTCGCGCAGATACGACTGTACGGTATCACGACTCCATGTCGCCATCGGGTTGAGCTTGACGATGTGGCGATCCCGCAGAACGTCAAAGTTGTACACCTCGATGATTTGTGTCTTCTGTCGCACGTCCGACTGCTGGCGGCGCAGCCCGGTGATCCAGACGTCGAGGGTGGCGAGTTTGGCCTGCAGCGGAACGACCTTGCGCAGAGTGCAGCAGAGGTCGGGCTTGCGATTCCAGAGTTCCGGCCCCAGCTCCGCCGCCTGCTGGTCGAGGGTCTGCTCGGGCTGCAGGGATTCGATCGTGATTCCCAATCGGTCCTCGATCTTGGCCTTGAGTTCGAGGGTTTCCGGGAACAACAGCCCGGTATCGACCGTGAAAACCGGAAAACGATACCCGTGCGCGTACGCCACATCCATGGCGACCAAACCCGCTCCCTGGAAGCTGGTGCCGATGGCCGCGCGCATCCCAAAGCGATCCCAGCACCACCCAAGGATCTCGGGCAAAGTGGCGCTTTCGAACTCCGCAGATTGCCTGCGGAGTTCTTCAAGATCGAGGTTCGCGATGGACATCGAGCTAATATCGACCATTTTGGTCGATTAGCAATACTGAAGCGCGGCAGTCTATAGAGCCCTTGCCGCCTCGACGACCTTGGCCGCCGTCATGCCGAGCAGCTCCATCACTGTGGCTCCCGGGGCGCTCAGGCCGAAGCGATCGATGGCCACCGTCTTGCCGTCCAGGCCGACGTACTTGAACCAAGGCTGGGAGATGCCAGCCTCGATCGAAACGCGCTTGCGCACCGCCTTCGGAAGCACGCTTTCCTTGTATTCCTCGCTCTGGGCATCGAAACGCGAGAACGACGGAAGCGAGACCACGCGGGTCCCGGCGCCGAGCTCGTCAGCCGCCTTGATGGCGTGCTGGAGTTCGCTGCCCGAGGAGAGGAGGATGTATTCCAGCTCAGCCGTTTCCTTGCGGGCGATGTAGCCGCCCTTGAGCACGCCTTCGCGACGAGTCTTGACCGGGATTTCGTTGAGCGTCGGCAGATTCTGGCGCGAAAGGATCAGCATGGTCGGGCCATGGAGATTCTCAAAGGCCGCGGCAAACGCACCGGCGGTTTCCTCCGGATCAGCCGGGCGGATGACATCGAGACCCGGAATGGCGCGCAGAGCGGCAACGGTCTCAACCGGCTCGTGGGTCGGTCCGTCCTCACCCACGCCGACGGAATCATGCGTGAAGATGTAAACAACCGGGAGTTTTGAAAGCGCCGCGACGCGGATCGACGGGCGACCGTAATCGCTGAACACGAGGAAGGTCGCACCGCTGGGACGGAAGATGCCGTCGTAGGCGATACCGTTGAGCAAACCGCACATGGCATGCTCACGAATGCCGAAATGCAGGTTGCGGCCCTCGCGGTTCTGGCGGCTGAAATCTCCGCCGTCCTTGATGTAGTTCAAAGTCGAGCCATGGAGGTCGGCGCTGCCGGAAATGACGAGCGGCATGGCCTGGGCGATCGGCTGGAGCACGTCGCTGCCCGCCTTGCGCGTGGCGATGTTTGAGGCCGGATCAAACTCGGGAATGACCGAGAGGAGGTCAGGCGTCTTGCCTTCCAGCGCGGCGTCGAGCTGGGCGGCGAGATCCTTGTTGCCCTCACGCCAGGCTTCGTAGGTTTTCACCCATTCGTTGTAGGCGGCCTTGCGGGCCTCCTTGAGCTGGGCGAAGTAGGCGCGGGTTTCCTCGGCGACGTAGAAGCTTCCCTCGGGCAGACCGAGTCCCTTGCGAGCCTCGGCGATGAACTTCACTCCGCCTTCGCCGTGCGCCTTGCTCGTGCCGGAAACCTCCGGGATGCCCTTGCCGATAAGGGTCTTGGCGATGATGAACTGCGGCTTGCCGCTGGTGGCAGCCTTGGCCTTTTCAAAGGTGCTCAGGATTTCCTGAAGATTATGGCCGTCGATCTCGTGAACGTCCCAGCCGTAGGCCAGATACTTCGCGGCGGTGTCTTCGCTCTGCGACACCGGGGCGAGAGCGTCCAGCGTCACGTTGTTGGAATCATAGAAAAGGATCAGGTTGTCGAGGCCGAGGTGGGCGGCGAGAGCCGAGGCTTCCTGGGCGACACCTTCCTGCAGGCAGCCGTCACCGGCGAGAACGACGACGTGATGATCGAAAATCTTGTGCTCGCCGGTATTGAAATGCGCTTCGCACATCTTGGCCGAGATGGCATAGCCGAGGCCATTCGACACGCCCTGGCCGAGCGGGCCGGTGGTCGACTCGACACCCGGAGTTTCGTGAAACTCGGGGTGGCCGGGCGTGATGCTGTGCAGCTTGCGGAAGCTCTTCACGTCCTCAAGCGAGACGCCGAACCCGGCGAGATGCAGCCAGGAATAAAGGAACATGCTGCCGTGGCCGGCGGAGAGGATAAACCGGTCGCGATTGAGCCAGCGCGGCTCGTCGGGATTGATGCTCAGCGCATGGCCGTACAGAACGGCTCCGATTTCCGCAGCTCCCAGGGGAAGACCGAGGTGACCGGATTTGCAGGCGGCCACGGCATCCATGGCGAGACCTCTGGCGTCACGTGCGGCGATTTCAAGGGCGGGGATATTCAAACTCATAAAGGAAAACCGAGAAAAACCTCTGGCTGTTGGGTTGGCAAGGACTATCCGCTCAGGAATTGGGCGTCAAAGCGCGGGTGAATTTCACGAATCCCTCGGCCTGGGACCGCAGGCGGCCCAGCAGCTCTTCGTTGCCCAGGCGGCCTTCCGGCGTCACATGGGAGCCGATGGACGGCATGAACACCCTCTCCGGGTAAAGGTACGCATTGCGATAGCCAAAGATCGCCTGCAGATGCTCGACCGGGCGAAGCGCCCCCCACATGCCAGCAGCCACGCCGGTGAAGCATACCGGACGTTTTTCGAAACTCTCCGGGAAAGGAAGCATGTCGATGAAGTACTTCAGTACGCCCGGGAATCCGCCATTGTACTCCGGCGTGACAATATGCACCCCGGAGCTTGAGAGAATCGCCTCGCTGAACGGCGCAAAATTCGCCGGTTTATTCGCATAGCTCGCGGGAAGAAAGATCTCCGGCGGGAGCGCCGCAAGATCGACGATCACGGTGGGCTCGCCGAGGCTGCGGTAGATCGCATCGAGATGCGTGACGATCTTGAAGGTATTGCTGCCCGGACGGTTCGTGCCTGAGATGATGGCGATTTTGGACATGGGCGCAACCATGCACCAAATCGGCAAGGGATCAACTCAGGAGGTAAACGGTTTGCACCGTTGCACCATCCCCCGTCTGCTCCCGGGTGACGGACATGCGGAGGACTTTCTGGACCATGTCCTTCTCCAGCGCGGCAATTTCCGGATACGTCGCCAGCACGGCCTGCAAGGGATGATGCCGCTCCACGATACGCAGCGGCTTCTCGACCAGATTGGCGATGTACCCTTCCTGGTCGCGAACCTTGGCAAACTTTCTTGCCCTCTCCAGAGGATCGCCAATGCCCTCCAGCTTGGCGAGGTACCCCTCGGCCAGCTTCTGATAATGGAGATACAGGAGCTTTTCCGGCGCGCCAGCCCCGAAGAGCTTGCGGGCCTGATCCAGAAGGGAAAGCACGACGGTGTTGTCCGCTTGGGGAAAAAGCGCCTGGGCTTTGTCCGTGAGGCTGTAAAGGATCTCCGGCCGCCCCACCCCATGATGGCGGCGGAAGGTTTGAAGAAAACCGTCCTTTTCCAGATCGAGGCAGATTTGCTTCGCCCCCATATAGCTCATTCCCAGTTCCCCTGCGAGCTCCCTGACGGTCAACCCCGCGTTCCGTTTCAACACGTTGATCGCGTTGAGGCGTTGCGTTCGACCGATTTGGGCTAGCAGGCGTTGCATGACAAGGAGATGGGACTGAAGAGCGACATCAGGGTTTCAGGATTACAAAAGTTTGTTGATTGCGCCGATCCACCATCATCATGACGCCACGCGACATGTCGGTCTGGCTGAGGATCGAGGAAAGATCACTTGCGTTGTGTATTGGCTTGCCCGCCGCCTCGGTGACGATGTCGCCCGGCAGCAAACCCGAGGTCGAGGCGGCGCTATCTTCCACGATCTCCTTCACCAGCGCGCCGCCCGACTTGCCCAACCTGCCGTCGGCATCCGAGAGCACCATGCCATGAACATTCTCCGGCTGCGGCCTCGTATCCTTCTTGCGGGGGCTCGGTGGACGCACCCCGGGCTGATCTTCGGCAGGCTGATTCAGCATCCCCGGCGGAACCCCTGGCGGAGCGGGGTCTGGCTGCACCGCCGCAGGCGGAATCATCCGGTTCGACGCCTGGATCATCAGCGAGGGCTGCTCGCCAGTTTTGACCGCAACCACGAGAGGCTGTCCATCGCGCACGAGATCGAGCTTCACCTCCTGCGCCACTTTCTTGCTCAGGATCTCCCTCCTCAGCTCGCGGGCTTTGGCCACGGGAACGCCATCGACCTTGGTGATCACGTCGCCCGCTCGCAGTTCGCTGTCAAAGGCAGGAGTGTTCGGTTTGATCCCGAGGACCACGACCCCGCTGAGATTCGGAAAGATTTCCCGTGCTTGTTCATCCTCCTCCACCCCTGTGATCTCGATGCCCAACCAGGAACGAGCCACCTTGCCGGAGGCGATCAGTTGCGAAGCCACCTCCTTGGCCGTGTTGATCGGGAGGGCAAATCCGAGCCCCCGATTCAAGTCGGCGATCATCGTGTTAATGCCGATCACCTTTCCGTCGATGTCGCAAAGAGGTCCCCCGCTGTTGCCAGGATTGATCGAGGCGTCTGTCTGGATGTACTCAGCCACACCTGAGGTACCCACATCGAGATCCTGTCGGCCTTTCGCGCTCACGATGCCGACGGTGAAGGTGTAGGGGAGATCAAACGGCGCGCCGAGCGCAAAGGCAAACTGCCCCACCTTGACGGCGTCGCTATCCCCAAGGTCTGCGGCTGGAAAATCGTTTCCCTCGATCTTGAGGACAGCGAGGTCCGTGCTAGGGTCTACCCCCACGATCTGCGCGCCGAGCTTGCGCCCATCCTTCAAAGTGACCTTGATGTGTCCCTCGACCGCATTTTCCACGACGTGATTATTCGTCAGGATGTGGCCCTGCGGACTTATGATGACGCCCGATCCCTGGTCGGACTCCAAAACCCGGGGCGCGGGACCGCGCCAGAAGAATTGCAACCCCTCGGGCAGCCCGCTCAGGGCCTGCCCAGGAGCTTTGCCGACCTCGATAACCACCACGGAGGGAGCCACTTTCTCATAGACATTGGAAAAAGCGCCGTTCAGAGACTTTGCCAGCGAATCAGATACCGCCGAGTTCTGGGCGGGCAGCGAATTCATTGCCAAAACCAGAAATGCCAGAGTCAAACATCTCATGTCGTGAGATTACGACAGGACGGTCGATTTTCAAGGGGTGCGCGTTTATTGTTGCAACGCCCCGCCAACGTGTGTTTCAACTGGCGTCCGGAGAACGCCTTAACCGCCTATGAGCAAGAATGAAAAAGGTGGGGCTGACGAGGTCAAAGGGTTTCAGTTGCGCGAAACTCCGATCATCGAGAGTCCCGTAGGATCATCCCCGGTGCCTCAACCTTTGGCGGAGCGCGAAACCGATGCACTGGACCGACTCGGCGACCTGCCACACTCCTATGGGTCAGACACGATCTTTCTGGTCGCCCAGGAACCGAAATGGCTTTTCACCTACTGGGATATCGACATCTCTCGACATCCTGGCGGGCAGGCTCAACTGCGCGTCTATCGCGGAGATTCCGAGCTCGAAGCCGAAATCGACGTCCCGTTTGAAACCCGAAACTGGTATATCCCGGTCAAGGAAGCTGGTGCCAGCTACACCGTCGAGATCGGCTACTACCGCGGCCAGACGTGGAATACGATTTCCCGGTCCGTTACCGTCCAGACGCCGCCAGATAAAGTCTCGGAATCCGAGAGCTTCGACTACGCCAGCATCCCGCTGCATCTGAGCTTCCAAAAGCTGACGGATAGCATCGAGACGGCGATTCGCTCCGGCGAATCTTTGATCGAGGCAATTTCCCGCCTGCAACGCGAAGGGCACATCGCATCTCACGTCACTCCGTCGACCTTTGCCGAACTCGTCGGCGTTCAGCGCGCCCTCATGGAATCCCTGCTTGGCGCTCCGCTTCTGGAAGAGCTGACCAGCGGCGGCCTTTCCTCGGCGGAAATCGAAACCCGTATCCGTACGTATCTCGAAGAACGCCTGAGCAGTGCGGGTGCCAGCGAATGGTTCAGCAGCGAACTGCTGCATTCCGCCGGGCTCAGCGGGCTCGGGCTGTCGAGTGCTCTTTCCTCCGGGGAAGTCGGATCGAGCTGGAATATCGGAGCCCTTTCCAGTTGGGCCACCGGAGCTTTGACGAGTTGGGTCTCGGCCGCAGGCGCTGGCGCAAGCTGGACCGCGCAATCAAGCTGGAACCTTGTCGCCACGACCAGTTGGGCGGTGGAATCGCTCGGCAGTTGGTCGCAGGCCGCCGTATCGAGTTGGGGAGCCGCCGCCGTCACGAGCTGGCTGCACGCCCTGCAATCGAGCTGGTTTCAGGCTGCGCAAACCAGCTGGTTCCAGGCAGGCCAGTCCAGTTGGTCCCAGGCCGCGCAATCGAGCTGGCTGCAAAAAGCCGAATCAAGCTGGCTGCAAGCCGCCCAGGCAAGCTGGTCGCAAGCGGCTCAGTCGAGTTGGGCGGCGGGCGAGCTGTCGAGTTGGAATCAAGCCGCTCTGTCGAGCTGGGCCGCCGCAGCGACATCGAGTTGGGGCGGATCGTCCGAGACACTGAGTTCACCCGGCTTCGGCAATCGCGAGTTCTTCATGCACGTCAACGCGGAGGTGATCTTTTATGGAGGCACCGATCCCCGCGCGACCGTGACCATCGACGGGCAGCGCATCCAACTGAACCCCGACGGCACCTTCCGCTATCATTTCATTTTCCCGGATGGAAAATACGAGATTCCCATCGTTGCGACATCGCCCGACGGTGTGGAAACCCGCTCCGCCATCCTGCGGTTTGAACGCGGTACGCAAAAGCAGGGCGAGGTCACGGACACGGCCCAGCCGCCGCTCCCCTCGCCGATCGGTCCCGTATTCTGAGAAAGACGGATAAAACTCCCGGCCGCCGAAAGATTCCGGCAGATCCTTTGGCGGAGCAGTTTTTCAAGTATCTCGAGGCGGAAAAAAACGCCTCGCCCAATACCCTGACCGCGTATCGTCAGGCCATGCAGGGATTTCAGAAATTCCGTCCGAATGTCTCATGGAAGGCCGCCCGGGCTCAGGATTTCCGGGAGTACATGCTCTTCCTGATGAAAGCCGGAAAGGCGCGGGCATCCGTACGCGCTCATTTCTCCGCTCTCAGGAGCCTCTACCAGTTCCTGCGCCTGAGAAACCTCGTCACCATCGACCCGCTCGGCGAGATCAGCATGCCCAAGCTGGAAAAGAGCCTGCCGCAGTTTTTCACCAACGCCCAGGTCGAGACCCTGCTCCAGAAGCCCGCTGAGGAGGAGAAATCCAAACAGGCGCCCTCCTGGATGCTTGCCCGGGACAAGGCCATCTTCGAGCTTTTCTACTCCACCGGCATCCGCCTCTCCGAACTCGTGTCCCTCGACGTGCGCGATCTCGATCCCTACTCGGAAACGATCCGGGTCATCGGCAAGGGCTCGAAAGAACGCGTCTGCCCTGTCGGGTCGTTCGCGCTGGAGGCCATCTCACATTATCGCAGCCAGGCCAACGTGCATGCCGGCCCTCTCTTTATCAATAAATCCCGGGGACGGCTCACCGGCCGTTCGGTCTGGCTCGCGATGAAGAAGCACCTGCGCGCCGCCGGGCTCCCCGAAACGATGAGCCCGCACAAGCTGCGCCATACCTTTGCCACCCACATGCTGGACAATGGCGCGGACCTGCGCAGCGCCCAGTCCCTGCTCGGGCATGCCAGCCTCTCCACGACCCAGATCTATACACATGTCACTGCGGACCGTCTCAAGCGGGCCTACGACAACGCCCACCCCAGGGCATAACAAAAAAGCGGTGACCCGAAGATCACCGCCTTTTGAAGATTTTGCGCCCCCGTCCGCAGCCCTCGATGAGAGGATTTTTTGCCGATGGGAACCGGTCTGGAATTTCGTCGACCTTACTTGACCGCGCCCGCCTTGCGGAGCGTCTTGTAGGCGCCGTTCTTCGAGATCGTCTTGTGGGCGCGAGCCGTGGCCTTGACGGTCACGAACTTCTTGAGTTCAGGAACCCAGACGCGCTTGGTTTTGAGGTTGGGCAGATGCCAGCGAGGCACCACCTTGGTCACGTGCATGCCGATGCCGCCTTTTTTCTTGGCGAGGCCTCGGCGGTGGATCTTGCCACCGCGTTTCGGGCTGGCTCCTGTTATTTCACACTTTCTAGCCATGATTTTTGGAAAAGGGGGTGATATTGGTTTCGATTTGTCTGTTGGTCAAGCCCGTTTTTTGAGGAGTTCGAGATCGGCATCGACCATGATCTTCACCAACTCGGCGAATTTCACCTTCGGCTCCCAGCCGAGCTGCCGCTTGGCTTTGGAAGGATCTCCCACCAGCAGGTCGACCTCGGCAGGTCGCTCGTAGCGACCGTCGTGCTTGACGAATTGCTTCCAGTCGAGATCGACGTGGCCAAAAGCCTGCTCAAGGAACTCGCGCACCGTATGCGTCTCACCGGTCGCCACGACGTAATCGTCCGGCTGATCCTGCTGGAGCATGAGCCACATGGCCTCGACATATTCCGGGGCATATCCCCAATCTCGTTTGGCCTCGACGTTGCCGAGGAAGAGCTCCTTCTGCAGCCCGAGCTTGATCGCTGCAACGGCGCGCGAAATCTTGCGGGTCACGAATGTTTCACCACGGCGCGGGCTCTCATGATTGAAGAGGATGCCATTGGTGGCAAACATGTTGTAGCTTTCGCGATAGTTCACCGTTGCCCAGTAGGCGAATACCTTGGCCGCGCCGTACGGGCTGCGGGGCCAGAACGGAGTCGTCTCGGTCTGCGGTACTGCCTGGACCTTGCCAAACATCTCGCTGCTGGAGGCCTGATAAAAGCGGGAGTTCACGCCGGTCTCGCGCATCGCCTCAAGGATGCGGATCGAGGCCACACCCGTGACATCGGCTGTGTACTCCGGGATGTCGAAGCTCACGCGCACGTGGCTCTGGGCGCCGAGGTGGTAAATCTCATCGGGCTTCAGGCTGTAGATCAGCTTCACGAGCTGGACGGAATCAGCCAGGTCACCGTAGTGGAGGAAAAGCTTCACGCCATTGACGTGGGGATCCTGATACAAATGGTCGATACGGGACGTGTTGAACGTACTTGCGCGTCGGATGATACCGTGAACCTCGTAGCCCTTGGAGAGAAGCAGATCGGCCAGATAGGAGCCATCCTGCCCGGTGATGCCGGTAATGAGCGCTTTTTTCATACGGAGAGTAACTGATTTTGGATGGAGAGGAGGGACTGGATACCTTGGCGCCCGAGGTCGAGCATGGAGGCCAGCTCGGCGTCCGTGAAGACCGCTTCCTCCCCAGACCCCTGCACCTCGACGTACTCGGATCGGTCGGTCATGACCAGATTCATGTCGACCGAAGCGTCCCGGTCTTCCAGGTAATCCAGGTCGAGGCGAGGCTCGCCGTCCACGATACCCACGCTGACCGCTGCCACGCGGCGCTTCATCGGCAGTTTTGCCAGCCTGCCCTTTTTGACAAGTTCGCGCAGCGCGAGTTCCACAGCCACACAGGCTCCGGTGATCGAGGCCGTCCGTGTTCCGCCATCAGCCTGAAGCACATCGCAGTCGATCCAGACCGTCCGGGAACCAATGGCGCTCAGGTCGACCGCAGCGCGCAGAGAGCGCCCGATCAGTCGCTGAATCTCCGTGGAGCGCCCGTCGATCTTGCCACGCGTCGCATCGCGGGTTTTGCGGGAAAGCGTTGAGTACGGCAGCATGGAATACTCGGCCGTCAGCCACCCGCCCTCTACACCCTGCTCTTTCATCCAGCGAGGCACTGTCTCCTCGATGGAGACGGCACAAATCACCCGGGTATTCCCAAAGCTGCATAGCACACTGCCCTGAGCATTTGGGGCGATGCCAGGTTCCAGAACAATCTTTCTCAGCTCGGATGGCAGTCTATGGTCGCGGGAGGGCATGAGCCGGACAAGATGCCCCGTTTGCCGCAACGGAGACAAGCCAGATCTGGATGGCAGCCAAGATTCCGTCCCTCCAACTCAAGCGGTTAGGAACTCATGGGGTGACAGAACGTCACTTCTCTGATCTTCGATTCCTTAAGGCGAAGAATGCAACAGTCTTTCCCGCAAAAGATGAATGAAGACGGCCCCGCATGTCGGCGGAGGTTCTCCTCCTCGGATCGCGGTGCCAGAACGAAAACACACTCGCAACTCCCCCACTCCGGTCCTCCCTCTCCGAGAGCCATTGCTCCAAATATCCCCCAGACAAACGTCTGGTCCTCTCCCTGCAATCTCCCGCGTCGAACCCGCAGTGCGACAAAGTCATACCGCCTCGACTCCCGGCTCAGGTTCTTCAAAACCTCGGAAACAACCTCAAGCGCATTTTGATCGCAAGAATGGAGCGGAAAGAAGCGTTCGCGAAATCTCCCGGCGCGACCCGCCAGCCAGATCATCAAGCCCGCCCAGCCCAATACCGCGAGAACCAAAACCGCCAGCAGAAGCGACAGACCGAGGAAAACCTCTTCTCGCACAAACGCGCCTTC
>JAFKMU010000012.1:0-23897 GCA_017305195.1 Verrucomicrobiota bacterium | reverse complement strand
CGGGTGGATCGGCCAGCCCCAAAGCTGCAGGGAAAGCATTCGCCATCTTTCTCGTTGCCGCGAATTTCGATTTTATCTGCTTGCCCCGCAAGAACCTTCCGCGTAATTTGCACGACTCGGCGGTTTGCGTCGAGGTGATCAACCGATCACACCTGTCGGGCCGTGGCTCAGCTTGGTAGAGCGCCTCGTTCGGGACGAGGAGGCCGCGGGTTCGAATCCCGCCGGCCCGACCACTTCTAACCATGTATTTATCAGGGTTTGCGGGTGAGTGAAGGAATCGCAAAAACCGAGGTATGCTAAAAAAGGTATGCTAAAAAGTTTTCCGCCCCTCCACCCGCCGCCGGTATGCTGCGATTTCGAGGGTGACCAATTCCGCTGATTTCGCGGCAAATTCCCGCGCCAGCCGGTCATAGTCGGATTTGCTGAACCAACTTGGCCTGTCTTCCCCCACCCGCTGAATCGATGCGAGTTCGGCGATGAGCCGCTGACGCTTGGATTGTTTTCGATAGGCTCCCACCCTCCGAGCGGGATTCATCGAGACCGGAGCGCGCTGCGGCGGAGCTTCATGCACCCTCACAAGCACCCTGCCTCCCGGAAACTGAAATAGGGCTGCCGACCTCCTTCCGCGTCCCCGATGACCACGTGGTCCAGCAACTGTATCTGCAAGAGCCGCGCTGCTTCGGACATTTGGCGGGTCATCCTATGATCGGCTTGGCTGGGAGCGGAATCTCCAGAGGGGTGATTGTGGGCCAAGATGACGCCGTATGCCGCGAGAATGATCGCGGGCCGAAAAATCTCCCGTGGATGGGCTATGGTCTCGTTAAGCGATCCCGTTGATACGAGATGAAATGCCATCGGTCGAAGCTTGGTATCAAGGAGGATGGCGACAAGATGCTCCTTTTCTGGCTCGAAATCTGGCGCGGACGCGACGACATCCAGCCAAAACCGATACGCGGCCTCGGCAGAATCCACCGGAATTCGTGACGCGCTGTACTGGGCTGGCGTCGGCTCGCCAACACGATTAATAACGACACGGAGCGGGAGGGGCGAAAATTTTGTCATGTGAAGAAATTTTGTGGACGAAGACTCGCGCCGATTTTCGTGGCGAATTGCAGGCCTCTATTGGTCGGCGCGAGCCAAATCGAGTTCCGATAAAAATGAATTTGAAGAAATGCCGGGACTACCGGCAGAAGAGCCAAATCCAAATCCTCTGGAGGAATTTCGCGAGCCAGACTACCGCCTCTCAGATGGAGATGAGGACATACGCCAGCCCGTAAATCACGATCATCACGATCCGATAAGGGGTTTCAACGACCTGCCAGATCGCGAGGGCTACCGCCCGAATGACGAAAGGCGCGATTGCCAGGCCAACGATGGCGAGGCTGATGACATCGATGGCATTGATTTCACCCCCACGCCCTGAGTTGCTGCATGGGAAAGTCAGCCCGCCGAAAGGCGGACCGACTTTTGCCTCTTTTCCGGAAGCTTTCGCGGAAGTGTATCTATCAACACATTTGTGAGGACCTCTTCAATGAAACGCGCTCCCTTTCCATCCCGGCAGGCCGCAGGGGCAGCCTTTCGCCCAATCCTCAGAAAGTTCTCTCGTAGACCGTCAGGAATGCACCGAATAGCCTCGGCAAGCAGTTTCTCGTAGTCGGATTCGGCAAGCGGGCGCATCACGACGAGCGGCCCAAACCGATTGAGCAATTCTCTCGGCAAGTGCGAGGTCAGGTCATCATAGGTAGGCGGTTCGCCAGGATCGTCAACCAGGTGAAATCCTGCGCGTTTGACTCTCCTCTCTTCCCAAGCGTCCTGAAATGCGGCGCCTCCGAGGATCAGGGTCCGGAATCGCAGGGTGTAGAGGGATTTGGTCCGCCTTATTGCGGGGGCGTCAATGACGTGCGCCTCCCCATCACCGCCTCCATCAAATTGCATTCCCGGCGGAATCGTGCGATCCAGGAGATTGTAGAGCTCGGTTCGGAGGTGACGCGACCAAGTGTCGTCGCCAGAAACCTTGTCGAGTTCATCAAGAAACAATAGTCGGAACGAGTTGCCGCCCGCCAACCAAGACGCAATGAGAGGCCATGTTTGTTTGCCACCCCGATCCGGACAACCAAAGAGCACCCAATTTGAGGCCGAAATCGACAAGAACGGCCATTTGAGGGATTCGGCCAAGGCTTGAACGAGATGAGTTTTCCCGGTCCCTGTCGGGGCGACGAGCAGGCGATCAAACCGCGGTCGGATCGACAAATCCCACCATTTGGTTTGTGAAAAGGCCAACGCTGTCCGCTGCAACTCGCGAAATGCGTCTCGCTGGTGCGCGAACAAAAAAGGCTGAGACTTTTCCTTCTGGCGGACAAGCTCTGGCTCTTGGCGCAATTCGAATTCGATCAGATCTGCTTCTTCTTGTTCCATTCTCCTCGGCCAAACAATTGTTGGAACCGGAAAACGAATGGGCGAAAGCCCGTTCGAATTCGCGCCGCCTTCTCCCTCCCCCTCAACATCAAATCGTGCCCCGTCTGATTTGCAAAATCCGCCGAGCAGCGTGGATTCTTCGCTAGCGTGAGCGCAAGAATGTACTCGTCACCGTTTTCCGGTGACGACTTCGCGGAGCCAGGCTTTTGGTAGAATGGATCGAAACTTTCTGACGGTGACGTTGAGATCGCACTTTCCCAGTCTCTTTTTGCAGCCGCAAGGACAGGGCATTTTATTGGCGAGGCGCTTTTTTTTTAGCAGGCAGAGTAGGGCTGGAACGACCTGGTCATTACGCTTGAGGCCGAGGAGTTCTTTGTAGTCGTCGAGTTCACCGTGGACGCCATGACGGAGCTCACCAAAGATAAAATCCTGCCCGTGTGTGAGCTTTAGGCTCATCGCATACAGGTAGGGAACGATGCAGTTTTTGCTGAACCCTTGGATGGTCGGTTCTGCCTCTAGCCGAGCCATGAGGCGAATTCGTGAGCCGAGGCACAGGGTTCCGTTGCCATTTACGTGAAAATCATCCACGCGGGGAATTCTGCCGCCTATCTCGGTGACCGTTGGAGTTCGTCGGGGGAAGTCTCGGGGAATGGAGATTTGAAGATTGTAGGTGTCGTTGATTCGGGGGTGTCCCTCATGCTCGGCGCAAAACTGAAAATCCCCTTCCAAGAGAAGGGGATTTCCGTTCGATGGCTGAATCGAGATGAATGGCTGATCGTTAAGGAACTCGTCCAGCCCCGGAATGGCGACTGCATAGGGCATCACATACACCATGGACGAGCTGGTTTTTCAGTAATGATCTGGATGTTCTGGTAGTCTGCGGGTTTGGACGATAGGAGCGGGAGAATTTTGGCGATTTCGTCCTGTGGAATACGCAGCCCAAACTTTTGAACGGTGAACTTTTGTATCAGTTCTTCTGTGTTGAGTTTTTCGGTGTTCTGGAAGTCTGCTCGGGCCTGCTTGAGCCAACCGTGGAAGTTTCCTTCCAAGTTGAGGTGGGCGTATTTCGGCTCGTGCCATTTGTCCGCGAAGTCTTCATTTGGGTTCACTGGATTGGGGACACGAGGGATTGTCGGAAGGATGTAGCGATCCATGTCGGCAAGGATGCGCTCCAGCGCTGAGGTGGTGTTGTCCTCACCCCGGTAGGCAGCAGCCGCCAGTGTCGTGATGATGATGGAAATGGGTTTGGAGTCGGGGTTCTTGGCGAACATCGAATCCCGGTGCCGCTTCAAAAGTTGGATGGCTTTTTGAAGTGGCGTTTTCCATTTCCAAGCGGGGAGTTTTTCCACTTTGGCCTGCTTCGCCATCATGGCGACTTTCTCCACGAGCCCGGTTGCGATTTCCATGCGGGATTCAAACCACTTGGCATAGCCTTCTGAGTTGGAGATTCGCCAGTCGGGATCGATGTAGCGGTAGTTGGCCTGACGATTGTCGGTGATATTCCCGGAGTGGTGAGACACGTTTTCGGCGAGCCCACGAGCGAGGCCATGTTTGACCATCGTCTCAGCGAGTGAGGCCTGCTTGGTCATTTCCTCGGGAATGGAGGGAACGATGTCCTCCGAGAACCGGAGTTCGTCCGAATATTCGAGGCACCAGCAACGGTGTTTCTCTTCGATTTCCTTTTTGATTTGTCGGGCCTGCCGGTAGGCTTCGAGTTCGTCACCAACGAGCGTCTTCAGATTCTCCTGAGTATGGGTGTGCTTGCTGATGCCAGCCTCAAGACGGCAGCCGACATCCAGGTCGTAGGATTCGCCATCGTGAAGGGGGCGGATGACAGTCCCGAGGCGGAAGGACCCCTGCGCGTAAATTCTTGGCTTGTTGGCTTTCAGCGAACCTTCGCAGAACCAGTCGCCCAAGTCCTTGTATCGGTCGTGGGCCTTGTCGTAGGCACTGGGTGGAATTTCCAAAGCGGCCACGAGGGCCTCGATGATCTGATCTTTCGTCTTCATGGGCGTTTGGGTTTTGTTGGTTGGGTTAATTAGTTGAGTTTGTGACAGGGCTCGAAGGGAGCCGCCTGATGGTCGAAGAATCCCCGGTCGAAGAGTTCGGAGGAGGCGTGACGCCATTCGGCCTCGCCCATCGCGAGGAGTTCCTTGCTGAGTTTATCGAGGTGGAAATCTCCCGGTGCGGTTTTGGGGTTCACCTCGAAAAAGCGGTCTTTTCCGAGAAGGTGTTGCACCATCCCAGAAGCCGACTGCGACTGGCCTCTCATCATGAAGTCGATGACCGGAGCCGCCATTTGCAACTTTCCTCCCATGGTCTGGAGATCCTTTAGAGAGATGACTTCCTCGGTGGTGCCTATGCGGAGCGCGGTGATTTCGCTCTGGGGTTTTTCGAGGTATCCCAACGCTTCGGCCACCGCAATCATGATGGGATTGTTCGCCCAGACGCCGCCGTCAAGGAGTTGCAGACCGGACTCGGTGACCTCGGGGGGAAGGTAGGTCGGGGCGGCACTGGTTGCCATCGCGACATGGACGGCGCTTTGCTTGTAGTCGGTCTGCAGGCGTTTGTGGTGCGACGTTTTGAAAATGTGAACCCCGCGGAAGGCGGGGTCATAAGCGGGAATGAGGAGGCGCTTTTCACTTTCACCGAATTTTCGTTCGCCGAGCAACTCCTGGAGTGCCGCCCGTAGGCCGGCACCCGAATGTTTGACCGCCAGCCAGTGTTTGGCGTTCGCGAAGTGCTTGGGCGGGAAGATTTGGTCCGCCTTGTTGAGGTAGAGGTCCTTGATCTGTTCGGCTGAGAAGCCGAGACCCAAGCCGATGGCTATGATACCTCCGGTGCTGGTGCCCGCGATCAGGTCGAAATGGTCAATCACCCTTGTCCCCTGTTCTTTCTCCCAATGTGCCAGAAACGAGGCGGTAAAAAGGCCTTTCAGTCCACCGCCATCAAGAGAGAGAATTTGGAATCGGTTAGGTGTCATACTTTGAAATTTGTTCCCGTCAGATCGTTGTTGTTAGCTAAAGAATTTACGCCAGAGTCGGCGAAGAACGCCGACCTGCCGAGGGTTTGACGGCTGTTCGTCTGACATTTCTTTCGAAGGACTCGATTGGGGGCCATCGTCCCAACTCAGGGCTTCAACTACGCGTCCGCGTCGAATGAAGTAATGGGACCGGCAGGGAAATTTCCGGTTGCCGATTGAGGGGGAGAGCGAAATGGTTTCTCCGTCGAACGACATCGTCCAATCTTTAGGCGAAAATGGGGTGACGACCTCGTATCCGCATCCACAGCAGCATCTGTGAGTGGCGGTGGCGAATTCCATGGAGACGTAGATTTTGGACGGTTCCAGTACCTCTGGGATGAATTCAACGAACTCGTGTTTGAGGCGTTGCGTCTTGATCATTGTGCCCCTTTGTTATCGATGTGGTTTCCGTCTGTGGTGTAAAGGCAGTGGATTTCGTTCTCTAGGTCGCGGTAGAAACCCCTCAGTTTTTTCCACTTAATGACAGCCAGTGCTGCATTGAAGGCGTTGAGTTCCGCGATCTGGATATTCGAAGCGTAGATGTTTTCTTCGCCTTTTGCTGACGACAGGTATCTGTGAACGTGCATTCTCTGCTCCGGGGTGCTCGTGGTTGCCCGAAGCATCCCGCCGAGTGATCCGTCAGTCAGTTCTAGGCCCATGCCCACATCGATGAACGAGACCCCAAGCGCCTCGAGTTTCTCGACGATGAGTTTTTTTGCTTCGCCTCCATCCATACTGAGGAATGCGAACGTGATCCCGTCAAGCAGGTGCAGGTTGTCCTCATGCAATGGCTCGGTATGGGGTTTGATCCCCTTCCTCATCTTTGAGTAAATCGAAGTGAGGTAGTCGACCTTAGTCGGAACTTCCTCCAACTCTTCAAGGGACGGTGCCCCTGGTGCGCGGAATGCGTTGTGCTGAAGGAATTCGTCTCCGTCGAAAAGACGGATCTCCTTGGCCGGTGTTTTAGCGGCGAAATCAAGGATGTATGATCCCGTTCCTCCCGTTCCAATGATTGCTATCACTTCGTTCTCTAGTAACGAAGTGAGCGCACCGATGCCGGCGCGGCCGGACGCAGTTTCCGTGTAGAGGAACGGTCCCGCGTCCGCTGTCAGTTGACGCTGCCCCGTTCTCGCGTTGGCACCAGGATAAAGGCTTTGAGCAGGGCTGGCGATGTAGCTCAGATAGGTCGTCATCTTGTGATAATAGTCATCGTAGCCCGCCTTTGGTTTGCACGAGAGTTTGCAGTCCACCTCTATGCCGTGACCCAAATTCTCGTTCTCCCCGACCTTGTTGAACTTCGCCAGTGGCTGTCCTTCTCGGTCGCTTGGAAACTCCCCTTGTGACTCACCTTTGAAATACAATGTGTGGTCTGCGGGTTTCCGGGTTTTTTCCCCTGCCAACTCGAGCGGGGAAACGAGCGCCCCTCGCCTCAGTTCCCGCTTCGCGTTCAAGTATGGGACATCCTTGAGAATGAGGAACCCGCTTCGGATTTCCAAGTTGTAACCGTCTTCGGACAGTTTGAGGAGATCTGGGCTACGACTTGTCAGTGAGTGTGACATTGAAAATTGTTCCCTTCTTTTTGACTGTAACCGATTGGCTTTTAACTAGCTCTCCCGAGTGTGGTGCGGATGCTGCTTTCCGGTAGGAGACCGCGAAATCAATCTGTGGTCCTCCTTGGCCGGGAAACGCGAGTTCAGTGACTTGCTCGTAGGTGACGACTTCGTCTTCGACAATGCGGGGGCGACCGTTGACGAAGATTTCGTAGCCGGGTTTGGGTTTCGCAGCGACGATGAACCTTTCGATTCCGGGTTCGGTGAGCGAGATGACATCGTTCTCCTCCACCAAACGGTCCTCACCGCCAGGAACCTCCAAAAAAACGGCTTCGTCCTCCTTGAGGTTTGCAAGTTTGCCGAGTTCACGGCCAGTGATTACGGGTTTGCCCCACTCAAGTTGATTCCCCTTCAAAGTGAGCTTGAAGTCACGATCTGTCTGGAAGGCGACGAATTGCTCGGTTCCCTTGCCTCGGAGATCGAAGGTTTCGTCCAGTCGGACGTCTTCAAAATCTCCCGACGGCAGGATGGCAAAAACGCTCCAGCCTTCTTTAGAGTTCACTCCGGCGCATGCGAGGATTTGACGCCCCGTCGGCACGGGGTCATCAATGGCGCAGGGTTGAAACTCGATCCCTCCAATACCAATTTTGAGTTGATATTGGCGTTCGGTTGTTTGGTTGGAATTTGTTGTATTCATCGGTATCGACCTTTCTGTTAGGGGCGGGTGATTTCCGCCTTTACAGATGAATCGATCCGACTTCGGGCAACCGGTAATTCTTAGCTCACTTTTTTTGAAATATTTCCAAGAGGCACCTCCCCGCACACGAATAGCGCGGGGCAGTTTGGGCACGTGCGGGATGATCTTTCCGCAGGAAACTGACCGGTCGTGATGGCGGTTAGGATTTTCTGAATGAGTTCCGCCCGGTTCCCGAGTTTTTTACCGCCCATCGAGGGCTCCCAAGTCTTTTGGTCGGCGAGGTAAGCGACTTCGAGTGATGCACCAGGGAACTGTCTGGTTCCCATCAGGATGAAGGCTACCGTCGCCAAGTCATCCTCATGGGTCTTTCGAAAATGTCCGGATCTGATTCGCCGGATCACCTGATTTCCTGCCTGATCCGTGAGGGTTTCGTCGAATGCCACTTTCACGTTGTGTCCACCGATCTCGATTTCAGCAGCGCCTCCTGGCGCGGCTTTGCGGCCATTTCGACTTGAGCGGAGAAACCCCAACATCTGTTCGGCGAGTGCTTTGTAGTCGTCGACGTAGCCGTGATCGGATAGGCCTGTGGTTTTGAGAGCACTTTGCACCTTTTCGACGAGTTGCTCATCAGTGATTTCATCGTTTCCGGCCAGTTCGTCACATACTTGCCGCACTGCGTCGTGCATCATCATGAGGCCAGTTTGCTGCCTTTTGCCACCTGTCCTCAGGATGTGGGTGTAGAGGAACCTTCGGGGACACTTGTCATAGAGGGCCAACTCGGAGTCGCGAAAGGTATTGTCGGCCTCAAGCACTGCCGGGATCGAAGTCTCCTCCGGCGGGGCGGGGATCTCACGGGTTGGTGCTACTTCGGTGCGGCGCACGTGATTCTGGAGCCGCTCCAAAAATGGAGTTGTCGGGCGGTTGTGGCCGTTGGATTTTGTCTTGGCAGCATAGAAGCAGAGACGCTCCTTGGCACGAGAGAGGGCGACATAGAAGAGGCACTCTTGCTCTTGATCGTGGGCTTTTTGCAGGTGTTCATCTGAGCCTTCATGAGCGCCTTCGATCATTCCGTCCGGAATCGGACACGGCGGGCGCCTCCATGAGGTGGGGAGCGTATCCTTGCTCATTCCCGGCAGGTGGATGACATCGAACTCAAGTCCTTTTGCCCCATGGATTGTCATGAGCCTGACGGCATCCAGCCCGCTGGCTGCATCGGGCATCTGGCGCAGGTCTCGGTCGTCTCCGAGCAGGATCAGTCGTCGCACTCGATTGAGAAGGCGAACGATGGGCAAGCCTTGCGCTGCTGGCTGGCCCCTGAGAAAATTCATGAATTGCCAGATCGCTACTCCCTGTGCTCTGACGGCAACGTCGTTCGATAGGGCGATGTCTGCGGCTTGTCGGGTCCGGTCGAGCAGGAAGACGCTGAGAACGCGCCAAGGTTGAGACTCGGTCGTGAATCCGGCCAGTGCCTCGGCGAGGCGGTTGATGCTATTGACACCTTCCCTGCTGAGACGAGGGATTTTTCCGGGATCATTGAGCCACGTTCTGGGAGGATCTTGTGTGTCTCTGAGATGATTTAAGATGGAGACCACATCTTCCATTCGCATTGCGAACTCGGGCCAAGTAGCTACTCGGAGGAGGCCTGCCGCCCGACGATCGGTCAAGATGGACAGCAGACTGAGCAAGTCCTTTATCTCCCGGCGTTCGAAGAGACTTCCGAGGAAGAGCACCGGAATCTTGAGGGATTCGAGTTCGGCGGCGATAGCCGCCAGTCGTTCGTTGCCACCACACAGCACAGCTTGATTGCGATAGGGAAAGCCCTGTTCGCGCAACTTCTCGATGTTGTCTGCGAGGGCGACGGAGAGTTGATTTCCTCGTTCGACACATTGAAGTTCGGGAGCGATACCTGAGTTGTCTCGGGTCGGAACGAGCCGAGTTTCTTCATGGAGCCCTCGCATCTGGGTTGCGAATGTGGAGAAGGTGTCGACGATCTCGACCGAGGAGCGGTAGTTCTTGATGAGCCGACCCCTTTGACCGCCCGAAAAATCTTGATTTCCGAACTGGGTGACGTTGAACGAAGAGGCACCGCGAAATCTGTAAATCGATTGTTTGGGATCCCCGACTACCCAGAGGTTCTTCCCATCTGGCTTGAGAGCGGCTAGGAGCCGAACGCTGCTGCGATTGACGTCTTGGTATTCGTCAACAAGGACGTGATCGTAAAGTTGTTGGAGGCGGTTTCGGACCTCTTCGTTTTGCTCCAGCAGGAGTGCAGGGAGTAGAACCAAATCCCCGAAATCCACGCATTTCTGAGCACGTTTAATTTCCTCGTATCTTCGGTAAACTTGCGCGATTTCCTCGACCCTCTGGGCGTTTTGGAGGGATTCCTCGTCAGTAGCGGCTGCAAGCATCGCCTGTGCGAGTTGCAGGTAACGGTCGGCGTTTACGACCTCGTCTTTCGCACGTGAAATTGCCCCGAGAATCTCTGCAATGCGGGGTGTGGAGTCGTAGATGTCCCGGAAGTGGATGAGGTTCAGCCGATGAAATTCCACTTCTAAGAGTTCCACCGCTTCGGTGCGATCCAGCAGTCGGGGATTTTTCGGTAAGTCCAGTTGATCATTAAAACGCCGAATGAGATCGAGGCCGAACGCGTGGAAGGTTCCTATCGATATGGCTGCCGCAGCTTGGGGATGCCTTTGCGCCAGTCGGTGTGCCATCTCTCCCGCGGCCTTGTTGGAGAACGTCAGCAACAGAATTCCCGCCGGGTCGACGCCATCGGAGAGAAGGGATTCGACCCTCGTGATCAGTGTCTGCGTTTTTCCAGTTCCGGGACCAGCTTCGAGCAGGTATGCTGGCCCCCGGTGGTTGGAGGCTTCTCGCTGTTCTGAATTGGGTGTTCTTTCCCGGAGAGTCTCGCTTGCTGGCTCGACCTCTGGCAAAAGTAGGGCGTCTAGGAGCTGCTGCGCGACGATTTCAAGGTTGGCACCGAGTTTACTTGCGATGGAGGTGACTGTGAGGCCTTGATCGAGGTGCAATTGCCTTACGAGTTTTCGCGGTAGCAAGAACTCCCTGGCGAACAAGTCCATTTGGACTTCCAGCCTTTGCCTGTGGCTGTAGTCGATAACTCGGTCCATGCCGACCGGAGATGATTCTGCTGATCTGGTGGGATCGACCTCGAAGATCTGGCCGTCATCCGGCGAGTCACCCAGCTCGGCGTGTCCGATCTCGTGGGCGATCAGAAATGCTTTTTCGAAATCAATGCCCTTGTCTTCATATAGAATCAGCTGATCGCGAGCGCTGTAAGTCGCTCGGGCACCATTCAGCTGGGCAGCCCCCTCCGCCACTGCCTCGACGTCTATCTCCCGGCGCTTTGCTTCAGCCATGGCAAACTCGTAGGGTCGCCAAGGACTCTCTCCTCTTTGAACTGCTTCTGTATGCAAGCGAGCGGCAATTTGGCGAGCGGCCTCTACTGCATCCATATCAGTTAGTCCTCCTTGAGAAGTTTCTCCCTCAGTTCCACGGGGGTGTTCGTCTGAATGAGTAGCTGCTCAAATGTCACTTGGCTTTGGAGTCTCGGCTTTTCGGTCGCCTTGTAGCTGTGGGCCGACTGGCTCTCTGAAGGAGACGCTAAGAATCCAGATAGTTCTTCAAAGTTACACCCGATCTGGTTGGCCATTCTTCGCAAAAAGGCGCGTGGTATGGATGTCTCCAGAACAATTTTGTCGCGGATCGCTGCTAGGACTGCTCTTGAAATATTGAGCGCGCTCGCAGTTTCCCTTTGCTGGGCGATGGTCAAGGATACGAAGGGATCGCCTGCCTTGCTCGTTATTGCAGTTCGATACTGCTGCCATGCCCTTTCTAGGAGTGCGTGGTCTTGAGGTTGGAGTTCGGGCGCACTCGCTGAATCGTCTTCAGTGAGGAGCTTTCTCGATAGCTCGATCAGATCTCCTGCCATGTGTGGATACTGATCGAGGTATTGATTTAGCGTGTCCTTGCCAGGATTTGGCTCCATTGAAAAATGGAGTAGGACGTCAATATCTTGGTCGTGGTCCGGATGCTGGTTCATGGCTGTCTACTCCTCGCGAAGGAGTTCGCGCAAGGTGTTGAACGCCTTGTCGCGTTGGTTGCGGATGGTTTTCTCGACTTTCCCGAGCGTTTTAGAAATCGACCTGACTTTCGGGTCGTTCGACTCGACTGGATACCCGAGGCTCCAGAGGTGAATGATGTTTTTTTGCATGGGCTCCAATTGGTTAATTGCCCGGTCCAAGCGATTCCGGTAATTTGGATCATCCAGTTTGTTTGGATCCATAGGATCGAAACCGCCCGCGCTTCGCTCTGCCTTTACTGAAATTTCGCCCGATTTGATGTCGATCTCCAACGGGGCTCTCCTCTCCTTCTCGCGCTGATATTTTCGTTCGCTGTCCGTCTCCAGTGCCTTTATGGCGGCTCCGAAGCGGACCTTGAAGAAGTCCAAGCGAGAAGATGATTTCTCTTGATCCTCGAGCAGCAGGTTGACGAGCCTGTCAATGACGTAGGTTCGAACTGTGTCTTCTCTGGCCGAAAGGGGGGATTCCGGGTCTCTCACGCAACCGATCTGTTTGAGCACTCGCTCCAACAAAACCTTCCAAAGCCTTTCGCGACAGCGGTGATCGGGAGGAATCTTGTCGCCCCGTAATAGGTAAACGATGACTTCGCTGGGAATGTAACCTTGTTGCTCGGGGTCTGTGATGCCGCAATCCAAGCCAATTTGCTCCACCGACAACACGAGGCTCTCGGTGATTTTTTTCTCTATTGCAGGGGGGCGAACATAGAGATTTTTATCGCCCTTGCTTTTGGTTAAGGGGCGAACTTCAACGTCACTCACTTTCATGTGAGGAGCGGACGTGACATTTTTCGTGGAGGGGGATGGCAGGGCATGACGTTTTCTTTCCCTTCATATAGCAATTCATTCCTCGTAGGTCATTCCGAAGATTGTGTCAGTCAGCCAGCGCCGGAAGGAGTCGTTGTCTTGGAATTGTTTGAAGAGTTGGGCATCGTCTTTGAACATCGCCGTGATCACCCGTTTGAGCGCCTTGTCGTGTTCGA
This sequence comes from Verrucomicrobiota bacterium, assembly GCA_017305195.1. Taxonomy (GTDB): domain Bacteria; phylum Verrucomicrobiota; class Verrucomicrobiia; order Chthoniobacterales; family Terrimicrobiaceae; genus Terrimicrobium. The sequence continues at coordinate 11,131 of JAFKMU010000012.1, read as the reverse complement.
TGCGGGCGTTCTGACGGTCGGAATTCTGTCTGGCGTTCTGATACGCCGGATCCGCTGACACCTTGGGCGGGATCACTTCGATGATACGCTTTTCCACGGCGTTCGGGTCGTTGAACAGCCCTCCGAACTGGTCGTTGAATGCCTTGATGATGTTCGAGAGTCTGTCCAACTCGGGTTCGGGCTTACGTCCGCCGCCGGACGTTGGCACCGGTTCGATCTCGGCGTCGGCATCCGGCAATGCGATGGCCAGCGTCGCCTTTTTTTCGGCGCGGTAGCTGTCCATGTCGATGGCTTCGAGGATACCTTTGGCGAGGTCTTCTTCCTTGGGCGCGGGCAGCTTCGGGATGAGGAAATTCAGGAAGATCGAGAGTTTTTCCCACTCCTGCACACCATACGGCAGGATGGTTGCGAGGAAGTCGTAGGTGCGGGCGAAGGCCTTGGCCTTGCCTTTGAAATCCACCTGCTTGTCCTCGTCCAGGTCGTTTACATAGACGGCTACGCAGGCGTCGAGGATGGGATGAACCTTGTCCACGATTTGGCCGTCGAGATAGAGCTTCACGAATTCGTTCACCTGCTCCGGCGAATAGACCTGAAACCCGTCCAGTTCGTTCTTGAGGGTGTGGAGCTTGTTCGGATCCGTCTCCTTGCTGAGGATTGTGGTGCGGTAGTAGTCGGCGAAGGATTTCTCGATGGCTTCGGTGTCGTTCTGGAAATCGAGGACGACGACATCGTGTTTTTTCGGGTGTGCCCGGTTCAAGCGGGAGAGCGTCTGAACGGCTTTGATGCCGCTGAGCGCCTTGTCCACATACATCGTGTGCAGCAGCGGCTCGTCGTAGCCGGTCTGGAATTTGTCGGCGCAGATGAGGAATCGATAGGGATCTTCCTGGATCTTGTCCGCGATGTCGTTGCTCGAAAATCCGTTCAGCTTCGCCTCGCTGACTTTCTCGCCCTTGTATTCCGGCTCACCGGAGAAGGCGACGATGGCCTGGTAAGGGCTTTTGATTTCTTTGAGGTAGGCAGTGAAGGCGACCCAATACTCGATGGCCCGTTGAATGCTGCCAGTGACGACCATCGCTCGCGCCTGTCCGCCGATCTTGTTTTGGCCGATGACTTGTTCGAGGAAGTGGTCCACCATGATTTCCGCTTTGTCGCGGATCGCCTTACTGTGGCTTTCGACGTAGAGGCGGAGTTTCTTCCGGGCCTTCTTTACATCATACTCAGGATCGCCTTCGACGGTTTTGGCGAGCCGATAGTAGCTGTCCACGGGCGTGTAGCGTTTCAGCACATCGAGAATGAAACCCTCCTGAATGGCCTGTTTCATCGTGTAGCCGTGGAAAGGCCGGTGTTTCACCTCGCCTCCCTCTGGGTAGGCGATGCCGAACATTTCCAGCGTTTTATTTTTCGGTGTAGCGGTGAAGGCGAAGTAGCTTGCGTTGGGCAGCATCTTCCGTTGCCCGATGATGCGGTTGATCTTGTCCTCGGTCGTCTCCTCCTCGGATTCGGCGGTCTCTCCCAGCGCCGCGCTGATCGCCGCCGCCGTGCGTCCGCCCTGGCTGCTGTGCGCCTCGTCGATGATGATGGCGAAGTTTCCGCCGCGATGTTCCGCGCCGATGCTGTCGAGGACGAAGGGGAAAGTCTGCACCGTGGAAATGATGATCTTCTTCCCGTCCTTGAGAAACTTCGAGAGCTGCTCGGTCTTCGACACGCCCGCGCCCTCCTTCACCGCGCCGATGATGCTGCCCACTTGGGCAAAGCCCTTGATCGTCTCGCGGATTTGTTTGTCGAGGATGCGCCGGTCGGTGACGACGATGATCGAGTCGAACACTTCCTTGCCGTCCTTCCGTGCGCCGATGAGTTGATGCGCGAGCCATGCGATGGAGTTCGACTTGCCGCTGCCCGCCGAGTGCTGGATGAGATAACGCTGGCCTGCGCCGTTCTCCCGAACGTCGGCCAGAAGTTTCCGCACCACGTCGAGTTGGTGGTAGCGCGGGAAAATTTGGACCTGTTTTTTCTTCCCGGTCTTCGGGTTCTCCTCCTCCACGATCTGGGCGTAGTTTTCCAGAATGTCCGTGAGGCCCGCCGGGGTCAGGATGCGTTTCCAGAGGTAATCCGTTTTCAGCCCCTCCGGGTTGGGTGGATTGCCTGCGCCGTCGTTCCAGCCTTGGTCGAAGGGTAAAAACCACGACTCCTTTGCCATGCCCTTCGCACCCTTGAGGGCCGTGCACATGGCGACCTTTGCGTCGTCCACCGCGAAATGCACCACGCAGCGGCCAAACTCGAAGAGCGTCTCCCGTGGGTCGCGGTCCCGTTTGTATTGCTCGATGGCGTCCTCGACCGTCTGCTTGGTCAGACTGTTCTTCAACTCGAAGGTCATCACCGGCAGCCCGTTGATGAACGCGCACAGGTCCAGCGCCCGCTTGGTCTCTTCGCGGCTGTAGGCAAGTTGACGCGTGATGCTGAACCGGTTTGCCGCGTGTCGTTCCACCGCCTTGGTGTTCTCTGGCGAGGGGGTGCCGTAGAAAAGATCGAAGCTCAGCGCCCCGTGTTTGATGCCATGCCGGAGCACGTCAATCGTGCCGCGCCGTGAAATTTCCCCCTGCAAGCGGGCGAGGAACTTTTGGCGGGTGATGTTTTTCTTGTCCTTGTAGTCGCCAATGCCGAGCTTGGCCGCCTCCTCAGGCTGGGTCGCTACGAGAAAGGCGAAAAGTTGAGCCACATCCACCGCGAACTCACGATCATACGACGCGGCGTCGCCGGCAAACCACCCGCTGCCACCGGTCAGGGGCGCGGTTTCCGCGATGATGCCCGGTGTGCCGGGGGAAAGACCGGTCGTGCCGGTCATGTGGCGCATGATCAGGGTTTCGATGCCTTTTTCGGTGGTGTCGGTTTTACTCATTAGTAAGACATCGCTTTGCTATTCGTCAGGCTCGTCCTCAAAAAACGAACTTGTGTCGATAGAAATACTTTCCCGATCAATTTCGATCGCAGCCAAGTCTGCTATGGGAACTCGTCCAGCGAAAGTGAAGGGAAAAGAATTTACCCACTCCACACCATCGCCGCGACGCACGTCACCATCCGATCCATATTGCAGCTCGCAATCAACTGAACCGTTGCCACCGAAGTCTATCCAGTCTTCATCAAAAGTGACCTCCGTTACTTCAACATCAGAAACGCCTTGCGGTCGCGTGTGGGACGACAGGCAGTCTAATTCGTCGAAGAAGTCTCCAGTGAAGATGTCATCAAGATGTGATTGCAGTTCTGCCGCAATGTCCTCCTGCACGAGCATTCTAGAACTTTCGATTGCTGCAATTAGGAGCAGAAACCGCTGCATTACTGCTGTAAATAATGGCGTCGCTTCCGCGTAGGTTTTTTCCAAAACGGCCTCAGTTACGTGCGTGAGTTCAGACAGCTTCCCAATGTCCTTTAAGAGCTCGGACGCGGTTTGATCAGCCTGTTCGGCAAATGCTTTGGGAAATTTGGCTTTTGTGAGATTTCCAAAGATTGCGTATTCGATGCGATGGCGGCGTGTCACACCACTCTTCGATGTGGGGTCAGCGACAAACCAAGGGGCTTTCTTTACTTCGTTGTCAGGAGCCACAACTGCTAGAAATTCACGCTGAAGTTCGCGAAGTAGATTTCCCGTGTTGACGAAGCGTGCTGGGTTCGCGGAGTCCCGAAATGATTCCAGCGATCCATGAAGGATTGTTTGAAGATGGGGAGAATACGTCGACAGCCGCGAAGTAAGCCTTTGTTCGAGGCTGAGTAGCTCTTCTTTGTGCGTGGCAAGGTGCCGCCTAAGCTCTTCAAGACCAGATTGGCCTTCATCTGGACAGGCGACGATGAAGGCAGACACACCGGCCTGTAGTGAAGTTTGAATCTGCGAAGAGATCAGATTCCTCGCCACGCCAGCCGGCGCTGCGTTGAATAGTTCGCACATCGGCAGCAACATGCTCCCAGTAGGATAAATAGTGAATTGGGCTGCGGCTTCATACGGCCCTCCTCCGATCAACGCCCTCAAACTTTCGTCCACGAGATTCTTGGAGAAAAGTAGAGCCTCCAGTTGTTCTTTAGAACGCTTCGCCTCGAGTTCGGCTTGGTTGATGTTCGACGCCAACACGCCGCTGAGAGAATGCAAAATGCTCGGGTTCGGTTCACTCATTGGTCCATTTCTTCCTGCTCGGTTTCGAGTTCTTCCAAGCTTTCGGCGGCGGCGGCGAGGTCCGGCAGCCTCGCGGCGGCGGGGCGCACGTCCAGCTTGCCCGTCACCACGTCACCTGTCAGTCGGCTACGGTATTCATCAACCAATCTGATGCTGCGAGCGACGGCTTGAGCCACTGAATATTCCTGTTCTAATAGGTTGGTGATTTGGACTTGGGCAACCGGAGACGGAATGGGAATTTTCTCCTTCAATAGAGTATTGATATTCAGAGGACGATTTCGACCGGCAGCTCCTCTGGAGTGGTGATCCATCAGCATACCCCCGAGCTTCGTTCGGAGTATCGCAAGGAGACCGGCCGACGAGATGATCTTCTCCCGTCCCCGCAGGATCGGGTAGCGATGTGAGGCAATACAGCCTTTGTCTTTGTCCCTCGCGAGCGCAACAGCACCTTCCCATGCAAATTGACCGCTGATGACTAGATCGCCTTTTTCTATCGAGAAAAACTCAGAGTCCCCGAGGTCCGTTCCACTCACGGGAGGTTTGTGAAAAATGCCTCTCCCGCGATTGAATAGTCCAATCCTCGTATAGTAGTCTCCAGCACGCCGATCAATAGGACGATGGACCAAAGCTGCAGCAGTTGATAGCCGCATGACTGTCGCGCACGGCTTGACCAGCGACTCCTCTGTAACCGTCATAAGCGTCTCCGTGATCAAAGATAGCTCACGCTTCTTTGCCCGGATGAAGCCGTCGATTTTCCGGTTCGCATGGTCCAGAAACCGCACCATAGCCGCCTGTTCACCGGGACTTGGTAGCGGCATCTGGAGGTCGCCGAAGTCTGGATAGCGGAACCTCGGTGCGCGCTCTCTCACCGCCGGGCAACTCACCAAGATGAAGCCTTGATGAGCAACATATCGTAGCAGAAGTGCAAAGTAGCTTGCCGAGGCCATCGAGGAGCGCGGATTCGTGACAATGTATTCTGGAGTGCATTTTCCGTTGCTATCTGAAACTCCGATTGCGCCAGCAAAAGCATCCATCGCATGGATGACAAGCTGCCCTCTTCTCACTCCTTGGTATCCCGCTTCGTAGAGTGCCAACATGAATCCCGAAGTGCGGCGGTTGCGGCGTAGTGTCACTTGCCCATCGCGGAAGCAGGTCACGATTTCATCTCCGTCGCGCACGGGAAGTTGAGACTCTGCGAAAAGCGATTTGCCACGCTTCACGTTCCATCGGCTTGGAATCAGGCCAGCCCACGGCAGCCCCGACTCCTTGTATTCCGCATATGGCTGAAGTCCTTCGATCATGCCGTGGCTGCCTCCGTGACGCGGGTGGGGTTCCAGATGTGTTCCGCCAATTTGAGATAAAGCGCGCAGCGTTCTTCCATCTCGGCGGACTTGAACGAGGCCATTGGTTTGAACGGCAGGCCGGTGGCTTCGATGAAGCGAAGGAAGCCGGGGTTGTTCTCGTAACAGGTAGAGTGCAGCGAGCGGGCGAGTAGATTCTGCCCGTGGTAGTGCGGCAGTTTTTCCTCATAGGTGAGGTCGCCGTAGCTGGCGTTGAAGCTTTTTGGCAAGAGCAGCAACCCGCCGATGCGGTTGCGCATGGAGGCGAAGTCGCTGGGGTGGCTGAACTCATCGTTGTGCCGCTCGGGATGGTTGGCCCAGATATGCTCGATCTCGTAGCGTTTCTTCCCGGTTGCCATGTATTCCGCGTAACGGGAGGCCATGCCAGAGTGGGTCTCCACAAAATCTGTCATCCGGGCGAGAACGCGGTGAATCTGGCGGCCATTCGTGCCGTGCATGGCGAAACGTTCGTTCTTTGCGAATGTTTCCTGGTCGTCTGCAAGCCGTTGGGCGAGGACAGCAGCGGTGTCGGCAGCGGACCTCCCCCGGATGTCTCGGATCACGTTGAACATCGCGTATTGAAGGGTGGAGTAGTCGATGGCCCGCCAGTTCCAGATACGCCGGGTGATGAGGATGTCGATGAAGGTGCTGACGACGTGTAGCTTGCGCAGGATTTCCGCCTCGGGATCGTCGGGAAGTAAAGGGGCAAGCAGGACCGAATACTGGAGAGTAAAGTTGTGGTGGGTGTTGAAGTGGATCGACTCCAAGCCGGGAGTCAATTCCCAGCCAGCCCATCTCGTCCGCAGGTATTGGGCGGTGTAGAATTTGAAGTCGCGTTCGATGAAACGGGCGAATTCCGAGGATTTCGTCAGGCCGAGACCCTCCTCGTGGTCGCGAATCCAGCGGTGAAACTCGGTGCCGATCAGATCGAAGTCTTCGGGCTTCGCGTTACGTTTGCGTTCGCGAATCTTTTGGGCGTGCTGGCTGCGGAGCCAGGCCTTGATGGCGTCGGCATCCTCTTCCTTGCCCCAATCCTGACACTCGGCGATGCGCTCTTTCCAAACCTTGCTGGCGGCGCTGCGGGTGGATTCGGTGGTGATGTTGGCAAGGAGGTAACCCTTGAGCATGTCCGTGGGCGTGAGGGATAGCCCTCGGTCGTTCATGGTCTCAAAAATGGTGTAGGCGTCCTCGTCGGAGTAGGCGGTGATTTCGACGAGATGAACGTTTTCGATAAGCCAATCGGCAAAAAACGGAAGCACGGTTCCGCCGATCTCGTCGGGAAACTCGTCCGCGATGTCCTCGAAGCGACCGAGGATGTTGACGACAGACTCCGGCTGGTCGGTGGGGTCGAAGGGCTGGCCCGTGTAGAGCGCATCCATGCAGGGGGTGCGGTCTGGCACGTCGAGATTGAAGGATCGCCTGCCGTGTTTCCGAGAAAAAATGAGATCAGCCATCTGTCCTTTCTCCTCCTCGTCCTCCAAGTGACGGTGCAAGTAAATGAGAAGGAGCGTGAGGGACGTCAGGCGCTGCTGCCCGTCGATAATGTATTTCTGGCCGTCGCGGTCGCTGATGATGATCGAGCCCAGGAAGTAATGGCCGTAGTTCTCGACATCGGTGCGATCGTGGACAGCCTCGTGGCTTTCGAGAAATTTGGCCGCGAGGTCCTCGACAAGCTCGGTGATCTGCTTGGTCTGCCAGCGGTATTCGCGCTGGTAGTAGTCGATGGAGTATTTCGCGCCGCCAAGAAGCTCGCGGATGGTTTTGGCCTTGCCGAGGATTTCCTTCACGGCCTGACCTCCTTGGCGATAGCAGCGACAATTCGGGCTCTCGCTTGTGCCCGTTCGGAAAGAAGCGTGTCCTCCCCAGTCTGGCTCAGCCATTCAAAAAAGCGCTGGAGACCATGGCGTGTGTTGGCCTCGTCGCGGCAATTTGCGATGAATGCAAATTGAACTTTCTGGATGGGGTCGGCGACAAAGACACCGAATGGAGCGACTACAAATGTCGCGTCAGGAAAACCAAGGAGCTTCGCAGCCTGGCTTTCCGTCGCAGTTTTGTGACAAGCAATGATATGGAGAGGTCCGCCACGTTTCCCTTTGAGGTTTCCGGCTAGCAAATGATCCCGGAGGAAAGGTTGCCCGACCGACTCTCGGGCTTGTCCCACGGTGAGTGCCGCGGGAATGGCGTGTGGTTCAACCAGGATTTGCTCGGCATTTAGGGGCACGAAAATCTTGCCTCCGTCCTCCACAGCTCCCTTGCGTGCGAGGAGTGTCTCGCGGAGCACGCGAACCATTTCCAACTGGCGTTTATGGAAATCCATCCGTGACCAATCCAACGCCGCTCCGCTGTGGAACTTTCCCTTTGCGGCGTCGCCAACACCGGCTTGGGCGAGTTTGATCACCGCATCATGCAGTGCGTCGCTTACGCGTTTCTTTAGGTCGTCAATTGTTGCCACAGTGCCACCGCGGAAAAGACTTTGCTTCGACATCTCGTCTTGGAATCGCTTGTTGCGTTTGCCCGCGTCGTCCTTGCTGATGGTTATATTTTCCAAGGCAATCAGCCTCACCTTTGCAGGAGCACCTGAGAGGCCCGTCATCATCTCGGCGTGGCAAATTCCGATGGCACCGCTTCCGTCGGCCCAGCCTGCGTTGCCATTGCTGATGACGAGCAGAACGTCGCAGTCCTTGACTGCTTCGATGCACACGTCCCAAGAATCCCACGTTCCTCCCTGCGGGTCTGTGTCTTCGTTGATCCAAACTTCAAACGCTTTACGACCTGCGATTTCCATCGCCTCAATTTCATCTTTCAACTCAAGGCGGAGGTCGGCGAGTGTTGTTGCTGCTCCCACAGGAAACCGATCGTTACAACGGCTCGAAAGCATGACGCGAAGTTTGGAGGACCGTGCCATTGCTACTTGGCTCCTTTCGTGATTTCGCTCAGAAGTCCTTCAGTCTCGTTTTCCAGCGCGAGGATGTCGGCGCTGATCTCGGAGAGAGTGCGGAGTTTCGGGGGTTGGTAGAAGTGGCGGGTGAAGCTGACTTCGTAGCCGATCTTCGTGTCGGCCTCTACGATCCAGGCGTCGGGAGTGTAGGGCAGGACTTCGCGGCGGATAAAAGCTTCGATGCCGCCCTCCTCCAGCAGCGGAATTTGCTCGTAGTCGCGCAGTTCGCTGTCGGGCTCGTATTCGACGACGCATGACTTGCCGTCGATTTTCTCGTCATAAAGACCGCGCAGCGGATCGGGCTGTGTCTTGCCGGGCTTGTAGATTTTTTTGATGACGGGCGCGGCGGTTTCATCCCGCCAGCTTACGGCGGCGACGATGAGCTTGAGGTCGGCGGCGCTGGGCTTGAGATTCTGCTTTTTGAGAGTGGCCTCGATCTGTTCGAGAAAGACGTTGTGATCCTCGAAGAGCCCGTCGCCCAAGGCTTCGCGCAGCTTCGTGGCGGTCTCGACCAGTCCGGCATCGCGTTTCCATGTTTCGGAATCGAGGAGCTTCTTTTTCGTCTTCTCGGGCAGGCTCTTTTTTGTGCCGCCGTCGCCGTTGTCCTCATCGTCGCCGGTCTCGTCCTGGCCCCAATCGTTGACGAGCTTGGTGAGTTCCTCGCGAACGGTGGCGGGTTTGTCGAAGAGGACGTCGCCGAGCTGGTTGTAAAGCGCAGCGCGGATTTCCTCGTCGCCCGAGGCGAAGCGCAGCGTCTCGATGCGGGGGCGCGTGAGCTGGCTGTGAAGCCGGAGCGGACGCTCGACCTTCACCTTCCAGTAACCGAAGGCGGCGTTGGGGAAGATTTTCGATTGTGGCGTTTCCTGAAAGGCGAGGAAGGTGTCGCAGATGCGCTGAATGTCCTCGGGGGATAGCTCGCAATTTTTTTTGCCCATGTTTTTGCGCAGCGGGCGGAACCATTGGGTGGCGTCGATGAGTTGCACTTTGCCCCGGCGAGGCTCGGGCTTCCGGTTCGACAGCACCCAGATGTAGGTGGCGATGCCGGTGTTGTAGAACATGTTCAGCGGCAGGGCGACGATGGCCTCCAGCCAGTCGCTCTCGATGATCCAGCGGCGGATGTTGCTCTCGCCCTGCCCGGCGTCGCCGGTGAAGAGTGAGGAGCCGTTGTGGACCTCGGCGATGCGGCTGCCGAGCGGCGTGTCGTGTTTCATCTTGCTCAGCATGTTGGCGAGGAAGAGCATCTGGCCGTCACTGCTGCGGGTGAGGAGCGAGTAGTCGGACTCGCCCGCGTGCTGAATGACGAAACGCGGGTCCTTGAGGTCTTTCTTGCCGCCCATGCGTTCGAGGTCGCTCTTCCAGCTTTTGCCGTAGGGCGGATTGGCGAGCATGAAGTCGAACTCGCGGGAGCGGAAGGCGTCGTTGGCCAGCGTGGAATGTTCCGGGCCGCCGACGATATTGTCAGCGGCGTCTCCGTCCCCCTTGAGCAGGAGGTCGGCTTTACATATGGCGTAGGTTTCGCCGTTGATCTCCTGGCCGTAGAGGTGGGTGGCGACCTGCTTGCCGTGGGCCTTGGCGATCTGCTGAAGCGTCTCCTCGGCGACCGTCAACATGCCACCGGTGCCGCAGGCGCAGTCGTAGAGCAGGTAGGTGCCGGACTCGATCTTGTCGGCCACGGGCAGGAACATGAGATTGGCCATGAGCCGTACGGCGTCGCGGGGCGTCCAGTGCTCGCCAGCCTCTTCGTTGTTGTCCTCGTTGAAGCGGCGGACGAGCTCCTCGAACATCGTGCCCATGCTGTGGTTATCCAGCGCGGGCAGTTCGCCGACGGCGTAGGGGCTGATGTTGATGTCCTTATCGAGGAATTTCTCGATGAGTTGGCCGAGGGCATCGGCCTTGGAGAGGCGCGGGATCTGGTTGCGAAACTCGAAATTGGTGAGGATGTCCTGCACGTTGGGCGAGAAGCCGTCGAGGTAGGTCTCAAAGTCGTCCCGGAGCTTTTGCTGGGTGGCGCGGGATTTGAGGTCGCGCAGGAGGAACGGCGAGGTGTTGTAGAAAGCTTGGCCGGAAGCGGCGCGGAGGGCGTCGTCCTGGTTGGTGACGCCTTCCTTGTCGAGGGCGGATTTCATTTCCAGCACCGTTTTCTTTGTCGGCTCCAGCACCGCGTCCAAGCGGCGCAGGACGGTCATGGGCAGGATGACGTCCCGGTATTTGCCCCGAACGTAAACGTCACGGAGGACATCATCGGCGATGTTCCAGATGAAATTGGTGAGCCAGTTGAGTTGGGCTTGGTCCATACGTCAGGCTTTTTTCAGGCTGCCCACCGCAGGAAGTGGAAACTGGTTGTGAAATTGTAGGAGTCGGGGTCGGGGACAAGGCACAGGTTGGAATTTTTGTCAAACTCGATGGCACATGACGAGGCAAAACTCACCACGTTGTCGGAAGAAAACTCCGCGTGTGTTCGCGGGTTTCGGCAGAGAGGAGGCCTCGCACTGATGTAACACATCTCGGCCCGTAGGTGGTGGCACTGCACAATAGCGCCCAAAAAAAACAATCCGGCACATTGCGCCACTCGGAGGCCCCCCGAGTGGTCGCTTTATACGCTGAAAGCCGGATGCTTCCCAACAGAGTAAGAACCTGCGTGTGATGCTCGGACGCTTAAATCCGCTCAACCGACACCTCACCCATATCAACCCC
>JAFKMU010000037.1 GCA_017305195.1 Verrucomicrobiota bacterium | reverse complement strand
CAAGACGCTTCCCATGTATGTTTGCAGGACTTCAATGTCGTCCGCCGACAGAACAGGTCGCAAAACTTCATTCAGGAAGCGGCAGCAGGCTGCCTCTGGATCGAAATCAATCGGGATTCGATTGCGCCCCCTATGCCGAGGATGAAAGGAGGCTAGGACACCACCTTCAGGGGTCAATTCCAGCACTCCGTTTTTCACGACGATGGCATTCTGGATCGCTTCAGGCTCGCATGGCCTTGTTCTCGCCAATTTCGCCTTCATCGAGTCGACGATGGAAGCAATCTGGTGATTGTTCCGATTGATCGTGAGGTCCTCGCAACCCGCTTCGTCTGCAACTCGCTTGATCTCCTGAGATACGAAGTCCTGCAACTCCTCCCCAGCTACAGAGTAGACGCCTCTTTCGGGATCATATTGGTAGAGGTTTTTTTCCTGCCGATCATAGTCGAAGTTGTTCTCCATGATCAGCTTTTCCGCCATAGCTTTATTGTTCAGGCGTGCTGTCCCCTTGGCCCGAACGTCGATCAAAGGCCCTTCTTTCTCGGTGAGGATATCAAAAGGATCTTTGATCCAGGGTAATTTGAGATTTTGCGGCCACCTGAGATCCTCAAAACGCAATCTGACCGGGGGTTTCTTGCAGATGTACTGGTAGGGCATGCCTTTGGGGTGCTCGCCACTGATGACGGTTTGTCCTCCAGTGGAACGGAATTCTCCCCAGGCAGTGCCTTCCAGGATGACCAACTTTGAGAGCGGAGGGTACTCGCCGTCCAAGCGCACCCAGAAGTTCCGACCTCGGCACCCTCTCGTTTGAAGGGTGTCCTGAAGTTGAGGGTTGAGGGCAAGAAAAGCCTCCGCCTGGTCGTCGTCATCAACATCTATCGTACAAAGCCCCGCAGAGGGGGTGCCGAGAAGGACGCCAATGTTGCCTCGGGTGAGCGATTCCAGATGCTCTGGATCGCTCATACAGGAGAGATCAAGCTTGTTCCAATCCGAGAGGCTAGGAGACTTTGCCTTTCTTGAGACAGGAAGCAATATTGCTTCCTGTCCCAAAAGCGCCAGAATATCCTCAAGCACTTCTTTTCCAGCGACTTGGCTAGATGGTTCCATGGCCAATGACCTCCTGCTTTTTGTTCATATAATCCCAAGCTCCAATGGCTTTCTTTTCCACCTGCTGGAGGAACGCCGAGGACTGACAGTGAGACCGAATTGCAGAAATCGCTTCTGCCCATGGCATTTGGCGTCGGCGAGCCTCGGCGATGAGAGTGCCCGCGTACGAGCCAAGTTTGGTTGTTGCCAATCCTCCTGTGAGGAAGCTTTCAAAGGCTTGAGCCTCGTTTGATGTGTTTTCTTTTTTTTTCATATTCAAATTACTGATGATGTGATGGTTGCGCTCGTTTCCTCCAAAAATCGTTCCACTTCCCAACGGGTGAAGATGAGTTTTCGGACCGCTCGGGATGGTCGGAGAAGGTCTCTTTTCACCAATCGGTAAATCGATCGGGTAGAAAGATTCAGACTTTGGGCGAGCTGGGCGACTGTGAAGGTTCCCCGCTCTGACAACGCAGGGATTCTCGTTTGGTTGTTTGTGTTGTTCATAGGAGGTGAACGTACTCGTTTTCCCCATGAATGAGGGAATTCTGGCCGAAGTATTTTTTTGCGAGATTTTTTCCGGCAAAACCCAGTTTTTTGCGGCAAATGCCAATTGTAGTGATCGACATCTCAAATCAGAGCAACAACCACGGTGGTCGGTAAGTCCGGCCCCTCAGATCGATCAAAAAGAATCTTTCTTCTGATGGGCTGAGGCGGTCCCATTCGGCAATATCATGGTTGATATCCGAAATGGATAGCCTCCGTCGCTCACGCAACATTTCGTAAATTCCGATGCCCTGTCAGACAGACATGCGCCTATTGTGACGTGCCAAGCGCCGTCCTTGTGCGCGAGATGTGGATGTAAAGCTTCACCTTGGCGCATGTTACCAGGTTTGAGAGCAACTAGTGGCAGTTCCTTGGCATTAATACGCGGATCGAAATGACGCCATCGTAGGGTCGGATTGGAAAAGCCATCATGTCGACGCTACAGCGTTCGGCAGACGCCACCGTGTCGCCTCAATCTTAAATGGGCGCATCTGGGCGTTTACGTCTCCATTCAGAGCGTGATGACCTCCTCTCCCGGGCCAATGCCGGCATGCTAGGGCTCTCGGATGCACGCGCAGGTCAGCGCGTTCACTAGGTCAACCGTTATAGCTCTGCACAAAATCCATCTATATGACTGCGCAACCCCAGTTAAATGATCCTAAATACTGAAAATAGTTGCAACCCATGGCCCGCTACCGCGCGTAAAATCTCAGCAAGTCATTAATTTCATGCACCGAGAGTTTGGTAACTACGCTCAGGCCTTGAATTCCATACTCTCCATTTCCAATTGATATTATACACATATTAGGAAACGCCTCCTCAAGAGCACGCCTAATGCTATCAAAAGATCCCGTGCCTTCTTCTCGGTGTTGATCCACATCGTCTACCGCCCGATAATAAGCCATAAACTTATTTCTTGAGAACTGACTCAAGTTTACACCCTCCCCCAGCAGCTTCGCTATCACACGCAAGGCTTGCTTAACATTTTTACGAAATTTCCGAGGAGCACCATCAAGAAAAAACCCATCATTCGAAATCTCGACTTCGTGAATCTGCTCAATACGCGGGAATACTCTCGGCTTTCTATCAGAAAAATCCCGATCAATAGCTTCTAGAAGCGCTATCTTGGCATTACACAAGTCAATTACACATTCAACGACAGGATGGCACTCTTCTTCACTAAATTCGCCTTCCGGAAAGATTTGATAACGACACCTTTTAAGATTCAGAAAAAATCGATGGCAAGCCTTGCATAGAGTTCTATAATGACGTTTGAAATGGCCAATTCCGCCTTCCGGCGAGGCGCGCACCCACCTATCTATTTCCTCAATCTCACTCCAAAGGAGAAACGCCATCTGAGGGTAGACGATCACATATGCAGATACGCTATCCTTACCAATATTGACTCTCGCATTTATACCTGATTGGTTTGAGAGAGTAGTCGCGATTTTTTCGGCATATTTCGCTTTCGTCCAACTTGAATAACGAATTCGGACAGGACAAATAAGCGGTGAATCCACCCCGCACATTGAGGCCTCAAAATTCAATTTTTCCGTTAAATCACGAGCATCACTGAAAGCCTTTTTTAACGAACTTGTCGCCACCAGAAAAATTTTCCGCTCCTCATTTTTGACATCTCCAATAGCATTCACCGCTTCTTGGCTGACATTCTGATTATCGATTTTTTCTGACCCTTCCCTCGGAAGACGTTCGTCAATCGGGGCCAAAGAGGCCAAGGGCGGCGGAGGCAGCGAATCTATAAGGAAACGATTTTTGCTTTTCATTTGCGTCAGCTAGAGTGAGGCATCAAAGGTTATGCGCTTGGCCATTGCCTCGCTGTGCTCATTTCTGAGATGGCCGTACGTTCTGGCGACGAGAACTCCGCCGTCCTTATGCCCCAGCCATTCGGCTATCACCTTGAAATCGCAGCCAGCCTCGATGGCGTTGGAGCAGAAAAAATGCCTCATAGTGTGGTGTCCGAAACGCGGCAACCCCAAGCGCTCGCACGCACGAAGGATCTGCATTCGTGCTGCTCGAATCTCGAATATTCTCCCTTGGCCGTCAGGCTTGCGCGCCCGAATCGTCTCCAGGAGACGCTGGAGAGGCTGGAAAAGGGGTATGGTGCGCACCTCGTGATTCTTGGTGCCTTTTTCACCTCCCGTCACCCGAAGCGTCTCCAGAGCAAAATTCACGTCGTTCCATGCCACTTCCGCAGCCTCCTCCTTCCGGCAACCAGAATAGGCAAGAAATTCCACAAAATCAGCCGCCTCCCCTGTCGAACGATGTCCCTCCCGAAGGTTCTGAACAAGCGCACGAAACTGTTCCTTGCTCGGAATAACGATTCCAGCCTGCCTTACTTTCCGCCGCTTGAGTGTGTCAGTGGGATTGTCGACGAGGATTTTCAGGTCTTCTTTCGCATAGGCAAAGATCTGCTTGAGGGTTTCCACCTCGATATTCCAGCTCCGGGCAGAAATCTTGACCCCTCGTCCCGCCTTCCAGGCATCAAAATGTTTCTGCCCGATCGACCGCAGGGGATGACTCCCCAAGTATGGAAGTAATCCTTTCAGTGCCACCTCGCGACGATTGAAGGAACTGGGCTTCAATTCCGCTTTCCGTGACACAAGCCACCGGTTGGCCAAATCCTCGAAACGAAGGTTCCTGTTGTCACCCTCGACAGAGAGTTTTGTCACCCTTTCCTGGAACTCCCGAAGGCGACGCTTCGCCAGGGCAAGATCCGAGGTCCGAAGACTGCGACGAAACTGCTTGCCCCCTCTCTTCACGAGAAGATAGTAGGTGCCTTTAGGGGCCCGGTAGAGATTCGGGCCCACTTTCTTCAGATAGGAAGACCGATGTGCAGCTTCATCCACAATCCCCAAAGCCTACGGGTGACAAAAGCGGGTGACAAGCACGTTCCTTCCCATTGAAAAGAAAGTCACATATAGATTGATATCAACAATTTGCGCCCGTAGCTCAGTGGATAGAGCACCGGTCTTCTAAACCGATGGTCGCTGGTTCGATCCCAGCCGGGCGCGCCACTCCGAGGAGAGGGGCTTCGTTCACCGATCGGGCGGTCAGGAACCGGAAATCTCCTTCTTGAGGGCTTCGATCTTTTCCTGAAGATCCTTTTTCTCCTTGGTGCTGCGGCTTTCCTTGATTCGCTGCTCGTAGGTCCGGATAAGCTGCTCGCGGTTGCGGATTTGCTCGGGAGTGAGGCCGTGTTGAGCCTTAACCGACACCGAGCCGACGGCCATTGAGGTGTTTGTCGAGCTCGACGGATGCTCTCCATCCTTAGGGGGAACCTTGATATAAAAAAACCACGTGGCAGCAACTGCGGCAGCAGCAGAAAGCAGGTAAAAGAGCCTCATATCGACATGCAAATATTGCGCTGGCTTAAGCTACATAAGCGAGCGGTCGCATATTCTCAGATTTCCTCTAAGTCTAAAGCGAAAAGGCACCCGGCTGCGTGACTTTTTTGACGTGTTTTCTGCAAAAAGGATGTCAGACTGGGGAGCAGAAACCCATTTCGCACGATGAAAGCATTCGCCTTGGCAATCGCTCTGGTGCTGGCAGCTGGCACGTTGCAAGCAGGTGTAGATACGGTTCCCACCGGAGGCTCGGCCTCGGGAGTTCCGAGGATCCCGCCGGAGATTCTGCTCGGGATCAAAAACCGTGTCGTTCTTTTCCATCCCGGCCAGCCGAAGGTGCAGATGGAGCGCATCTGGGAGGAAATCGAGGCCTACGAGGCCCTGAAACGCATCCCGAATAATCCCGCCAAGCGCGAGGCGGCGGAGAAATATCCTTTTCACTTCACCAAGCAGCTCTATCTGGCCCAGCGGCCGTTCTGGAGCTAACGCGCAGATCAAGTTAATCTGGAGCCATCGCTTGGCAACGGCTCCATCTCTCTATTGGAGCCGCTCCAGGCTTCTGCGCCCGGGCGGTGCGCCAGCGGCAGGAGGGAGCCTCCTGCCGCCGGGGCGCGGAGCTGCGTTACTTTTTGTAGACGGCGGAGTCGTCGAAAACCTTCTCTTCCGTGATCGGGAGAGGGTTGCCCTCCGTGTCGAGCTCCTGGAAGAAACAGCTCTGGTAGCCGGTGTGGCAGGCGCCGCCGGTCTGCGAGATTTCAAAGAGGAGCACGTCGCGGTCGCAATCCACATACCAGCGGTGGATCTTTTGCGTGTGTCCGCTGGTTTCGCCCTTGAGCCAGAGCTTCTGCCGGGAGCGGCTCCAGTAGTGCATGAGCCCGGTGGAGAGGGATTTTTCGAGAGCTTCCCGGTTCAGCCAGGCAAACATGAGGATGCGGCCGCGCGGGGCGCCTTCTCCTCCGGTGTACTCCTGGAGGATGGCGGGAATGAGGCCATCTGAGGTAAATTTGAAATCGAGTTCCACAGTTGCAGGATTAAGCCATCGTGGGATAATCGCAAACTCCTCGTGAAACAATCCAAAGTGCCGAAACCATCTTCACAGCCCCCGTCATCGCCCGTTCCTGCCGCGCCCGCAGGGCCGCGCTACCGGTACTACCAGACCCCGCCCGAGACGCTTTCCCTCCGTGCCGGAGACCTGCTCTCCATCGTGCCGGACGCCTACTGGGTGCGAGGCTACAATGCGGAAAAGCTGATCTCCCTCCCGGCTGCGGAGGTCCTGTGCGGCCCGGTGCCCAAGGTGTCGGTGACCCGGCTGGCCCAGATCGCGCCGGAGTGTTTCCAGACCGCCGGGGAGGACGTCAAGGTCGCACTGCCAGTCGCCCGGCTGGCGCGAAACTATACCATGGAGACCCACAGCGAGGTCATCAAGGAACCCGCTCCGATGATCGATATCGTGCTGCCGCCCATCGGGAAAACCGACGAGGAGTTCGCTCCTGGTGACCGGGACGCGAAGGATCTGCTCGAGGACAAGAAGGTGACGAGCCGCCTTACGCCCTTCAAGCTGCGCCCCGAGACCGAGGAGGCTTCGCCATTTGCTCCCAGGACCCCGGAGGTCAGGAAAGAGGCAAAAGCCGAGCCTGCCCCGGAAGCCAAGGCTCCCGAGCGCAAGCAGGAAAAGAGCGATGCTCCGAAAGAAGAGCTCGCCGCCAAGCCCCCTGTCGCGTCAGCAGAGTCGACCGAGAAGACGGCTCCGTCGGCGCGTCCAGCCCGCCCCTTCCCGTTTCGACGCATCGAGGCCAATGCGACCGAGAGCGAGACGCTCCTTCCTCCGCCGCCACCGCCCGCACCGGCTGCGGAAACCCAGGCGCCAGCCCCTGTGCCGCCTCCCGCCCCAGCGCCCAGCTCCCAGCCTGCGCCCGTCCCCGTGCAGCCGCCGCATCCCCCGGCCAAGACGCTTTTCTCGATGCTGCCGATCTTCAAGCGCAAGGCCGCGCCGCCTCCGACTCCGCTCAACCCGCCTCCGCCGCCCGCTCCCGCTCCGATGAAGCGCGCCCGAGTGGAACTGCCGCCGCCCAAGATCCATATCGCGCCTCCCGCCCCGCTCGGCGGTGAGCAACCCCTCCCCTCAGGCTTCACGCCGCCCCCGGTCGATCCGCTGCCCAAGCCGGAAACCACGCCGGAACCGGAAAAAGTCGAGCCGCCCAAGGACGCGCCAGCAGGCGAGACCCCGGCCAGCCCGGTCGAGCCGCCGCCAAAACCCGCTGAGCCCGCAAAGATCGAGATACCGGGGGAGAAGCCAGCCGCGCCTCCCGCCTCCATCGCGCCCACCCCGGCGCCCGAGCCCGCTCCAGCGCCGCAACCGATCAAGGCCGAAGTCGAGAAGGCGGAGCCTGTCAAACCCGAGCCTCCAGCTCCCAAGCCCCTGGCCAAAGCCTCTCCGGCCATCCTGGTCGAGACCGAGCACCTGCCGAAAAAAGGCCCGGACGCCGTGGGCAACCAGGACGAACTGCAATCCATCTTCCTCACCGAGGAGTATCTGTCCGTCGACCGCATCGTGGAGCTCTGCGGCGGTTTGCCCGGCATCAACTCCTGTGTGCTCTCGCATAGCGCGAGCGTGATCGCCTCGCACAACGTGCCCGACTCCATCGACCTCGTGTCTCTCAGCGCCCACGCGCTGGAGATGCTGCGCGCGATGCGCGAGTCGTCGGCCAAGATGGGTATCGGTGCGGTGCCCGCCGTGACCGTTCACTCCGAAAAGGGGCCGATCACGTTCTTCCACACGGACGACCTGTGCCTGCTCGTGCTGCACAAAGACCGCGGCTTCGTGCCCGGCGTGCGGGAGAAGCTCCAGCAGGTCATCGACGCCCTCGGCACAGCCAATCTCCCCAAGCCCCTTCCGTCATCGCATCCCGCGACGCTCGAAGGGTGAATTGAACTTTTTCCCCGCGCAGGGTAAACCGTATCGACGATGTTGGATCTCTTGCAAAAAGGCGGCCCGATCATGTGGCTGATCGTAGCGTGCAGCGTGGTGGCTCTGGGGGTCTTCCTTGAGCGGCTGCTCTACCTGCACCGGGCCTCGATCGCCGTGGGCGACCTCCTGCGGGGATTGTCCAACATCCTGCGCAAGGGCGACTACGCCGAGGCGCTGCAGGAGTGCGCGACCACGCCCGGCCCGGTGGCCCGCGTGGCCCATGCCGTGATCCTGCGCCACTCCCGCCCGCGCACCGAGCTGCGGGAGATCGCAGAGGAAGCGGGCCAACTCGAGGTGCCCAAGCTCGAGCGCAACCTCCCGCTCCTCGCCACCATCGCCTATGGCACGCCGCTGCTCGGCCTGCTCGGCACGCTGCTGGGGTTGCTCAGCGCCTTTGAGACCATCGCCGCCCAGAGCGGCTACGCGACCGCCGCCGACATCGCCGACGGCGTGTACCTGAGCCTCCTCACCTCCGCCTCCTCGCTGGCCGTGGCCATCCCGGCCTTCGTCGCCTACAGCTACCTCTCTGCCCGGGTGAATGCCCTCATCCACGACATGGAGCGCACAGGCATCGAGATCCTGGGCATACTCGACGAGGTGCAGGGCCGTAAACCCTCCTCCGCCTCGTGAAACTCCGGCGCTCAGCCGCGCCCATTCCCGGGCTCCTGTACCTCGCGCCGGGCATCCAGCTCGCGCTGGTGCTCATCGTCTTCCTGCTCATCAGCTCGAGCTTCCTGCTCCAGCCGGGCGTCGCGGTCAACCTGCCCAAGTCGCCCTTCATCCTCTCCCCGCAGCGCAACCCCCGCGTCATCGCCATCACGCCTCCCCCGCTCTCGGCGATCTATTTTGAAAACCAGCAGGTGACCGAAGCCGGGCTGCGCGAGCGACTCTCGGCGCTCAAGGGCCGCACCCAGACCATCGTGATCAAGGCGGACAAACGAGCCTTCTACGACCAGATCTCGGCCGTGATGAACATCGCGCTCGAACTGGGCTTCCCGGTCGTCCTCGCCTCCACCGAGCAGACTCCCGGCCTGTGAAGCTGCCGCTCTCCCACTTCGAGTGGCCCTCGCGGCACAACATTCACATCGCCCTGCCGCTCATGATCGTGGTGGCCTTCCTCCTCCATGCCGCGTGCATCATGGTCTTCCAGATCACCGACGTACGGGCGCCCCGCCGGGCCGACCGCTCGGCGCAGGTTTACTTCCTCCGCACGGACTCGACCGAGGCCGGAGGCATCCGCGCCCTGCTTGACGCCTCGGACCCGTCCCTCTTCTCGCCCGAGCAGCGCGGTGAGCGGGAGGCATGGAGGTCTCCCGAGACGGCCTATACCGCCAGCTACGAGGCAAACCCGCCCTCGCTGGCCCCATTGCCCGCCGCCCAGCTCAAAACTCCCCCGCTGGCCATCGCCCCCCTCTCGCGGGAGATGGGGCCGCCGAAATTCCCGCCCCAGGCCGGGCTGCCCACCGAGGTGAGATTCTCGGGCGACCTCGCCCGGCGCGCCTTTACGCCGCCCGACAAGTTTGAGTTCCTCGCCCCCACCAAGATCGTCCTGCGCCCGATCGAGGTGCTGGTCGGTGTCGCCGCCGACGGGCGGGTGATCCATATCGCACCGTTGGAGGAATCCTCCGGGAACGAAATCCTCGACCGATGCGCCATTGAGTACCTCGCCCGCGGGCGTTTCGCGCCGGGCGCGGCGGGCTGGGGAGTTGCGCGCTTCCTCTGGGGGAACGACATTAGGCGCTCCACCGACTCATGATCCGCCTGTCCCTGCCCACCCTCGTCTTTGTCTACGCGGCAGTTTTTGTCGCAGGCATTTTCATCGTCTGGGTCTCGTACGAGCTGGTCCGGCGCGCCCGGGACAGACGCGCCCTGCGCGGTCGGCTGAAGTGCGCCGTGTGCGGGATGGAGTTCTCGGATTCCTCCAAAGCCGAGCTGCCGCGCTGCCCGGGTTGCGGCAGCCTGACCGAGCGAGACAAGGTTCGAGCCTTCTAGCCTTGCAAATCGTGCGGTCAGCAGAGAGTTTCCTACCGCCGAAAGGCAGCGAAATAAAGATTGCCAACCGCAAGAGCTTCCCGCTGTCTTAGAACTCCCCTCGGGGATCAACCTTTTTATCTACCGAAATGAGCGAACGCAGAGTTGTAGTCACCGGATTGGGCGTTGTCAGCCCCGTGGGCAGCGATATTGAAACCTTCTGGAAGAGCCTTACCGAGGGACGCAGTGGCGTTCAGCGTTATACTGCCTTTGATTCCGAGATCTACGATTGCAAGATCGCCGGCGAGGTAAGGGACTTCGAGCCGGCCAAGCACTTCAAGTCCCCGAAGGATGCCCGCCGTACCGACCGCTTCACCCAACTCGCCATGGCCGCGGCCAAGAGCGCTCTGGCCGACTCGGGCATCGACCTCGACGCCGTTGACCGTGAGCGCTTCGGCGTCATGATCGGCTCCGGCATCGGCGGTCTCAAGAGCATGGAAGACGAGTGTCGTCGCCTCTTCGAGCGCGGCCCGTCGCGCGTGTCCCCCTTCACCATCGCCATGATGATCAGCAACATGGCCAGCGGCCTCGTCTCCATGGAGTACGACCTGCGCGGCCCCAATATGTCGATCGTTACGGCCTGCGCCACCGCCAATCACTCGATCGGCGAGGCTTGGCGCATGATCAAGTTTGACGATGCCGACTTCTTCATTGCGGGCGGCACCGAGGCCACCATCACCCAACTCGGCATGTCGGGTTTCGCCGCCATGCGCGCCCTTTCCCTGCGCAACGACGAGCCTGAGAAAGCCTCGCGTCCGTTTGACAAGGACCGCGATGGCTTCGTGATGGGTGAAGGCGCGGGTCTCGTGATCCTCGAGGAGCTCGAGCACGCGAAGGCGCGCGGCGCGCACATCTACTGCGAACTCGCAGGCTACGGTCTCAGCGCCGACGCCTACCACATGACCCAGCCACTCCCCGAGGGCGAGGGCGCCGCTCGCTGCATGAAGATCGCCATGCGCCATGCGAAGATCAATCCCGAGCAGATCGACTACATCAACGCCCACGGCACCTCGACCCCGATCGGCGATCTGTGCGAGACCAAGGCGATCAAGCAGGCCCTCGGCGAATACGCCAAGAAGACCATGGTCAGCTCGACCAAGTCGATGACCGGCCACCTCCTCGGCGCGGCCGGTGGCGTGGAGTTCGCCGCCTGCGCCCTGGCGATCAAGCACGGCGTCATCCCGCCGACCATCAACCTCGACAACCCGGACCCCGAGTGCGACCTCGACTACGTGCCAAAGATCGCCCGTGAGAAGAAGGTGAAGGTTGCCATGAGCAATTCCTTCGGCTTCGGCGGCCACAACGCCACCTTGCTCGCGACCGAGTTCAACGGGTAATCCCGCTCCCTTTCCTCCCCGATTCGCGGGGCTGGCCTCCGGGCCGCCCCGCGTGCGAGGGAGGAGGTATCGTCTTTCTTCTCACGCGGCTTCCAGCGGGAAGCCGTAAACTCCAGGCGCGGATAGCCCGGCCTTTTTCCCAAGCTCAAAGGGCATCACCTGCCATCCTCTGACGGCACATCACACCTCCCCGGAGCGGGAAGGTGTCAATGGAGAAACCCGGGGCGACCGCCTCGCGACCGCCCACGTCTCGTTTTCCCTGCTCTCGTCAGGCCTCCGCTACCGGCGCTCGAGGCGGAAGTCGCCGCGATTCCACTTCTGGTACGGGATGCTGCGGGAGTAGCGCCCCTTGAGGGAGTACTCGCCATCGCGCTCGAGGATCACGCTATAGTAATCCCAGCCATCCTGGCTCGCGACGAGATAGGCCTTGTTGCCGCTGACGACGCCCTTGACGGCATAGTTGCCGAGGTTGCCAGTGACGCGGCGGCCATCCTGCGAGAAGGAGGCATACCCCCAGTCGCCGGAGTGCCAGTTGCCCCCGATGTTGATATCGGCGGGCATCGTCTGGTCCGAGAGCCACTCACGGCCTTTGGCATTGTTGCGCGAGTAGCGCTCGTCGTTGATCTCCGAAAAGACCCCGCACCCGGACACGCCGAGGACGGCGGCCAGGGCCGCGATCGAGATAAAGCGTTTCATACGCTATCTATCGATGCGGAAGAGCTCGAGAGGCGTCTTGTCCTTGCTGGAAAATGGCACGCTCGGGGAGTAAAAGCCGGTCAGCTTCTCGCCGCTCAGGCGCTGGAGCTCCACGGTGTACTCGGTCCAGTCGTCATCGATGAGGGCGATGTAGGCGCTCTTGCCCACGACCCGGCCCTCGACGCGATAGGCATCCTGGAAAATGCCGGTCAGATCGCCCTTGGGAGTCTGGTTGAAGACAACCATGCCCCATTGCGGCGAGTACCAGAGGCCCTCGAGATTCGTACGGGGAGCCGCTGTATTCTTGTCTTGCAGGTAGGCCGCGGTGGCTTTGCCATTCGCATCATATTTCGCCTGAAGCATGCCGCAGGCATTGAGGGAGAACGCGAGCACAACGGCGCCGAGGAAAGTCGCCAGGGTTTTCATTCCGCGTAGCAAACACCCGGCACGCCCGGTCCGCGAGCAAAAAAGCAGCCTCCGCAGCCGATTGCCTACCGGCGAAAGAAATTCAGCACCACCGTGAGCACGATGCTGATGACGATGCATGTCACGATGGGAAAGCCGAAGGAGAAACTCCCCCGCTCGATGAAGATGTCCCCAGGCAACCGAAACCCCTTGCCCCACCAGAGCAGCCCGCCGATCACGGCCAGCACCACCCCGGCGATCACCAGCATCTTGCCCATCTCCTGCATGGGGGAAAAATCAGTCGGTTTCGCGCTCCGCGCAAGCTCTCAGACTCGCTACTTCAGGCGGGGGTCGAGTGAAATCTCCTTCTCGGAGTAGACGAGATACACATAAGGATATCGGGCGCTCGCGGTCCCTGCCGACTGGAAGACCTTGAAGACGTTCTCCCGGCTCAGTTCCCGCCCCGTGGCGGAGAATATAACGATCTCCCGATCCCGGTATTCATCTGCCGAAACCGGAAGCAATGGGATCGTCCCTTCCTGTCCCGGCGTCAGCTTTTCGACCCGCATGCTTCCCACAGAAAAGCCGATGGTTTCCTCCGAGGCGTTGCGCAACCGGATCGACCACCGGGCCGGGCAACCAGCGAGCAGACTAAAAATGCTGAGGAGCGTAAATACAGTCAACGCTCGCCCCAGCATCCCCGCCCTCATTGCACAGCCTGGGTCTCGCCGTCCTGAACCCTGCCGCCCAGCTCGACGCTGAAGAAATCCCGCAGCACGCTGGCGTACACCTCGCGCTTCATCTCGGGCACCCAGTTCAGGTCAAAGGCCGCCGGGCGAATCCAGCGCGCGGCGCGAAACTCGTCCGATTCCCCGTCGAAGCGCACCTGCGCGTCCGGGTTGGTCAGGCGACCTAGGAAATAATACTGCTCCTGCCCGTCGAAGCCCTCTTTTTTCCGCCCATTGACGAAGAGATACCGGTACGGTCCCCTCGACGAGAGGACCTGGTAGTCGGAACGCTTCAGGCAAAGCTCCTCCTCCACCTCGCGATAGAGAGCGTCAATGAAGGCCTCGCCGCTCTTTACCCCGCCCTGGGCAAACTGCCAGCACCCGGCCCAATCACTGCGTTCACAAACGAGGATCTCTCCGGCGGCATTGCTCAGAATGAAGGCGACATTCGGGCGATAATTGGGCATGCGGCTATCTATCGGCAGATTCTGATTTGCGCGAGAGGGAAAAAGCTGGAAATCTGTGGAATGCTCAACCTGCGGCATTGCCTCCTGGCAACCGTCTCGGCGCTGGTCCTCGCCAGCTCGGCCGCTGTCCACGCCCAGACCCCCTCTCCCACCCCGGACTCCGACACAAACTCCTCGGATTTCTGGACCATCGAATTTCCCGGCGGCACCTACATCGTGAAAACCTCCACGATCGTCTCCCTCAGCACCCAGGAGTACGTCGTCGACAATGCCGCCCGCGTGGTGGAACTCAATATCAGCACCTCCGGCTCGGAACTGCTGCGCGCCTACTACATCGAGCCCAACGTCCCGCAGTCTCCAAACGGCATCGGCCAGAGCACGCTCAACTTTGCCAAGGAGAAGATCAGCGAGGCCATGGAACGCACCGACACGGCCGACGTCTGGCGAAAAGTCGTCAAAAATTACCCGACCACCACCCACGCGCGCACCATCGAGTATCGCCTCGCCTCTCGCGAGCAGGTGGAGTCGTTGTTCAAGAACCTGCAGCGCGCCCTCAAGAACGGACGCGGAGGACGATTCAAACCTTGAAAGACTCACAAAAACCAAGCAAGTTGCCGCCTCTTCAAGCCTTGCCGTTGAAACACAAACCCACTCATGAGTGCGGCGTATTCGCCGTTTTTGGGCATCCCGACGCCGCCCTGCTGACCTACTACGGACTCTTTGCGCTCCAGCATCGCGGGCAGGAAAGCGCCGGCATCGTCTCGGCCAAGGGATCGGACAGCACCTTCCAGCAGCACAAGGGCATGGGTCTCGTCTCGCAGGTTTTCAAGATGGACGACCTTGATGACCTCAAGGGCACGCGCGCCATCGGCCACGTACGCTACTCGACCACCGGGTCCAGCACGGCCAAGAACGCCCAGCCGTTCGTCGTCGACACCAATCGCGGCCAGCTCGCCGTCGCCCACAACGGCAACCTCGTCAACGCCGCCCAGCTCCGTCTTGAGCTCGAGGCCAAGGGCTCCATTTTCCAAACTACCGTCGACAGTGAAATCGTCCTCCACCTGCTGGCCCAGCCGCGGGGAGACGGCGGAGCCCTGGCGGCTCTGCGCCGCATCGAGGGCGCGTTTTCCATCGTGATCATGAGCGAGCGCGAGATCATCGGCTTCCGCGATCCGCATGGCTTCCGCCCGCTGTGTCTGGGCAAAAAGGATGGCGCCTACGTGCTGGCCTCCGAGAGCTGCGCCTTCGACCTCATCCAGGCGCAGTTCATCCGCGACATCGAGCCCGGCGAGGTGGTCATCATCGACAATGGCGGCATCCGCTCCGAGTTCCCCTTCCGGGAGACTCGCAGCGCGTTCTGCATCTTCGAGTACGTCTATTTTGCCCGTCCCGACAGCAACATCGCCGGGGTCACCGTCTCCGACGTGCGCGTGCGCATGGGCCGCGAGCTCGCCCGCCTGCATCCGGCCGAGGCCGACCTCGTCGTCCCCGTGCCCGACTCCGGCATCTTCGCCGCCCTCGGCTTCTCCGAGGAGCTCGGCATCCCGTATTACCCGGCCTTTGTCCGCAACCACTACATCGGCCGCACCTTTATCCAGCCCTCGCAGAGCATCCGCGACTTCAATGTCCGCGTGAAGCTCAACCTCATCACCGAGGTGGTGAAGGACAAGAGCGTCGTGGTCGTGGACGACTCCATCGTGCGCGGCACCACCGCCCGCTCGCGCGTCGTTACGCTGCGCGAGGCCGGGGCCAAGGAGGTGCACATGCGCATCAGCTGCCCGCCGCACCGCTTCGCCTGCTACTACGGCATTGACTTTCCCAACCCCGACAAGCTCCTCGCCAACCAGTGTACCATGGAGGAAATCCGCAAGTACCTCGGCGCGGACTCCCTCGGGTACCTCGACCTCGAGGGCATGGTGCGCGCGACCAAGCGGCCGGGAAGCGACTTCTGCACGGCGTGCTTCAGCGGGGACTACCCCGTGGCATTCGATGCCGAATTCGACAAACTCATCATGGAAAAACGAGCTCGCCGCGTGCGCCTGCTCGATAACGAGGAACCCCGCCTGATATGAAGCAGGTCAAAGTGAAAGCCTACGCCCGGGCGGGCGTGGATGTAGATTTAGGCAACGTCGTCAAAAGCGGTATTCAATCGCTCGTACGCTCGACCCACGGGCCTCAGGTGCTGGGCAAGATCGGCGGCTTCGGCGGTCTCTTCCGCGCCGACTTCGGCAAGATGAAGGACCCCGTGCTCGTCGCCAGCGTCGACGGCGTCGGCACCAAGCTCAAGGTCGCCTTCATGGTCAACAAGCACGACACCGTCGGCCAGGACCTCGTCAACCACTGCATCAACGACATCGCCGTCGTCGGAGCGCAGCCCCTTTTCTTCCTCGACTACGTCGCCGCCGCCTCCCTCGAGCCGACCGTCTTCCGCCAGCTTCTCACCGGGTTTGCCAAGGCCTGCCGCGCCGGCAGCTGCGCCCTCATCGGCGGAGAAACTGCCCAGATGCCCGGCATGTACCAGCAGGGCGAGTACGACGTCGCCGGCACCATCGTCGGCGTGGTCGACCGCGCCCGGATGCTCGACGGCTCCAAGGTCCGCGTGGGCGATGTCCTCATCGGCCTGCCCTCGAGCGGCCTGCACACCAATGGCTATTCGCTCGCCCGCAAGGTCCTCTTTGAGACCATGGGCCTCAAGGTAAACTCCCGCCTCCCCGAGCTGAAGCTCCCGATCGGCGAAGAGCTCCTCCGCGTGCACAAGAACTACCAGCCCCTCATGGCCTCGCTGCCCGCCGGGCTGCTCCACGCCGCCGCGCATATCACAGGCGGCGGCCTCATCGACAACCTCCCGCGCGTCCTGCCCAAGGGCACGCAGGCCAACATCCGCCGCGATTCCTGGAAGATCCCCGCGCTCTTCCAAATCATCGAGGCTGGTGGCAAGGTCGATGCGCTGGAGATGTACCAGGTCTTCAACATGGGCATCGGCATGGTCCTCATCGTCGACAAGAAGCGCCAGACCGAGACGGTGAAACTCACCCGCGGCAAGGTCATCGGCGAAATCGTCGAGGGCAACCAGACCGTCGCCATCGTCTAGAAAAGACCGAAGGATTTCCCTTCCGAAAAACCTGCCTCCGCCCCGTGCCGAGGCAGGTTTTTTCTATTTGGGCGGGAAGACCCGCATCGCCCGGCCGCTGTTCAGCATCACCATGCGGGCCAGGGCTCCGGTGAGGCCGCCGTTGTAGTCGAGGGCCACTTCGTTCTGGCGCACGTCGCGGCGGTTGTCCTCGTAGTCGAAGTCGTCGAGGCTCGACGGCCCGCCGACCAGCGCCCCATACAGGATATGGGCGTTGTTGGGCGGATTGTTGATGTCGTTGTCGGGGGAGTCGTGCGATGCGCGATGATGGGGGTTCAGCGGCGGGTTGCTGCCGAAGCCGACAAGATAGCTCCGCCGCGCCGGATTGTCGCCGAGGATGTAATTGATCTGCCGCCGGGCAAACCGGTGGTATATGTAGCGGTAATCCGCCACCCGGTCGCTGTAGACAAAGGCGAGGAAGGCCGCATTGGCCGCATACCGCAGCGGGCCCCATTCGTTATGCCAGGCCAGCCCGCCGGGCGTGTACCGCACCCGGGGGCCGAGCCGCCCATCCGTCCAGTAGTCGAGAAACTGCTCGGCATCCCGCTTGTACACGTCCTGACGCGTGAGGCGGGCCATCAGCACGGCCAGGGCGGGCCGCTTGTCATCCCAACAGGACGCCGCTCCGGCCAGCCGCCCCTGGATGGCATCCTTGTAGATCGCCGCGGCCTCATTGAGATAACGCCTCTCGCCCGTGGCCGAGTACAGCCACGCCGCCGCCCAGGCCACCTCGTCCTGGTATCCGTAGCGGGAGGGGTAATACTCCTTCGCCGCCGGGATGGAGTCGCTGTACGATCCGGGGAATTTCACGGCAAAGTCGTACAGCTCGCGAGCGTGGCGCAGCAGCGTCGCGGCATAGGCCGGGTCGTCCTTGACGAAAAGGATCGAGGCCGACGCCAGCGCCGCCGACGCCTCGCCAGCCAGATCGGACCCCGGGGCACTCGCGGAGATCTTGTACGACGGCCGCTTCATCGTCATGCGCTCCGGCGGCCCCCAGTAGGCATGGTCGAGCCTCCCGTCGCCCACCTGGGCGTAAAGCTCATTCGGCGAGGGATGCGCCTTGATCAGCCAGTCCGTCCCCCAGCGCACGGTGTCGAGCAGCGTCTGCCACTGGCCCGCCTTTTCGTACCCCGCTCGGTACTCCAGTCCGCCCCAGGAAAGCATCGAGAGCGCCGAGCTGAGCGGGAAGGTGAACTTCATATGATCGCCCGCATCGTAGTAGCCGCCGGTGAGATCCGCCCCCTTGTCCGCGCCATCCTTTAGCGCCGAGTCCCTGCGCCATGCCACCCGCGTCTGCCCGAGCGGCCCCGACCTCTGCGCCTCGTAAAAATAGAGCGACATCTGGAGCGCCACCGCGTAGTTGAAATCGGGTCGGCTCTGTGAGGCCTGGCGCGAGCGGAAGAGCATCCGGCGCGGCGGGTCGAGCTTCAGCCCGGGCTGCGACCACAGTGTCACCCGCCACTGGCCCTTCGGCGGGATGGGCAGGATGCTGTCGGAGTCCAGCCGATGACTCGCCCCGGCTTGCGCCGTAAGGTCGGCTCCCAGCACGTCGCGAATCTCGCGGGAAAAATCGAGGAACAGCGTCCAGTCCCGCAGAGACTGCCAGCTGGTGTTTTTGATCAACACCTCCGACTCCACCTCATGGCCGGAATCCTGCACCACGCGATAGGTCAGCTCGACGGGACCGTACCTCAACCTCGCCAAGGGCGCGCCGCCGGGCGCTCCCGATGGCACAGGACGGGTTTCCTGCCCCGGCCTCACCTCCTCCGGCATGAAGCCCGACTCGGGCTTCCCGGGTTCCTCGCGCGCCAGGGCGGACTCCGTATCGACCTTGACCCGACGCGGCGCCGCTCCGCCCGGGGCGAGCTTCAGCTCGACCGTGGCCTCGCGGCCCGGCGGGATGACGCGATTCCACGGCACGGGGCGCACGAGGTACTGGGTGCCGTCCTGGTCGATGACCGTCGCGCCCGAGATACTCGCGATCCTCCCGGGATAGTCAAAACGCAGCGTCCATCCGTCGACATCGGCGCCGCCCGGGTTGTCGATGGTGAATTCCCCCGCCAGCCCCGCTCCCCAGTCGTTCACCGTCCGCCACGTCGCGCGAGGCTGCAGCGGCTTGAAAATCTCCCCGATCATCAGCACGCAGATGACGAGGAGAAATCCGAGGATGAGACGGCGAAACATTCCAGCCGCGGGTCTACGTCCGGAGTTCGTTACCGCGAGCCGTGTTGGAGATACCAGTCGTAGGCCCCGCGGATGCCTTCACGCAGCGGGATACGGGGCTTCCAGCCCATGGAAAACAGCTTCGACATGTCGAGCAGTTTGCGCGGCGTGCCGTCGGGCTTCGTGGTGTCAAAGACCAGTTCGCCCTGGAACCCGAGCACGTCACAGACGGTCTCGGCCAGCTCGCGGATCGTCACGTCTTCCCCGCAGCCGATGTTCACGATCTCCGGCTCGTTGTAATTCTCCAGCAGAAACAAACACGCCTCCGACAGGTCGTCGACGTGGAGGAATTCCCGCCTCGGCGATCCCGTGCCCCACACGACATACGACTTGTCGCCGCGCAGCTTGGCCTCGTGGACCTTGCGGATCAGCGCGGGCAGCACATGCGAGGTGTGCAGGTCAAAGTTGTCATTCGGGCCGTAGAGATTCGTCGGCATGCCGGAGATGAAATTCTTCCCGTACTGCTTCGAGTACGCCTGGCAGAGCTTGATGCCCGCGATCTTGGCCAGCGCATAGGCGTCATTCGTCGGCTCCAGCGGCCCGGAGAGCAGGGAATCCTCCGTGATCGGCTGCGGGGCCATCTTGGGGTAAATGCAGGAACTTCCGAGGAAGAGCAGCTTGTCGACTCCGAAGTCCGCCGCCGCCTCGATGATATTGTTTTGGATCGTGACGTTCTGGAGCAGGAACTCCACCGGTTGCTCGCTGTTCGCGATGATGCCGCCGACCTTGGCCGCCGCGTCCACCACGAGACGCGGACGCTCGGTTTCGAAAAAGCTCCGCACCGCCGCGCGATCCAGCAGATCGAGCTCCGCGCGCGTGCGCGTGAGGATACGGGTGTATCCCGAGCGCTCCAGGGCGCGCACAATGCCGCTTCCCACCATTCCCCGGTGGCCTGCCACGTAGACTGGGACGTCTTTGTTCATGCAGCCTCCTAGTTATCCGTACGAGTACGGATTGGCAATCGGCCTGTTTTCAGGATTTGGCCCTGATCCACGCCCTCGGGTGCCGCTCGAAGCCCACTCCGCCGTAGTACGAGTCGGCCTTGGGCGCGGCCAGGAGGATGATTTTGCAATGCGGCCCGAGCCGTTGCGCGGTCGCCTCGATGAGCTGCCTGCCGATGCCCTGCCGCTGGTACGCCTCGTCGACCGCGAGATCGGAGATGTAGCAGCAAAAGGCGAAATCCGTCACCGACCGAGCGATGCCCACGAGCATCTCGCCGTCCCATGCCGTCGCGAGCAGCGAGGCATTGGTCAGCATCGCGTCCAGCGTGTCCTCGCTATCGAGCGGGCGGCGTTCGCCCAGGGTGGAACGCTCGAGAATGCCGCGAAACTGCCCGACCGTGATCGTCTCCGTGGCGGAGTAACGAATCATGCGGCGGCGAGCTGGCGCGAGGCCGCGCGGGTGAGGCGCACGTTCACGCAGGCCTCGACAAAGGCCAGCAGCTCCGGGCGGCAGTCGTCCTTTCTCCGCACCAGCGCGGAAACCTCCGCAGGCACAGAAGGCTGGAGCGTCAGAAAGACCGCGTGCGGGTGCGGCAGGTGGTCCGCGTCGTCCGGCATGAGCGTCACGCCCTTGCCCGAGGAAACGAGCGCGATGGCGGCGGCAAGATTGTGCGCCTGCTGCTCGATGCACGGGGCGAAGCCCGCGCCTTCGCAGGCCTGGCGGATCGCCTCATTGCGCCCGGGAAAGGTCTGCTCGCAAAAGCCGATGAATTTTTCCTCCTCCAGCTCGGTGAGCTTCACCTTCTTGCGCAACGCGTACTGGTGGTGATCCGACACCACCGCGGCGAGCGGAGTGCGGTTGAGTTCCGTGACGTGAAATTCCTTCGCCACCTCCGGGCAGGGCTTTCCGACGAGGGCGATGTCGATCTTCGCATCGCGCAGGGCGGGAATCTGGTCGCCGGGCGAGAGCTCGATGAGATCGACGATCACGTCGGGATGCGTCTCGCCGTAGGCGCGCAGCGCAGGCGTCACCACCACGGAGAGCATCGGGGCGATGTACCCGACCACGATTTTCACCGGGGCGGGATGGCGAAAAGCCTGCAGACGGTCCACTGCCTCGCGGCTCCGGCGCAGAATGTCCCGCGCCTGGGGCAGGAAGGCCTCTCCCGCAGGCGTGAGCCGCAGCCCGCCGGACTCCCGGATAAACAACTCCACCCCGAGCTCATCCTCCAGGTCGTGAATCTGTCGGCTCACCGCAGGCTGGGAAATGCGCAGCCGGGACGAGGCGCGGCTGATATTCAGCTCCTCGGCCGCAGTGACGAAATAGCGCAGGTGGCGAAGTTCCATGCCGGTAAGGGACCGATAACCCAAAGTTATACTCTTTCCAACGACGAAGTATGAGCGCCCCCGCCGCCGCCATGCGACGCTCATCCCATGCAAACGACCACCTTCAAGACCAACCAGACCGCCAGCGGCGACGAAACCACGCCCCGCGTGACCAAGCTCGCCGCCGACCAGCGCGGCCGCACGAAGTTCGGCTGGCTCGACAGCCGCCACAGCTTTTCCTTTGGCGAATACTTCGACCCCGACCACATGGGCTACCGCTCGCTGCGCGTCATCAATGACGACATCGTCTCGCCCGGCGCGGGCTTCGGCATGCACCCGCACCGCGACGCCGAGATCTTCACCTACGTCATCTCCGGCGGGCTCCAGCACCGCGACAGCATGGGCAACCAGGGCGTCATCCGCCCCGGCAACCTGCAATATATGAGCGCGGGCGACGGCGTGCTGCACAGCGAGATGAACGCATCGTCCTCCGAGGCCGTCCACTTCCTGCAAATCTGGCTGCGCCCGAATGAACACGGCGGCACCCCGCGCTACTCCGAGCGTCCGCTCGGCGACGCGGCCCGGCCCGACGCGCTCACCCTGCTCTTCGCCCCCGAGGCCCGCGACGGCGCGGTGGCGATCCGCCAGGACGCCGAGATTTCCTTCGGCAAGCTCGGAGCAGGCAAGACGCTCAGCATCGAAGTCCCGGAAGGCCGAGGCGTATGGGTCCACCAGATCACCGGTGAACTCACCACCGCAGGCGAATGCCTCACCCCCGGCGACGCCGTCTCGATCGAGGGAGCCACGAAGCTCGACCTCACCGCCCGCCGCGACGCCGAGTTCCTCGTCTTCGTCCTGTAAGCAAAAAAACTAAACTAAGAAAACGCCGCCAGCAGCCGCACCCCGGTTCGCTGGCGGCTTTTTGCGTCAAAGCAATCGAGGATCGAAGGAAAACGCTCCCGGCTTGCCAATGGCAATTTTCGCAAAGTCAGGATGAGCCGGGTTCAAAAGGAAATTGGATTCCGAGGGAATAATGATGCTGGGGAGTTCCAGCACCGCCGACCGGGCCTCTTTCACCCATTGGTCGCCAATGATTTGTGTGGTTCGCGATGGCGGCTCTTGAGTCCAGTCTGCCGGCAGATTGGAAACGTCAATCCTCTCCACCAAACCCGCATCGAACTCAATCGCTATGGCGACGTATTTGAAAATGACGGGAGGATTGAGATGCACGAGGATTTCGAGCGCCGCGAGCGCCTTGCTTTCACTGGCATAGACCACCCTCGTCCCCGGCGAATTCCACCGTCCTCCCACGCGCATAGCTCCTTCGCCATCGAAAGCAGTCGCGGCATGCCGCTCCTTGACGATGCGCCACGCCCGCCGACTCACGAGTAGACGCCGTATTCGATACGGCCCAAAAGGCTCTCCACCTCGCGCGCCCCGACTTCGGTTTCTGCAAACTCCAGCGGAATCTCGCCCCCCAGTCCGACCTGCGGAGACATGAGCCAGCGTCGCCCGTTTTCAAGCGACTCCATGACAAAAACCGCCTTGCCCAGCAGACGGGCAAAACGCACCACCCGGTCGGATTCCGCCACGTCCAGCCTGCCCGCCGCTTTGCGGCGATGCAGCGTCGCCTTCGAGATTCCCAGCATCGGCGCCAGCTTTTCCATCGGCAGTCCGAGGCGATCTTGCAAGTCGTCCAGTTCGCAAACAGGAAGCCCCGATTTGAGCAAGCGGATAACCTGCGTCGCAGTCCCCTTGCTTTCGCCGCGAATAAAGCCGCCTACGATGCCCTCTGCCTCCCTTTGCCGCGCTCTCCAGACGCCCACCATCAGTCGCACTTTACCCTGTTTCCCGGCGGCGCCTTTCGCAGTCCCCGCCGCCTTCTGTCTCCGCGCTTTCCCCACGAGCTTCGAATGCGCCGAGCGGCCAACGGACTTCTTCCCTTTCTCAAGTGCAGGCATGGAGGATTTCACTTGAAACAATAGATAGTCTCATTTGCGATATATGTCAAACCTTCCTCCCGGCTCCGGAACCTTCTGCCTTCCCCTTCGTTTCCTTCGCTGCGTTGGCTTCGCCCGTCTCGCAAAGCTCGGCTCTGTTCAAATCCCCTTCTGTTCAGGTTTTTCCCCGATTGCGCCGCGTCCCATCCCCGCCCACAGTACCCCCATGCCTGAACTCGCCGAGGTGGAATATTTCCGCAAGCAATGGGACGCCGGGATCGGCGGCAAAATCCTCCGCGTCGCCAGCCATCCGAAAGCCCGCCTCTTTCGCGGGATCGACCTGCCCACGATGGAACAGGCTCTCACCGGCGCGAAGCTCCTCGGCTCCGCCGCGCACGGCAAGCAGATGCTCTTTCGCTTCAGCACCGCCACGCTCGGCCTTCATCTCGGCATGACCGGCAAGCTCCACACCGCCGCACCCGATTTCGAGCCCGCCAAGCACGACCACCTCGTCCTTTACGAAAAGTCCGTCGCGCTCATCTTCACCGACTTCCGCCTCTTTGGCCGCGTCCTCTTCCACCCCGGCAAAGCCGATCCGGATTGGTGGACCGCCCTGCCCCCGCAGGTCACCGCACCGGACTTCACCAAGGACGCCGTCGCCGCCTTCCTCGCCCGCCGCAAGCAGGCCCCGATCAAAGCCGTGCTCCTCATGCAGGAGCGCTTCCCCGGCATCGGCAACTGGATGGCCGACGAAATCCTCTGGCGCGCCCGCTTCCTCCCTTCCCGCCGTAGCGGCACGCTCACCCCGGAAGAAACCGCCACCCTCTGGAAGGAAACCCGCGAGGTTTCCCGCCAGGCCCTCAAAACCATCGGCGAACGCTGGGAAGACCCGCCGGACACCTGGCTCTTCCATCACCGCTGGGAAAAAGACCACGCCTGCCCTCGCTGCGGCCTCGACCTTCACCGCGCCCAAGTCGGCGGCCGCACCACCTGCTGGTGCGCGAAGTGTCAGCATTAGGCATGAGTTTAGCCCCTCATTCACTTTGAAAATTAAACAGATTAATACATGAACATCTGCCTGACCTATTTTGTCAGCCGCATTCTCTCATCGGAGGGAGAAGATGCCTGTCCGCATGAACGAACCGAGTCCAAACAGAGAGAGAACCTCAGTCATTTCTACCGCCCTTCGCTCGCACTCGTTTTCACGATCCTCCTAATTTGCGGGTGCACCTCAAAGCGAGCAGAAACCCAATCCGTTCCCTCTCCCGACGGAACTTATACAATTCTCGTTACCAAGGAGTATCAGCCAGCAAATGATTCCGAACCTTTCTGGCAGCACATTTCCATCTTACGAAAAGAAGTAACCGGTCCGCCCAAAAAAGGGAATTTGTTCACATACTCCAGCAACACATCCCCCAAAATTTACTGGATCGAGCCAAAGAGCGTAATGATCGAAATGAGGGATGTCTCTTATAGCTTCGAAGCTCCTCTTGGCGGAAAAGCCTCAAGCGAAATATCAATTACGGCCACGATAACTCGCTCACCACTACGTTACGAAGACTGAAGCTCGCAACGACCCATTCCCGCCCCAGAGCCGAATAGTCTTTCGCGATATTCCGGCGCGAAGTATCAGCACCGAGCAATCTACCCCTCTTTCATATTCTTACTCAAGGCTCCGATGCGATGTGAGCCGGAAATCCGGTCAGTCCCGGAGCGACATCTTCCCTGAGCGCATGCCTGTCAGGGAAATCTCCTCCGTTCTGTGATCGAAAAGGGATCGGAGCATCGTCGAATAGTCGTGCCACACGTCGCTTCCATCCCTCTTTCACCACTTCGATTTGATCAGAGGTTTTCAGATGCGCGGCTCCATAAACGGCGTGGATAGGGAGAACATCCATGCCCGGGTAGAAGAGCGCCCCATGGGTGAGCGGAAAAAGAATGTGATCGAGCGGGCCGTTTATTCCGCGCGGGCCATAGTCTGCCTCCGGGCCACCGACAGCCACAGAGACGAGAGCCCGTTTTCCCTTGAGCATACCGTCGCCGTAACGAAACCGGTTCGTGCCATCCTCATATCCATATCCAAACCCATAGGCGTAAACCCACTCGATCCAACCCTTCAGAATCGCCGGGACACCAAACCACCAGAGAGGAAATTGCAGGATTACCGCGTCCGCCGCTTTCAGCTTTGCCTGCTCCGCGACGACGTCCGCCGTCTGATTTCCGCTCGCGTAAGCATGCCCGGATTCCTCAATGAAGGACAATCGCTCCGGATTCGCCCTGCTGGGAAAATCATCCGCGTCAAAGACCGCTTTCCATTTCATTCCGTAGAGGTCCGAGAGCACGACGTCATGACCCTGCTTCTCAAGGGTCTCACCAGAGACTTGCACCAACTGACGGGTTAGCGATGTTGGTTCCGGATGCGCAAAAACGATCAATACCTGCATGCCGACATCCTACAAATCAGCAGGGGAAAAACCAGTCCCCACCTTTTTATGTTATACTAACCAAAAGGTATAAATTTCAGAAAATGAACTACATTGATTGCCCGGTGACCCGCACTTTGAGTGTGATGGGAGGCCGATGGAAACCCGTTCTGCTCCATTACCTGATGGAGAAGCCGAGGCGGGCGGGTGAACTGACACGCCTGATTCCGCAGGCCAGCGCGAAAGTTCTCACCCAGCAACTCCGGGAACTCGAAAACGACAACATCGTCCATCGCGAAGTGTTCCCCCAGATTCCGCCCAAGGTGGAATATTCGCTGACCGATTTCGGAGAATCCCTCCGCCCCGTCATGGACGCGCTGTGCGAGTGGGGAAAAGCCCGGATTCCCAAAACTAATGAGTCAGAAAATATTACAGACGTAAGCTCTTCGCAGACTACTGCCGAACATACCCCCGCTCGGGAGTCCAGCCAGCTCCCATAACCGGGAGCAGCTCGCTTTCCGCAGATTTCCGCTCGGCCACCAGCAAGATCAATCGACCCGTGGGAAAATAGGTTTTGTCCGAGGCCTCAAGAATAACGCGCCCTCTTGAGACTTTCCATTGCCCTGTCGAGTGCAACACCGAAAACGGCTTCACTTCCCGGCCCACCGCCATGCTTGACCGCTCTGTCAAGGCGTAGGAGCCATCGGCGCTCAGGCAGAGATATTGGGCATTATTCGGATCGTCGCCCCAGCGGTATGTTCCTGTAAAAACACGTTTATTCGGCTCAGGGCCAGCGCATGCCGCCAGCACGAAACATCCGGCAATTACCATCGTTCCTTTCGCCCAGCGCCGCAGAACACGTACGGTAGCCGGTATCGCCAGGCAAAGGAAGATAAGCGTCTGGATGAGAAACTTCCCAGGACTGATGCCAAAATCCTGAAACATGAGATTCGCTTAGCAGAAAGCTTTCCGCTAAGGGATGTGAAAATCACATGACTCAAATGAGGTCTGCAGCTCTCTCGTTTCTGACTATCCTCTGCGCGGTTCACGGACAAGACCTCCGTCCCGAGCGCAGCCCCATCGAAATGCTCTCAATGCTCAACCATGGGACAATGTTTCAAGACTTCCGCCGGGTGGTTGAACGCATTGACCCTGCGGCCGAAATCCAGTTTCTCTCGTACGGTCGCAACAAGATCGTCGCCCTCAGCCTCCGCGAGGTAAAAACCCAGGAAAAAGCTGAGCTACTCATTGCGCTTCTGGACATATACAAGAAGCCAGCCACCGTTTTGACGCGTCAGCTACAAGTTCCCAAATCCACGTTCGAAAGTCTGAAAAAGCTCTGGAGTGAGGAACTTCGCAAAACGGCGTACCACGATGAACATGCATCGAACATCACGATCCGGGATGCTTTATTTTATCATCTGGCGATCCAAACCGAAGGCCAAAGCTACGCCGGGTACTTCTCAACTCCGATTCACCCGACCCCCTTCACGACCAGAATCATTTCCATTGCAGACACCGCTACAGAACTGGCCGAAACTCCCCATCTCACTCCCGAAGCAGAAGGCAAACTTATCGGACAGCTCGGAAACTAGCATCAGGATTCAGCGCCAGCAGGAGTAGAGTATTGTGAGAGTCTTTTAGTATTGCCCGCGCCACCCGCTACGGCGTCTCCAGCCTGTTCGAGCCGGGGGCGAGGTTGGTCACGGTGGAGGGGTTGTAGACGATGCCGACGGGATTGGGCGGGGTGAGGACATTGCGCCAGGTGTTACCGCCGAGGGCGAGGTCGTCGGACAGAACGGCCTGCAATGTTCCGGCGAAGGGCGTGACGTTGGCGAGGGCCTGATTGTACTCGATGCGGCTGTTTTTTACGATGACGTTGGCCATCGAGGTCAGCGAGATGGCGGGGCCGGGGGAATTGTAGAATTTGTTATTATCAAACGTCAGGTTGGTAAAGAGCGGCACGTCCGCCGGACCCCACGGAATCGTCGCCCCGACATAAACCACGGCCCCGGCCCAGCGGCTGATCTGGTTCGTATTCTCAAAGGTGTTGTTGCTCACCAGGACGTTGGACGCGCCGCGTCCCTCCATGTACGCAGTATCAACGATCTCCGTGGTGATCTGGATGCTGGTTGCGGAGACATTGCGGAAATAGCACGAGTCGATCGTCGCATTCTTGGCCGAGAGCAGCACGCCGCGTCCGTTGGTGTACATGATCGTATTGCCCGCGATGCGCACGTTCTTCGTTTCAAACCGCGTGTTGTTCGCGATCGAGAGTGGCGAGAGGCTGGCGGGCACCGGGCTGGCGAAGGTGACGGTCATCGTCGTATTGACATGCTCCGGGTCGCCATTCGGGCTGCTGTAGGTGGGCGTGCCCGTGACGGTGAGCTCCACCCCGGCGGGCGTGTAGTCGGTATTATAAAACCGGATGACATCGCCGCTCTTCACCCGCAGTTGATGCCGCGGGCAGTTGCGAAATTGCAGCTGATTGCCCGTGCCGGGATTCACCAGCCCGCCCTGCCAGCAGTTGTCATGCAGGTTGATCGCGTCGTCGCCGAGACCGGTGAAGGCGCAACCCTGGATGGCGATGTCGCCCTTGGACTCGCCAGAGTGAATGCCATCCGCTCCCGTGATGAGCGGCTGACGGGAACCCGCGCGCCGGAGGAATTTGCAATTCGTCCACTTCAGGTGGTGGCTCTCCTCCGTATTCAGCCAGCCCATGCCGGGAACGCCGTAGAAGTTGACGGTATCAAAGAGCACGTGCGACGAGGCGGCGAGCTTGAAGCCGATCATCTCGTAGTACAGGTGCTTGATGCAATAGCTCGTGCCGACCGTGAGCGAGAGCGGATTAGTGAATACCGTCGTGATCTGGTTTGCGCTGGCCGTTTTCGTGGGCTGCGGCGTGTCCTTGAGCAGGAAGAAATCCGGGCTGTTGCGATACAGGTACGTCGTATCCATCGGGTGTATGGAATGCCAGAAGGCCTGCGCCGTCCGCAGCGTCTGCGCCGCGTCCTGGTCGTCGAACTGAAACACCGCCGTCTTCTTGTCCGAGGAAAGGCTCACCAGCCGCCCGAGACTTGCGATGGGCTTGTAGTCGGAGTTCCAGTCCATGTTGAGGTTCTTCACCACGAGCCGGTTGCAGGCATTCACCATGAA
Organism: Verrucomicrobiota bacterium; assembly: GCA_017305195.1. Classification (GTDB taxonomy): domain Bacteria; phylum Verrucomicrobiota; class Verrucomicrobiia; order Chthoniobacterales; family Terrimicrobiaceae; genus Terrimicrobium. Next base: position 179,283 of record JAFKMU010000037.1, on the reverse strand, counting down.
GTGCGGCCCGTTGTAGAGCTTCTGAAAGATGAACGTCGCGCCCTGCCCGTCGATGGTCAGGTCGTTCGTGCTGTCGATAGTGAGCTGAGCGTTGGACTCGAAGCGATACGTGCCCGGCGGAATGGCGAGCTTCTTCGTGCCAGCCGTGTTTTTCGCCGTGGTGAGCCAGGCCTGGAGCTTCGTCGAGTTGGCCGCCGCAACGGCCGAGGTCACGGGCGTTGCGCCATCGGCCACGAGATCGGAGGCGGTCAGCGTCGTCACCGTGCCCGATGCTGGGGGCGAAACCGTAATAGCGGGCGACCCCGTGGCCGCACTCACCCCCGCAGGCAGCACCGAGGTCGCCGCGCCATTCAAGACCGCAGGCTCGCGCGTGAGGTCCCAGCCCTCCTTGATCGCGAGGCTGTCGATGATGATCGTCCCTGTGCGCTTGCAGCCAAAGTAGAAGTGCCACGTGCCCCCAGCCACCGGCGGAAACTCGATGGGAAACTCGATGCGTCGCGGCCCGTCCGCGCTCTCGGAGACAAACCGCTGCCATTGCTCCGGCACACCCGCCATCGCCCGCCCGTTCGCATCCAGGCACCGCGCAAACATCCAGAAGTACTGCGGCAGCACCGTCGGCGTCACCACCTCAAAATCCAGCACCGCGCGAAACTGATTCGTCGCCGTCGTGAGATACGAGCGCGGTACATCGAGGAAGTAATTCCACTCGTTCGCACTCGGCTCCGTGATTTGCAGGCTCTGGCCCGTGCCGTCCGACCCCGTCACCCAATCGGTGGTGAAATTATAGTTCTGCGGATTGTCATGCTGCCGCTGGTAAAGCAGCGCCGTATTCCACGTCCAATCCGTAGCGAGCACCGTCGAGGCCCCCACGCTGAGACTGGCCAGAAGACCGAGCAAGGCTCCGGATCGGGATAAGGCAAAACGCGACACGACCGAGCGCACGCACGCGGCAAAGGATGTTTTCATGGTTCCGGGGAGGGAGGATGAAATCGGGAGGTTAAAAATCTAATCCGGATGTGATTTATACGACAAACGCCGCATCTGTCAATGGGATTGAAGCCGCGCGACGCGGATGACGGCTGCTGGCGGCCTGCGCCGGGCCTCACTCCTGCCCCGGCCGGGGCGCGATATCGCTCTGGAAGACCTGGAGCACGTAGGCGAAATCCGACGGCCGCACGGCGCTCATTCCGAGCAAGAGAAACCGCCCCTCGCGCAGCGCAAATGTCCGCTGCAGCAGCTCGGCGGGATCGAAGCGCAGGTAGCTGTAGACCGAGGAGTCCTCGCTCGACACAACAAAATGGATGGTCTTCTCGGAACGGCCCTTCTTTTGCGTCAGGAGCAGGAGATTCACGGCGGAGGCCCTCTTCGGCAGTGGCAGGTCCGACACCTTGCCCTGGGCCTGCGCCTCGACCCAGACCCAGTTTGGGCGATCAAAGGTGATGCGGTACTTCTCCACCTCGTAATCCGCTTCCCTCAGGTTCATCTCGCGAAAGATCCTGATGTCGTCCTTCGCCACCGGCACGGGATAATACCCCACGGCGCCCCAGCCAGTCAGGCAGGATGCCGCAAGCAGGACACAGGCCAGCACAATCTTTCGCATCACCCCGCCAGCATGGATTTTTCATCGGTGGCGCGCAAGACCGCGAGATTTCCCCATCGCAAGATCAACAACCCGTCAGGAATAACTTCCTAAGCATTGGCTGATCATGCTAAGCAAAGAATCTCTTTTCAACTTTGCCCAAATAGGCCAGCCATGAGCACCATTCACATAGCCACACCCGCAGGCGACCAATCCCAGCATGATGAGCCCTCCCTGCGCTCCCTGTGGGAGCAGGGTCTCCTTCATCAGGATACGCACTACTGGCGCGACGGCATGCCGGAATGGCGGCCGCTGCATGAGCTATTCCCTCCCGCCGCCAGGGCCGCGGTCGCGCCGCCTCCGCTGCCAGCTCCCGCTTATTCCTACGTAAAGAACCCTAACCGGCTCACCGCGTTTGTCGTGGTGATGCTCTGGATCAGCCTCGCTATGTACTGTGTCGCGATCATCAGCGACCTCGGCCAGCTCGCCCTGCTGAGCACGCCCTTCACCGAGGCGCAGGCCGAGGCCAACGATCTCCGGCAAAACATCGTCATCGCGGTCATGTTCGTCGTGTTTATCGTCACGGGCATCGCCTTCCTGAAATGGGTCTACCGCGCCAATGTCAACTCGCGCGGCTTCGGCGCGACCGACATGAGCAGCAGCCCCGGCTGGTCCGTGGGCTATTACTTCATTCCGATCATCTGCCTCTTCCGCCCATTTCAGGGCATGACGGAGGTCTGGAAAGTCAGCCTGAACCCCAAGAACTGGCGCTCCGAGGATGGCAGCGGTCTGGTCGGAACGTGGTGGATGCTCTGGATCGCCTCGCGCTTCTTTGGGCAGATCATTGTAGGCTGGAAGGACGGCCGCACGGTCGAAGGATTGCGCAACTTCACCTGGGGCACCATCTCCGGCGAGGTGCTCAACGTCATCCTCTGCCTCGTCGCCATCAAGCTCATCACGACCATTGCCCGGAATCAGGAGGAGCTCGTCACGCGCGGTTGACCTGGCCGCCCCTGCCTGCCAACGGACAGCACTCCGGGCTCCCCGGGAAACCCCGACGCAGCGCTCTTGACCTACGAAACCGAAAAGTGGTTTTGCTCTGTCACCGCAGGCAGCGAACTGAAGTATCACCGGAAAAAAAGGAGCCTTCAGCACCAGTCCGGGTTCAGGAGTGAATCACCGTTTCCAGCGCGACGATACTCCCCAGCCCGAAGGGTTCATCATTCCGATGGGCCAGAGCCGCCATCTCCCGGCGGTAAACCCGGAAGCCGCTGGCGCGAAAGACCTGCTGCTCATCCACAAAGGGCATCGCGTATACCGGCTGGCCGTGAAAATGAGTCAATACAGCCTGCAAAAGCAGATCGCCGATCGCCTCGCGGTCGTACTCGGGATGACTGATGAGGCTATCGATGAAGACCGCGCCCAGTCCATTCGAGATGGCGCTGGCATAACCGACAAGGAGGTTTTGCGAGGTGCGCACATGAGCCGCGAAATCCACCGCCGCAAAATGCCCCGCCAGGCGCTCTTGGGTAAAGTCTGCCACCTCGCCCCAGAGGTTCAGTGCAGCGAGTTGCCCAAATTCCGTCGGCTGAATGTTTCGGTCCGTGTGGAGGGAGTATATTTCGTTCATGGGTGGAAAGGTGGTCGGATTCAGACTCTCTCCGAACGGGACGCCAAGAGCAATCCACAGCCCCTCCGCACCAATCTGTCTTGTCTTCGCGCCCTTCCTGGACACCCGAAATTCCAAGCGCTTCGCGGAAGCGTACGTATCCAGATCTCGGCTTGCGCCGCCGTCGTTCATCGAACCACCGGCCGCCCCCTCTAACTGCTTAGAAAACCAGTCCCTCGAGATACGCGCGGTAGGAGTTCCTCGGCAGCGAGTCGATGAGCCGGGCAAAGCCCGCGTCGTCGATGAAGCCGCGATGGCGGGCGATCTCCTCGAGGCAGGCGACTTTCACGCCCTGGCGATGCTCCAGCGTCGCGATGTAGTTGCTCGCCTCCATGAGGCTGTCGGGCGTGCCAGTGTCGAGCCATGCCACGCCCCGGCCGAGGGGCTCGACGTAGAGCTGGCCCCGGCTCATGTAGGCGCGGTTCACGTCGGTGATCTCCAGCTCGCCGCGCGGCGAGGGCTTGAGCGAGCGGGTCACGTCGACGATCTGGTCGTCGTAGACGTAGAAGCCCGGCACGGCGTAGTTGCTTCGCGGCTGTTTTGGCTTTTCCTCGATGGAGATAGCCCGGCCCTCGGCATCGAACTCGATCACTCCGTAGCGCTCCGGGTCTTTCACCGGACAGGCGCAAATCGAGGCGCCCTCGGTGCGAGCCAGCGCGGCGCGGACGAAGTCGAGCTTCCCGTGGAAAATGTTGTCGCCGAGGATGAGCGCGGCCCCGTCGCCCGCGAGGAAGGACTCGCCGAGCAGGAAGGCCTGCGCGATGCCATCGGGCTTGGCCTGCTCCACGTACTCGATGTGCAGACCGAGCCGCGAACCGTCGCCAAAGAGCATCTTGAACATCGGCAGGTCCTTCGGCGTGGAGATGATGAGAATATCCCGGATGCCGCCCAGCATGAGGACAGACAGCGGATAGTAGATCATCGGCTTGTCGTAAATGGGCAGGAGCTGCTTGCAGACGATGCGGGTGAGGGGATCGAGCCGGGTGCCTGAACCCCCGGCGAGAATGATGCCTTTGCGAGCCATGGAAACCACAGAATAAGAGGACTTTGCCTCCGAGGGGGAGAGAAAACTCACACGCGTCGCATCGCGATTGCGGCCCGGAACGTATCCGTTTACCGTATGCCCACCATGACGATCGCCGAACAAATCGCCGCCCGTACGTTCCCCCCCTTCAGTCTCTCGGGTCTCCTCAAGTCCACCTTCGCGCCGGAACCCGGCCAGCGCGTCTGCATCTTGATCGATCTCGCCAACCCTCAGGATATCAAGGACTTCAAGTTCCTCGAAGATCCCAGCCTCACCATCCAGCGCAATGCCATCACCCACTTCTACGAGGGGCTGAAAAACGGCGCGCTCGCCGAGCTCGGCCTCACTGGAGGGGAGATCTTCGCCTACGAGGTGACGGGCGGCAGCAATCTCGACCTGCCCGACGTCGCCTTCACCCCGGAGGGCAAGGAAGTGAGCCTGCCGAAGGATGTCTACCCTCACTACGACATCATCCTCTGCATCTCCACCTACTCAGCCACCGCTCCGCTCACCGCCTTTGCCAAGCAGTATGGCTTCCGCGGCGCGACCCTCCACGGACTGAACCCCATCATCCTCTCCACCGGCCTCGCCGTGAGCTACGACGACGTGAGCCGCGAGGCGGAGCTCCTGCGCCTCGGCATGACCCGCGCGGATTGGGTCGAGATCGACTTTGAGGTGGCCAGCCAGAAACACACCCTCCACCTCGACCTCGGTCGCCAAGAGGCGCAAAAGAGTCACGGCCTCTGTCGCGGCAAGGAGCCCGATGTCGCCAACCTCCCGGCGGGTGAGATTTACTACGTACCGACCGGCGCATCCGGCTCGTTCCCGATGAAGTACGAGGACGGAACCATCGGCATCATGCGCGTAGCCGATGGCCGCGTGCAAAAAGCCGAGTACCTCTCGGGCAATCCGACGACCGTCGAGGAGCACAATGCCAAGCTCGCAAGCGACCCCGTCACGGGCGAACTCGGCGAACTCGGCTTCGGCACGCAGCTCCTGCCCTTCTCGGGACGCGACATCCAGGACGAAAAGGTGCGCGGCACCATCCACGTCGCCACGGGCCGCAGCGACCATCTCGGCGGCAGCCTCACCCCGGAGAAATTCGCCAATCACAAGAACGCCACCCACGACGACATCCTCTTCGCGCCGCACAAGACGCCGGAGATTCGCGTCGTGCAGGCCCGCATGTTCCGCAACGGCGAAACCACTGTGCTCATCGAGGACTTCGAGCCCTCGGCGTACATGAACAGCCTCCTCGCTTGAGCGCGAATCCCTACGAGTCCGACCGCTTCCTCCACGAGTATCTCCTCTTCCACTACGGAACGGCGGAGGAGATCCTCGGCGACGTACCTGCCCCGCGCGAGGCGCTGGACTTCGCCGTGCGCAGCGTCACCTCCCTCATCGATCCGCCGGAAACCCGCCTGCCTACCGCGCTCGACATCGGGTGCGCCGTCGGGCGGTCGACCTTTGAGCTGACGCTCTTCGCCGATGCGGTGACAGGCATCGACTTTTCCCACCGGTTCATCCAGGCCGCCCAGCATTTGCAGGCCCAGGGCAGCATGGAGGCGGAGAAGATCGTGGAAGGCGATGTCACCGAGCTCTTCACGGCCAGCGTGCCTCCGGGCGTGATCCGCTCCCGGGCTCGCTTTGCCCAGGGAGACGCCATGGCGCTGCCCGCGAATCTCGACCCGGCGGATATCGTCCTCGCGGCCAATCTCATCTGCCGCCTGCCCGATCCCGCCGTCTTTCTCGCCCGCCTCTCCTCGCTGGTGAAGTCCGGCGGCCAGCTCCTGCTCACGACGCCCTTTACCTGGCTCGACACCTATACGCCCCGCGACAAGTGGCTGGGAGGACGGCCCGGCGGCCCGAGCGGCTTCGATGCGCTGAAGGCGAGGCTGGAGGAGCATTTCGATCTTGAACACACCGTCGACCTGCCCTTTTTAATCCGGGAGCACGCTCGGAAGTTCCAGTACGGCATCGCCCTTGGCTCCCGCTGGCGGCGACGCTGAGACGGGAGCCCGAACACCGAAATCAGGCAAAGATAAACGAGCCTGCACAATCGCACCTCCACAGAGCGGGGTCAGTCCTTCGCGGCCTTTGCGATCTTCTGTAAAAAGGCTTTCCGACCCTTTGCCTGGAAGCCGCGTTCCCGACCTGCAAAGCGATCCGTCAAAGACGGTTTCCGCCCGACCTTCGTTTCCTTCGCTGCCTTCTGTAAAAAGAAGGTCAGTCGACCGTCAGCATGGCCGCGCCGAAGACTCCGGCGCTGTCGCCCAGCGTGGGCTTGAGGAAGGCCGTGCGGACCTCGTGGTTGAAGACAAACTTGCCCACTTCCGCGCGGGTCTTCTCGTCGTAAAGCAGGTCGATGTTGCCTACACCGCCGCCGATGACCACGGCATGCGGGTCGAGAATATTGATCACCACCGCGATGGCCTCGGCAAATTTGGTGCGCAGGCGCTCGAGCGTCGCCACTGCTGCGGGTTCGCCCGCTGCGGCTCGCTGGCAAATCTCGGGGAGGCGAATCTTCTGGCCGGTCTCGCGGGCGTAATACCGCTCCAACGAAGGACCGGCGATCACCTGCTCGTTGCAGCCGGATTTGCCGCAGTAGCAGGGTTCCGTCTCGCCCGGCAGGCGATTATGGCCCCACTCCCCACCGATGCCATGCAGGCCCTCGATGATGTGCTGGTTGACCACCACTCCGCCACCGCAGCCGGTGCCCAGGATGAGCCCCATGACGACGGGAGCGCCCTTGGCTGCGCCGAGGGTCGCCTCGGCCAGAGCAAAGCAGTTGGCGTCATTGGCCAGCCGCACCTCGATCCCCAAGGCCTTGGCGATATCCGCGCGCAGGGGCTGGCCGTTCAGGCAGAGTGTATTGGAATTCTTTTGCAGCCCGGTGGACGGTTCGCTGGCTCCGGGCGTGCCGATGCCCAGGACGGCAGGCCGCTTGAGACCCGACTCCGCCTCGAGCATCGTGACCACCTTCGCGATCTGCGAGATGACGTGCTCGTAACCCTGGGCGGATTCCGTGGGGACTCGGAGGCGGTGAAGGGCTTTGTCCGGCTTGGACGGGTCGAGAATTGCGCCTTCGATTTTTGTGCCGCCGAGGTCGATGCCCCAAAGATTCATGGATACAGGGAGAGGAGAGCTAACAGAGAGAAACGGAAACCACGATCACACCGAGACGCGCATCGGCATGAGGACGTAGAGGAACGGCGTATTGATCTTGATCACACCGGGGCTCATTTCGTCGATCAGCTCGAGGTAGATCTCGTCGTTGGGCAGATTGCGCAACGGATCGATTACAAACTCCGGATTGAAAGCGATCGAGAAATCGCGGCCACGGTAAACGATGGCCATCGACTCGCGGGCTTCACCGACTTCCGGGGTGTTCGCGGTGATATCGAGGTTGTTCTTGGAAAAGGCGAGGCGCACCGAGCTTGTCTTGTCGCTGCTAAGGAGCGAGACGCGGCGGATGCTGGTGAGGAAGGCTTCGCGCTCAAGGGTGATGCGTTCCTTGGCTTCACCCGGGATGACCTGGCGGTAGTTCGGGTAATTGCCCTCCACGAGCTTGGAAACGAGCTGGCCACCGGCAACCTCGAAGGAAACGAGATTTTCCGCGACCGAGATCTGGACCTCGCCCTCCTCCCCGAGGAGGCGCTGGATTTCCGTCACAGCCTTGGTCGGCACGATGAAATCGCGCTCGTGGCTCTGCGGGAACTCCATGTCGCTGTCGAAGAGCGCCAGACGGCGTCCGTCGGTGGCGACGAGCGTGAGCTTGTTTTCCTTGAAGGAGAAAAGAATGCCGTTGAGTACGTAACGTGTCTCGTCGACCGAGATGGCGTACGAGGTCTTGCGCAGGCCGTCCTTCAGGTCGTGCTGCTTGATGGAGTAGGTCTTCGCATCCTTAAAGGACGGGAAGGCCGGGAACTCCTCCTTGGCCAGGCCGAAAATCTTGAAGAAGCTCGATCCGCAACGGAGCGTCGAGATGTTCTTGGCGTCGGTCTCGATGGTGATCTCCGAGGAGGGCAGCTCGCGCACGATGGCGGCGAGGCGGCGGGCCGGCAGCGTCGTGGCGCCCGGCTTCTCGATCTGGGCCGCGATCTCGCAACGGATGGCGACCTCGAGGTCCGTGGTGGTCAAGCGGAGACCGGTCTCTGTCGTCTCAAGCAGCGCGTTAGTCAATACCGGTAAGGTGCTGCGCGTGCTGACTACATTCTGGATGCGTTGCAGGCCGTCTAGGAGAGCTTCTTTCGTGACAGAGAACTTCATGATCTCGATGGAAAACAAGTGATTTATGGATCGCCTCGACGGAAGTCAAACACCATCGCTAGGGGCGCCTGCGACCGGGGCATGCCAGAGGCGGCATTTTTCCGCCTCCGAAGGGGGGCCGGGAAGCCTGTGGAAAGGAACTTCTCGGCCATCAGTAAGGGACTATCTCTGGAGCTGGCTGTCCAGCATCTTGATCGTGTGCCGGGTCTTCTCGTCCTCATCGATACGGCGTTTGATCAGCTTGCAGGCGTGGATCACGGTGCCGTGGTCCTTGCCGCCGAAGGCGTCGCCGATGTCGTTGAGCGAGGAGTTCGTCAGCTCGCGGGCGAGATACATGGCGACCTGGCGCGGGAAGGCGATGTTTGCCGGGCGGCGCTTGCTCGTCATGTCGGCGAGGCGCACGTCGTAATGCTCGGCCACCTTGCGCTGGATCTGCTCGATCGTCACCGCACGGCGGGCCTGCTCCTGGAAGATGTCGCGCAGGAGGTTCTCGATCACATCCCGGGTGATCTCGCGATCGCTCAGGGACTTGTACGAGGCCACCCGCATGAGCGCGCCTTCCAGGCGTCGCACGTTGTTGCGGATGCGGTCGGCGAGGAATTCGATCACCCACGGCTCGACATTGATGTGGAGACCCTCCGCCTTTTTCTTGAGAATGGCGATACGGGTTTCCATATCCGGGGGCTGCAACTCCGCCGTCATGCCCCACTCGAAGCGGGAAACCAGACGCTGCTCGAGCTTCTCGATCTCGCTGGCCGGACGGTCGCTGGAGAGCACGATCTGCTTGTGGCCGTCGTGCAGGGTGTTGAAAGTATGGAAAAACTCCTCCTGCGAGCGCTCCTTGCCCGCGAGGAACTGGATGTCGTCGATCATCAGCACGTCCGCCTGGCGGTACTTCTTGCGGAACTTCACCAGTGTGCCGTGCTGGATGGCGTCGATGAATTCGTTGGTGAACTGCTCGCTCGAGAGATACACGACGCGAGCGGATTTCTGGTTGGCCAGCACGTAGTGGCCGATGGCCTGCAGGAGGTGGGTCTTGCCCAGTCCGCTGCCGCCGTAAACGAAGAACGGGTTGTAGGTTTTCGCCGGGGACTTGGCTACCGCGATGGCCGCGCCGTGCGCGAACTGGTTGTTGGAGCCGACGACGAACGTTTCAAAAGTATTGCGAGAATTCAAACCACTGGCAGATCCGCTCGCTGCGGAGGAAGCCGGGGCCGACGGGCGCTCACGCACGGCAACCTTCGGGGCCGGAGCCTCCTGAGGCGCCGCGGAGTTCGCAGCCAGGGCCACGCCGCCATCCTCCCTGCCGGGAGCGACAAATTGGATTTTCCGCGCCGCACCGAGCACCTCGGCGGCCGCGTCCTGCACGAGGGGCAGGTAGTTGCTTTCGATGAAAAACTGGTGAATCGGATTGGGCACGCTCAGCACCATGCGGATGCCGTCGTCGCTCACGATGTCCACGCCATGGAACCAGCGCTCGTACCCGTCGGCGCTGATGCGCTGGCGGATCACCTCGGAGATCGATGACCAATTCTGCCCGCAATTCGATGTCATAGAAAGTTATACACTGGTTTCCCCGGCATACTTCCGACCGTTACACGACCCGGTCCGGCAGTTTTGGCTGGCCCAGTAAAAGAGCAAAAAGGGCAAGCCATGCCAAGCGATTTTTCCGAGATTTTTCGACGACGAAGCATCATAACCAAATGAAATCAAGCTAGTTACAAATGCTCTCCCTCGTGACAACTTTCGAGGGAAAAAAATCCCGCCCCGAAGCGGGATTACGGTCGTCGGGGGACGACTTGCAGAAGGTGTTGGTGGGGGTGTTCAATCTCTTCACAAGTTATTCACAGCAGCTCTTTTCTTGGGTGCCGCTTGCGGCGCCAGAGTAATTTTTGGGCACCCCCGCCTCAAGAAAAAATGGCGGGATCGTCACACAAAAAGATTGGCGTTTTCCCCGAAAAATCTTGACCCTCCCCGCCCCCTTGATGGCTTCAAGGCGCGCGCCGGGAAGGATGTATTTCCTCACCTCCGTCCGTCCCGCCTCGGGACGAGTCAAAGTTTCGCCGGGGCGCTTTCGCGACGCGGAAAGAGGATCGCCAGGAGGAAGGTTACCGAGCAGCCGATAAAGACGTAGTAGGGCCAGGCAATGGCTGGCCACCAGGCAGGCATCAGCGCGCCGAAGTCCCAGCTCACCGGCTGGAAATGGATGTTCGGCTGCAAGTGAAGACTCACTCCCGGCAGATTGACCTTGCCGAGGAAAAGCACCGCGACCACGCCGAGGAGCATCGCAACAACGTTGGCGATATCGTTCCCCCGCTTTTCGGTCAGGACACCGAGGAGAAACACGCCGAGGAGCGAGCCGTAGCCATAACCGAGCACCCCGAGCGCCAGGGGAATGATGGTGATATTCGTTTCCAGCACGGTGTAGGCCGCCCCCGTGGCGACAAGGATCATCAGCAGGCCGAAAACAGCCGTTGAGATGCGAGCGGCCCGGATCGATTGCTGCTCCGTGGCCGCAGGCCGGATATAGGGCTGGTAAAAGTCGCGAATAAACGCTGTGGCCAGCGCGTTAAGCGCGGCCGAGGTCGATCCCATCATGGTGGCAAAAACACCGGCAACGATGATTCCGCGAATGCCCACCGGCATTTCGTGAATGATATAGTAGGCGAAGACTTCATTGTGAGCCCCCGGAAGCGACGAATCGGGAGTCACCTGGTACCGCACCCACAGGAGCATGCCCACACCGAGGAAGGCGAGCACGATCGGGATGTCGGCGAGACCGCTCAGGACGAGGCTGAAGCGCGACTTGGCCACGTTTTCCGCCGTCAGCATACGCTGCACCATGTCCTGATCGGTGCCATGGGTGGCCATGGTCAGGAAGGTCGACCCGATGAGCGCGGCCATGATCGTATACGGATTCTCCAGCATGCCCCGCAAGGCATCGCCAAAGGGCTTGGCCGCGTCCCACCCTGTCTGGAACATCGAAATGTCCTGCGTGGAAAGCTGCCGGTGCACCTCTCCGAGACCGCCGGGAATATGATTGAGAATGGTGAAGAGGGCAAAGACCACCGCCCCCATCATGAGACAGGCCTGGATGAGATCCGTCCACACCACCGCCTTGATACCGCCGACGGCAGTGTAGAACGTCGTCACCACCGTGACAAAGACGATGCCCCAGAAATACGTCGCGAGAGTCACCGGCGCGTCCGGGAAAAGGAAGCGCCAGATCACGACCAGGATCACTCCGCCGAGATACAGGCGCACTCCGATGCCCAGGACTCGCCCGAGCAGGAAGATGCCGCTCGCCGTATCCTTCGTGCGAGGCCCGAAGCGAATGGTGAGAAACTCGTAGATGCTCTGCACCTTGTACCGGAAGTACGGGGCGATGAAGAGCCACGCGATGATAATGCGCGCGAGTACGGTGCCGATGGCGAGCTGCGCGTAGGCAAAACTCCGCGTCTTGAATCCTTCCGCCGGAGTGCCCAGAAAGGTGGCCGCGCTCGTCTCGGCTGCGACGATGGACGCCAGGACGGCCCACCACGGGATCTTGTGCCCGCCGAGGGCGAAATCCTGCAGGCTCTTGTTATTGCGTCCGGCGTAAAGGCCGATCCCGACGATGACGAGGAAGTAGATGAAGATGACAACACCGTCGATGGCGAGTCCCCAGGCGCTGGTGCCGCTCATGCGGAGAGGGTCTTCTCCAACACACGGGAGTTCCGCCCGCTGGTTTCATACTTGATCCGCCGCATGGCGGGGAGCTTCTCGGGCGGGACTTCGATGAACCCGCCCTTTTGCTGGAGATAATGCACCGCCTGGGTCGACAGGGCAAAGATGCGCCTGAGGCCCTTTTCGCGGGCGATGTTCTCGACGAAGGCCATGAGCTTGCGTCCGTAGCCCTGGTTCTCATGCGCCTTGCTCACGTAGAGGCACGCGAGCTCGCCCGAGGCGTCCTCGTGGTACACGTGCAGCGCCACGCAGGCCACCGGGGTGCGGTCGACCTCGAGCAGCCAGTAATCCTCGATCTTCTCCGTGATCTCGGTGCGCGTGCGGCGCACGAGCTCCTCGTTTTTCACCGACTGCCGGATGAGCGACATCACGGCCCGGACGTCCTTTTTGAAAATCCGCCGGATCTGCTGGTACTCGTTGGAGTACACCATCGTGCCAAAGCCCTCGTGGCTGAAAATCTCGGTGAGCAGCGCCTCATTTACGCTGCCATCGAGCACGTGGACGCGCAGCACACCCTGCACGCAGGCCCGGGCGGCGCAATCGAGCTTCGACCAGATGCTGGGCGCAAGGTCGTCTTTCCGCCGCTTGAGCAGGTCGTTGGTCTCGGCCACGGAGACCTGCCTCGGCAGGCTCTCGCCTGTGAAAGCCGAGTGCGGCGCGAGATAAATGATCTTCGATGCCCCGAGCTCCTCGGCCACCTCCACGGCAGCCGCGTCGGAGTTCACCCGGAACGTCCGGCCCTCGCCGTCGAAGCCGAGCGGCGGAATGATCGGGCAGATGCCCTCGTCGAGGAGGAGCTTGAGCGCCTTTACGTCCACGCGCTCGACCCGCCCGGTGTACTGCTGGTCCACGCCGCCGAGGATGCCCGCCGGATGCGCGATCATGGCATTGATGTAGGCCGCCCGCAGATCCACGGCGGAAAGCCCCTCCATGATTTCGTTCGTCAGCCGGATCGCCGCGTCGATGCTAACCTGGAGCGTCGCCGTGTCCGTGACGCCCGTTCCGTCGGCATTGCTGAGCTTTACTCCGCGCGCCGCTGCCAGCTCGGAGATCTGGTGGGCTGCGCCATGCACGAGCACCACCTTGATGCTCAGGGATCGCAGCACCGCCAGGTCCAGCAGGATGTTGGGAAAATTATCGGAGGCCGCCACCTCGCCGTCGATGGCGATGACGAACACACGCTCGCGGAAGCGAGGGACATACTGGAGAATTTCGCGGAGATCGGAGACGTTCACTTCTTTACGAGGTCGGCCAATACCACGTCAGGCCACACCCTCAAGCCGAAAGTCACCATCGATCTCGGAAGTTAGCAGCTCCGTGATGCGCTCGGGAGCCTCCAAGGCAGCCAGAATGCCGCAATCCGGCACCTGCATCATCCGCACATTCGCGATCTTTTTTGCGATCTCCAGCCCCTTCTCGATCGGAAATCCCGTCGCCTTGTCCGGCCACAGGATCGTCACCGGATGCGGCACCCGGCTCAGCCGCGACTCGATGTCAAAGGCCAGACGCCCGCGTAAAAACCCGAAAATCGCATGCTCCGCCCCCGCCTGCCGGGCGCAGGTCGACAGCACACGCACCATTTCCTCGTTCACCCGCGAGGCGTCGCCGAGGGCGAACCGCGAGAGCCACCCCCGGATGAACGGCGGGCGTGAGAGATAATTCTGATAAACAAAGCGGTTCAGGCCCGGCAGCCCGACGAGCGCCACCATCCCGGCGGCCCGCCATTTGCCGGATTCCTTCAAGCCCGTAGGCAGCAAGGCGACGACGCGGGAAATCCGCTCGGGGTGGCGCGAGGCCAGCAGCAGCGCGATGCCTGCCGTGAGGCCGCTCGCCACGATCACCGGCTGGCGGCCAGGACAGGTCTCGAGCAGAAACTCCGCCAGGCTCTCGGCGTAATCCGTGGCGTCCATCGGCACGCCCGGGCGCTCGCTTTCCCCGAAACCGACCAGATCGGGAACGATGACCTCATGACCGAGGGTGAAGTGCGGGTAAACCTTGCTCCACTCGTACGATGACGCGCCGAGGTAAATGCCGTGCAGAAAGACCAGCGGCTCACCGGAGCCCGAGATATGATAAACGATCTCGCCATGCGAAGTGGTCGCCACGCGCGTGGCAAAGATTGCGGGCGAAATATCGTCGGGGATGGGTTCGCGCGGAGCGCGCCGCATGCCATACCGCACCGCCAGCGCCACCGCTCCCATCAACCCGACTCCGATGCCTATCCCGAGCACCGGCTTTCGCTTCCAGAAGTTCACTTCCCTCAAGGGTGCTATCGACTCGCCCAAAGCGCAATCAGATTTGAGGCGTCCCGGAATGCGAAAGGGGAGCAGCCCTTGTGCGGCTGCTCCCCCATGCAAAGGGAAAATGTACGGTTTCCCGGAAAGTCCTACGGCTTGCCGATGGCGTGCACCTCGAAGCCGATCTCGCGGAGCTTCGCGCGGTCGAGGATGTTTCGGCCATCGAAGGCAAACGCGGGCTTCTTCATGCCCTGGAAAATACGCTCGTAGTCGTACCCCTTGAACTCGTCCCACTCCGTCAGCACCGCCAGGGCGTGGGCTTGGTCGAGGGCCACGTAGGGGTCTTCCACCACCGTGAGCCGGGCGAGCTGCGACTCCGGCACGCCTACGTAGGCGAGATCGTCGCGGATGCCCTTCTCGGTCACCTGCGGGTCGTAGACAGCCACCTCGGCGTGCTCGGCGAGCAGCGAGGCGCAGACGCGGATCGCGGCGGACTCGCGGGTGTCGTTGGTATCCTTCTTGAAGGCAAATCCGAGGACGGCGATTTTCTTGCCCGAGATCGTGTTGAACATCGTGCGGATCATGCCTCGGACGAAGCGATCCTTCTGCCAGTCATTGATCTTCACCACGCTCTCCCAGTACTCGGCCACTTCCTTCAGCCCGTAGTATTCGCAAAGGTAGACGAGATTCAGGATATCCTTCTGGAAGCACGATCCGCCGAAGCCGACGGAGGCCTTGAGAAACTTCGGCCCGATGCGCGTGTCCTTGCCGGCGGCGAAGGCCACCTCGTCGATGTCGGCGCCCGTCGCCTCGCACAGGGCGGAGATCGAGTTCACCGAGGAAATGCGCTGCGCCAGGAGGGCGTTGGAGACGAGCTTGGTCAGCTCGGAGGACCAGAGGTTTGTGGTCAGGATGCGTTCGCGCGGCACCCAGGCATTGTAGACCTTGACCAGCGTCTCGACCGCGGCCTGGCCGCTCGGCGTGTCGTCACCACCGATGAGCACGCGATCCGGGGCCTCCAGGTCGGCGATGGCCGTCCCCTCGGCGAGGAACTCGGGATTCGAGAGCACCTCGAAACGGTTCCCGTTGCTGTTGGAATGCAGCACGCGCTTGAGCGACTCCGCAGTGCGCACGGGGAGGGTCGACTTTTCCACGATGATCTTGTCTCCCTGGGCGACCTCGGCGATGCGGCGGGCGCACAGCTCGAGATACCGCAGATCCGCCGCGCGGCCAGCGCCGACGCCATACGTCTTGGTCGGCGTGTTCACGCTCACAAAGATGATGTCCGCGTCGAGGATCGCCTGGTCGACGTCCGTGGAGAAAAAGAGGTTCTTGCCGCGGCACTCGCGCACGACCTCGTCGAGACCGGGCTCATACACGGGCAGCTCGTCGGAGTTCCAAGCGTCGATACGCGCCTGATTGATATCGACGACTGTCACTTTGCAGAAGGTCGCCTTCCTTGCGATCATGGCCATCGTCGGTCCCCCGACATAGCCCGCTCCGATACAGCAGATATTCATAGTTTGATGGTAAATCTGGGAATGGGTGAGTGTCTCAAGTGGCCGGGTCTTCGTCCAGTGCGTTAGCCTGCCTGGATCTCCTTGCGGAAGTATTCCACCGTGCGCTGCAACCCCTCGGCCAGGGGCACGGTCGGCTCCCAGTTGAGATATTTCTTCGCCAGCGAGATGTCGGGGCGGCGCTGCTTCGGGTCATCCGAGGGCAGCGGGAGGTGGACGATTTTGGACGGGCCTCCCACGATCTCCAGGACGAGCTTGGCCAGCTGCAGCATCGTAAACTCACCCGGGTTGCCGATGTTCACCGGTCCCACGGTCAGTTCCTGGTTCATCAGGCGGAGAAAGCCCTCGATGAGGTCATCCACGTAGCAGAACGACCGCGTCTGCGATCCGTCGCCGTAGATCGTGATGTCCTCGCCGCGCAGGGCCTGCACGATGAAGTTGGACACCACGCGACCGTCGTTCGGGTGCATGCGCGGCCCGTAGGTGTTGAAGATGCGCACCACGCGAATGTCGACCTTGTTCTCCCGGTGGTAGTCGAAAAACAGCGTCTCGGCGCAGCGCTTGCCCTCGTCGTAGCATGACCGGCGGCCGATCGGGTTCACATTGCCCCAATACTCCTCGGTCTGCGGATGCACGTTGGGGTCGCCATAGACCTCCGAGGTGGAGGCCTGAAAGACCCGCGCTTTCGTGCGCTTGGCCAGCCCGAGGCAGTTGATCGCCCCCATCACGGAGGTCTTGATCGTCTTTATCGGGTTGTACTGGTAGTGCGGCGGCGAGGCCGGGCAGGCGAGGTTGTAAATCTGGTCGACCTCAAACTTGAACGGATCGATCACGTCGTGGCGGATCAACTCAAAGCGGGGATTCCCGAGCAGGTGCTCGATATTGGATTTCCGCCCGGTGAAGAAATTGTCGAGGCACAGCACATCGTGACCTTCCGCGACCAGACGATCGCAAAGGTGAGAGCCCAAAAAACCTGCTCCTCCAGTAACCAGGATACGCAACGACATAAGTGAAGTATTTAAAAAGCGGATGATTGCCTCCCGGCATTCAACCAGATGGTAGCGTTGTCATAAATATGCTCCCACCAACAATGACAAGCCTCCGTGTGCAATCCCCTCTGTCCTCCCCCGCGTTTATCCATTCATTCCCTGGCCGTAATTTTCCGTCATTTCCGGCGTTTCGGCGCTTCAATAGCCAGTGATCGCCTCTGAAATCAACCCTCTAGATGAAAATTTCTCCACGCAGGTAGGTGACACAGCGTCCGCCGATTTTCACGCGATCATCCGCCACCCTGCACCAGAGCTCGCCGCCGCGAGCTGAAACCTGCCGGGCAAAAAGCACGTTCTTCCCCAGCCGGCCCGCCCAGTAGGGCGCAAGCGTGCAATGGGCGGATCCCGTCACCGGGTCCTCGGGAATCCCGCAGCCCGGGGCAAAGAAGCGCGATACGAAATCGCAGTCCTCCCCCGGCGCGGTCACGATCACTCCACGAGCATCCAGCGCGGCCACCGCCGCCAGATCCGGGCGCAAGGCCGCTACGTCCTCAGGCCGGTCGTAAACACAGAGATAATCCTGCGCCTTGAGCACCTCGCGCGGAGGCGCTCCCAACGCAGCCGCCAACGCTCCCTTTTCGGCCACGGATTCCCCTGGGCGCGCCGGAAAGTCCAGCTCCAGCTGGTCGCCTTCCCGCGAAACGCCCAGCATCCCGCTGGCGGAAAGAAAGCGGATCGGCGCGTGGCATCGCGCCTCGGTCACCAGCACATGCGCCGCTGCCAGCGTGGCGTGGCCGCACAGGTCCACCTCCACGGTCGGCGTGAACCACCGGATGGCCAGCTCCTCGCCCTGCGGCAACACAAACGCAGTCTCTGACAGGTTGTTCTCAAAAGCGATTCGCTGGAGCGTCGCGTCAGCAACCTCCTCGGGGAGCAAACACACACCCGCCGGATTCCCCCGGAACATCTCCGAGGCAAACGCATCCACATGGAAATAGGGAACCTTCACGCGGGAAACCGTACAGAAGTCTGGGAACAGAAGGAAGCGAAGGAAACAAAGGGGAAGGCAGAAGGCCTTTTTACAAAAGGCCGCGAAGGTGCGGATCTGCGAAAGGGGTTCCTGTTGCAGGCGTTGGCTGAAGGAACACACAAGCTTTCCAGTTGACCGGGCAGCACAGAGGAACACACTTCCTCCACCATGCAGTTCGCCTACACGATCCTGTACGTATCGAATGTTGCCGCCTCTCTCGCCCATTATGAGGCAGCCTACGGTTTTACAACCCGGTTCCTGCATGAGAGCGGCACCTATGGGGAACTCGACACCGGCGCGACCACGCTCGGTTTTGCCGCGCTGGAACTCGGCGAGATGAATCTCCCTGGCGGAGTTGAGTCACCGAATCGCGAGCGCCTACCCTTTCCCAGCGAAATCGCCTTTGCCACGCCCGATGTCGACAGCGCCTACCAGCGCGCAGTTGCCGCCGGAGCCATCTCGGTAACACCTCCCAAGCTGAAGCCTTGGGGCCAGACCGTCGCCTATGTTCGCGACATCGATGGCCATCTTGTCGAGCTCTGTACCCCGATCGGTTAGGGCGATCTCCCTTTCCAAGGATCGGGTCGACACCATTCCGCGCATGGGCACCCCTGATCGGAGCTAGGATTCTGCTCACCGTAATCGAGCATCGTGTATGCCACCAGACAGCACGATCTTTCAAGTTCTCCCCCGACAGAACCCGCAACGCCGTCTCCGAGCTTCACTCGTCATTTCAGCTCAGAAACCGCCCATCCCTTTGCGACCTTTTGTAACCCTGCCTTCCCCCCTTTGTTTCCTTCGCTTCCTTCTGTCTAGATGTCCTGAGGTTTTCTCCCCTGTTCCCGCAGGGTGCGCAGGGCGAGAGCCCCGGTTCGCTTGGCCAGCCGCCGACCGTGTTCATCGACCACCAGCGGACAGTGGAAAAACCCCGGAGCCGCCGCGCCGAGCGCCCGGTAAAGCAGGAGCTGCCGCGCCGTCGAGGTCAGCAGGTCCGCGCCGCGCACCACCTCGGTGATGCCCATCGCGATATCGTCGACCACCACGGCCAGTTCGTAGGCCGGGACATTGTCGCGGTTCCAGACCAGGAAATCGCCGAAGTCCACCCCGGCCACCCGCCGCGTCGGACCAAAGTGCCCGTCGATGAACTCCACCGCCTCGCCATCCGGGACGCGAAACCGCCAGTTCGTTCCCGCAGGATCGCTCCATTCGCGCGCCGCCTCGACCGGAACGCGCCATTCCGGCGGGAAAATCGGCTCGTCCTCATGCGGAGCCAGCGCCACCGTCGCCACCTCCTTGCGCGACCGCGCACAGGGGTAAATCCACCCGCCATCGCGCAAGGCCCGCCACGCCGCGAGAAAATGCGGGCTGCGTTCGCTCTGCCGGTACGGTCCGCACGGACCTCCCACATCCGGCCCCTCGGCCCACGTGAAGCCCAGCCAGCGCAAATCCTCCAGCGCCGCGTCGCAATACTCCGGCTTGCAGCGCAGCGGGTCCAGGTCCTCCAGCCGGAAGATCATCGTTCCACCCGCCTCCGCGCACCGCTCCGCCGCCCGGCGAAACGTCGCCGCATGCCCGACGTGCAGGAAACCCGTCGGCGTCGGCGCGATCCGCCCGCGATATGGTCGTCCCCCGCTCATTCGGTGGGAACCCAGTCGCGGCTCCTTGGGGAAAAATCGGCGCAGCCCGCCTCCCCGGGATCGGGCGGAAAAACCGCGCCCCACGCGCCGCCACCCCCGAACCGCACCAGAATTTCTCGATAAGGGCGGGCATTCGCCTTTACAAACCGCCCACCCCTCGCGTCTGTGGCACGCCTGTCAGAGCCTGTCGGAAAAAGGACGATGGGCGGATGGCAAGGGAGAATGGTGGACGGCAAGGCGCGGCAACAAAGCGTATCCGCAACGATACGTGAGGAAGCCGGAACACAGCCGAACGCCGTTTTCCCGCCGCAAGCCGTCGGCCGGCAATTTTCAGACAGGCTCTCAGGCGACACGCGCCGCGCGCCGAACCCTCGGGCCCAAGCGAGCGACGCACCATCCACGATTCCGCGCCTCCCTATTTCAGGTACGAGCAGACGTACTGGCAAAGCCCCTTGGTCACCGCGATGGTGAACCCCGAGTTGGCCGCCACGTCAAATTCCTCACCCGCCGAGAACGTCTTGTACTCCGTCGTCCCGTCAAACAGCACGTTGCACGACCCGTCGGTGATCTTCATGTTCTCCGCCGCCTCGGTGCCAAAGTGATACGACCCCTCCCGGATGATCCCGAGCGTCTTGCGCTCGCCATCGGGGAAAATGATCGCATGCGACACCACGCCGCCATCGAAGTACACATTGGCCTTGGCCACCGCCGTCACGGGAGAAAATTCCATATCCCGCCAACCCTGCCCCGAGCCTTTCCGGGGGGCAAGAAAAAGCCGGCAGTCGGGATCGAACCGACGACCGACGGTTTACAAAACCGTTGCTCTACCGCTGAGCTATGCCGGCAAAAGAGGGGCAGAAGATGGCACGTTTTTTTTCACTCCGCAAGGGATTCCAATTTCCCTTACTGTCCGTTATAACCTGCTGATATCTCCCGTGGGCCAACCCAGTCCAGGCCAGGATCATTCATGAGAATCCTCTCTCTTTCACTCCTAACGGCGGCAACACTTTCCCTACAAGGCGCGGCATACGACGATGGAGTGGTTCCTCAGCCGCCAGCGCCGTTCCCTACAGCGTTCAAGGATTATCAAATCCTGCCAGACAGCACCTCACCGGACGGGAAATATGCGCTAATTTATCCCCGCCGCAATGTCCTATTCTCGCTGAAAGATTACGCGCTATATCTCGTCACTTTAAATCCATTCCAGATCCTGGTGATCATTCCTCAACACTGGAGCACCCTTACGGCGAACGCACATGGATCGTACCAAATAATATGGTGGAAGGATTCAAGCGCCGTGCTCGTTATCCAGGGCACGAAATGGGGGCCGGATAAAGTCGTTCTCGCGACCCTACGCAAAGGCCACGTGTATTTACTCAGCGACCTGACACAGCGGGTGGTCGAAGCGGCGACCGAGGATTTCAAAAACTCGGGGGCGGAGCCCTATAATGAGTTTTCCAATTTTATCTTTTATAGCACAGGAAACGATGCGTCCGACTGGCGATTCCTTAACAGTCAACAAATCGCAATCAACTGCATCCTTACCACTGATCCGAAGGACATTATTGAGCATCGCTGGACGATTAGGTTCCAAGCCGTCTTGGGTATTTCAAACAATAAGCTCAGCAACATTAAGATCACCCGTCTTTCCAAGGCTCCTTAGAATCAAGCAAGCATCATCTCTGCGCCATCAGGTCGCTCCTGGTTCACTGCAACGTAAAATCATTCGTCGCTTTTCCTGCGTTGATTGATCTCAAATCAACGCGCGAACTCTTCAGTCCCGACCCACCGAGGCGATAAACTCAGGTAATCCCCCTCCGGTCAAAATCCGACCATTCCTGAGGTCGAGTTTTCGTACGTCCAGAATTTCCACCTCAAGCTCACCCATCGGAAAATCTCGCAACCAACTCCCCATAAACGGCTAAGGAATCTTCCATGGAGGTGGTACGGCGACTGCGACATCCGGCTCATGCAACATACTCTTGTGGAAAACGAAACTCTGTCCGAATCGAGCTACAGCGCGGTCATCAATGCCCCCATCGAAAAAGTCGACCTCGCGGACTGGCTCTTCAATCTTCCGGATGCCGAGTATCAACGGTGCTCGCCCGCCCATATTGCGGCGGGGACTTCACGTACCGATGATGGCAGGCGCATGTCGCTCAATGTCGAAAGCATCGGCGGCAGCATCGTCGTGCAGCATTATGTCGAGGACATCGCCGAGCCACGCCATTGCCGAGTGATCTCGCTCTCCGATGTGTTTTCGCCGAGCGGTCGCACGCGTGTCCTGGTGACCTGGGAGCTTTCCGTGAAGCCGATCGACGGGAGCACGTGCGAGTTCACAAATCATGTCCATGGAGAAGCCACGCCGGAATTCCATGCCTTCCTGGATTCACACGGACTGCCTTATGAGTCCGCCCAGCAGGCTCGCCAACTCGCTTCGTCCGCGCACAATCGCATCGAGACGCCGCTGTTCGCGAAGAGCATCGAAAAGCATGCCCTGCGGCGCTAACCAAGTCGTCGACGAGGCGCAACGACCTTACAAATCGGAATACGTGTACCCCGTACCGTCTTCCTTCAGGCCTTCGTAGCGGACGGTCATGCGGGTGGGATCGAAGGCTTTGAACCCGGCGACGTGGCCGTCGGCGAAGAGGATCTGGACGATCTTCGTGCCCGAGGTGGCGCGGAAGGCGGGGTCGTTGTCTCCGTAGTCGTCCTTGTCGGCGTCGTAGTCGGCGAAGGTCACCTTCTGCCCGACCTCGCCGCCGAGGACGTGCATGGCGGGGCGGGTGATCTTGTTGAGATTGAGCGGGGCAAAGGTGACGGAGCCGCCTCCCTGGGAGGCCTCATACCCGGCGGCATAGCTGCCGAGGAAGTAGCTGTTCGTGTGATAGGCGCTGATGGGGGAGTTGAAGACCTTGCGGGAGCCGACGCTCTCACTGGAGACGTCGTTGAATCCGATATAAGCGTCCAGCTCCTGCTGCCAGGGGAGGAGGGCGGCGTTGGTCGTGGTCTGGTAGCCGATGGTGCCGTGCGCGGCCGGGAGGAGGCGTTCGTGATCGGAGCCGTAGCTGAGGAGCGCCTCGCCGATCTGGCGGAGGTTGGACACCGTCTTGCCGCGGTTCCCCTGCTCCAGGGCATTTTTGACAAAAGGCAGCAGCAGGGCGGAAAGCACGCCGATGATGGCGACGACCACGAGCAGCTCGATGAGAGTGAATCCTCGGGATTTCATTTGGGGAAGCCCCTCAGTCATTTCATTTACCGGTAAAGAGGGCAAGCACTCCCCCGGAGCTCCCGCGAGGCTGGAGCGTTTTCCCAAAAGCGCTGGCCGAAATGGGCGAGCGCTACGTAACAGGCGACAGGCGCGAGCGAGCGAGCGTCGCGCTACGTCGGCCGCACCCTTTCCTGAAAACGCCTACACGATGAGCATGCAGTCGCCGTAGCTGAAGAAACGGTACCGCTCGCGCACCGCCTCCTCGTAGGCGCAGCGGATGAGGTCGGTCCCGGCCAGGGCGGAAACGAGCATGATAAGAGTGGACTTCGGGAGGTGGAAATTCGTCAGCAGAGCGCCGACGTGTTTGAACCGATATCCGGGATGAATGAAGATGGCAGTCGCGCCGGAGCGCGGCTGGATCGGCCCGGCGGGCTGGCTCTCGAGCACGCGCGACGCGGTGGTGCCGATGGCGACGACGCGCTTGGCGGCGTTGATGGCCTGCGCCGCCTCGGGCGAGATGCTGTAGCGTTCCTCGTGCATCACATGGTCGGCCACGTGGTCGACCTTCACGGGCAGGAACGTGCCAATACCGACATGGAGGGTGAGAAAGGCATGGGGCAGCGAGGCCAGAAGCCCGGGGGTAAAATGCAGCCCCGCCGTGGGAGCGGCGACGGACCCCGGCTCGTCGGCAAAGACGGTCTGGTAGCGCACATCGTCCTCGGCATCGGCCTCGCGGCGAAAGTACGGCGGGATGGGCATGGCTCCGTAGGTCTCCAGGTCGGGCGCGGAGGCAAACTCCACGATGCGCTCGCCGTCGGGCAGGATGTCGCGCACGGTGGCGACCGTGCCCGCGATCTCCATGGACATGCCAATACGCAGGCGGCGGCCGGGTTTGCCCAGGCACTTCCACGCGGAGGAGTCAACGGGTTCGAGAAGCAAAAGTTCCGTGCGCTGGTCAGGCGTGCGCAGGCGGGCCTTGATCACGCGCGAGTCATTGAGCACGACAAGGTCGCCGGGCGCGAGATAGGAGGGAAAATCGCGGAACGATCGGTGGGAAATCTCCCCGCTTGCGCGGTCGACGACCATCATGCGCGAGGCGTCGCGGTCGGGCAGCGGGCGCGAGGCGATCAGCTCGGGCGGCAGGTCGAAGTCAAAATCAGAAACGAGCATGGAACGAGCGCGGGAGCTTGGCGTCGAGCGCTCAAAGAGTCGAGCCGATCATCTTGCGCAGCCGCATCATGCCGCGCCGGATGCGGGCTTTCACCGTGCCGACCGGTTCATCGAGCCGGGTGGCGATTTCCTGCTGGGTGAGGCCGCCAAAGTAGGCCATCTCGATGGCCTCGCGCTGGTCGCGGTTCAGCTTGAGCACGGCGTTGCGTATGAGCTCTCCCTTCTCGCTCGAGTCGAGATCCTCGAAGGGTTCTCGCTGGGTCAGCAGATCGTCGGGCGCGGTCTCGCGCTGCACCTCGTCGTGGAGGCGGAAGCGCCGCTGGAGCGAGCGCAGGCGGTCGATGGCCTTGTTACGCGCCATGGTGATGGCCCAGGTGAGCGGCTTGCCCCGCGCGGCATCATACATGGGAGCCTTTTCCCACAGCATGAAAAAGACCTCCTGGGCGCAATCCTCCGCGTCGGCAGGATCATTCAACACATGCAGGACCGTCGAGTAAATGAGCCCGGAGAAACGGTCGTAAAACTCCTCAAATCCGGCACGGTCGCCCATGCCGATCCTGCGGATCAGCTCGACGATTTCGGCAGTATCAGCATCCGGGCTCATCGCGCCGTTATTCTAGGCGCGAAATGGCCGTTTTGTCATGTCGATTCTCACGCCTAGACCCCGGCGGCGGCGAGAGACTCCACCACCACCCGTCGGGTTTCCTCGATATCATCCGGGGTATGCGCCAGCGAGAGGAACCCTGACTCGAACTGCGAGGGGGCAAAGTACACGCCGCGGTCCAGCGCCGCGTGGAAAAACCGGGCAAATTTCTCGCGATCCGCCAGCTTCGCCTCGGCAAGGTTCCGCACCGGGCCGGGATGGAAGTAGAGGCAGAACATCGACCCGATACGCTGGAAAGTGAGCGGTTTTCCGGCGATGGCTTCGCGCACCCCCTCCTCCATGATGTTGCCGAGCCGCTCGAGTTCGCTCCAGCCGCCGCGGGTGATCAGTTCGTCGAGCTGGGCCAGACCCGCCGCCATGGCGACGGGATTCCCGGAAAGCGTGCCAGCCTGATAGACCGGACCGTCGGGCGAGAGGTGGTCCATGATGTCGGCGCGTCCGCCGAAGGCTCCCACCGGCAGACCGCCGCCGATGATCTTGCCCAGGGTCGTCAGGTCGGGAACGATCCCGTAAATCTCCTGCGCTCCGCCGGGGGAGAGGCGGAAACCCGTCATCACCTCGTCAAAAATCAGCACGGTTCCGGATTCGTCGCAAATCGAGCGGAGAAGCTCCAGGAAGCCCGGCTCCGGCAGGTACAATCCCGCATTGGCCGGGACCGGCTCGAGGATCACGGCCGCGATCTCGCCCCGGTTTGCGGCGAAAGCCTGACGCACGGCGTCGGGGTCGTTAAAGGGAATCGTGATCGTCAGGTCGGCCAGGGCTGCCGGGACGCCCGCGCTGTCCGGCATGCCGTGGGTCAGAGCGCCGCTGCCCGCCTTGACCAGGAGCGAGTCGACATGCCCGTGGTAGCAGCCTTCAAACTTGATCACCTTGTCGCGCTTGGTGAATCCGCGCGCCAGCCGCACCGCGCTCATGGTCGCCTCGGTGCCGCTGTTGACCATGCGCACCTTTTCGATGGAGGGCACGAGGGCCTTGATCGTCGCCGCCATCTCGACCTCGTAGGGATTGGGGATGCCAAAGCTCAGTCCCCGCGACGCCGTGCCGCACACCGCGGCGATGACGGAATCCGGCGCATGGCCGAGGATGGCGGGTCCCCACGTGCCGACGTAATCGATCAACTCCTGGCCGTCGACGGTGAGGATGCGCGATCCGTCGGCCTCCGCGACAAAGAACGGCTCGCCTCCCACACCCCGAAACGCCCGCACCGGCGAATTCACCCCTCCCGGGATATGCCGCAGCGCCTCGGTGAACAGATCGTGGGATTTCGCAGAGATCATGCGGGATGAATACGCGGCTTTGCCCCGGGGAGGTACAAAAAACTATCGCCCCCAGGCAGGCCCGGGCAGCCGGGAGGAAATCTGCTTCGACACAATCGGAAAACCCGCTACACTTCCCGCCATGGTGAAACGACTGCTGCACACGCGCTATCGCGTGAGCGACCTCGATAAGACGGTGGACTTCTACAAGAATGTCCTCGGTCTGGAGGAAACCCGGCGCTCCCAGAGCGGGCGCGGCTCGCAGCTCGTTTTCTTCAAGGCTCCCGGCAGTGAAGAGGAGATCGAGATTTGCAAGTACGACGCCAGCGGCCCTGTACAGGTCGGCCCCGACCTCACGCACCTCGCCTTTGAGGTGGAAGACATGGAGGCTTTTGCCAAACACGCCGCCGACCTCGGCTACCCGCTGAGCGACGGCCCCCACACCACATCGAGCGGATCGGTCATCGCCTTCGTCGACGCCCCGGAGGGGTACGAGGTCGAGCTCATCCAGCACGCCAAGTAGACTCATCCCCCCAAGACACTGCAATGGAGTTCGACTGGATCAACGCCCCCGCCGATCTCGGGGATCTCACCTCCCGCGAGATCGAAGAAATCTTTGAAGACCCCTTCAGCATCCGGCTCCTGCCGGAACTCGAGGACTCCAGCGAGGCCCGCTATTTCATCCTGGGCCGCGCCGTGTCGGGGAAGCTGCTTTTCACCGTCTTCTGGACCGATGGTAAACGCTACCGCGTCATCCAGTCGCGCCCCATGACCGAAGCCGAGGCGGGATTCTACGAGCGCAAAAACGCGGAACTGAACAACTGACATCATGAGGGTTCTCAGCAAATGGAGCGACGTCCCGACCTTCTCGGACGAACGCGAAGAAGCAGAGTTTTGGAAGGAAACGTCCCTCGACCTCAGGCTGATGAACGCCTCGATGCTCAAGACGGACAACCGCGACTCCACCACGATCACCCTGCGGTTTGACCCCCGCATGCTCGGCCGCATCAAGCGTCTGGCCCGCTCGCGGTACCTCAACTACCAGAGCATGATCAAGCAGTGGCTCAGCGAACGCCTCGAGAAGGAGCTCAAGGACCTCGAGTCCTGAGGGCATAAAAAAAGCCAGCATCGCAGCGAGCGAACTGGCATCTCCAACAGGCCGGGCGTTTCCCTTTTCCTCTCCTCTTGGCACCCTGCTTGCCATTGCCAAAAGGAGAAGAATAAAGAGAAACGAACAGCCCGGTCGTTTTGATTTCCCTTGCCGGTAGTATCCCCCCTTACCACTCGGCTCCCTCGACCGGGCTGTTCTGTTGAGATGTATAAAGCAGGGGGCGTGCCAACTTTCTAAAACACCCGTATCAGGGGGGAGAAATCCGCCTTTACCCCTCGGAAAGCGAGGAATTGTGGTTTTTTGCCCGAGAAATCGCGGCCCGAATGTCCCAATTTGTGCAAGCCAGGAGATCCAAGGCGCGATCAAAGTCGATTTCTGCACAGTCTGCGACGATCTGTGCCGCCCGGCGGCGGAGCTTCTCATTGGTCGGTTTGAGGCAGGACATGAAATGCCCGTCCACCCGGCCGAGGAGGACCATCGCGCAGGAGGAAAGGATATTGAGGGCCACCTTGGTGGCCGTGCCAGCCTTCAGCCGGGTGGAGCCGGTGATGAGTTCCGGCCCGGTCGGCAGGTCGATTTCGACATCCGCATGTGGGGTGGTCCGGTCTCTGCGGGGGTTGCAGGTGAGAAAAACGGTTCCGGCCCTGAGACGCCGCGCCTCGGCCAATGCGCCCAGCACGTATGGAGTACGGCCGCTCGCCGTAATGCCGCAGACGACGTCCGAGGACCGCACGCCGCGATCCCTCAAGGCCAGCGCCCCGGCCTCGCGCGAGTCCTCGGCGCTTTCCGAGCTGCGCATCACCGCCGCGACGCCCCCGGCCAGGATGCCCTGCACCATCTCAGGCTCCACGCCAAAGGTCGGCGGCATCTCGCTCGCGTCCAGCAAGCCGAGCCGTCCGCTCGTTCCCGCCCCGATATAAAACAGCCTTCCTCCCGCCCGGAGCGAAGCGGCAACCAGCTCGACCGCCGCAGCCAGCTCCGGCACGCCATGCCGCACAGCGTCCTCGACAGCTCGCTCTTCGGTGGCAAAAAGCTCCACGAGTTCCCGCGCGGACAGAGCGCCGAGATCGCCCGATCGCGGATTGGGCTGCTCGGTTGCCGCCCGGGCCACCCCGGCTTCCGCGACGACCGGAGCCGCGACCGGCTCGGGAAAACGCCCCGCCGCGAGGTAGACCGCTCCCAGGCTCCCCGGCGTCGTACACACATCGATATCCGCCCTCGGCCAGGCCTTGCGAAATTCCCGCTCGAACAACTCCCTGTACAGCGGCTGGCTCGTGAAAACCCCGCCCTGGAGGCGGACGACCGGAGGGTCAAACTCCAGCCGCCCCGCGACGCTGGAGGCCAGCCGCGCAAGCGCCGCCGCACATCGCCGCAGAATGCGCGCGACGGAAAACTCCCCCGCATGGCGGAAGACGACCGGGGTGATGCGCGCGAGGTCGCTCTTGTGCGCGGCCTGCGCCCAGGAGGTCAGCTCCGCCAGGGTATTGATGCCGAGGAGTTGCATCGTCTCGGAGGCAAGCGGCGTGATCTGCCGGGCGGTATCGTAGTCGTACAGGATGCGTCGGAGAGCATTGATGGCGATATCGTATCCTCCCCCGGAGTCGCCCAGAAGATGCCCCCAGCCGCCGGCGCGATCCTCCACGCCCTGGCATCGTCCCGTCACTGCCGATCCCGTGCCAGCGATCACGGCAATGCCATCGCGATCCTCAAAGGCCGCAGCGAAGCCTGATTCCCGGTCGCTCCCGACGCGCACCGTGGCATGAGGCCAGACGGAATCCGCCACCTCCCGCAGGATGTCGCGATCGCGCTCGGTGGCGCACCCCGCAAGATAGACCCCCACCCAGCTCGCATCGCCCGGCATGACGGAAAGCAGATGGCGCAGCTCCTCCGCGCTGAGCAGCCGCAGGCTGCCGGGGCCGAGCACCCCCTCCGAGACCGTGACGATCGACTCCCCGTTTTTTTCACAGAGAACCCACCGGGTTTTTGTCGCGCCCCCTTCGATTCCGAGGATTAAATTCTTGGAAAACGCGGCCACGCCGTAAATGTATCTGCGAACTTGAAGGCTGACCTTAAATTTTTTCGCATAGCCGTCTCCTGGGCCGGTGTTCTCCTGTGGTGCGTGACGCTGTGGATTCTCTCATCCCTTCCCGGCGGCACGCTGCCGGATGTCGATGTGCCCAACGCCGACAAGATCGTGCACTTCGGGTATTTCATGGTGGGCGCGGCGCTGCTGGCCAACGCCTTTCACCAATCGACCGCGCTCTCGGGCCGGAAGCTGTTTTTTGCCGTCGTCATCACCGTGATGCTGGTCGGAGCAGTGGACGAAATTCATCAGCTTTTCACGCCCAAGCGCTCGGGCAGCGATGTCGGCGACTGGGTCGCCGATACGTTGGGTGGCATCACCGGAGCGCTCATCGTAGGATGGTTTTATGGCCGACGCCGCAAGTAATCCCCACGACCGCATCCGCCACCTCCGGGCCGAGCTCTCACGCCACAACGAGCTCTACTACGCCAAGGCCGCGCCGGAGATTTCCGACCAGGAATTTGACCGCCTCCTGCGCGAGCTGGCCGATCTTGAAGCCGCGCACCCGGAGCTGGCCGATCCTGACTCGCCTACCCGTCGCGTCGGCGGAGCGCCGCTCGCGGCCTTCACCCAGGTCCAGCACCTCGTGCGGATGCAGAGCCTCGACAACACCTACGACGAGACCGAGGTCGCGGAGTTCGTGGCGCGGCTGAACAAGCTCCTGCCGGAAACCGAGATCCCGCTCACCGTGGAGGCCAAGGTCGACGGCGTGGCGATTTCCCTGCTCTATGAAAACGGCCGTCTCGTCCGCGCCGCGACGCGAGGCGATGGCGTGGCTGGAGACGACGTGACCGAGAACATCCGCACGATCAAATCCGTGCCGCACACGCTGAAAGGCGACGCCCCGGCGCGTATCGAGATTCGCGGAGAGGTTTATCTGCCCAAGGCGCAGTTTGCGCGCATCAACGAAGAGCGCGACGAGCAGGGGCTGCCCGCCTTTGCCAATCCGCGCAATGCCGCCGCCGGTTCTCTCAAGCAGCTCGACTCGCGCATCGTGGCAAAGCGCGGGCTGGAGGCGATCTTCTACGGCTTCGGCGCGTACGAGGGCGAGATGCCGCGCACGCAGCATGATTTTTTTCAAAAGCTGACGGGCTGGGGCGTCCCGGCCTCCGAATGGGTACGACCGACCGTGACCGTGGAGGAAACGCTGGCCGCCATCCGCGACCTCGGCGCGATCCGCCATGACTTTGCCTACGAGACCGACGGCGCGGTGCTGAAGGTCGACCTCCTCGCCCAGCGCGAGCAGCTCGGCTCCACCTCCAAGGCCCCCCGCTGGGCCATCGCATACAAGTACGAGCCCGAGCGAGCGCGCACCCGGCTGCACGCCATCACCATCCAGGTGGGCCGCACCGGGGTGCTCACCCCCGTGGCGGAGCTCGACCCCGTCTTTGTCAGCGGCAGCACGGTCAGCCGAGCCACGCTGCACAATGAGGAGGAGGTTCACCGCAAGGACATCCGCATCGGCGACTGGGTGCTCATCGAGAAGGCGGGCGAGGTCATCCCCGCCGTCGTCGAGGTACTGACAGCCGAGCGGACCGGCCAGGAGGAACCCTTCAAAATGCCCGACCATTGCCCGTCCTGCGGAGGCACCGTGCTCCGGGAGGAAGGACAGGTCGCCGTGCGCTGTACGAACCCCTCCTGCGACGCCCAACTCCGCCGCCGCCTCGAGCACTACGCCCACCGGGGCGCGATGGACATCGAGGGCCTGGGCGAGAGCATGGTTGACCAGCTTATTTCCT
Organism: Verrucomicrobiota bacterium; assembly: GCA_017305195.1. GTDB lineage: Bacteria > Verrucomicrobiota > Verrucomicrobiia > Chthoniobacterales > Terrimicrobiaceae > Terrimicrobium. The sequence continues at coordinate 148,372 of JAFKMU010000037.1, read as the reverse complement.
CCGGCCTGGTTTCCGGCATCACCGATATTTACTCCCTCACCGCCGACCAGCTCCTCGGCCTGGAGCGCATGGGGGAGAAAAGCGCATCGAACCTCCTTGCAGGCATCGACGCCAGCCGCAACCGTCCGCTCTGGCGGCTCCTCTTCGGCCTCGGCATCCTGCATGTCGGCGCCGCCGCCGCGCGCAGGCTCGCCGACCGCTTCCGCACCATGGACGCCCTCGCGGAAGCGACCGAGGAGGAACTGCAGGCCACCGAGGATGTCGGCGAGGTCATGGCCCGCAGTATTCACCAGTGGTTCCGCAATCCCAAGGTGGTCGAGTTGCTGGAAAGTCTGAAAGCCGCCGGATTGAACTTCGGCGAGCGCGACGAACATGGCGGCTCGGGCGACGGGAAATTCAAGGGCACGACGTGGGTCATCACCGGGACGCTGAGTTCGCCACGCGACGAGATTGCCGAGATCATCCGGCAGCATGGCGGCACCGTCTCCGGCAGCGTGAGCAAGAAGACCACCTACCTGCTCGCAGGCGAGGAGGCCGGGAGCAAACTCGATAAAGCGCGCAAGCTTGGCGTAAAGGAACTCACCGAGGCCGCCTTCCGCCATCTCCTCGAGGGCAGCACGGAATAACCCGCAAAAACCGGCTTGGAGTTTCCCGCCCAACGTGGGAAATCTTGCGGTCCCAAATCATGAGCACACTCTCCGATCTCTACAGCGAATTCGTCATGCCCACGTACGGCCGTTTCGATCTCGAGATCGCACGAGGAGCGGGCTCGCGGGTGTGGGATTTCGATGGCAAGGAATACCTCGACTACGGCGCGGGCATCGCGGTGTGTTCACTGGGCCACGCGCACCCCGAGATCACGGAGACGCTGGCAAAGCAGGCCGCCACACTCATCCATACCTCGAATCTCTACAAGACTCAGCCGCAGGCGCTCCTGGCCCAGCGGCTCGTCGGCATCACCGGGCCGGGCAAGGTTTTCTTCGGCAACAGCGGCGCGGAGGCCAATGAAGGCCTGATCAAACTCACGCGGAAATTTGGCAGCGAAACGGGCCGGTACGAGATCCTGACCTTCCTCGGTTCCTTTCACGGTCGCACCATGGCGGGCATCTCCGCCACCGGGCAGGACAAGGTGAAGAAGGGGTTTGCGCCCCTGTTGGAGGGCTTCCAGCATCTTCCCTTTGGCGACATCGCCGCGGTCAAAGCCGCTATCGGGCCCAGGACAGCGGGCATCCTGCTGGAACCCGTCCAGGGCGAGGGCGGCATCCACATTGCCGCCGGGGACTTCCTGCGCCAGCTCCGGCAGCTCGCCGACAAGCACGATCTGCTCCTGCTTTTTGATGAAATCCAATGCGGCCTCGGGCGCACCGGCGAGTGGTGCGGATGGCGGTCGATCGCTCCCGACATCCAACCCGATGGCGTGAGCTGGGCCAAAGGCATCGCCAATGGCGTGCCGCTCGGAGCCTTCTGGGCCTCGTCCAATCGCGGCCTTTGCGACCTGCTCGGGCCCGGAACCCATGGCACCACCTACGGCGGCAATCCGCTCGTCAGCGCCGTCGGCAACAAGGTGCTGGAGATCATCGAGCGCGACAATCTACTGGAGAACGCCAGGACCCGGGGCGCTCAGCTCCGCGATGGCCTGCTGGCCGCGAACCATCCGTCCATCGCCACGGTCCGGGCGCTCGGCTTGATGCTCGGCATCGAGCTTGTCCCCGGCATCGCCGCCATCGACACGGTGAAGGCGCTAATGGCGGGAGGGCTATTGACCATCCCGGCCGGCGAGAAGGTCGTGCGCCTGCTTCCGCCGCTCAATGTCACACCGGAGGACACCGCAGAGTCCCTCGACCGCATCCTGAAAAACCTCCCGAAGGCTTAGACCCCGCAGGAGATTTTCCGGGCAGGTTCTCTTATAGACAGGAGACCTGTTTTCCCTTACATCTCCCCGGTGAAACACCTCCTCTCCATCGAGTCGCTTTCCCGCGCGGAAATCGAACAAATCGTCGCCCTGACGCAAGAGATGAAGGCATCACGCGGCCATCATTCCTCCAAGCCGCTGCAGGGAGAATGCTGGGCCCTGATGTTTTCGAAATCCTCGACCCGCACCCGCGTAAGCTTCGAGGTCGGCATCCGCGAGCTGGGCGGCGATGTGATCTTCCTCGCCGCCGACGACATCCAGCTCGGCCGCGGCGAACCGATCCGTGACACCGCCCGCGTGATGGGCCGCATGCTCCATGGCGCCGTCATACGTACCTTTGCCCAGACCGACGTCGAGGACTTCGCCTCCTATGGCCGCATCCCGACCGTGAACGCCCTCACCGACGAGGAGCATCCCTGCCAGATCCTGGCCGATCTTTTCACCATCAAGGAGCTCCGCGGATCGCTCGACGATCTCGTCGTGACTTTCATCGGGGATGGCGATTGCAACGTCGCGCGCTCGTGGATCTGGGCTGCCGCCCGGCTCGGCTTCGAACTGCGCATCGCCGCGCCTGAGAAATTCCAGCCCCCGGCCGAGCTTGTCGCGCGGTCCGGAGGCAATATCACCGTGACCACGGATGTTCTCGGCGCAGCCGCTGGCGCCGACGTGCTGTATACCGACGTCTGGGTGAGCATGGGCAAGGAGGAGGAGGCCGCCTTCCGCCTCGCGCAGTTCCAGAGCTACCAGATCAATGACGAGACGCTCCGGGTCGCCCCAAATGCGCTCGTGATGCACTGCCTGCCCGCCTATCGGGGCAAGGAGATCACCGAGGAGGTCTTCGAACGCCACGCCGACACGATCTTCCGCGAGGCCGAGAACCGGCTTCACACCCAGAAGACCATCCTGTCCCTTCTCAAGCAGGGCTAAAGGATCCATGAGAACCGAAACGGAGCAGCCCGACTTATGTTAGTCCGACGCGGCTCCCTTCGTTTCCGCATCGGGCTGGTCGTCGGTGGAGCGATGCTGCTTTTCGCCGGCATCTTTCTGGTGCTGAGCTCGTGGATCCTGACCGATTACTTCGGGCGGGTGCAGAATAACTTCACCCGCGAGCATCTCACGCAGTTTGCCACCGTCCTCAATCGCGAGGCCAAGGCGAAGCTGCGGCTCGTGCGCGACTATGCCCAGTGGGACGAGGCGTACGAGTACATAGAGGGGCGGTTCCCGCAGTTTGTGGAGGAGAACTTCCTCCCGGAAGTCAATACCTCCGGCCAGGATCTCGTTCTCTTTTACGACGCCTCGAAAAGCCTGCGCAGTTTCATCTGCCCCTTCAACGCGCCCCGGCTCGACGAGATGCCCGAGGGGGTCAATCCCCAAGAGCTGGCCCAGAGCCGGTTGCTGGACAGCCAGCCCAGGGCGGGGCTCATCGAAACGCCCACCGGGCTCATGCTCCTGGCGGCCAGCCCGATCACCCGGTCGAACTCCACCGGCGACTCTCCCGGCTGGATCGTCTTTGGCGTGTTCCTCACACCAGCCCGCCTCAGCGAGATGGCCCAGGTCGCCGGCATCGCCAACTCCGGCCACCCTTTCCCCAAGGACATGGGGTCCACCGCCCGGATCCGCTCCCAGATCCTGACCGACATCCTCGGGCCGGTCACCATCGAGTTCCCCTCCGTCTTTGCCAACCCCAAGATCGACAATGGCATCGACGGGTCGATCGCCTTCCGGCCGCTCTCGGACAAGGATGAGACGCTGATTTCGATCAAGGACTCGGCGACGATTTATCTGAATGCCATGGAGCGAAAGAACTGGGTGCTCATTCTTTCCGCGGCAGGCATCATCGCCATCGTCGGCATCGGCTTCATCGTCATCGACTTTTTCGTCACCCGGCCCATCTCGCAGCTCGACACCGCGATGCAGAAAATGTCGTCGGCCCCGGCCGCGATCTCGCGCATCGAGGATTCCCGCAACGACGAAATCGGCCGCCTCGCCGCCTCGGCCAACTCTCTGCTCGGAACCGCCCTCACCGAGCGGCGCGACGCCATCCGCCAGCGCGAGCTACTCGCCAGCATCCTCGACAGCGCCTTTGAAGCCATCCTCGCGTTTCGCACCGTGCGCGACAACGAGTCGCGCATCATTGACCTAGAGCTCGCCGTCCTGAACCACTCCGCCGAGCGGCTTTTCAGCGTCTCGGCCGCCGAGGCCCGGGGGAAGCTTCTTTCCGCCGTCTTCCCCGATCTCGCCAACCCCGCCGTCTTCGATCGCGTCCGCCACGCCATCGACTCCCACATGCCGATCACCTTCGAGCAGGCCGCCGGAGCTCTCCAGCCGTCGGGCTGGTTTCATTTCTCCGCCACGCCCTGGGAAGAGGGCATCGTCATCACCATCAACGACATCACCGAGCGCAAGCAGCGGGAGCAGGAACTCGCCAAGACCTATGCCGAGATGGACCGCTTCAACGCGGCGATGGTGGGCCGGGAGGAACGCATCATCGCGATCAAAAAGGAGGTCAACGATCTCCGCCACAAGCTGGACCTCCCTCCGGCGTACACTGTCGAGGCCTATGAGTGATCCCGCCGCCGGAACCATGGATCATGCCGAGATCCTCCGCGCCGTCTCGCAGGCGCTTTCCACGCTGCTCCAGCCGGGCGATCTCGACGCCTCCATGCAGCGCGCCCTCGAGATCATCGGCCAGGCGGTGAAGGCCGACCGGATGTACATTTTCGAAATCCACTCGTCCCGCTCCTCGGACGATCTCCTGATGAGCCAGAAGCACGAGTGGACCACCCACGGCGTCTCCAGCGAACTCGATAACGCCTCCATGCAGAACCTCTCGTTCGACAAGTTCCTCGGCATGCTTGAGAGCCTGCAGGCGGGCAACGCGTATTCCCGCATCCGCCGCCACTTCACCGAGGCGCAGCACGGCATCCTCGACCCGCAGGGCATCCTCTCCTTTGTCGTCATGCCCATCATCCTGAAGAACGAGCTATGGGGGTTCGTGGGCTTCGACGACTGCAAGACCGAGCGCGAGTGGAGCGACGCCGACCTGGAGAACCTGCGCGCCGCCGCCGCCGGCCTGGGGGGCGCCATCGTGCGCCAGCAGATGGAGCGCTCCTTCCGCCGCCAGACCGAGGAGCTGCGCCGCCACCAGCGCGTGGCCCTGAGCCTCGCCGAGGACGCCCGGCTCGCCGAGCAGGCCGCCGCCAAGGCCAGCGCGGCCAAGAGCACCTTCCTCGCCATGATGAGCCATGAGATCCGCACCCCGCTCAATGGCGTCATCGGCTTTACCGATCTCCTGCTCGCCGAGGGCCTGCCCGACCACCAGGCCGAGCTGGCCGAGTCCATCAAGACCTGCGGCGAAACGCTCCTCAGCCTCATCAGCGACATCCTCGATATTTCCAAGATCGAATCCGGCCGCCTCGACCTCAACTACGAGCCGACCGATGTCGCCCTCTGCACCCGCTCAGTCGTCGCGTCCTTCGAGCCCCTTCTCAACACCCGCCAGATCGAGATCACCTGCAACGTCTCGCCCGATCTCCCAAAATGGCTCCACCTCGACCAGAGCCGGTATTGCCAGATCCTTTTCAACCTTGTCGGCAACGCGGCCAAGTTTACCCGGCAGGGAGGCGTTTCCGTGAACATCTGGACCGAGCGCCATCTCGACCGCATGTATCTCTGCGGCAAGGTGGCGGATTCCGGCGTGGGCATGTCGCCCGAGGACCTGGCCAATATCTTCGAGCCTTTCCAGCAGGGAGAGGGAGCGCGCAAGCACGCCATTGGCGGCTCCGGCCTCGGCCTCGCCATCTGCCGGCGTCTCGTCGAGTCCATGGGCGGCCAGATTTCCGCCCAGAGCGAGCTCGGCGCGGGATCGACCTTCTCCTTTTCCATCGCGACCCGCACCGCTCTCGCCCCGGCGGCGAAGCCTCCTCAGGAGCCTTCTTTTGGCCGCGACTGCAACCAGATGCGCATCCTGGTGGTCGATGACGTGCCCGTGAATCTCAAGCTCTCGTGCCGTTTGCTGGAGAGACTCGGTTTCCGCGCCGACACCGCCTCCAACGGGATGGAGGCCCTGTCGATGCTCGCCGCCTCGCACTACGACATCGTCTTCATGGACATCCTCATGCCAGAGATGGACGGCTACGAGACCGCGCACCGCATCCGCCAGCAGCAGGCGGAGAGCAGCCGACAGCCCTGGATTGTCGCGCTCACCGCCCACGCGCTGGTCGAGAACCGTCACGCCTGCATCGAAGCCGGGATGGACGACTTTCTTACCAAGCCGCTACGGCTTTCCGACATGCAGGCGGCGATCGATCGCTGGCGCACCGGCTCGCGCGGGCTGGAAACACCTTAGTTCCCGCCGGAATCGCATTGCTTCCGCGGACGGATGGGGGTTTAATTTTTTCGTCACCCCAGACACTCCTCCACAATACCGTGAATTCGGCATTCCTCACCCAGCAGGGCATGGGGATCGCACTGGCAGCCGCCGTCCTCGGCCTTGCTGTCGCTGTGATCCTTATTGCAAAAATCCTCCGTTCCCCCACCGGCAATGACCGCATGCAGTCCATTGCCAAGGCCATTCAGGAAGGAGCGCGCGCGTACCTGAACCGGCAGATCACGACGATTTGCATGATCTCCGTCGTGATCTTCATCCTCCTCGCCATCCTGCGCGATATGTCGACCGCCCTCGGGTTCCTCCTCGGGGCGGCGTGCTCACTCGCCGCAGGCTACATCGGCATGCGCATCGCCGTGCTGGCCAACGTACGCACCGCGCAGGGGGCGATCACGAGCCGACAAAAGGCGTTGCAGGCGGCCTTCAACGGAGGAGCTGTGACCGGCCTCCTCGTAGTCGCTCTCGCTCTGCTCTCCGTCGGCATCTTCTGGTTCGTCATGTCGCGGATCAACCCGCAGGGCGCCATCGCGAGCCTTATCGGCGTGGCGCTCGGCGCCTCGCTCATCTCGGTCTTTGCCCGTCTCGGCGGCGGTATTTATACGAAAGCCGCCGATGTCGGAGCCGATCTCGTGGGCAAGGTGGAGTCCAATCTCGATGAGGACGATCCGCGCAATCCCGCCACCATCGCGGACAATGTGGGCGATAACGTCGGCGACTGCGCGGGCATGGCGGCGGATGTCTTTGAAACCTACGCCGTCTCGCTCATCGGCACGATCCTCGTCGGCGCACTTACGATCGGGTTCGGCGCTCCGGTGGTCTTCCCCTTCCTGCTCGGAGCCGTCGCCCTCGTCGCGTCGATCATCGGCATCATCTACGTGAATGTCTCCAAGGCCAAGCCGGGCAACGCCCTCATGGGCGGAGTGCTTGTCAGCGCGGTTCTTGCCGCCATCGGATTCTGGCCGCTCACGCAAGCGCTCTTCCCCGATGGCATCAAGGTCGATGACGTGCTCACCGGACGGGCCGCTGTCTACTCGTCGACCGGCATCTATCTCGCCACGCTTATCGGGTTGCTCATGACCGGGGCATCGGTCATCATCACCAACTACTACACGTCGACCGAATACTCGCCCGTGCGCAAGATTGCCAAGGCCAGCGAGACCGGACACGCCACGAACATCATCGCGGGCATCGGCGTCGGGCTCCATGCCACGGCCCTGCCCGTGATCTGCATCGGCGCATCCATCTGGCTCAGCTACTCTTCGGCGGGCCTTTACGGAATCGCCGTCGCGGTCATGGCCATGCTCGCGATGTCGGGCATCATCATCTCGCTCGACGCCTTTGGCCCCATCACGGACAACGCGGGCGGCATCGCGGTCATGAGCGGGCTCCCGCATGAAGTCCGCAATGTCACCGACGAACTCGACGCTGTAGGCAATACCATGAAGGCCGTCACCAAGGGCTACGCCATCGCCAGCGCGGGCCTCGCTGCGGTGGTGCTCTTCGGTTCCTACTTCGTCGACCTGAAGCACCATCTGGAGGCCAATGCCGCGACGATGCACCTCGACCCGGCGGCGATCAACGAGATGCTCTCCTTCTCGCTGCGCGATCCGCAGATCATCATCGGCCTCTTCATCGGCGGCCTGCTCCCGTATCTCTTCTCCGCCTTCAGCATGAACGCCGTCGGTCGCGCCGCAGGAGCCGTGGTGCAGGAGGTGCGCAACCAGCTCGCCCGCCGTCCCGGCATCCTCAAGGGCGAAGACGTGCCGGACTACGGCGCCTGCGTCGACATCGTCACGCGCGCCGCACTCAAGGAGATGATCGTTCCGGCCCTCCTCCCCGTCCTCGCGGTGATCGGAGTCGCTGCCGTGCCCGGCGGCATGAAGATCCTCGGCGGCGTCCTCGTCGGCAGCATCGTCACCGGCCTCTTCATGGGCATCTCGATGACCTCCTCAGGAGGAGCCTGGGACAATGCCAAAAAATACATCGAGGAAGGCCACCACGGCGGCAAAGGCTCCGAGGCGCACAAGGCCGCCGTCACCGGCGACACCGTCGGCGATCCCTACAAGGACACCAGCGGCCCGGCCATCAACCCCATGATCAAGGTGGTCAACATCATGGCCATCCTTGTCATCCCGATCTTTTTCTAGGAAACGAAACGCGGACCATAGTCCGCGATTTCAACCCCGACCCGAGACTACTTCCAGCGAGTCTCGGGCTGGAGGTTGATTTCCTCGGGCTTGATGTCGAAGCCGCAGCTGCGCAGGAGGTAGTCGACACCTTCCTTGGTATCCATCGTCTCCCGCAGGCTGCGGGCGAAAATCTCGATGTATTCCTTGTAGCTGTCGAGGGCGAGACGGCCCTCGGCGAAATGCCTGGCGAGCTGGTCGTCGTGATTCTCGATCAGGGCGATCAAGGCGCGGCGCAGGCGCTGGCGCATCGCGGGGTCGACCACCACGCGGAACGGACTGGCGGTGGGATCCTGGGGAGTCCGGTCAGCGGCCACATCAAAGGTGTACGGCGTCAGAGAGTCTTCTGATTCGTTCATGGTTGTGCGTTGGATCGCGCGCACTCTGTCGGAACGTCTCCGCAAAGTCGCGCACTTTATCAACGCTGGCGCACCCCGGTGCGGTCGTGCGACGGTTTCAGAAGACCCCAATCCCTTCCGGCCTAGTGCGTTCCGGGAGAAAAAAATAAACCCGCCGCCCGGTGGGAGCGGCGGGTTCTCAAGCGGAAGAAACCGTATCAGTGCGAAACCGCCTTCTCGGCGCCGAGCCCGGTATTTGCGCGCACTTCCATCTCGGTGAAACGCGCCTCGGCTGCTGGCTCGCGCGAGCAGAACGTGGCGATGATCGCGGCGAGGAACCCCAGCGGAATGCTCACGATGCCCGGGTTTTTCAGCGGGAAGAGCGGGGCGGCATTGATGAGCCCCTTGCCGTCGAGCGACATCACGCTCGGGCTGATGATGATGAGCACGATGCTGGCTAACAAGCCGACTGCGAGGCCGGTCACCGCACCCGCGGTATTAAAGCGCCGCCAGAAGATCGAGAGCACGATCACAGGGAGATTCGCACTCGCCGCCACCGCAAAGGCGAGGCCGACGAGGAAGGCGACGTTTACCGTCTGGAGCTTGATCGCGAGGAAGATCGCAATCGCGCCGACGACGAAGGCCGTAATGCGGGCGACGAAGACTTCCTCGCCCGGTTTGGTCTCTTTGCCGTGGTGCAGCACGTTGGAATAAAAATCATGCGCGAAGGATGTGCTCGCGCTGATCGTGAGACCGGCCACCACCGCGAGAATCGTCGCGAAGGCCACCGCGCTGATGAAGGCAAAGAACACCTCGCCGCCCAGGAAATGCGCGAGCAGCGGAGCCGCCATGTTGTCGGTCGGCTTGCCACCGACCACGATATTCTCCGGAGTGAGAATCGTCGCCGCGCCGAAGCCGAGGAAGGTGGTCATGATGTAAAACGCACCGATGATAAGCATCGCCCACACCACTGAGACACGCGCGGTCTTGGCATCCGGCACGGTGTAAAAGCGGATAAGGATGTGCGGCAGACCTGCCGTACCGCCGATGAGGGCGAGGCCGAGCGAGATGAGGTCGAGCGGACCCCAGGGATTCACCGCCGCGCCGTAGACGAGGCCGGGCTGGAGGAAGTCCTTGGTCACCACTGTGCCGTCCGCCGACTTCACCGGCACGTGCGAGATGGCATCGAAGAACTTGGAAATATCGAAATCAAAGTGCTTCAGCACCAGCACGCTCAGAAACAGCGTACCGCACATGAGGAGCACGGCCTTGATGATCTGCACCCAGGTCGTCGCCAGCATGCCGCCGAAGACCACGTATACAATCATCAGCACGCCCACGCCCGCCACCGCGACCTCGTAGGAAACGCCAGGCAGGAGGAGCTTCACCAGCGCGCCTGCACCGACCATCTGGGCGATCATGTAAAAGGTCGAGACCGTCAGCGTGCTCAGCGAGGCCAGCGCGCGCACCGGGCGTGGGGAGAGTCGATACGCCAGCACATCGGCCATGGTGTACTTGCCCGCGTTGCGCAGGGGTTCTGCCACGATGAGGAGCACCGTGAGGTAGGCGACGAGGAAGCCGACCGAGTACATGAATCCGTCGTATCCCTTGAAGGCGATCATCCCGGCAATGCCAAGGAAGCTCGCCGCGCTCATGTAGTCACCGGCGACAGCGAGGCCGTTCTGCCAGCCGGTGATGCGCCGCCCAGCGGCGAAGTAACCGGCCGAGCCCGACGACTTGCGGGCGCTGAAGTACGTGATGACGAGCGTGGCCGCGACGAAGGCCAGGAACATGAACAGGGCGGTATGACTCTGCTGAGCCACCGCCAGAAGCAATGTGGAGGACATGATGTGGAGGAAGTGGGGGAAGAGTGATGCGAGACCTGATTACCTGCGAAACTTCGCCAGCAGCGCCGCCGCCTGCTTGTCCCAGCCCGCAGCCGCAGCCACGTAGAGGAAGGCAACGACCCAGGCCATGATGAACTGCGAGAAGGCAAAGACGTACGCCCAGTTCAGGCCGCCAAAAGCCTCCTTGGTCATCAGGCTGGGGAACCAGCCCACCAGGATCGGAAGAGCAAGGTAATACGCAAGGAAGAACACGGTTGCCGGCACGATGAAGCGCGCCTTGGAGGCGAGCAGGCTCTTGAAATCCGGGTCCGCCGCGATGGCATCCCAGTCGGCCATGGCTTTTTCCTCGTCGGCGGTTCGTTCGTGGGCGGGGACGGTCTCCCGGCCGAGTGGAGCAATATCCGTCGGAGCCGCAGACTCCGGGGTCAGATCGCGATTGTGGGGGTCGCTTGGGGGCATGGTGGGGGAACTTAGGCAGGTTTTCTTACACTGTCGAGCCTGTGTCGGAATCGTAATAAAAGTACGATCCGCGCGGCTTTAGTCCCGTAAAAATATGCCAGGAGATCGTTCCCGCCTTGTCGGCCAGCTCCCGGGCGAGGATTTCCTCCCCGCCCTGCCGCCCGATCAGCACCGCCTCGTCTCCCACCTGAGCCTCCGGCACATCGGTCACATCGACGAGGATCTGATCCATCGTCACCCGGCCCAGCACCAAACAGCGTTTGCCATGAACCAGCACGGCTGCGTCATGCCCGGAAACTTGTCGCGGAAAACCATCGGCATAGCCCACCGGCACCGTGGCGATACGCATCTGATGCGGCGTGAAAAAGGTACGCCCGTAGCTCACGCTGCGGCCCGCCGGGACATCGCGCACGAGCACGAGCCGGGCTTTCCAGCTCAGTGCGGGCTGGATTTGCGGCTGGTAGATATCGGGGTAACAGGAGCCATAGAGCACAAGCCCCGCCCGGACGTAATCCGGCGCAAATCCGGCAAACTCAAAGATGCCCGCACTGTTCAGGGCGTGGAATTTTGCCTTGGGCGCGATGCCTTTGATCTGGGCCGCCAGCCGTCCGAAGCCCTGCAGCTCCTCCCGCGTGAAAGCCGCGTCTTCATCCGGCGCGGGGAGATGCGTGGAGATGTGAAACTCGCCGAGATTTGGCAGCTTCACGATCTGGCGCACGACCTCCGCCGCCTCCTCGTGCCAGCACCCCATGCGGCCCATGCCGGTATCGACTTTGAGATTGAGCGCACACGGACGATTCCCCGCCAGCGCGGCCACAGCGGCCGCCTCGTCCGCGCTGGAGACGGAAACGATATACCCCGCATCCACCGCCGCCTGACGTTCGTCGGGCAGGCAGGGGCCGAGGAGCAGGATTTCGCGGCCCAGGCCGAGGGCCGCGACTTCGTCCGCCTCATGCACATTGGCCACGGCAAAAAGATCCACCTGATCCGCGATGGCCGGAGCGACACGCGTGACGCCATGCCCGTAGGCATCGGCTTTCACCACGGCGATGATTCCCGCCGTCGCGCCGATCTGCGCGCGCACGGCCTCCAGATTGTGACGGAAGGCGGCGAGGTCGATTTGAACCCAGGTACGAAGGTTCGAAGGAATGGACACCGGACTAGATGACACCCACGCCGGGCGGATTTCAACCAACTTCCACCCCGGGCGCGGTGAGCTCCCGGCACAGTGCGATTAATTTTTCCCGCAAGGGCGCCGCCCGCTGACTGAAATCCCGCTGCCGCGCCTCGTACTCCGCCCGCCCCTCCGGCGTCTCGACGCTGACCGGTTCATATCCAAGCTCCCGCAGGTCATAGGGGCTCGCCTGCATGTCGAGGGTGCGAATGTCCCGCGCCAGCTCGAAGCAATCGGCCACCAGCGTGGAGGAGGAGAAGGGCGCAAGTTTGAAGGCCCACTTGTACAAATCCATGTTGGCGTGCAGGCAGCCGGGCTGCTCGAACTCAATCGTCGTCTCGCGCGTGAGCGAGTGCTTGTTCAGCGGAGCGGCCTCCGGGGTGAAGAACCGGAAGGCGTCGTAGTGCGTGCAGCGCAGGCCGAGCGACTCCACCGCCGCAGCCAGTTCGTCACCCGAAACCCGCAGCGGCCAGGCGTGCCGCGTCTCCGGCGAACGGTACACCATGGCCCACTCGTGCAGCCCGAAACATCCGAAGACCGCCGGGCGATCCGCCGCCGCCGTGAGAAACCCGGCGAGCCAGCTCGGGAAGGCCCGGCGTTTTTCCGGGAGCTCCGCGGGATCGGCCATCACTCCGTCGCCCTCGCGCCGGTAGCCGGTGATGGCGAGATATTCCTCGCAGCCTTCCCCGGTCAGCACGACACCCAGGCCGGGATGCCAGAGCAGCAGCTTCGCCGGGCGGTTCGGGTAGTATTCGAAGAGAAAATCATCCACCGGGTGCTTCTGCTGCAACGACATGCGCCGCAGCCTCGGCTCGATCCATGGACGCACCCGCGCCTCGTGGTCGCGGCGCATCTGCCGCCACGCCGGGGCATCGAGGACGAGAGGATCTTTCATAAGGAAGCGATCTTAACGCACGCCGCCGGATTTTCCACCCGCTCCGCAATTCTTCTCGCCCGGGCCAGGGGACGGGCGCACACTTTGCGACATGCGACTCCTCCGCATCCTCCCCCTCCTCGCGCTGTTCGTTCTCCTCTGCCCGGCCTACGCCGATTCCGATCTCTCCGGAACCTACTCGGGCGAACACGCCGTCAACAAAGACACTCTCCTTTGCGAACTCATCATCACGGCGAAGGGCAAAGGCTATGACATCTCCGGTTCCTACGCGCTGGAGTCCGGACGTGGCGCGACTCCGGACTTCGAGGGTACAGGAAAGGTCAATGACCAGGGAGTGCTGGTCGCCACCTTCACGGATTCCTTTGAAAACTCCGGCACCGCGACGATCACGCCCACCGACGACGGCGTCACCATCTCCATTCGCGTGACCGACGTGAAAGACCCGCGCTGCATTCCGCTCTACAAGGACTTCACGCTGAAAAAGAAATGATGCCGCGCCTCGCGCTCCTTGTGTTGATCATGGTCGGCGGCCACATCCTCGCCAGCCCCGATCCTTGCGGCGCCTACGCCAGCAAGCCGGGAGGGGAAAGCGGCGTGGTCGCCTGCGAGCTTCGCGTCACCCGCAGCGCCGACGCGTTTGACATAGGAGGTTCCTATCAAAAGCGTTCCGGCAGCGTTTCCTTGTTCCCTCCCACCAGTTTCGCCCTTCGAGAACTCCTGAAGCCTCTCGTATTCGAGGGTGCGAGTCGTGCCGATGCACGGGGCCGTCTCGTCGGAACCTTTACCGACTCCTGGAAAAACAGCGGTTCCTTCGTCATCACTCCGAGCCTGACAGGAGCAGCGATCTCGATCAGCGTTTCGAGCATCGCCAACCCGGAAAGCGCCGCCCTGTATCAAAATCTCACACTCCAAAGACAATGACCAAGCGCCTCGCCCTCCTTGCCCTTCTCGCCGCCTTCACCCTGGCCAGTCCGCTCTTCGCGGAGGTCACCCTCGCGGGCGGAGATGGATCATCGTTTGAAAAAGCCATCCTCGTTCAGGGCGCGACCGAGGCCACGGGTGTCCCGGCGGAGTACGCATATTTACGCAAACACTACCCGGGCTACGCGTTTACCAAACAATCCTTGCTCAACCATAAGGACCGAATGTACGACGCTCTCGACTTCACCTGGGAGGGAAAGACGTATCGGGTCTATTTCGATATCACCGAGTTCTTTGGTAAATAGCCGGGCATCCTTATGAGCACTTACGAGAAAGTCGTTATCATCGCGCAGCGCTTCATTGCCGTCCTTTGGTTCGCTTACTCCCTGATGACGATGGTTCTGCTGCTGCCCAACGGAGCAAACATATTCCGATTTGAGGCCGCGTTATTTGCGGCGCTCGGGATGGTGTTTGCCGCTGTGCTGTACTTCGCCGCGCCGCTCCTCGCGAAAATCATCACCGCCGGGATCGACTAGACGGGAATCCAGTTACTCCGCCAGCAGCCGGGCGCGAATCTCCGCCGCCGCGAGTCCGCTGACGAGCACCTGCTTTTCCCGACTCGACTGACCGCGCAGCAGGCTCACCGCCGCGCCCGGAACCCCGAGTTTTTCCGCGAGGAACTTCAGCAACCGGTCATTCGCCTTGCCGTCGACCGGCGGCGCATTGAGCCGCACCTTCAGCGCATCGCCATGTGTGCCCGCGATCGCATCCCTGCTCGCGCGCGGCGCGGCATGGACGGAAATCACGCATCCTTGCGAACTCTCTCGCAGCCAACTCATTGCGCGGTGATCCTACCCCGATGCACCTGCCGCGTCAGCATGAATCCTGCTTTTACCTATTGACACATCATGCCAAAGAGAAGTAGCTAAAGCCTCGAAATGTATCACTGGCTACAAATTAAGAGACCCCATGGGAACTGCTAGCGGGCCGGAATCTCCGGATATGGCGTGGCGGAGAGAAGCAGCGGCGGTGAGTCTGCCGGAGGTCCACCGCAGTATTTTCGTACCGAACAAGGCGCCGTTCTGGCGCAAGATGATGGCTTTCGCGGGGCCGGGCTTCCTCGTGGCCGTGGGCTACATGGACCCGGGCAACTGGGCCACAGACCTCGCAGGCGGGTCCAAGTTTGGCTACACGCTGCTCAGCGTCATCCTCATTTCCAACCTCATGGCCATCCTGCTCCAGCACCTGTGCGTGAAGCTCGGCGTGGCCACCGGGCGCGACCTGGCTCAGGCCTGCCGCGACCATTACTCCACCCCCGTGGTGTGGATGCTCTGGTTCCTTTGCGAGCTCGCCATCGCAGCCTGCGACCTGGCCGAGGTCATCGGTTCGGCCATCGGCCTCCAGCTCCTCTTTGGCATCCCGCTGGTCTGGGGCTGCATCATCACCTGCCTCGACGTGCTGGCCGTGCTGTATTTGCAGAACAAGGGCTTCCGCTACATCGAGGCTATCGTCATCACACTCATTCTCACGATCGGCGGGTGCTTTGTCGCCGAGCTGTTCTTTGCCAAGCCCAGTCTCACCGGCGTGCTGCTGGGATTCGTGCCGAGCACGGAGATCCTGAAAAATCAGGAGATGCTCTATGTCAGCATCGGCATCCTCGGCGCGACGGTCATGCCGCACAACCTCTACCTGCACTCCTCCATCGTGCAGACGCGCAACTTTGAGCGCACGAACGAGGGCAAGCGGGAGGCGATCAAGTTTGCGACGATCGATTCCACCGCAGCGCTCATGTTTGCCCTCTTCATCAATGGCGGCATCCTGGTCCTCGCGGCGGCGGCGTTTCATTTCAACGGCCACCATGAGGTCGCGGAAATCCAGGACGCCTACCAGCTCCTGAGCCCGACGCTCGGGGTCGGCGTCGCCAGCACGCTCTTCGCCGTGGCTCTGCTCGCCTCCGGGCAGAACGCCACGCTCACCGGCACGCTCGCCGGCCAGATCGTGATGGAGGGATTTCTGAATTTCCGCCTCAAGCCCTGGCTGCGCCGCCTCATCACCCGCGCCATCGCCATCGTGCCTGCCGTCGTCGTCATCGGCATGTACGGCGAGGGCAGCACCACCTCGCTGCTCATCGCCAGCCAGGTCGTGCTCAGCATGCAGCTCGGCTTTGCCGTGTGGCCGCTCATGCGATTCACCGGGGAAAAGGCCAAGATGGGGCCATTCGCCAATCCGCTCTGGATCAAGATCCTCGGCTGGACGACCGCGATGATCATCATCGTGCTCAACGTGAAGCTCCTCTTCGACACCTTCGTGCCGGAATCCATCCGGCGTCCGTTCTACGCCTTCTTCGGACTCAGCATCTAAAACCCGCCATGTACCACCAAATCCTCATCCCGGTGGAGAACAGCCCCGCCGACGACACGATCCTCAATCATATCAAGCCGCTCGCCCGGTGGTCGAATGCCCACCTCGTCCTCCTCCACGTGGCGGACGGCTGGGTCGCCCGCAATTACGACCATCTCAAGCTCGCCGAAAGCGAGGAGATCATCGAGGACCGCGCCTATCTGGAACGCCGCGCCAGGGAGCTCACCGCCGAGGGTTTCAGCGTGACGTATCACCTCGCCATGGGCGAGCCCTCCGACGAGATCGTGAAATTCGCCCGGCAGGACCATATCGACCTCATCGCGATGTCGACTCACGGCCATCGCTTCATCAGCGATCTCCTCTATGGAGCCACCGTCGACAAGGTGCGCCACCTCGTCGACATCCCGGTGCTCCTGCTGAAGGCGAAGGAAAGGTAGCTTTGCGGAGAATCCCTTGAGATTTCATCCAAATCATCTATTTTGGATGAAATGACTGTTATCGCCGCCAATGAAGCCAAGCAAAGCTTCGGAAAGGTTCTAGACTCCGCGCAACGCGAGCCGGTGCTCATCCAGAAGCACAATCGGGCAGCCGCCGTCATTCTCTCCGCGGAAGAATATGAGCGCCTGCGCGGCATTAATGCGGCGGAGTTTGAAGCTTTTTGCGATCGCATCGGCCAACGTGCGGAACGTGCAGGTCTGACGGAGAAGGAGCTTGCGGATTTGTTGAATAATCCATGATCCCGCCTCGTCGCTGGGTCGTGGATACCAATGTCCTTATCGGTCGTCTCCTCGCGCCAGATTCGACTGCCGCTCGAGCTGTCCAAAAAGCTCTGTCCTCCGGCGATCTGCTGGTTTCCGATGCAACACTGCAGGAACTCGCTGAAGTCCTCACCCGGCCAAAGTTTGACAAATATCTCTCCGCCCAAGAACGGAGGGAGTTCTTTCAACTCCTCAGCCGGGTAGCCATTCGCATCGAAATTCTCCGCTCGATCAAAGCCTGCCGCGATCCCAAAGATGACAAGTTCCTTGAGCTGGCGGTCAATGGCAAAGCGGATGCTGTCATCACGGGCGATGAGGATTTGCTTATCCAGCACCCGTTTCTTGGCATACCGATTCTCAGTCCGCGGACATTTCTCGATCTCGAATAAGGACCGGCCTTCCAGCGAGCCTCCTGACCGAAAATAAAGTTCTCCTGCGCGCAGATCGCGGACGCTACATTCGCCCCAGCAGCGCCATGAGGTCTGCGTGCTCGACCGGCTTCACGAGATGGGCGTCAAAGCCTGCCTCCTGCGTACTCTGCCGGTCCTCTTCCTGTCCCCAGCCGGTCAAGGCGACGAGCGCCATGTCCGCACCCCATGGTTCCCGGCGAATGCGACGGGCTACATCCAGGCCGCTCAATCCCGGCAGACCGATGTCGAGCAGCACCACGTCGGGGCGATGCGTCCCAGCCGCGTTCAGCGCGTCGAGTCCGTCGTGAACGGTATGCACCTCGTGACCCTCAATCTCGAGGAGGATGGCCAGTGACATCGCGGCGTCCAGATTGTCATCGACGACCAGGATGCGCTGTCTGCGCCCTTCCGGACTCCGGGGGGCAGGGGTCTCCTCGGCGGGAGTTTCCGCAGCATCGGCCAGCATGGGCAGTCGCACCACGAATTCGCTCCCCTTGCCCAGCCCTTCGCTGAATGCCTCCACCGAGCCGCCGTGCATCTCGACCAGCGACTGCACGAGCGTGAGCCCGATGCCCAGCCCTCCCTCCGTGCGCTCCAGCGATTTGTTCACCTGGGCAAACATGTCAAAGATGTGAGGCAGTTGGTCGGGCTGGATGCCCACGCCCGTATCGGCGACCTTCACCACGACCTCGTCCCGTTCCGTCCAGGCCTTCAGGGAGACCTGGCCGCTGGCATCCGTGTACTTGCACGCGTTGTTCAGAAGGTTGCTAAAGACCTGGGTCAGCCGGGCGCGGTCCGCCAGCAGATACACAGGCTCGGTCGGCATCTGCACGACGATCTCATGGCTCAATCGCTCCGCCAGCGGACAACATACCTCGCGCGCCTGCTCGATGATGGGGGCCAACTCCACCCGCTCCTTGCGCAGGACGAGCTTGTCGCGGGCGACGCGGTTCACATCCAGCAAATCATCCACCAGCCGGACCATCTGCCCGAGCTGCCGCTCCATCGTTTCCGTCGCCTGGTGGACCAGATCGCCATCGGCCTCGGAGTGCTGGAGGACATGGAGCATGTTGACGAGGGGAGCGAGCGGACTGCGCAGCTCGTGTGCCAGCATGGCGAGAAATTCATCCTTGCGGCGATGCGCCTCGGCGAGCTCCTCCTCGGCGCGTCTGCGCTCGGTGATGTCGGTAAAGAGCGCCGCCACGCGCCGCTCCTCCGGCGCTCCAACACGAAAGGCATACACGCTGAACCACCTCGCCAGCCCTTCGCCGCGCTCCTCAAAGCGTACGGATTCACCCGTGGCCGCGACCTTCCCGTAGATCTCGTGCCAGTGCTTTTCGTGGTTTGGCACCAGCTCCAGAATCGTCTTTCCCGCCGCATCGGCGAGACCCGTGTGCTGTTCAAAGGCCGGGTTCACTTCGAGAAAGCGGTAGTCGACCGGAGCTCCCTCCGCGTCGTAGATCATCTCAAAAACACAAAACCCTTCGTCAATCGAGTTGAAGAGCATGCGATACCGCTCTTCGCTCCGGCGAAACTGGTCCTCCGCGCGAACGCGCGCAGCGGTTTCCACTTCGCGCCCATCTCCGACAGGAGAAAGCGCATCTTCAGGCATACGGGACTCGGTCATATCAAGGCGTCTAACCGTCGTTCCGTCTTGGTGGGTTGTTTTACCAAAGATACGGCATCCTTTTCTGATCTCGGACGCGCATGCCGTTTCGACTCTTTCACACTACCGAGTTTGTCAAACTCAGCAAGCGCCACTCAGGCAATACACCGCAATTTGCGCATCGGATCTCAGGTAATACATTGCCCCATGGCTCACGAGCTATACCACAGCGAATCCGTTTTTTTAATAATCACTAGTTTTTGAGAATAAGTCCCTCGTGAGGAAAAGCTTCTCGGAGGACGCCAAGCATTCGTTCGCCTCGTTCGTGAGCTTCCTCACGGGACTCGCCCGCCGGTCCCCCGGGCCAGCTTTCCCTTGTCCTCTGGTCGAACAGGATGACCACGCTCGATGGCTCGGATGTCCGCACGAAGCCGACCACCACCTTGCCTGAATCCATCATCCGTAATTCCTCACTCCCCACCACGTCGAAAAACGTCGGCTGCACGCGCACTGCATCGTGCTCTCGCACCGTGTAGAGGAGCTTTGGTGAATACTCCCACTCCGTCTCCTCCAAGATGTCTATTGAAACGCCACTGGCTAAAGGGAATCGCTGGGTCACCCGTGGTTTGTCACAGCCCGAAAAAATGAAAATCACACCGATCATCCCAAGCGCAGCGGGTCTTTTGATGGCGTTCATGGCTCCATACTGAAGAAGCCGACGGTCGCCAATGCAAGTCGCCAAATCCTCCCTTTACCCCGTGCCGGGAAGTCCCGACAATCCGGCACGATGAAAAGTCGTACGCTCCTGCTCGCGCTGGCCTGCGCCCTTCCCGGGCTGCTGTCCGCCGAGATCATCCTGAAGACTCCCGCCTCCGAGGCCACCATCTCGACGATCGCCCCCGAGCTTCGCTCCTTCCTCGACATGCCGCAGGAGCAGCGGCGCGAGTTTTTCAGCGATGCGGAGAAACGCAAGGCGCTCAACAAGGTCCGCAACGCCCAGCCCTACGCCTTCACCTGGGATTGCACCGCGGGCGAGCACGGCCCCTTCCGGGTGCTCATCTCGGAAAAGGAGGATTTCTCCGCGCCCTCTCCGGCCCTCGCCCTGCCTGCCGATAAAGACGCGGCTCCCAACGAAGCCCGTATCGCAAATTTCCTCATCGGGAAAACCTACTATTGGAAAGTCGAGGGACTCGATGCCAGCGGCCAGCCAGCCATTTCAAAGACCGGCCGATTTCACTCCGACCCGCTCGCCCCGCGCCTGCTCACCATTCCCAATATCGAAAACGCCCGCGACCTCGGGGGCCGCGTCGGGCTCGATGGCCGCATGATCCGGCAGGGACTCATCTACCGCTCCGCCGGGCTCAATGCCAACAGCCCCGACTTCGACTGGGATCGAACGAAGTGGAAGAAGGAGCGCATCGAGGATTTCCGCATCGGGGAAACCAAGCTCTCACCGGAAGGCGTCGCCTATATCAAGGACATCCTGCGTTGGAAAACCGACCTCGACCTGCGCGGACCCGGCGAAGTCGCCACCATGAAGGAATCGCCCGCCGGTCCCGCCGTGAACTGGGTCCACCACTCGTCGCTCTCCTACGGCAAGGTCTTCGGACAGGATGGCAACTGCCTCGGCGAGGGCCCGGAAGCGATGGCGAAAAACTTCCGCCTCTTTTGTGACCGAGCCAACTACCCCATCGAGTTTCACTGCATCGCCGGAGCGGACCGCACCGGCGCGCTCGCCTATGTCCTCAACGGCGTCCTCGGTGTGAAAGCCGACGATCTGGAAAAAGACTGGGAGATCACCGCCAACAGCTATTTCAAGTACGAGAAGATGTTCGACGCCCTGGCTGGAGGATTCGACCAATTCGGCGCGCCCGGCGACCCGCTGCACAAAAAGATCGAAGCCTACCTCCAGAAAATCGGCATCACGCCCGAGGAAATCGCGTCCTTCCGCGCGATCATGCTGGAATAGGCAATATCTGACGGCGCTATGCCTCGTCCAACGCGCCGATCAATTCTTCATAGTCGCTCCCGAGGTCCGATCTCCAGACCTCCAGCGCGTTGAGAATTTTCTGGCGGCCATTTTCCTTCAGAGCTCGATAGCTAATAAAAGTGGGGATAAAAACGATGAGGAAAATCGGAATAATGCTAAGGACACCCATCATCACCACCATGACTCGGAGGGACTTTCGGCTCATCTGGTAATCTGCAATCGCATTGCGGATGAAGAGCGACTTCGCCTTGCGAATCTCATCCGTCGGAAGCGCCGAGAGCGACGCCACGAACGCCGTGAGTGCTGCTGGATCGAGGGAAAGCTGGGCGGCGCTGTTGTTCATCGTTTCACCGCAGATCTACCGGATCTCACAAAGCCAGGCAAGGTGAGGCAGCAACTCATTTCTCAGCGGATGTGCGCTTCAGCAAAAAGTTGTAGGCACCGGGTGTATAGGACGGGATATAGTCGGGGTCCCACCTGTCCGCCCGCTCATAACCGGCAGTTTTAACGTCCATTCCCAGCACCCATGGTGTCGGCAGGAAAATCTCATAGGAGCCATCCGGCTTCGTTACGGTACTCTCATAATGATGAAAATCTGCCCACGTGCGAGGAGCCTTGTGATAGGACATGCCAAATGTCACCTCAGCCCCGGCGACCGGGCCGCCTGACACGTCCTTCACTCTCCCACTGTACCGAAACATCGGTTTCTCCGCCGCCATGATCTCCATCTGGACAACTTCTCGCCCCGCCTGGGGAGCCTGTCCATCCACAGCATCAAACCTCCATCTCCCGTCTCCCGTCTTCGTTTTCAGCCAGGTCGCATCCCACGTACCCCCGCGATTTCCATAATCCCAGCACAGGCTGACAAAGAACTTTGAGGGATAGATATGGGAGATTTCAAAATTCCCCCGGGCATCGGTCACGGCGCTGTGGAGAAAAATCTCACCGCCCCGTCCGGTGTGGGTCTCGGCGTACAGATCATGGAATGTGTTTACCCCCAAGCCTGCCATCGGCTCCTTTCCTTCGGGATACTTTACCACCCGTCCCTTGAGCGTTACGCCCTTCATGATCTGGAGGCGGAGGTCCATACCCGATGGGGGCACCAGTAGATACGGCCCCCAGTCCTTGCTCTCCTCGCCGTACCAAGAAGGGCGCTCATCGTAGTTCAGGAGATGCGGAGACACCGCTCCGGCATCAGAATCGGAAGGCAAAACGATAAAGACATAATTTCCCGGACCCGGCCGCGTGTCCTCGAGATCTCGTCGGCCCGCACCATCCAAGGACGCCATGAACGCTCCATCCTTGTCGGTGGTGAAATCCCATCCCTCAAGACCCCTCTCCTCCATGTCGATCCTCATCGCTCCTCGCGACAGGCCGACAAGGCTGACCTGACGCCCCGCCGCGGGCGAGCCATCCACATTCAGCACCACGCCGCGTATGACCCTTCCGCCTTCCCCGGCATGGGCGAATGGCATCGGCATGCAGAAGAGAAACCCAAGACTGCACGCCAGCCGGATGAAACGGCTTTTCATGGGAATATCTGCCGGAGGTTTTTTCATTTGCGGTCGGGAACGATCGATTTGGCCATCCTTCTACGGCGTCGGCTCCGGCGCTTCCGGCCAGTAGATCGTGCGAGGATTCTCGCCACTGTCCCGCCATTCCTCCTGAAGACTGACGGATATCGAAATCGACCCTGGCACGGAGTCGGAAACGATCAACATCTCCTCCGTCGTCACCGCTCCGTCGTCCGGGTCTGTGGGAATCCTTCCTCCCTCGCAGATCTCCGTCCCCTCGACATGCCAGATATATCGGCGGTTGCCGGTTTTCACCCATGGCGGACAGCCCATGTCATCCGGCGGAGCATCCGTACTGCCTCCCCAGGCTGTGAACAGGGATACGCCGTCGCCAACGAGCGACACCTCCCTTTGATGCGCCTCCAGCTCGGGGCTTTCCTCGGCCTTCGTCGCGACAAGCGGCCATGCCATCCCAAGGACGATCACGAGAAACCCGGAGAGCCCCCGGCGTCTCCCCGGGCGGACATCTCTCGCAGAGTAACACATCGCTTTCATGGGCCTGGAAAAGGTGTTGACCTCCCTCTGGCATAGCGATAACGCCAACCTTCGTCACGCCTCCCTTAGCGAAATCGCAATTCTTAGCCACCGCCTCAAAGCCAGCTTCCGTGAAAACCCGCCTCGCCCTCCTCTTTCTCGCCCTCGCTCCGCTGCTTTCCTTTGCGGAGGCCCTCATCCCGAGCAGCGTCGATCCGGCCCAGACAGCCGAGCGGGAGAAGCTCTTCATCCCGTGGTCCAACCCCGGGCAGGCCGATGCCTACTGGAACAAGCTGTCCTCAAGCAACGTCCCCATCTACAATGAGCGCGAAGCTGGCAACCTTAGCCGCGACCTCTATATTCCAAACCCCGGGCTCGGCTACTGGGTACTCGGCGGCTTGAGCAAGAAGGAGCTCTTCCGCATTCACAAGGAAAAGCTGGAGATCGGCGACACCCTCATAAGCGCCACGGTTTACCAAAACCCGAGCGGCAACGAGGTCTACTGGGCCCTGTGGGCTCCCGCCAAACGCGCCCACCTCCTCACCGAAAAAATGAGGGAACTCGGCATCACCCAGGCCCGCATCGAGCCGACTCTGGCTGACAAGGTTCTGACGTGGTCGGCATCGCTCAAGCCTCTCTCCCCCGCCATCACCTGGGCGTCCCTCGTGCTGAACGTCATCCTGCTCATCCTCGTCCTTCTCTTGATCATCAGCCTCGCCCGCAAGCCGGGAGCGGCGTGATCCTTCCGGCGCGCATGGGCCGAAATATCCCCGTGTTTCCCACCCATCGGGGCAGGCCGTGAAGAACCGCTCAAGGCAGCACGGTCGGCCCGAGTCTCCTGCCCCGCCTCCGCCCCGCCCGGCACATGCCTTCGGCAA
This sequence comes from Verrucomicrobiota bacterium, assembly GCA_017305195.1. Lineage (GTDB taxonomy): Bacteria > Verrucomicrobiota > Verrucomicrobiia > Chthoniobacterales > Terrimicrobiaceae > Terrimicrobium. Next base: position 124,202 of record JAFKMU010000037.1, on the reverse strand, counting down.
CCGGGACAGCCGATTCTCGGTGGATCCCTCGCGGTCCTGAGGAGAGATCATCACGCTTCCGTGATCCAGCAGCACCTTGACTCGGCTGGAGGACAAGGCCTGGGCGCTCCCGATGCTGCGGGACAACCGCGCCCCCAGCACCCGGCTGAGCGGAATGGGCTCTTCATCCCATCCCCACTGAATCTTCAGCGCGTCATCTGTCAGGACGTCGCGGCAAGGCATCGCCACGGAAAAGGCGAGTGCTCCGACCAACAGCCCGAAAAACATGCCAAGCAAACCGAGCCACCAGGCCGCCATGACCAGCCAGGCGGCCATCCTGTCAGCCAGGGCGGGTTACTCGGGCGCAGTGTAGTACTTCGGGCCGCCGAGCTTCATGAACCTGACATAAACCAGCGCCGCACAAACGAGGGCGAGCACGGCCGTGAGGCAGCCGATGACAAACGTGTACCGATAGGCGCGGCCCGTCTGGTCGATCAACAGGCCCACTGCGGGGGTAAAGGCCATCCCGACGAGCGCACCCACGATGGTCGCCGCCGAGGCAAACTGGGCAAAACGCGAACTCGGATACAACCGCTGGCCCAGCGAAGCCGCGCTCGTAAAGTAACACCCGGAGATCACTCCATGAGCCACCCAGGCGAAAAGGAAAGCTCCGGCGGACCTGGCAAAGAACACGCCCCAGCCGGTGACGATCACATAAAGGACAAGGACACCGATAGCGAGACGCAGGGGATGGACCAGATCGGCCAGCCACCCCAGAGGATACGCCAGCACGAGCGAAATGCAAAAGGTCAACGCGAGGAACTTCCCATACGTGTCCATGGAGATGCCGAGACTGGCCGCGTAGGGAATGGCAAAAGTATTGACCGGTCCAAAGGAGAGCCCCGCCGCCATCATCATGACAAAAATGGAGATGTAGTAGGAGTTGGAGAAACACTCTCGGAAATACGTCGCAAAGCTGCCGAAGAAGCTCGCGAGAAATCCTCCCCCTTCTCCCGGCCCGGAATCCGGCGCCGGAACGGATGGCGGCGGCGGATAGTCGCCTTCCTTGACCTTGAGGCACACCCAGGTGAAGGCGACACCGTAGTAAAGCCCGATGATCACCATGATGAGAGTGAAATGGCCGGGCACCTTGCCCATCAGCCAGTAGTTGAAGATCATTCCGTCGATGAGGCTGATGGCGCGAAACAGGCCAAAGAACCGGCCCACCATCTCCCGCGGCACGACGTCATTGATCAGGCCGCCAAAGACAGCCCCGCCCGCGATGGCCGCAAACTCGAAGAGCGCCCAGAAGACCCCAAAGCACACCAGCGTGACGAGCAGTTCGCTCTCGTTGGGAAAATGGCTGTGCACCCACCGCGCAATGTGCGGCGTGATGCCCAGGCCGATCATTCCCGCCGCCGCGAGAGGCGTCGTGATGATGAGAAACGGGATGCGCCTCCCCCAGCGCGAGCGCAGGCGGTCGGACTTGAAGCTGATGATCGGGCAGAGGACCAGGGCGAGAGCTGCGGGGAACGAGCTCAGGAGGAGCGCGTAAAGATAGTTCGGTACCTGGAGGTGGTTAAGGTACCAGTGAACGATCGGCGAAACCGAGCGATCCCGCATGGAGAGCGCGAAGTCTCCAAAAATGAGAAAGCTGAAGAGCGCAACCAGCCCGCCGGAGGTATAAACCAGCGTGCCCACGCGCCAGGTCTTTTGCGGCAGCGGGCAAGGCTTGGCGGTGGCGGCAGGTTCCGGTGAGATGGCAGACATGGATTTAGGGATTCTGGGTGGGAGGGAGGCTCGGCAGCGCGGAGCGATCCTGCCGCATCCCGGCGCGAGCGGCAACGACCCGCCATGTATACCCGTAAACCCTCCCCGCGCCGCCGGGCGTTCCCATCGAGACTACGCGGCGCGAGCCGCCCGGCGACGCCAGAGCAGGCCGGCGAGACCGGTCGCGACAAGGGCGCAGACCGCGGGCTCCGGCACGGCGGTGATCACAAGATCGTTGCCATCGCCGCCCGTGTAGGAGAGCTCGTACTGGAAGGAGCCCTGGTCATTAGTCAGGGTGAATGTATTGCCAGCTCCAAAAGCCGCGCCATTGATCGTGCCAAAGACGCCGCTGACCGCCTCGGCGGCATCATTGCTCACGAGGAGGAAGCTCGCGCCGGGCGTGTAGCCATTGGCAAGGCTCAGCTGGAGGTTTGACGCGGCGCTCAGGCTGAGCTGGCCAGTCAGGCTCAGCGTGGCAAAGCTGGCATCGATGCCGAACTCGAGCGAGGAGCTGTTGAGCAGGCTCAGCCCGCCCGTGGCCGAGGCGGAGAAGGAGGCCACATTCTTCAGCGTGCCTCCGGTGAAGCTGAAGGTATCGACGGAGATGCTGCCATGGGTGAGGTCGAGGGTGCCGCCGCTGAGATTCACCGTGGAGTTTACATTGGCTGCTCCGCTGCCTTCGGCAAGATTTCCGCCGATGAGCAAGGTGCCCGCTGACACCTCCACCGTGGCGCTGACCGCCGCAGTACCCGCACGGGAACCCATGGTGAGATTGTTGCTCACCGTCACGGAGGAATTGGCTCCCGAGACCCGGAGCGTGCCATTCGTCGCGATTGCGCCAGCAGTCTGATTGCCGAGCAGGATGGCATCCGCCGCGAAGGATGCTCCGCCCGTGACATTGAGGATGCCGCTCAGGGTGCCATTCGTGCCCCCCGTCGCTTCGCCCACGGTGACCTGCCCGGAGGCGCTGAATACACTGCCCACACCGTCGACGGTCAGGATGGCCGAGACAGCGTTCGCATTGTTGTTAGTCGTGGTCGTACCGACTTTCAGGGTCGTCACCCTGGCATCGACCGTGCCGCCGGTGAAATCGACAATACTGCTGCCATTGGAGGCAAACGCTCCGGTCCATCCGCCGACCAGCATGGCCGTCCCGCTCACACCATCCGCACCGCGGATCTTGATGGTGCCTCCGGTCACTCCGGAGGGATTCGCCCCGCCCGACGAGGCTGGACGAAACTTTACCAGGCCAAACGTACGGGTTCCCGCCAGCGAGAGCGTTCCGACATTCAGCGTGGTCGTCGTCCCGAGATATATCGTATTTGAGACGTTCCCGTTGTAAATGGAAGCGCTGCCGCCACTGGTAAAGCTGCTCGCCGTGATGGTGCTCGTATCCGCCATATACAGGGTGCCGTATCCCGCTCCGAGACCGGAGCCTACGCCGAAGCTGCTCACATTGGCGGTAAAGGTGGAGAGCGCCGAAAGATCCAATACCGCCCGCGCCTGCGCATTGCCTGTTCCTCCACTGGTGTTGGAGCCATTCGACACGAGAAAACTCGACGAGGGAGCGTTGATATTGAGGGTTCCTCCGCCGGTGAAGGCCGTCTGCGTGAAATTATTCCCGCTCGTGTAGCCGCCGACCGTGAAGGCTCCGTTCACACTGAGACTCTGTCCGGCGCCGATCTGCGTCACCTGCCAGTCCGTGGCGGACGTGGCCGTCTGATTATACGACAACGAGGAAAGCGCATTCCCTCCAGTGAAGCTTGTGTCGACAATATTTCCTACCGTCGTGGAGTTGGCCGTCGTGCCGGTATTGCCAAAGATCACGGCCGTGCCGGCAGGGCTGGCGTCGGTGGACCAGTTGGTATTGGTCGACCAGTTTTTATCCGGAGACGCGCCGTAGTCCCAGGTGGACTGAGCCTGAACGGCAGCGAGAGAGGCCAGCAGCAGGGAGACCGAGCAGATGACTTTGTGGGTGGGGAGATGGATTTCCACGGGGTGCCTTTCTTGGTTGTTTTCGACAAAGCAAAGTCCCAGTGCGACAGGTCGACAATGCGGCCAAAGGTTTAGTCGTAAACCCGGAAACCAAACTCCGGTTTACTGATAAACCTATCATCCATTGGCATATCGTGATGAGGTTGCCGTAAGTCTCGGCCAATGATTGTTCACTCCTCCCTAAGATTCGTCATGGCTGCCTCTCTGGCAGCCGGTATCACACTCCTGCCCGGCTCCGCGCGCGCCCAGGCCGTGGATGTCCCGATCACCAACCCGGACTTCAAGGACGCCGATGGCGATGGGCTGCCCGATGGGTGGAAGCCCGCTCCCGGCGGCGATGGCACGACAACCGTCATCAAGGTCGACGGCGGCGCGCTGAAATTTACCGATAACAGCGAGGGTGTCGGCCTCGGTCTCGCGCAGTGGGTGGATGTGAATCCCGGCGACGAATATACCGCCAAGGCCGACCTGGAGGGCACGGGCAACGTGATGTTCCTGATGGTGTTTGTCCCGAAGGTTCCCGCCCGCGAGGGAGACATGAACAAGGTCAAAATCGGGGAAGCCAAGATTTCGCTGCCAGCCAAGGATGGCGTGACGGAGCTCAAGGCCGTCGCGCCAGCTGGAGCCACCAAGGCCCGGCTCATGCTGTATTGTCCGAAAATCGGGAAGTGCGATGTGACGATCAAATCCGTGTCGCTGAAAAAGACCGGTTCCGGCCCCGCTCCCACGCCGCTGCCCTCCGCCGCAGCCGCCGGTCCCACGCCGAAGCCGCGCAATGATCATGGCCGAGACCATCCCGACAGCATGATCCAGCCTGGGACAGTGGCGAAGATCGACTTTGAGACCGGCGACTTCTCACAAGTGCGTCTCCAGGAGGGCGGCAAAAAGGAGGTCGTCAGCGCGCCCGAACCCGTACGTTCCGGCCAGCACGCGATGAAGGTGATGCTCACGCATGACCAGCATCGCACGGAGGTGACCGGACCGCGCAGCCAGCCCTATGGCGAGTTCAAGTACGGCTGGAGCATTTACCTGCCGAAGGAATTCGACGGCAACTCGTGGTTCAGCATCATCACGCAGTGGCACACCTGGGGCAGCGGCAAGGAATACGTCATCAACCCTCCCGGCCCTCCGACCTGCCTCACCGTCTCCAAGGGCACCTGGGATTTCCTCCTGCGATACCAGGACGGCGATACGGACAATGCCGCGGTGAAACATTTTCTCTTCGGTCCGATCGAGCCCGATCTCGGCCGGTGGGTCGACTTTGTGATGGAGGTAAACTGGCAGTCGCCCAAGAGCGGCGGCGGATACCTGAAGCTCTGGAAAGACGGCAAGCTGGTGGTCGACTACACCGGCCCCACGTGGTTTGAGGACAAGACGAGCGGACCGTTCTTCAAGATGGGCATCTACAAGGGCGCTGGAACGTGGAAAGGCGAGGAGAGCGGCGCGATCGCGTACTTCGATGAGTTCCGCATGGGCGACAAGTCCATCCCGCACGATGCGGTCGACCCGGCCAAGCAGGCGGGCAAGTAAGGTGAAGTTTATTGTTAACTCCGACGATTGCTGAAACGATGATGGGGTGAGCGCAGTCATGCCGACGATGAAAACCATCGCCGCCGAGGCGGGGGTGAGCGTGATGACCGTCTCCCTCGCCCTGCGCAACCACCCGCGGATCTCGGCTCCCACCCGGCAAAAGGTCAAGGAGGCCGCCGAACGGCTCGGCTACCGGTCAAATCCCATGGTGGCGAGCCTGATGACCCACATCCGGTCGTCGCGTCCGATCTCCTACCAGGCCAATCTCGGGTTCCTCGTCGACGACAGCAAGAAGCTCAACGCCCACCGCATGATCGAGATGGCGCATCGCGGCATCATCAAGCGGGCGGGCGAGCTGGGCTTCCTCGTCGATGTCTTCTCGCTCGACGAGCACGGATCCCGCAAGGGTCGACTCGAGCAGGTCCTTCGCTCGCGCAACATCCAGGGTGTCATCCTCGCCCCGTTGCGTCAGGCGGGAAATCTCGATGGTATGGACTGCTCCCACTGGAGCGCCGCCGCGCTTGGCAACACCGTGCTCAGCCCGCACTTTCACAAGGTCACACCGCATCAATACCAGGGCCTGCAACTCGTCATCGAAAATCTCGAGCGAAAGGGCTACAAGCGCATCGGCCTCGCCATCGAGCCTCTGGTCGATGACAAGGTGAACCATTACTGGTCCTCCTGCATGGCGGGCTACCACCTGCGCATCCCGGCCCGGCAGCGCGTACCCGTCTTTCTCGCCGACCTCACAGCCGCGCCGCTAAAGACCTGGCTGGACAAGCACCAGCCCGATGTCGTCGTGGGCCATGACGGCCTGCACTTCTGGCTTCGCGAGCTTGGGCTGCGCGTGCCGGAGGATATCGCCTTTGCCTGCGTGTCGGTGCCCTCCGACAGCCACCCGAGTTTTTCCGGTCTGAACCAGAACTGGCAGATGATCGGCTCCGCCGCCGTGGATTCCGTGGTGGCGCAGATCTACCGGAACGAACGCGGTGTGCCCGACAGCCCGAAGACCATCATGCTCGACGGCTTCTGGGAGGAAGGCACCACCGCTCCCGACATCCAGGGCGCTCTCGCCTCCCCCGAAGCTACTTCTTCTCCGGCGCCGCGACGGCGGCGGGGACCTGTTCCGCGGGAACAGCGCCAAGATCCTCCACCTTCACGGATTTGATCACCACGCGTGCGTCGGTCTTGGCCGCGGTAGGACTGTAGATCCAGAGCCATGCCTTGGTGGCCTCAAGCGGAGTGATTCCCTCGATCACTCCGGTCTCTCCCGCCTCCACCCACTTCTGGACTTCACCCACTTGGCACTGTCTCATCTGCCCGGCTTTCGACGGAATCTTGGTGGTGAAGGTAAGGGAAAAAAACACCCCTCCGGTTCCGCCCGTGGTCTCCAGGACGCCCCGGTATTTGTAGCCCGGGTCGACAGTGATCCACTGGCCCGCGCCGACGCCATTAGCCTTGTCGGCATCGATAATCACAAGCCCGCCGTCGGGAGCCGCTTCAAAGATCGTTCCCGACCCGTTGGGCGGCGGATAAGCCTTCCAGTCAATGGGCAGGCCGTCCGCGCCGAGCTGGAACGTCCCGTTCTTGAGTTCAACCTCTGCGGCCTGGGCGAGGAGCACACCGGGACAGAGAAGAAGGAGGAGGAAAGCTAGTTTGCGCATGGAATGAGAAAAGGTTGGCAGGTTATCGGATATAAGGGGCCACTCGGCAAATTTGAGGCATCCACAAAGATCAGCGGCTATTGGGTTGAAACGTCCGCGTGCGGCCCGTCTCCGGGATCAACTGCACGGTCACAAAATTGTCCGGCGGCGTCTGCCCGGTCGGCGGGCGACGCGAGTCGTAAAGCATGACGTGCCAGGTGTCGCCCTGCTTCGTGAGGCTCGGCAGGCTGGCGCTGCCATCGGGGCGGAAGACAAAGTAGCGGTAGTTGAACTGTTTGCTGCGGTCGATGGCAGGGAGGTTGGTCTGTCCCGGGGAAAGCTGGCTTAGCAGCGTGCCGAATGCATCCGTCTCCGACATGACGATGCTGTTCTGGAGATAGGCCAGGCGCCCGAGCGGAGAGGGGCCGTCATCACCCAGAAGATAGATACCCATCGCCCGATAGGCTAGCGATGCATCAGCCGAGCGCGGCACTTCGTAGAATCGCACCTCGACCGGGCGGTTTGCGCTCACGGCGGACTGCCGGGCAAGGTTCAGTGTATCGACCATCTGGTCGCCCGAGATATTCAGCTCCGTGGAGGACGAGAGCCCGCTCAGCGAGGGAATGGTGACGGCGACGAGGATGCCGATGATCGCGATCACCGTCAGCAACTCGACCAGCGAGAAAGCCGTGTCGCTGGATTTTCGGATGGAGGCCGGCCGTTTCATTGGGGGAGGAACTGACGAGAGGACTTGATCCGGAACTTATAGTACGGATAGATCGTTTTCGAAAAATTCGCGGCCTGGGCAAAATCGGGGATCGAGGTGTCGGTCGAGTCAAGATAGCGCTCGACGTCGTAGGAGCCGCGATACTCTCCAGTCACGCGCAGGCGGCTCTCGGGTATATTGCCGAGCGAGGTATCCGGCGCGACCTGGATGGTCTGGGCTTTCACGTAGACGGTGTAGGTGTTCGACTGGGTGGTGAGGCGCGGGTAGAGGTTGTTATAAGGTGCCTCCCAGGCATTGTCGCCGGTAAGGGAGTTCTTCGCCCAGAAGCTCTTGATGGCCGCGCGCAAACTCCCGGCATCGCTGGCTCCCGCGATATTAACGGAGCTGATCGGATGACTGGGAGGGTTCTCGGCGTGCCCCGTGCCGATCACGCTGCTCGTGTTTTGCTTCGGCGCAAGGGGGACCGAGCAGATCTCCGAGGCCGACTGAAAGACATCCTTGCTCGGGTCGCTGTCGGCGAAGCGCTCCTTGAAGAAAAGCAGCGTCTGGCTCGCATCGACATCGTAGAGGTACGAGATGGCCCAGCGGCTCTTCGACGCGTCCACCGTGTAGCCGGACCACTTGTAGTACCCGGCGTGTTCCTTTGGAAAAGCCAATACACGCACCGACTTGAGCGCGCCCATGAGGGCAGTCGTCCGCTCGATGTAGGTGAAGGGAGCGATCTGGCAGTTCATATTGACCTTGCCCGCAGTGGAGAATGTGCGGCTGATCGGGTAGGGATCGACCACCGGCATCCAGAAAAGATCGAGCAGCGCGCTGTCCGCCGGGGAGGCCGCGCCGGGATGCGCCACCGGCGCGATGTCGGGGCGGAAAAGGAGCGTCTCCCAAGGCGTGTTGGACCCCGCTCGCGAGGGAAGCGTGCCGAGCTGCACCGCCGAGGCGACCTGCCGGTTCGGTGAGAAGGCCAGGGTCAAGTTGTCGTCCCACGGGAAGAGCTGATTCTGGTAGGGGATGCGGACGCTCTGGCCCCAGTTAAAGCCGAGGAAACTCGAGTTTCCCTCATCCGCTTTCAGGATGGCAGGGCCGTCGCCCTCCGAGGCCAGGCTCGTGGTGAAATCCCCGGGAGCCGGCACGCTCGTCATCTGGCTCGGCGCCTGCGGGACATAGTTCAGCGGCGTGCCTGAGGAAAATGTCGTGGCCGTGCCATTGACCAGCGTGCCGCGGCGGATGGCCTTCGTCGCAGTCGGCGATGTGTTGCCGAGATTGGACGTGGCCCAAACCTGTCCCGCCGCACCGAGCAGCGAATGCGCCTGCGGGTAGGCCGTATTGGCATAGTCCTTGTGGGGTACGAACTTGTTCGCCGGTGTCGTACCGGCTAGGGCGAGCAGGCGCAGGTCGCCGTGGTCCAGCTCCAGGCCGCGGATCACGTCGACCGAACCGATGACGTTTTTCTTCATCGTCCAACTCATTTCGCTGTCTTTGTCGCTGGTGGTTTTGGAGATTTTGCAGGCGTCGGCGAGTTGATTGACGCGGGTCTGGAGCGTGGGAGCAATCTTTACGTCGCCCGCTGCCGCATCAGTATCGCCGATGAAGGCTCCGTCGAGCGGTCCAAACTCCGGGAAGGGCAGATCGTAGGATGTGATCGTATCGCCTCCCATGTCCTGTAGCTTCACCGACACGGTATGCGATGCCCCACCCCCTGCCGGGCGGAGCCCAACCCGGATCGTATCCTTGACCGCCGCACCCGAGGAGTTCGTCTTCGGATAGATCACCTGAAACTGCGCCGAAACAAAGGGGTAGCCTTTCAGGCTGTCGCTCGATTCGATCGTGCGTGGCGAGAGCTGATAGTTCGACCCTGGGTCGCTGTAGAGGAAAAGGGTGTTGAATCCCTGTGTGCCGCCCCAGGCGCGGCCGGTGAAGGGCTCGACGTTGGCGGGCACGTTGACCTCGATGGAGCCGTTGGTGAAGGAAAGCGGCGTGACGATCGTCGAGCCGCTGATGGACGGCACCTCGGTCACGGCGTCAAATCCTCCCGCCAGCCCGCTCACCGCGATCTGGTAATCCGGCACATACCCAGCAAACCCCATCATCGGCACATAGGTCTCCATGAGGAAGACCGCCCGGTATTTCACTGTCACCTGGGTGGGTGTCGGCTGGCCGACCAGTTCCTCCTCCCGGATGATGGCCAGCGCGCCCTTTGACAGCGTGGGGAATCGTCCGTAGCCACTTGTCGAGCCGATCTTGATCGGCAGCACCTGTCCGCTGCCTGGCAACCCCGGCGGACTGATCGTGCCATCCGCGGCGGCGTTTTTCTCCCAGGCGTAGGGTTTCACCGAGCCAAGCTTGTCGCGGTAACCGAGATTGACGGTGCGCACCCAGTCAAAGATCGAGGTGAGAAGCTGCTCGCGGTCGGCAAGAGGGTACTTCGAGGAAAAGCTGCCGCCGATGCCGGGGATCGGCGTCGCCGTGAGGCTGTCGAGATAGGTGAGGAGCGTCTGGTTCCGTGTGATCTTGTCGTAGTCGTCGGTGCGGCTGGCGGGGTTCTGCCGCTGGAAGTAATAGATGCTGCTGTCCAGGGTGGAACACATGGCCAGCAGGTGATCGTAAGTGCCCTGGTGATCTGAACGCGTGTCGATCGGCCACAAGCTCACGCGCGGCTTTCCGAAGAGATTGATCTCGGGCGCGTTGCTGTCCACGGTGAGAAAGAACCGGATCAACTCGAGGCGGTCGGGATCGAGTGCGAAGTCGGAACTGAAGGAGTACGGGCTCCCGGCCATGCTCGTCTGGGAGGTGCCGGTGAACTTGAAATCCAGCTCGTCTTCCTTGAGAGCCTTCATGTTTTGCGTCGTCATCCGATAGCGCTGCCCCGTCCCGCCATTGTACTTTGGCAGGAAGAGCAGCTCGTCGACGCTGGCATACAGCCTGTCATTGTCATTCTCGACCGGGAAACCAGAGCCGATGACCCGGCTGCCGGCCTGCGATCCCCGCCCGGCGATGCGCGGCGACATGGAGTAGATGAAATTCGTAAGATCCGACTGGTTCGTCGTCAGGAAATCCAGCACCGGGCTGAGCGAGGTCGCCGTCGGATGACCGGGATACCGCTGGTACTCGCCTGCATTGACTTGCCCCGAACTGAGCGAATCATCCGCGCCCGCGATGACCGGGAGCGTCCAGAAGGTTCCCTCGGAGGCTGTGTTGATATTCAGGCGGCAGGTGTCGTCATCGGCCCAGAAGGCGAACCTCGCCACGGGCGGATTGTTGTCCGGCACCGTGTTTCCATTGGGTAGTACGAGCCGCACGGCCTTGGTCCCGGCGGAGACGGCTGTGGCGAGGCTCCCGTCCTTGAGCACGTAGAGCCAGCGCACCGGCATGGGGATCTGGCCGATCTCCGATGTATTGCCATCTCCATCGAGGTCGTCCGAATCGGGCAGGCCGTAATTGGCCGCGACATCAAAGCCCTGGACGCGCGTGGCGGCCTGGAGGCCGCCGGGGTTGAGGATGGGGTAGCTGGGCTTTTTATCAATGGTGACGGGGGCATTCAGGTCGGTGTAGACGCCGGGCGAGGAGTTCCACGGCAGCTGGGCCTTGCTGGTGGAGGAAGTCCACGCGGGCACGTCGGATGGCACGCCCCCCGAGGCGAGGGCAAAGCTGGAGCCATCCACCATCTTGTCGGAGCTATAGAGCTTGAAGACCTGCGTCTGCTTGCCCTGGTCATTGAAAGTACGCAGCAGCCCGGGCTGGCTGGTCCACGTCTGCGTGGCATCGTCCACCGTCGTGGCGGCGCGCAGCTGGCCGAGCACGACATTGACGGCGGCATCGGCATAAATGCGCGCCGACACCCCCGAGGCGTAGCTCTTGGACGCGCTCAGCTCCTTGTTCGTACTGGCGAGAAAGGCCACGCACAGCAGCGTGATGAGCACCAGCGCGCCGAGCACGATGACGAGGGCCATACCCCGCCGCGAGGTTGAGGGAGGCACTCGCATCATCCGCCCTCCTTTGTGCTGATGGTGGTGGAAAAGACGCGATAGTTCAGGCGCGGGCCGCCCCGGTTGCCCGCCAGTACGATCTCGAGTTCCGCGAGATCGCGGTCATAGTCCCCGATGGTCTGGAACGCTCCGGCGGGAACGAGCGGCGGCTGGCTCATACCGTAGACATCGCGCAGCCGCTGCGCAGAATCCTCGTCGATCGCCACCATCGTCACCTGGAGCAGAGGAGGCAGCAGGTAGCTGCGATCCTCCACATAGGTCGAGGTGGTGGAGTCGTAGGCATATTTCGTCCCCAACGCGGCATTGTCCGCCCCTTTCGGCAGGATCACGAGGGCGATGATATTCTCCGCCATCACCCGGCAATACGGACTGCCTGCGAGCGCCTGTTGAAACCACGCCCACTGCTGGCCTGCGTTGTACGAGGCATCATAAATCGTCAGCTTCTCGGAAGGCTGCACCCACTCGACGAGACGAAACCCCGGCTGATCCGTCGCAGTCCGGCCCTGGAGGAATTTCGGGATCTGGCTATACGTCGATGCCGGACCGAACTCGACGAAATACCCGACCGCATTCAGCATGCCGGGCGACTCGATGCGCAGCGTGCTGTCATCCGTGCGCCCGAGCGGGGCCTGGAAAAAGACGGCATGCGTCACCTTGCCAGAGGATGATGGAAGCAGCTCGACCGCCGGGCCGCTGACAAACTCGAGCTCGGAAAACCGCCCGTAATTCGCAGCCACGCCGCCGCTCCCCGTGGTGTGCTTCCAGTTGGCATCATAATAGTCGACGTAATGGTTCAAAGTCGCCTGGCTCAGGTTGCGCGTCACCGCCTCAAAAGCCGCCCGCGCGTTCTGGAAGGCCGTGATCTTTGAGCTCGTGCTCCGCCAGAGATTGCTCGTCTGGCTTACGATATTGAAGATCACCACCAGGATCGTCATCAGCACCGCGCACGCGACCAGCAGCTCCACCAGGGTGAATCCGTCGGTTTTGCTGGTCTGTGGGAAACGATGGTAATGGCTCACGTTTTCACCCGCCCGTCAGGGCGGGACCGTTATTGACGATGCCTAATACACGTTAGTTGGCCAACACTCGGGACTTCGCCGCGATGTAGGTCACAAACGTCTTCGAGGCTCCTGTGGCGGCCTCGCCCATGCGCCGAAAGGTGATCGTCACACCAGTCAGCCCTTCGTCCGCCCTGGCCCCCGAGCCCGGCAGGACCGGCTGAGGTGTGACCGCGATGCTGGCGGAATAGATGCACCCTGGACTCCCCTGCGAAACAAAATTCCCCGCATCGTCAAACCAGAAACTGTTGCCCTCGTACTGCGATATCTCCGCATACGGCGTCTGGCTGATGCGACCCACGATATGCTGCACCATCTGTCCCTCCATCGAGGTATCCATCGCCTTGCGAAAGACCTGCAGCCCGCAGGGCAGCATGCCCATGATGGCGACGAAGGCAAAGCTCACGATCCCGATCGCCAGGACTGTCTCGACCAGCGTGAAGGCGCGTATCTCGCTAATACTGTCTTTGAACCGAATGTTCATGAGGGAGGGGGAGGTTATATATTAAAGTTTATTTCACCGAAAATCGAGTCTCAATATGGAGCTAGGATTAACCGTAAAATGGCAGGGGAGGCATGGCGCTCCCTAGGTGGAACGATCATAGATTTCCTCCGTGACGACACCCTGAAGAGGGAGCCCTTGCAGGTAGGAGGAAATGTTCTTCATGGCAAAGTCCCAGAGCAACGCAAAGGCATCCTCCGTCGGACCGGCAATGTGCGGGGAAAGGATGGCTTCCGGCAGGGTGCGCAGCGGGGAGTCCGCGGCGGGCGGCTCGTCATGGAATACGTCCAGTCCCACCCGCAGGCTGCGCTCGGCGGCCACGCGGGCGAGCGCCTCCTCGTCAACGACCTGACCGCGACCGACATTGACAAATACAGCGCCCGGCGGCAGGAGCCGGAGCAGGCGTTCGTCGACGACGCCCTGCGTACACGAGTTGAGAGCCTCGCACTCCACCAGGATGTCGCTGCGGGAAAAGAGCGTCTCCAAGCTGTCGCAAGCCCTCACGGCATGCTCGTGATACACAATCGCCGGCACGCCATGCGAATACGCGACCACCTCCGCGCCAAATGGGCGCAACATTGCGATCAGCTCACGGGCGATCGAGCCAAACCCATGCACTCCCACCCGCTTGCCCCGCAGGCTGCGAGTAGCCAGCGCGCGGCGGCGGGTCCAGTGCTCCATATAGTGCGACCACTGCGGCATGTTGCGCAGGGAGGCCAGCACGAGCAGCATCGCGTGCTCGGCTATGGTGTAGCTGATGGCGTTGCCCCAGTTGGTCACGACGACCCCCCGCTCGATGAGGGAACGCGGCACCACCTCGCGGACAGACCCTGTGAGGTGACAGACATAGCGTAGCGCACACTCATCCGCCGGCAGGTAACCCTGCGGAATGCGACGCGAACGCCATCCGGTCACGAGCACCGTGGGATTAAGCGTCCGCAACTCCTGCCGCCAGCCCTCCTCCGTAAGCCCCTCCATGACCAGCCACCGAATGTCGGCCCCGGCAAACCCCGCCGGGTCGAGCCCCGCCCGGAAGCGGGCCTGCGAGTCCTTGTCGAGGGCGAAAACCAGACGCCCTGAGCTGGCGGGTTCCCAGAGTCGCCCCGCGGCAGACGAGCCATTGGGCCCGGGGATGATGGAAGATCTCATGTCGTGCGATCCTCATCTAGGACCGCGTCCGTGCGCTTTCAAGGGAGGTCGAGGTTTACCCGTACAACGCCACCTCCTCCCTCCGCCGCCGCAAGGCCGCCGGGACTGGCGGAGACTAGCAAGAGGCACTTGGTCTCCGGGCACTTCACTCGCAGCTCCACCTCCAGCGATTCGCGAAACGCCGTTCGTTCCCAAGCTTTTGCCAGAAATGCGCCCCTCCTCGGGCGGCAATCGTAACTCTCAAGGCAACCAGGCGCATTATTATCCTATAATGCGAATTAAAAGTCCCTCGCCACGCTCACCCTCCCCTGTTCCCCTCGAATAAACGGGTCCACGGACCTCCCACCAAAACGCAGATACGATGAAAAACCTCCTCCAAACCCTCATCCACTCCGCTCCGAAGCAGCGGATCGCCATGGCCATGGCGTTGGGAATCGCTCCCCTGGCCGCCCAGGCCCAGAATGTCTGGAATGGCGCAGGCGTCACCGGCGGCACAGCCGGGACCGACTGGACCGACTCGGCCAACTATCTCTCGGCCCCTACCTGGAGCTCGGCCACGGACCTGAAATTTTCCACCATCACCACTACCGGCGCCGGGCTCACGCTCTCCGCGGGCACGGCGGGCACCTATGCGGTGAAGGGTCTTTATTTTGGCGATACGACCGCCTCCGGCTCGGGTCTCACCACCTCCGAGATCCTGACGGTCAATGGCAACGCAGGCGGCGCGACGCTCGACCTCTCCGGCAATATCTACATGCCATCGACCAGCGGATCGAAGATCACCCTGGGATCGGACCTCACGCTCAACCTGAGCAATGCCGCGCATAACATCCAGTTCCTCGCCAACAGCAACATCTCCTCCGTCCCGGCGACGGTGCCGATCATCGTGATCAACTCGCTCATCACCGGCGGCGGATCGAGCGCCATCCTCGGTACGCGCTACTCGCAGTACGGATCGACCGGCACCTACAGCACCACGCCCAACCTGATCCTGACGAACAACAACAACTCCTTCGTCATGGCCATGAGCAACACCGGAGCGGCGAGGTTCGACGGTTATGTGGGCTTTACCTCCATCGGCAATGTGGGCGGCGGCAACAGCGCCTTGGGCAATGCTACGAATGCCACCACCGGGGTGATCGCCATGGGGAATGCCTCAAATCTGACCTATATCGGATCGGGCAACCAATCCAGCGACCGGGCTTTCTCGCTCGCCAGCGTGAACTCCCTGGGCAACGCCTCCACCGGCACG
Source organism: Verrucomicrobiota bacterium (assembly GCA_017305195.1). Classification (GTDB taxonomy): domain Bacteria; phylum Verrucomicrobiota; class Verrucomicrobiia; order Chthoniobacterales; family Terrimicrobiaceae; genus Terrimicrobium. Next base: position 108,611 of record JAFKMU010000037.1, on the reverse strand, counting down.
ACGCTCACGTACACGGGCGCATTCACCGCGACCAACGCCGTAACCATTCGCGCCAGCGTCATCAGCGGAGCCACCCTCGCCATCAATAGCAACCTGGCCGACGGCGTTGGCGCCCTGACCATCACCAAGATGGGCTCCACCACCTACTACAATGCCTCGGGCACCGCCGCCACCAACGATGGAACCGGCATTCTCTACCTGGGAGGAAGCAACACCTTCACCGGAGCGGTCACGGTGAGCGCCGGCACGCTTCGCATCGGTCATGCCAATGCCCTCGGCAGCACCACGGGCGGCACGACGGTGAGCAGCGGAGCCGTTCTTGATCTCAATGGTCAGGCGGTGGGAGCCGAGGCTCTTTCTGTCACCGGCACCGGCATCAGCAGCGGCGGCGCATTGATCAACAGCAGCGGAACGGCGGCAAGCTACGGCGGAGCGGTCACTCTGACTGGCAATACGAGCCTCGGCGGAGCAGGAGCCATCACGCTCTCCGGCAATATCGGAGAAACCGGCAGCGCGCGCACCTTTACCAAGGTCGGCTCTGGCACGGTCACCCTCGACGGAGCGAATATCTACACCGGTACGACAACTGTGAGCGCGGGCACCCTGCTCATCAATGGCTCCAACGCCAGCACGGCCACCGTCACGGTGGCCTCGGGCGCAGCCATCGGCGGCACGGGCACGATCGCTAGCAGCCTGTCGATCTCGGCGGGCGGCAAGTTTGTCTTCAACCTCACCGACGCCCTCACCGTCAATGGCGCGAGCGTCACCTTTGGCACGGGCTTTGGCATCGCAAGCCTCATCGGTCTCGACAGCTCGACCGCCAATGGCACCTACAGCCTCATCGACGGCCTCGCCACGGTAAACCTCGCCAATGTCTCCAACGTCGGCGAGTCCAATGCCTACGACCTCGGCTCGGGCAAGAGCGCGTACTTCCTCTCGAGCGGCCTCCAGGTGGTGGTCGTTCCCGAGCCCTCGACTGTGGCGCTCCTGGCCGGTGCGCTCGGCGTCGTGGTCATCTTCCGGCGTCGCCGGGCCTGAACCCGCGCATTGGCAATCACGACCGTTCGCCTGCTGGTGGGCAGGCAGACGGTACAAGAAACGCCGCAGCGTTCTGGCACTGCGGCGTTTTCTTTTTAACCAAGGCGGCGCGAAGAGTCTCCGAGGGGCAACTTTCCCTTCAGGCCTTCGCCAGGGTTTTCCCCTCATGCCAGACGCCCTCGGTCAAAAGCGTGACGCGGCTCTTCGGGATGCCAAAGTCGTTATGATTCAGCTTTTCGATGACCAAGCGCACCGCTGCCGCCCCGATGCCCGGGGCATCCTGGCAGATCCCAGACAGGTTCATGGAGGGATCGACGTTGAGGTTGAGCAACCCGACCCGGGCCGGCACCCGGATGCGCTTGCGTTGGAGATAGGCCTGGATGAAAGGCAGCAGCGTATTTGAAGAGATAATGACCTCGGGCTCCCAGCGCCGTATCCAGCCCTCCATGGCATCCTCCTGCCATCCGGACAGAATGAGTCGTGGTATCGCCGCGATGCGGCGGTCCTTTTCCCGAGCGAGGCTGTAGGCCGCGGAGAGCAGCCCTTCGTTTCGTTCATCCACGACCTGCGCGAGGACGACCCCCAGCCGCGAAAAGCCCCGGCGACGGCACTCCGCGATAGCCATGTTCATCGTCGCATAGCTATCAGTCACCACCCGGTCGAAGGCGGGCTGGGTAAAGGAATATTCAATGACGACCGTGCAGAAACGGCTCCAGTCGAGGGTGAAATTCCCATGCGCCTCGGGAAGCGGCCCGACAATGATCCCCTGGATGTTGCGGGCCTGGAGGATGCGGTCGAGCCGACCCTCGCGCAGATCATCATCCATGATGAACGGCTCCAGCCGGAAGCCTCGCTGCTCCGCCGCCCGACGCGCCCCGGCAAGGTGTACATCGAGGATGGCCCCAGCCGGCCCCGACCGCATGATATAGGCCAGAGGCGTCTGGTAAGCTGTCGTCGCCCGCCGCCGCCGCATCGTGCCTAGGGCGGCCAGCAGCGGATTCGGGCGATACCCCAGTTGCGCAGCGGCAGCTTCCACCCGCTCGCGCACCGCTCGCGAGATGCGAGGGTCATTGCGCAGGGCGCGGGACACCGTGGTCTGGTGGACTCCGGCCAGGCGAGCCACGTCGTCCATGCTGGGTGTGGAGGCACGACGATCGTCGTCTGGACTTTCCATGGGATGCACGGTTCAGAGAGAGGGGGGCGGCCCGAGGCGCTATGATAAGTCCGGCCATTCGAAATGCAACGGATTCCGCCGGTTGCCGCGAGTTTATGCATCGGCAAGCACGGCATTTCTTTTGAATGCCCGTCGAGGGGGAGCCTAGCTTGCGGCAGATCGAGCGATCCACCACCCCTTATGAATACCCTTCACAAAACCTTCCTGATAGCCATCGCCACGGGCCTGCCGCTTATGCAGGACAGCCTCCACGCCCAGACCCTCATCCTGGACTACGATTTCAACCAGATCGCGGGCGGGGGGACCACTGCTCCCAGCACAGGAAGCACGACGACCAGCCTGAATCTCTACGACTCGGCCGGGAGCCTGACCAATCTCCACGGCGCGGCGGGATCGGGCGTCTCCGGCGCGGCTGGGGACCTCGCACTTAACAACTCCGCGTCGACGGGCATGGGCTCGGGAGGAACAGGAGGCCGGGCGCAGTCGGCCAGCATTTCCGCCATCAACAGCCTTCAGTCCTTCACCCTTGCGGGATGGTTCAAGACAGGCTCCACCACATCGATCAGCTCCAACGCCTTCCTTATTAACAACCAAAGCGGCACCAGCGACGGATTCCGCCTTTACAGCAACTCATCCGGCTACCTCGCCTTGAATGTCAACGGAGCCGCCGTGACATCCAGCGGGGCGGCGACCTATGCGGCGACCGAGGCTTGGGTGTTCTTCGCGGTGACTTACGACGGCACCCTGTCGTCGAATAATGTGAAGTTCTATGTCGGCAATACATCGACTGGCGTAAGCCTGAACGTCACGCGGACTCTCGCCCAGGGCATGGCGTCGGCCAACTCTGGAGGATTTGCGCTGGCCAACGTGGTCAACTCCAACATCCGTCCCTTCGACGGCTATCTGGACAACATCGCCGTGTATGGATCGCAGACAGACAACTCCGGCGTCCTGAGCCTGGCGCAGCTCGAGGCCGTGCGTGCAGCCAACCTTGTTCCCGAGCCCGCGCATCTCGCATTCCTCGGCTGCGGGGCCGGGCTGCTGGCCATGATTGGCCGCTGGAAGCGCGGCCGCCAACCGGCGGCCAGCCCGCAGGAGCCTCAGTTTTGTCTGTAAGATCGCGATAAAAAGTGACCCAATAGCGTTCAGGCCATGCATACCTCCCGGCGGGCATTCACACTGGTCGAGCTTTGCACCACGATCTGCATCCTCGCGATCCTGTGCGCCTTGATCTCCGGCGGACTAGGCAACATCCGCAAGGCCGGGGAAAATGCCGGATGCGTGTCGAATCTGCGGGCGATCGGCGCCGCCGTCTCGCTCTACGTCTCCGATCATGATGGCGCGCTCCCCGGTCCCGCCTATGGCAACATGCCAGCCACATACTCCTATTCGCTAAACGGTCCCTATACGCTGACGACCTATCTCGCCCCCTACCTGGACTGCCCGGCGCAGGAAAATACCACACAGCACACCTGCCCGACCATCATCTGCCCGGCCTTCAAGTACCGGAACGTGCTGCCATCGAGCCAGTGGGTGCGGGCCCGCTCGTACACGCCGGTTTACCAATTGACGGGCGTGACCCTGCCAGGGGGCATGCTGCCAAATCCCTGGGGACGCCCCGCCACCGCCGGGCTCAACATGAACGACACTCCGCTCAAGCTCGCCACGGTCGCCACCCTGGTGAAGCCCTCGGCCACATGGATGATCATGGATGCGGACGTGACTTCCAACATCGGCGGGGACGGCCTCGCTCCCAAACCCGTCCACGGGACGCACTGGAATCGCCTCTACTTCGACTTTCATGTCGAGGCGACCAGCAATCCCAAACCCTGACTTTTCATGACGATGAACTCTGCGACCACGGGCATGCTATGCCTTTTCCTATTCTGCACTCCGACGCGAGCCGAGGAGGCGGGCCTCCCGATGCGCAGCCTGTCCCCGGCGGTTCTGTTGCCCGATGGATCGGAGTTCATGATCTGGGAAAGCAAAGATCCGCTGACCTTTGGCAAGACCTACTACGTCGACCAGCACAGCCCCGTCGCGAATGACGAAAATCCCGGCACGGAGGAAAAGCCCTTCGCCACCATCGGCAAGGCGGCAGCCGTCCTCCAACCCGGGGAGCGTGTCGTGATCAAGGAAGGCATCTATCGGGAGACCGTCTTCCCGGCGAGGGGAGGTACCGCGCCCGATCGCATGATCAGCTATGAGGCCGCGCCGGGCGCGCGCGTCGCGATCCGCGGCTCCCGGGTATTTCGCGGCCCGTGGGAACCCGCTCCGGAGGCTGGAGACAAGGTGTGGAAAGCCTCTCTCGATAAGGAGGACTTTCACGGATACAATCCTTTCCTCATTTCCAATGTCACAATCTTCAAGGACTGGATGGAGCAGCATCGTGGCAAGGCTCCCTTCACCCTGAGCCGGGGCATGGTGTTTCAGGACGGCCGTTCCCTCAAGCAGGTGGCGGATCTCGGCGCCCTGCGCTCCGGCGAGGGAATGTTCTGGGTCGACCGGCCGCACAATGCCATCTATGTCCACCCGTCCGGGCATGCCGCACCCGGGACGAGTTTATACGAGCTCACAGATCGCGAGACGCTCTTTGCCCCGCCGTTCCAGCCATGTTCCCGCTGCGGCCAGCCCCATCCGCAAGCCGGCCTCGGCTTTATCCGCGTGAAGGGGCTCGTCTTTGAACATGCCGCCGGGCCATGGCCGCTCTACCAACTCGGTGCCATCTCCACCGGAGCCGGACACCACTGGATCATCGAGGACAACACCATCCGCTACGCCAACGGGATCGGCGTCGACCTGGGAACCATGCACGGCCATCAGCCGGATGAGGTAAGACAGACCGTCGGCCATCACATCGTGCGCCGCAATCAGGTGACCGATTGCGGGATCTGCGGCATCGCCGGGCTCGGCGCCCACGACAGCCGGGATTTCGGGCTCCTGATCGAGGACAACGTCCTGTTGAGAAACTGCTACCATGACGTGGAGTCCACCCTCCAGGAGAGCGCGGCGATCAAGACCCATGTCAACCAGCGCTGTCTCATCCGCCGCAACCTGATCGCGGACACCCTCGGCGGACCCGGCATCTGGATGGATTGGAGGAACGGTTTCTCCCGCTGCACGCAAAACGTGATCCTGAGAACCAACTCCTATCATGGAGCCATCTTTTGCGAACTCTCCATGGACCCGACGCTCTTCGACCGCAATATCGTGTGGGACTCGACCGGCAACGGCTTTTACGAACACGACACGCGCGGCAACATCTTTGCGCAGAATTTCGTAGGAAAAAGCGCGGAAAGCGCCTTCTGCCTCTTCGGCAAGAAAACCGAGCGCCAGTTGCAGGATCGCGAGCATCTCGTCGCGGGAGCCCACATCGTCGTCAATAATCTCGAGGCGGCCAATGGAAAGCCGGATTCCTTCTCCGGCGCTCCCAGCAGGATCGAGGGAAATGCCGGCGGCAGCGTAACGGCCGCTCTCGCCGAGAATCCGCTCTCGCTGAAGCTGTCGACCTCATCGCCCCTGCCGCAGGACCCGCCCGCACCGATGGTGCGCGCAGATTTCTACGACCAGCCTTTCCCTCCGGGTCCCGTGGCCCCGGGCCCCTTCGGCCCGCTCGGGGCCGAACCGAAGAAGTTTCCCCTCGCCGCGCCTCGGTAGCCTCTTTCAAAAAATCACCCCGCCAACACGTATGAAACTCCTCCTCCGACTCTCCCTGCTCGCCTTGAGCGTCCTCTTCCCATCCGCCCCGGCGCAGAGCGCGGACACCGCCAGCGAAGCGCTCGTGATGATCTCCGGGGATTCCGTCAATGTCAGCGCCGAGGACTCCTCGGACGGGGAGCTGAAATCTCCCAAGTGGGCCGGGGCCAATGCCGGGCGCGTCCTGCTGGGCACCTTCCCCAACACCTCTGGCTGGGGCCAGAGCTCCTTTTCCTTTCTCCCGGAGTCCGACGGCATCGTTTCCATCCTCGCAAGAGGGCCGCTCATCAAATCTACGGAATCGCCCGATCAACTCGTCCCGGCCTTTGTGGACTTCGACGAGTTTACCGTGGATGGAGCCGAGATTGTGAATGGGAGTTTCGAGGAGACGACATCCAACGATGTCCCGGTCGGCTGGAAATACTATGTGCCAAGCACGAACGTAACGCCGATCACCGAAGCGAATCGCGCCCGCGTGGTTCATGGTGACGCAGCCGCCGGGCATAACTTCATCCGTGTCTGGCACAACTCCGCCTTCGCCGCGACCATCAAGGTCATCGCCGGACAGAAGGTGACCATCACCTTTTCCCATCGGGAGTCGCCGGGAAAATGAGCTTCCGATCGGGATCACCGCTCCAGGCGCATGGCGCCATGAAACGAGTCCTCTGCCTCCTGGCGCTGCTCACCAGCGGCATGCTCCACGCGTCTCTGACGATTGCGCTGGTCGGCGATTCCACGGTGGCCGAGTACAAGCCGGAGGAGAGCACCCGGGGATGGGGCCAGCTGCTCGGGGAGTATCTCCGGTCGGAGGTCAGGGTGCTCAACCTGGCTCTCTGCGGCGCCAGCACCAGGACATTCCTCGCCACCTCGCGATGGCAGGAGGCACTGGAGGCGCGTCCTGACTTTGTCTTCATCCAGTTCGGTCACAACGACTCCCACTCCAGCGACCGCCCGGAATCCACGCAAGCCGATGGCGACTACGCAGAGAACCTCCGCCGGTTTGTGCTGGAGGCTCGGCGCTCGGGCGCGACCGTCATCCTCGTCACGCCCGTGCACAGGCGGCTATTCGATGGAAAAGGCAGCCCGAGCAAGGAACTGGCTCCCTACGCGGATTCCATGACCGCCGTGGCAAAGGAGCTTTCCACTCCGGTGATCGACCTCTATTCGTCGAGCGAAGACGTCCTGGAAGAGCTCGGGGACTCCGGCAGCGAAGCCCTCTATGCTCCGGGCGATCGCACGCACTTCAGTGAAGCCGGAGCCCGGCTCCTCGCCGGAATGGTCGCCCGTGCAGCACGCGACTGCGACCCACGGCTTCGCGACGCGATCCTTCCCGACAAGCCGGAGAATTAAGTCTCCGAAATCTTTTTTCATCGAGCCATGGAGAAGGAATAACCGCCTTCATGCATCGGCAAGCATGAAATCCAAATCGAACCCGCTGAGAGCCTTCCTACCATGGGCTCATGGCGGCTTTCCCTTCCTCTCCGGCGATTATATCGACTGATCCTCATGCAGGCGGCGGACGGCGGGGATTTGCCGAGAGGATATTGCCGGCCCCCGTGGATGGCGGGTTCCGCATGGAGGGGTACTGGGTCTGGTGCGGCTCGGTGGTCCGAGGGGGCGACGGTCTTTACCACATGTTTGCGTCCCGCTGGTCGAAAGATCTGCCCATGTTTACCGGCTACATCCTCGGGTCGGAAGTCGTGCGCGCGGTCTCGAAATCGCCGACCGGCCCCTATCACTTTCAGGAGCGCGTGCTGCCCTGCGGACCGTCCGGCGCGTGGGATGGCCGGATGGCGCACAATCCCTCGATCCACAGATTCGGCGATACCTATCTCCTGTTCTACATCGGCTCCACCTATACCGGGAAGCTGCAGATCCCGAGCGACAATGAACAAACCCCGCAGACAGCGGAGTGCTATGCCGGCATATGCATCGGCCTGGCCACCGCGCCCTCTCCCTGCGGGCCCTGGCGGAGACTTTCCGAACCCATCCTCCGCCCGCAGCCTGGAAAATGGGACGGCAGCATCGTGACCAATCCCGCGCCATGCATCCGCTCCGATGGCAGGGTGCTTCTGTATTATCGCTCCAACACCCCGGACGGTCTCCGCATCGGAGTGGCCGGGGCGAAGACCTTCCAGGGACCGTATTTCCGACTCCGCGAGGAACCCGTCCTGCGTTTCCCCTCGGGCGATTTCGTCGAGGACCCTTTCGTCTGGTGGAATGGCGAATCCTACGAGATGGTGGCAAAGGACATGCTGGGCGGCATCACCGGAGAGGTGCATGCCGGGGCGCATTTTTTTTCTGCCGATGGGCTGCATTGGAAACCGGCCCGCCCGGCCAAGGCCTATTCTCGGCGAGTACGATTCTCCGATGGAAAGACTGTCACCCTGGGATGCCTGGAGCGCCCCCAGGTATTCTGCGACGAGAGCGGCGTCCCGACCTGTCTTTTCGCCGCTGCGGCAAATGGTCCCGGCGGGTTTTATAACGCATCGGAGACATGGAACATCGCCATCCCACTGGCGTTGCCCTGACGAGCGTGAGAATTCTCAAGCGCTTGAGCACTTGCTCGATCCCGGCACAAGAAACGCCGCAGTGTTCTGGCACTGCGGCGTTTCCTTTTAAAATGGCACGGGTCCCGGGGCCGCACTCCCCCGAGACGGCAAGCCGGGAACCCGTGCGTAAACTGGAGATTTTGGGCGCCCGGGGGGCTGCCCGGACGCCCAATCTACGGACTTGGGCTGTAGATTCTCTGGTGACGGAGGGGAAAATTACTGCGCCCCGGCGACGTTGGCGCTCGGCGTGGCGACCCAGTTCACCGCATGGGTGATGAGGTCGTGCAGGCCGTCGGTCTGCTCAGGGTGCGGGCTGAAGGTGATGAGCTTCCCCTTGCCGAAGGTGGAGGCCACGATGGCGGGCGAGTTTTCCATCACGCCGACGGGTGTGTCGTTCTCCGCCATCTCCGTGCGAAAGTAGGCGAGCGGGACAAACTCCGGCATATCCTTGTTGTCCGCCGAGGTGATGATCGGGCCGTTGGCGTATTTCACCAGCATCTTGCCATCGACATCGCCGAGGATCTTTTTGCCCTCATCGGTCAGCTCGATCTCGACGTTGCCTTTGCCCCGCTTCCACTTCTGCGACACGGTGCGCGCATTCAGCATCTTGGTCGACCAGCTGAAGCGGTCACAGGCGAGATAGGCCCCGGCGCAGATGCCGATGTAGCCGCCGCCATTCTGGACAAACTTGCGCACCTCGTCGACGCCTGCGGTCTGCAGCGACTCGGCTTGCTTGCTGCCGCTGCCGCCGGTGAAGATGACGACATCGTACTTGGACAGCTCGCCAGACCGGATCTGCTCGGCGCTGAGAGTCGTGAGATTGATCCCGGCCTTGGTCAGGATCATCTGGACGGACGGGATGCCCGCGCCGCCGCTGCCGAGATCGTCGTAGAGGGCGATCTTTTTCGTGGTATTCTGCGCCATGGCGGCAGTGGCCAGGGCGGCGAAGGCGAGCGCCTTCAGGGTCGTGAGGAAGCAGGTGTTCAGTTTCATGGCTTAGGTCAATTCGCTAATGGGTGGAGTGGTTGGGGCAGCTTCTGTTTCCGGTTCCGGATCAATTTGCGGCCGGAGGTGCGGCGGGCCGAATTCCGCCCGCGCCTGGTTGGCATCAAACTCTCCCTCCCAGCGCGCCACGGCCACAGTGGCCAGGCAGTTGCCGAGGAGGTTCACCGACGTGCGCGCCATGTCGAGGATGGCATCGACGCCGAGGATCATTGCCGCCCCCTCCAGCGGCAGGCCAAAGGAATGCAGCGCCGCAGTCAATACCACGATCGACGCCCTCGGGACGGCAGCCACGCCCTTCGACGTGAGCATGAGCACCATCATGAGCGTAAGCTGCTGGCCCAGGCCGAAGTGAATGCCCGTGGTCGTCTCCGCCGCCTGCGCGATGAAGACCGAGGCCACCGCGAGATAGAGCGTGGAGCCGTCGAGATTGAAGGTGTACCCGACAGGCAGGACGAATCCGGCGATCTTTGAGGGAACGCCAAATCTCGTCATATTCTCCAGCGCCCGGGGCAGCGCCACTTCGCTGCTGGCGGAGGCAAAGGCGAGCATGAAGGGCTCGCGCACAGCCCGGATGAACGGAAGGAGCGGCACCCTTGCGATCCAGATGATCGTGCCGAGCACGCAGACAATGAAAACGGCCAGGGCGAGGTACAGCGCGAGCACGAGTTTCCCCAGCCCGAGCAATACCCCTATGCCCTGGTGGCTCACCGTCACGGCCATGGAGGCAGCCACACCGGCGGGAGCAAGCTTCATAACAAGGTCCGCAAAGCGGAACATCACGTTGTTCAGGCTCGTGCAAAACTCGAGCACCGGCTTGCCGACCGGGCCCGCTGCCGCGAGCGCCAACGCGAAGATCACGGAGAACGTGACGATCTGGAGCACGTCGCCCCGGGCCATGGAATCGATCACACTCGTCGGAAACATATGCAGGATCGTTTCCGTAATCGTGAGAGGCTTCGTGTTGGCAACGGAGCCGAGATCTCCCGTGTTGCCCGAGATCATGATGCCATGGCCGGGCTGGAGGAAGTTCACCGACAGCAGCCCGATCGCCAAGGCCGCCGTGGTGGCGATTTCGAAATAGGCGATCGCCTTGACCCCAAGGCGACCCACCTTCTTAATGTCACCCGTTCCCGCGATCCCCACCACGATCGTGCCAAAGACGAGGGGCGCGACCATGCACTTGATCAGCCGGATGAACACATCGCGGACGACCTCGAGATGGATGCCCACCGCTGGCAGCGCCCAGCCCAGCAGACAGCCGAACAACAGGCCTAGCAGGATCTGGTGCGTGAGAGGTACGCGGAAGAACGGCTTGCGCATTACAACAACGACTTAGGCTTTCAGAGCTTTGGCAAGGCGCACGCGGCGAAGGACGACGACAGCTCCGATCGAGAACAGGAGCAGCGTGACAGCGCTCGGCTCCGGCACCGCGGTGATCGTGCCATTGGTCAGGAAGCTCGACGTGTCCCAGTACTGGTCTTGAGCGAGCTGCGCACCAGAGAAGTCAAAGGTGAACCCATTGTCCGTGACCGTGCCGGACCAGTCGACGATCTTGTAGACATTGCCGCCGAAAGGCACATAGCCATCGAGGAACGACACCTTGATCACGCCGCCCAGGGACAGGTCGGTGATACCCGCGATGCTATCGTAGCCCGAGGCGCTGATGCCCAGATCCAGGATCGAACCAGCCGACATCGTCAGGCTGTTGGAGATGGTCAATACACCGACCTGCGCTCCGGCCGCCGAGAGGCTGGAGGCGAAGCCGGGGCTGAGAGTGCCATTCACCGTCACCGTGCCACCCACCTCGCCGAGACCGCCAAAGGTTGCGCCGGAGGCGACCGTCACGTTCGAACTGGAGAGCATGGCGCCGTCCTCAATCAGCAGGCTGCCAGCAGAGACCGTCGTTGTGCCCGTGTAGTTGCTGTCGCCATTGGCCATGATAAAGGTTCCGGTTCCGGACTTAATCAGCGAAGCACCTGCGACAGATTCCCGGATGCGACCGTTGGCCCGCATCGTGATGCCAGGATTCACGTCGATCGTGCCGCCGTTGGCTCCAAGCATGAAGCCGCGGTTGCCAGTCAGCGGAGTTCCGAGCACCGTCGTGGTGAAACGGATTGTCCCGCCATCCATGGAGAAGAAGTCAGCAACGTAGTCGGGCACCGAGCCGCCCGAGGTTCCACCCATTGTGCTAGTTCCGCCGAACTGTAAAACACCGCCCGTGACGGTAAAACCACTGACGTAGGAGTTACTTCCTCCCAGCACGAGCGTACCCGCTCCGCTCTTGGTCAGGCGATAAGCCGTGCTGTTGGCACCAACGATATCCTGGTTCCATGTGACGTTCGCGATCGTGTCCAATGTGGAGTCACTGGCCAGCGTGGTTGACCCTCCGGAGGTCTTGGAGAAAGTCTGCGTTCCAGACCCATTGACGGTCGTGGCACCAAACGCAACAGAGCCATCGAGCACGATATTGTTATAATAGGTGCGCGAGTTATCAGATACGGACTGAAGGTTCCCCCCCTTGAGGGTCACCGTTCCCGTTCCCAGCGGGCCAACCGAGAGATCCGACGCTCCCGAGAAGTTTGTCCGGACCGTTCCCTCCTGCAGCGTAAATCCTCCGGAAAAGGTGTTGTAACGTCCCATGAGTACCGTTCCGGCCCCGGTTTTGACGATCGACCCCGTCCCGGTTACGGGAACGACGTTCGAGAAGGTCAACGTGGCGGCGGAGTTGGCGACGTTGAAAGTCGTCGCACCCGTGAGTGCCACCGACAATGGACCTCCGAATCCCTGGTTGCCCGATGAGTCAGTCCGGCCAAAGGTCACATCGCCAGATCCCGACAGGGTGATCCCCGCCGAAGCACCAGAAAGCGTGAGCACCCGCGCCGTGGTGACATCGGAGCTATTGGCTCCAACCGTCACGACGTTTGTATTCATGAAGGTCAGGCTTTGATAGGTCGGACTTGATCCGCTCGATGTCGTGACATAAAGATAGCCTGATGCGTTTCCAATGACGCCTGTGGTCACATTGGCCGGGTTGAAAACCAGATCGTCGCTGGTCGCAGGAGCAGTGTCTCCCACCCAGTTGGTTCCCGTGGAAAGTACACTGCCGGTACCGGCAGTGCCTCCGTCCCATTGTTTTGTATCCGCAAACATATCCGGCAGACAGCCCAGGGAAATCAGGCCAAGGAAGGCTGAGAGTTTGATGGTTTTCTTCATGTTAGGCAGCAGTTGAGGTTGTGGAGTTGAGAAACGCTTCCGGATTAGGCTGCCAGAAGCGGTGAGGTGTGAGATGCGCCGGCGGCGAGCGGGATGTCCGTCATGAGAAGGACGCCCGGCCTCGCGGCGAGCACGCGTGGTACGGCATTGATGACTGCGGCGACGGTCGCCGAGTCCCCGAAGACGCCACCCTTCAGGTACGCCTCGACCGGAGGATCGCTCTCCAGGCGCACCGCATCGTGGGGGTCGGGCGCGTCGAGATACATCTTCAGGTCGAAATGGATGGCGTAGCCCTCGGCGGTCTCCGCCTTCACGATCTGGTGAAGACCGCAGGTGAGTCCCGTGGCAACCTGGAAGTGCTCGGTCGTGATGTCGTGGTCGGCGATCATCGGCTCGAGCGTCTCGGTGAGATTTTCCATCTTCCAGCCGAGCGCGTGGGCGACGAGGAGGAGCGATTCCTTGAAACCGGCATGGCCCGCGCGGCCTTCATTCCACAACGCGCGAAACTCATCCGGTTGCAGGCCGCTGCCGATTTTTTTCTGAAGGGGTTGGCGTCGGTACGAGGCATTCACCACACGCTCGCCGTACACTCCGGTCACCGTGCGGCACACGCCTGTGAGGCAGACAGGCAATACATCGAGAACGAAGCCGGGATTCACCCCCGTACCGAGGATGCGGGCACCGGTGCTGCGGCAAAGTTCATCGTATTCCTTGGTCTCCTCGGGAGCGCGATAGGCGGGGTAGAGGAGCTCCTCGCAGGAGGACACGACGGTGAGCCCCTTCTCGAGGATCGGGCGGCACTGGGCAAAAGAAATGGCTGCGCGGGAACCCGCCGTATGCAGCACGACATCCGGCTGCACCTCCTCCCACATCGCGTCAAAGGATGGGTAGACGATCCCGGCGTCGATCTCCGGCAGGTTGCAGATTTCCGCCACCGATTTGCCTGCCAGCGCCGGATCGATATCAATGCCGCCGACGATTTCAAATGCGGGGCGTTGTGCGAGCAGGTTGAGGCAACTGCGTCCGATGGGACCCAGGCCAAATTGGGCGACTTTGATTTTCTGGTTCATGGCATCTGTTCCGCGGGGAAGGTTTTGGTTACGAAAGGTTTGATTGCCACCTGGTCGAGGCCGGTGCCAAGGCCCGGCTGGCTGGGCAGCTCCAGAGTACGCCCATGGGTGTAGGCCAGCGGAGCACTGGCGGGCTGGGCCGGATAGGAATGCGTGCGCGGGAGCGGGCCTGTGGCGTAGTCCAGACGCGGCAGAGCCATGCAGAGCTGGAGATTCGCCGTGGCGCTGATGTCGGTCATGATGAGCCCGCCGACATAGATCTCGACCTTCGGAGCATTGGCGACGAGGTACTGGCCGAGCTCCATCGACTTGATAAGGCCGCCCGCCTTGACGATCTTGATGTTCACCGCATCCGCAGCATCGAGCTCGACGATCTTCTTTGCATCCTCGACATCCCACATGGACTCATCGGCCATGATGACGATACGGAAGGGGTCGGTCTTCGCCCACTCGCGAGTCTGTCGCGTCACCTCGGCCATCGCGGCGATGTCGCTCTCGGCCGTCGGCTGCTCGCAGATGAAGCGAGAGGTGAATCCCGCCGCTTTCAGCTCGTCACGAACCTTGGAAAGGTAGTCGATGGCATGCGGCGCGTCCTTCCACGCCTGGTTGACATCGACCCAGATTTCCCGGTGGCGTCCCTCCGCCGCAAGCGTGGTCGCGACCGCATGGAGCTTCTTGAGATCCGAGTCGGGATCGAGCCCGATTTTGATGCGCACGGCGCGGTAGGAGTTGTCGATACCATCGACCTTGCCCTCGAGTTCGTCCCCGTCCAGATCCGCGCTGAAAGTCGTTGCCGAAATCGCAATCTCCTTGCGCGCCGCTCCTCCGAGTACGGCTGCGATGGAAACACCGTAAATCTGCCCAACCAAATCCAGGAGCGCCATGTCGAAGCCGCATAATGTGGCGCGGAGCTGGCGACTTTTCCCCGGAGGCGACTGAGTCGTAAGATTCTGCCCGGCCGCGATGGCAAACAGGTCGTTCATCCATTGACCGACGGCGGCGCGATCCTCCGGAAGCGAATTCCCCGAGAACGAACGATCCAGCAGCTCCGCGCGAAAGGCCTGCGCGCCTGCCCACGCATCCTTCGATGTTTCATTCGTCACGAGCGCACGCGGAAGCACCTCCCCCACCGAGGTGATGCTCCGCGTTCCGTCGCTCGCACGGACAACCACAAATATTCCCGGGCAGGAATCACTCGTCCCCTTGGACGTCACAAACACTGTCTTCTTTGGCAGCTTGAACTGAAGAAGCGTGATGTCCTGAATCGTAAAGGCGGCAGATGCATTGACTAGCATTGCCCCCCAGAGGAGCACTGCCATTTTTGCGCCGACCCTAATAAAATCCATGCCGCCCTTTTAACATTTTTCATGCCAACCAATTTTTTCCAGACATCAGGGCGGACAGTCGAAAATCACAAGATGATTATAAAAAACAACTTACATGATTAAATTATGATTAACCCCATTAATATTCATGTCCTTCAGTGATGTTTTGTTGATAAATCGTCAACTCACAGGTCACGCGGCATAGGGGAGACTCCCTTATGCCTAATCATACAGTTGCTGTCGTTTTTTTATTAGCAGGCGGCAGACTCCACCCTACTTACTAGCCGTTAGTAATAAGGCGCAGGCTCCGGACCTTCCGGAAAAACTGCGACCGGTCCATGCCGGCCTGCCGGGCCGCGGCGGCGAGATTGCCGTGCGCGGCGGCGATGAGATTCTGGAAATACACACGCTGAAATTCCTGCAACGCCTCATGATACGGGCGATTCGTCGAGGCGGGAGCCACAGGCGCCGCCTCGGTGATCCCCTGGAAATGCGCTGGCAGATCCGAGAGCCGCACCTCACCCCTCGTGACCAGCACGGAAAGGCGTTCGATCAGATGCTCGAGCTCCCGCACATTGCCCGGCCATCCGTAGGCGCACAATCGTTGCATCGCTTCATGGGAAAACCCGATTGGCTCATGGCCAGGCTGGACAAATTTGCGGCTGAAATGGCGGACCAGGATCGGAATGTCGCCAAAGCGCTGGCGCAATGGCGGCACTTCGAGAGTCACGACATTCAGGCGATAGTAAAGATCCGCGCGGAAGCGCCCGGCCTGCACCTCCTGGCTCAGATCGCGGTTCGTCGCCGCGATGACGCGGGCCTGGGAGCGCAGGTTGCGCGAGCCGCCCACCCGGGAGAAATCGCCGGTCTGGAGCACGCGCAGGAGCTTCGATTGCATCGCGATGCCGAGCTCGCCGATTTCATCGAGGAAGAGCGTCCCCTCCCCGGCCTCCTCAAACCGGCCGACGCGCCGCTCGGTGGCTCCGGTAAAGGCTCCGCGCTCGTGGCCAAACAACTCGCTCTCCAGGAGATTGGGCGGGATGGCAGCGCAGTTCACATCGACAAAAGGCTCTCGTACGCGCTGGCTCCGCGCATGCAACATGCGCGCAAACAGCTCCTTGCCCGTCCCGGTTTCCCCGAGGATCAGCACCCGGCTGGGCGAGCGGGCGACCCGGCGGCAGACCTCGATGACCTCCAGCATGGTCTTATCCTGGCTCAGCACGAGGGGTTCGTCGACCTCCTCCTGCACGTCCGCGTAGGTGAGCGCGCGACGCACGCGGGCGATGAGCTCCTCCGGCTCGACCGGCTTGGTGAGATAATCCGTCGCGCCCACGCGGGTCGCCTCGATGGCCGTGTTTTCGTTGCCGAATCCGGTCACCATAATAATAGGAAGCGCACTGCCGCTGCCTCGCACCCGCCGGA
Organism: Verrucomicrobiota bacterium; assembly: GCA_017305195.1. Lineage (GTDB taxonomy): Bacteria > Verrucomicrobiota > Verrucomicrobiia > Chthoniobacterales > Terrimicrobiaceae > Terrimicrobium. The sequence continues at coordinate 92,116 of JAFKMU010000037.1, read as the reverse complement.
TCACCTCCAGCCCGTCGAGTTCGCGCATCACCAGCGTGGTGATGAGCAGGTCGATGCCGCCCTGCTTGATCAGGCGCAACCCGCGCAGCGGACTCGAGCACACGGTCACGCCGAAGTGCGGCCGCAACACGGCCGACGTCTCTTTGAGAAAATCAGGCACATCGTCGACGATGAGGACATTCGATTGCGGACGGCTCTTCCCGGCACCCATAGCGTTGTCAAATCAACAACACCGTGGACGAAGTGACAACAAGATTTCGCCCTGCGCGGCCAGCGGCCCAATCCCTAATCATCGGACTTTCGGGCGTCCGGGCTGTTTGGCATGAGAGATGCTGAAGGACGTGCAGTTTCGATTTTTATGAAAAACAAGGAGCCAAGGACATTTTTCAAATCGAGCCGCACCATCGCGGCGGAACCCGCGCTGGCCGGGCGGAACCTTCATGCAGGAGCACGTGCCTTCTCCCTCATGGAGATCATGATCACTGTCGCCATCATCGGCATGCTCGCCGCGCTCTGCATGCCAGCCTGGACGAAGATCAAGGACAACTCCATGCGCGCCCGCGATGTTAGCAATCTCCGCGCGCAGGCCCAGGCGGTATTAACCTATGCTGGCGAACATGACGGCGTCCTGCCGGGCCGCATCAATCGCGGCGTGGCCATTCCCAGCTCTGTGACCTCCGACTCGAAGCGCACCTACTATCTCAGCACCGTGCTCATCGATGGAGGCTATTGCTCGCAAGACGACAAGCTCTGGAAGACCGTGAACAGCTATGGCGCGGACAAGTTCGGCGTGGCCTACGTGGTCAACAGCGGCAAGTCTTCCGTACCCACGTATTTCTTCGGCAACCGCAGCAGTACCGCCGGTGCGACCACCTACGAGCCGAAAAAGATCGTGAGCCTCAAGTCCAACATCGACCCGGACAAAGACCCCAAGGGCAAGGACGATGAACCCCTGAGCCATATCTGGATGATCACCAATGCCGACGGCGAGAACTACAACTCCGCCTCCACCGGCGGCCTGTCCAACTCGCTCAGTGATGACGTTCGCACGCCCTGGGGCGGCCGTCATTACGTCTATTTCGATGCTCACGTGGAATTCAAAAAAAGCGGCGAGTATCCCTCTGTAAACTAAGGTCGTTATGCACATATCCATCCCCTCGCGGGGGCGCCTCCTCGGGTGCCTCCTGAGTTCCCTTGTCTTCATTCAGGCCGCCGAGGCCTCCATCCGGGTCGAGTCCCGCGAGGGAGTGATCGTATCCGGCAGCCAGGAATCGACGGAGGCGGGAATCCAGATCCTCAAGGAAGGCGGCACCGCCGCCGACGCCGCCGTGGCCGTGTCGTTCACGCTCGGCGTCTCGGAGCCGTTCAACTCCGGGCTGGGTGGGAAGCTCATCGCGCTGTACTACGAGGCAAAAACGCAGAAGGTCTATTGCATCGAGGCCCTGAACCAGGCGCCCAACGATCTCGACATGCCTGCAGTGCTCAAGCTCTCCCAGAAAGATCGGGAGAAGGGCTACCGCAGCGCCTGTGTGCCCGGCGTCGTCGCGGGCATCGCCATGATGCATGACGCGTGGGGCAAGCTGCCGTGGAAGACCTGTGTGGAACCCGCCGTCGAGGTCGCCAAGGCGGGCTACGCCGTACCGGCCAAGCAACTCACCGCGTATCGCGAAAAGTTTGACCTGCTGATGGAGGACCCTGAGGCGCGCGCGATCTACCTGCCGGGCGACCGCATCCCCAGCGCCGGGGATGTCATCAAAAACCCGGATCTTGCCAAGACGCTCGAGCGCATCGCCAGCGACGGGCCGGGTGAGTTCTATCACGGAGAAACGGCAAAGCAGCTTGTCGCGGCCTCGCTCAATGGCGGCGGATGGTTCTCCGACCGGGACTTCGCGGACTACCGGGCGAACCAGCTCGCGCCGCTTTCCGTCGACTATGCCGGAAAGCAAATCTACAGCAGCCCGGCTCCGCTCACCGGCGGAGCGATCGTCCTGCTCACGCTCAAGTCGCTCGAGCAAAACAAGACCGCCACGCATGACCAGCCGCTCAGCCGCGAGCGGGTGGACTCCGTCGCCCGCGTCCTCCAGCAGATCTACCCGATCGTCTCAGGCGCATTTGCCAATACTCCCGAGTCGGAGAAGACCTCCGGCAGCCTCCTCAAGCAATCCACCTACGCCGGGATCTGGAAGCGCGCATCCAGCGCAGACCCGCGCGCGCCCTTCCCCGACGCCAGCTCGCGCAGCGCGGTCTCGGAGGAGACAAATGGCAGTACGACCCACTTCATCGTCGTGGACAAGGACGGCAACATCGCCTGCGTGACCCAGTCGCTGGCCCATCATTTTGGCTCCGGCGTGGTGGCGCCGGGCACGGGCATCCTGCTCAACAACTGCATGTCCAACTTCAGCTTCTCATCGCCGCGCGCCATCAACTACGTGCAGCCGGGCAAACGCCCGCGCAGCACGATGGCCCCGACGATCGTGCTGGAACGAGGCAAGCCGCTTCTGGCCCTGGGATCGCCCGCCTCGCAGCGCATCCCCACCGGCATCTATCAGGTGCTCAGCGCCGTGCTCGACTACCAGCAGACGCTGGCTGATGCGATCGACGAACCGAGATTTCACACCCGCAGCCGCCGCTCCTCCAGCGAACCGCCCAACGTGATCGACCTTGAGGAGGGTTTCGATTCCGGCACCGGCGCGGAGTTGAGCGAGGCGCATTGGGACATCCAGTCCAAGAGCCGCAGGTCCTACTACTTCGGAGGAGTCAATGCCGTACGCTTCCTGCCCGACGGCAGGCGCGAGGCCGTGGCCGACGATCGCCGAACCAACTGGCCGGAGGCCCAATAAATCACGCTGATGTTTCGTCGTATATGTTTGTTGTCCGTGGCGATCGCCTGCACAGGTGCGCCGCTCCGCGCGGAGAGAGTTGAAGGATATGCCGCGACCGTCCAGCCGTTCGCCACGCGGGCGGCGCTCGATGCAATGACAGATGGTGGAAATGCCATCGACGCGGCGGTCGCGGCAGCGCTCACGCTCGGCGTGGTCGATGGGCACAACTCCGGCGTCGGTGGCGGGTGCTTCCTGCTTATCCACCTGAAGGACGGGCGCAATATCTGCATCGACGGCCGGGAAATCGCCCCGCTCGCCGCGACTCGGGACATGTACGTGCGCGACGGCAAGCTCGACGAATCCCTGAGCAAGACCGGTCCGCTCGCCCCGGGTGTTCCCGGCGCGATCGCGGCGTATTCCTATGCGATCAAGGAGTATGGCCGCCTGCCCTGGAAGAAGGCCTTCGCCGCCGGGATTCGCTGCGCCGATGACGGCTTCCCCATCGACCTCGTGTATGCGCGCAAGCTCAAGGCCACCGCGCCGGAGCTGGCGCTCTTCCCCGCCTCCCGGGCCATCTTTCTCAAGCCCGACGGCTCGCCCTATCTCGAGGGGGAAATCCTTCGCCAGAAGGATCTCGCCAAAAGCTACCGCGAGCTGGCCGAGCAGGGTGCGGAGTGGTTCTACACACGTCCTTTCCCGGAAGTCACGCAGGCGTACATGAAGGAGGCGGGAGGCATTCTCACCGCCGAGGACTTCGCCACGTACAAGATCAAGCTGCGCGAGCCGCTGATCACGAGCTACCACGGCTGGCAGATCGTCGGGTTTCCTCCCCCGAGCTCCGGCGGCGTGCATGTCGCGCAGATGCTCAACATCCTGGAGAACTTCGACCCCGCGGAGGTGAAACCCGGCACGCCGGAATTCGTCAACCGCCTCACCGAGGTGATGAAGCTCGCCTTCGCCGACCGCGCCTACTGGCTGGGCGATCCCGGGTTCGTCAAGGTGCCCACGGGACTCTTCGACAAGACCTACGCCAAGGAGCTCGCCGCCAAGGTCGCCTCCGGCAAGGTTACGCCCGTGCCGGATCACGGCACGCCGCCGGACTGGCAGAATAATTATTTCGAGAAGCACACGACGCACTTCGTCACTGCGGACGCCGAGGGCAATTGGGTCTCCTGCACCGCGACGATCAACACCGCCTTTGGGTCCAAGGTGGTCATCCCCGGCACGGGCATCCTGATGAACAATGAGATGGACGACTTCTCCATCGCCCCGGGCGTGCCGAACCACTTCAAGCTCATCGGCGGAGAAGCCAATGCCATCGCTCCCGGCAAGCGCCCGCTCTCCAGCATGAGCCCGACCATCGTCGAAAAGGACGGGAAAGTCGTCCTGGCCGTCGGCGCGGCAGGCGGCCCCACCATCATCACACAGACCCTGCTCGCGCTCCTTTACACGCTCGACTACGACATGACTCCAGCCGACGCGCTGGCCCTGCCGCGCTTTCATCACCAATGGTCTCCCGATCAGCTGCGCATGGAGAAAAACACCCCGCCCGCACTCGTCAGCCAGCTCAAGGCGCTCGGCTACGAGGTCGAGCTGATCGAGCCCTTCGGCGGCACCCAGATGATTCGCAAAACGGCCGACGGAAAACTCACCGGCGCCAGCGATCCCCGCGTGCCCGGCCTCGCCGCTCCCACCAAATGAAAACCTCCGCGCGTCCGGCGATCACCCGCCTCGCCCCCAGTCTGCTCGCACTGTCGATGACGGCTGCCTTCGCCGACCCGCAGCCACTGGCGCAGGTGATTCAAAAAGGCTTTCCCGCCTGGGATGCCGACAAGGACGGCTCGCTGACCATCGACGAGATCAATCTGGCCCTGGCCGATCCCGAGGTGCGCGGCGAAGAAGCCGCCGCCGTGGCCGCCATCTATCGCGCCACCCGCAACAAGTCCCACCCGATGCAACCGCCCTTTGCTCTCTCCGACCTCGTGAAGCAGGAGTCCGGAGAGGCCAATACACCCGCGGGCGACGAGGACCTCGGCATCCCCCGGCTCGGCAGCTACTACGCCGCCTATGTCGAGAAGATCCAGGGAGCCCCTCACGAGCTTTTTGCCTCCGGAGCGCCGAGCCTGAACGGCTTCCGCCAGGGCAAGGTCGGCTCATGTTTCTGCCTCGCCCCGATGGCGGCTCTGATCAATCGCGACCCCGCCGCCGTAGCGGCCCGTTTCACCCGCGACGGAGATGGCTTCACCGTGCGGCTCAACGGAGATCGCACCGTGCATGTCACCGCCCCGACCGATGGCGAGATCGCCATCAGCTCCGGCACCGGAGGCCAGGGGTACTGGAGCACGGTTTACGAGAAAGCCGTCGGGCAGATGCGTATCGAGGACAAGTCGTTAAAAGACCCGCCGCTGGTTGCGGCCACCGCAGGATCGGCCGGCACGATGGTGAAGGTATTGACTGGCAACGAGATCAAGCGTTTCTCCTGCTCGCCCTGGCGCAAGACGGAGACGACTCCCGCCGAAAAGGACGCCCTGCTCGATCAGCTCCGCACCCTGCTCCGGGAAACCTCCTCCGCCCATCGCCTGATAACTGCGGGGACGGGAGCAAAAGGCAACACGGTGCCCGGCATCTCCTCGATGCACGCCTATGCCGTGCTCGGCTATGACGCAGGCAGGGACAATGTCATCATCCGCGATCCGCACGGCCAGGACTACCAGCCGCGCGGCACTCCCGGACTGCAAAATGGCTACCCGGCCGCCAAGGGCGTGATGGAGATTCCCCTCAGGGAAATCGTGCAGTTCATGGGCGGCTTTGCCTTTGAGCAAAACATTCCCGCCCGGAAAAAAGGCGCGCCGTCTCCTGAGACCACGGCCGACGGAGCCTGAAGCGCCCCGCCTCTCCGCGATCGGTCAGGGCTGCCGCGAGATCACGAGTTCCGGCTTCAGCGAGAGACGCAGAGTTTCGGCGAAATCGACTCTCGGCAAACGGCGGCGCAGGGCCTCCATCAAAGTCATCTGCTGATGGCAGTCATCCAGACCGGGAGCGGGGGCGCGGCCTTCGCTCACAGCGTCGAGAAACGCGGAGAATTCGCCATAGGTGCCATTGCGATCGATCAGGTCGCCGGTGACCTGGAAGCGCTCGGCCAGCCGGTCTTTCTGCCAGTGCTCCAGGTAGCCCTGAAACTGCCGGCCGTCCGCCCCGAGGAGGCTCAGCCGCAGCGTGTGCTCCGCCGCGTGGATGCAGGCGCCCTCGCTCGTCTTGCCCGCGATGGGCTGGATGTTGATCCTCACCTGCGTGCCGCTCTCACAGGTGCCGTCGAGCGTAAAGGCCGCCACTCCGCCGCCCATCCACGGCATCTCGCGGTAGCTGATCTGCACCTCCTGGTAGGGACTGCGCGCCAGGAAGCGTACGGCATCGATGGCATGAATGGCCGTGGTCGAAAAATCCGCGTCCCGCCGATCGAAGCGCGTCATCTCGTAGTTGATCTGCTGGACGGCCTCGGGCGGCAGATGTGTCTCGAGGATATCATGCGTCCGCGCGACCACGGGCATGTAACGCCGGTTGAAGGCCACCTGGTTGGGCACCTTTCCGGCATCCGCCGCCGCCCTCATGCGATCCAGCTCCGCCGTGCCAAGGCCGGGCGGCTTTTCCAGGAACAAGGGAATACCCTGGCGAATGATATCGACCGCCAGATCACAGGTGACGTGCGTCGGCACAATCAGGCAGATCACGTCAGGAGACTCCCGGTCGATCATGGTCTGGATGTCCGTGTAGGATCGCTCAAAGCCAAACCTCGCCCGATACTTCTCCGCGAGCGATTCATTGAGGTCGCAACACGCGGCGAGATGAATGCCGCGCTGGCTGGCAGCCTTTTGCTGGGCCGGACCATGCACGTCGCTCGAGTGCCCGCCGCAACCGATGGTACAAACTTTCATGATGGATTGGCTGGTGTGGAAACGCGGATGCGGAAGGTCAGGCGGCCTCCCCCCGGCTGAAGAGGAACGACGAGCCGCTTCACCGAGGGAGACACGGAATCCTCCAGCCTGCCGGCGGCCTCCTCGGGCCACTCCATGGTGACGCTCCCCTGCTCCGTGGCAAACACCAGCCGATGCGGCGTCTCCAGCGTCACCTTCGCCGTGGCAAGGCGGCTGAGAACCGGCAGATTCACAAAGCACTCCTGCGGAGCAGTCACTGTCTTCGCCGTCACCGAGAGATCGAGGCCGTTCTCCACAAAGGCATAGTCCCAGGTGAACGCCGCCAGCATGGGCGAGCCTGTTCGCGAGATGATGGAAAACTCCCGCCCCTCCGCACCTTCCTGAATTTTTGCCCGGTCCGAACCGCTGGCAAAGAACGCTCCCTTGTCTGATTTGCCAAAGACACAGGAGTAGGTGAGCTGCTCGGGCCGAGTGATCTCCTTGGCCGAGGCGGGAAGGTGGCCCGCCTCCGCGCTGCCCACCGGCTGCATCGAGGCCAGGAACGATCCCGTCGCCGGGGTCCAGAGCACGGACGGCCCTCCGCCGAAGCGCCCGACCAGTTTACGCTGCGCCCCGATCACATCGTAAAATGTCAGTCCATAGATCCCGCCGCGGTTCCATGCCAGCAGCCCCGGCAGCTGCCAAGTCTGGTCCTTTTGCGTAAAGGGAAGCGCAGCCGGTTGGGCGATGACGCCGGTGCCGTAGGCCTGGGCGAGAGCGGGGAGCCACTGGCCTCCGCCTTCGAACTCCGCGCCGCCCCAGGTCACTCCCTGGCGGATCGTGCGGGCGATCCAGTCCGGCGTATTGGCGACGAACGAGGTAATACCCGCAGCCCCGATGCCCTCCGCAGGCTCCTTGTCGAGATAGAAGCGCGCCGCGCCCAGGGGAAAATCCTCCCGGGCGATGAATTCGCCGGGATACCCGCTAAGGCAGAACATCGCCGAGGTGCGGCAGTTCAAGGCCGTGGGCGAATGCAGTGTGCCATCGGGCTGAGGGAGCCAGAAGAAGCTCTTGAAACGGAGGTTCTTTTCGATCCCCAGCTTCATCGCCTCGGCCAGCGCCTCATCGCGTCCCGGCATCGCCTTGTAGTTGTTGTAGCAGGCCGCGAGGCTGAAGAGGTTCAGCCGGTCGTAGTTTCCATCCGGACCATATTCCTCGAGGAAGTACCCGGCAGGATGCTGGCCGAACTTGGAATTCGGCCCGTAGGCGCCGCCGAGATAGGCCTTCATCCCGCGCTCGAAGTAGGACAAAAACCGCTTCTCCCCAGTGGCGAGATACGTCTCGAGATGTGCCTTGAGAACATGCGCCCACTGGTTGGATTCGTACGCCTGATGGTCGGCGGCCTTGTCCGCGATGGCCATGAGGCCCTGCCGCCAGATCTCCCCCGCGTCGGCGGGCAGGGCCTCCTTGACCGACAGATAGGCCTGGGCCAGTCCGTCGTAGATGAAGAAGGTGTGCGTCAACGGATACGGCAGGTCCATCATCCGGCCGTCGCGGATCAGGTCATCGCCCTGCAGGGCAGACAGGTGGAAAAATGCAGCCATGATGGCGCGCTTCAAAATCTGCGGATCGCGGTAGGCCGCGTTCAGCTTGCCCGGGAAGGCATGGAGCGCGGCAAAGCTCGCCGAGTCATAGAGCGAGAGGAAGCGCCCCGGGAATGGCAGGAAGTTCATCCACGACTCCGCTTCGCTTCCATCCGTGGGCAATCCCGTGGGAGTGGGGATGCCGAAGTAGGGCTTCGCGGGATCGAGGTTTTCATTCTGGGCGCGCATCAGGCTGATCACGCCATTCAGGCCGCCGTATTTGCCAAAGGGCAGCACCTCTACCGCCGGCGAGGCGAGATCGGCAGGCACTTCGGTCGGCCAGTTGAGACGCGGGTCCTGGTCCAGCGTGGGAGCTGTCGCCACCATCCAGTCGCGAGCCCGCGCCTGCAAAGGACCGGCGACCCGCACGCCGTGGCTCTCGACCGTGCCGCCCTGGAGCCTTTCCGCCATCTCAGGCGTCGGACAGAGCAGCCCGGGAGCGCCTTCGAAATCGATGGCTCCATCAAATACCTGCGGAAGTACGACCCGCACCACCTGACCGGCCGGAGCCGGATCGAGCAGGATGCGGCCTTTTCTCTGCCCTCCGCTCAAGACCTCCGCCTGGGCGAGCGGCTTCCCATCGCGGGACTCCAGGGCGATACCGGCGGGCGAACCAGCCTCAACCCCGAGGAGCAGCTTGCGCGATGAGGGCGGAACCCACAAATAGGCGGGCCGGGGTGTCGTCGCGGAAACTCCGACGGCCATCTCGCCGCGCACTCCCCACGCCTCCGTCGGCGGGAGCCGCAACTCGATAAGATCCCCCTGCCGCCCTCCGGAGAAGGAAATACGCCATATCCCGGCGGCGCCCTCCGGCACCTGCAGTGTGCGCGTCTCCATGCCGCTCTTCTGAGCGCTAAAATCCTCCACTGCGACGAGATTGCCCGCCGGATCAAATACCCGCGCCAGGGCGGTCGGCAGGTAAGGTTCCTGCGAAGAGACTGTCGTCTGGCGGGTTACCAGGATGCGTCGAGGCCCGCCAGCGGGAAACTCTGCCAGCATCCCGAACCCGCGAACCCCGCCGCCAATGGTGGCGATGCGCGCCGCCTGGCCGACGGGGAAGGTCAGCTTGTCGACCGGTGCGGCGGCGGAGCCAGCGGTTTTGCCATCCGTATACACGCCCGGGCCGCCATCCTCCCTCGTCTTGAGCACATCAGCGGCATAGAGACCGGATGCCGGGAGCATACTGGCCGCCATCACAGCTGCGCCACCTCGCAGGAAAGAAATCACAGGGACTCCAGCTTGAGATCGTCGATCCAAAGGACGCTATCCGCCAGCGGCGTGGCGTCGCCGCCCTTGCCCGAGATCATGAATCCCGTGACCTTGTCCCAACCTGCAGGATCGCGCACAGCGTGGAAATCCGACAGCGGCAGAACGACCTGCTTCCATCCCGTCCAGTCCACTGCGAGCTTGTGAAAATAATATTTCTGCCCCTTGGGCTGCCCTTCACTATCGCAATAGACCCAGAAGTTCAGGATCTGGCCATTAGCCTTGTCGGCATAGATCCAGAGGCTGAGCGCCTGGTAGGGGCTCCAGTCCTTCGGCGCATGCTTGATGATGGCCCACGGCCGCTGCGACACCGACCAGCGGGCGGAGGCATTGCCTTCCTTGATCTTTCCGGCAGCGGTTTCCTTGGTAAACGGAGCCCGGTCGGGCTGGTCTATCGCCGCCACCCATTGAAACGGCTGGGTTTCAAAAGAATCTATCTTGAGAGTGTCTGCCCGCGAGTTTCCGGCGAGGACTACGAGAGCGAAGGTTCCAGCGAGGAGGGAGGAAAGAGAGATTTTCATGAGAGGGAATAAGCTGTGATTTGAAGAGAGATTCAGGGATAAGTTTCGCGGGCCAGAGCGATGCCGCTGCCCTGCTTTGTTTCATCCACATTTCCGGTCTTGTAGATGGACTCGATATATCCCTTGTAAAGTCGGCCATCCGTGCCCGCGATGCTTTCCACATGCCCGTCGAGGAAGGCCATGTTGACCTTGCCGGAGTGCCTCATAGGCATGTACGGATTGGCCCCCCAGTTGATCGACCAGCTTTCCCACATCAGCGGGGTCTTGGAGTGATTGGAAAAATACAAGTCCATGCGGACCGCATTATTTCCCGTGTAGCTCAGGTAGTTATCCTTCGCGATGAAGTTATAGTTTGCCGTGGTGGTCTCCTTACGGATGGCCGACATCGGGCACTTTTCGGTCTTCACCTCGATATACTTCCCCTTGGAAGTGAAAACATAAGGTCCCGCGCCTCCCTGATAGTACTGCCTCAGCAGGCTGATCCCGGCGAAGTTATGCCCATTCTCTGAATCAGGATCGGTCGAGGTCACGCCGCGCGGCAGGGGCAGCCCGTCGCGATCCGCCCGATACTGGCTGTAGGCCACCGCCAGGGTCCGAAGGTTCTGGAGGCAAAGAATGGAAAATCCCTTCTGCCGGAGGTTTTGCATCGCAGGCAGGATCAGCGCGGCGAGCAAGGCGATCACCGCCACCGCAGCCAGCACCTCCATGAGGGTAAACCCGTTTACCTTGCGAAAGCCGAAGGCAAGACTCCGTCCATTACTGACCGACGTCATCTTCATCTTGCACAAACCTAGCACGCCCACGGCGACCAGCAGCCAAATAGTCGATGGCTCCGGCACCGCCACGACCAGGCTGACCGAGTCGGGGCCATAGACAAAGTGGCTGCCGCTATAGGATTCCAGCCCGGTGCCAATCGTCAACCCCGAGGACAATCCACTCGCGGTGAGCGTCGTCCCGCTGTCCGAGAAGAAGGAGAAGAGCGTGTAAGTCCCCTCCGCCAGCCCGCCGAGATTGGTGAAGTTGACCACATTGCCGTTGAGCACCAGATCGCCCAGGGAGTAGTTCCACATCGCCACGGAGTCGCTGGTTCCGGGCGCGCCCAGATCGAAGGAAAACGCCGCGCCGGCTTCCAGAGAGAGCACCGCCGCCGCCGTGCCGGCTCCATTGAAGCGGATCTGTCCGATGCCTTCGCCCGGAGCAAGGGTGGCGCCGGATTTCATCGATACCGCGCCGCCTGTACCGGGAGCGATGATGCCCGTACCGCCCAGGGTGGCACCGCTTTCCACCGACACGCTGCCGGTGCCGGTCGCCGATCCGCTCGTATTAGCCACGAGCAACGTCCCGGCGGAGACCACCGTTCCGCCGTCATAAGTATTGCCGGTGGACTTGCTCAGCCGCACTTTTCCGGTCGGAGCCTGGGTCATGTAAACCGCCGCATTTTGATTTGCGGACGCCGCCGTATCGACCTGGCGAAAGGTGCCGTTGATCGTCACTCCCACCGAGTTCGCCCCATCGTCGAGCAGCGAGGCAAAGTCCGTGGTCGCTCCTGCGTTCAGGGTGATCAGGTTCACCTGGCCAGCCGCCACGTCGTTGAGCAGGATGCCTTCCGACTGCGAGAATGTTGCCGTGCCGGATGAGTGAATGCCGCCGATCGTATCCTTGCCACCACCGCTGTTCTGCGTGATGCGGGTCACATTGAAAGTCGTGGCGGTATTGACGAGGAGATTGCCCTGGGCTCCTGCCGCAGAGGTCGCTCCCAACTGGATGCGGCCGTTGCTCAGGGTCGGGGTTGACGAAAAAATGTAGGATGAACTGCCCGATGCCTCTTCCGGCACCAGTTGGAGGCCCTGCGACTGCATGCCCGTCAGATTGATCGTTCCAAATATCCACGTCCGTGCATTGCCCCCCACCCGGAGCTGCTGGTTGTTCATCGCCCCGGTGATGCTCCCGGTAAAGGTCGTCGAGAAGTTATTCGTCGTCGACTTGTAGGAGCCGGAATAAAAGCCGGTAAAGCCCGTGGGACTGTTGAACACGATGTCATTCGAGATCGTGTCTGCGGTGTAAAAGACCGCTGAAGCGCCCTGGATCTTGAGCGTACCAGTTCCCAATGCCCCGTTGTTATATACGCCGAGGTTACCGGAGTTAACCGTCACCCCGCCATCGAAGCTGTTGCTCGCGTAAAGCCAAACATGACCGCCACCCGCAACGGTCAATCCATATGATCCCGCTCCGTCCGATATGCTGCCTGTCACCTTGAGCGCATTGGCAGTGGCTGTCGATGTGTTGCTCCAGACTGCATCTGCGCCCAGAAGAATGTTTGGCGCGATCGTCACCGCCGCCGCCGTCGTCTTCGTCAGCAGGCCCGAGGTCAGCGTAATGGTCGGAGAGCCGCTTCCCGTCAGGAGCGAGATCGCGGTGGAACCATTGAACGCCAGCGAGTTCACCGTATAGTCTATTCCCCCAAGGCTCGGGCTGCCCGAGGTAAAGCCCGAACCAAAGGTAATGTCATCCACGCTGGCCGGGAGAGTATTCGTATCCCAGTTATTAGCCGTTCCCCACAGGGCGTTGGCTCCCCCGCCATCCCAGGTCACCGAGGAAGCGTTTAGGGATTGACCCATTAGCGCAACGATGCACGCAGCCAGAACGGTTGGCTTAAGTACCGCCGCGACGGGAGATTTCGTCAGGCGGCAACGATATGGAGGCGTTAGGGGAAACTGCATGAGGCGAGTCTCCCGGCAAACAAAGGACTTGGCAAACAACGCATCACGCATCACGATGCGTAACGCATGCCTAATCAACGGGCCATCGCCAGGGCGCTGGGAATCAACCAGTCGACCGTCTCGCGCGCCCTGCGCGGAGACCGGTCCATTCCGCCGGAAACCAAGGCTCTTATCGAGGCTGAGGTGCAAAAGCAGGCCTACCGGCCAAATGCTTATGTTTCGTCCTTAATGAATCAGATCCGATCCGGTCGCCCCCTGCGGGACAGAAGCTGCGTCGGCCTGCTGGTCGATGCGGCAGCTCCGGAGGAATGGCCCACCCTTCACGTCTACCAGGAGTACCGCCAGGGCATACTCCAACGCGCCGACGAACTGGGCTTTTATACGGAGACCTTCTACCTGCACGCCCCAAAGATGTCCCCGAGCCGCATCGACTCGATCCTTTTCTCCCGGGGCATCAAGGGGATTGTATTAACTGCTCCCTTCCTGTCCCTGAAACAGAGGATCTCCTTCCAGTGGGAGCGCTATGCCAGCGCGACCACCGGGTACTCCTGGCCGGTCGCGACAGACCGGGTGGCGCACGACCATCATGCCAACGTAATGCTGGCCTACCGCAATCTCATTGCCCGAGGATTTCAAAGAATCAGCCTTTGCCTGCCCCGGCATAACCTCTCGGACCAACCCTCCCGATGGCTGGGAGGCTTCGCCCAGTGCGAACATGAGTATTTTGGCGGGCAGCGCACGCCGGTCTTTTACGGCAACCCCGACGACACCTCTCCGCAGGCGTTTCAGAAATGGCTCCGGCAGACCCGCCCCGAGGTGCTCCTCACCCTCATCGGCCATGAGATGATCTGGCTGGGTGAACTGAAGATCAGAGTCCCCGACAAGCTCGCCCTCGTCTGTCTCGTCCGTCCCACGGACCCCTTCTACGCCGGGGTCGACGAGCCCAATGTGGAGCTGGGGCGCATGACCCTGGAGACAGTCGCCTCGAAGATCCTGCACAACCAGTTTGGCCTGCCGGAGAATCCCCGCCTCACCCTTATCTCCGGGACCTGGCGCGATGGCCCATCCTGTCCCGCCCGGCGCTAGTCGCGGGCGCGGGCGATTACCCAGTCGGCCAGCTCCGCCGGACTCTCCGGACCGTGAGGATGGTGAAGGGCCCCCGGCTTGCAGAACGTCTGGATGGAGCCCCCGAGCGCCTGGACGCGCCCGGCCATCGCTCCGGTATTCTCCTCCCACGGCACGACCTCGTCGGCATCGCCGTACACATGCACGAGCGGGATGCCCGCACGCACGATGGTCTCGACCTGATCGAGCGGATTCCCCCTCCAGGACAGGGCCTCGTCCTCGGAGGCAAACTCATAGCATCGCAACAAGGCTGCCCAGTCCTCCACGCTCCCCGGTCCCGAACCCCGGCCAGCGGGCCAGCTCTTGAAATCACATACAGGATTGTCCGCGTAAATCAGCCCGACTTTCCCGGGATTGCGCGCCGCCCAGTTGTAAACATACAGCCCTCCGCGGCTCAGGCCCTCCAGCACCGGGCGGCGGTGAAATCCGTATCTGCCGGTCAGTTCCTCGTAAAAAAGATCGAATCGATCCATCGCCGATGGACACCCAAAAGTATTGCCGACATTCATGTAGGCCAGCCACCACCCGCGCCGCAGCATTTCGAGATCAAAGGCGGGAAAAGCATCGAAAAACTCCGCCCTCCAGACCCAGCGCCGTCCCGGCACGGGTTCACGCGGCTCGACCAGCGTGATCGTGGTTTCATCGAGCTGAAAATCATGGCGGAGGTATCCGCAGTACGTGTTGGCAGGGAAGGCCGGATGGGAGGATTCGTCGGTCATGGCAGGCGATATCTAAGAGGGATATTCCATAAGAAGTTCACGAATTATTTTTCAATCCCTCCGATTTTCGCCATAGATCAGCGCTTTCACAGCGCGGTCTGAAACGGTCGCAAAATCACACCAGACTCTCTCCATGCAATCCCAGAAAACTCCTCCTCACTTCAGTTGGTTCAACGAATCCCGCTATGGGATGTTCATCCACTGGGGCGCGTATGCCGTCGCCGGTCGCGGCGAATGGGCCCGCAACCGCGAACGCATCTCGCAGGAAGATTATCAGCGCCTGTACGTGGAGAATTTCCATGCGGAAAACTACAACCCGAAAGCCTGGGCCGAGCTCGCCCGGGAGGCGGGCATGGGGTACGCCGTGCTCACCGCCCGGCATCATGATGGCTTTGCCCTCTGGCCTACGCAGCAAAACGATTTTCACGCCGGGAGGCTCGGTCCGAAGCGCGACCTCGTCGGCGAGTTCGTCGAGGCCTTCCGCTCCGCCGGCCTGAAGGTCGGCCTGTACTATTCACCCGCCGACTGGTCTCACCCGGACTACCCGGGCGCATACTTCCGCGACTGGCCGGGCGTAAACGACTGGGCCAGTGAAGAAGCTCGCCAGCGCTTCATCGCCTATTATCGCGCCCAACTGGTCGAGCTGATGACCAACTATGGCAAGATCGACTACCTCTGGTACGACGGCTGCATCCCGGACAACCTGCAAAGCCCGGAGGTCAACGAACACCTCCTCCAGCTCCAGCCTCATCTCCTGATCAATGAGCGGAACGGCGCCCCCTCTCACGTCCTGATCTGCGAGCAGGCCATACGCCCGCCCGCGCAGGATGCCTTGTGGGAAGCCTGTATGACGCTGAATGACAACTGGGGCTGGCACGCAGGCGACACCCAGTGGAAGAACGCCAAGGAAGTCATCAAGATGCTCTGCGAAACCGCCACTGGCGGGGGCAACCTCCTGCTCAATGTCGGACCGAAACCCGATGGAACCATCCCGGAGGAATCCGCCGCCATCCTCAAGGAGGCCGGCGCCTGGCTCAGCCGCAACCGCGAGTCGATCCGCAATACCGACCGCTCCACCTTCGCATGGAACAACTGGGGCCGCGTCACCGTGCGCGGCAGCCAGGTTTTTCTGCACATCCGCAACAGCACCGGCACCGAGCTGTGCTGGGCGGAGCCGAAGAACAAGGTGCTCTCGGCGAAGTGGCTCGCCACCGACGAGGCGATCGAGTTCGAGCAGGACGCCGAGCGCATTCTCCTGCGAAATCTTCCCGCACCCCTGCCCGATCCCATCGCCACCACCATCGTTCTCGAGCTGGAGGGCGTCCCGGCGCCACTCACAGAGACAACGACATTCTGGATTCCCGGCGAGCCCGCCCACTAGGCATTACCGTTCGTGCGGTTGGTTTCCCAACCGCACACGATCCTCGCCCCGGCTGCCGCACTCCAGCCGGGGGACAATGTTGTGCGAACCCCTGCGGCCATCAGCTTTTCGAAACACAGGAACCCCCCCGCCCCTCAATATCTTCTTGGCGGATCACCCGGTAAAAAGAAAATGAATCGGCCGTCGGCTTCCGGGCCATGCGCCGCGACTCTCAGCCACACAGTTCATCATGCATTTCCATAAATACCCGTACATTTCGAACTTCGAGTTCGCCTCCACCGATGCCAGAGGCAGCCTCAAGACCAGCCTGGGTTCCTACAGCCTGAAAGTTAGCGCCTCCGATGAAGGCATCTTTCATCTCGGCGTTTCCGGCAAAGGCTGGAAGGTGAACGATTCGCAGGCGGGGCTGAGCTTCAAGCCAGGCAAACCCTCCGCCGGGCCGAAACTCGAGGTCTCAAAGAACCGCTTCGTCCTGCGTGACTCCGATGGCGAGGTGCTTCTCGAGTCGGCCCCGCGCCGCTTCTTCGGCCAGTGCGGCGATGCGTCGATCTTCGAATTCGTCCGGGAAAAGGGCGACGCCTTTTACGGCATGGGCGAGAAGTGGACCGGGCTGGAGCATTCCGGAAAGACAACGAAATTCTGGAACACCGACGTGTGGGGCGACTTCAACGCGGAGGCCTATGTCAACGGACGTCCCACTCCCGATCCGGTCTATGTTTCGATCCCGTATCTGATCATCCGTCGACGCGGCACGTACATTGGTCTGCTCCTCGACAACCCGCACTCGACCTTCATGTCCACCGGCTTCAAGGCGGCCATCGCCGAGCAGATGGAGATCAACCCGGAGGGCGACTTGCTCGCCGAGGAACTCGTCTCGAAGCTATCCGACGGCCGCATTCATCTCGGAGCGGAGTCCGGCCAGCCCAACCTCTTCATTCTCGTCGGCCCGACTCTGCCGGAGCTGACCCGCAAGTTCCAGAACCTCGTGGGCACGACGCCGCGCCCGCCAGCCTGGGCGCTCGGCTATCACCAGTGCCGCTGGGGATATGAGTCCGCCCGCGACCTCTTCGAGCTCGATGCAAACTTCACGAAGCACGAGATCCCGGCAGACGGCCTCTGGCTCGATATCGACTACATGCGCGGCTACCGCGTCTTCACCTTCGACGAGAAGCACTTCCCGGACCCCGTCGGGGCCATCGCCAAGCTGAATGCCAAAGGCCGCAAGGTCATTCCCATCATCGACCCGGGCGTGAAATGGGAAAAGGGATACGATGTGTATGAGCGCGGTCGGAAGGCCGACGCCTACTGCAAAAACCCGCAGGGCCTCGAGTACATCGGCCTCGTCTGGCCGGGCCAGACCGTCTTCCCTGACTATTCCCTTCCATCCGCCCGCCAGTGGTGGTCGAAGGAAGTCGCCGATTTTGCCAGCCTGGGCATCCATGGAGCATGGCTCGACATGAACGACCCGTCCACCGGACCGTCGGACAACGAGCAGATGTGCTTCGACCATGGCAAAAAAGGCCACGAGACGTATCACAACCAGTACGCCTTCGGCATGGCGCAGGCCTCGCGCGAGGGCTTCATCAAGGCTCACCCGGACCAGCGTCCGTTTCTGCTCTGCCGCTCCGGCTCGACCGGCTCCGGACGCCACACCGCCATCTGGACCGGCGACAACTACAGCAACTATCACCACCTCAAGTCCTGCATCTCGACGACGCTGAATCTCGCGCTCTCTGGCATCCCGTTCAACGGACCGGACGCCGCCGGATTCGGCGGCGACACGACGCCCGAGCTGATCCAGGATTGGTACAAGGCCGGCTTCCTTTTCCCCGTGCTGCGCAATCACAGCATGAAGGACACCCGCAAGCAGGAGCCGTGGATGTTTGGCCCGGCCGTGATGAAGGTGCTGCGCAAGTACGTCCGCCTGCGCTATCGCCTGCGTCCGTATCTTTACCAGCTCTTCATCGGGAACGAACTCGAAGGCGAAGCCATCCTGCGACCGCTCTTCTATGAGTTTGCCGACACCAAGGCGCTGCCTCTCGGCAAGATCGACGATCAGTTCCTCGTCGGTCCCTCGATCCTCCAGGCGCCCTTCGTCCAGGAAAAGCAAACCCAGCGCGATGTCGTCCTGCCGGGCCGCACCCGGTGGTTTGACATCTCCAAGGGCCAGTGGATCGACGGAGGCCGCCGCATCACCGTGAAGGCGGATCGGGAAAATACGCCGCTCTACATCCGCGACGCCTCGATCCTCCCGCTCGCCCGCATCGCTCCCGCCGACAATGCCTTCGATGGCAGCAAGGTCGACTTCCACGTCTTCCTCTCCCGCGCGGGCAGCGCTGGCACGGAGTATGAGTTCGATGACGGCCTCTCCTTTGCCTATGCCAAGGGGGCCTACACCCGCGTGGCCATCGACGC
Organism: Verrucomicrobiota bacterium; assembly: GCA_017305195.1. Taxonomy (GTDB): domain Bacteria; phylum Verrucomicrobiota; class Verrucomicrobiia; order Chthoniobacterales; family Terrimicrobiaceae; genus Terrimicrobium. The sequence continues at coordinate 73,593 of JAFKMU010000037.1, read as the reverse complement.
AAAGCGGAGCCGCAACACCCTCCGCCTCACGACCGAGACCCTGCACGAGGGAGCCGGAGCGCCCGACTTCACCGTGACGACCACGGCCGAGATCACCGCTGTGGAGATCAATGGCAAGGCCGCCCGCAAGGTGAAGGCTCAAGGCGTGCCGCTCGGCAACTACAAGACCCAGACCTGGACCGCATAGAACGCCGCAAGTCCCACTCCACCCCGGGCCGGGCATCGCCCGCCCGGGCGTTGCGGAGGCTCCCTCAAAGAGGAAACAGCGATCCGCCGTCCGCCAATGTGCGGCGAAGCCGGGCGACCGGCACATCCGCCGTCCGGCACCCTTCCCGCAAGGCCAGAAAGGCCGCGACTCCCGCCGCCTCGCCCGTCTGGTTCATGTTGACCATCACGCGCACCCCGCCAAAGGCCTCGCGATCGGCATCGATCAGGCGGCCAGCGACCAGGAGGTTCTCCGCACCTTCCGGGACCAGGCTGCGATAGGGGAGATGGTAGCAGCGGGGATGCTCCGCCGATTCGCTCCGCCAGCGCCCCCAGGCAACCTTGCCATCCCGGCCGACGACCTGCTCGCGTCCGTCGAGGAAACGCAGTACCGTGCCCTCCCGCGAATGCACATCCACCGGATAGGTGCCGACGGCGATCGCATCAGGAAATACAACGCCGCCCAACAGCTCCCCGACGCCCAGGCGGTGCAGGCTGCGGACGTGCCAGGTCTCGCGGATGCCGAGGGCATGCGCCAGAGAGACAGCCGCGACGTCGGGGCTCAGTTCCTGCCGCACCATGTCGAGCAGAGCGCGCAGGGAGCGCCTTCCCTCCAGCACCGCCGAGGTTGATTGGTCGGCATCTGATGCGTCACATCCGTTCTGCCGGGGGCCGTAGATCGTGCTGACATCCCCCGGGGCGGGGAAGCGATTGATCCACGGCGTCGCATTGGCCTCAGGATAATCGAAATCCGCCGCCCGATGTCTGACCTGCTCCCAGATGCTGCGGCCGGTTTCTCCTTTAACCCTTCCGAAGCCAGCCGCCAGCATCTGATAGGAGACCGGCTGCAAGACCTCATCCTTCCATGCACCGAAACCCGCCTGCCGCAGCAGGTCCCCGTCTCCCGAGGCATCGATGAAGAAGCGCGCCGCGATCGCGCGGCGTCCGGACTTGTCTTCGAAGATCGCCGCCGTCACCCGGTCGGCCTCGCGCACCGCCGCCACGCAAGACGCCTGAAGAAAAAGCCGGATGCCATGGTCGAGCGCGAGCCGGTCGAGATCGAGCGCCATCTCCGCGCTATTGAATGTCCGGCAGATGCCGCGCCCCTCTTTCCTGGCCTCGGTCACGAGACCCCGGCGGCCAAGCCCGTCGAGCACCTCTGCCGTCAACCCTCCGATGATCTTCCGGCCATCCGTATCGGTGAGAGAGTGCCATTCATTGACCAAGGCCGCCGTCGCTGTGCCGCCGAGCAGGATGTTTTTCTCGACCACCGCCACCTTCAGCCCCAATCGGGCCGCCCGCACCGCGGCAAAGATCCCGGTGCAGGAACCACCAATCACGCAAAGGTCGAATTCCCCGGCCACGGGCGTTTCCCGGGCGGGTTCGTAAATGGATTTCATCTCCAGCCCACCGTATCACGGCTTCCACGGCCGGTGAGCCTCACAGAAGGCGGGAAAACATGGATAAAACTCCGATTCGCGCCTGCCGCCGCCAGACGCGACGCGAAATTCTTTGCGACCTGCGACGTTTTGCGGCGTTAAAGCTCCTGTCAGCAAGATCGGCAAGAACATTGATCCGCCCGGCATTTTCAATGCCTGAGACCATCGCACGATCAGACAGAAATCCACGGAATCGCAGGTGTTCACAAAAAGTGGTTGCAAAACAATAGTAAATACACTGTAACCACAAAGAGCTTACCCAGTACCTCCAGAATGAACCGCCACTCTCATAAATCCTGCCCAGGCTTCACTCTGGTGGAGCTTTTGACCGTGGTGGCCATCATCGCTGTGCTCGTCGCCCTGGCCGTTCCCGCACTTACCTCCATGGCCAAGGGAAATCAGATGAACCAGACGCTCATCGAAATGTCCGGCCTGCTCGAACAAGCCCGGCAATACGCAATCTCCCGCAATACCTACGTCTGGGTGGCCATGCGGCCAAACCCGAACGGCCCCAACGGAGACGAGCTCAGCGTCGCCATGGTCGCCTCCAAGACTGGCACCGACCCGGCAACCAGCCCATGGTCGAGCTATGGTGTCGTACCCGGCAACCAGCTCGATCTGGCCGCGAGAGTCCGCACGTTTGACCAGATCCGCTTCGAGGAAGCCGGCACATTCACCGACAGCAAAATCCCCGGACTGGCCGGAAAGACCCCTGTCACCGCAGCAAAGAACTCGCCCTCCCAGGGAAGCGCCTCCTTTCAGATCAAGCTGCCGGGAGCATCGTCCACGACGACTTTTGATCGCGTCATTCAATTCACCCCCAGCGGCGAAGCAAGGGTCTCATCGAATGTCATCGATGTGATCGAGTTCGGGCTACGCCCCACGCGAGGCTCCAGCGGGGACGAAAACAACGTGGCTGTCCTGCGAGTCAACGGGCTCACGGGGCAGGCAACCGTATTCCGCCCCTGATCCTGCCATGACCAACCACTCGCGAGCCTTCTCTCTGGTTGAAGTCGTTCTCGCGCTCGGGATTTGCGCATTCGTCCTCGTCGCCCTTATCGGGCTCTTCAGCACCGGTCTGAGAACCGGGCGCGAGTCCGAGGAACAGGTCCAGGCCGCCAATCTGGCGTCCCAGATCCTCGCCACCCGGCTGGCCGCACCGACAGCAACCAATCTCCCCAATTTTGCCATTCCGCTCTCCGCCCTGACCGACTCCTACACTGACGTCTCTCCCTCGTCGGGCGCGCTGGTGGGGCTCGACGGGCGAACCAACAGCAACCCCGCCTACCGCCTCGTCTGCCGGGCGGGCACCAACGCGCAGACCGGGCCGCGTCTTGCCCAGGTCTACGTGATGCTGAGCTGGCCATACCAGGCCTCAATCACCAACGCCGCAGGACGCTACGAGGTTCTCACTTATGTCCCTCTGTATTGACACTCCCTCTCCGGCCGGACGGCGCAGAGTGCGGCCCGGCGCCTTCACTCTGGTGGAATTGCTCGTTGCCATCACCGTGCTGGCCCTCATGTCGGTGGTGCTGGCCCAGATGCTCTCGGCCACCAGCCAGACATGGATCTCCGGCCAGGCCCGGGCAAACAACTTCACCAAGGGCCGCGCCATGCTCGACCTCCTCGCCCGCGACCTCCAGGGCGGCGTCTATCGCTCCGACCTGCCGGCCTTCCCCGGCGGCGAGGTGGGCTTTTATACGGAGCGCCCCGGCTACTCGAGCAACGCCTCCGCCCGCAATCTCTCCTGGGTCGAGTATGACCTGGGAACCAACTCCAGCGCCGCCCTCCAGCGGGCCGATCTCGCGGAAACATGGCTCCCGACCAGCCCGCCCTCCTTTGGAACCACCAACGCTCCCTCCGGGGCGACCCCGCGCGATACCGCCCCGGGCGTGGTCGGGTTCAAGGTCCAGTTCATCTATCCGGATGGGTCGATATCCACCAACTTCGTCGCGACGAATCGCCCGAGAGTCGCCGCCGTGGGCCTCGCCGTGGTCGACGACAAGACGCTGGAGCGGCTCAGCTCGGAAAAGATTGCCGCCCTGCGCAACGGCTTTGCCACCAACGCCTCTGGCACCAACAGCATCAAGGCCGACTGGGAGAACTATCTCAAAACCGATCTCGCCTGGAGCGCCTACCCCGCCACCCTCGCCAGCGGCCTAAAGATCTTTGAGCGTTATGTCTCCCTCCCCTGAGTCCTTTCCCCGGAGAAACAACGGCCGCCGCACCCGGGGCGTCGCCCTCATCACGGTCCTCTCGCTAGTCGTCGTCGTCAGCCTCATCCTGGTCGCCTTCGTCGCGGCCATGCGCGTCGAGCGCACGGCATCGTTCAGCTACAGCCAGTCGCTCTCGGCCGAGCAGGTCGGGCAGGGCGGCCTGCGCCTCGTCGTCGCCGAGCTCCAGAACGAAATGGGCAAGGATACCGCCGCCGACACCAATTACCCCGGGAAGCCCCTCTACACCAATGTCACGACCACCAACATCATGCCGCAGTACGTCGGGACAAACTCGGCCATGTCCAACCTGGTCAAGATCAGCACCACGACGGCCCCGTACTCCGGCTCGCTCTCCTCGGGGAAACTCATCGCTTCATCAGTCAATACATCAGCCGCTTCGCAGAACGGCCGTTATATCGACACCAATCGCTGGAACCTGCCCCAGTTGGGATCTTTCACCAATGCCAACAACACGCCAAACTGGATCTTCCTGACGCGCGCCGGGGCGACCAATGCCAGCGGGCTTTCCTTCGGGACGAGCGGCAGCACGGTGAACAATCCGTCTCCGTCGAATACCAATTTCGTCATCGGCCGCTTCGCCTATGCCATCTACGATGTCGGCGGCCTGCTCGACATCACTCTCGCCGGGTATCCCGCCTCGCTCACCGCCGCGCAGATCCAGGATATCAAAGGCGCGCTCGCCGGAGCGTCCGTCACCGAGGCGAGTTCCACGATCGACCAGGGGAAGCTCCTGGACTGGCGCAATGCGGCCAGCCAGTCATCGTACGTCAACTACGTCACGAACTACCTTGCGACCAACGCGGCGGGAGCCGTCTATCCCGGTGACAATACCTTCCTGAGCCGCCAGGATCTCATCAAGGCGGCCCGGGAGGGGATAGCCGGATTGTCGACCAATGCCCTCCCCAATCTCACCACCTTCTCGCGCGACCGCAACGCCCCGGGCTGGGGACCCACCTACAATGCGTCCTCGCTCGGCGGGTCCAATACCGCAGTCTACGCCTACAAAAACAATGCGGGCATCTCAACCACGTCGCCTTTTTCCCCGGCAAATCGCAACCCGAACCGCTTCCTCCCTGGCGTCCGGTTCGGCGCGACGAACACGATCACCAACTACAAGCCCGATGGCACCCCCTATACCTATTCCGTGGAGCCGGGCGACGAGCTCATCCAGCGGCGTTTTCCCTTGTCCCGCCTCGCATGGCTGGGGCCCAACGGCCCGAACGGCGTTGCAAGCTCCGTCGTCCAGGCCTGCTTCGGCCTGATCTGGGGAACATCGGATGATCCGGCCTACCCGAACACCCCGGTCTGGAAATATGTGGGCTCCTCGGGCTCGACCAAGCAGGACAGGATCAAGACCCTGGACGAGGTCGCCGCGGACGGCCGCGCCCCGAACTTTTTTGAGCTGCTCCAGGCTGCCGTTCTCCAGGGTTCGCTGGGTGTGAATGGAAATGCCGGGGCGGGAAGCGGCACGGCCGATTACAATGCCAGCATCCAGCAGGCCTACCCGATGTTCCAAATCCTGCGGATGGGCGCCGCCGCCATCGACCAGGCAGACTCCGACTCCTACCCCACGGTGATCGAGTATGACCAGGGCGGCCAACCCTGGCTGGCCTGCGGGGTGGAAAGCCTGCCGGGCATCGCCTCGATCACGCCGGTTATCGGTGCAGAAGCCGGCTCGCAAACGCCGGGCGAACTCGCAGCCACCGCGGCAGTCTATCTGGCCTTCAACCTCTGGAATCCCCACCAGACCGTGTCTGCCAACCCGCCGCTCGTGCGCATCCGCGTCACGGGATCGGTGGCGGTGTACAACAGATACGGCGACACCAGCTCGCTTACCGACACCATCGCGAGCGAGCCCGGGTTCATCTCGACGCTGGATCATAGCATCCAACTCACAGGCACCGCGACAGCGGGATTCGGCACCCCCACCACCCTCCAGCAGGCGGATATCCTGAATGCGTCCACCGATCTCGGCTCCACCTCGACGACCCCGGCCCCGGCCAATACCGGAGCATGGGTGAGAGCGCTGCCCCTGGGCTCAGGGGCGATCACCACCGTCGCCGCGCTCCGGCTGAGGAACTTCCCTTTCAAACTCGGCACGGATAGCGCGCTGGCGGACAGCCAGGCCGACTCCGTCAAGGTCAGCCTCGGCCACGACGCCTCCAGCACCCCCGCCAAAGGGTTCAATGTCGTGATGGAATACTATCGCCCGTCCGGCAACTCCGGCGTCTGGGTACCCTATCAGTACGCCACCGGCATCAATAATAACACGACGTGGTTCCGCGATGTCGTGACCCAGTTGCCGATTGTTTCCTCGGTCCCGCGCAGTGGCGACGGGAAGTATTACGCGAACTTCATTTCCTACCTCAGCGGCTCCTACCCGTCCGGCTGGACGGCAAACGCTGCTGGAGTGGTTCAGAATTCGGAGACTGGCGATCCCTGGAGTACTCCAGGCAGCGGAGGCAGGGTCTACATCACCCATGACTACTCCTGGGATCGCTCTCCGATCTTTGTCTCCAACGATCCACGATCCACGCGGTTCAACTCCTGGACCTTCCTCCGCAGCGGCTCGGCCCCGACGATCACGGCGGCAGCCAATACCATTCTCTGGCCCAGTGGATCGAGTTCCTATCCGAAAGGCCTCGGCGGCGGCAGTTCGCTGGTGGAGCGCAAGCCGAGGATATTCGGAGACAACTATTTCCCGGCCCAGCTCGCCCGCAACAACTACGGCCGCGACTCGGCCATCGCGGATACGAACAGCAACACGGTCGCGCAGTCCGGCTCCAGCTCGGAGACGAGCTATGTCGACAACGACGGTTTGCGCCGCATCTCCGACTCCGGGCTCTTCGTGGAGGCGACCGGAGTCTCTGGCAATCCGTTTGTCCGCGCCATCGACCGGCCTGTGGTTCTCAACCGCCCCTTCCGCACCGTGGGCGAACTCGGGTTTGTCTTCCGCGATGGTCCTTGGAAAACCCTGGATTTCTTCTCCTCAAAGAGCGCGGATTCCGCGCTGCTCGATGTCTTTAGCGCGCAGGATTCCACCCAGCCGTACGTCACCGGCAGGGTCAACCTCAACACGCGCAACCAGAACGTGCTCAAGGCGCTCCTCGCCGGAGTCTCGGTCGACCCGGTCGCCAACATCTCCATGACATCCGCCTCAGCCGCCACGCTCGCCACGGCCATCACAGGATTCACCTCCACGAACAAGATCGTCAACAAGAGCGATCTCGCCAACATGGTCAGCCCGTATCTCAGCCCCACCACGGGCACGACGAGCAGCAACTTCCTCAACAACGACGCCCAGAATATCAAGCTGCGCCGGGAGGCCTTCGTCCGCGCCCTGAGCGACGTGACGCAAACCCGGACCTGGAACCTGATGATCGATCTCGTCGCGCAATCGGGCCGCTACTCTCCCACCGCAACCGCCCTGCAGCAGTTCACCGTCGAGAGTGAACGCCGGTACTGGCTGCACGTGGCGATCGACCGGTTTACGGGCAAAGTCATCGACCAGCGGCTGGAGATCGTGACGGAATAGGGCTCCTTTCGGGACACCGGCGATGCGCCCTCCCGGCCCGGCGGGAATTTGATGGGTCTGCGCCGCCGCCGGTGATACCCTCGGGCTTCCGTAGTCATGAATTTCGCCGTCATCGGAGCGCACAACCGGGGCCGCATCGCGCTGCTGGCCCACCAGCCGGACCGGGGCTTCACCCTGGCCGCCCTCTGCGGCGCATCACCGGACGGATTGGAGATTTATCCGGAGACCATTGGCGCTCCGGTGCCCTTTACCCCGGACTACCGGGAAATCGTCGCCGATCCCGCGATCGGCATGGTTTTCGTGTGTTCGCCCGACCATTTGCACGCAGAGCACGCCTGCGCCGCCCTGGAAGCGGGGAAGCATGTCTTCCTGGAGAAGCCGATGGCGATCTCGATATCGGATTGCGACCGCATCCTCGACGCGCAATCCCGCTCCTCCGCGCGGCTTTACGTGGGGCACAACATGCGCTTCTTCCCCTCGGTGCAGATCATGCACCGGCTCATCGCCGAGGGTCGCATTGGGCAGGTCGAGGCCATCTGGTGCCGCCACTTCATCAGCTACGGGGGCGACGCCTATTTCAAGGACTGGCACTCCGAGCGCGCCAATTCTCACGGTCTCCTGCTGCAAAAGGGCGCGCATGACATCGACATCATCCACCACCTCGGCGGAGCCTATACCCGCCGCGTCGTCGGCATGGGCAAGCTCAGCGTCTATGACAAGATCACGAATCGCCGAAGCGCCAGCGAACCGGGATGCACCCGCTCCGAGCCTCCCGCGTGGCCGCCGCTCTCTCATACCGGAGTAAGCCCCGTCATCGACATCGAGGACCACAGCATGCTCCTCCTGCAGCTCGCCAATGGCGTGCAGGCCTCCTACATGCAGTGCCATTACAGCCCGGACGCCCATCGCAACTACACGATCATCGGCACGGAAGGACGCATCGAAAACCACGGCGACGTCTCCCGGCCCGGACAGCCCGCCACGATCCATCTCTGGAACCAGCGGGTTGCCTACCAGGCGGGCGGACACGAGGTCTTTGAGGCACCCGTGCTCGAGGGACACCATGGTGGCGCAGACCTCCTGATGATCGAGGACTTCCTCTCATTCCTTACCGACGGCACGACACAGGGAGCCTCGCCGGTCGCCGCCCGGCAGGCCGTCGCCACGGGTTACCTCGGGACGAATTCGCTCCGCGAGGGTTCCGTGCCGTACGACGTGCCGATGCGGGTGTCGCGTTAGGGCAGTTTAGATCAAGATGTAGCCTCTACTATTTGATCAGGATGGAGCGCACCTGGTACGGGGTGAAAGTCACGTCGCTGCTTTCCTTTGCGCCGGTCGCCTGACCGTACATGTCGGCCTCTCGGCCCTCCGTCCCATCGGCAAGCGCCAGCCGGTGGGAACCGCGACGGCCCAGCGTCTCGTGCATGCGCAGCACCCATCCCGACGACAGAGGTTCGGCCCAGGCCGGCACGGCGGAGGCCAGCCCCTCGCACCCTTGGAATCCAGCCGACACCGCGCCTCCCTGGTAGGCAACGCATGGGATAAACAGAACGTCGGCAAGCGCCGCGGGCTGTTCGTGCATCGGCAGGTCCGAAGCATACCGGGTCAGGGCGATGTCGATGACTTGGCGGCCCAGGTCGGAGTAGTCCGGACGGTTCGGCGTGGGGCGGATCTTCGGATGGAACGAAGCCTCTGTCACCAGCGCGCTGCGCAGCAGGCTCACGCCCACCGTTCCCTCGCGCGTGGTGAATCCGTACTTCGATTCCGTGAGGATCGCCAGCCCCTCGCTCTGCGCATCGTCCGCGACCACCATCCAGCGGCTGGCGGGCACCTCCCAGAGCGCCTCCTCGCGCGGATAACCCGGCCACTGCCCGCGCAGCACGCTGCCAAAGGGCGCCCCGTACCGGGCCTCGCGCCCGTTGTATTGACTGACAAAAACCGCCTTAAGCCACTGCTTCGCATCCTTCCAGTCGACCGCGTAGCGGATGCGCAGGGCAGGCTCCCCGGCGCGTACGGAGTAGATCACCGTGACCGCGCTCGACTCCGCGATCGCATACGAAAAGGCGACCGAGGCCGTCAGCCCGTCCACCTTGACCTCCGGCTCGCCGACGAGCCGGGCATCGCTCCCGATGACAAGGCTGCCTCGATCGACATCCCAGGCTTCGAAATCAGCCGGGTGGTCGGGGTAGGAAGTGAGCTTGTGCGCAGTGACGTCGACCTTGCAGCCGTCGACCAGGAGCGACTCAAGAGAACCCTGCGCCGAAAATGTCGCGGCCACGCGCTCGCTCTCGATCGAGGTCGCCGAGGCCCGCGGAGCGCGGACCTCCCGAACCGCGAGCGAATCCACCGGACCGCCGCTCAGCGGAGGCAGCTCGTAGCACGTCGACCCGTCGATCCAGGTGCGCGGGAGCGGAAGCGGATTGAACCACGCCGGCGCGGCGTCCGTCGTCCCGCTCAACGCCGCGACCGTCTCGGCATAGGCCTTGTCGGCGAGCTGCTGAAGCTCCGGGATCGCCTCGGCATAGACCTCCCAGATGGAACTGCCCGGGATGTAGTCGTGAAAATGGGAAAAGCTCGCACGCTTCCAGTAATGGAGGTCGATCGGCCCCAGCCCGCGCACGACATGCGCGGCCTCCAGCGTCTGCAAGGCCCGCTCCAGCCGCCGGAACTGATACTTCAGCTCGCCATGCGTGGTGAAGACGCCCCGGTGCAATTCCAGCAGCAGTTCGCCTTTTACCACGGGCAGTTCGGATTCCACCTCGCGCAGCCGCTCAAAGAACGGCTCGATGTTGCCCCACTCGACCTGCGGCAGGCCCGCGAGATTCGCCACGCGCCGGGCGCGCTCGATCATGGTCTCGGTCGGCCCTCCACCGCCATCCCCGTAGCCGGTCGGGATCAGCACCTCCGGATGCACGGCGGACTGCTGGTGATGCAGCATGTCCTCGCGCAGCCGCTTCACGTCGACCCATTCATTGTAGTCGTGAATGAGAACGATGTGCGCCGTGATCGAGGAATCGTCGAGACCCTGCCAGACGAAACTCGTGTGCGGGAACCGGTTGATCGAGCTCCACGAGAGTTTCGTGGTGAAGAAGCTCTTCACCCCGAGCCCCTTGAGCAACTGCGGCATCGCGCCGCTGTATCCAAAGACATCCGGCAGCCAGAAGACCTCGCTCGGGCTTCCCTTGAGCGCGCGAAACTCCTCCTGCCCGATGCGCAGGCAGCGCAGGATCGCCTCGCCGCAGGGCATCTGCGTATCACCCTCGACATAGGCCGCGCCGATCGCGTCCCACTTGCGCGCCTTGATCAGGCCCTTCACGCGATCGAGCAGCTCGGGCGAGCGCCGGCCCACCGCCTCGTAGCTCGCGGGCTGGGAATAGCCAAAACGAAACTCGGGATACGTCTCGAGCAGCCGCGTCTGGGTCGACCAGGAGTGCACGGCCTTGAATTCCCCCACCCGCTCCGGCCAGAGCCAGACGAGGTCGATATGCGCATGCCCAGTCAGAACGACCTTGCCTGCGTCGACAGAACCGGGGAACTCCGCGTAGACCTTGCGCATCTCCTCGGCCATCGCGTCCAGGCCTTCATGATCCAGCACGTCCACGGCACGATCGAGACGCTCGAAGAGGCGGCGGAGCAGTCGGCTCCCCCGGAAAGCCGGGGCCGAGTACCGCACCGGGCTGGTGAGCGGCTTGGTCAACCCGGGCGCGGCAGGCTGATATTCAAAGAACTCCGTCTCCATGAGCTCCAGCATCACCTTGAGATCATGGTAAACCGCCCAGGCGGCATCGTTGCGCGACTCCAGCTTCGGTGCCACAAACAGGCTCCCCTCCTCTTCGAGGCGAGCCGCCTCGCCTGTGAGCCAGATGCCACTGCGAATGCAAACCGCCTCGACCCAAAGCTCCTTCGTTCCTGCCGGAAGCGGAATGCGCTGGTGCGCGAGGTCGAGCCCCGAGTACGGCACGCCATCGATATAGGCGGTCGCTTCGGCCTGATCCTGCCAGTTGAAATAAACCGTCTCCTCCGAGGCGCTCTCCGGCAACGTCACGCGGAACCAGCTCTGCGCATACTTCGGCCCCCAGTGAAAACTGCCCTCCGGCACCGGCAGGAAATCGCCGGGCTGGATTTCTTTGACCGTCCGAAAGGTCAGCGACGGTTGCGTCTGCTCAATCCGGCAAGCCCCGGGAAGATCCCGCCAGATTTGCTTTTCGACCCGGCGCACGGCCTCGCCGACCCGGGCCGGCACCAGTTGGGAGAGAAATGTCTTCGGTAACACAGGATTCGTTTTGTTACCGTTTTCGGTATTTTAACTCGTCCTGTCAATCGAAACCCGGCGGGGCTTCCTCGGTCCGGTGGATTCGCCGATGAACAGCCGCGCCTCGCGAGGCTGCATGAGCGATGGCGTCTTCCACTCGGCCAGCCCGGCCATCCAGTCGACGGCCTTTTGCACATATTTCTGCCGGGAGGGCATCTGCAATGCCGTCAGCGACGGAACGAGATAGGGGCCGAGCCCCTCATCGTTGACCACGCAAACCGACACCTCCTCGCCGATGCGCACGCCGAGTTCATAGAGCGTCCTCATCGCGCCGATGGCGGCCTGGAGCGTAACGCAATAGATGGCGCAATCCCGCTGCCACCCTTTGCGAATGCGCGCGCCCACCTGGCGGTAGGCTGCGGCGAGATCATTATTTGCCGTCGCAGGAGAGTACTCCTCGCCCTCGAGCCCATGCTTCGCGAGATAGGAGCGCCAGGCCTCGATGCGAGACTCGATCACCGGATTGCTGGGCTGAATGTTGAGGCAGTGGATTTTTCGATGCCCGAGCTCGCGCAGGTGATCCAGCAGCTTGGCGACCGATCCACTCGGGAAGACGATCACGGAGCGCAGCCCGAGCGCGGAGCAATCCTGGTCTAGAGCCGCCACGCGGGCGCCGGATTCCTGGATCTGCTTCAAGAGACGGGGAGTTGCCTGATCCCGCGACCGCAGCAAAAGAAACACCCCGTCGTACCGGGAGAACGCCGCGCCGATCCTCGGGTCGTCGTCATGCTCGAATACCACGGACCGCACGGTGAGGCCTCGTTTTTCGGCCGCCGCATACACGCCATCCCGCCATGCCGCCGCCTCCCGGGCCAGCGACACGCCCTCATGGAGAAAGGCGATCACCTTGCGGCGCCCGCCGTCGCCCTCGCCGGAGGGAAGGTGCAGTCGGCCGCTGGCATCGCGCATCAGCACCCCCTCGGCCAGCAGCTGCGTGATGGCCTTGCGCACCGTCGGGCGGCTCAGGGCCAGACCGGCGGCCAGTTGCCTTTCGCCCGGCAGGCGGTGGGCATAATCTCCGTGCATGAGACGCTGGCGGATCAAATCCAGAGCCAGGCGGGATTCCGTGTCGGGGCGGGCCATGAGCCCCGGATTATGAGGAGATACGCCGCTGCTAGGCAAGCACCCGGCTATTTCCGCGGCCTGCGCCCGGGGACGCTGTCGAAATACGTCTCCCACAGCCAGAGCTGCACCCGCCAGGTCTCCTCTATCACCGCCAGCAGACGCCGCCCCCATCCAGGAATGCTTTTCAGGTTCATACCGCCATCCTCCCGCAGCCGCGAGACATCCGGCAGAGACACCCTCCGGGATTCCCCACCGGCACAGGGAGAAATCCGACGCGCTGTACCGGTGAATATTTCTCAAACCTGTCTCTGTATTGGTCAGCCCACCCGCGCTATATTCCCGACGCATGGCCTTGCGTGAACAGTTTGCCTATGAACGGGTGGAGTCCCGCCTGGAGGCCCTGATCTCCGGCGGAGCCCTGGGCCCCGGTGATCGCATCCCCTCCGTGCGGGAACTCTGCCGCATGGAGCGAATCAGCCCGGCCACCGCCATCCAGGCGCTGACCAACCTGGAGGCCCGCTCCCTCATTTTTGCCCGGCCGCGCTCGGGCTTCTACGTGCAATCCCGCCCGCATCTGCCACTGCCCACCCCCGCGCACACCACCGCCCGCCCGCAACGGCCAAAGGTCTCCGAGCATGTCGCCCAGGTCTTCCGCGATTTTGACAATCCCCGTACCATCGCCCTCGGCGCGGGCATTCCTCATCCCAGCCTTTTGCCGACGGCAGAAGTCGCGCGATGCGTCAGCCGGGCGGCCCGCCAATATGCCACGGACTTTGGCCGCTATGGCTCCCGCGAGACCGATCTCGGCCTGCGCAAGGAGATCGCCCTCCGGCTTTCTCTCGCAGGCTGCACCATGTCCCCGGATGAGATCGTCATCACCACGGGGTGCATGGACGCGCTGAATCTCGCCGTGCGGGCAGCAGCCAATCCCGGCGACACCGTGCTGGTCGAGTCTCCGACATTCTTTGGCATCCTCCAGATGCTGGAAAGTCTCGGGATGAAAGTCATCAGCGTACCGTCCACCTGCGACCGGGGGCTGGACATCGCCGCCTTTGAGCGGGCGCTCTCGCGCTACCGGATCGCGACGTGCATCCTCATCCCGAGCTTTGGCAATCCGCATGGGGCCAGCCTCGACGACGAACGCCGCCAGAAGGTGGTCGACCTCGCCGCCCGCCACGGCATCCCGATCATTGAGGACGACATTTACGCGGAGCTCGGTTTCGACAACTCCCGTCACCGCCCACTGAGAACCTTCGGCAAACCGGGGGACAACCTACTGTGCGGGTCCTTGTCAAAAACCCTGTCGCCCGGGCTGCGCATCGGCTGGGTCGCGGGCGGTCGGTATGCCGAGGATGTCCACCGGCTCAAGCTGGTCTCCAGCATCACCACCCCGCAGGTCACAGCCCGGGCGGCAGCCGACTATCTCCGCTCCGGCGGCTTCGACCGCCATCTGCGCGGACTCCGCAAGATGCTGGAAACCCAGATGTGCCGCATCTCCGCCGCCATCGCCCGCTCGTTCCCGCAGGGCACCGCTTTGAGCCGTCCCGGCGGCGGGTATTTCCTGTGGGTGGAGCTGCCCGAGCGGGTCGATTCCCTGCGCCTCCGCGACGCCGCCGCCCGGCACAGCATCAGCATCTGCCCGGGCCCGATCTTTTCTCATACGGGGGAATTCTCTCATTTCATCCGCGTCAACTGCGCCATCGAATGGTCGCCCGCCGTGGAAACCGCCCTCCACACCCTCGGCCAGCTCGCGCACGAACAAAACGACTCGCCTCCTGCCACCCCCTGATCCGCACCATGGAAATCCTCTGTCTGCAGCATGTCGCCTTCGAAGGACCCGCCCGGCTGGAAACCTGGCTGAACAGCCAGGGCGTCACCCTCCGCAAGGTTCTCGTCTCCGAACAGGAATTACCCGATCCCTCCGGTCGCCACGCCGTGATCGTCATGGGCGGGCCGATGAATATCTACCAGCATCGTGATCACCCCTGGCTGTTGGAAGAGAAACGCTTCCTCCGGGCGTGCATCGATCAAGGCATCCCTCTCCTCGGTGTGTGCCTCGGCGCACAACTGCTCGCCGACGCGCTCGGCGCGAGGGTTTTCCAGAATACCCACCGCGAAATCGGCTGGCTTCCCGTCGAGCCCACTCCCGAAATCCGCAGACTTTTCCCCTCCCTCGCCGGAGCCCCCACCGTCCTGCACTGGCATGGCGACACCTTCGAACTGCCCCAGGGAGCAATACGGGTGGCTGCAAGCGAAGCATGCCCCGAGCAGGGATTCTACCTTCCCGGCGTCTGCCTCGGCCTGCAATTTCACGTCGAGTCGACCCCGGGTTCCGTGCGCAGCCTCCTTGCCCACTGCGCGGATGAACTCACTGCCGCTCCCTACGTCCAGAGCGCCGCGGAGATCGAAGCCGGACTGGCCAACACGCAGTTCGCGCCATGGGAACCGCTGTTGCGGGCAATCCTGAAGGTCTAGTTTGCTGAGGGCAGCCAGGGCCTCTCTCCACGCTCAAGCATCGCTTTGACCTCCGTCGCCTGCAGGTTCTGCACGTGTCCGTCGGCGAAGAGGTAATTGGCTGATCCCTTGAGCTTCGATCCGGCGCGCGCGCCGGTCCGATGCCGGTCAACGGCGATATCCGTCGTCAGCGCCGGCCAGGTCGTCCAGTTCGCACAGTGGGCATGGTCCCACGTCCGGCTGACCGGGCGATTGCTGATAAAGGCCAGCATCAGCCGCGAGGGATGCGGGAGACTCTGCAACCGGCCATAGGTCTCGGAGTCGAACACCGTGTCGTTCAGCAGATAGCTCGTCGCATTCATCTGGAGAATCTGGCTCTGGCGTGACTTTTCATCCGCCGGACACACTCGCACCTCGTCGACGTTATCGAGGTAATCGGCCAGCAGGTAGATCCAGCTATACTCGATCGAGTTCAGCCACTTCCCATTGAGTTTCAGCTTGGAGTCCCCCGTGCTATGGGAAGTAACAGGCAATACTCCATCATGATCCCCCGCATAAAGCATGATGGCCTGACCGATCTGGCGCAGATTG
Source organism: Verrucomicrobiota bacterium (assembly GCA_017305195.1). Taxonomy (GTDB): domain Bacteria; phylum Verrucomicrobiota; class Verrucomicrobiia; order Chthoniobacterales; family Terrimicrobiaceae; genus Terrimicrobium. Next base: position 57,756 of record JAFKMU010000037.1, on the reverse strand, counting down.
GAGGCGCACCTGGCGCGATTCGCCGCCATCGCGCCCGAGGATATGACGGGTACGGCGAGGCAGACCAGGATCCCCACCACGCCGACAACCATGAGCAACTCCACCAGGGTAAAGCCCCCGACGAGCCGCCTCGCTCTTGAGCCGGAATCCGGCCCGCACATAATGTGCGGACCGGCCTCTCCACCGTGGATCAACTTACCGGCAGCACCCGCCGCCGATAAACCGCCATTCCGATCAGCAAGGCCACGCCGAGCAAGGCCCATGTCCCCGGCTCGGGCACGGCCTGAAACTCATAGGCCCCGGACCCGCTGACCGCCACGGGCGATTCGCCGCCGATGTAGGTGCCGGTCCAGGTGAAGGTCACCGAGTAATTCCCCGCCTCGGAGAACCACCAGTCGAGATGCTGATGTCCGCCCACGCCGAAATCCCAGGCGTTGCTGTTCTGCGTCTTCGATGCATCACTGGAGAACCAGACAAACGTGCCGACATTTGCAATCGTCTGCGACACCGCAATGGATCCCGGCCCGGTCCATCCGGTCAGGGTCAGAGTGATGCTTCCGTCCAGCCACTCCGAATCCGACCCCACCTCCTCAAGCCCAAATCCCACATTCGGCGGGTAGGCCGCATTTCCCGTGCGAAAAACCATCGTCCCGGTGGATACGCCAAGCGCGCTGGCCACAGCAGAGGACGAAACCGCCGCCTGCGTGCCGAGTTGGGCAGCGAGAGCCTCAGGCGCAAACTCCTGCTCCTCCGTCAAAGGCACGCCATCAACCACCGCGCCCGAGCCAATGTGCCAGTGCGCCACAAATTCCGCCTCGCCCGGCGTGTATTCGACACCAAGGTCTCCGTGGCCAGAGGTGTAGATGGCTTGGGCTTGAGACACTCCAGCGGAGAGGATCATTCCGGCTCCGACGAGACCGGACAACAGGGGCAGCTTGTATTTTTTCATGAGATTGCAGGGTTATTTTTGATAACCGATTCTCACTTGTTTCTAAATTTGATAATTGATTGTCAATATTCATTATCAAATTCCCCAGCAGGAAAATTTTCCATACCACGGTTCCCTGGCTTCACAAAAGGTCGGAGAACACGGGATGGCTTACGGGAAAAGCGCATGGCTTCCCGAGCCCCGGAGCGCGACACTCGCTGTCAGTAACAGCCGGGAGACCTACGCCTTACCCGCGCAGCTCTCGCAATCGCCGTAGATGACGATTTCGTGCCTCTTCATGCGAAAGCCATCTGGCAGCAGGCCCGAGATGCCACGCAGGCAGCCCGCCAGATCGAACAGACGCTGGCAACGCTCGCAGAGGAAGAAATGATGATGACTGCGCGAGGCCGCTTCATAGTGAGGCTGGACGCCCGGGATGTCGATGTGCCGCACCTGGCCCTCCGCGATCATCTGCTTCAGCGCCCGGTAAACGGTGGCGATGCCGATGCCTTCCACGGATTTCCCCGCCTCCTCGCAAATGTCCAAGGGCGTGAGCGGTCGATCCGACGATACGATCACTTGCCAGATCGCATCGCGCTGGCGGGTTTTATAGGCCATGCCGGAATTTCTGTTGACGCCAATTGAGAGTCAAGTATCAGTTTTAAATCTGATATTTCGCTCTCGATTTCAAACCTTCCCCGGATTCCACACACCCATGAGTTCCTCAAACAAGCTTCCCGTCACCGTGCTCTCCGGCTTCCTCGGAGCTGGCAAAACCACGCTTCTGAATCACGTCCTCAACAACCGCGAGGGGCTCCGCGTGGCCGTGATCGTCAACGACATGAGCGAGGTGAATATCGACGCCTCGCTCGTGCGCGACGGCGGGGCGGAACTTAGCCGCACCGAGGAAAAGCTCGTGGAGATGTCCAATGGCTGCATCTGCTGCACGCTGCGGGACGATCTCTTGAAGGAAGTCTCGCGCCTCGCCCGGGAGGATCGCTTTGATTATCTCCTCATCGAGTCCAGCGGCATCTCGGAGCCGTTGCCGGTCGCGCAGACATTCACCTTCGCCGACGAGGCGGGAGAGAGCCTGGAATCCATCACCCGGCTCGACACCATGGTCACGATGGTGGATGCGGCGAATTTCCTCACCCAGTTTGAACAGGCCGATACACTGGCGGAGCACGACCTCGCCCTCGGCGAGGAGGACGAACGCACCATCGCCGATCTCTTTATCGACCAGGTGGAGTTTGCCGACGTGATCATTCTCAATAAAACCGATCTCGTCTCCAAGGAGGAGCGCAATGAGCTCAACGCCATGCTGCGCAAGCTGAACCCGGGAGCGCGCGTGATCGAGGCCGAGCGCGGCAAGGTTCCGCTCTCGGAGGTGCTGAATACGAGCCGCTTCGATATGGAAAAGGCGCAAAGCTCTGCCGGATGGATCAAGGAGCTCCAGGGCGAGCACACCCCGGAGACGGAGGAATACGGCATCGGCAGCTTTGTCTTCCGCGCCCGGCGGCCGTTTCACCCGTTACGGTTTTGGAATTTCCTGAACGGCGAATGGTCCGGCTTGCTGCGTTCCAAAGGCTACTTCTGGCTCGCCTCGCGTCATGATGTCGTCGCCTCCTGGTCACAGGCGGGTGGCAGCGGCGAGTATCGCCCGATGGGCACCTGGTGGGCCTCCGCGCCGCTCGACCAGTGGCCGCAGGAGGAGGAGTTTCTCGCCGCCATCCGCAACGAGTGGCAGGAGCCCTTCGGCGACCGGCGGCAGGAGCTTGTCTTCATCGGCCAGGACATGCCCCGGGAGGAGATGCTGGAGGCGCTCCGCGGCTGCCTGCTCGATGATCACGAGATGACACTCGCGCCCGCTGCCTGGAAGCACTTCCCCGACCCCTTCCCCGAGTGGTTTGTTAAAGCCGCCTGAGTGCCTTTCGAGATAATGGGATCACCTTCGGGATGATGCCCCGTGATGAGCAATTCGGATAACCTTTGGAACATCCCGGATAACCTCCCGGGGTTGCGCCTGGGCGGGTGACGGATGGATAGTTCTCTCATGAGCCTCCCGCCTTCCTCCCCCTCCTCGCAGCAATGGGACGTCGTCGTCGCTGGCGGCGGTCCCGCCGGATGCACCGCCGCCATTTCCGCCGCTCGCCAGGGCCGCCGGGTGCTGCTGATCGAGCGCACCTGTTCTCTCGGCGGCATGGGCACGTCGGCCCTCGTTCCAGCCTGGTGTCCCTTCTCCGACCAGCAGCGCATCATCTTCGGCGGCCTCGCCTCGGAAGTTTTCCAGCTCTCCAAGGAAGGCACCCCGCACGTGCCCGCCGAGCAGATGGACTGGGTCGCCATCGACGCGGAGCACCTCAAGCGCGTCTACGACTCCCTCGTCACCGAGGCGGGCGTGACGGTGCTCTTTGATACCTTTATCGTGGGCGCGGAAGTCGAGGGCCGCACGGTCAAAAGCCTCACCATCGCAAACAAGCAGGGCCTGAGCAAAATCGACGCCCGCATCTTCATCGATACCTCGGGGGACGCCGACGTGGTCGCCTTTGCCGGCGGAGCATTTGAGAAGGGAGAACCCGTCACCGGCAACATGCAGCCCGTCACGATCTGCTTCGTCCTCGCCAATGTGAACGAGGAGGCGTATCGCCGTATGCCCGACGCCCGCAAGTCGATCGACGGCCAGCCCAGCCTGATGGACCAGATGATGGCGAAATACCCGCTCATCCCCGACACACACTTCTGCAACAACATCGTCGGCCCGGGCTGTGTCGGCTTCAATGCCGGTCACATTTACGAGATCGACAACACCGATCCCGCCGCCGTTTCCCGCGCCATCATGGCCGGACGCCAGCTCGCCGCCGCCTACCGCGATGCGCTGAAGGAGCTTCAGTCCGAGGCTTTCGGCAACTGCCATCTCGTGCAAACCGGCAGCCTGGTCGGAGCCCGCGAAACCCGCCGCATCACCGGCGACTACACCCTCACCGTGGAGGATTATCTCTCGCGGCGGACTTTTGAGGATGAGATTTGCCGCAACGCCTACTTCATCGACATCCACCTCACCCGCGAGGAGGCCGCAAAGAACAAGGACTGGGAGGAAGCCATCAACCGCTTCAAGCGCTACGGCCCCGGCGAGTCGCACGGCATCCCGTACCGCTGCCTGATCCCCGTCTCCTTCGACAATGTGCTCGTGGCCGGGCGCAGCATCTCGACCGACCGCATCGTGCAGGGCAGCGTCCGCGTCATGCCCGTCTGCCTCGCCATGGGCGAAGCCGCCGGCACCGCCGCCGCCCTCGCCCTGGCGGAGGACACCTCGGTGCGGGAAATCGATACCGACCGCCTGCGCGACATCCTGCGCGAAAACGGCGGATACCTCCCGGAGTACGAGCCCGCTACGTCAGCAACCTGAGCGGGCTTTGCGCCTGATAGTCACGCGGAGTGAGACCCGATGCGGCCTTGAACCAGCGCGAGAAGTGCGAGAGCTGCCGGAATCCCAGCTCAAGCGCAACCACCTTCACGCTGACATCCGGCTCGCGCAGACGGCGTCCGGCATAATCCTGCCGCCGCCTCTCGGCGAATCCTCGCGGTGTCAGCCCGGTGTGCCTAATGAAAAGGCGATTGAGGTGGCTGCGGCTCATCCCGGCCGCGGCCATCAGCCGCGCCTCGTCAAAAGGCTGATCCAGCGGCGTCGCGCCCAGCAGGTGCAGCACCCGCGTGATCCGGTCATCCTGGGCGGCCGGGACAAAAAGCGATGTCCCCGCCTGTTGTAGGACGCGAAACAAAACACTCAGCCAGGGAAGAAAAACGGCCTGGCTGTCGAGATAGTCGGTCAACTCCAGCGGCTGGCTCCACAAGCTGAACTGCGGATCATGGAGGCGATGACGGACGAACTTCTCCAGAGCCCGCCCGAGGCGGGTGAGTTCCTCCTCCGTACGGCTGTCGACCACGACCACCGCACCCTCCGGGATCACCTGCTGCCCGGTGTGCCAGTGCGCATCGAGATGGATGGAAAGAATCTCCGAGCCGCGCTCAAAGTTCAGATGACTCGGCCCGTTGCCCATGACCACCCACTGCCCGGGTACAGCCACGCTCACGGCTTCGCCGCGCCGCACGGTCATTCGCCCGGAAAAAAGCAGCCGGGCGGTGACGTTGCCCCTCTCCGAGGAAAAATCGAGAAACTTCTCCGCCACGCGGCCGCGATAGGCCCAGATCAGGGAGACCTGGAGGTTTCGCCAGACTTCGGGAAGCAAGGCGGCCGTCGGACCAGGAGGGGAAGCCGGGGAGATACGCGCCACGAGGGAAGCTTATAGCGCGAGAGTGATCGGAAGCAATGACGCGCAAACGAGAAGGGGGCTGCTTGACGGAATTTGGCGGAGGTTCGTAAATACCTCCATGTCCAAAGAGAACACCTGCCCCACCTGCGGAAAAAAGGGCCCCTGGTTCAACCAGCCGTACGCGCCTTTTTGCTCCGAACGGTGCAAGCTGGTCGATCTCGGCCGCTGGCTCGGCGAGGAATATCGCATCGCCAGCCCGATCACGGCGGAGGACCTGGAGGAGCTCGCTGACTTCGACGAGAACGAACTCAAGCGCACCGACGACGAGCCCTAAAGCTTGCGCCAGTCGGGCATCTCCCGCCCCAGCGCTCCATAGCAATACTCTCTCACCGTCCGGATGCCCCGCCTCAGGGCGATGCTGCCGGAAGCCAGCACTCTAATGGCCGCGATATGGGATGCCACGACGCTGGCGGCCATGAAAAGATCCGTCGTGGAGGAGTCGCGCAGCACCGTCCGCAAGTCGGCGAGTCCGCCCAGCCGGGGCGTCACCAGATAGCACGAGGCATAGTAGGCGTCGGGGAACACCTTTCGCAGGGCCTCAATGCTCTTTTGCTCCGGGGAGAGGTCATACCTCTCGCGGACCTGCAACCGACCGTCCACATACACCTCGGCCGCCCACTCGAGACCGGAAAAGGCATAGGACTCGTCCGAGCCAACGCGTCCGGGCGCGAGGGATTCCACAAAAAGCGATTCCGACTCGGCCGCCGCCTCGATCCGGGTGACCTGGCGCAGGCGCGCCCCCTTGTGCGGGATGAAAATCTCCGGGCAGACCTCCAGCCACGCGCCAGGCTCGACAGTAAATGTCTGATGGACGGTCGCCACCTCGCCTCCGTCCAGCACGCGAAAGGCGCGCTGGGCGCTGGGGCTTGTCAATACGCCTGAGGCGCCCTCCCTCGCCCGCACGGAGATGTCGATGACATCGCCGGAGAGAAGCCCCGCCGTACAGTTCACCATCTGCACGATCAGGTGATTGCCGTCCCAGTAGGGCTTGCTCAGGTGCATGGGCGCATGAAAGGACTGCCGGCCGATATGCGTAGGGCCATTCGGTCTGCGAACCAGCTCAAGCGCGAGATGCCCGGTCACGGCGTGCTAGACGAAAAGGTATTCGCGGCGCAGCCAGTCCAGCAGATCGCCGCGCCCTTCGCCGGATTTCAGGTCGGCGAAAAGAAAGGGCCGGTCACCGCGCATGATCTTGGCGTCGCGCGCCATCACGCCCAGGTCGGCTCCCACATGCGGAGCGAGGGTGATCTTGTTGATGAGCAGCAGATCACTCTTGCGGATGGCCGGACCGCCCTTGCGCGGGATCTTGTCTCCCTGCGCGACGTCGATCACGTAGATGAAGACATCGACCAGCTCCGGCGAAAATGTCGCGGAGAGATTGTCCCCTCCGCTCTCGATGAGGATGAGCTGGAGACCGGGAAAGCGGGCCTGAAGTTCCGCCACCGCGGCGTCGTTCATGCTGGTGTCGTCACGGATCGCCGTGTGCGGACAGCCGCCCGTCTCGACTCCCATGACCCGGCCGGCTTCAAGCGCCTGATTGCGCACCAGGAACTCCGCGTCCTCGCGGGTGTAGATGTCGTTGGTGACCACCGCCATGTCAAACTCGTCCCGCATCCACTCGCAGAGCCGCAGGACAAGCATGGTTTTTCCCGATCCCACCGGGCCGCCGATGCCGATACGCAGAGTTTTCATGAAATAAAAAGTCGTTCGTCGGACACCTCGTGCCACATCGAGGCGATATCGACCATGGGATCGAACCAGCCGATGTCGGCCCGCGCCACCATGAGCGCCGCCTCCACGGCAGGCATCGCTCCGCCCAGCGCGGCCGTGAGCACGCGCTGAATTCCTTCCTGCCCGATGCGAATCAGCTTCGGAGCCGCCGCGCAGTAGCTTGCGAGGGATTGATAAAGATAGGCGGTCAGCACGGCGTTCACCGGCAGCGCGCCGCAAGCCGCGCCCCAGACCGCGGCATGGTGCCCGATGGCGGGATCGGCGGCCGCCCGGTCTTGATAAGCCCGGAGGATCGGGATCGAAGAAACCGCGGCAAGCATCGCAAGGCGCCGCCGCCCGGTTTGAAGGCTGGCCGCGCGCAGTTCCCGCGCAGGCCGCAGCACGCCGGAAAGATGATCCACCGCCAGCAGGTCATCGAGGTCGCCGCGCTCGACGGCGCGATGCGCCTCCGCCACGAGCGGCAGGTCGAGCTGTGCGGCGGCGGGAATCACATGATCGTCCAGAAAAGCCCGTAGCGTCGCCTCATCACGGACCCGCCCCTGCTGCACCATTTCCTCCATGCCGAGCGAGTGAGCATAGGAACCCGTAGGGAAAGTGGCATCCGAGGTTTGCAGCAGGAACGCAAGGCCCGCCTGCTCCAGCTCAATCATGATGGTGATGGTGCACCGCTCCGGCTGTCGCGGGACAGAAAACGGCGAGAGAGTCAAAATAGGGAATCTGCTCACGCTCCAGCATCTGCTTTACCGCAACATCCGCCGCCACTCGAATCACCTCGTCGACAATCTGGATCGGGAAATGCAGGTTGCCGAGTTGCCATGCGATGCGCGCCGCATCCGCCGGGACGTAGCCGAGAGGAATCTCAAAGACCGGCTCCTCCCGCTGGCGGATCGCATAAAGAATGCCCTCTTCCCGCAGAACGAAATCACCGTGGGAGAGCAGATGATCGAGATCGAAGCCAAACTCCCGTCCGTCACCCGCAATGGCGCGCCAGCGGCGCTTGGCGAGGACCTCGCGATCCACCGGGATCGGAATGATGCGATCGGATTCCGACCGATGGACATGCAGGTGATGACGAACGATTTCCATACTCAAAACAAAAAGTATCTCTGGGCCATCGGCAAGACCTCCGCTGGTGCGCAGCGGAGTTCCACGCCATCGGCCTTCACCGTGTAGGTCTCGGGATCGACCTCGATGCGGGGCATCGCATCGTTCCAAAGCAGGTCACGCTTGGTGATCTTGCGCGTATTGCGCACCGGCACGAGCCGCTTGCCGACGCGCACGGCGCCAGCCAGCCCCTCGTCGAGCGACGCCTGGCTCACGAACGTCACCGAGGTGGCGAGACGCGCCCGCCCATGGGCGGCAAACTGCGGACGGTAAAACATCGGCTGCGGCGTGGGAATCGACGCATTCGGATCGCCCATGTTGGCATAGGCAATGAGGCCGCCCTTGAGCACGACCTCGGGCTTCACGCCAAAGAAAGCGGGCTTCCACACCACGAGGTCCGCGAGCTTGCCGACCTCGATGGAGCCCACCTCATGCGCGATGCCATGCGTGATGGCGGGATTGATCGTGTACTTTGCGATGTAGCGCAGAGCGCGGAAATTATCCGCTGCCGCGTGGGCTGCTCCCGCCGCGCTGGCCGCGAGCTTCCCAAACTGCACCTTCATCTTGTGCGCAGTCTGCCACGTGCGGGTGATGGTTTCGCCAATGCGGCCCATCGCCTGGCTGTCGCTCGACATCATGGAAAAGGCTCCCAGGTCGTGCAGCAAATCCTCCGCCGCGATGGTCTCGCCGCGAATGCGTGATTCCGCAAAAGCGACGTCCTCCGGGATGTTGGAGTCCAGATGGTGGCATACCATGAGCATATCGAGATGCTCGTCGATGGTATTGACCGTGTAGGGCCGCGTCGGATTGGTGGACGACGGCAGGACATTGGCCTCGCCGCACACGCGGATGATATCCGGCGCATGCCCTCCCCCCGCTCCCTCGGAATGATAAGTATGAATCGCCCGGCCCTTGAAAGCGCGCAGCGTATCTTCGACGAAGCCCGCTTCGTTCAGGGTGTCGGTGTGAATCGCCACCTGCACGTCGAGTTCATCCGCCACGCCGAGGCAGCAGTCAATAGCCGCCGGGGTGGTGCCCCAATCCTCGTGCAGCTTCAATCCCATGGCCCCTGCCAGGATTTGTTCGCGCAGGGGGCCGGGAGTCGAGCAGTTGCCCTTGCCGAGATAACCGATATTGACCGGGTACTCATCCGCAGCCTCCAGCATGCGGTGGATGTTCCACTGGCCCGGCGTCACCGTGGTGGCATAGGTGCCATGCGTCGGCCCCGTGCCGCCGCCGAACAGAGTGGTCGTTCCCGCTGCCACGGCATGCTCGATCTGCTGGGGGCAGATAAAGTGGATGTGCGAATCGATTCCGCCCGCCGTGACGATGCACCCCTCGCCTGCAATCACATCCGTCGCGGCTCCGATCACCATCGTGATACCATCCTGGATGAGCGGATTCCCCGCGTGGCCGATACCCACGATGCGGCCATGCTTCACGCCGATGTCGGCTTTGATCACACCCTGCACGGGATCGAGGATGAGGGCATTCGTGATGACCAGATCGAGACACTCATGATCCAGCGCCAGAGGCGACTGCCCCATGCCGTCGCGGATCACCTTGCCTCCGCCAAATTTCACCTCGCCGCCATAGCCGCCGTTTTCCGCGATCAGGTCACGCTCGACCTGGATGAACAGCTCGGTATCCGCCAGCCGCACCTGATCCCCGACCGTCGGGCCAAACATCTCCGCATAAAGCTCCCGGGTCATTTTCATAGCGGTCCGTTCACCTTTCCATTGAGCCCATAAACCTCGCGCTTTCCGGCGAGAGCCACCAGCTCCACCTGCCGCGTATCGCCCGGCTCAAACCGCACCGCCGTGCCGGAGGGAATACGCAGCCGGAATCCCCGAGCAGCCTCGCGATCAAAGTCGAGGAGGCTGTTCACCTCGTAAAAATGAAAGTGGCTGCCCACCTGTACAGGCCGGTCGCCCCGGTGGGTGACGACGATGGTTTTCCATTCGAGACCCTGGTTGGCCTCATGGTGACCGTCTTGGGAGAGAATGATTTCGCCGGGGATCATCGGATGGGATTGTGAACCGTAACAAGTTTCGTGCCATCCGGGAACGTGGCTTCTGCCTGCACCTCGGCGATCATCTCCGGCACTCCCTCCATCACGTCCTCGCGCTTCAGGATCGTCGTGCCAAAGCTCATCAGCTCGGCCACGGATCGCCCATCACGCGCACCCTCGAGGATCTCGTACGTGAGGATGGCGATGGCTTCGGGATAGTTCAGCTTCAACCCACGCTTCTGCCGCCGACGGGCCAGGTCGGCGGCGACCACGATCATGAGTTTTTCCGTCTCACGAGGACTCAGGTGCATACGACATCATCATACGGTGAGATGCTCCCTGACAACTTCATCAGTGAGTTCTTTCACCGACCCGCCAGCCACCACGCTCCCCCGGTCGAGGATGGCGAAATTGTCGGCGAGTTCTTTACAAAAATCGAGGTACTGCTCCACCAGGAGGATCGTCATCGACTTCTCGCTGTGGAGCTGGTCGAGGGCGCTGGCTATCTCCTCGCCCAGCAGATTGCCCTCGTGCGGCCCCTTCTGGCGGATCATTTCAAAGGTCTTCGACAGCTCCGTAAAGGCCGCGGCATTTCGCTCCGCTCCCACGCGCCGCATTTCATTAATGTCATCGCTCAGCTTCTCGATCAGCGCAGGCTCGGGATAGTCGGTTTCGTCGCGCAGCTTCTTGAGCAACTGCACCGCCTCCGCCATGAGACCGGGCTCGTTGTGATGTCCGCCTCGGCGCAAGAGCTTCAGGGCATCGCCGATCTGGTCGATGATGTTGGGCTGGATGCCCTCGGTCGGCTCATCGAGAATCAGCAGGTCCGGTTCCGTGAGCAAAGCCCGTGCGATGGAGAGCTGCTGCTGCTGGCCGCCCGAGAGCATGCCGCCCTTGCGCGAGAGAAAATCCTTCAGGATCGGGAAGAGCGAGTAGATGCGCTCCAGCGACCGGCCGGGCTTCTTGCCCTGGGCGATGGCTCCAATGAAGAGATTCTCCTCCACCGTGAGATGCGGGAAGATTCCGCGGCCCTGCGGGACATAGCCAATACCCGACCTCGCGCGATCCTCGGCAGGCATCTGGGAAATATCCCTCCCCTTGAAGATAATGCTGCCGCTGGTCGGGCGATGAATGCCGACGATGCTTTTCAGCGTGGTGGTCTTGCCGACGCCATTGCGCCCCATGAGGCAGAAGACCTGGTTCTCCGGCACTTCGATGCTGACATCGCGCAGAATGAGTGACCCGTCGAGAGAGACGCAGAGATTTTTGATCGAGAGCATACCTAGTGTTTCTTTTTGCGGCCGAGATAGACTTCGATGACGCGCTCGTCGGCCTGCACCTGGTCGAGAGAGCCATCGCAGAGGACATGGCCCTGGTGGAGCACGGTAACCTTGCTGCCAAGCTGCCGGACAAAAACCATGTCGTGCTCGATGACGATGATCGTGTGTTTTCCCGCGAGGCTGAGGAGGAGTTCGCCGGTCTTCGCCGTCTCCTCGTCCGTCATGCCTGCGGCGGGCTCGTCGACAAGGAGAAGCTCGGCGTTTTGCGCGAGCAGCATCCCGATTTCCAGCCACTGCTTCTGCCCGTGGGCCAGCGTGCCAGCCTTCAGCTCGGCCTTGTCGGCCAGGCCGATGGTCTTGAGCACTTCGTAAATACGCTCCCTCTGCTCCGGCTTGACCCGGCTGAAAATCGATGGCCAGACGCTTCGGCTTCCCTCGAGACCGAGGAGGATGTTCTCGAAAACCGTATGGTCGCTGTAGACGCTCGGCGTCTGGAATTTCCGCCCGATGCCGAGCCGGTAGATCTCGTATTCCCGCAGCTTCGTCAGCGGTGTGCCCTTGTACTCGATCGTGCCGGTATCGGGACGAGTGCGGCCCGTGATCAGGTCGAGGAACGTGCTCTTGCCCGCACCGTTCGGCCCGATGATCGTCCGCAGCTCTCCTTTATCGAGGTAAAAGTTCAGGTCGTTGATGGCCTTGAACCCATCGAAGCTCTTTGTGACGCCTTCTGCGGCGAGTAGGAACTGCTTGCTCATGACTGGGAATCCTTTGGCACCTGGGTTGCAGCGGCAGCGGCCTCGGCGGTAGCTTCCTTGGCCCGCTTATGTCGTCGCCACGCCTCCTGGATCTGCGCAGGCAAACCAACCACGCCACGCGGCATGAAGAGCACGACCACCACAAACATCGCCCCGAGGAAGATCGGCCAGTACGCCGGGAAAGCCTGGCTGGCCCAGCTCTTCAGGCCATTCACGCCGATGGCTCCAATGATCGGCCCGATGAGCGAAGCCCGGCCGCCCACCGCCACCCAGACGATGGCCTCCAGCGATTTCGCCGGCTCCATCTGGCTGGGGTTGATGATGCCAACCTGCGGCACATAAAGAGCACCCGCCAGCCCGGCGATCATTCCCGCGAGAACGAAAACGAAGAGCTTGAAGTTCGCCGCCGCGTAGCCGGAGAAAAGCACCCGGTTTTCACTATCGCGAATCGCCCTCTGGACCTTGCCGAATTTGGTCAGGGTCAGCCACCGGCACAAAGCATACACCAGCACCAGGGCAACCGCCGACGCGATATAAAGTCCCCGCTGAGTGCCCGGAGTACCCAGGTCAAAGCCCAGTAGTGTCTTGAAGTCGGTGAATCCGTTGTTACCGCCGAGCGTCAGCTCGTTGCGAAAGAAAAGGAGACATGCCGCATAGGTCAGCGCCTGGGTCAGGATCGAGAAGTAAACGCCGCGAATGCGGGAGCGAAAGGCGAGGTAACCAAAAATGAACGCCACCACCCCCGGCACCCAGAGCACCGCGAAGGCGGCAAACCCGAAGTGCGCAAACGGCTCCCAGTGCGCGGGGAGCTTGGTATACCCCAGGAAGACCATGAAGTCCGGCAGGTCGCTCTTGTATTGACCGAGCTTGCCAATCATCAGCATGAGATGCATGCCGAGTGCATAGCCTCCGAGGGAGAAGAAGAGCATCTGTCCGAGGCTCAGCAATCCTGTGTAGCCCCAGAGCATGTCGATGCTCACCGCCACGATGGCGAGGCAAAGATACTGCCCCCACAGGTTGATATTAAAATCGCTCACATGGAGCGAGCTCCCCGCCGGGGTGAAGGCATTCAGGCCCGGAATCACCGCGATGAGAAACACCGCGACGATCGCTCCGATGAGCACCTCTTTTTTGGAAACTTCCTGTTTCATGACGTTAGTTCTCCAGTCCGCGTCCCTTGGTGGCAAAAAGGCCCGAAGGCTTCCACTGGAGGAAGAGGATGATGCCAACCAGGACAAGCACCTTTCCAATGACAGGGTTTCGCAGGCTCGTTTGGAGAATCTGGTCGACCGTGCCGATGCCGAGCGCGGAGATCACCGTGCCGATGAGATTGCCGATACCACCCACGACCACGACCATGAAGGAATCGACGATATACGTCTGGCCCGTGCTCGGCCCAATGTTGCCGATTTGGGAAAGGAAGGCTCCCGCGAGTCCCGCCAGGCCGGACCCGAAGGCAAACGTAAGCGTATTGACTTTGCGCGTCCGCACACCCATGCACGCCGCCGTCGTACGATCCTGCATTACGGCTCGGATGAGCAGACCTACCGGCGTCTTGGCCAGCAGGAGAGAGGTCCCCACCACGATGGCCACCGCGAAGATGATCACAAACACGCGGTTGTAATTCATGATGACGTCACCCACAGAGAAGCTGCCCAGCAGCCAGGCCGGGGAGTAAACCGGCGCATTGGCTGGCCCAAAGATCAGGCGGAAGAGCTGCTGCATGACCAGCGAAACGCCCCACGTCGCGAGCAGCGACTCCAGCGGACGGCGATAGAGAAACTGAATGACGCCGCGCTCCAGCAGGATGCCCACCGCCGCAGCGCTGAGAAAGGCCACCGGCAGCGCGAACAGGAAGTAGCTTTGATAGATCCCCGAGTTTGGATCGAAGCCGAAGCCCGGGAGGTTCACGCTGATCCCAAAGGGCGCGAGCGCCACACCTGAGCCAAAGACGCACTGCACGAGATAGGTCGCATATCCGCCCACCACCATGATCTCGCCGTGGGCCATGTTGATCACCCCCATGAGGCCAAAGGTGATGGCCAGGCCCAGGGCGACGACGAGCAGCACCGATCCGAGACTCACGCCACGGAACATGGTGCCGAAGAAGTCGACCCAGAAGAGATGATTATCGATGGCCTTGAGCGTCGACGACGCAGCGGCCCGCACCTTCGGAGAGAGAGTTTCATCCGCCGCCATCTTGGCGACGAGCTCCCGGCTCGGTATGGAATTCGATTTCTTTAGCTGATTCAGCGCGTCGATTTGCAGTTGCGGATCAGGCGAGGCAAGATTGATGAGGGCTATGGCGTCGAGGATGCCGTTTTTGACCGCCTTGTCCTGTTCTTTGGCCAGGCGGGCATTAAGAATGGGAAGCGCCTCCGGCGACTGTTTCATGCCGAGCTTGAGAATGGCGCTCTGGCGGATGGCGGGAGCCGGATCAGCCAATGCCAGCAGATCCATGGTCGACCGCATGGCGCGGCGCAGCTTGGCAAAGGTCTCCGCTGGCTTCATGACCGTCTCATCCACCACGATGGGAGCACCATCAGGGCCGACGAGGGGCTCGCCGTTATCAATCCTCACCGCCTTGGAAGCGGAGCCGTCCGCCGGCATGAGTATAAAGGGAATACGAGCTCCGTCTGGAGCCTCGTAGATATAAACCTGGCTGCGCTGCCAGGCCTCAAAGATCGGACCCAGGACCGGCGAGGGGTTTGCGGCCATGTCCTGCACGATCGTCGCCTGCTCGCTCTCGGGAGCGAGGATGGCGCGGGCGGCGCTCTGCCGCGCCGCGGTCTCCGACTCATCCGCATAGACGAGGGAGGCAAAAGTCATCGCCACTGCGGCGAGAAATAAAAGAGAACGCTGGGCGTATGGTCGCATCATGAAAGTTCGTTGGTTGTAAGCAGGATCAGTGCTCGGCCAGCGGGAGGAGTTCGGGTATCCTCTCCCAAACTCCTCCCCGATTCTAGCTACCGAATATGAGAGTCTACTCCTTCACGAACGTTCCCTTGAGGAACGGCTCGGGGTAGACCTGTTTGAATTCTTCCACGATCTTGAACTGCCCGTCGGCCTTGGTCTCGCCGATGTAGGTGTTTTTCTTCGTGTGGTGATTTTCCTCCACCGTGTTGAGGCCGTTCGGGCCGTCAAAGGTGATCTTGCCGGACTCAAGAACCTCGCGGACCTTGTCGACATCGAAGGAACCTGCCTTTTCGACCGCGGCCTTCCAGAGATAAACGCCATCGTAGGAAAGAACCATCGGGCTGCAGGTCACGCGGTTCGTGCGCTCGATACCCTGCACCTTGGCGGTCTTGAGCCAGTCGAAGAAGTTCTTCTTGAAGGCCGCATTCTCCTTGGAGTCGATCGACATGAAGTACGCCCAGCAGCCGAGATGGCCGACGAGATCCTTCGTGGGCAGGCTGCGGAGTTCGTCTTCCGAGAGGCTCATGGAAACGACCGGACAGTCAGCAGCCGTGAGGCCGGAGGCGGCGAATTCCTTGAAGAACGGGACATTCGAGTCGCCGTTGATCGTGTTGATCACGCAGGCGTCGCCCGTGGCGGCAAACTGTTTGATCTCAGCCACGATCTGCTGGTAGTCGGTGTGGCCGAAGGGGGTGTACTTGCCTGCGGAGATCACCTTGCCAGCCTCGTCCTTGCGCAGACCGCCGCCGATGTTCTCGATCGGCACGCCCTTGGACAGGAGGTACTCCAGCAGCACGAGGTTCGTGGTCTGTGGGTACACGTAGTCCGTGCCGATGAGGTAGAATTTCTTGCGACCATCGGCGAGGAGGTAATCCACCGCCGGGATGGCCTGCTGGTTCACCGCCTCGGCGGTGTAAAAGATGTTCTTCGAGAGTTCCTCGCCTTCATACTGCACGGGGTAGAACAGCAGGCCGTTGTTCTTCTCGAACACCGGGAGCACCGACTTGCGGCTTACCGAGGTCCAGCAGCCGAAGACCACCGAGACCTTGTCGACTTCCAGGAGCTGTTTGGCCTTTTCCGCGAAGAGCGGCCAGTTCGACGCGCCATCCACGACGACCGGCTCGATCTTTTTGCCGAGCACACCACCCTTGGCATTGATTTCATCGAAGGCGAAGAGAAGAACGTCGCGCAGCGAGGTTTCGCTGATCGCCATGGTACCGCTGAGAGAATGAAGGACGCCGACCTTGACCGTGTCCTCGGCCGCGCGGGCCGGTGCCATGGTCCCGACGAGAAGGGACGCACCGACCGCCATGGCCTGAAGTGTTTGCGAGAGTTTCATAGTGAGTATTTCTTTGATGGTGAGTGAATTTTCTCGTTGGGCAGTGCAGGAACCCGGGTTTGGAAGCACGAACGATGCCGTTTTGTTCGCGACCCTGGCGACCAGCCCGGGCTCTGCTGCCTAAAGTGGATCTAGAAGGATAGCTTGATGCCGATGTTGCCGGTCACGAAGTTGTTCGCGACATTGTTCGGGATCACAACATCATTCGTGTTGTAATAGGTGACGCCGCCATGGAGCTCCCAGTTGCCGGGGAGGTACGGGATCGGCACGCTGCCATTGAGCCCGAGAGCCGTATAAGCATAGCCGCCGCCTCCGCCGTGGAAGTCTTCCGTACAAAGGCCGAGGGCCGCGGAAGGCGTAATGGTGAACTTCCAGATCTTGAAGTTGTAGCTAATGTTAGGAACGAAGAAGGTTCCGTTCTTTCCGCCACCGCCTTCAGCCGCGCCGGGGTCCACGCGATTGTGAATCACCAGCGAAGGATTGAGGAAGTTGTTGTTGGCATACTTCAGCGCAACATCGAGGATCTGCTCGGTTTCGCCGCCGTAGTTCCACGCCTGGTAGAGCACGGTGACGGAGAAGTCCTTGTATCCATAGGACAGACCCGCCCACACGTCGACCTCCTGGAGATAGCCGCCGATGGTGGAAGGCGCATTATTATTCACGTCCCACCATGTACCAGCCACCACACTCAGGCCCTTGATCGGCGAGGCCCAGGTGAGTTCGCCCGAGGGGTTGAAGACGCCTCGCCCCCAACTGGTGCCGCCGCCCCACACATCCGATCCATACGAGATGAAGTGGCTGTTCAGGTCAAAGGACACCCAGCCGGTAACGGCCGGTTTCTCTTCTTCAACCGGTGCCACTTCCTTCTGCGCCGGCGCCGTGGTGGTTCCGGCAAAGGCAGAGCCAACAGTCATGGTGCCTACGGTCAGAGCCGCCAGCGCACGCAATGATTTCATCTTTAGCATTGTTTCGTTTCCCTTTGTTTTTTGGTTGTTGAGAAGCGACCAGACTCTCGTCCAGAAGCTGGCATGCCAAAAAGCAGCAGGCGGGCCACCCATGCCCGATTTCCGGGAAGTTTCCGTGAATCGGGCAATGCTGTCCGCGAATCGGGAAAAGCCGCTAGTACGGCCAAAATCTGCTCAGCGAAAAAGCTGCAACTGTCTCAATCTGCTCCGCGCCGCACGCCCGATCTTGATCGGTTCGCGACATCCGGTGAGCGATAAATGCGCAAGATCACGCGAGATAATAGTCAATTCCGTCAGGTGGCCGGTATTGACCATCAGCGATCTGTCGAGCCGGACAAACCGCGTGGCTGGAAGAATATGCTCCCACTCATGCATGGTGCGATCAGCGAGGAGCGAGGTGCCATTCTCCAGCCAGAGCGTGGTGTAATTTCCGTCGGCCATCACATGGGTGACGTGATGGACGAGCACCGCGCGCAGGCCGCTGCTGGTCCGCAGAAAGATGGGCGAATCCTCCTCCAGGGCCGAAACCGCTCTCTCGACCAGCTTGGGCTGATGCTGACCCAGCCTGGCCAGCGCGATCTCCAGACGATCGGCAAAGATCGGCTTCAACAGGTAATCGACCGCGCCCACTTCAAACGCTCGCACCGCATATTCGTTGTACGCCGTGACAAAGATGATCTCCGGCACAGGGTTGATGAGCGGCAGCAAGTCGAAGCCGAGACCTCGCGGCATCTGCAAATCCAGAAAGAGCAGCGACGGACTCAGCTCGGAGCATAGCCTGGCCGCCTCGCTCACACAGCTCGCCTCTCCGGCGATCTCCACCTGCGGATGCGCCAGGAGCAGCTCGCGCAGGTGCGTGCGCGCGGGCGTTTCGTCGTCAATGATCAGCGCTCGCCAGGAAATCATGGCTCCATCCTCTGGCGCAGTTCGTAATCTTGCAACCGCTTGTCGTAATCGTGATTCATCTGGATCTCGACCAGCGCCACCACTTCGCCATGCCGCTCGCCGATTTCGAACCGGTGCGTGCCGGGATAGATCGCCTCCAGGCGGCGGCGGAGATTCTGCAACCCGGAGCCGGACGGCTGGTTCTTGCGCGGTTTGCGAATCGGCAGCCAGCGCCCGGTGTTGCTCACCTCGATCCGCAACGCATGAGGCCCCGTCTCGGCGGCGATGCGCACCTTGAGCGGCGGCTGGCAGGTCTCGCGCCCGTACTTGATGGCATTCTCGATGAGCGGCTGGATGATGACTCCGGGCACCCCGGCCGAGCGGGCGGTTTCCGTCACGTTCATCTCGAGGACGAGGTCGCCGCCGAACCGCGCTTTCTCGACTTCCAGGTAGCTCGCGATCGCATCGATCTCTGCTCCGAGCGAGACGAATCCCTCATGGCGGCAGGATAGGGAATACCGCAGATAGTCCGAGAGCGACTTCACGAGCTCGATCACGCGCGGGTTTCCCTTTCCCTCGCTCAGGATCGTGTTGAAGGCGTTGAAAAGAAAATGCGGATTCGTCTGCGACCGCAGCATCTGGAGTTCCGCCTCGTGCCGGAGCTTCTCCGCGCGAAAGAGCAAGGCTGACTGCTCCCGCGTCTGCAGCAGCCCGCGAAAGGAAAGATACAATCCGCTCCACGAGACAAACAGCAGCGCCCGCAGGCAGAAGATGAGACCCAGCATGTGAGCATTGCTGAAGTCCTCATCGGAGAGATGCAGCATCTTCTGCAATGCCACGAGGGATGAGATATCGAGCGCAGCCGTCATCACGCAAATCAGCACAATGAGCGGAGCTGCCGCCCACACCTCGAGGCGGCCAATCGGCGTGCGTCGGTAGATTTCCCGCAACCCGAGCGTCAGCGCGAAGCCCGTGAACTCCCTCACGCATGTGATGAGGAATGCCGTCCCGATATCGGTATAGATCGTGAAATTGATGGGAGACGAACACACCGCCCAGCCCAGCCAGCCGCAAATCTGCAGGCGCCAGAAGAGCGGCATTTTCTCCAAACCCTTCCACCGGCGGGCATCGGTAGCCTGGGAACTCTGGACCGCCTGCCTCCAGGCAAGGTCGACCGAGGGACCGTAAGTCTCCCGATAGCTTCCCTCATTACTCCGTCCCACGCCCTCCACGGGAAAGGATGTTTAGGAAGGAACCAAGGCCAAGGCAATAGAAGAGTACGCCCTGCCTTTAGGCGATAAGAACCGCTATCCGGCAGTCACAAACTCCGCGGCCGCGCCCTCCTTCGCCTGCCCTCCTCCCGTAACTACCTGAAACGTCCGATCCATCCGGCCCCGCCACTCCGCAGTATTTTCGACGGGTACGACAGTCGGCTCCACACTCCAGGGCAGCTCGCGCTCGGAGTACAACAATGGCCGCCCGTCGGCCAGCGCTTCGGACAGGCCGTGAACATCGTAAATCCGGCCCGGGGCATCCTCGCAGGTCCGATACCAGCGCGGATCGACCGTGTGAATACCGCCAGAGGAGGCTAGCAAGGCATTAGTCGTCCAGACGTAGCCCTCCGCATCCGCGAGTCTCGTGGTGGGGCGCTCCCGCTGGCCGCGCAGCCACTGGCAAAAGCTCACATACCCATCATGAAGCATCCCGGAAGGCATTTCCCGGAGCGTGAACGCGCCAAAACTCGACTCCAGGATCTTGTGCTCCTCCGAGACGCTGCACCATCCCTCCGAGCCGATCACCTCGACACGATACGGAGCCGGGGTCTGCTGGGCGTGCGACAGCGCCGCAAACACGGTCGCTCCGGATGGCAGGCCGGCGCGGAGACACATCAGATCGTACGACGGAATCGGCCGCACCCGGTACATTTCCCCCTGCACGGTGACTGGCCGGGCAAACTCCGCCTTCTCCGCCCCCCCGAAGTACATCGCACTATGAATGAGGTGCGCCAGCGCGTTGGTCGCCGGACCGTCAAATACGGGCCTGTCTCCTTGCACCAGCTGTCCCGCCCAGGATGCCCGGCGATAGTACCCGTCGTATCGCGGCCAGTTTGCCACGACCCGGATCTCCCGGATTTCACCGAGCCGCCCCTCGGCTATCCAGCTCTTGATCTGCTGGTTCCAATCCGAATCCACCATCTGAAAACCCACCGAGACCTGCCCCCGCCGATCGGCCTCGATCAGCCGCTGCAACTGGCTCGCCAGAGGCACCGGCGGCTTTTCCAGGTAGATGAAAAGGCCGCTCCCGAGACAATCGAGCAGCATCTCCTCGTGAAGCAGGATGGGCGTGGCGACCACGACCGCCCGCAACCCTGCCTCGCTCTCCAGCATGGCGCGATGATCATGATAGATGCGGACACCGCCAGCCCTTACCTCCCGCTCCAGCTCTGGCTGCTCCCCGATAAACGGATCGCAAACGGCGGCAAGCCGCAGCCAGCCCTCGCTCTCAAAGTACCTCAGGGTATTATAATGCTCCCGGGCAAAGCCTCCGATGCCGATCAATCCAAATGCAGGCTTGTTCATAAATTCACAGCGGGCTCCCCTCGCCGCCTTTCAAGCTCGCGGCGCACCTCGGCCATTCGCCTGCGGCTGAGCGGATAAAGACGCCCGATCAGCGCCGCTCCGCCCCAGATGCAGACAGGCAGAATCAGAAAGATGGCAAACATCCGGTCCAGCACCTCCCGAGGTTGATGCGAGATCTTGGCCGTGAAGCCGGAGACCTCCAGCAGCATGCCACCGAGTCCGGTCGCACATGTCAGGGCCGCCTTGATGAACCAGGAATAGAACGAATTGATCGCTCCCTCGCGCCGTCGACGCGTTGTCAGCTCGTCGTGGTCTGCGATGTCCGCCTTCATCGAGGGAAGGAAAAGCCAGATGGCCGAGATCGCTGCGGATTCAAAGACCGCCGGTACGATTTGCAGATACGGCAGGTCCGCGCGGATGCAGAAGATATTCAGCATGTGCCCTCCCATGCTGAAAACCAGCATGCCCAACACGACGTTTCTTTTGTCGTACCGTTCTCCCAGCCAGACCCACATGGGGATCAGCGCGATCCCGCTCACCACAAGGACCGACACCTTCCACCCCGATACGACCGAGGCTGCCGCCAGATCTCCCTGGAACACGTAATAGATATTCAGATACTGGCCGAGAGCCGAGACAGAGCTCGACCCAAGGACCAGCAGGAAGGAAACCCCGATGAGGGCCCACAAGGGCCCGCATCGAAAGGACTCGCGAAGGCTCTGCCAGAAAGACTCCTTTCCTGTCCTGGCAATCACAGAGGGCTGAAAGCGCTCTTTGACAAACACGGCCGGGAGCAGTCCAAACACGACAATCACCCCGCCAATGATCCACCCGCCGGTTTTCATTCCGAGGACCACATCGCCCTTCCCGGTCTGAGGATTGAGAAAAAGCGCGCTCGTGAAGATGGCCAGCGTCCAGCCCCCGCCGAGATAGGCGATCTTCCCGAGAAACGTCATCCAGCCGGTCAGGCGGGTCCGTTCATCATAGTTTGGGGTCAGCTCCATCTGGAGGCCGTAATACGGCATCGCCCAGAAGGAGTACGCCGTGTAAAATGCCAGCCCGACGCCAAGGATCCAGCCTGCCTGCATCATCCCGGACAATCCCGGCGGCATGTTCCAAAAGAGGGGAAACAAGCCTCCCGCGGCCAGCGCAGACACGACCATGAAAGGCCGTCTGCGCCCCCACCGCGAGCGGAAGTTATCCGAGAGGTTCCCCGTCACAGGATCGAGAAAGGCATTCCATGCCATCAAGACCATGAGGATGCCGCCCAGCGTGGACGGAGCCATGCCCAGGCCGATATTGAAATACGGCATCCACAAGACCGCCGTCAGCAGGCTCGTCGACGCGTAGTCCATCATCATCCCGGCACTGAACGCTGTCTTTTGCCGAAACGGTATCCGCTCGCTCTCAGGGATCCTCCCCGCACGGACGGGTTCGCCAGGATCGGAGGTTGCGGAGATCTCTGCCAGCATGGCTAAGCGTTGCTAATGGTCTGTCACCGGCGAACCGAAGAACGGACACATCCCGCCTCTCCGGTTCTGCGCGAGATTTTCAGCCTTTGATACGGCGGCGGATGCCAAATACCATCCAGCCGAGTAATCCCGCCGTCACGAGAGCAGTCGTTCCGGGCTCGGGCACGACGGTCAGGAGGACATTGTTATTGACGCTATCGATCGACAGCGTGGCGGTGAGACCGTTGATCGTTCCGGCAGCGGCGCCGATATTTCCCTGGATGGCCGAGGCCGCGTCGAAGAGCACATACTCGCCCTCCCCGAACCCTGCGAGCGCCGTAAACGCGAAGTCCGAAAAATCCAATGTTCCCACATTCAACGTGCCGGTCGTGATCGTGACGCGATCACTTGCGGAAGCTCCCGCCAGATCGAAGAGAAACGCGCCGCTCGAAGCCGCCGAGAGATCCATGCCTCCGGCCAGCGAAAAGGTAAAGGCATTGGACGCCGCCCCGTCGCCTCCGGGAGCCAGCTTCGCACCCGAGGCGAGAGACAGCGAGGCTGCCGTGATCGAGCCCGAGCCGCCGAGCGTGCCACCATTTACGCTATACGTCCCCGATCCGGCCGCATGGGAGCCGTTGATGAGCAGCGTACCGGCGCTGACGACCGTGTTTCCCGTATAGGTATTCGTCCCCGAGAGCGTCCACGTGCTCGTGCCGGATTTGGTGACGGCGAACACCCGGGCTGTGCCGACACCGTTGATCACATTGGCCTGCACCTCATTGCCCGTGCTCGTGCCATCGAGGATCAGCGTCGCGGTGGTCGAGTTGGTGTTGTTGTTCAGGGTGCCGGTCAGCAACACTGTGCCGCTGGTCGGGTTCAGCGTGTAGCTCCCATCCAGGCTGCCGCTGATGTTCAGGTTGTTCAATTGAAGCTTGTAGCCATTGCTGCTGGTGACAGTCAGTTTTCCTCCCCGGCCAACCGACCCGGCTGAAAAAGCCAGCGTCTTGCTCGCCGCCGTTGAACCGCTCGCCCGATCGAGGTCGATGACCGATGTCGCCGAGCTGTTCACAAAGATGCTGGAGTTTTGGTACGTGAGCGTCTGCGCCGTCGCGGTGTTGTCACCGTTGACACGCAGTTGCAGCGTTCCGCCGTTGACCACGACCTGCCCTTTACCCATGGCCCCGCCGCCTGTCATCGTCTGGTTTCCACTCCCGTAGGTGAACGTGTCGACAGCCCGCAGGACGCCCCCTCCCACCGTCGTATTTCCGGTGTAGCTGTTGGCGCGATTGGTGAGTATCCAGGTCGCTCCGTCGCTCTTGGTCACGGCGAGAGATGAAGCCAGTCCATTGCTGATGAGGCCATTGACTGTATTGGCGCCCGCGTTGCCGCCTCTCAGGGTCAGCGTGGTCGCAGAGGCGCTCCCGCCTGAGACCGCGCCATTGACGACCACGGTATTTGACGTGATCGTGCTGTCGTTGCGAATGGTATAGGAGGCGCCTGCCAGCGTCAGCGGGGCATTGATGGTCTGCGTGATATTCGTCCCGGTGATTCCGGACGAGAGCATCAGTATTCCCGCATCGCTCAAAACGAGCGCGTTCCCCGAGGTCGAGCCGATCGTAAAGGAGGACGGCGTGGCCCCCGATGCGCCAAACGTGATATTCTTAATATTCAGGCCGAGCGCGTTTGTCGTCGAGGCGTCAATCGCGATCGAGGTCGTCGCGCTGGAGAGAAATGTCGCCGTGTCCGCGTTAGTCGTGCCAGTGGTGGCACCCGGAAATGTACCGGCCCCTGTGCTCCAGTTGTTCTCAGCGCCGGAGGCCTCCCAATATCCATTGGTCGCCGAGGCGTTCCATGTTGCCGAGGCCGCGAAGGTTGAAGCGCCGGAAGCCAGAAACGCAGACACGATGCCGGGCAAAAGGCTCGCGCGAGTGATTCTGGAAAAAGATGATAACTTATTAGGGGGAGTAACAGTGCTCATACACGCCCACGCTAGGCCTCGGAAAATTCCTTGTCGACGAATCGAACGTTTACTCAGTTAAACAAAGCGGGAAAGATTTCGCCGCGCCACCCATCGTGCTCCACCCTCGATTAGGAAACGCGGCTTACGTCAATCAAATCCGAATGTCTTGCTAATCGGCGGACGCCTCCTGCGGAGCCAGGACCTGGTCGGCCAGGTCGCGCCCATTGACCGTGAAGACGCGCGACACATCATAGGGCTGGCCATTCACGAGTCGCTGCGCCGTATGCTTTCCCGGGATGTCCAGAGCCGCGGTTAACGCAAGCTGCGAGTCCGGCACGTTCGGCGACGGGCCGGCAGCCGTGACCTTCCACACATCGCCCTCCATGGCGCCTGTGATTGTCCAGCTGCGCGCCTCCTGAAAGAACTTCGCAAACTCTTCCTCGCTTGCGCACTCCCGGGCCAGAATGATGACTCCGCTGCGCAGCATCTTCACGGGTGTAATGCCGTCCTTCCCGCGCGAGTGGTAGGCGACGAGCCGACCAGCTCCATACCGCGCCCCATCGTTCCTCAGGTATAAAACAGGATGCCCCTCCATCGCGGGATCCGCTTGGAAGAGCCGGATCGCCACGGCGCTCCGTCCCTCCCGGATTCCGATCACGCTATCCTGGGAAACAGGAAGCGCCTCCCGGCCCCATTTCACCGGCTTCCCATCGACGGACAACTCGTCCGCCTGGAGTGGCAGGATCACATTGGTCGCCACGGAACTGCCGATCTTCTTCGCCGCTTCCGACGCGAGATTCATCAGCGCAAGGACGGCTCCCTTTTCCTGCACCGCCGAGATCTCGTTGCGCAGATGCATGATTTTATAGTGCCCACCATGCGTCTCGAGGATGCGCACCTTTCCATAAGGCGCATTGAAGGGGTCCAGGACGACGCTGACTACCGGGAGGTTCTTCGGCGAGTTCAGCATGAGCGAGACCTGCCGGTCCTGGTGTTCATAGAAAAAGCTCGAGGTCCCCAGGGCAAAGGAAGGGGTGATATAGTTGTACCGGTCCTTGCCCTCCTCTTCGCCGACACGTTGCCGGACCACTTTCACGGGTTCCTCCGCCAGTTGTTTCACTTCCGTTGATGGCGTATAGCCGCCCCACACTCCGTTGGCCCAGGCAAACATCTCACCCCACAGACCTCCGACGCGACCCGGCAGGGTCTTCTGAAAGCCATAAAGATAGTAGTACTGGTTTACATTCAGGTCATGCCCCAGAAAGCTGTAGCTACGGCTGCTCGCTCCCGACATGGCCTCCGCCGCAGGGAAATAGTTCGCCGCTGCATCCGTCCAGATATAATCCAGCGCCTTTCCCGTGAGCTGCCTGATCCCGGAATCCTTCACCAGATTATACAGCGTGTGCAGCACATCGAGCTGCACTCCCGCGTAGACCGCGCTGTTGTATTCGGTGATCCCATTCCGGCCCGTAAACTCCAGCCACCTTTCCAGATCGCCGCGGCCCTTTGCCACTGCCTCCGCATCACCCACGCACTCGCCCAGGAGAATCTTGTTGGCGAGATTCATCAGATAGATGTTGGTGTACCACACCGGCACCGGGTGATTCTTCACCGCGACCAATGCGGCACCGAGACGGGCTTGCATCTTTTCACGGACTTCTGGAGGAAAACGGTCCCCGTACTTGAGACAGAGCGCCGCCAGGGGCAGCGCAGTAAACTCGATCGCATTCGGATCATCGATCTCTGGACGTCCCTTCTGCCACGGGACGTTGCCGTAGTTTTGTTTGGCAGGATCCATCTCCTGCAAGGCAAAGACCTCCTCCACGGCACGCTGAGACTTGATGGGGTCCTGCTGAACCATCATGTAGGCGAGAGCCGCGGCACCGAGTTCCCTCACGACGGGATCGGCCTTCGGGGAACTCTGGACCGCTTCCAGCTCCTCCAGCCCGGCCTGTATCCGGGGTTTGAGCGCTTCGAGCCGCGCAGGCTCCGGGGGATCTACAGCCAATACACAACCGCACGCCAGCGGCGCAGCCCACAAAATGGTCCAGGGATTTCGTTTCATTTGGAAGCGTTGAATGCGTCGACTCCCGGCCAGGCCAGCAACGTCTCCACATGCCCGTCACAAAACAGATAGTTGGCGGGACCATCGGGGCCTTTTCTCGGATCACTGTCCGGCCGGTGATTGGCCGCCGCGCCATCCGCCACTGCTGGAAAGGCCGCCGTCATGTCCAGGCCCGGCCCGGCCCCGCCGTAGCCGCGATAGGAGAGATAGGACTTGTCGGCCAGGAGCACTTTCTTCGCGGGATCCTTGATACTGAAATAATTGACTCCCAGGTCGGAGCTTAATGTCACAATCGACCTCGGCGCTCCATAGACGCCACATCCCGCCTTGGTCCCTCCCTTCCTGTAAACTTCACGCGGCACCATCGGACAATAGAAGATGGGATGATAATAGGCCTCGTTGTTAGCCATCGTGGAGTCGGGCAGTCCCAGATAGGGCGACACCTTCTGCATCCAGCGGCCATTCGCCTCCTGCGGCAGACCGGCGCCGGGAAAGCACTGGTTATGCTCCCCGCGGTAGGCAATGAAAGCCATCGAAAGCTGCCGCAGGTTGCCGACGCATGTCGTCTGCTTTCCTTTGGCCAGGACATTGTTGAAGGTCGGGAACAGCAGCACTCCGAGAGTCGCAATGATGCCGATGCACACCAGCAGCTCCATCAGGCTGAAAGCCAATGATCGTCTCATTCTCATAATCTGCTTACCGGATTCCGAAGGCATAAACCGTCGTGCTTTTGTATTCCTCGCCGGGCTTCAGCACCACGGAGGGAAATCCGGGCTGGTTCGGCGCATCTGAGAAATGCTGCGTCTCCAGACACACTCCCTCATAGGGGCGATAGCTTCGCCCGGGTTTCCCGTTTCCCGCGAAGTTCAAATAATTGCCAGTGTAGAGGTGAAGACCAGGCTCGGTCGTGAGGACCTTGAGGCTGCGTCCGCTCGCAGGATCGCGAAGCTCTGCCGCAAAGACCAGCCCGTCCCTGTCCCGGTCGAGCCGCAGCGTGTGGTTGTATCCTCCGGGCTGGCCGGGATTCTCCGGCAGGCATCGCCCGATGAGACGCTCCCGCCGAAAGTCAAACGAGGTTCCCTTCACCGTTGCCACCTCCCCCGTCGGCGCTCCGTCAAGCCTCTGAGGCAGATAGGCATCGGCCTTCACCCGCAAGAGCTGACCCCTCACACCGCCGCCGTTTCCGGACAAGTCAAAATACGCGTGATTGGTCAGATTGATGATCGTGGGACGATTCGTCACCGCCCGATAGTCGATGCGCAGGGCATTGTCGTCTTCCAGCCGATACGTCACCGAGGCATCGAGCCTGCCAGGGTATCCTTCCTCTCCCTCCGGGCTGCGGCGCTGAAAGCATATCGCATTAGCCCCGGGCACCACCGCACCATTCCATAACTCGCGGCTGAAACCCCGCGCACCCCCGTTGGTATGATTGCCACGGTCATTTCGGGTCAGCCAATACGTCCTGCCATCAAGGTCGAACCGCCCATTTACGATCCGCCCCGCAAACCGGCCGACCGTCGCGCCCATGTCGGGGTTGGTCACGGCCAGATATCCGCCCAGGCGCCGGTATCCGAGCACCACGTCCGCGATCGTCCCTTTCCTGTCCGGAACGCGAATCGCCAGGATGGATGCTCCGTAGTCCGTCAGCTCCACGCTCATCCCTCTTTTGTTCGTCAGCACGTAGCGGTGCACCTCACGGCCGGCCGGCATTTTCCCGAATACTTCGACCTTGGGCGTCCCAGCCGACCCGGCGGCGAGCACGGGGATAGCCAGCGCACCGCACAGGGCAAGCAGGGCCGCCCGGAATTGCGAAGAAACGGTTTTCATGGGGGGAGGAGAAGGCTCGGCGACGCTCCGCCGGGAGCGACGCCAGCTTAATTGGAGACCTTTTCGAAAACGATATCGTCCCAGTAAGCCGCGCCCTTGATGCGGTCAACAAAGAGACCGATCGCCACGTACGAGTGACCGTCCGGGATTTCCACCTCGGACTCGATCTTCGTCCAGTCGAAGGGCAATTTCGTTACGATGAGCTGGTTCCAGTCGGGCGTCCGCACGACCTGCCCCTTCAGCCCGACATGGATGTTGCCCTGCGGGTCCTGCGTCGGCTTGTTCTGGTCCTGCATCAATCCGAGACGAATATAGATCGCCGCACGTCCCGGCTGGGCCTCCGCGCCATCCGCCAGTTTCACCCAGCCGCTGATCCGGTATTTCGCACCGGCTTCCACCGGGATAAGATACTTGCGTGTGGTCGAGATCCCGTATCGTATTGGCAGATCCGTCTTCACCTCCGCTGCGGCCGTGCTTTCATGCGCCGCCTCCCGCGTGGTTTCCGCCGTGGCTACGGCGCCAGCGTCTCTGAACTCCGGACCAATAAATAACTCCCATCCGTCAAGGCCGGATTCGAAATCTCCATTCTCGACCAGATTGTCGGCGGCCAGGCTCTTGGGGCAGACGAGCGCAAACGAAGCCATGAGAACGAGTGCGGCCATGCCGCGCATTGGGGGGACGGTGCTTTTCATGATTCCTAAGTGTTAGAATCAGGCTACTTCACCCCCTTCTTTCCTACAAAAGGAAATCCATTTACTCAGTTTAACAAAACGAGACCTGCCGGGCCGTTTTTCCCTCGATCCAATAGCCGTCGATAAGCAGATGCGCACAGTGCTCGGGGATGCCTTTCTCCTGGCGATGGATCATTCCGACGAGCAGGTCCACCGCGCGGACTCCCACCTCGCGGGAGTTCTGGCACACGCCGCTGAGGAAGCTTTCATTGGCAGGCACGGACATGTCCGCATACCCGATGTGATCGGGAATCTCCAGCCCGGCCTCCAGCAACTGCCCATATCTCCACATGCCGTGAAGGCTGACAATGCTATCCGGGCGGTGTTTGCGGTTCCAGGCGGCCACCTGTTTGGGAATGTCGCCGTTTTCTTTCAAGGAAAGCATGGGGATGCAGTCTTTCTTTGCCAGCAGCGACTGGGCGGCCTTGAACCCCCCGACGAATCGCTGTCCCGTGCGAACCTGCACATCTTCGCCGAGCACGAAACCGACGCGCCGGTACCCGAGTCGCGCCAGGTTTTCCACCGCGCTGTAGGCTGTGGTAAATTGCATGTTGGCCACCGTGTGCAGGACCGGATGACTGTAGCTATAGCCGAGGCGCACGGCTGAGAACGTGGCGAGATCGAGATCGAACTTTGCGTTGGGATTCTCCGACGGAGCGAGCAGAACGCCCTGCACGCCACGATTCACCAATACTCTCTTGAGCCGACGCCAGTCCTCCCCCGCCTCCGCGACGCGGTACTCCTCCAGCTGGTACCCCAACTCCCGGCTCCGCTGCCGCGCCCCCTCGTAGTATTCATTGAAATCGTACCGATAGAGGTCGCCCGGCGCCTTGAAATTATTGATCCAGGCGATGTTGGCCTGAAAGGCCTGCGGCCTCTGCATCTTCCGATAACTGGAAAGCGCGCTCATCATCGGATCGGGCACATAGCCCATGGCATCGGCAATCCGTTTGATCCGATTTTGGGTCTGCGCGGGAATGCCAGGATGACCGCGCAACGCAAGCGAGACAGTCACATGAGAGACTCCCGCCTCTTTCGCTATATCTCGCTGGGTTACTTTGCCATTCATCGCCGGGAGGATTTCCCAT
This sequence comes from Verrucomicrobiota bacterium, assembly GCA_017305195.1. GTDB lineage: Bacteria > Verrucomicrobiota > Verrucomicrobiia > Chthoniobacterales > Terrimicrobiaceae > Terrimicrobium. The sequence goes on along the minus strand of JAFKMU010000037.1, from coordinate 27,810 downwards.
TTCAGTCCTCACCTCCTTCACTCTGCAAGGATTTATCTTCCAACCTGCGGCATTTCGTAAAAATCATTGCCCCTCCCGGCCCGATATCCTAAGCATCCGCCAAACGCCCGCACTTCGCGAATCAGACCCGCTGGCAGCCTTCTCCCTTTCCAAATGCAAATCTCAGAAAACTCCAAGATCGTCCTCATCGGCGATTCCATCACAGACGCTGGCCGCGATCCCTCCGGGGAGAGCACTCCATGGGGTGCGCCAGGCTTCGGCAATGGCTATGCAGCCCTCGTCAACGCCTGCCTGCAAGTGTGGCATCCCGAGCGCCGCTATCGGGTCGTAAATCGCGGCAACAGCGGCAACACCGTGCGCGATCTCGCCGCCCGCTGGCAAACCGACGTCCTCGACCTGCAGCCCGACTGGGTCTCGATCGCCATCGGGGTGAATGACGTGTGGCGGCAGTTTGACATCCCGCTCCGGCCGGAAAATGCCGTGCCTCCAGACGAATACGAGACGACCTACCGCTCGCTCCTCGACCAGACCCGCCCGCGCGTCAAGGGCCTCGTCCTCGTCACCCCGTTCTTCATCGAACCCAACCTCGCCGACCCCATGCGCCAGCGCATGGATGAGTATGGCCGCATCGTTCGCAAACTCGCAGCCGAGTACGACGCTGTGCTGGTCGATTTCCAGGCGGCCTTTGACCGTCTTTGCCAGCACACCCATCCCATGGCCATCGCCTGGGATCGCATCCATCCCGGCTACGTCGGCCATCTCGCTCTGGCCAGGGCATGGCTGGAGGCCGTCGGGTTCACCTGGCGGTAGGCAACCCTCACGCGTCCCGGCGCATGGAGAAAGCCCTCCATCGCCAGGGGAACTTCTGACCTAACGAGATTCGTCCGCGCAAGGAATGCCTGCTAAGAAAGGGCGCAGGAGCACTCCCGGGCGCTCCACTGGTTGCGCGAATCGGATAGCTTTTGGACGGAAATGATGTAATAATTGCACGCCAAGAGTTTATCTCGCCGGTTCATGATGCCTGATCTTCGTCGTTGCTTCACCCGTATCGGAACTCCGCTCGCCGCGATGGCGCTCATGTTCGGCTTCAACGGCTGCGCATTCTTCCAGTCTCGCGGACCAGGCAAGCAGATGCTGGAAACCAACGCCCGCAATGCTCTCCAGACTCTGGTCTCACAAAACCCATCAGCCGCTTACGTAAGCCGCCAGGCGGTCGCCGTGCTCGTCTTTCCCAGCGTGGTCAAAGGAGGGTTCATCTATGGAGCCGCCGCCGGAAACGGCGTGCTTTTCCGCCACGGCATCCCTGCTGGTGTTTATAATACCACCGCTCTCTCCTACGGCCTCCAGGCTGGGTTGCAAGACTACGGCTACGCCCTTTTCTTCATGAACGAGAAAGCTCTGAACTATCTCCAGCGCTCCGAGGGCTTTGAGATCGGAGCGGGGCCGAGCGTGGTCGTCGCCGACAAGGGCTTCGCCAAGAGCTACACCTCCACCACCCTTACCCAGGATGTCTACGCCTTCGTCTTCAACCAGACCGGCCTGATGGCAGGACTCGGCCTCACCGGCTCCAAGATCACGCAGATCGCCGCCCCCTAACCCCCTCTTTTCCATGAAACGCTGCACCCTCCTCCTCGCCCTCCTGGCTTCCCTCACGCCACTCCGTCTCCCGGCGGCAGACTCCGCCGACAGCGCCGCCATCGCGGCCGTCGGGGAGGCTTACGTCAAGGCTTTCAACCAGGGCGATGCCAACGCCATCGCCGGGTTCTGGCTGCCCAATGCGGACTACATCGACCTCGATGGCGTCCACCACAAGGGACGCGAGGCGATCACAAAGCTCTTCGCCGATTTCTTCGCCGCCAACAAGGGCGCCCAGGTGCGCATCGACAGCGAGGCCCTCGCCTTTCCCACGCCCGACACGGCCGTGGAGGATGGCTTGAGCGTCGTCACCTTCGCCCAGGGCGGCGCGCCCAGCGTGGCCCGGTACTCGAATCTCTTCGTCCGCAAAGACGGCAAGTGGCTCCTCGCCACCGTCCGAGAAACTCCCGCCGCCCCCTCGGATCGCTCGTCGGAGCTCGGCGCTCTCGGCTGGATGATCGGCGAATGGCAGGCCGTCACGAAACAGGGCGAAAAGGTCCTGCTCTCCGTCGAACCCGGCCCGAACGGCAACTTTCTCATCATCCGTCGCACCATCCTCAGCAACGACACACCGGTCTCAGGCAGCGTCCAGTGGATCGCCTGGGATGCGTCGACGGGTGGTGTGCGTTCGTGGGACTTCGAGGATGATGGCGGCTTCGGCGAAAGCGTCTGGAAGCAGCAGGGCGACGCCTGGACGATCGACTCCACCCACACGGTTCGCAATGGCGCGAAACTGACCTCATCCCAGACCCTCACGCCGAACAAGGATGGCTCCGTCACCGTCTCGACCGCCAATCTTGCCGCCAAGGATCTGAAGGCCACCCCGCCGGAAGACCTCGTTTTCACCCATCCCACCCAGAAATAATCCGCCATGAAAAAGAAGATTCTCCTCGCCTCGATCGTCGCGCTTTCCTGCGCGGCGCTGCCCGCTCCACTCTTCGCCTGGGGCGCCTGCCGGTCTGGCTCCGGCAGCTTCTCCGGCGGCGGCTCATGGAGTCACAATTCCTCCGTCAGCGGAGGCGATGGCAGTTGGAACCGCTCCGGCTCCACCTCGTATACCAACCGCGACGGGCAGACGTATTCCGCAAACAGCTCCAGCTCGAGCCAGTACGGTAACGGCTGGCACACTGGATCGGGCAGCTACTCGACCTCCGGAGGAGCCTCCGGCAGCTGGAACAGCGCGGGGTACCACTCCCCGGCCTACGGTGGATACTCGACCTACCACTATGGCACCGCAAGCTATGGCGGCTGCTACGGTGGTGGCTTCGGCGTCGGCTATGCCGCTCCGGCTCCAGTCGTCGTCCCGCCCCCGGTCGTCGTGCCTCCGCCAGTCGTTCCGGCAGGCGGCACTGCTGTCGTAGCCGGTTCCAACGGTGTCGCCGCCGTACATGTCGGTCCCTTCGTCAACGCCGGATATTACCGTCGCTGGTAGGGCGGAACCTTTCCGCCCCTACCAGCGAGGTCTCTCTATCAAACTCTCCTAGTGGCTGTGGCCGCCATGGCCGCCGCCACTTTCCTCGGCGCAGATGCAGGCGTACTCGGCACGACTGCACTTGCCGCATGTCTCCGCGTGGTAATCGATGCGGAAGTTCTGCGGCTTCGCCCCTTCGGTGGCGCGGATCTGCAGGACGATGCGATAGCCATCGCCCTCGGGTAACACGGTCCGGGAGAGAAACCCGTCGGCTGTTTTTTCCAACTCGAGCTTCGCTTTCCCCGCCGGAGCCTCGGCCACTACGGTGACGACCTGCTCGGAAGGCCCTGTGGCCTTCATGTCTTCACCATAAAAGGTCACGGAGACCTTGCGATCCGGCTGCACGAGGAACTCGGCATGCCCGCCCTCGACCTCGACGATCCGGCCCCCCTTGGGGCCGGGGATGACTTTGCCGTGATCATGGCCGTCGGAAGCCACGGCCGCCGAGGCCAGGACGAGGAGCGCGAGTGTTGATGTCAGGAGTGTTTTCATGATGGGTTGGATTGATTGTGTCGGGATTGGTCAATTCTTGGGATCGACGGTGACTTTCCCGCGTGGAGCGTCGTCATCCGGGAGATTGAGGAAGGCGAGATCGAGCGCATTGCGCCATGCCTGGAGGATGGACGCATTGCGGCTTTGCAAGGCGTCGAGATACTCGCGATGGATTTCCACCAGCAGGTTCACGCCCAGCGCGCCAACCCGGTACTGCCGCTCGGCCAGGTCGGCAGCGGACTGGAGGTTCTCCACCAGCGCGGGCGGTATGGCGTCGACGACTTCCGTGGCCGCCGCCACGGCGGCCCGCCTTTGCGCCTGCTCGCGCGTCCACTTGCGCCGGGCATCATCAGCCAGCCTCTCGCGCGTCTGGTCAGGAGCCGCGCCGTAAGTGGCCCCGGGGCGTGTCGCTCCGGTCATGGCTTCACTGGCGCCCAGCCCTTCTCGCGTAAACCATCCGCCGACCGCGAAAGCCTCGATCTCCGCAACAGCCTCACCCCCGGACAATCCCCGGGCGATCTCCGCCTCGCGGATCTTCAGCAACAGGGGACGCTCCACCGCATCGGCCGCCTTTTGCTCCGGAAGCACGAGACCGCCGGAAATCTCAAGTGCTTCGTCCGCCTTGCGCCCGAGCAACCCGTTGAGCCGGGTGCGCAGATATTCCGCACGCACCCTGGCCTCTGCGGCTTCCCGAATGAATGGCAGAGCCGCACCCTCGAGGATTCGACGCTCGATCAGCGCTTCGACACCTGCGGCGGGACGTTCCTCCAGCATCTTGACCAGAGCCCCGATACGATGAGCGATGTCTGCTGCCGTCGCGGCAGTATCCACCGCGGCTTGATATTCCACCGCACCGAGACGCACCTCACTCTCCAGCACGTACCGGAACTCGGCGAGATACAGCCGGGCCAGATCCCGGTCGAGATCAAGCACCGCCCGGCGCAACGCCGCCTGGGAGGGAAAATCCAACGGCTGCGGGATCTCGGGCGCGGAGGCCTTCGCCGGCCTGGGCAGCGCCGCCGCCTGCTCCGTGTAAAATCGCAATTCGGGATTATCGCTCAGCGCCTGCCCGGCCAGTTGATCGGGAGTCAGCGCCTCCGCCCACACATTGCCCGCAAGGGCCAGAAGGATGAAAAGACGTTTCATGTTCAGGACTCCTTGGTATTGGCTCCGCCAAGGCGGGATTCGAAGAACTGGTACAGCACCGGCAGCACGACCAGCGTAAGGAAGGTCGAGCTGATGATGCCTCCGATAACGACCGTGGCGAGCGGTCTCTGGACCTCCGCCCCCGCGCCATGCCCGAGGGCCATCGGCAGGAAGCCTAGGCTCGCGACCATCGCGGTCATCATCACCGGCCTCAATCGCGTGAGCGAACCCGCCATCACCGCGTCAATCAGGGACTCCCCCGCCTCGCGAAGCTGGTTGTAGTAGCTCACCATCATCAGGCCGTTGAGCACGGCCACGCCGGACAAGGCAATAAACCCGACGCCCGCGCTGATGCTGAAGGGCATCCCTCGCAGCCAGAGGGCAAAGATGCCGCCCGTCACCGCCAGCGGTATGCCCGTGTAGATGAGCATCGCCTGACGCAGGCTGCCAAAGGCCATGAAGATGAGCAGGAAGATCACCACCAGCGCCACCGGCACGATGATGCCGAGCCGCGCCCGGGCCTCCTGCAGGTTCTTGAACTGCCCGCCAAACTCGACCGAGTACCCGGTCGGCAGTTTCACCATCTCCGTCACTTTCTTCTGCGCCTCCAGTACGAAGCTCTCCACGTCGCGCCCGCGCAGGTTGACCATGATGGCCGCCCGGCGCTGGCCCATCTCGCGAGCGATGGTATTGACCTTCTCGTCCACGAAGAAATCCGCCACCTGCCCGAGCGTGACGAGTCCGCCTTCCGAAGTCCGTAGCGGGAGCTTCTTCATCTCCTCGATCTTCGCCCGGAGGTTTTCCGGCATGCGGACCACGATGGGGTAGCGGCGGTTGCCGTCGATCACCGTGCCGGGCTCTCCGCCCGCCATGGCATGCTCGACCGCGTCGTTGATCTCGCTGGCATGCACGTTGTATTTCGCCATCGCCTCGCGATTGGGCGTCACCTCCAGCAGCGGCGCCTTCCCCAGCGCGTCAAACTCCACATCCGCCGCGCCCTGCACCTTCTCGAGGATTTCCCGCACCTCGCCGGCGATCTTCTCGATCTCGGCGTAATCATCGCCAAAGACCTTCACCGCGATGTCGGCCCGCGTCCCCTCGAGGATTTCGTTGAAGCGCATCTCGATCGGCTGCGAGAAAAGATATGCCTGCCCCGGCACCTGCACGCTCAGCTCCGCGCTCATGCGATTGGCCAGGTCATCCTTGGTCAGGAATTTTCCATCGACCTTCGGCCACTCCTCCAGCGGCTTGTAAAAGATGTACGTGTCGGCGACGTTCACGCCCATCGGGTCGGTCGCCACCTCCGCCGTTCCGATGCGGGAGAAGGTATAGGCAATACCCGGGAATTTCCCGAGCAGCACCTTTTCCGCCCGCTCCTGCATGCCGACCGAGGCGTCGAGTCCGATGCTCGTGGTGCGAATCATGTGCGTGGCGAAGGAACCCTCGTCAAGCTGGGGAATGAACTCCGCGCCGAGCTTGCCAAAGATCAGCAAGGCGAGCACGAACAGCGCCACCGCACCGCCCACCACGGCCCAGCGCATCCGCAAGGCCCAGCGCAGCGTCGGCTCGTACAGCCGCTTGAGGAAACGGATGGCAAAGTTGTCCTCCTCGCTGATCCGGCCCCGCAGGAAGTACGAGCAAAGCACTGGCATCAGCGTAAGCGACAGGATCAATGCTCCGATCAGCGCATAGATGACCGTGAGCGCCATCGGCTTGAACATCTTGCCCTCCACGCCGACGAGCGACAGGAGCGGGATGTACACGATGGTGATGATGAGCACGCCAAAGAACGTCGGTCGCCCGACCTCTTTCGCCGCCGCGAGCACGGTATGGATGCGCTCTTCCTTGTTCAGCAGTCGACCCAGCTCGTGCTGCCGCAGGCCCAGACGGCGGACGATGTTTTCCACCATCACGACCGCACCGTCGATGATGAGGCCGAAGTCCACCGCCCCCAGGCTCATGAGGTTGCCCGAGAGCCGCGTTTCCACCATGCCCGTGATGGCAAAGAGAAACGACAGCGGGATCGCTGTCGAGACGATCAAGGCCGCGCGCCAGTTGCCCAGCAGGAGCAGCAGCACGACGATCACCAGTATCGCGCCCTCGAAGAGATTGCGCTCCACCGTCGCGATGGTCTGGTCCACGAGCGTCGTGCGATCGTACACCGTCTTGATCTCCACTCCCGGCGGCAGCTTGCCCCGGATCTCCCGGATCCTGTCGTCGACCCGCTTGGCGATGATGCGGCTGTTTTCGCCCGCCAGCATCAGGGCCGCGCCCAGCACCGCCTCCTGGCCGTTGTAGGTGGCCGACCCGGTGCGGATGTTTTTGCCGATTTCCACCTCGGCGAGGTCCTTCACGCGGAGCGGCTCGGCTCCCGCCCGGAACTTGACCGGGATGTTTCCGATCTCCTCCGCCGATTGCACGCGCCCATTGGACCGGATGGCGATCTGCTCGCCCCCGAGCTGGATGACGCTGCCTCCGGCATTCTCCACATTCTCGCCGATCGTATCCGAGAGTTCCTTGAAGGTGACGCCGCTGCTGAGCAGCTTCTCGGGCTTGGGCAGGATGACGATCTGCTTTTCATAACCGCCCGAAGCATTCACCTCGGCGATGCCCGGCACGCTGCGCAACTGCGGCTTCACCACAAAGTCGTGGATCAGCTTCAGCTCCATGAGCTGCTCCGCCCGTGTCTTTGGCTTGTCCGCACCGTCGTAGCCCGGAGCATAATCGACCACATAGTAGTAGATCTCGCCGAGGCCCGTGGTGATGGGAGCGAGCTTCGGCGACACACCGCGAGGCAGGTCGTCGACCGCGTTTTGCAGTCGCTCGCTCACCAGCTGGCGGGCGCGATAAATATCCGTCCCCTCCTCGAAGACCAGCGTCACCTGGGAGAGTCCAAACTTCGACAGCGACCGCATCTCCATCATGCCGGGAATGCCAAACATCTCCATCTCCAGCGGATAGGTGACCAGCTTCTCGATCTCCTCCGGTGCGAGGCCCTTGACCTCGCTGTTGATCTGGACCTGGATGTTGGTGATGTCCGGGACGGCGTCGATGGGCAGCCTCGTGGCGGACCACAGCCCCGCTGCCAGCAGGGCGATTGCGCCCAGCAGCACAAAGACGCGCTGGCGCAGGGAAAACTCGATAATTCGTTCGATCATTGGGTTAGTGCGAGTGGCCGCCCCCCTTGGTGGAGCGCAACTCGATCAGATAAAGGGTTTCAACAGGCTGGGTGGCGATGACATCGCCGGAGTACAAACCATCCGCGATCTCGATGTAGTCGGCGGATTCGGCGCCGGTCGTCACGGGCGTACGCAGGAGGAACTTGCCATTCTCGACGAAGACAAACTTCCCCGTGGCGGTCTCCAGCACGGCGGAACGCGGGATGGCCACGACCGACGCCGCGCCTCCGGACCGCGTCACCGCCCCGGAGACAAACTCCCCGACGCGCAGCACGGCATCCTTGTCCGCAATCTCGAGGATCACCTCCTCGTTATTGACTGCATCCCGCGATATGGACTCGATCTTCCATACCCTCGCGGAGAATTCCCCGGTCGCCGTGCGCACCGTCGCCGGGTCGCCCGCTTTCAGGGAACTCACCAGCTTCGGCGGCAGGAAGGCCGTGGCGTAAGCCGATCCGGTCTGCTCGCGTCCCGGCCGGGACGGCTCCGACGCGGCGCGGTAGACCTGGGCTTCCACCGGAATCACGGGCGTCAACTCCCGCTCCTCCGCCTCGGCGGTGACGAGGCCGATGGCCTTCCCGGTTTCCTCCATGAGCTGGATTCCCTTGCCTTCGGAGTACTTCGCTCCCTCGGCTCCAGACTCTCCGTGATCGTGCCCGCCGTGGGCCTCCTCGGTCTCTCCGTCCTGATGGCCTGCGGATCTCGGTCCGCAACCGGCGAAAGCCCATGCGACCACGACAGCCAGCGTGAGAAATGCTGTCTTCTTCATCGTTTTGCCTCCTTGCTGCTTTCCAGCCGACCGCCGCTCAGCAGGCCGATATCGAGCGCGGCGCGCCACGCATCCAAAACAGCCTCCTGTGAGGATTGCAGGGAATTCAGGTAAGCCGCCTGGGCATCGAGATAGAGCTGCGCGCCGATGGAGCCGTTGCGAAACTGCGTCTCCGCCAGCGTCGAGGCCTCCTCCACGTCCCGCAGCAATCCCTGCGGGAGCATGGCGAGCTGGCGGCGGGTGAGTTCATACGCCTTGATCAGGCCGAGCACCTCCGCCTCCGTGTCCCGCTCGGCCTTCACCCGCAACGCCTCCGCTACGGCGAGCCTCGCCCGGGCGTTCTGGATGTTGCCGATGTTCCAATCCCACACCGGCAGCGTCGCAGAGATCGCCCCTCCGAGGTTCTGCTCGGTATCGCCAGCCACGTCGCGGCTGAAGAACGGACCGATGGCAAAGTCCGGAGCGATATCGAGCCGCGTCGCCGTGAGTTCCCGGGCGGACCGCTCCAGTTCCTTGCGCCGGATCTGCAGAAGCGGATTCCCGTTCTGCGCCGCGAACACCACCGCCGACCGGTCAAAGGTCGCAGCAGGTGGCGTGAAGGGTGAGGTAATGCGAAGCGGCAGATTTTGCGGACGCCCCAGCAGGGCGTTGAGCCGCGTGCGAGCCTGCTCCGCCCGGAGCGACGCCTCCTTGATCCGCGCACCCAGCTCCACCAGGCTCGCCTGGACCAGGCGGGTCTCGAGTTGCAGCCTCGCGCCGAAATCCCCGCCCGAGCCAAGTTGGTCGGCCACCGCCTTCGACTGCCCGTACACGGTCTCCGCTGCCTTCGCCCCGGATGAGGCGGCGAGATACTCGTAGGCCAGCAGCCGCACCTGTGCGGCGAGCGACAGCCGAAACTGCTCCAGCCCCAGCTCGGCGATCTCGACGTTCTTGTTCGCGATCGCCTTGCGCAGCGTCCCCTTGCCGGGAAACTCCAGCGTCTGCATGACCGTCAGGCTGAAGGTCGTTCCGCTGCCCTGGAGGATATTCTCCGAGTCCCGCACCTCGCGACCGCCGATCTCGACCGTCACCTCGGGATTCTTGAAAAACCCCGCCTGGGTGCGCTGTCCCCTGGCCGCCAATACCTCCGCCTCATAGGCTTTCAGTTCGGCATTGTTGGCCAGCGCACTCGTCACCAGCGCGTCCACGGACTGAGCCGTCCCATCCCCGGCATGCGCCGACCATGCGACGAGCATCGCCACGCACCCCCATATCCCTCGTAATCGTCTCATCAGATTTCCTCAGGACCCGTGGCTTCCGGAATGGTAGCGCACGACGATCTTCGCCGCCTGGCGCGCTTCAGCCAGCGGAAAGCTTGCGACAAACGGAGAGCGCCCGATTTTGCCGCCTCCGGTACGCGGATGCCGGTAGCTGATCGACTCCCGCGCCTCTGCGATGACGCGCCCCTGGGCGTCGACAAGCTGGACATCGACGTGACTGAGGAGCGTGTTGCCGGGGCGCTTTCTGATGCTCCCCGTGACGTAGAGTTTGTCCTTTGATTCCACCGCGCGGAATGCCTTGAGTTCGCCGGCAGTGGAGCCCTGGCTCTCGATCACCAGCGGAGAACTGACGTGCGGAAACACCGTCCAGGCGGATGCATCGTTGGTGAAAAGGGAAAATGCTCCTGTGATCGCGACAAGCAAAGCGATCCCGTGAGCCCGAAATCTGAGAAGATAATGTGTGTTCATGAGTGTCCTGATGGCTGCGCGCAACAGCGCACAGAGCGGTTGAATGGATTCCACGCCGAGAGACGCGGACGCGAGGCAACGCCTCGGGATTCAAATGCTCACGGGCGCACTGCGCCCGCGAGGGATCAGGACAATTGCGGCGGATGGTCGATCTCGCGCACCGGAGCGTCGAGGACAGCCTCATCCGAGATCGGCAGAGGATCTGCAGTCAATGCAACGTAAAGAGCCGAGTCCGAGTCGGACAAGGCCAGCGAAAGGTGTCCGTGAGCATGGCAGCCGGAGTGCTCCGCCGGGCAGCTCCCGTGGTCACCAGCATCGGCACACTGTACCTCCGCCGCATGATCATCGCCGCAGACAACCTCCGTCGCAGTATGAGCCATCTGCCCCGCCACCACGAGAAGGAGGAAGGCAGCCCAGAAAACTGAGGCAAATTTGCGGCAAACGCTCATCGACGGTTCTCCCTATCCCTGCAAGCGCACGATTTGTCAAACGGAAACGAGCACACTTGATCAGCGTTCCATCGAGAATCTCTCGTACGCCACACGATACTTCTGCGGAGTCGTCCCGAGCTGCCGATGGAAGACCCGGTAAAACGTCTCAATGTTGGCGAATCCGCATTCCGCCGCGATCGCCTTGATCGTTTGTCGCGTACCGGTCAGACGATATCTGGCCTCCTGAATGCGCCGGGCCAGGACAAACTGATGCGGCGTCTGGCCGAAATGCCCGCGGAAAAGCGCATGCAGATGCGCCTCGCTCAAGCCCGCTGCGCTCGCGATCGTCCGCACCGACAGATCCGCGCGCATGTAGCCCGACTCGATGAAAGACAGCGCCCCGCGCATGCTCGGCGGAATCCCCGGGCCTGTATTGCCGATATCCGCGAGATGTGCCTCCCAGACAAGCCTCGACCACGCGCTCTCGCACAGAATCCCCCGATCCACCGACTCGCTATGAAACGCCACCAGAAACTCCCTCCCGATTTCCGCCGCCTTCCGGATATCAGGCAATACAGACAAGCGGGACACGGGACGCGGTGTGCCCTTCGGGATGGCGAGGTCAAAGACATAGCACTTGTAGGGCGCCTCCGGGACTGTCTGATAAATCGTATCCTCCCCCTCGATGTGCCAGAACATCGCCCCGGCTCCGAGGCGCAGTTCCCGGTTTCCAACCTCGAACCTCACCACCCCGCCAACCACGAGCTCCACCAGGTGATAGCCCGTTTCGATCCGGTAGGGTCGCACCTCGTCCACAGCCGGAGCTTCAAAATACGACACCTCGACCGCCGTCGGACGTTGGGGGGAGATCTTCATTTCGAGCAATGGGGATTTTGTAAAAGAATCAGAGAAATCGTCAATTTCACTCTTTTCATCCCTATGCGATACTCCGCCAATCCTTAATAGGACATCTCACATCCATAGAAATCGTTAATTTCTCCTCCTTATGTCGAATACCCTCAAACCCATTTCCATCCAGCTCTACACCCTCCGGGAAGAAGCCGCGAAAGACTTCCCAGCCGTCCTGCGCCGCCTTGCCGGGATCGGCTACAAGGGTGTGGAACCCGCCGGGTTCTTTAACTTCACCCCGAAAGACTTTCGCACCTATGTCGAGGACCTCGGCATGGTTGTTTCCTCCACCCACAGCCCGTGGGCGCGCATCGACAATACCCAGGAGGTGATCGACACCTGCGGCATTCTCGGCGTCACGATGGTCGCCGGAGGATACGGCACGAAGGAATTCGCCACGATCGAGGATATCCGGCGCACGGCTGACGAGGTCGCCGAAATCAACTCCAAGCTCAAAGCTGGTGGACTCACCCTCACCCTGCACAACCACAACTGGGAGTTCGAAAAGATCGACGGCCGCATCAAGTACGACATCTTCGCCGAGCTTTGCCCCGAGGTTCACTTCGAGCTCGATACCTACTGGGCCGCAAACTTCGGGGAAAACGACGCCGCCGAGATGGTGCGCCGCTTCGGCGATCGCTCCCCGCTCCTCCACATCAAGGACGGCCCATTCGTTCGCCCCGAGTCCCGCTACAACGAGGAAACCTCGCAGCTCGAGGTGCTCAACGCCGACGACGCTGCGCTCCTTGCCGTCGGATCGGGCAAGAACGACATCAAGGGCATCATCGCCGCGATGAATCCCGCCGTCACCCAATGGCTCGTCGTCGAACAGGACAACAGCAAGACCGATATGTTCGAGTGCGTCGAGTCGAGCTACCGCTACCTCACCAGCAACGGCCTCGCCGTCGGCAACCGCTAATCCCCTCTTTCATCATGAAGTCTCTTCTCGATAACGTCCGTCCCGTTCGCGTCGGCATCATCGGCTGCGGGAATATCTTCAGCGCCTACGCCAAGGGATGCCAGCTCTTCCGCATCCTGCAGCTCAAGGCCTGCGCCGATCTCAACCCCGACACCGCTCAGGCCCGCGCCGACGAGTTTGGGATCAAGGCGCTGACGATTCCCGAGCTGCTGGCCGATCCGGAGATCGACATCGTCATCAACCTCACCATCCCGCAGGCCCACGCCCAGGTCACCCTCGATATCCTGCGCGCTGGAAAGCACGCCTACAGCGAGAAGCCGCTCGGCGTCACCCTGGAGGAAGCCCGCGAGATCATTGCCGAGGCCGACAAGCGCAATCTCCGCGTTGGCTGCGCTCCCGACACCTTCCTGGGGGCCGGCTACCAGACAGTCCGCAAGCTCATCGACGACGGCCTCATCGGTCGTCCGCTCGCCGGCACGGCCTTCATGCTCTCCTCCGGTCCGGAGAGCTGGCACCCGAATCCCGGCTTCCTCTACCAGCGCGGAGCCGGTCCGCTCATGGACATGGGTCCGTACTACGTCACAGCGCTCATCCATCTCCTCGGCCCGGTAAAATCCGTCTGCGCCATCAATGGCAAGGCTCGTGAGGAACGCCTCGCCACCTGCAAGGAGCAGTTCGGCAAATTCCTGCCCGCCGAGGTGCCGACGCACTACGCCGGCACGCTGCTCTTCGAGAGCGGCGCGGTGGTTTCGCTCGTCGTAAGCTTCGATGTCGTCGGCGGCAAACACAAGCCGATCGAGATCTACGGCACCGAGGGCAGCGTGGTCGCGCCCGACCCGAATACCTTTGGCGGCGAGGTCGAGCTGATGCGCAAGAACTTCGAGGGCTGGGTAAAGATGCCCCTCACCTTTGACTACAAGGAGAACTCCCGCAGCATCGGCGTCGCGGACATGGCTCACGCCATCCAGTCTGGCCGCCCCCACCGCTGCGATGCGCGCCTCGCGCTCCACTCGCTCGAGGTCATCAGCGCCTTCGAAACCTCGTTCACCGAACGGCGCTTCGTCGATCTCATCAATCAGTGCGCGCAGCCAGCCCCATTCCCACTGGGGATGACCACCTCGCTGCTCGACACTTAAGATCCCAAGCCTCATGCAGAAGCGCCGCACGGAGTAAATCTCCTGCGGCGCTTTTTTCGGCCCCGGCATTGCCTCCGCCCCGCCATCGGTCGTTAACTGATACTCTCATGAAAAAAGTCGCCCCGAAGTTGGAACACCCGTTCCCGTTCGACCCGACCTACGGTTACCACCTCGACGCTCTCCTGAGCATTCCGCTCCCCGAGGAGCCCGCCGACTTTCGCCAGTTCTGGCAGGATACCTATGCCGAAACCCTCGCCACCCCGCTGCGGCTGGCTTCCCGCGAGGTGATCAGCCCGCGCCCGGAGTACTCGCTCTACGAGGTCGAGTACGATTCCCTCGGCGGAGTCCGCATCGGGGCCTGGGTCACCGTGCCAAAAGCCGAGGATCAACCCGGCGGCTGGGTCGTCTATCACGGCTACGGCGGCCGGGGGGAGCCGGACTTTGATCTCCCATGCCCGGCTGGTCCCGCCATCTTTCCCTGCGCGCGCGGCTTCAACCGTTCCGCCCATGCCGATATCCCCGACGAAGCCGCCGGGCATGTGGTCCACGGCATCGACTCCCGCGAAACCTACGTCCATCGCGGGTGTGCGGCCGATGTCTGGCAGGCGGCCTCGGCTCTCATCGAAATGTTTCCGTCCACGGCAAAGGATCTCCGCTACATGGGCGGCAGCTTCGGCGGCGGCATGGGTGCGCTCGCGGTCCCCTGGGAGCCGCGCTTTCATCGGGCGTACCTCGATATCCCCAGCTTCGGCAATCACCCGCTCCGCGTCACCGTCCCCTGCGTGGGCAGCGGCGCGGCGGTGCGCGAGTATTGGCTGCGCCGCCCGGAGGTCATGAACGTGCTCGCCTATTTCGATGCCGCCACGGCGGCCGGCCACATCCGCATCCCGACCCTTGTCAGCCCGGCGTTGTTTGATCCCGCCGTGCCTCCGCAAGGCCAGTTTTCCATCTACAATGCTATTCCCGGCCCAAAGGAACTCTACGTGCGCTCAGCCGCCCATTTCGCCTGCCGCTATGAGATCACGGAAGGCCAGGAACTCCATACCCTCCTCGGCCAATGGTTCTCCGAGGGATCGGGCGCGGCATGAACGACAATCTCCTGCCCGACAACCCTGGCGCGAAGGAGGAATTTCGCCCCCTGCTGGAGGGCGGGGCCTTCCGGCTTGAGCATATCGTCTCCCATGGCGAATGCAGTCCGCCGGGCTTCTGGTACGACCAGGAGCAGGAGGAATGGGTGGCTCTGCTGCGCGGCGAAGCCATGCTGGCCTATGACGACGGCTCCCGGCAGTCGCTCTCACCCGGGGATGCCGTGTTGATCCCGGCCCATCGCCGCCACCGGGTGGAAAGCGTCTCGACCGACGCCGTGTGGCTGGCTTTGCACTTCTCCCGCTGAGGGGGAAAACCCATCAGGCGGCCACGGGATGCCGCGCCGCCTGATGGAAAAGACTATTCCTGTTTGGCCTCGAGAGCCTTCACCCGGTCGTACAGCTTCCGGATGTTGTGCAGGAGGACGTAGTTCTCCTTGTACTCCCGCATGGGCTTGGCCGGCAAACCGACGAGGATTTCCTTGGGCGGCACACTCTTCGTGATGCCGGCCATGGCAGTGACAATCGCGCCGTCGCCGATCTCGATGTGGCCGTTCACTCCCACCTTGCCAGCGAGCGTGACATGGCTGCCCACCCGCACGCTGCCGGAGATGCCGACATGAGCGCAGATGATGCTGTGTTTGCCGATGATCACGTTGTGAGCGATCTGGACGAGGTTGTCGATTTTGACGCCTTCCTGGATCCAGGTACGGCCAAACCGCGCCCGGTCGACCGTGCTGTTCGCGCCGATCTCCACATCGCTGTCGATCTGGACGATGCCCGTCTGCGGGATCTTGATCTGACGTCCGTCGCGGAATTCGTAGCCGAAGCCATCCGATCCGATCACCACGCCGGGCTGAAGAATCACCCGGTCGCCGATCTGGCAGCGATCACGGATCGTCACATTCGACTGGATGAAGCACTGGGCTCCGATGGTCGTCTGGTGCCCGATATAGGTATTCGCCTGGATGACCGTTCCGGAGCCTATGCGCACTCCGGGTTCGATCACCACTCCGGCCTCGATGCGGACCCCTTCGCCGATCTGCGCATCGGCGGCGACACGCGCTCCGGGGTCAACGCCGGGCGGAAAGGCAATCGGCTTCGGAGCAAACTCCAGAAGGAGGCGGGTAAACGCCTCCATCGGATTGTCTACCCAGACGCGAATGGCCGGGATCTCCTCGCCGAAGCCGTGCGGAACGAGCACGGCCGTGGCGCGGGATTTACGTAATGCCTTGAGGTACTTTGGGTTGCCGTAGAAGGAAAGATCTCCCTCGTCGGCATCCGTCAGAGACGCTGCACTGGTGATCAGCGTCTCCTGATTCTCGGGTGCCACCCATCCCCCCAGGCGCTCGGCGATTTCGCGGAGCGTGAGCGAGGGCATGCTTTAGTTAGCAGCCGAGCCGGGTTTCGGGGCGGTCTTGTTCAGCGTCGTGATGATGTCGTTGCTGAAGTCGAGATCCGAGCGGGAGTAGAGCACGATCGGGATCTGGCCCATGCTGGCGCCGCTCTTGTCGAAGACGATGTCGTAGCCGCCAGCCTTCACCTTGTCATTCACGACGGCCATGATGTCGTCGATGATGTCCTTGCGCATGCGGAGGAACTGATCCTGCAACTGCTTCTCCTTGGCCTGGCGAAACTCGCCGATCTGGCGGTCAAGATCGCGGGCCTCGGTGATCTTCTCATCGCGGTCCTTCGTGGCCTTTTCCTTGCCATCCTTGCTCAGCTCGGGCTTCTCGATGTCCTTGTTGAGCTTGTTGATGTCCTCCATGAGCTTCTTCAGCCCCTCGAGGCGCTGGTCGAGCTCCTTCTTGGCATCGGCGCGCTGGCCGTTGATCTTCGTCTCGGCGTCCTTCGTCTTGTAGTACGAGGTGAAGACGGTGTTCATATCCACGATGCCGACCTTGATCTGGGCATTGGCGGAGTTTGCGGCCACGCACATCGCGGCGGTTGCCAGGACGGTGGAGAGGATGAGTTTGCGCATAGGATGTTTTTAACTGATTGGAGACTAAATTCGACCGCCGATGGGGCGGCTATGTTCAAAATTAAAACTGATAGCCGATGTTGAAGTTGAACTTGCCCGGAGGGCCGTTCCACCCGTCGTGAATGACCGGGTAGCCGTAATCGACACGGATCGGGCCGATCGGCAGGTCGAGACGCAGACCGATACCGATGTCCGCATTCACATTCGATGAGCTGAAATCATACGCATCGGCGTTCACGAAACCGGCATCCGTAAACACCGCGCCACGCACGCGCGACATGATCGGGAAGGTCATTTCCAGGGTCATATAGCCGAGCGACTGACCGCCGATCGGGTTGTCATACTGGTCGACCGGGCCGACCTCGCGGTAGTTGAAGCCGCGCAGGTTGTTCGCGCCGCCCAGGTAGAGCCGATCAAAGATCGGCACTTCTTCCGACCCGCCCCAGGTATCCACCACGGCGAGTTCACCCTTCACCGTGAAGATGATGTCCCATGGGAGCAGGAAGTATTTGGAAGCCTCGATAGAGACGCCGTAGTCCTGCACGTCGCCGCCGAGACCGCCGCCTGCGATGAAGGTCGTGAACTCGACCAGCTCGCCGCGCCGGGTCAGGAACAGGCTGTCGCGGGTATCCCACGTCAGGCCGCCCGTGATGGCGCTGCGGGTGTAAAGCCCGGCGGAATCCTGAATGAACTGGCCGACGTCATCCTCATCGACGTCGAAGATGTCGATGCCCTCGAGGCGGTACTCGACGCGTCCGGCCAGGGCGCGCCACAGCTGCTTGCGAGCCTGGATGGCGAAGCCGTAGTTGGACTGGTTGTACACCGTGGAGAGGAAGTTCGCCTCGCGGTAGTACGCCTCGCCGCCAACGGAGAGCTTGTAGCCCATGAACCACGGCTCGGTGAGCGAAACGACAAAGTCCTTGCGCTGCAAACCGTACTGCGCACGGATGCGGAAGCGCTGGCCGCCTCCCACGAAGGTCGGCCAGTTGAAGAGATCGAAGTTGCTCTGCTGCAACTCGGCGAAACCGACAAGGCTGTCCGTCGTGCTGAAGCCCACGCCGAAGTTGAACGAACCCGTGCGCTTCTCCTGCACGATGACATTCAGATCCTTGCGGCCCGGCACGATCGTCTCGGTCGGCACCGTCTCGACCTTCTCAAAGTAATTCAGATTCTCCAGCCGCTTGCGGCTCACATCCACCAGCGTCGTGTCAAAGACATCGCCCGGCTTCACCGCCATTTCCCGGCGGATCACGCGATCCTTCGTACGGGTGTTGCCCTGGATGTTCACGAGGTTCACGTAGCTCTGGAACTGCTCATCGATGCGGTAGGTCACGTCCACCGCGCCCGGGCCAGCCGGGAGCACCTCGGGCATCGCGACCATGTCGACATAGCCCCGGGCGCCGTAGAAATCACGCAGGAGCTTGAGATCGTCGCCCATGCCCTTCGGCGTGAAGAGCGAACCATTCTGCATGGAAAGGCGGGCCTTCAGATCCTCGCTCGGCACGATGTTCACGCCCTCGAGCTTGAGGTTGTTCACCCGGTACTGGATGCCCTCGACGACCGTGATATTCAGTTCCACGCCATCGCTTTCCAGCGGCACCGTCTGAAAGTCGAGCACCTGCACGTCGGCAAAGCCGCGGTTCTGGTACAGCGTGCGGATCGCGACCTTGTCCTCTTCCATCTGGGCCGGGAGGAGACGACCGCTCTTGTTGAAGAACGAAAGGATGTTCCATGTCTTCGTCTTCATCACCTTGAGCAGGTCGCGCGGGAGCACGCTGTCGTTGCCGATGAAGTTGATCCGGCGCACCACGAGGCGCGGGCCTTCGGTGATCTGGAAGATCACGCGGACGCGGTTGGAGTTCGCGATTTCCTGCACGCGATACTGCACCTGCACGTCGGAGTAGAAGCGATCCTCGTAAATCTTGAGGATCTTCTGGCGGTCGGCCTCCAGTTTTTCCTCGCTCAGCACGTCGCCGACCTTGGTGGACACCTCGCGGCGCACGCGGTTCATGGAAAGCTGCTCGGCTCCCTCGATCACCACCTCCTCGATGACCGGACGCCCCTGCAGGAGCACCGTCACCTTCACGCCGTCCGCCGCAGGCTCGGCAAACATGCGGACGTTAGCCACGCCGCCCGTCGCATAGAGGGCGCGAATGTCGGACTCCACCGCACGCTCGCTGTACGGCTCGCCCACCTTGGTGGCCAGATTGTCCCGCACGCGCTGCTCGCTGATGGCCGGCGGTCCGACATACTCCACGGCGATCTCGCGAATGATGGGACCGGTCTGTTCCTGCGCCTTCAAGACAGGGGCAAGCGCGAACAGGATGGCAACCGCCACCAAACCGTAAATATGTCGGGAAAATCTCATGGGCAAAGGCAAACCCACCCATAACCACATCGGCTTTGGGCAAGTCCGTTAGCACTTGCGGAATGGGGCCACTCCGTCAAGGAAGAAGGTGTCCCAATCCCTCCAAATACCCGCCAGAGCCTCCACCGGAACCGTGTATCACCCGACCCGCCCAACATCGCCTTGACCAAAGAACCGCCGGACCGACTCCCGCCAGAACTTCAAAATCTTCCGCGATTTCGGCCGAAACTTGCCCCGTATCCCGGCGTGGGATACTTTGAGCGGCTCTATGCTGATCCGCGTCGCTCTGCTCGTCCTCGTGTCCTTCGTTCTCGCGGGATGCGTTTCCACCCCCCAGGGCCGGAAATTTGACCCCTGGCAGGGCGCGGTCAACGCTGACCGCCAGATCGGCGAGTGGATCGACAAGCAGAGCCAGTAACGCTCCCGGATCAGGCTACAGCGAGATCCAGCGTCTGCTGCCCCGGCTGAATCTCGAAAAGCACCGGCACGACTGCGAGTTCCCGCAGGAGAGTAGCATTCGTGCGCTCGGAAATCGTCTCCGGCGGTTGGAGGTGATTGATGATCATCCCGGCGCAGGTCAGACCATGGGCTCGGATGCTCTCGATCGTGAGGAGCGTGTGATTGAGGCATCCCAGCCGGTTTGCCACCACGATGACCACGGGGAGGCCAAATAGGGCGGCAAACTCCGCGCCGCCCAAGCCCTCGGCCACGGGAACCAGCCAGCCGCCGACTCCCTCGACGAGGAGGGATTTGCGGCTTTGACGCAGCCCGGCGAACCAATCGCGCAGCGCGGCGGCGTCGATTTCCCGTCCCTCCTCGCGCGCCGCGATGAGCGGGGCCGCCGGGGCGTCGAACCACAGGGGATTGATGGCGTCGAGGGGCAGTTCCCCTCCGATGGCGCGATGCAGCGTCTCGGCGTCGTCGCGGTCGCCGCAGCTGATGGGCTTGAGCGCGATGGTGTCCAAACCCGCCGCCCGCAGGCTCCGGGTGAGCAGGGCGGTGACGAAGGTTTTGCCGACTCCGGTGTCCGTGCCGGTGATGAAGCAGTTCACTTCTGGGCGTTCTCGATGGCCTCGAGGAAGACCTTCTCGAGCGTGCGCTGCGGCTTGCGGGTTTCCACCAGCTTGGCGCCGGATTCTGCCACGAGCCGGGCGATTTTTTCCTGCAAGCCGTCGGGAGCGTTCTCGACCAGATACTCGGTCTGTCCGCCGACGGTGATGAGTTCGCCGAGAGTGCCCTCGCGCAGCATCACTCCGCGCGACATGATGCCCACCCGGTCGCAAACTTCCTGCACCTGCTCGAGGAGGTGCGAGGTGAGCAGTACGGTCTTGCCCCGGCGCTTCATCTCCAGGATGAGATCGCGGATCTGCCGGGACCCGAGCGGATCGACGCCCGCCGTGGGTTCGTCGAGAACCAGGAGGCGAGGGTCCTGCACCAGGGCCTGGGCCAGGCCGATGCGCTGGAGCATGCCCTTGGAAAATCCTCCCACGCGGCGATGGCGCGCATCCTCCAGGCCCACGAGCGCGAGAAGCTCGGAAACCTTGGCGGTGAGCGCCTTGCCGCTCATGCCGCAGATCTTGCCATAAAAGCGGATCGTCTCATCGGCGGTGAGGAACTTGTAGAAATACGGATTCTCCGGCAGGAACCCCACATCACGGTGGCTGTGGTAATCGCGGCTGTCCTCGCCAAAAATCTCCGTCTTGCCATGCGTCGCGGTGACGAGGCCGAGGAGGATCTTCAGCGTGGTGCTCTTGCCCGAGCCATTGGGCCCGAGCAGGCCGTACACCTGCCCCTCGGGGACATCGAGATTCAAGTCTCTGACAGCAACCACCTTCTGTCGGCGGAGATGCACGGGATACAGCTTGGTGAGGCCGGTAATGCGGACGGCGGGGGTGCTCATGAGATGATCTGGAATCCTCGGAATGCGTTGGGCAGGGAAATCTTTTCGCGCTGCTCGGTGGTGATGTGTCCCGCCAGCACGCTGTCGCGGATGTCGGTCAAAAAGGCATCCACCTCGCCATCGTCACCGCTCACCTGGAGCTCCACCCGGCCGTCCGGGAGATTTCGCACCAGCCCGGTGACGTCATAGCCCTGGGCGATCTTGCGCGCCGTCCAGCGGAAACCGACGCCCTGCACCCTGCCCTCGTAAAAAACCCGCGTCGCGTTCATTGGCGAATCTGTCCGTCTCCCCGGATCACGTACTTGTAGGTCGTCAGCTCATCGAGGCCCATCGGTCCGCGGGCATGGAGCTTGTCCGTGCTGATGCCGATCTCCGCGCCAAACCCAAACTCCCCGCCGTCGGTAAACCGGGTCGAGGCATTCCAATAGACAGTGGCCGAGTCGACCTCGTTGAGGAAGCGCTCCGCCACGGCGGGATTGCTCGTCACGATGGCGTCACTGTGATGCGAACCGTACTTCTCGATGTGCTCGATGGCCTCGGTGAGGTCGTCGACGACTTTCACGGAAATGATGAGATCGAGGTACTCCGCCGTCCAGTCCTCCTCGGTGGCAGGCTTCGAGCGGCCATTGAGGATGGCTTGTGTCGCCTCGTCTCCCCGGATCTCGACCCCCTTGGCGATCAACTCCGCCCCGGCTTTCTCCAGAAACGACTGGGCGACCCCGCGATGAACCAGGAGGGTCTCGACGGCATTGCATACGCCGGGGCGCTGGACCTTGCCGTTGATCGTGATCTCGGTCGCCATGTCGAGATCCGCGTCGCGATCGACGTAGACATGGCACACGCCGTGGTAATGCTTGATCACAGGCATGCGGGCGTGGCTCACGACGGTCTCGATAAGCTTGTGCCCGCCCCGGGGGACGATGAGATCGATGTAGCGGTCCATCTCCGCCATGAGGCGCACGGCCTCGCGGTCGATGGTGGGAATGAGCTGCACGGCATCCCGGGGCAAACCATGGGCGCTGCCTCCCGCCTGCATCGCCTCGGCGATGGCCAGGTTGGAATCGATCGCCTCGGAGCCTCCTCGCAGGATCACGGCGTTGCCGGTCTTCAGACAGAGCACGGCGGCGTCGCTCGTCACATTGGGACGCGACTCGTAAATAATGCCGATCACGCCTATCGGCGTGCGCACCTTGTTGATTTGCAGACCGTTGGGCCGTGTCCAGTGGTGAATCGTCTTGCCGACTGGATCATCCAGCTCGGCCACGCGGCGAATGCCCTCCCCCATGGAGGCGATACGCTCATCGGTCAGGCGCAGGCGGTCGAGCATGGCCTTGCTCAGGCCATGCTTCTCAGCGCGCTCGAGGTCAATCACGTTGGCCGCGAGAATGGCTGGGGCGCGCTCGACCAAGGCATCGGCGATACCTCTCAGCGCGGCGTTTTTTGTACCGGCGGAGAGCTTGGCGAGTTCCCGGGAGGCTGCGCGAGCCTTGCGCCCGATTTCCGTTATTTGGTCCTGCAGAGTCATTGGGTAAGGGAGACGGGATCATACGCGATCCCGTGCGCCTCCGCCACCGCTTTGCACGTGAGCTTTCCATCCTGGATCTCAATGCCGTGCAGCAGGCCGGGCTGGCGGTTCACCGCCTCGGCCAGGCCAAACTCCGCCAGGGTCTCGATGTAGCGGTACGTCGCATTGGTCAGCGCCTGGGTCGCTGTGCGAGCGTAGGCGCCGGGCATATTGGCCACACAGTAATGCACCACTCCCTCCTCAATAAAGGTCGGGTCATGGTGCGTCGTCGGCCGCGAGGTCTCGACACAGCCGCCCTGGTCGATGGCGATGTCGACGAGCACGCTGCCGGGCTTCATCATGCGGAGCATTTCCCGGGTGATCAGCTTGGGAGCCCGCGCGCCCGGCACAAGCACCGCACCGATCAACAGGTCCACCCCCGGAAGCAGCTCGATCAGGCTCGCCTCGCTGGAAAACAGCGTATGCGCCGGCCCCATCGTGATGTCGAGAAACCGCATCCGCTCAAGATCGACCTCCAAAATCGTCACATCAGCGCCAAGGCCGGTCGCCATACGGGCAGCGTTCACTCCGCTCGTCCCGCCGCCGATCACGATCACCTTGCCCGGCAATACACCCGGCACTCCCCCGAGAAGCACGCCTTTGCCATCGTTATGCTTGGCGAGGAAATACCCACCGACGAGCACCGACATGCGCCCGGCGATTTCACTCATGGGTTCGAGCAGCGGCAGGCGGCGGTTCACCTCGACAGTCTCGTAGGCGATGCAGGTCGCGCCAGTGGCCAGTAGCGCCTCCGTAAGCGGCTTGCTGGCAGCGAGATGCAGATAGGTGAAAAGCGTCTGCCCTTTGCGCAGCAGGCCGTATTCCGATGGGAGCGGCTCCTTGACCTTCACGATCAGGTCGGCACGGGCAAAGACCTCCTCGTGCGTCGCCACGATCTCTGCGCCGGCTTGCCGGTAATCCGCATCCTGATAGCCGATGCCAGCCCCCGCGTTGGTTTCCACCAATACCCTGTGTCCGCGCTTAACCAGCTGGTACGCGCCGGAAGGCACCAGCGCGACGCGGAATTCCTGTTCCTTGATCTCTTTGGGAACCCCGATAATCACATCGTGATTATCCCTCGGAAAACCCGCCACCACAAGTTCTTTGCCTTGGGTGCAAAATCGGATATTAACGGGTAACCGTATGGTTTCGCGCCAATGCGCTCTCGCTTTTAGCCTTGCCTGCAGCGTCGGTCTTCTCTGTGCCCAGGAACCGACGGATAAGGAATTGCAGGCTGCCTCCGACGAGTACATGCGCGACGAACTCGGCGTGAACGACATCACCGCGCCGTCCATCGCCGGCATCCTCAAGGACCTCGGCAGCTTCCAGCCGCCGCTGGACATCATCGCCCAGAACAACCGCGACGCGCTTTTCGACAACCGGCTCCAGACCTCGCTGCACTTTGGCGCGCTCGTGGCCGACGGCTTCATGCTCACCATCGCGGAACGCTCCGACGATGTGCAGGACATCGGCCGCGCCCTCATCCGCCAGGCCCGTGCCCTCGGCATCGGCGAGGGCATGACCAAGCGCAGCAAGAGCCTCCTTGAGTACAGCCGGAAAGGCGACTGGCAGGGCATGCGCGAGGAGCTCGTGCGCACCCAGGGCGATGTCGAGCAGTCCATGCTCGATCTCCGCGATGAGCAGATGGCCCACATGATCAGTCTCGGCGGCTGGCTCCGCGGCTTCCAGCTCGCCGCCAACAGCTGCGCGCGCAACTACAATCCCGACCGCGCCCGCATCCTCGGCCGCTCGGAGGTCATGGATTACTATCTCGACCGGCTCAACACGCTGCATCCGCGCCTGAAGAAAACCGAATTTGTCTCCACCCTCATCGCCAAGCTCACCGAGTTGCGCGACCTCGCGGCCAGCAAGGCGGGCCAGCCGCCCACCGAGGCCGAGGTCAAACAGATGCGCACGCTCGCCGACCAGATGGAGGCCATCGCCCTCGGCCCCGTGGACGACGAAGGCCGCATCGTGAAAAAAGCCGCGCCCTGATCCTTTTCTATGAAGTTCCTCAACGCCGTCGACATTGCGCACGTCCGAAACTTTCGGACTCTCTCGGAAGCCTATTTCGCCGAGACCTATCAGCGGTTTCCTCAAGCGGCGAGCCGCCTGGGGCTGGAGAAGTTCAATGATCAGCTGGGCGCCAACGATGTCTCGACGCACAAGGCCCAGATCAAGCTCGCCGAAAAAACTCTCGCCGCCGTCGAGGCGCTGCCGGAGGCGGCGTTCCACGGCGACGACTGGCTCGACCGACGCGCTTTCGTCTCCATGTTGCGGACGGAACTCCTGGAATCCCGCGACCTCGAGCGCTGGCGCAACAATCCGCAGGTGCATTGCGACACGGCGGTGGATGCCATCTTCGACCTGCTGGTCCGCTACGCCGACAAGGTCGCCTCGGTCCTTCCGGCCATCGAGGCCCGCCTCGCCGCCATCCCCGATTTTCTCGACGCCGGAGCCCGGTGCCTGACCAAGCCGGTTCCGCTTTGGACCCAGCTCGCTCAAAAAGCCTGCGAGGGTGCGGTGAGCTTCCTCGGTGAGATCGAGGAGACGCTCGCGGCCCAATCCGCGAATCCGGCAAAAACCCGCCGCCTCATCTCTTCCGCGTGCAAGGCCTTCGCCGACTACGCCTCGACCATCGGACGCCGCAAACAGGGTGAAGCGCGCGGCTACGCCATCGGGCGGGCCAATTTTGAGTACCTCATTCGCGAGCGGCTCGGCTTGGACTTATCGCTGCCCGAGGCCCGCGCCAATGGCGAACGTCTCGTGGCCCATATGGAACTCCTCCTGGAGCAGGAGGCCGCCAAATACGGCCGCCGGAGCGCCCAGGAGGCCATCGAGGCCGCCGCCCGCGGCTGGCTGCCGGAACGCCCGCTCCTAGACGAATACAAGGAGGTCACCAGCTCGCTAAAGGATCAGCTCCGCTCGCTCGATATCGTGAGCCTGCCGCATGGAGAAACCCTCAAGGTGCTGCCGACCCCGGCCTTTCTCCGCCATCACTTCCCGACCGCCGCCTACAACGCGCCGCCGCCATTCTCGAAAAAACAGCAGGGCATTTTCTGGGTCAATGACCTGAGCCTGCTGGAGAAGAGCCCCGCCCGCAAGCAGGCGGAGATCAAGCAACACTTCGGCCTGGAGCTCACCAGCGTTCACGAGGGCTATCCCGGCCATCATCTTCAGTTCGCCGTTCAGAATCGCCTCGCCAGCAAGATCCGCCGCCAGTCGGCCCACTCCATTTTCTATGAAGGATGGACGATGTGGTGCGAAAGCATGGCCGTCGAGCGCAAGCTGGTGAAAACCCCGGTCACCCGGCTGCTCCAGATCCACGACGCCCTCTGGCGCGCCCATCGCATCGTGATCGATTGCGGGCTCCACGATGGTTCACTGAGCTTCGACGCCGCCTGCAAGATGCTGATGGATGGCGTGCATTTCACCCGCGCCCGCGCCGCTGGCGATGTGAACTGGTACACCAGCTCACCCACCGTCCCGATGAGCTATCTCCTCGGCCGCATCGAGGTGGAGAAACTCTACCGCCGCTTCGTTGGCGGGGAGGGCTGGACGCTCAAGCAGTTCAACGACTGGATCCTCAGCCATGGGGCGATTCCGTGGTCGTGGATTTCGCGCGTGCATGACCAGGGCGTCTAGTATTTCCTCCGATCCCACTCCATGACCAAGCACGACTGGACCGTCCTCCTGATCCGCATCCTCGGCCTGTACTTTCTTGCCACCTACCTGGCGACGTTCATCACCTCCACTGCGACGCTGGGTATCGCGATATACTCCAGCCCCAAGCAGCCGCTGAACCTCACGCTGGTGCAAGGCGCCTTCGCCTCGGCGATCATCCTCATCCTGGCCTCGGCCCTCATCTCCAGGGCGCACAAAATCGCAACCTTCCTTTTCCGTTTCGACAAAAAATAGCCCGGCGCTTCCGGCTCCAGTAAAAGCCCGGCGACGAATGCCGCTTGTCGGGCTTGCACTTTTTGTCTGACTCAGCCACGAAAGGCGCGGCCAGGACGCATCGTCCCGCCCCGGCGACCAGTCTCAACTCGTTTCTCTTCACCTCATGAAAGCCCTTCTCTTCGACCTCGACGACACACTCGTAGTGGATGAAGCCGTTTCCTCCGAAGCCTTTGCCGCGACAGCCCGCGCTGCCTCCACCGGCCACGGAGCCGATGCCGGCCGCTTCCAGCGCGACGCCATGCGTCACGCCCGTGTTCTCTGGGCCGCCGGCCCGTGCCAGCCATACTGCAAGGCGATCGGCATCAGCGCCTTCGAGTGTCTGTGGGGAAAATTTGAAGGCGACAGCGAGGAACTCACCGCCCTCCGCAATTGGGCTCACGCTTACCGGGAACAAGTCTTTGACGCGGCCCTGCGCGAGCAGTTGATCGAAGATCCGGAGGGTGCCGCGGACCTTGCAAAAACCTTCGCCAAGGAACGCCGCGTTTTGCAGCGCCTGATGCCGGAAGCTCGCGAAACTCTTGCCCGCCTCGCTCCGAATCACAAGCTGGCCATGCTCACCAACGGCGCCCCGGATTTACAACGGGAAAAGATCGCCGCCAGCGGACTCGGCAGCCATTTCCAGGCCATCGCCGTCAGCGGCGAACACGGCATCGGCAAACCCAAGCCGGAAATCTTTCATCGGCTCCTTTCGGAACTCGGAGTCGAGCCCAGGGAAGCCATCATGGTGGGCAATTCGCTCGAGCGCGACATCGCAGGCGCCAACAACGCTGGCATCAAGTCGATCTGGATCAAGGTCAAAGGTAGCGAAGAACCCGACAGCGCCATCCCGGATTACACCATCGAGTCGCTTTCCGAGATCCCCGGCATCCTCGAGACGCTGAAGTAGCCTCCTCTTCCAGAGAACTTACCGGTTCTCCCCCACTAGAGCATTTTCTATTTAATTTGTCCCGTAACAAGCGTGACGAAAAAAGTTAAGGCAATGGGAGGCGGAGAAGGAGTCGAGGGCCAGGGCCGTGGCCACAGTGAGACCATGGAAGGTGCGTTGAGCGGCGGATCGTAAGGCGGCCTTGAGTTTGGCGAAGGCCAGTTCGATGGGGTTGAGATCGGGGCTGTATGCCGGAAGATAAAAGAGGCTCGC
>JAFKMU010000011.1 GCA_017305195.1 Verrucomicrobiota bacterium | reverse complement strand
GATGAAATCGGGTAAAATGGTGTGTTTTTTTTGTTTTTTAAGCCCCGGGACATTCTCCACGACTACGAAACCGGGGAGAAAGTAAGAGATAAATTTCTGAAATTGGTGTAAAAGAAACGCGGTGCGCCGAGCTTTCGTTTTGTCTGTTCGGATTTTGCTCCAGAACTGACAGGGGCTGCATCCAGCGAAAATGAGGGAGTTGTCGTTGCGTTTGAGGTTAAGTCGTCGTTCGAGCTCTGGAGCACTTAATCTGCTGATGTCGTGCTTGATGAACTTTGCTCCCGGGATATTCGTCTCGTAGGTCTTTCGGCAATCTGCGGCATTGTCGACTCCCGCAAGCACGTTTATGCCCGCATTATGGAGGCCGAGACTCATTCCGCCTACACCGCAAAAGAAGTCTACTGCTGAAAGTTGGGGAAACTGATTCGAGGTCATTGCACAGACGCTTTATAATGTAAAGTCGGGTCTGTGTGACGAGCAAAACTTGGCGGGAAGTATTTCTTCCGTGGAGGTGGTCTCGGAGAAATTTGGACCAATCTTCGAGCCTTGTCCTCATGGGTGCACAATGAGATGCCGCTTGCGTCGCAACAATCGGAGGGAAAGGAAGATGCGAATAATGCGCCCGACCAGCGGCTACGCTGGCCGGGTTGTCTCAGTGTCGTTAAGGTACTGCTTCGGCCATTCACTCACGGTGCCGTATACCCATCCAGATCCACCACGACGGGGTCGTCGGTGAAGGGGGGGGTGACGGAGGTGTCGAGGCCGAGGAGGGGCTTGAGGTCGGGGGAGGTCTTCTGCACGCCGAGGATGGTGTCGAAGGAGCGGGCGATGGCTCCGGCGTAATCGCTTGCGGTGCTGGAGTTTGAGACGTTCACCTGGAGGTAGGAGCCGCCGCTGTTGAGGGCGTTGGTGGTGGTGATCGCGGTGGTGAGCTGGATATTCGCGGCAGAGCCGGAGTTTTGCGCCCAGCCGGTCAGCCAGCGGCTGCCCGCCATGCCGGGGAATCCGTCGGTGGCGGCATTGGTCGCGCCGTCGGAGAAGCCCGCCAGCGGGCCGGCGGGCGGCGTGGTGCTGCCGCCGGAGAGCTGGAGGGCGAGGTTATCCACCGAGAAAGTCATGGCACCCGGGTGGTCCTTGTCATCGCGGGCGCTGAAGAAGACGCGGTTTTGCCCCGGCCCGGCGGCGCGGAACGGGATGCCGGTCGGGCTGGTGTAGCTGGCGGAGCCGCCCGTGATGGTGAAGGAATACGTGCTCGCGGCCGGGTCGACATTGACCACGACGTGGTAGATCGTCCCGGGCACGAAGGTGACGCCGGTGGTGGTGAGCGTCGCGCCATTGTAATAGCGCCACTGGAGCGCGCCGCCGGAGTAGGTCGCGCCGAGGCCCCAGGTGGTATTCGCATCGAGGCCGGAGGCGTTTTCCACCAGGCTGCCAAAGATGCAGTAGTTGCTATTCGTATCCGCGCTCACGGCGGGAATGACGGAGTCGCCGCGGAAGTCGCAGGCGATCTGGTAGGGGCCCGTGAGGTCGGTGGTCTGGGTGGTCCAGAGCACGGCCTTGGCATTGCCGGGGGTGCCGTCGGCGTCGAGGGCGGTGGGGTTCCAGAAGACGAGGCACCAGTCCTTGGCGTTGTTCAGCGGGGCGGTGTTGCCGAGCGCGACCTTCTGGACATAGCGGTAACCGTCGAGGGCGGAGTTCAGTGCGGCGACCTTGGCGACGGCGGGCTTGGCCACGAGGGTCTTGGCAAAGTTGGCCCCCGAGGTGGTGAAGAGCCCGTAGTGTTTGTCCGACGTGTTGTCATCGACATTGCGGGCGTCGTCGAGCGAGTAGACGCAGTTGATGGTGAGCCCGGTGTAGTAGCCCATGAGGATCTGGCGGACGGCGAACTTTGCATGCGTGTCGGTGCTCACGCCGTAGTCGTTGCGATCCGTGGAGAAGCCCCACTCCGTGAGGACGATGGGGAAGTTGGGCTTGCCGCGGGCGGCGAGTTCCGTCTTGAGGAGCGACATCGGGGAGGCCAGGGCCTCGGGGATGCGCTTGGCGGGGTCGGTGCTGTAGTTGGAGTACGGATGGACCGAGACGCCGTCGACCATGTCGAGCAGGCCGCGGTCAAAGCACTTGTCGATGAAGTTGCCGCGCGCCCAGGAGTTTGCCACGCCGGGGGCGATGACGAGGGGGGTCGGGAGGTTCTGCGATTCCCGCCCGAGATGCCAGCCCTCGCGGAGGCCGGAGACGGCGTAGGGGACGAGAGCCATGTATTCATCGACATTCGACGCGGGAACCCAGAAGCCGCTCAGGTTCGGCTCGTTCCAGATTTCAAAGATCGGGTCGTAATCGCGGAAGGCATAGGCGATGGCCCGGCAGTAGTCGTGAAAGCCCTGCCGCTGCGCATCGGTCTGGATGCCGCCATTGGTGGTATCCGTGCCGTACACGGTATTGCCGAGTCCCACGAAGATGATGGGGCGGATGCCCTTGTTGCCGAGCATCTCGACGAGCTGGGCATAGCCGGGGATGTAGGACTGCGGGGCGGTGAGATTGTAATCACCGGCCGTGCGCTCGACATCGAACCACGGGACGCCGAAGCGCGCGAACCGGTAGCCCGCGTTGGCGTACTGCGTCATGGCCGGGTCATTGGCGGGCGAGGCAAAGTCAATATAGGTATTCGTATGCAGGGCCGCGCCGTTGATGTTCGGCACGACCGGCTCGGGGAAGCCCTCTGCGAGGGCGGGGGCGGGGCCGTCGATCTGCACGCTATCGAGGGAGAAATCCATCGAGCCCGTGTGGTCCTTGTCGTCCTTGGCGGAGAAGAAGACGCGGTTCACCCCCGCCGAGGCATTGCGGAAGGGAATGCCGGTCGGGCTGGTGTAAACCGTCGCGCCATAGGTGATGGTGAAGGAATAGGTCTTCGCCTGCGGGTCCACGTCCACGCTCACGCGATAGACGGTGCCGGGGGCATAGGTGATGCCGGTGTCCACGAGGGTCGAGCCGCTGTAGTACCGCCAGCGCGTCGCGCCGCTGGCGGTGCGGATGGTGAGGCCCCAGGTGGTGTTGGAGTCGAGCTGCGCGGCGGCGGTCGACGTGCTGCCAAAGATGGCGTAGTCGCTGCTCGCATCCGCCGTCACGGAGGGAATCGTCGAGTCGGCCCGGAAGTTGCAACTCAGCGTCCACGGGGCCGTGGGATCGACCACGGCGGAGTCAAAGGTGCGGGTGACCGCGCCGCCGTAGTCCGAGGCGGTGCTGGCATTGCTCACCTGCACGGAGAGGTAATTCCCGCCCGCCTCCAGCGGAGTCGCGGAGGAGGCGGTGTTGGTCAGGGTGACATTGGCGGAGGACGTCTTGTTGGACACCCATCCCGAGAGCCAGCCGGTGCCGACCGCGCCGGGATAGCCATCCACGAGCGAGCTGGTATTGCCATCGGAGAAATTTGCCACGATCTGCGCCGAGGCTGGCGAGCACAGGGCTGGGAGGATGGCGGAGCAGGCAATTGCGATATGCCGAACGCGGACGCGCAGGCGTGAAAAATCAACCAGGGGGATGGTTTTCATAGTGGGAGGATGTTGATGAGGGGAGATGACCCGGAGGCGGGAAATCTCCCGGAAGCTAAGCGGGTTTTCCGATCCGTAGCCATATCCGCATCGCCCCAATACTTTACATTTCAGAACCCGCGTAATGTTAGTCAACAGGTTGCTAATGCGTGGGATGCGGCAGGCGCTCCGGGGAGGAGTCAATGCCGATTCCGCGGGAGCGCGGCGGGGTTTTCCCCGCGCAGACGCCCCCGCGTTTCTCCTCCGGGGACGAGCAACGTTCTTGATGCAGGCGGGGGAAGTGTTGGATGATGCCGGACCAATTTCTCAGCCAGTGCACAACATTCGAAATCTCGGGGCAATCGGGGATGGAATCGCAGACGACTCGGCCGCCATTCAGGCGGTGCTCGACGGGGGGCGCAAGGAGGTCTTCATTCCGGCCGGGGTCTACCGGATCGCACAGACGCTGAAGGTCGACTCCTTCACGAAGATCGTGGCCGACCCCGGGGCGCGGCTCTTTCACTGCGGGGAGACGCCTCACGGGGCCGAGGATTTTCTCCTGACCAACCGCGACCATGTCTTTGGCAACGCCGACATCCAGATCTCGGGAGGGACGTGGGACGGGAACAAGACGGGGCGGACGAACTTCAAGCACCCCGACCTTTTCAATCTGAAGGCCTTCACGGGAACGGTGCTGAATTTTCGCAATATACGCGATCTCAAGCTCAGCGACCTCATCGTGGCCAACAGCGTCGTGTATTTCGTGCGCATGTGCATGCTGGATGGCTTTGAGATTCGCAACATCGGCTTCCAGAGCGAGGTGATCGAGAACAACCAGGATGGCCTGCATTTCAACGGCTGGGTGCGCAACGGCGTGGTGGAAAACATTCGCGCCCTGACGAAGGGGCAGCCCAACGACGACCTCATCGCGCTGAACGCCGACGACAGCATGGCGCGGCTGGAGAATACCGGGATGACCTGCGGGCCGATCGAGAACATCGTCTTTCGCAACCTCTATGCGGAGGACTGCCACACGGCGGTGCGACTGCTGAGCTATGTCTCGCCGATCCGCAACCTGCGCTTTGAGAACGTGGTGGCGGGCTGCCGGTGTTTCGCCATCAACATGGACGGGGCGCGGTATTGCCGGACCCCGCTCTTCCGCGATGAGGATTTCCCGCAGGGCGTCGGGCGGATCGAGAATATCGAGGTTCACGGCCTGAAGGTCTGGTGGAGCACGCCGGGCGAGCGCAAGGCGCTGATCGATGGCGAAAGCCGGGTGCGGAATTTTGTGATCCGGGGCTTCGAGCGGGATGCGGCGCTGGACCAGGCGCCCGAGGTGCCGACGCTCTGGTTGGAAAAGATGCCCGGGCTGGCGGTCAAGGCGCTCGCAGGAGATCGCGTCGTGCGGGACATGGTGACAGGCGGCGAGCCGGTCGCTGTGCGCGAGGCTTTCTCCGAGCTTCAGCTGGGCTAGCGGATTCCCTCCCGCTCGCTCGGGTGAGGGGAGCGGGTTTTAGTGCGATCCCGTCGCGCCCGCAGGGCTGAGGCCCATGATGGGCAGGACGATCGGGAGCACGGCATCGACAAACTCGTCGCGGCTCTGGGCGTTGTGGCGCTGCCATTCCGTGGCCGCGCCGCAGATGGCCCAGGCGGCCAGGGTGGCGCGCAGCTCGGCATTGGAGCGGTCGCGCTCGGGGCAATCCCGCAGCGCCCCGGCGACGAGGAATTCGCGCAGGCGTTCGCGGATGGTGGATTCGATCAAAGGCCCGGCCTGCCGCCGAAACTCCTCACAGCGGGACGGAAACCCGGCCAGAAAATCGCACACCGTCTCGATGAGGGCGCGAATCCCATGCGGGCACTGGGCGGGGCGTTCCGCCATGCGGCTCATGAAGGCGGAGCGAAATTTCTCCCCGATCAGGTCCTGAAAGAGGGCAAATTTGTCCGTGTAGTGGTCGTAAAAGGTGGCGCGGTTCAGGGTGGAGCGCTCCGCAATATCCTGAACGGAAATGGCTTGCAGCGACTTCGTGCCCAGCAGCTCCTCAAAGGCGCGGAGCAGCATCTCCCGCGTGCGTTTCACACGAGGGTCGAGGTTGCAGGCGCCTTCCGTCTCCATGAAACCAACATACCATTTGACAAACTTCCCGTCTAGTGATGGATTAACAACAGATGTCGTTTAGAAAACAAACGACGTCAAAATTCAACAAAACTGGAGACATCCATCATGAGCACCACATTGGAATACAAGGACCTGACGAAAGAAGCCCCGCGCAGCCCGCGTGAACGCCTGGGCGGCTACATCCTCCTCGCCCGCGCCATCGACAAGGGCCGCGCCACGCTGGCCGGGAAGAACGGCGAGTACCATTTCGACTGTCCGCTGGACAACTACCTCTTCGGCTTCAAGGAAGTGAAGGGCGCTGACGTCAAAGCCCTCCTCGAGAAGGGCGCGACGGACGAGGAAGTCGTGGCCTGGCTGAACACCAACGGCGCGGCCAAGACGTCCGAGGAGATCGCGGCATTCGGCCAGCACGTCGAGGGCTATCGCCCCTACGATGACCCGGAGAAGCGCGACTGGTTCGTGGGCGAGGCGACGAAGTCGGGCCTCGATCCGGCGAAAGTCACGCTCTTTGACTGGCTCGAGGTTGACGACAAGCAGAGCTACCAGAGCTAAGAGGACAGCCTCTTTTTGCAGAAGCCGCCCGGAGAATTGGAGCCCCGGGCGTGGTTTGACAGAGCCGAGCCTGCGAGACAGGCGGAGCCAACGAAGCGAAGGAAGCAAAGGGCCGGGCGCTGTGTGGAGATGGCGCCCGGCCGGAGGCTTCCTTCGCTTTCGCTTTTTCCGGAGGTGTGGGAGCCGGAAACCGGCCTCGGCGAGGACGGGAATCTCGGGGAATTTCTCGTGCGCTCGCGGAGGGTGGAAAATTTTCCGAAGGGAAGGGCGGGATGCGTCGGGGTGTAAGTGGCGGGTGCTTAGAGGGTTGCCGGGGCATGCTGCCGTCGCATCGGGCGTCGGGAATGTCGGAACCGAGAGGCGGCTTGCCCAGGCTTAGAGTTTGGGCTGTGCTTCGCTAAGCATCCCTTCAGCAATGACCAACTGCTCGTACTGCAACTCTCTCATTCTTTTCGGCGGAAGGAAGGTCGGGAACTTTTCCTTTTGCAACGACCGGTGCGCCGGACAGGCGCAGGCGATTCTGGCTTCCCGGTGTGTGCCGGCGGAGATCGTGGAAAAGGTGACAAAAGATGTCCACGAGGGGGAGTGCCCCCGCTGCCGGGGCCGGGGACCGGTGGATATTCATACCTCGCACTCCATCTGGTCGGCGCTACTGCTGACCTCATGGAAGAGCAAGCCGGTGATTTGCTGCCGCTCGTGCGGCCTGAAAAATCAGGTTCTCTCCGGGGTGGGCTCGGCGGTTTTCGGCTGGTGGGGATTTCCGTGGGGCCTCCTGCTGACGCCGGTGCAGATTTTGCGAAATATTTACGAAGCATTTACGCCTCCCGATGCGACCCAGCCCTCCGAGGCTTTGAAAAAGCATGTGGCGATGTCGCTGGCCGCGCGGATGGCCGAGGCCCAGGCTACGCCGCCGCCGATCTCCCCCGGGCAGGGAACGTAAGCACTTATCCTTTGGCAAGCGGCGGGAACCTTCGGCCCGCCGACGGAAAGCGCATCGGGGCGGTGTTTTTACGGATGGCCGGGAGATAAGGACGCTTCAGGCTGGGTGATTAGGCAACGCTAGGGGTGAGACCCGAGGGCGCGCGGGGTGGAGGGTGTTGACGGTGGCGGAGCGGGCGGGGGAGGATATTTCATGGCGAAAGCAAAACACTCACTCCCTGTCCTGAAGAAGGCTCCGACAGGTATTGACGGATTTGACCAGATCACGAACGGGGGAGTGCCGCAGGGGCGACCGACTTTGGTTTGCGGATCGGCGGGTTGCGGGAAATCGCTCTTTGCGGCGGAGTTTCTCATCCGGGGTGCGACGGAATATGGCGAGCGGGGCGTATTGATGACCTTTGAGGAAACGGCGGACGACATCTGCAAGAACGTGGCCTCGCTCGGCTTTGACGTGGACAGGCTCATCGCGGAAAAGAAGCTCATCATCGATTACGTCAAGATCGACCGCAACGACATCGAGGAAAATGGGGAGTACGACCTCGAGGGGCTCTTTATCCGGCTCGGCTATGCGATCCAGTCGATCGGGGCGAAGCGCGTGGTGCTCGACACGCTCGAGACGCTTTTTTCCGGCCTGTCCAATCAGGCCGTGCTGCGCTCCGAGCTGCGGCGGCTCTTTTACTGGCTGAAGGAAAAGGGCATGACCACGGTCATCACCGGCGAGCGCGGCGAGGGGCAGCTCACGAGGCAGGGGCTGGAGGAGTACGTGTCGGATTGCGTCATCCTGCTCGACCATCGCGTGATCGGGCAGATCTCCACCCGGCGGCTGCGCGTGGTGAAGTACCGCGGCACCACCCACGGCACGAATGAGTACCCCTTTCTCATCGACGAGGAGGGCATCTCGGTATTGCCAATTACCGCTACGAGCCTGGACTACGAGGTCTCCAACGAGCGGGTATCGAGCGGCGTGGAGGGATTCGACGACCTGCTTGGCGGCGAGGGGTATTTTCGCGGCAGCACGGTGCTGCTCACCGGCACGTCCGGCACGGGAAAAAGCAGCGTGGCCGCGCAGCTCGCGAGGGCGACCTGCGCGCGCGGCGAGAGGTGCATGTATTTTTCTTTTGAGGAATCGCCCGCGCAGATCCAGAGGAACATGCGATCTATAGGTGTAGACCTTGCCCCATACGTGAAGAAGGGGACGCTGGAGTTCCACTCCACACGGCCCACAGTCTTCGGACTGGAGATGCACCTCGTGCGCATGCATAAGCTAATAGAAAAATTCCAACCCACCGTGGTCATCATCGACCCGGTCTCCAACATGCAGAATGCCGGCACGCTGGAGGAATCGACGAACATGTTGCTGCGTCTGGTCGATTACCTGCGCAAGAACAACATCCTGGGCTTCATGGTGAGCCTGACCGGCGGAGGGAAAGCCCTTGAGGTCACCGATGAAGGCCTGAGCTCCATCGTCGACACCTGGCTGCTGCTGCGGGACGTGGAGTCCAATGGCGAGCGAGACCGGCTGCTTTACATCCTCAAATCGCGCGGCATGGCGCACTCCAACCAGGTGAGGGAATTTCTCATCACCTCGCGGGGGATACGGCTCAGCGAGGCCTATCTCGGTGCGGAGGGCGTGCTCACGGGTTCTGCGCGGATCAACCAGGAGGCGCGCGATGCCGAGAGGCTGCGGACGGCGAGCGAGGAGCTGGAGCGCAAGAAGCTCGCTCACGAGCATCGCCGCCGTGCGACGGAAGCGCAGATCGAGGCGCTCCGCGCGGAGCTGGCGGCCGAGGAGGAGGCGCTTTTGCGCGCAGTGGAGTCCGAGAGGACGCGGCTGGAACAGATTTCTATTGATCGGGAAGCCATGAGTCGGAGCCGTGGCCTTGCTGGAAAATCCACCGCTCCGAAATCTCGTAGATGAAGAAGAAAACCCAGAAACTGGCCAAGAACGGCGCGAATGGTTCGCTCCCTGAGGGCGAGCAATTTTCGCTCCGCCTGTACGTGGCCGGGCAGACACCGAAATCCCTTACGGCCTTTGCCAACCTGAAGAGGTTGTGCGATGAGCACCTGCCCGGGCAGTACCGGATCGAGGTCGTGGACCTCGCGAAGAACCCGCACCTCGCGCAGGCCGACCAGATCATCGCCCTGCCCACGCTGGTGCGCCGTCTGCCGGAGCCCATCAAGCGCGTCGTCGGCGATCTTTCCAACTCGGAAAAGGTGATCGTCGGCATGGACATCCGAAACCTGAAGGCAAAGTCAGAGAATCCATAGCGACCCGGCATCCGAAGGAATTAGCATCATGCGGAGGGAAAAAGAACACCACACGAGCAGCACGCTGGCCTTAGAGTCCATGTTGCGAAAGGCCCCGAGTGAGCAGCATTATGTGCTGAGGCTCTATGTCACCGGCACGACCTGCCGCTCGGCGCAGGCCATCGAGACCATTCGCTCGCTGTGCGAGGATTATCTTGCCGGGCACTATGAGTTGAAGGTGGTCGACATCTACCAGGAGCCCGCTGCAGCGCGGGCCGAGCAGATCATCGTGGCGCCCACTCTGGTCAAGTCGCAGCCGCTGCCCGCCCGCCGCCTGACGGGAGACCTTTCCGACCGGGAGAAGATCCTCGCCGGTCTCGACCTCGCAAACGAAAGCCACGAAAACGAGCAATGAACGGAGATCCCGGAGAGCAGGAAGGCGGCTCGCTGGAGCAGGAAGGCCGCGGCGTGTGGATGAGCCCGGCGGAGCTGGAGCAGTTGCAAGCCAGCCTCCACGAGGCGCAGCAAACTCTCAGCGCCATTCGCAACGGCGAGGTCGATGCGGTGGTGGTGACGGGGAACAAGGGCAGCCAGATTTACAGCCTCTCCGGCGCGGACCATCCGTACCGCGTCTACGTCGAGCAAATGCAGGAGGGTGCCGCGACGGTGACTCCGGAAGGACTCATCCTGTACTGCAACCGCCGCTTTGCCGAGATGCTCGGCGAGCCGCTCGACCAGGTGATCAGCTCGCAGCTCATCCCGCGCCTGGATACTCAGAGCTGGACGGCGATCTCGGCCGCACTGGACGATCACGACGGCGCAGCCAAGCACGAGAGCTTTCTCCGCAGCGCGGGAGGCGAGGAACTACCGGTACACTTCACCGCCAGCCCGCTCCCCCTCATGGACCATACCGTGATCTGCCTCGTCGTCACCGACCTGAGCGTGCAGAAATCCGGCGAGGTCCTGCGCCTGGCCAAGGAGGTCGCCGAGCGGGCCAGCGCGGCGAAGGACAGCTTCCTCGCCGCCCTCAGCCACGAGCTGCGCACGCCCCTTACTCCCGCGCTGATGGGCGTCGCCACGCTCCAGCAGGAGCAGGGGCTTCCTGCGGGTGTATTGACTCATCTTTCCATGATCCGCCGCAACATCGAGCTGGAGATCCGTCTCATCGACGACCTGCTCGATCTCACGCGCATTGCGCACGGGAAGTTTGAGCTCCAGGATGCGGAGCTGAATATTGACTCGGTCCTCGATCGTGTGCTGGAGATCTGCCACTCCACCTGGGAGGCGAAAAACCTGAAGCTCACGGTGCAGCGCTCGGCCAGAGACAGCCGCACGGTTGGCGACGTGGTGCGACTGCAGCAGGTGCTGTGGAACGTGATTCGCAATGCGGTGAAGTTCACGCCAGCTGGCGGTTCCATCCAGATCACGACGAAGAATCCCGCGCCCGGAATTTACCGGATTTCCGTGCGCGACTCGGGCATCGGCTTCAACGCGGCGGAGGAGCCGCAGCTCTTTCAGCCCTTCGAACAGGTGGGCCGCGAGATCACGCGGCTCTTCGGCGGGCTCGGCCTGGGCTTGTCCATCAGCCGCTCGATTGTCTCCGCGCATGGCGGCCGCATCTGGGGCGAAAGCCCGGGGGCGAACAAAGGGGCGACCTTCCACGTGGAGATCCCATTGCGGAAGAGCTCGCAACCAGCCGAGTCGGACGATGCGCTGGAAGCGGAGCCTGGGGTGCGGCGGGGACTGAAGATTCTCCTCGTCGAAGATCATGATGATACGCGTCTGCTGTTGCAAATGATCCTCCAGCAAAAGGGCCACACGGTGGAAGCGGCATCCACAGGTGATGCGGCGCTGGCCCTGGTGGAAAATGGGAGTTTTCACCTCGTGATCAGCGATCTCGGTCTGCCGGACATCTCGGGGGCGGCCTTGATGAGTCGGTTGCGATCGCGGTATCCCGGGCTGCGTGGTGTTGCCGTCAGTGGTTATGGCATGGAGGAGGATGTGCGCCGGAGCAAGGAATCGGGCTTTGATCATCACCTGACCAAGCCTGTCGATCCCGCCCGGCTCGACCGACTCATCGGCGAACTCGCCCAGGAGATCCTCTAGGACCGCTGCGAACACGGCACGTGCTGTGCTGGCTTTCCCGTGCGGTCTAGCTCTCCGTCTCCGGGATGCCCGAGAGATGCTGGGGCAGGGCCGCGCGCAGCCGGCGCAGGCCGGTCCGACCCACGGGTATTGGCTCCTCTGCTCCCTCCATAAAGACACGTGCTCCGCGCGACGGGCTGATCTCGACGGAGCTCAGCCGGTTGAGGTTGAGGATGATCGAGCGGTCGATCCGGAGGAAGGGTGGCGAGGGCAGCGTGCGCTCGTAGATGCCAAGCGTCTGGCAGATGAGGAGCGGGGACAGCTCCGCCACGCTCACGCGGGTGAAATCTCCCTCCGCCTTGAGAGAGATGAGATTCGATAACGGCGCGATGATGGTGCGCTCGGGGGTGCGCAGGCAGATGCGGTCGGAAAGCGCGTACGGCGGCTGATCGTCGGAGCCGATCTCTGCACGGAGGCGGCGCAGGGTTTCCTCCAGCCGGGAGCGGCGCACAGGCTTGAGCAGATAATCGATCGCCTCCACGTCAAAGGCCTGCGTCGCGTAGTCCGAGTACGCCGTGACGAATACCACGAGCGGCACCCGGTCGAGGGATTCCAGGACGCTGAACCCGTCTCCTCCCGGCAGCCGGATATCGAGGAAGATCACGTCGGGCGAAAGGGCCGGGATCTGCGCCACGGCTGAGGAAGCGGTATCGGCCTCGCCCACGATCTCCACGTCGGAAAACTCCTTCAGCAGTTCGCGCAGGCCCTGCCGGGCGAGGCGTTCGTCGTCGATGAGCATGACGCGGATGGGGCCGCGCGCCGGTGCGACAGGTGTCGTCATCTCGGCAGACGGGTGCGTGACGGTGACTGGGGAATTCATGGCAGCGGAGAACCCTGGGGAACCGGTTCCAGACTCTGCCAGCGAAAGCGCGGGGTGGGAAGTTTTTTGCGCGGTCCTAAACCGCCTCCGCCGCACCCCACAGTTGAATCGTCGCGCAGACGACATTCCCGCGTTGATCGAGAGTGAAATGGTGCCGCGCCGGGTAATAGATCTCCAGACGGCGGCTGAGGGTGTCGAGGCCGATGCCGCCCGCCTTGTCTCGCGAGGTGGACTCGAGGTGGCCGTTGTTCATTACCTCGATCTCCAGCACGCCCGCCGTCTGAAAGGCGCGGATGTCCACGGTCATGGCGTTGGCGGATTGGTGAAATCCCCACTTCAGGGCGTTCTCGACGAGTGGCTGGAGAATGAAAGTGGGGACGCGATGAGTCAGGGCCTCCGGCGTGGCATCGACGGAAAACCTGAGCCGGTCGCCGAAGCGGGCCTTTTCGATCTCCAGGTAGGCCTGCATGGCGCCCAACTCGGACTCCAGCGCGGTGAAGGTCTGCTTGCGGTGCTCGAGCGAGTAACGGAGGTAGTCCGAGAGACGGCAGATCATCTCGACGGCATCATCGGGATGCGCGTGCACCTCGGCGGCGATACCGTTGAGGGAATTGAACAGAAAGTGCGGGTCCAGCTGGGCGCGGAGCATCTGGAGCTCCATGCGGTGGGCCTGGTGCTCGGCCTCCTCGGCATGGCGCGACTCCGCCGTCCACGCTTTTTCCGCCTGGAACCAGAAATACCCCAGGCTCCATCCCAGCAGGGCCGTCCACATGATGGTGAACCGCAGCATCGCCGACTCCAGGTCGGTGATGTTTTGCATCCTCCAGCCGGTGGCCAGGGTGATCAGGTAGGTGGCGATGGAAAGGACGATGGCCCAGAAGAGGCTGACCGCGACCACCGAAAGGGCGGTGCGCAGCCGGAAAGGGATGCCAAAACGTTGATAATACCGGCGGAGAATGAGCGAGGCCCCAAGGGCAAGGCTTTCGTTCAAGATGGTGAGGATCAATGCCTTCGGTACATCGAGGTGGAACAGGCACCGGACGAGGAAGGTCATCATCGCAAAGACCAGCCAGGCGGCGAGATTCACCCGCCAGAAGGAGAGGGAAATGAGCTTGCGGCGGATGATCTGGGACCGCAGCCAGCGCAGCGCCACGTCGCCAAACGGGGCCGGAGGCGGATGGGGGGTGGTGCGAGGTGCAGGTTGTGGCTGATTCATCGAGTATCCGCGACGCTTGGTCGAGTTCGCGTGGCTTCCCGTTACATGCCCGGCTAACCCTCCTGCAAAGAAAATTATGAAGAGGAATCCCCTTTTTCCGTTTATAACCCTCCTGCTGGGGCTGCTGACGACATTCCTGTCTCAGGCCTCGGCCAACGCGGCTCCCACCGTGGCTCTCTCCGTCGAGAGCAAATGGGACTCCGGTTTTACCGGGAAAGTCACCGTCTCAAATCCCGGCACGACGGCCATCAGCGGCTGGACGCTGGTGTTTGACCTGAATCGTACGATCACGAGTTCGTGGAGCGCGATCCAGAAGAGCAAGTCGGGCTCGACCTACACCTTTACCAACGAAAGCTGGACCGGAAACATTCCG
Organism: Verrucomicrobiota bacterium; assembly: GCA_017305195.1. Classification (GTDB taxonomy): domain Bacteria; phylum Verrucomicrobiota; class Verrucomicrobiia; order Chthoniobacterales; family Terrimicrobiaceae; genus Terrimicrobium. Next base: position 13,321 of record JAFKMU010000011.1, on the reverse strand, counting down.
GCTGGCGGCTCTGTCTCCTTCGGCATCCAGGTCGACGGCTCGGCCAAGGACGCGCTGCTGACCAATGCCAAGCTGAACAACGCCTCCATCGCCAGCTCGACCACAGGCAATACGAGTGGGTCGACGACGGATAGCGGCAATGGCTCGGGCTCGACGACCACGCCGGACATCGTGCTCAATGCCGACGCCCAGGGCGAGGTGCTCCAGCTCTCGCAGGTCCCGGGCGTGCAGAGCTATGCCTTTAAGAACACGGGCACATACTCGGTCGTCTCCAACAACCCGGATGTCGCCGCGGCGGCCATCGTGGGCGGCGCGCTCCAGATCACTGGCAAAAAGGCCGGTCGCGCCTCCGTGCTGGTCAGCGAGGCGACCTCGGGTAAGACGCGCGTCCTCGGCGTGCGCATCAATAATGCCGACGGCACCGCTCCCGGGCTGCCCGGTTATCTCGCCATCGGCTCGGTGAGCGAGGACTCCGCGGCGGACCTGGCCTTCTGGTCGGACTTCTCGAGCGCCGCAAAGAACAAGCGCGTCGACATGCGCTACATCTATCTCAACGGCGGCGCTTCCAATAGCATCGGCGACGGGTGGAACTGGCGCGTGCTCAACGACGGCCAGCGCGCCACGCGCTTCGTCGAGGAGAGCGTCAAGCTCGGCATGATCCCGTACTTTGTCTGGTACAACATCCCCGACGGCGGCGAGAGCTACTACACCGACAAGGCGCACATCGAGTCCAAGACCTACATGGAAGGCTACTTTGCCGACTTGCGTCATGCCCTCGAGATCACGAAGGAAGCGGGCGGCGATGAACCGATCGGCTGGGTGCTGGAGCCGGACTTCCTCGGCTACTTTGCCCAGAACAACACCGGAACGCCCGACACCATCGTCGCGCAGACTGACGCGGTTTACTCGAGCGGCGTACTGGTGAAGGGCGTCGATCCGACGTTCCCCAACACCCTGCGCGGACTCGTCGAGGCGATCAACTACACCATTGGCAAATACCAGCCTAATGCGATCTTTGGCTGGCAGTTCAACCTCTGGGCCTCTCCCGCAGGTGGCTTCACCAATGCCGGCATCACCGGCAAGGGCATCGTGCGCCTCACGGATACGCTCGGCCTGGAGAAGGGCCGCAATGCGATCTCCAACGAGGCCAAGGCCATTGCGAACTACTACGTGTCGGCGGGCATCCTGACCCACGGCGCCAAGTTCATCAGCATCGACAAGTACGGCCTCGATGCGGGCTTTGAGAACAAGAACAGCGATCCGGCACAGTCCACGTGGTTTTGGAACGCGACGCACTGGACGAATTACCTGATCTTCGTCAATGCGCTGCACAACACCACGCAGCTCCCGGTGACCCTGTGGCAGGTGCCGGTGGGCCGCATCAACTCGACCACGGCGATCAGCCCGTACACAAACGCGAAGTTCCCGGACCTGACGAATACCACGCAGAACTACGAGGACTCGGCGTCCACGTACTTCTTCGGCGACACGTTCACCACCACCGGATCGCGTGCCACCTACTTTGGCACGACGGATGGCGGCCAGTCGCTGGTCAGCACGAGCGGCAGCAACCTCACCTGGGGCTCGCACCTCCAGCTCGCTCGCGATGCGGGTGTGACGGTCGCGCTCTTCGGTCCCGGAGTGGGCGACAGCACGGACAACGTGGGCTCGGGCGAGAGCTACTACTGGATCAGCAAGGTTCAGAATTACTACAAGAACCCGGTTGCCCTGGTGAGCTCGCCTGCTGGCATCCCTCTGCCCGCCGATACAGGCGGAAGCACGGGCGGAAATACCGGGGGCTCGACCGGAGGCAGCACTGGCGGCTCGACGGGCGGAAGCACGGATACCGGCTCGGCCTCGGTTGCGGCATCCTTCGCGGTCGTGAGCGACTGGGGCAGCGGATACACGGCCAATGTCACGCTGACCAACAACGGCGCCGCCTCGGTGACCGGCTGGACGGTGAGCTTTGACCTCGGCGTGCCGATCACCAGCTTCTGGAGCGCCAAGGGCTCGCAGAGTGGAACGAAGGCGACCTTTACCAACGAGTCGTGGAATGGCGTGATCGCCCCCGGCAAATCGGTGACCTTCGGCGTCCAGACCTCCTCGAGCGCCGACAAGACGGCGGAGAACTTCGTCATCAATGGCGCGGCGACCTCGACGGGCGGCACCACCGACAGTGGCAGTGGCTCGACGGGATCGACCGGCGGCACCACTGGCGGTAGCACGGGAGGCACGACCGGCGGCAGTACGGATACCGGAGGATCAACCGGCGGCAACACCGGAGGCTCGACGGGAGGAAGTACGGGCGGCTCGACCGATACCGGCAGCACGGCGACTGGCACCGTGGCCTTTGCGGTCGCGAGCGACTGGGGCAGCGGCTACAGCGCCAATGTCACCGTGACGAACAACGGCACGACCACACTCTCGGGCTGGACGGTAAGCTTCGACCTCGACGCCCCGATCACCAGCTTCTGGAGCGCCAAGGGCGGCACCAAGGTGGGCAACCGCTACACCTTCACCAATGAGTCGTGGAACGGCACAATCGCTCCCGGCAAGTCGGTGACCTTCGGCGTGCAGACCTCGTCGAGCGCGGACAAGGTGGCGGAGAACTTCGCCCTCAATGGCGCGACCGCCTCCACCGGAGGAAGCACCGGCGGCACGGATACCGGAGGCACCACGGGCGGCAGCACGGATACCGGAGGAACGACCGGCGGCACAGGCGATACCGGCAGCACCGACACGACGGGCGGCGGCTCGACCACCATCCCGGCGACTCGCGCCGTGGTCGGCTACTGGCACAACTGGGACAACGCCAGCGCGCCGTACATCGCTCTGCGCAATGTCGACAGCCGCTACAGCCAGGTGAACATCTCCTTCGCCGAGCCCGCCACGGTGGGCGGAGCCGACATGGCCTTCACCCCGGCGGTGGAGAGCAAGGCGCAGTTCAAGGCCGACGTCGCCGCCCTCAAGCAGCGCGGCACCAAGGTCGTCATCTCCATCGGCGGAGCCAATGCCCCGATCGAGCTCACGACCACGGCCAAGAAGCAGCAGTTCGTCACCTCGATGAAGGCGATCATCGACGAGTACGGCTTCGACGGTCTCGACGTGGACCTGGAAGGCACATCCGTGATCCTCGACAGCGGCGACACGGACTTCAAGAATCCGAAAACGCCGAAGATCGTGAACCTGATCAGCGCCCTGCGGGAAATCGCGGATGCGTATGGCAGCAACTTCATCCTCACCGCCGCTCCCGAGACGCAATACGTCCAGGGCGGCTATGGGAACTACGGCGGAGCCTTCGGCGGGTATCTCCCGATCCTGCACGCCCTGCGCGACAAGCTCACGTTTGTCCACGTGCAGTATTACAACACGGGGTCGCAGTTCGCCTACACCGGGGTGAATGATTCCAGCAAGGATCTCATCCTGAGCCAGAGCACGCCGGACTTCGTGGTCGCCATGACGGAGATGCTCATCTCGGGCTTCCCGGTGGCGCGCAATGCGGCCAATGCCTTCCCGGGCCTCGGCGCGGACAAGGTCGCCATCGGCCTGCCCGCCACCCCCTCTGCGGCTCCCGCCGGCGGCTACCTCGCCCCGGCCAAGGTCAAGCAGGCGCTGGATTACCTGATCACCGGCAAGTCGGGATACGCCAATACCTACAAGCTCCGCAGCACCACGGGCTACCCGGGACTGCGCGGCGTCATGACGTGGTCGGTCAACTGGGACAAGACGACCGATGGCGGCACCGCCTCGAATGAATTCGCTGCGGCCTACAGCGACTACTTCAGCAAGCTCCAGTAACAGGCCAGGCAGATGCCAGCGGCAGTCCCGACCCACGGCGGGGCTGCCGCTTTTCTTTTCCGGAACGCTCTACGAGACGCCGAACTCCTCCGCCACGCGGCGGGCCTCCTCCTCCATGCGGCAGCACATGACGTCGCAGAGCTTGTAGACGTTTTTATCCGCGATGCAGTAGCGGGCGAAATTTCCCTCCCGCTCACGCGCCACGAAGCGCGCAGAGAGCAGCACGCCGAGATGCTTCGAGACATTGCCCTGCTTCATCTCGGTCGCCTCGATCAACTCCGTGACCGTAAGGGGGCGGTCCATCAGGGCGCGCAGGAGCTTCAAGCGCGAGGGTTCCGATAGAATCGAGAAAAGCCGCGCCGCTTCGTTGACCTGGGCATCGGACATGGCCGGTTTGTTTTTCCCTTGCATATTACTGTATAGAAATATAGTTGTATGAGTATACCTTATGAATAACTCAACTGCAACCAGCGGAGAGTCAATCCGCAAAATCCCGGCGGCGGGAATCGGGAGCGCGGTGCTCCTGGATGTCCGGACCCCGGCGGAATATGAAGAGATGCACATCGAGGGCTCGGTGCTGCATCCGTTGACCGAACTTGACCCGGAGGAGGTGAAAACGCTCCTCGGGAATGCCTCGGAGTGTGTGGTCGTCTGCGCCAGTGGTCAGCGTGCGACACGGGCGGCTGAGCAGTTGCAAAAGGCTCTGGGTGGCGCGGTGAAACTCTCCGTCCTCGATGGCGGTGTGAAAGCCTGGGATGCGGCGGGGATGCCGCTCGTCCGTGGCAAGGGCGTTATCTCGCTCGAGCGCCAGGTGCGCATCGCGGCGGGTTCTTTCGTGCTGATCGGGGTGGTGCTGGGTTTTCTCGTCAAGCCCGCGTGGTTCGCTCTCTCGGGCTTCGTGGGAGCGGGGCTGGTCTTTGCCGGCATCACCGACACCTGTGGAATGGGAATGCTGCTCGCCCGTATGCCATGGAATAACCGGCGTTCGCAGTCCGCCTGCTGTGTGAAGGGAGGCCGGGCGTGAGCAAGCGAGTTCTCATCGTGGGCGGAGTGGCTGGCGGGGCTGCCTGTGCGGCGCGACTCCGGCGCATGGATGAACAGGCGGAGATCGTGATCTTTGACCGGGGTTCCTTCGTGTCCTTCGCGAACTGTGGACTGCCGTATTTTATCGGCGGCGTGATCGAGAAGGAAAAGAGCCTCCTGGTAGCGGACGAGAAGCTCTTCAAGGATCGCTTCAATATCGACGTCCACACCGAGACCGAGGTCGTCGCCATCGACCGTGAAAAGAAGACGGTCTCCGTGATTGATCGACGCACCGATCTCGCCCGGGTGGAGCGCTACGATGAACTGGTGCTTTCGCCGGGAGCTTCACCTTTTCGCCCGCCCGTGGAAGGGGGCGATCTGCCTGGCGTGTTTTCGCTGCGGACGATTCCCGACAGCCGGGAGATTCGTCAGTGGCTCGACGAGCATGAGGTGAAAAATGCCGTCGTCATCGGTGGTGGGTTCATCGGCTTGGAAATGGCGGAAAACCTGACTCATCGCGGAGTGCAGGTCACGATCGTCGAGATGCTCGATCAGGTCATGCCGCCCTTCGATCCCGAGATGGCGTCGCCTGTGGCAGAGAAGCTGACGCAAAAGGGCGTGCAACTCGCCCTCGGTGACGGCCTGAAGTCGATCGGCCAGACCGACTCCGGCGCGCTCGTTGTCCATACGCAATCCGGCAAACACCATGAGGCGGGGATCGTGATTCTCGCCATCGGTGTACGCCCGGAAACGCGCCTCGCCGCCGAGGCGGGCCTCGCGCTTGGATCGCGGGGCGGCATTCGTGTCGACCAGCACATGCGCACCAGCGACCCATCCATCTGGGCGGTGGGCGATGCGGTGGAGGTGACGGATTACGTCACCGGCCAGCCTGCGCTGGTTCCCCTTGCGGGACCGGCGGCGCGGCAGGGACGCATCGCGGCGGATAACATCTGCGGGCGCGATGCGCGATTCCGCGGTGTGCAGGGCACGGCGATCTGCGGGGTGTTTGACCTGGAGGTGGCCTGCACCGGCGCGAGCGAAAAGACGCTGCGACGGCTCGGCGACACGGATTTTGAGAAAATCTACCTGCATCCCAATGACCACGCGGGCTATTTCCCCGGCGCGACCGGGATCAGCCTGAAGCTCATCTTTCGCCCCTCCGACGGACGTCTGCTCGGCGCTCAAGGCGTGGGACTCAAAGGTGTGGCCCGCCGGATTGATGTGATCGCCATGGCCATTCAGATGGCTGGAACGATCTACGACCTTGAGGAGGCGGAGCTGTGTTATGCCCCGCAGTTTGGCGGAGCGAAGGATGCGGCGAATTTCGCCGGGATGATCGCCGCCGACGTCGTGCGCGGCGACATGCCGATCACGCACTGGACCGAACCGACCACGCCTGAAACCGTGCTGCTCGATGTGCGCAGCCCGGGAGAGTTTGCCAACGGCCATGCAGCCGGTGCGGTGAATTACCCGCTGGAGAGCCTGCGCGATTCGCTCGACCAGATCCCGGCTTCGCCAGACCTGCGAGTCTACTGCGCGGTCGGGCAGCGCGGGTATGTCGCCACGCGGCTCCTCCGCCAGCACGGACTCCCGGCACGCAATCTCTCCGGCGGCTTGACCACGGGCCGTCGGGTGCATGGAGTGCCAAAGGCTTAGCGTCGAGCCTGCGTTTCGCCGAGGACGAAGCTGCCCAACTCACTGCGGGTTGGCATCGATTCCCAGTCTCCCTGCCCCATGCAGGCCATCGCGCCCATCGCGTTGGCTGTGCGGAGGGTGAGGGGACGGGAAAGCTTCTCCCGGCGGGCGGAGAGGAACCCGGCGTTGAAGGCGTCGCCCGCACCGATGGTGTCGATCGGCGCAACCTTGAAGGCCTTGCCGTGTAGCGGAGCCTGACCCTTGCGGAATTGCCATGCGCCCTTTCCGCCATCCTTGATGAGGATCTCCTGAACGCCTCCCTGGAGGCATTTCTTCGCAATATCGGCGACCTTCGTCGCTCCGGTGAGGATGCGACCCTCCTCAATGCCGACGAAGAGCGTATGAATGCTCGGCAGCAGTGGTGTCAGGCACTCGCGGAAGGCTTCGCGAGTCCATAGCTTGCTGCGGAAATTTGCATCAAAATACACCGGCACCTTTTCCGCGTAAGCTCGCCGCATGAGTTCCGAGCCCGCCTCCCGGCTTTGCGGGCCGAGAGCCAGGGTGATTCCGGTGGTGAAAAAGATGTCACCGGGCTGAAACTTCACCCGCTCCGCGACGGCGAGGCTCTCGGAAAGAAAAGCGGTGTCCTTGCGGTAGTAGAAGACATCCGGTTCGCGCCACGCGAAGCAATTGCGCACGAGCAGCCCGGTCGGAGCACGACGGCTCGGCGTGACATTGCTGACGTCGAGCCGCTCTGCCCGCAGGGTGCGCAGGATGCGCTCGCCGAAGGGATCGTGGCCGACGGCGGTATTGAACTGACAGGAATATCCCAGCCGGGCCAGGGCGATGGCCGTGTTGGATTCCGCTCCCGCGATGGAGATGGTGCCGCTCGGCGTGGACTCGATCCGGGACTGGGGCGTTCCGAGAATGAGTCCCAATACTTCACCGAAGAAAACAAAACGGTCTGTGCTGGTGGGTGGGAGTTCGAAGATGGATTGGTTCATGTCAGGCTTCATGCCGCGCCGCGACATTCTTGGCGTTCTGGTGCGGGCAGCGAATCAGTCTCAAAAGGGTGGCAAATCGGAGCGGGGATGTCCAGCCGGGGAGATTTTCCACAGGGACTAAGCGAGGGAAATTATTAGTTTCTGGATCAGAACCGGGGAAAACTTATACTAGGAAATCCTGTGAAGAGTGAGTTGTTGCCAGCGCCTGCGCCTGCTCCGGTTTTGAATCGGCCCCGAGCGTTTCATCTGATGGCCAAGCCCTTTGGGGCGATCTGCAATCTGGATTGCTCCTACTGCTACTACCTGAGCAAAAAGGAAATGTACCAGGCGTCGGAAAGTTTCCGCATGCGCGACGAGGTGCTCGAGCACTACATCCGCCAGTACATCGACTCGCAGGATACGGAGGAAATCACCTTTGTCTGGCAGGGCGGCGAGCCGACTTTGCTGGGGCTGGGCTTTTTTGAAAAAGCACTCGCATTGCAGGCCCGGCACGGCCACGGGCGAAAAATCAGCAATTCGCTCCAGACCAACGGAACCAACCTCACCGACGAGTGGTGCGAGTTTTTCCACCGGCACCATTTCCTCATCGGCGTCAGCATCGACGGACCGCGCAAGCTTCACGACCGTCACCGGCTCGATAAAAAACAGCAGCCGACCTTTGACCTCGTGGTTAATGGCATCGCCCTGCTGAAAAAACACAAGGTCGAGTTCAATACCCTCACCGTGGTGAACCGCACCAACGCGGCGCATCCGCTCGATGTCTATCGCTTTTTGAAGCGGCTGGGTTCGCGCTACTTGCAGTTCATCCCCATCGTGGAGATCGATCACCAGCGCTCCACGCCCGGGCGCACGGTGGTGACGCCGGAGAGCGTGGAGCCGCGACAGTTCGGCGAGTTCCTCATTCGCATCTTCGATGAATGGGTGCGCCATGATGTGGGGCAAACCTTCATCCAGCTTTTTGACAACACGCTCAGCCGTCACATGGGCCTGCCATCGACCATGTGTGCCTTTGGCGAGACCTGCGGCGAGGCCATGGCCATCGAGCACAATGGCGATGTCTTCAGCTGCGACCACTTCGTTTATCCCGAGTATCGGCTCGGCAACATCATGGAGACGCCGCTGATCGATCTCGCACTCTCGGACCGCCAGCGGAAGTTTGGCCGGATGAAGAAGGACGGCCTGCCGAAATACTGCCGCGAGTGCCGCGTGCTTTTCGCCTGCGGCGGGGAATGCCCGAAGCATCGCTTCCTCAAGACGCACGATGGCGAGGAGGGGCTGAATTACCTCTGCACCGCCTACCAGCGGTTTTTCCATCACACCGATCCCTACATGAAAACCATGGCCCACCTGCTTCATCGCGGGCGGCCGGCCTCGGATGTCATGCGGCTGGCCAACTGATCCGGCCTTGCCGCACGTCAGCTCACGCCGCCGACGTTGAATCCCTGGCTCTCGAAGAAGGCGCGCACCCGTGCGGCCTGATCGCCCTGCAACTCCAGCTCGCGCCCGTTGAGCGCGCCTCCGCAGCCGAGCGACTTGCGTGCGGCCTTGAGGAGATTTTCCAATTCCGGCGGGGAGAGATGCGTCGGGAGCTGGCTCACGACGATGACGGTCTTGCCTCCGCGCTGGGCCTTTTCCTTGCGCAGGACGATGCGGTGGCGCTTCGTATCGACTTTTTCGGGAGCGGGCTCCGGCGCGATCTCCTGTCCCTCGGGCAGGCCGTCCATCTGGAGGGCGGCAAAGGGAGACTGGAGCGGGTTCTGTGGCGCGGAGACAGGAATCTTGCGACTCATGCGGAAAAGGTAGGATGCGTTTTTTCGCGACGCAAGCCGCCTATGGCGTCGCGCCCGAGAGCTTGAGCGCCTCGCGGCGGCTGGAGTCCACCCGCAGCAGCGAGGCGAGGTAGGCGTCGGATTGCGGGATGCTCGCCCAGGCGGCGATGCGCTCCGGGTGTTCGAGCCGGGAGAAGAGCATCCAGGCGATTTTCTTGCGCGAGACGGAGCGGGTTCCCATGCCGTCGGGTTTGTTGCTGGACCAGTATTTCACCATCTCCTGCCCGTCCACGATCTCCGTGCCGAGGTAGATCACGGAGTGCCCGCGCTCGTTCTGTCCCACCGCATCGGTCCAGAAGACCTTGAGAAAGTCCCCGGGCCGGGCCTCGCGGATATCGGTGAAGTTCCGCCCGAGGCCGAGTTCGTAAAACAGCCGCGCCGTGCCGGGTCCGTTGGCATTCCAGCGGCCCCAGATGCCCGTGCCATCCGGAAGCGGCTGGGGGCGAATCGCCTCCCACGTCTCCGGCGCGACGGTGATCTCCCCGCGCTTTTCCAGATCCTGCAGAGCCATGAGCAGAGCGAGGTACGTCGCCCCGGAGCAATAGCTGGGCCGCGCCGCCGATGGTGTGATGCGCGCGCCGGAGCCGGTCACGGAAACCGACCGGGTCAGCGCCTGATGCGCGCTGGTGTCGGTGGCATAGCGTCCTCCGCCGGGAATGCGGGATATCTGATCCAGCACGACGGCATTGTAGTCCGAGGCCATCGCCCACCACGGGGCGAGAAGGAGGAAAAAGAGGACTCGCGCAATCATGCGTCCATGACAATGTTCCTCACCCATGACTGCAAGGCGGATATTGTCCCTCGTACTGTTGTTTCTCCTCGTCTTCGTGGCGTGGACGGGGTGGTGGTTGACGGATTGGCTCGCCCGGCGGCCCATCGATCCCTCGGGCGGGCTGTATTTCCCCTCGCGTTACGTACTCTCCGTCCCGCAGTACCTCCAGGAAGACCCGCGCTGGGGCCAGGATCAGCTTGCTTCCACTCCGTCGACCGTCGGCGGCGAGGGGTGCGCGGTGTCCTCGGCGGCGATGGTGCTGGCCTCGTATGGCGTCGATGTCGACCCCGGCCGGCTCAATAAATTCCTCACCCAACTCCCCGGCGGTTACACCCCGGAGGGCTGGATTTATTGGGAAAAGGCGGCGGAGTTCGCTCCCGGCCTCACGGCGAAACTCCTCCCGCACTACGAGGACAAGCCCTCGTATTTCCTCATCGACCGAAATCTTATCGAGGGAAATCCCGTCATCATCCGCCTGCGCTATCCCACTGGTGTCACGCACTTTGTGGTGATCTGCGGCAAGGATGGCTACGACTACCTCATCCGCGATCCAGGCCGCGGGGGAGTCAAGGGCGTGTACCCGCTGAAAGACTTCGGCGGCCCCATCGAGGCGCTGCGATTTTACCGGAAGCCTTGAGGCGGAGGGGCAGGCCTGCTTAGTTGGAGGGGACCCCTAAAAATGAAAACCTTCATCTCCGACAACTTCCTGCTGCACAACGATAGCGCGAAGAGGTTGTACCACGACTACGCCCGCCAGGAGCCCATTTTTGACTACCACTGCCACCTGCCGCCCGCCGAGATCGCGGCCAATCGGCAGTTTGCCAATCTCTACGACATCTGGCTCGGCGGAGATCACTACAAGTGGCGCGCCATGCGCTCCAATGGAGTCGACGAGCGGTACTGCACGGGCGACGCCCAGCCCTTCGACAAGTTCCTCGCCTACGCTCGCACCGTGCCGCGCACGCTGCGCAATCCGCTCTACCATTGGACGCACCTCGAGCTGCTCCGGTACTTCGGCATCGACGAGATCCTCAATGAACACAGCGCCCAGTGGATCTGGGACCGCTGCAACGAACTCCTCGCCCAGCCGGATTTCTCAACGCAGAGCCTGATCCGTCGCAGCAACGTCAAGGTCATCTGCACCACGGACGATCCGACCGACGACCTTTCCGCCCACGTCTTTCTGCGGGAGAATCCCTTTGGCACCAAGGTCTACCCGACCTTCCGCCCCGACCGCGCGATGGGCGTGGACAAGCCGGAGTCCTTCAACGAGTGGATCAAGCGGCTTGAGGCGGCTTCCGGCGTGGACTGTACGAAGTTCGGCGGCTTTCTCTACGCGCTGGAAAAGCGCCACGACTTCTTCCACGAGATGGGGGCGCGTCTTTCCGACCACGGGCTGAGCTATTGCCCGGGGGCCTTTGCCAGCGAGAAAAAAGCCCGCCGCATCTACGAAGATGCCCGTGCGGGTGAGGGGGCGAATCCCGAGGATTGGGAGAAGTTCGCCGGCTTCCTCATGATCTTCTTCGGTCGCCTCGACGCGCGGCGCGGCTGGGTGAAGCAGCTCCACCTCGGAGCGCAGCGCAACAACAATACCCGCCTCATGCGCAGCCTCGGCCCGGATACGGGCTTTGACTCCATCGGCGACTGGCGGCAGGCCAACACGCTGGCCCGTTACCTCGACGTCCTCGACAGCGAGAACTCCCTGCCCAAGACGATCATCTACAACCTCAACCCCGCCGATAACTACGTGATGGGGACGATGATCGGAAACTTCCAGGACGGTTCCGTCCCCGGCAAGGTGCAGTTTGGCAGCGGCTGGTGGTTCCTCGACCAGAAGGAAGGCATGGAGTGGCAGATCAACGCCCTCTCGAATCTCGGCCTGCTCTCGCGTTTCGTCGGCATGCTGACGGATTCGCGCTCGTTCCTCTCCTACACCCGCCACGAGTACTTCCGCCGCATCCTGTGCAACATGATCGGCACGGATGTGGAAAAGGGCGAGCTGCCATGGGATTTCGACCTGCTCGGCCAGACCGTGCGCGATATCTGCTACGGCAACGCTGCCGGGTACTTCGGCCTCGAGGCCTGAGCCGTTCTTGCGAGGCGCCGGTGGATTTTCCGCTGGCGCCTCTCAGCAGGTGAGCACGATAGAGGGTCTTCGCTTGCGGATCGTACCCTTCATCAGGGAGTGGCGGTGAAGCGCTCGCAGGCAGCGAACTATTTCCCGAAGAAGATCCTGCTCAGTAGCCGGTCGCGCCAGCGATCCGGCAGCCCTCGCGCCAGAAACTTTAGCACATGCGCATGCTTGCCGACGAGCTGGCGCGAAGGCGGCCTGGAGGAGCGCAATACGTCGAGCACCACCGCCGCCACGACCTGCGGCGGGCTGCCGGTTGTCTCCGATGCCAGCGTGGCTTTCATGAAACTTCGCAGGCGGTCTTCGTATTCGGTCCGACCGTGGGGAGGCAGCTCGTCGATTACACGCTCCAGTTGACCTGCCAGTTTTTCCGCGGAGCCGGAGTTGATTGAAGCCGGCTGGAGACAGGTTACGGAAATGCCGGCAGGCTGCAGTTCCATGCGCAGGGCGTCACTGAGAGACTCGATGGCGTGTTTGGAGGCGCAGAGCGCGGAGCCAAAGGGAATGGTGATCATCCCGCCGATGGAGCCAATGTTGACGATGCGGCCCCTGGCCTGGCGAAGAAGCGGCAAAAATGCCTGCGTGACGGCCAGCGCGCCAAAGACATTCACCTCGAAGACGCCTCGGAACCGGTCGACGGACTGATATTCCAGAGGACCGATCTCCGCCACGCCCGCGTTGTTGACCAATGCGGCTAACCCTGCCCCGCCCAGGTGCGCCGCGATCTCATCCCGCGCCCGCAGGATCGATTCCTCCCGCGTCACATCGAGAGGGATCTCGCGAAACTTTCGATCCTCACCCGACGGTCTGCGGACTCCGGCAAGGACATCGAATCCCGCCTCGCTGAGGAGCGTGGCAGTGGCAAGACCGATACCGGACGAAGCGCCCGTGACGAGAACTGCGGGACGTTGTGCCATGAGCCGAAGCTAGAGAACTTCGGCGCCAATGGCGAAAGGAAATACGGTATTTACGGGACTAGTTGTGAAGTTTCAGGAGGTTGTTCATGTGAGGGAGAGTTGAGAGGATGGGTTTGTGAAGAACCAACCTCGACTCCACCACTCACATGAACGTCCACAATAACGCACGGCTTTTGCCCCGCAGTCGAGCCTTGATGGTCGAGGCGGTTCGG
>JAFKMU010000010.1 GCA_017305195.1 Verrucomicrobiota bacterium | reverse complement strand
CCGCTGCCGCTTCAGTTTGTGGATCCACCACTCTCCAACCTTGAAGCGTTCGGCCAGCTGGCCCACGCTCCAGTGCCCTTCATCGTACGCTTTCATCACTCGCTCCCTCAGATCCAGCGAATAGGCTTTCATCCCATGAGCCTAGCTCACTAGAAATGTGTGCACAATAAATTAAAATTCTCTAGAGCATTTAGAAAACTCCACGGGCCAAAGGCGGCCAGCGTCTTCACGATCATGCCCCAGGCGGGCAGTGGCATACCTCCACCATGCTGGGCTCCATCCGACTCAATGGACAGGTGGAGTGCATGGTGATTGAAGGAGCCGCCAACTCATTGATCTTCCGCGAATACATCCGACAAGTTCTCGCTCCCACATTGCGGCAGGGCGGCTAGAATCCGGTCGCGTATTGCCTATGCCACCCCGGTCTCCGGGATCCAGACCCGCATCGCGCCCGGGCTGCGATTGTCCCAGGCAAAATACGGGATGGCCTTGAAGGCGATCTCTTTCTGACTGCTCGCCGAGGCCGGGCGATACAGCGCTCCATCCTCAGGCGGCGCAGCCGTCACGCCCCGACCCTCCAGCACGAGGAAACTCTCTCCTCCCGGCTGGAGCGCCTCCCGGGACTCACTGAGCCGCGCGCCCCCCGGCAGGCTGACCTCGAGCACGCTGCCTGCAAAATCATGGTCCTCGATGCAGTACACGAATGGCCCGCGCTGCAGCGCCACCTGTCCGGCATTTCCCGCCAGCTTCGGATGCGAAATCACGCGCTGCGCCTCCATGGGAAACTCTACCTCGACGGTATCTCCTTCTCCCCACACACGGGAGAGGTGAAGGTAGCCATCGCGCACTTCGGGAGGCTGTGGCGTTCCGTTGACACGCACGGCTTTCACCGCCCCGGCCCAGTCGGGCACGCGCACCGCGATCACAAACTCCAGCGGCGACGGCACCGAGATGTCGTATCGCACGTTCCCGCCCCAGGGCGCGTCTCCCTGCTGGCGAAGCGTGCCCTCCGCGCGGCCACCGAGCGTAAACCTGGCGGTGGCTCCGATGTGCAGATGTACGCGGAGCTCCCTGGCGGTTTCGGAAAAAAGATACTCTCCCAGAGTCCCCAGCAGACGGGAGAGATTCGACGGGCAGCAGGAGCAGTCAAACCAGTCCGAGCGATGGTGATGCCCGAAGGAGAGCAGCGGATTTTGATAAAAGAACTTCCGGCCATCCAGCGACATGCCGCTCAAGGCCCCATTGTAGAGAGCCCGCTCGATCATGTCCGCGTATTTGCGCTCGCCCGAGTGCTGCAGCATGCGCTGCGCCCAGAAGACGAGCGCCACGCTCGCGCAGGTCTCGCAGTAAGCCCGCTCGTTGGGCAGATCGTAGGGCGTGGTAAAGGCCTCGCCCTGCCACGTGCTGCCGATGCCGCCTGTGATGTAGACCTTGCCCGACTCCATGTCATGCCACAGCGTCTCGCAGGCCTGCAGCAGCGAATCATCTCCCGTCTCGCGGGCCAGGTCGGCCATTGCGCAGTACATGTACACCGCGCGCACCGCATGCCCGACGACCTCCTTTTGCTCCCGTACCGGCACATGCGCCTGGAGGTAGCTCGGCGGAGCATCGAGCGGCAGAAAATCCCGAGGAATGCCCTGCGTCTCGATATCGAACCACAGCGGCCTTTGCCCGCGCTGATTGATAAAGTAGGCCGAGAGATCGAGGTACCTCCGCTCGCCCGTCTCGCGATAAAGCCGCACCAGCGCGAGTTCGATCTCCTGATGGCCGCAGTATCCCGGGAGCTTTCCGTCCCCGAGCCCAAAGACCGAGTCGATGTAGTCCGCAAACCGGCAGGCCGCCTGAAGAAATTCCTCGGAGCCGGTCAACTGATGATGCGCCACCGCCGCCTCAAAGATATGCCCCGCGCAATACAGCTCGTGGTTGAACTTGAGATTCTTCCAACGCCGCTCCGGATCGCAAACGGTGAAGTACGCGTTCAGATAACCGTCTGTCAATTGCGCCCCGACAAACAACGCCGCCACCCGGTCGATCCTGGCGCGCAGCTCGGGATCGGGCCGGACTGCGCAGGCGTAGCACGCCGCCTCCAGCCACTTGGCCGTGTCCGAATCCCAAAAGAAATGCGGCCTCTTCGGCAGGCCGGGCTTCCACTGCAGCTTGAGCGCGTCAAAGCGCCCGGTACGTTCGCACATGTCGTACTGTTTGGGCAGCGAATGCTCATGATTCACCCGCAACCGCTCATTCCAGAACGGGTCGTCGATCTGTACCTGCCGAAAGGGGATGGAGGAAAATCGGAACATATTCGCCATGATCATCCTCTTTTTTGTTCCGGACAATTGGCCATTTCCGTAAAAGAACGGAACAAATCCGATCTCATGACTTTTCTCTACCGGGGCGTCCATACCCTCCATCCGGAAAACGCCGGGCTCTTTGTCTCGCCTGGTTTCGGATGCCATCCTCAGCGCGTGATTCCGACCTACGAGATCATCTTCGTGCGCTCGGGAACCCTCCTCATCGCCGATGAGCATCAGTCATTCGTCGTCTCCGGCGGCCAGACCCTCATCCTCTGGCCCAAGATTTCCCATCGCGGCACGGGCGGTTATGAATCCGATCTTTCCTTCTACTGGCTGCACTTCCGGCTCCAGGCTGATCGCCGCAAATCAGACTCCTGCGAACCCATCGCCCAACAGGCCACGCCGAAACGCCCGGAAAGGCTGACCGAGCTGTTTCACCGCTACCTCGACGACCAGGAATCCGGACGCCTTTCCGCCGAGCAGGCGCGTCTCCTCGCGGGATTGATGCTCCTGGAGATTCACTCCCCGGAGATCAAGACATCGCCCAGTGAAGAAAACCTCGCGGGCCGGGCGCAGCGCCATATCGCCACGCACTTCGCCACCGGCCTTCACGCCGGCGCGGTGGCGGCGGCTATCGGCTGTCATCCCGACTATCTCGGACGTGTCTATCGCAAGGTCTTTGGCCAGACCCTCAGCGAAGCCATTCATAAAAATCAGATCGCCGAAGCACGTCGTCTTCTCAGGGAAAGCGACCAGAATATCGACGAAATCGCCAGCGCCAGCGGTTTCCGCGAACCCCGCTACTTCCGCAAACTCTTCCGCGAATCCCAGGGCATGAGCCCGCGTGCGTACCGCAGCCTCTACTCCCGCTCGCACATCAACGTGCGATAGTCTACCAACCCGAAAGAGAGAACACTCCTGGCCATGATTGCTCTGGCGTGATGCGACCAGGGAATGCGTCTGGACCCGACTGCCAGGAATGTATCGGAACACGGATGTTTCGATCACCTTCATCTGGCGTCTCATTCTTGGGAGATTCCCTCGCGGCGGCATGATCGAAGTCGGCAAATCGCACTTCTCCCATCAGGAGCGAAACTTACGCGAGGGGGAGGCTTTGCGATACCCTGTCCGGGCTTTGAAAACACCTTCCTCTTTTCAGTTTCCCGGGAATTTCACGTGGGGAGCGGCCACCGCCTCCTATCAGATCGAGGGGGCTTGGGATGCCGACGGAAAGGGCGCGTCGATCTGGGACATGTTCTCTCACGATGGAAAAGTCTGGGGGCGGCACACCGGGGATGTCGCCTGCGATCACTATCACCGGTATCCCGAGGACATCGCCCTCATGCGCCAGATCGGCCTGCAGGCCTATCGCTTCAGCTTCGCGTGGCCGCGCATCATTCCGGAGGGCGTGGGCGCCACGAATGACAGGGGGCTGGACTTCTACGACCGTCTGGTGGACGCCCTGCTTGAGGCGGGCATCACGCCCTGGGCGACGCTTTATCACTGGGATCTCCCGTATCAGCTCTCCCTTCGCGGAGGATGGCTGAACCCGGATGCCCCCAGGTGGTTCGCTGACTACGCCGCCGTCATCGTGGCGCGTTTCTCCGATCGCATCCGCCACTGGATTACGCTCAACGAGCCGCAGTGTTTCATCGGGCTGGGATATTTCACCGGGGCGCAGCACGCGCCGGGCCTCTCGGTCAGCCTGCGGGAAACGCTGCTCGCCGCCCACCATTGCCTCCTCGCTCACGGGATGGCGGCTCAGGTCATCCGGGCCGGGGCAAAGGCTCCAGCCAGGATCGGCTGGGCGCCCGTGGGGGCGGGATACTCTCCCGCCACGGAATCGCCGGAGGATCAGGCCGCTGCGATGCTGGCCATGGCGGAAGTGCATCCCGACAGCGTGTGGAATGCGACCTGGTGGGCCGACCCCGTGGTGCTCGGGCATTATCCAGCCGCCGGCCTGGAGGCCTATGGCAGCGCCGTACCGAAATTCACCGACGCGGAGATGCGCACGATCTGCCAGCCGCTGGATTTCTACGGATGCAATGTCTACAGCAACGGCATCGTGAAGGCCGGGCCCGACGGCAGTCCGGTGGCGGCTCCGCTCCCCGCGGGCCACCCGCACACCCATTTCATGTGGGCCATGACCCCGGATGCGCTCTACTGGACACCGAAGTTTCTCCAGGAACGCTACAAGCTCCCGATCGTCATCACGGAAAACGGCCTCTCCCATGCAGACTGGGTGGCCGACGACGGCAGGGTTCATGACGCCGGCCGCATCGATTTCCTCGGCAAGTACCTGCGCCAGCTTCACCGCGCGATCGCGGAAGGAGTCGATGTGCAAGGGTATTTCCACTGGTCGCTCATGGACAACTTTGAATGGGGCGAGGGATACAAGCACCGCTTCGGGCTGATCCACATCGACTATCAAACACACAAGCGCACCCTCAAAGACTCCGGCTCCTGGTATGCGGAAGTCATCCGCACCAATGGCGCGGCGCTCGGTTGAAACTGGAATCTCCCGGCATCCTGCCCTACTGTTCCGGGAACCCCTCGATGATGAACACGCCACGCTTTCTCGTCACTCTCGCCCTCCTTGCTGTCGCGCTGCCATCGCTGTCCGCAGAGGACATCAACAACGACTGGCTGACGGACGGCGGAGCCTCCTGGAAAACCAAGCAGGCACCCGGCATGACCATGTCTGCCTCCGTGACCACGGAGGACGGCCAAAACGCCCTGCAGGTGGTCGTCGCGGATGTGACACCGGACTCATCCAGCTCCGCTGACGCACGGATCTACCGTACGTTTGGAGGAGTCGATGCCGACCAGAGCTACATCATTCGCTTTCAGGCAAAAGCCGCGCAGCCCGGCCGGGTGATCGTCTTTATCCATCCGCAGGACGCTCCCCAGCAAATCCTGCTGCGCAAGGACATCTCCATCGATCAGGAATGGAACGACTTTACGATCAAGTTTCCCGCGAAGGAGACGACCAGCAACTGCGTCCTCGGTTTCGCCGGACTCGGGCAGGAAAACAATACGTTCACTTTCCGGGCCATCACACTGGAACATTAGGCCCGGGAAGAGGCGGGCTATGTATTGACAAGTTCCCCGGCGGCCCTGGCGGCGCAGGGGGATGCATCCGGGAGATAGGCTCCCATCTCGCGCAGCCGCGACCGCAGGCGGTCCGTGTCGACAGCATGCACATCCACCTCGGGCAGGCGCAGCGCATGCACGGCCGCCATGCCCGCAGCCTCGCCGGTGGCCAGGCAGACGGGCATGATGCGGACGCTGCCCTGCACGGCGCGATCGCAGGAGATTGAGCGGCCCGCCACCAGCACATTCTTGAGGCCGTGGGGAGTGAGGCACCGGTAGGGAATGCCATGCGACTCACCCTTTAAATAGCGGTCAAAGCGCAGCGCGGCGTCCAGCTCTCCCTTGCTGCGCGCCTCCTCCTTGGTGAGGTGCATGTCGATGAAGTAGCAGTTGCGGCTGATCTCATCATCAAACGAGCGCCGCTCCAGATAGTCCTCGGCCCGCAAGACATAGTCGCCGAGGATGCGCCGCGTCTCGCGTATCCCGAGCACCGATCCCGTCGCCACGAGAAAGGCGTTTCCAAACGCCGCCGGATGAAACTCGGCCAGCGCATTGCGATAGGCCAGGGCCAGCTTGCGCCCCTTGATGATCCCGCGCGAGACGGTGCGAGGATCTGTATTGTCTACATCCCAGACATGCCCCGCGTTGAACCCGACCGTGCCGGGGCCGACGAGGTTGTGGCACATGTGCTTGTCGGGGATCTCGGGGTAGCGGCCCGAGGCGATGATGGCATGGATCGGGCTTTCGGGATTCCACCAGCCCAGGTCGGGGCCATGCAGGTAGGCGTCTTCGTCGACATTTGACAGCGTGAAGCAGAGCGTCCCAGGCTGCGTCTGGCCGAGGCTGTCGCCTTTCTGAAAAGTCGCTCCCGCCCAGGCGCAGAGATCGGCATCGCCGCTGCAGTCGACATACACTGAGGCCCGGAGGGCAGAGAGCCCGCTCTTGCTGGCGATGAGGATGGCGGTGACGCGCCCGGCGTCATCCCGCTCCACCCCGGCGAGAACGGTTTGAAAGAGGATTTGCGCGCCAGACTCGGTCACGATCTGATCATAGACGCGCTTGAGCCGCTCGGCGTCGATCGGCACCCAATCCAGGTCCTGGTCCTTCACATGCGCCATGCCGTCCTTGGCCGCGGTGAAGACCTTCTCGGCGATGCCGCAGTAGATGATCTTTTCCTGATCCGAAAAAGGCGTCCAGGCTGGCACGAGGGCGCTCGTCCCCGAGCCTCCCAGGCACGAGGTGGACTCGATGAGCAAGGTGCGCGCACCCTCGCGTGCCGCCGAGGTCGCCGCCGCCGAGCCCGAGGGCCCGCCGCCGATGACGATCACGTCCCACGAGTCATCGAGCGGTATCTCCCGCCCGGATAATTTCAGTGTTTGCGAAGTCCCCGGCTGCAGGCGAGCGGCTGGCAGCTCATCCGCTGCGTGATGGAAAGTCTCGAGGTGATTGGGCATGTCTCTGCGCAGGGGTCCGGCGTTGCGGTGTTGATCATCGAGATATTGTATGCTTTGATGATGAGTCGTTAGTCCCACGCCGATTCGTCTTGTGTCGTCTTCCGATGACTGCTTCCACTCCTCTCCCCCCAGCACCGCCGGAGCCGCTTCTTGAAAAGGTTCCTCTGATCCAGGCTGTCATGGTCTCCTTTGAACAGGAGACGGGCCTGCACATGAGTTTCGACGATTTCACGGGCTGGAGCACGGGGTGGCACGAGGATGTGCCCCAGATGAAGCTCGACTGGCTGCATCTCACGCACTCGTGCGATTTTTGCGAGTTCATCAAATCCAACCCGCACGGACGCAAGCACTGCATCCGCAACAAGGCCGCAGTCAACCGCATCGTCAACCATCGCCGAGAAGGTGTCTCCGGGTATTGCCACCTCGGCCTCTTCGACATGGCCGAGCCACTCGTCTTTCACGGTTGGATGCTCGGCGTGTTCTACTACGGTTCCGTCCTGGTAAAGGGCAAGGAGGGTGCATCCCGCCGCCGCATTCGCAAACACTGCACGCGCTTCAACATCGATCCCGACACGTACCTCAAGGAGCTGGGCGGCATCACCGTGATCGAGCCTTCCTCCATTCCGCGGCATCGCGAAACGCTGAAGACCGTGGTCCGGCTGGCGGAGTATTTTTGCGACGTGGCGGGCGTGAGGCCCGACATCTATCGCCGCCGTTCCCAGCGGTTTCCCTACGACGACCCGGAGGCGTCGCCCTATGTGGTGAAGGAGGCGATGCACTTCATCACCTCGCACATCGACGAACCCCTCATCGTGAAGGATCTCGCCGCGCATCTGCGGTGTCATCCGGACTTTCTGAGTCGCAAATTCAAGCAGCATACCGGCGTCGACCTGAGCGCCTACATCCAGCACACGCGCATCGAGCGCGCCAAGCGGCTGTTGGAAAATCCCAAGATCGATATCGGCACGGCGGCGGATCAGGCCGGGTTCTCCGACCGCGTACACTTCAGCAAGGTCTTCCGGCGCGTCACGGGGATGACTCCCGGGCAGTATCAAAAAGAAGCCCTAGGCAAAGTCCCGGCGCGCCAAACGCAAGAACCCTGATGACCCCGCAAGCGGAATTCATCAGCGGCTCATCCGACCCTATTCGGTCAGGCTAGCGGGAGATCAAAACCTTCCGGCGACGGACGTAGACCGTCATGGCGCACAGCGCCAGACCCAGCAAGACATAGGTGCCAGGCTCGGGGACCGTCGTCGTGTAGTTGAACACCGAGACACTTGAGAGCCCGGAGGTTGCCATGGAGCCGCCAATCAACATTCCACCGTACAGCGAGGTGGAGAGATCCCCCGCCGAAATGTCGTTTTTCGTATAGGTGATGATCTGCGTGCCGGTCGTCACGTTGTACAATGTCGCGGTGCCGCTCCACGTGGTCGAGTTTACGGCATTGAGAGTGATGGTCAGCCGGATCACATCCGAGAGGGTATCGGACGAGGCCGAGTCGAGACCGATCTGCGCACCCGTAACGAGCAGAGAGGCGAAGCTGAACGCCGCCATGCGGTAGCTGTCGGTACCGGCCGAACGCCCCAGATAGACCGCCGAGGTGCCTCGCAATGCCGTGGACTGGCCTGTGGAAAACCCGAGCCCAAATGCACTGGTGGCACCGGCAGCGGTGGACGAAGATTGAGTAAACTGAAACTCCATCGACATCGTCACCGGACCGCTCGACAGGAAAGAAACCTGCTCCGAATAGCCCGCGATCTTTGAATTTGCCGTGGTGCTCAGCGCGACGGATCCCCCATCGGAGGTGTTCACTTGAAACTCGGCATAGGAGGCGCCTGTCGACGTCTTCCACGTTCCCGAGGTTCCTGGCTGGTTGTTAAGGACGCCATTTGTATAGCCCTCGGCAGACGAGAAGTCGATAACCGTGGCAGCGGTGGCGTAGCCTGCAACAAGAAGAATACCGAGGAGGGATACCGTGAGGGAGTTTAGACTTCGGTTCATGGTGAGGTGGGTGGACCCCATGCATCCTGCCCCTAAAGTGGCACCAAGCGTGAGTCTCCTCCCGACGCCAGATGTGTCGTTTCATGTCGACCTCGCGGGAAAACAGATCTTCCCCCGGGGAAAACGGTTCACTCCACGACGATACGCCGCGAGGGGAGGACTCGATCAGGGCAGGTTGCATGTCTGGCTCTTCAGAGGTAAAATAACCATCCCCCCCTTTTGACGCCGGATATTGTCCTCACGGAAAGCATCGCCTTCCCTAACACCCCCACCTTAATCCGTTCATAACCCCATCGGAAAACGACATAATGGCAATCGGCATCCGACTACCGTCAAGTAGAACCCCCGGACTACAGTGCCCTCGTAATCACCCGACATCGGGCAATCCCCCAGCCTGATCATTTCCAGCATCTGGAGAATCGATCCGCGGAGGAAAACCGATCCGACGCCAAGAAAACACCACAAGCCCCTCATGAAAACCACCGCTCGCAAACAAGGCCATGGCTTCACCCTCGTGGAGCTCCTGACGGTGATCGCCGTGATGAGCGTCCTCGTTTCCCTCGCCGCCCCCGCCCTGAGTTCCATGGCCAAGGGCAGCCAGATGACCCAGTCCCTCATCGAGCTCTCCGGCGCGCTGGACCAGGCGCGCCAATATGCCATCTCACGCAACACCTACGTCTGGGTGGCCCTCCGCCCCAACCCCGAGGGCTCCAACGGAGATGAACTCAGCATGGTCGTCCTCGCCTCAAAATCCGGCACCGATCCCGCCCCATGGTCCGACTACGGCGCCGTGCCCAACAGCCAGATCGACCTCATCGCACGTCCCCGCACCTTTGACCAGATGCGCTTCGAGGAGGCGGGCAAATACACGAAAACCGAGATTCCCGGCCTGAGCGGGAAAAGCACGACCTCGATCAATAATACCCCTTCCGAGAACACCGCCATTTTCCGGGTGAAACTCCCGGGCGCCACATCTGCGGTGGATTTCGATCGCGTCATCCAGTTCACACCGACCGGGGAGGCACGGGTCTCGTCGAGCGTCATTGACGTGATCGAGTTTGGCCTGCACCCCACCCGCGGGAAAGCCGGGGACGCCAACAACGTCGCCGTCCTGCGCGTAAACGGCCTCACCGGCCAGACAGCGGTTTTCCGCCCCTGAGACGATGAAAGGCGGCTCGCGGGCCTTTTCCCTGGTCGAGGTGGTGCTTGCCTTGGGCATATGCGCGTTTGTGCTTGTTGCGCTGCTCGGTTTGTTCAGCACCGGCCTGCGAGCCGGGCGCGAATCCGAGGAGCAGGTGCAGGCGGCCAATCTCGCGTCCCAGATTCTCGCCACCCGCGCCGCCGCCACCAACAATCTCACCAACTTCGCCATCCCGACCGCTGACCTGACCAAGGCCTATGGCGATATCTACCCGTCCGGAGGCGGTACAGTCGGGCTGGACGGGCGCACCAACAGCACTCCCGCCTACCGCATCGTCTGCCGGGCCGGAACCAACGCCGACACCGGCCCCCGCCTCAGCCAGATTTATCTCATGCTCAGCTGGCCGTATCAGGCGGCAGCATCAAACGCCGCCGGGCGATACGAGGTATCCACCTATGTCCCGCTGTATTGACATTTTCCGCCATCGGCGGGCCGCGGCCTTCACCCTCATCGAGCTGCTGGTGGCCACCGCCGTGCTGGCGCTGATCTCCGTGGTGCTGGCGCAGATGCTCTCGGCCACCAGCCAGACCTGGCTCACCGGGCAGGCCAAGGTGAACAACTTCACCAAGGGCCGCGCGATGATGGATCTGCTCACCCGCGACCTCCAGGGCGGCGTGTATCGCAAGGACCTCCCCGCCTTTCCCGGCCAGACTGTCGCGTTTTTCACCGAGCGCCCCGGCTTTGGCGGCAGCGCCTCGACCACGCGCAACCTCTCCTGGGTGCAGTACGATCTCGGCGCCACGACCAACACCATCCTCCAGCGGGCCGATCTCGCGCAGGATTGGAATGCCTCCGCCTCGCCCGCCTTTGGCGTGACCAACGCTCCTACTGGAGCCATCGCCCGCGACACCGCTCCGGGCGTCGTCGGTTTTCAGATCCAGTTCGTCTACGCCGATGGCTCGATGTCGACGAGCTATGCGGCGACCAACAGGCCCAAGGCCGCCTCGGTGGGCATCGCCGTGGTCGATGACAAGACGCTGGAGCGGCTCGCCCTCACCCCCGAAAAAATCTCCGCGCTGCGCAACGGCTTTGCCTCCCACTCCACCGGCACCAACAGCATCAAGGCAGACTGGGAACAATATCTCAAAAACGACCTCGACTGGAGCGCCTACCCGCAGAGCCTCGCCAGCGGACTGAAGATCTTTGAACGTTATGTCTCGCTCCCCTGACCTCTTCCCGCGCCGCAATCCCGCCCGCCGCACCCGGGGCGTCGCGCTCATCACCGTGCTTTCCCTCGTGGTGATCGTCAGCCTGATCCTGGTGGCCTTTGTCGCGGCCATGCGCATCGAGCGTACCGCATCCTACAGCTACAGCCAGTCCATCACCGCCGAGTACGTCGGCGTGGGCGGCCTCCGCCGCATCGTCGCGGAGCTCCAGAATGAAATGGGCAAGGACTCCGCCCCGCTCCTCGATTACCCCGGGAAGCCGGTCTACACCAACGTCTCATCGACCAACATCATGCCGCAATATGTCGGGACCAATGCCGACATGTCCAACCTGGTCAAGATCAGCACCACCACCCCGCCCTATGCCGGGACCCTCTCCTCCGGCCGGCTCGTGGCTTCATCAGTCAATACCTCCATCGCCGCCGCGAATGGGCGGTTCGTCGACACCAACCGCTGGAACCTCCCGCAGCTGGGCAGATTCCCCGGCGCAACCAACACGCCCAACTGGATCCTCATGACCCGCTCGGGCGTCACGGACGGCGGCAGCGGCGGATTCGGAACGACCGGCAACACGCTGAACAACTCATCTCCCGGCAATACGAACTTCGTCATTGGCCGCTTCGCCTACGCCATCTACGACACCGGCGGGCTGCTCGACATCACCCAGGCCGGGTACCCGACCACCCTCAGCCCTTCCGACCTCCAGGAGATCAAGGGCGTCCTCCCCGGCACGTCGCTGAGCGACACCAATCTCGCCATCGATGTCCAAAAGCTGATCGCCTGGCGCAACGCCGCCACCCGGTCGGGCTACCTGCAGTATGTCACAAACTTCCTCGCAACCAACGCGGGACAGACGGTCTATCCAGGCGACAACACCTTCCTCAGCCGCCAGGACCTGATCAAGGCCGCGAAGGATCAGATCGCCGGCCTGACGACAAATGCCCTGCCCAACCTCACCACCTTCTCCCGCGACCGCAACGCACCCAGCTGGGGGCCGATGTTCAACGCCAGCGACCTCGGGGGCACAAACGCCGCTCTCTATGCCTACAGGAACAATGCGGGCATCTCCAACTCCTCCCCCTTCACCGCGGCAAACCGCAACCCGAACAGGCTCCTTCCCGGCGTGCGCTTTGGATCGGCCAATACCCTCACCAACTACACGAGCACGGGGTCAGCCGAGACATTCAGCGTGCAGGCGGGCGACCCCGTCGTCCAGCGCCGCTTCCCCCTCTCCCGGCTCGCCTGGGTGGGGCCGAATGGGCCGGACGGAGCCTCTCCCTCCGCCATCCGCGCCTGCTTCGGACTGTCCTGGGGCCCCTCGGCGGACCCCAATCTCCCCGGGGTCAATGTCTGGAAATACGAGGAGCTGACAGCCCAATCGACGATCAAAACCCTCGATCAGGTGGCGAGCGAGGGGCGAGCGCCCAATTTCTTCGAGCTGCTCCAGGCCGCCATCCTGCGCGGCTCGCTCGGCGTGAATGGCAATGCCGGCATCACCAGCGGCACTTCCTACAAACTCAGCATTCATCAGAGCTTTCCGGCCTTTCAGCTCCTGCGGATGGGCGCAGCCGCCATCGACCAGGCGGACGCGGATTCCTATCCCACCGTGATCGAGTACCAGCAAAGCGGCAGCCCATGGCAGGCCTGCGGCGTGGAGAGCCTTCCCGGCATCATCTCCGTCACCCCGGTCCTCGGCGTGCCCTACTCCTCTCCGCAGACCGAGGGGGAAACCAGCGCCACGGCCGCAGTCTATCTTTCCTTCAACCTCTGGAATCCGCACCGCACGACGCCAGCCAGCATACCCGAACTCCGCATCCGCGTGCGGGGCTCGGTGGGCGTTTACAATATGCATGGCGATCCCTCGGTGCTTACCTCAACGCTCGGCTCCAAGTCAGAGCCTGGATTCTCCGCCGACCTCGATGAAGCCATCGAACTCAGCGTGGCGGCACGGACCGGATTCACCACGCCATCCACCCTCATGGTTTCGGATCTCCAGGGAACCAAGCCGGTCTCCACCTCCCCTTCAAACTTTGACGAGGGCGAATGGGTGGAGGCCTATCCGCTTGGAATGAGCCTGACGACCAATATCGCCGCCCTCCGCCTTCATGACTTTCCCTACAAACTCGGCCTGAACAGCGTCATCACCACGGATCGCTTTCAGAGTACAAAGGTAACCCTGGGATATAATAGCGTCAGCCCATTCAACGCGGTGATGGAGTTCAAATCCCCGTCGGGAGCGTGGATTCCCTATCAGTTCGCCACCGGCATGAACAATGAACTCACGTGGTTTAGCTCTTTCGGCGGGAATTTTTCCATTGTCTCTGCCAATTACCGGTCGGATAAAAAATCATCCTTTGCAAACTTTGTCTCCTATCTGGGCGGCACTTATCCCGCTGGATGGACGTATAATACAGACTCTGGAGCCATATCACACAGATTCAACGAGACTGATCCGTGGACGTCTCCCCCCTCAACGGGAACGGTATATCTTGAGCAGTGCAATACCTGGGACCGTTCATTGATCTTTGCCTCCAACGATCCCCGCTCCACGCGTTTCAACGCATGGACGTTCACACGCAGAGGATCTGCATCGATCTTGGCAACACAAAACATGATCCTGTGGTCATCAACAAATAATGCTACGCCGTTGGAAAAAGGTTACGGCGGGGATAGTAGTTTCGTGCAACAGAAGCCCGCGATCTTCGGAACGTCCTATCTCCCCGCCCAGCTCGCCCGGAACAACTACGGCAGCGACACCGCGATCTCCTCGACCAGCAACACGGTTACCCGCACAGGTGCCGGAACGGATACCAGCTACACCGACAACGACGGTCTTCGCCGCACTGCGGACTCGGGACTCTTCGTCGATACCAGCGCCGCCTCGGGCAATCCCTTCGAGCGAGCTCTCGACAAGCCCGTCATCCTGAACCGTCCCTTCCGCTCGGTGGGTGAACTGGGTTTTGTCTTCCGTGACAATCCCTGGCGCACGGCGGATTTTTTCTCCTCGAAGAGCGCCGACTCCGCCCTCCTCGATGTCTTCACCGTCCAGGACTCCACCGAGCGCGTCGTCTCCGGTCGCGTCAATCTGAACACGCGCAATGCCAGTGTCCTGAAAGCGCTCCTCACCGACGCCGTGATCGATCCGGTGAGCAACACGACGCTCTCCGCCAGCGATGCCGAAACCCTGGCCGGGACGATCACGCAATTCACCTCGACCAACAAGATCGCCAACAAGAGCGACCTCGCCAATGCGGTCAGCCCGTTCCTCAGCCCGGCCACTGGCCCCACCCTGAGCACAAACTTCACCTCGCTCGACAATCAGAACCTCAAGCTGCGGCGCGAGGCCTTTGTACGCGCCTTGATCGACACGACGCAGACGCGCACGTGGAATCTTATGATCGACATCATCGCCCAGTCTGGACGCTACGGGCCAAACGCAAATGCCCTCGATAAATTCATCGTCGAAAGCGAGCGGCGCTATTGGCTCCACGTCGCCATCGACCGCTTCACCGGCGAGGTACTGGATCAAAAACTGGAGGTCGTGACGGAATGAAAACCGCGATCACCCTGGCCTGCACGATTCTGGGAGCAGCGGTCCTGCACGCCGCCTCTCCCGGCCAGAACCTGGAGAGCTTTCCCCCGCCGCGCGAACCATTGGTCAAGCCGATGGCCGCAAACGCGAGTTGGACGATCACGACGCAGGAGATTCCCTCGACGGAGAAAAAGGAAACCGCCCCGCCACAGCCCCGGTCGCTCGTGACCAGCATCGAGTCCATCTGCACCGGAGAACTCAAGCGCGATCTCATCACCTATGCCAGCGGGCAGAAGGAAGAGGTATGGTACATCCAGGGGCAGGCGCTGTCCGCCGCCTCATCGCGCCCGGAAAAGGTCGTCATCCAGTCCTTCGCCGCTCTCGAGGAGGGATACGACCAGAAGGAAATCTTTCGCCTCGTGGGAAATCCCGTGAAATCTCCCGGCTACCCCGGTTTCAATTGGGTGGACAAAAGGTACTACGACGCCGTGACCCTCTTCAACAAGACCATCCCGGCCTACCACTACGTCCTCCGCGGCAAGGTGGACGGTCAGGAGATCGTGGCCGCCGAGGCCTGGATCGATGCCCAGACCGGACTCCCCCTCGGCTACACCTCGGATGGCGCGCTCTACGTTTATCGCTTCGGGGAACCCCCGGCCAGCCCGGCCATCCTCCCGCCCGCATTTGCCGCCTCCCTTCAGAAGGTGAAACAGCGTCAGGATCTCCAGCGCCGCCTCCAGGCCGATGCCGCCGCCCTGCGCTAGGAGCTGCCAATACATGACCCGGGAGACGGTTCCGTTTTCTGGAGAATAAAAATCGCCCGGTCATTTAGCGGACCTCAAGCCGCCTTGCACCCGGACCAGAATGGCCTCTGGCTTTGCCGGGACCATCGAGGTTTCACGCCTGGCGGGCTGTCCGCTCTCCGGCGGGCGAGTTTGTCGTGCTCAGCCTGGCTCCCATGCCGGAACGGAAAGCCTTGTAGCTCGTCATCATCCCGGTCTTCGAGAAGCCGACATTGACTGGGGCTGCAAGGGCCGGCTTGGCATCGTTGACGGGGATCGCCAGACCACTGGCGCGCCTCGCTTTGACCCGCTGCGAGACCGGCTGGCGTTTCCCGCCGGTCCTGCGTTTCACTCCCCCTAGTTCTTGCCCGCCTCCATGAGGTCCTTGCGCTGCCAGACGCGCACGTAATCGACCTGAAGGTCGGCCGGGAGCTTCGCCGGATCGAGCGGATCGTACTCAAATCCGCCCGGCAGCATGTCAAAGATCAGGAATGACGTCGCCGAGCCCACGCGCGGGGAATCCCAGCTCCCGTGCAACTGGCCCTGGGAGTAAACCGAGATATGGCCCGGCAGCCAGAGCATGCCGATGGTCAGGTAGCCCTCCTTGTCGGGGCGATTGTAGTGAGACGAGGTGCCAGCGCTCTTGTGGTACTTCACGTAGTCATCCCAGTGGACGCCAAAGGTCGTCCGATATGGCCCCCACATCGACTGACCCTCGAAGACATCAAACTCCATGCCTCCCTCCTTGGTGCTCGCCTGGCGATACCTCGGCCACTCGGCCGGACCACGCTGCGGCATGAGCCAGAAGGCGGGAAACATGCTCGGCACGGTGGGCAGCTTCACCCGCACCTCGTAGTAGCCGTAGGTCTGCCGCCACTTGCCATAGGTGTCGAGCCACCCGGTCGCAAACTCCGTCGCCCTCGCGTTCGGATCATCATTGTGAAAACCCGCCCTCTTCTCAATGCGGAGTCGCGCGAGGCCGTCGCCAATGAGGACGTTTTGCTTCGAGAAGCCCACGCGCTTGTCCCAGTAGTTGTCGGAATACACGTTCCACTTCGATTCATCGAGAGTCGTGCCGTCAAAGTTATCCTCAAACGTCTTCACCCACTCCCCCTCCACCGGCGGCCGCTGGCCCAGCCATTCCGGTCGGGGATCACCCTCGGGCATTCCCGCCGTGACGGCCAGGATCTCAAAGGACGAGGGGTCCTGACCAGCAGGCGGCGTAAGGATCAGTCCATTCGTCTGGTGGCTGAAATAACGCGCGCCGGGAGTCGGCTCCAGACCCCAGCTTTGCTTGCCTTCCAGTTGGTTCTGCTCTGGGACGGAGATGATTTTGAACGGCGTGTTCGGGATGAAGGGAACGACCAGATCCACCGTTTCGCCGGGAGCGATCGGCCTGGCGGGCGTGGCCGTGTCCGATCTGTCCGCCTGGCTGGAAAGCTGCGCGGTCAGCGAGGCCGGGTGCGAGCCGGTGTTCTTCACCTTCACCGCCACCTGAAGGAAATCTCCAAGGTCCCAATATCCCTTCGCAGGCCGTAGCTGCACGTTTTCATCCGGCTTGCCGGTGAAATCCACGCTGATCGTCTTGCTGCTTGTCACCTCGGCCTTCGCGCCGTTGCGCGCATTCAGCTGGGTGGCGGGACCGACCGGCACCGACGGGGAAAAGATCACCCCATTCTGCGGTTTGACCCGCACGGTGTTGGGATTGATCGGGGCGGTGTCTCCCTCGCGTCCCCCCGCCATGAGCGACTCGATGCGGAATGACCGCGCCGTCGTCTCGTTCTTTCCGATAAAGATGAGGATTTGCGTGATCCTGGCGGGATCGAGGGGATTGGAGCCCTTGCCGGGGGAAGCAAAGAAGGCGCGCGCAGTCCCCGTCTCGCCGGGTTTCAAGTAGGCCGACCCGCTGGTGCTGCTCTCCCCGGAGTCGACCCGAAGCGTCGCGCTGATGATGGCGGAGCCGGTGTTTGTCACCCGCATCTCGACGAACCCAGCGCCAGAAAGGTCAAAGGCGCCGTTCGGGGGCTCGATCCGCACGCCCGGAAAGCCGGCAGGCCCGGCGGCGACGGACACGTCAATGCCGCCAGCAGCAGACTGCTGCACCTGAACCTGCGAGGCATGGCTCGGGATCAGAAGCTTTTCCGCTCCCGGCGCGGCAAGATCGATCACGGCGCGCGTGGGAGCCTCCGTCGTCGGCGACGGCATAGTTCCCTCCGCGAGGAGCAGCGAGGGAAGACAGAGGGCGGAAATGAGGACGAGGGATTTCATAAGTTACTTCTTGGCGGGGATGCTGAGATCGACCTTGCTGGCAGCTTCCGCGAGATCCTTGCGCTGCCAGACTTTGACATAATCAATATCGAAGGTTTCGTCGATTTTCGAAAGATCGATGTCCTTCGTGGCCCAGCCGCCGAGTTGCAGGCTAAGCAACAGATGACCGGGCACGGAACCCACTCGCGGATTCTCCCATTCCGCCGTCTTTTTTCCATCAATATACCAGGTGAGCTTGCCGGGCTCCCAGAGCATGCCAAAGACATGCCATCCGTCGGGAGTGGGTCCGTAGTAGATATTGGCATCGCCCCAGGCCTGATGCTGGTCGCCATAGCCATCCCAGTGCACCGCGATATTGTGACGGCCCGGCCCCCATTCGCTCAGGTGCTCGAGGATGTCGAACTCCATCCCGCCCCATTTGGTCGAGTTGCGATTCCAGATCGACTGCTGGTCGGTCGGCCCGTTGACATCGCGATCCGGCATGAGCCAGAAGGCGGGCCAGAACCCCCGCGTGGTCGGAAGCTTCACCCGCACCTCGAAGTACCCGTAGCTCTGCG
Source organism: Verrucomicrobiota bacterium (assembly GCA_017305195.1). Lineage (GTDB taxonomy): Bacteria > Verrucomicrobiota > Verrucomicrobiia > Chthoniobacterales > Terrimicrobiaceae > Terrimicrobium. Next base: position 9,504 of record JAFKMU010000010.1, on the reverse strand, counting down.
CCCACTTGCCAAAACCGGTCACCTGGCCGGAAATGTACTCGCGCCCCTCGACGGCTTTCTTCTCCGCGCCCAGCTTCAGCACGCCATTTTCCACGCGCGCCTTCTCCTTCTGGTAATAGAAGAACTTGCTGAAGTGGCTGTTGCTGGCCTCCCACTTCGAGCTGTCGAGCGTGGAGCCGTTGAAGTCATCCTCAAAGGTCAGCGTCCAGTCGCCCGCCACCGGAGGACGCTTGCCCAGCCAGTCCGGGGGCGTCACCGGCGTGTCGCGGTCGGCGGGAGTCGTCAGCGTGGACTTGCCCGCCACTGCGGCCGGGCTGCCGTAGCCTTTGAGGTTGCTCAGCAGCAGGGTGATCTCCTCCTTGGGCTTCACGACATAAACCTGGATGGCCGAGATCTTCTTCGCATCCAGCGGATAGCCGGGCTGGCCGTTGTTTTTTCCAAAGACCGCCTGCAAGACCTGCGTCGCACCGGGAGCGATCTTCACGCTTTGGGAGTTCCACGGGCTCTGCTTCCAGTCGCCGGGATTGTCGACCCGCAACACGGCGGTGATCGGCGCGCCTGATGTGTTCGTCGCGGTGACCTCCACGCCGCCGAAGGCCGAGAGGTTCCAGCCGCCCGCCGGGATCGGGAACTGCACGTTGGGATAATCCGTACCGGTGGAAAAGGTCACCTTGAGCTTGTCGCCCTCCATCACTCCGCTGGAGTGGAAGAACTTGAAGCCCGCCGTGCCCTTCGCGAGGTCGAGCAGTTCGCCCCCGATGCTCGGAGAGGCCGTACCCTCTCCGCCCGCGGCTGCGGCGGGCTTGGCTGCTGCGGCTGCCGGAGCGGGATTTCCCTCCTCCTTGAACGGCGCGACGCTCTTGATCACAAACGCCCCGCCATCCGCCGGCTTGCTCACGAAAAACAGCAGCGCCATCACGGCGGAGGGGTCGAGCTGATAGGCGGGATTGCCGCCATAGGAATAGCCAAAACGCACGCGGACCTTTTTCGTCTCCCCGGGGCCGACCTTCACCGCCTCGGTGTTGCTGGCGTTGCTTCCGCCCTTGTTATCCACGCGCAGGGCAAAAGACTTTGCGGTGGTCCCGTCATTGGTGATCTCCGCCTCGACGCCCGTGAAACCGGAGAGATCCCATCCCTCGGGCGGCGCGGGAATCTGCACGCCGGGGTATCCCGCGTCGGCATTGTATTCCACCCGTATCGCCCCGTCTGCTCCGGGCGGAGTGACGACCGTTTTGTGCTCCTTGAGCGAACCGGGGTCGGATTTGGCGTTTTCCAGGAGATCCGGCCCTTCGGCCCATAAGAGAATACCGGACAGGACAAAGGCGGAGAGAGCAGCAACTAGGGTCTTCATCGGGAGCAAGGAAGAGAAGCGGAGGGGTTGAGATTTCGTGGTCACAGTAACCCAAACCCGGATTCCAGGTGAGCAACCTCCTGTCTGCCGATGTGTTGATTTCTGACTTCCGGCCTTCCGCAAAGAGCAGCTCTATCAGGACATCAGGAAAGAACACATGCCAGGTCGGCTTCCGGTTAACGCGATCCGCGCCAGCCGTTCTATGGTGGACATCATCGACCTGCGTGGTCCTCTCCATGCCTTCACTCTCCGTACCTCTCTACCAGGATGTCGACATCCTTGTCGTCGGCTCATCGACGGCCGCCGTCGCCGCATCGCTGGAAATCCAGCGAGCCGGATCTTTCGCCATGCTGATCAGCGACCAGCCCTATGTCGGCAGCGATTTCGCCGGGACATTCCGGCTGTGGCCTGGCGACTGGAGGGAATCCGATCCGCTGCTGCGGGCGATCTTCACCAATTCCTCGCCCGATCCCGTCCGGCCCGGCGCGATCAAGCGCGTGCTCGAAAACGCCCTGATCGAGGCCCGCATCCCCTTCCTTTTCCAAGCTCGTCCCATTGCCATTCTGAAGGATCACTCGGGACGCATCGGCGGCGCGATCCTCGCCACCCGCTCTTCGTTGATTGCGGTAACGTGTCGTCACATTCTGGACGCATCGGATCACGGACTCGTCGCGCGTCTGGCCGGGTTGAATTTTCAGGAACGCACCGGGGTTGCGACTACTGTCGGGTGGACTGTCCTCGGGAAAAACCTGCCCTCCTCCTGGCCCGGAGCCATCACGGAACTCTCGCCCGGCTTTATCTTTCCCAGTGAGAACGGAGACGGACCAAAAAACTACCGCGCATTTCAACTCTCCATCGACGCCTCCACGCTCGGGACCAATCCGATGCTGACGGAGCACGCCGCACGCGCGCTTCTTGTGGATGAGTCCGTTCTCATTACCGCAGACCTCCTGACCTGCCCGTCCTCGCGCATGATAGCCGCAGCCTCCGGCGCGAAAGCCAGCCTGGAGGACCTGGCGGATCAGGATCTCCAGCCCGCCCCGGGCCTTTGGGTATTGAGCAGCCTGCTCCCTGTCACTGCCGAAGGCGCAGCCGAATGCCTCGATCCCGCCGTCTGGATACCTTTCGCGCGCGATGTCGGCCGGAAACTCGCCGCCGCCGTGGAATCCCGGCCCGCCAGCCAGACTCTGTACGCACAAACCGGAGGCAACGAGCCCGGTGATTACCAGTTTGCCCCAGCCTTTCTGCGCACTGATCGCGGCATGCTCGATCTTCCGCAGTGGAGCTTCCCGGTCCTCGGGGACTACGATGTCGTGGTCTCGGGAGGCGGCACGGGCGGAGCGCCGGCCGGGATTGCGGCCGCACGCTCCGGCGTATCCACTCTGGTCCTGGAGACGCAGCACGGCCTCGGCGGGGTCGGCACCCTTGGGCTCATCAGCGCCTATTGGTTTGGTAATCGCACCGGATTCACCACCGAGCTCGATCGGGAGGTCAGCCAATACGACTCCTGGAGCCGCAGCAAGGATGGCTCCGGCTGGAGCCCCGAGGTCAAGTCCCGCGTCTATCAGCGCCTGCTCCGCGACGCGGGAGGAGATGCCTGGATGGGGTCGTTCGCTTTCGGCGTGAGGATGGCTGGCTCCCGGATCGACGGGCTGTTGGTCTCCACCCCATTCGGCAGCGGGCTTGTTCATACCCGCGCCGTCGTCGATGCCACCGGAGACTCCGATATCGCCGCTGCGGCGGGAGCGCCATGTCGCCTCATCGGGGCGGACCATCTCGCGGTGCAAGGCACCGGCCTGTCGCCCCGCAAGACGCTGACATCCCAGTATCAAAACTCCGACCACACCTTCATCGACGACACCGACCCCGTAGGCGTCACGAGCGCCTTTGTCGAGGCTCGGGCGAAGTACCCCGACGCCTTCGACACGGTCTCCATCGTAAGTTCCCGCGAGCGTCGCCAGATCATCGGCGAGATCGAGATTTCCCCTCTGGATATTCTCGCCGGGCGCACCTTTCCCGACACCGTCTACATCGCACACAGCAACTTCGACACGCACGGCTTCACGGTTCACCCCGTTTTCATGATGGTTGCTCCCGATCACGATCCCATGTCGGCCCAGGTGCCTTACCGCTGCATGGTACCGCAAGGCGTCGATGGCGTCCTGGTTACAGGCTTGGGAATGAGCGCCCATCGCGACGCGCTGCCCCTGCTGCGCATGCAGGCCGATGTACAAAACCAGGGTTTTGCCGCCGGGTTGGCCGCAGCGGAATCCGCCCGGACCGGCGTGGCTCCCCGTCATCTCGACATTCGCGCTCTCCAGCGCAAGCTCGTCGCCATCGGCATCATTGAGCCGGTGAATCTGGAGCAAGAGGACTCCTTCCCCCTGGACTCCGCCGCTCTGGAGCAGGCCCTTGCCGCCGACTGGCGCGATCTGAAGAACATCGCCATCCTCCTCGCGCACCCAAGGAACACCCGCGCCCGCCTCACCGAGATCCTCCACTCCGATGCGGAGCGCCGAGCCGATGCCGCACGCATCCTGGGCATGATGGGCGAACCCGCAGCGGCTTCCCCTCTCGCGGCCATCGTGTACGACACCCCCTGGGACGAAGGGTGGAACTACCGCGGCATGGGGCAGTTCGGCGCGAGTATGAGCTGGCTCGACTCGGTCATTATCGCTCTGGGAAAAACCCGCGATCCCTCTGCGATTCCCGCCATCGAAGCAAAAATCCGTTCGCTCGACGAACACGCCTCCTTTTCCCATTGCCGCGCCGTCGCCCTCGCCTCAGCCATGATCCCCCATCCCTCGCTCGCCCACGCCCTTGAGGATCTGCTGGAGAAACCCGGAGTGGCCGGGCACGCCATTACGGAACTCTCGGCCCTGCGCGACCAGGCCACGGACAATCTCATCGAAACCGATCCGCGCAACCTCTCACTCCGCGAGGTCTATCTCGCCATGGGACTCCTCCTCGCCGGTGATCCCAATGCCACCGGACGCGGCATCCTCCAATCCTACACCCACGATTTGCGGGGCCACTTCGCGCGATATGCGCAAGCCCTGCTCGCCGAGAAAAACCACGACGCCCTCCGACTCCGTCTTGCCTGATCCATGACCATCGAAAACCGCATCCAGCATCTCCTTTCCCAAATGACCCTGCGCGAGAAAATCGGGCAAATGGTCCAGGTCCACAGCTCCAGCGACGCCAATAGGGAACTCGTTCGCCAGGGTCTCGTCGGCAGCCTGTTCAACGAATTCGATGCGGCAAAAGTCGCAGAGTTTCAGCGCGTCAGCACGCAGGAATCGCGCCTCGGCATCCCGCTTCTCATCGCGCGCGATGTCATCCACGGCTATCACACCATCTTCCCCATTCCACTGGGACAGGCCGCTTCGTGGAATACCGACCTCGTCGAAAAAGCCGCCCGCACGGCGGCCCGCGAGGTCTCCGCGACCGGAGTGCGCTGGACCTTCAGCCCCATGGTCGATATCGCCCGCGATCCCCGCTGGGGCCGCATCGCCGAGGGCGCGGGGGAAGACCCCGTGCTCGCTGGCGCGATGGGCGCCGCCATGGTGCGCGGATACCAGGGAGACGACCTCTCGCGGCCCGACTCCATCGCCGCCTGCGCCAAACACTTCGTCGGATACGGCGCCACCGAGGGCGGACGCGATTACAACACCGCCGACATCCCGGAACGCACCCTGCGCGATGTCTACCTGAAGCCCTTCCAGGCCTGCGTCGACGCCGGAGTCTGCACGCTCATGTCGGGCTTCAACGAAATCGACGGCGTCCCCGCCAGCGGCAATGCCTTCACCCTGCGCCAGATCCTGCGCGACGAGTGGAAATTCGACGGCTTTGTCGTCAGCGACTGGACATCGATCCAGGAGATGATCGTGCATGGCTTCTGCGCGGACAGCCGCGAGGCCGCCCGCGAGGGCGTGCTGGGAGGGGTCAGCATGGAGATGGAGAGCACATGCTACCTCGATCACCTCGAGTCGCTCGTCTCCAGCGGCGAGATTCCGCTTTCCTGTATTGACGACGCCGTTCGTTCCATCCTCCGGATCAAGTTCCGCCTCGGCCTCTTTGAGAACCCACTGCCGCCTCTCCCGCCAGCCCCTTTTGAGGCCCGGCCGGAAGACCTCGACCTGGCCCGGCAGCTCGCGCGGGAAAGCTGCGTTCTGTTGAAAAACGAAGGCTCCGTGCTCCCACTCCGCAAGGCAGCCGGTTCCCTTGCTGTCATCGGAGCACTGGCCGACAGTCCGCTGGACCAGATCGGCTGCTGGGCTTTTGATCGTCATTTGCCCGACATTCGCACCCCCCTGGCAGCGATCCGGGATGCCGCCGGAGAGTCCACCCAGGTTCACTACGTGCGAGCCTTCACCGACGAAGCCGCGCCGCATTCCGAGACAGACGCCGCCGCGCTTCAAGCCGCCTCCGCCTGCGAAAACGTGGTGCTTTTCCTCGGAGAGGGCGAACGGCTCAGCGGCGAATCTCACTGCCGGGCCTTCCTGGATCTGCCGGAACATCACCTCGACCTGGTGAAAAAAATCCACGCCCTCGGCAAACCGGTGGTCGTCGTATTGATCACCGGTCGTCCGCTCACCATCCCGTGGATCGCCGAGAACATCCCGGGCCTCCTGGTCGCCTGGCACCCCGGCACGATGGGCGGCCCGGCCATTGCCGACCTGCTATTCGGAGACCTCTCCCCGTCGGGAAAGCTGCCCGTGACCTTCCCGCGCACCGTCGGCCAGATCCCGCTCTACTACAATCACAAGAACACCGGTCGCCCGCCCATCGAGGTGGAGCGCAAGATGCCGATGGGCACCCCGCTCGATCCGGTCGGCTTCTGCTCCTGCTATCTGGACGCCGAGACCACGCCGCAGTTCCCTTTTGGCTTCGGGCTCAGCTACTCGATGGTCTCGTATGGACCGACGCAGGTGAAGGCGGAAGGCGAGTCCTTCCGTATCAGCGCGCAGATCGCCAATACGGGAAGCCAGCCGATCACCGAGGTCGTGCAGCTTTACATCCGCGATCTCGTGGGCAGCGTCACGCGGCCGGTCAAGGAGCTCAAGGCCTTTCAGCGCATCGCGCTGGCCGGAGGCGAGGCCCGGGAGGTCAGCTTCCTGCTCAACCCCGGCGATCTCGCGTTCCATCATCGGGACGGCACCTACGCTCCCGAGGCCGGTGAGTTTGACGCCTGGGTCGCTCCGCACTCCCAGGGCGGAATCCCGGCACGGTTTGTCCTGAGCTGACTCAGGAAACCCCGGCCGGGCAGTTCTGCGGCGGCTGCCTGTCTTTCTGGTGCCCGGGAATGGGAGCCACGTAGTGTTCAAAGCCGCCGTACTGCTGCCAGCTCCGATAGAGCAGGAACAGGCAGACGATCGTGATCGACAATCCCGCGATACTCCAGAACGGGAGAAACAGGTACACACGATCCCCAAATTTTCCGTACAAATGGTCAAGGATCACACCCGTCGTCGCGCCCGCCGTGATGCCGAAGAAACTCCCGCACATGGCCCGGGCCGAACAATACTGGCCATACTGCGCTCGCGGGAAAATACGCATCAAAAGCGGAATCTCCACGATCGCCTGCAGGGCGCCGATCGCAGTCGTTCCCACCATGCCCAGCACGGCATAGAAGTAAAACACCACCTCGGCCGAGGGTTTCCAGAACAGCCAGATCAAACCGAGAGGGGCCAGACACAGCGCGGCGATCTTGCCGATGATCGTGATGCGGAGCGGGTGATACCGGTCCGCGAGGAATCCCAGGATGGCGATCCAGACGATATAAGAGATATTGTTAATCGCGCTCAGCTTGCCGATATGCTCAAGGTCGAGACCGAGATACCGCTGCTGAAAGATGATGTACAGATTGGCGCTGCCCGTAATGGCTCCTCCGAAGGTGGTAAGATAAAGGAACCAGTAGTGCCTGATCGTCATGCACTCGGTGAAATAGGTCTTCACCGAGGCGACCGCGCCTTTCTTGTTCCCGATATTCTCCGGCGGCGGGGCATATTTCCCCTCCTTCACCATCACGCACATAAGGCCGAAGCCGATGAGATAAAGCACGGCCGCGCCGATGAAGATCTCCATGAAGTGCGTCTCGGCGTGCTTGAAGATGAACCAGTTGTACAACGTGCTGGCCCCGGCATTCACGATACGGAACCAGGAGACAAACCGCGCCATGAGCTTCTCCGGCACCACATCGTTGAAGAAGTACCAGAAGATGCAGCTGACGAAGATGTTGAAGAAATTGAAGATCAGCAGGAAAAAACAGATGTAGATCAGCAGCACCGTCGGCATCGACAGGCCGGAGAACCAGGTGCTGGCGACCGACTGAATCCACCCGCCCACCGGCCCCTGCACCCCCAGCGCCAGCAGGGCGAAACTGAGAAATGGCACCGTGCCCAGGAGGTAGGGAATACGACGCCCCCACTTTGTCCGCGTCCGGTCGCTGCGAAAGCTGATGATCGGATTGAAGACCGTGCTGAGCAGGCTCGGCACGCTGGTCATGATGAGGGCCATCAGAGTGTTGCTCGCGCCGAGTTCCTTGAACTTGAGCGGCATGATGCTGGGAATGACCTGCTCCATGATGGTGAAGCAAAAGTCGCCCCAGAGCAGCCAGGCAAAGAGACCGAGGAGACCCGCCTTGGTGTAGGTGAGGGTGCCGACTTTCCACTGCTTCTGATCTGAGGGTGCGGTAGGGGAGGATTCCATCTCGAGGGACTCGACACCCTACGAGATGGCCGCGACAGGGCGTTAATCAATTTCTGCTTTGTGATGTGCCTTTTCCCGACCAGCGACGCCAATCTGGTGGCATTTTCCCGCTGATAATTGACCTAAAACCCGCCATTGATGTGATGCCTTACCGAAGTGGTTCACCACTGCATAAGGCCAAGCCATGGTTCAGGCGGTTTCCGAGAGCCATTTGCTGGTGCCTTGGGCGGCAGAGGGAAAAAGAACCAAACTGCTGGGGTAAAGCGGCTGCAATTCCAAGGCTGTCGCCCAACCATCCCCAATGTGTACCCAAAACCTTATCAGGTGTTACCTATGTTCTGAACCTGATGTGTTACCCATGTTCTGACTGCGCCCCTGCGCCGACTTCCCACTTCCGAATGCCAGAATCCGACTTTCCGTCAACTCACCGTCCACTCCAGATCGAGGGCGAAGCGCTTCGCCTTGATCTTGTAGGGCTCGGTGGTGTCGGGGCCGCAGCTGGCGGTGCCGAGGCCACGGTGGGCGGCGTCGATGGAGAGCCAGACTTCGTCGCGCGGCGCGAGGTCGATCGTGTGTTTCGCCTCGGTGAGATCCTGCGCGTGCAGGTGGCTCGCCGAGAAGGCGATCGGCGCGGCGGAGGTGACGCGGAGTTCGTTCTCGCCGTTGTTCAGCGCGATCCAGCGCGTGTTGCACTTCAGCCCGTGCTCCTGCGGCATCACATAGGGCACATACTCATTGGTGACGGTGCTCTGATGCACGGCCTCCCATGAGGACGCCTGACGGTCAGGGTAGTTCTCAAGCGGCCCGAGGCCGAGCCAGCTCAGGTCCTCAAAGCCCGGGGCGACCCGGAAGAGGAGGCCGATGCGCGGCGGATCGGAGATTTCCTTACCGGTCTCGATCTGCGCCGCGATGCGGACGACGCCCTCGCCCGGGAGCGACACGCGGTAGCTCCAGGAGAAGTCGTCCCATTTCTCGCGGCCCGTGGATTCGAACCGATACGTCCACACCGCGCCGGTGTCTTTCGACTGGCGGAAGGTGGAGCTGACGAGGCGGGTAACGACCTTGTCGAGGCCCTGCGCGCGATAGCGGCCGAGCGGCTTTCCGTCCTGGCCGGTCCAAAGCTTGATGCCGTCGTTGTCGGTCGGGGCGCGCCAGACGTTGAGCTGCGGCGCGGCGGTGAGCACGTCCTCGCCGTGAATACGGATGAGCGAAAGCCCGCCCTCCGTGGGATCGAGGATGAGGTCGAGATCGCCGGTGCGCACCTCGAAGCGGTCGCCGGTGCGCTTGGTGATTTCAAAGCTCGGCACGAGGGCCGGGGCGGCCTTCGGCTGCGTGAGGATCGAGCCGGGCAGCGCGAGGCTGTCCCAGGCCACGAGATGGCCCTTGCCGCACCAGTCGGTATCGACGCGGGAGTAGAAACGCACGAGGAGCGATGCTTTCTC